>NZ_QKTU01000009.1 GCF_003234565.1 Curtobacterium sp. MCBD17_013 | reverse complement strand
CGCCACAGCGCGGCGACGGAACTCCTCAGGCTTCGCAGCAGGCATCACGGACTCCTTCTCCGGGACGATCATCGCCCCAACTCAGGTGTCCGGGAAACCCGGGACAGGTCAGGTGGGAACCCTTCCTCGAAGAGACCCGCTGGCTCATCGCCCTCACCCAACCCGACACCGCAGACGAGCGCAGCTGATGGGGCCCAGGCTCGAATGGGTGGCCGCCGCGTACTCCGGACGGCCGCAGATCACGATGCCGTACGGGCTCGGCGACACCACCGACCTCACCAACACCCTGTCTGTCCTGAAGCTCGCTGGTCTTCGCGCGGTCGTGGAGGCGCACGACACGATCCGCCTCCCCGACGGCCGCCGCGCACCCCTCCCAACACTCACACAACGACCTCGTGACGAAGACCCGAACAACGCGGAGCTGCTTCTTCTGGCACCACGGACCGTGACTGCCAGGCAGATCGCCCTCGCGGAGCAGACCGCGACGGTGCTGCTAGTCGACGTCGACCGACGCCGCGTCTGGATCGACGGCAAGCAGACGCTCGGCACGCAGGAGCGGTGGAAGGACGCAGCACCGATCTACGTCGCCTTCGCCGTCGCGCGGATGCTCGCCGTCAACGGCGCCACCTTCGACAGGTTGGTGCGGACCGGGCTGACTCCCGGACAGGTGGACGACGCGCTCGCACGCCTCGGCAAACGCGTGCACCGCACCGACATCGGCTGGGAGTCGCGACAAGTGGGCGGGCTCGTGGACTTCGCCATAGCCTGCTACCCAGGACCTGGCGGCGTCAGGACCCGATGGACGTCCGACGTTCCGCTCGTCGAGCAGGCGGAACGGCTGATCAGCGCAGGCTGCCGCATCTCCGGCCGCGCCATCTCCGACCGGCCCGGCTACCCCGCCATCAGCAAGCGGGAGATGCCATACCGGCTGGTCGCGTTCACCGAGCAAGAAGTCGACATGGCCGCACTCGGCTTCGAACCCGACACGATCGGCTTCACCGGCACTGAACTCATCCGACCCGCGGACCCCACGATCTTCCTCACCGCAGCCGCTGGCGGCTACACGGACCGTACCGACGACTTCATCACCGCGAACACGCTTCTCCGCGCCGACATGCGCAACGCCGACGATGCGGCATCGCTGCAAGAAGTTCGAGACCGGCTGCAGTTCCTCGCCGACACCGGGTACGACCTCAGGAACGGGTTCCCGAGCTGAGACCGATGCGCGGCCACTGGACCCATCCTGATGGTTGCGCTCGACTGAGCCGTGGCGGGGCCGATGTGCGGGTGTCGATGAATGGGGCAAGCTTGTCTACAATTCGGCCGAGTACCAACCGGAACTGTCGTCCCTCGGCCTGACGGAACTCTTCAGAAGTTGTGAACCGTCTGTCGGCGAGCTGCGCGGTCAGCAGCGCGTTCTTTACCGCTGCTTCAAGGACATTGCCGTGGTACATCGCCAGCCCGTACCGGCCCTACATCTTACGCATGTGGTGGTCTTCGGGCGAGAGGCCTCCTGTAGCACGACGGTATCCTCAGCCCTGGGGTCTAACTGGCCAAGGAAGCCGACCGGCGAGGAAAGGAGTGCGTATGGAACTGCGGCAGGTGTTCCAGCCCGCGGACTACCAGTCCGCGTTCGAAGCGGATGTCGCCGGGTTCAGCACCACCTGGTGGGGACAACGGCTGAAGCGTGCAACGGACGTGCGAGTGGACACGTTCTCCGTGTTCGACGGCGGTGACGAGCTTGCCCGCGTCGAGGTCGATCCGAACGGGACGATCTTCGCGGACTACCTGGGGCTGCGCACACCGATGCCGGGAGCTGAGGTGACGTTCTTCGAGGTGCGGGCGGATCGTCGACGTTCCGGCATCGGCCGGGCGGCGGTCCGATTTCTCCGCGCTCCCTACGCGGACCAGACGATGTTCGCATTTTCGGAGGGCGCCGACGTATTCTGGGCGTCGGTTGGGTGGCGCCGGTTCCCGCGTGCGGACGGTGACGCCGCGTACCGGCCGCTGTTTGTCTCTGCGGCCTGATTCGCCCGGGGCACAGGCCGGCCGGATCAGTGCGGCTCGTTTGGGGGTCTATCGGGCACGGCGGAGAGCAGTCTTGGGATCGCCTGCACCAGCGTGAGTCGATGAATAACCGTGCGTTCGACGGACCGAGGTCCCGCTTCAGCGGAAGAGTGCGGCTTCAGCGCGGATGCGCTCAATGCATTGACGGGCGGTGAGTTCGTCGCTTGAGATGGTCTCGGTCCATCCGGAGGTGCGGGACATGTCTTCGGGTCCGAGCCATATCGGAAGACCAAGGTCCTTTCGCCACCAGCGCTTGATCGCAGCTTCCACCTGCATAGCGTCGACGCCGCGCCGGAAGTGCTCAAGGTTCAAGATTTCCCAGCCCTCGATCTGGAACAGGTCGAGGCGGACGGTGCCCTCGTTGGTGATCCCCACCTTGAACGCGCGGAAATCTGTGTGCTCGAGGAAGTAGACAAAGCCCGGTTTCGACTGTTGAAAGCCGCGGTCGGCACACACCGGGCAGCCCTGGTCGTGGGAGCGATTGTTAACGGTCGACTTCCACTCGTGCCCTTCCGCGTCCTGCCACCAGACGATGCGGTTCGAGTAGACACTCAGCTCTGTCGGGGTGAGCTCACCGTTCTTCGTGGGGTGCCAGGACGCTGCGACGTCCGGTCGTTGGCTGGCAAGGTCGTTGAAGCCAGCAAGTGTGCGGTGGCCGGAGCAGATTGGGCAGCCCACGCCACCACCGGTGCGGCTGGCGACGACGGCGTCCCACTCGTGGCCGAACTCATCAAGCCACCACGCCTTCACTCCCGTCGACGACGTGACGTCCGCCGGCGTCCTCACGCCGTTCTTCGTAGGGTGCCATTCCGCGGCGATGTCAGGCCGACGGGATGCGAGATCGTTGATGCCGACGTGCAATGCGCGCCCCGAGCCGGCTCGCTTCTTGCCTGACGCGATGGCAGTAGTGGCTTCACAAACCGGGCAGCCGAGTCCGAGCGACGTGCGCGCATTGCCGGTCTGGTCCCACTCGTGCCCTTCCTCACAGCGCCACCAAAGCCGCGCTCCGGTGCCCGCGCTCACAGTCGACGGCGCGATGGGCGCGTTCTTCGTCGGGTGGAACTCCAAGGCGAGATCAGGTCGAAGGGTCTCCATGTCGTTGAGGCCGGGGATCAGGCCCTGCGGCAGGGTCCCTGCAATCTTCTCGCGGTGCTTCACAGGGCGACCGAGCGCACGACGAGCACGCTTGGCAGCAGCAAACTCTTCGCCTCGCGGCTCCTTGCATATCGGACAGCCGTTGCCGTTGTACCGGTTCCGGATGATTGCTTCCCATTCGTGTCCCTCGGGGCATACCCACCACGCACGCTTGCCGGTCTGCGGCGCGAGTGTGGTCGGGTCGAGGGTGTTTCTCGTCGGGTGCCACTGCTTGAGGAGGTCCGGTCGCTGCGATGCGAGGTCGTTGAAGCCGGCTAGGACGCGGGCGTTCGCGCAGTAGGGGCAATTGCTACCGTTTGTGCGTGTATTGATCGCCGCGTCCCATTCGTGGCCACACGGGCCCACCCACCACACCTTCTTCGCGGAACCCGGCGTTAGGTGCAGAATGTCAAGGTGCGGGTTGCGGGTCGGGTGTAGTTGCGCGACGAGGTCGGGACGTACGTCGAGGAGATAGCGACGTGTCGGCCCGGCGGTGGTCATACGCTCATTGTAAGGAGTCACACCGCCGTCGAAGAACCGCCCGAAGAGGGCGCACCTGGAGCCTCTGGTGACGTCAACTGCACCAATACGTGGCATCGAGATCGGTCGCTGCCGCGCCCGTCTGCACCTAAAGTACCGTCTGATCCGATCGGTCGATCTGCCCAGAATGCTCGCGACCGACGGAGAGCTAGTGAAGCATCGAGGGCAGGCCAAGTTCGACCGCCTCCTCACCGTTCGGTTCGGCACCGGTTCCGCAACTTTTCCGGCGATGACGGTCAAGGAACGGCTCAGCGGTGCTCACGCCCCCACGGGACTGGAACTCGAAAAAATGCGCGAAGCGCCCTGCCGGCGGACTAGTCGGAACTTGACTCCGGGACGCACTTCTCATTCCCCGCCGCGAGCGCGAGCGTCCTCAGCACCGTTGGTGCGGTCCAGGTGGACTGGCGCGACGCAGATCCGGACCGTGCGTCCCTCACGCGCGAAGCGGAGAATCGGCCATTCGGAGACGGCGGAATCTCCGGCTTGTTCGAAGCCCTCGACCTCTTGAAGTTGCTCGAGGACCTGACCGCGCTTCTTCTCGAAGTCATGTTGCCCGATGAGAACAAGAAGAATCGCAGCGGTGTCCTTCGCGGTGAGGTATCCGAATAGTTGAGGATCGAGCGCGGTCTGCACCACGGTCTTGCTCGTAGCCCACTTGGACTCGATGATGAGGATCTTCTCCGGGCCCCGTCCTTCGCTGAGAACGTCTGCGCGCACGAAGATGTCGGACTTTCCAGAGTGGGAATAGACCTCGCGGTTCGCGCCCGGGGTCGTCGCGTTGAGCGTGGCGGCGAGCAGATCGCTGATCTGGTCTTCGTTCAGGCCGGCGAAGCTCCGCGGGTATCGTTCGACGCTGTTCGCCCAGATGCGAATGATCTGCTGCACTTGCTCGAACGTCCGCTCCGCCAGTCTGGACGCGATCGACATCGTCAATCCGGCCGTAGAAGTCGTCTCCGCGGGCGCCACGTCAGGGTCCTCATCTTCGTTTGGCGCTCCCGGGGCAACGTCAGCGGACGTGCCCACGTCCTCCCCGCCCGCGGACGCCGCGTTGACATCGAGAGCCAGCGGTTCAGCAAGCCACTCGTAGGGGAAATCCAGTGATGCCGTGATCTCCTCGCGGTTGCGGAACTCGTCCCGCATGCCGTCAAGGCGCTCCCGGATTCGAGCGTCCAGTGCGTCGTTGAACTCGTTCGCCTGAGTGGCGATCGCTTCGACAATGGGAGTAACACGGCTACGCCGGTCGGTGATCATGCCCCGCGCATCAACCCTCGCTGCTTCCTCGTCCACGGTCAGGTACAGCGAGGTGTAGAGCATGGGTAGACCGGTCTCGCTTGGATAACCGATCTGCCATGCGTCGGCAAAGTTGTCGAGAGTCAGCGCCGCGGTCGGCGACGGCTCCTCGTCCGAGGTTGGCAGCGTGGGGTGCGCGTCCGGCCAGTAGGTAAGAGCTTCCGCGTCGCCTTCAATCTCGAATGCAGCCCAGTGCCGGGCAACCGACGCGTGGGAGCCATCGCGTCGACGGACAAACTCTCTGGGATCTACTCGAGCGCTTCGACCCCCGCCAAGCCGAGGAGGCGCCGTCCTCGCCTCGGTAACCATCGTGGGCAGCCGGTCCCGGGCGAACTCCTCAAGCTCCTCCGTGGTCCTCAGATCGCGAATAGCGCGGTCGATCTGACCCGCTTTCTGTTCCAGATACCCTGACAGGGGACGGTGGTCGCGGACGAACGTGCTGAAGGGGCGGGTCGCGTCACTCACGGTTCCAATTCTCTTCGAAGATGGCATCCGTCGCGCAAACTTGATGTGACACTGCGGCAGTCTGCTGGTCTTGCTTGCGCCCTGGTGCCCAACTTAGGCAGCAGGTCAGTAGGGGGTGCGCATCGCTGCGGCCGACCGGCGCTGACATGCCGCGCTGAGACCCAGCAGCCCCATCAGGTAAGCGGCGATCGTTGCGTCAGTGGCTTGTGCCAGTTCGAGGAGGCGGTCTCTTGACCCGTCGGCGTTGTGCAAGACCATTGCGGGCACCTGTGATGTCGGCCGCCGGTCATCGCGTCGCAACTGGATAGCAGATGGCCACCCCGTCAGCTGCCGGACGTCCGCTGCCGTTGTGCTTCGCCGGTCAACCGTCGAACGGTCTCACGCCGCTCCGGCGGGTCGACGCCGCCGAAGGAGCAGACGGGGCTGCTCCTTTTTCGTGAGTTGGCCAATCAGGACCGGCCCGCCAGGCCGCTCGGTGGTTTCACCGCTTAGCTTGAAGGCATGGATAACGTGCTCCGCGCCAATGACGTCAGAACAGGCTTACTCAGCGACGGTAAGCACCCCGACCTCATCGCCGCCTCGCTGACCTGGACGGAACTGGGTCCGGAGATCGCCGTGCCGGCATCACCCCAGCAACCGCAGTACGCGGTCATCGAGGAGTGGCTCAAGCCCGGGCGCGGCGGCGTCGACCTGCTGTTCGTCGATGACCGCGGGCCGGTGACCCTCTCGGACGTGCGCTACACAGGCCGGCACGGCAGCACGATCCGCGTTACGAGAGGGAGAGCACGGAACGCGATCTGCCAGTACCCGAAAGTGCTTCCGACGGGAACGGCCGAAGAACGCATCACTCGTGCGCTCGAAACTCCCCTGGCTCCCTCTGTGCTCTGCGTGGAGGAGATCTACTCGACGATTGACGGGCTTGCCCGCTTCAGCGGTTTCGGTCGCATCGAGGTCGCAGACACTGACCAGGAGCATCCCGGGCAGATCGTGCTCACGCGGAGCGTGGAGGAGCATGTCTCTTGGACGGTCGACGCGGAAGACTTCGCTTCCGCTCTGCAGTACGAGGTGCTGCGAACCACACCGTGGCGAGAGAACGACGAGGGCGTCATAGTTCACAACGAGGTCGTCATCCAAACCAAATGGCTCGGCGGGGACGTGCAGCCAGAGATCCTGTTGTGGCAGCAGTACCCGATGCGAAGTCTCCTCGTTCTCGCGTACGGCAAGCGCGTGGAGTGGCGCACTCACCACGTGCGCGGCCAATCGTTCCCGACGAGATACATGCGAGGAGAACCGGACACGATCGACTGGGCGCCGGCCTTCATCGCCGACACCGCATACAGCGCCTTCCAAGACCCGGCGAAGCTCCCCGTGCCACTGTTCGGCATGCCGGCACTCGGTCCAGACGGCATGCGGGCCTGGTTCGCGCGGTGGCTCGACGACGACACCTTCCGGAACCCCATGCAGTCTGCAATCGAAGCGCTTGCAGGATTCACCAGGTTCCTTGAGCCTCGGGTGATGCTGCTCATCAACACCCTGGAAGCACTCGGTGGATGGGTCGTCGGTGCACCTCACGATCAGATCAAGCTAGTGGACGCGATTGCCAACTGCGTACGCGCTGGCGGAGGAAACTGGTCGAATCTCGCACGGCCCCCATTCGACGCCGAGATGCTTGTCGCACAGTTCCTCGCGACACTGCAGAACGACTTGAAACACGGCCAGCGCGGGCAGCGCAGGACAGCTCGTGATCTACGACTCGGTGAGAAGCTCGCGGCCGCCCTGATCCGGATGACCGCCCTGCATGACATCCCCATCGACCCAGATGCAATCCGCTACATCCGTGCGAGCCTGATCGAGGAAGTCGAGAACGACCTCGGACAGGACGAGTTCACCACCGTCGCGCGACCCAATGGCACGGACAAGCAAGGCAACGCGAAGTTCCGTCTCGAAGTGGAACTGATCAGGGTCTCCCGCTGACGCCATCAGTACGACCTTGTCGTCACTCACCGAAATGGCACGTGAGTCACAGTTGGCACCCGAACTGGCCGAAAAGGGACCGCACCGGCCTAAGGGCGTCGAGCGGCATCCAACGAGTTGATCTCCGCTCGGTGGACATCCGCCTTCATGGACCTGACGTGCCCCTCGCTCGCATCGCACTAGAAGGCGAACTGAGCGCCATCAGTCGGGGTGGCCCTGTCCGTGTCAGCTGAGTTCATTCACGAGATTTGACCAGTAGTTCCACGAGCCGATCCCCCGAAGCATCGGCTGGACGAGTGCTTTGACAGCCTTCCCGACATGCTCCAATTCGGCGCCGGGCACTGTCACTACGCGTTAGTACTGCTCTCGGTCATAGGCGGCGCCGCCGTCGTATTACGGAGCAGAGAGGGCAAGAGACCGTTTCCCTTGTGGGCCCGGGAGCGACTGGACATCGACGGAGTCGGAGACATCGACGGAGCCGGAGACATCGACGGAGCCGGAGACATCGACGGAGCCGGAGCACCGCCGTGGTGCTCGCCGCGGTCGGGGTGTACGTGCTGTTCCTGTGCTTGGTGCGCTTGTCTCTTCAACGCCCCATCGCCCGCCTCGGCACAGCGGGCACGATCGTATTGCTCGCCCACGGTTCCACATCTGACGTGTCGTGCTGACACGTCGGTGACGCTGTCCACCGGCGTCGTCGCCACGGCCATGCTTCTCCGCCTGCGGTTAGTGTCCGAGCGGATCGAGCGCACGCACGATGGACGCGGTTATTCATCCGCGACCGGCCCGTGACTGTCTGGCCTGGCCCGTGGCTGTCCGGCCCCGTTAGAGGCCTGACGTTCCACCCAGTTCAGGCACGTGTGCGTCTAAGCCCGACCGCGTGAGCCGTCGAAGGACGACGGCGTCGTCGAGGCCCGCGAAAAGCCAGTGCGGGATCGAGGCGTCGAAGTCGATCGCCTCGTGCGGCCGCAGGAGTCGCGGTTCGCGGTTGCGGCCGAAGTTCACTTCGACGAGGTGCCCCTCGACAAGGTAGATCCACTCCGTCCCGTCGTGCTGCGCTGTCGCGTCCCGTGTCCCCGCTTTGATTGTTTGCTCCACCGGATTCGGCAGCGTCACTTCTGGAGTGACGGAGCGCCAGATGTTGCCATTGCTGCGTACCTCGACAGTCCGAGAAGCCGGGTCACCGGTGCGCAGCGGTCCGAGCAGGTCCCATGGGGCGACGCCGAGCACATCGCAGATGAGCAGCAGTTGCTCGACGCTCGGTGGCTGTCCGGCCTCGATGCGGCGCAGGGCGCTGACCTCGATGCCGGTCCGAGCCGCGAGCTCCGTTCGAGTCATTCGCCCTTCGCGCCGATCGCGCAGCATCGAGGGCAGCGCGTTGACCGCGGCCCTGATCACTTGCTGCGTGAGGGTTGCCCGACCTGGAATCTCGATGCGCCCATTCACTCATCACGGCGGCTCACGACGCCAGCGACACGCCGAACCACAGGCCCGCACAACGGCCCTCGGTCATTACATTGACCACATGGGGGAGCGGTCGCGGGATCCACATCAGTACCAGCCGAAGATCGAACCAGCGCACTGGGAAGCCATCCGTGACTTCGTCCGGGAGGTCGCTACGCAAACCGAGGGGCACATCCCCTACTCGGTCGGCACCGTCTACAACACGATGACTGAGTTCGCGCTCTGGGGGTGGCAGGTCGCTGCGCTTCCGCTCGAGACACGGGCGATGCTGGATCGAAGCGTCATTGCGTACTACATCCAGGTCGGCTGCGGCCAGCTCACCGCAGCGGCCCGCGGGAATCGACGGTCGATTCTGCTGCGCATTGCCAAGTTCTTTGCCACGATCCCAGCGAAGCGGCTCCCGCCCCTGCCGGCGAGCAACCCGTCTGCGCCCTACACCGCGCGAGAGCAAGTATCGATTCTCAGTTGGGCGCGAGCACAATCGACCGCTGACTACAAGGTCGACCAGCTCGGAGAGAAGGGCGGCTACATGGGCGCGATTCAGGTCGAGGGAGCTTGGTACTGCCCTGCGATGCCAGCCGATCTCATCAACGCCACGAAGGACGTCCGCGCCCACAGAATCGACTTCGAAACGTGGCGCACGCGCATCGACAGCCGCGAGAAGTACCTCCTGCGCCGGAAGCAGAAGCCAGACGCCCGAGGAGATGTGCCAATGATGTGCCCGGCCATCGGCCCGAACGCAACCCTCGACTGCCCGTGGCGGCAAGGCCAACGCAAAGCCGAGTGGGACCTCATTAAGGACAAGCGCCGCCGCACGAAGACACCGTTCCCCGTCCTCGAGAGCCAGCTGCCCGACCGCCGCCTGCCCATCTGCACCAACAAGGCGTCCGTCACGTTCCCACTCGCCACCGACGCGAAGTACATCCAAGCTGTCCGCTTCGGCACCAAGACGTGGAAGAAGCTGTACAGCCACGCCCGCAACATGATCGAGTCAGCGAACCGATACGTGAAGGACGACGCAAAGGAAGCCCTGAGCTCGGAAGGACGACGGCGAGCGCGCGGCTCATCCCAGCAATACGTGATGGTCTCCATGCTGATCTTCGCCGCCAACCTTCGCCGCATCAACACCCACAAGTTCGGCCAGCCGTACGCACCACGCACCATCCCTGACATCCGCCGCCGCGACATCACCAACGGGTACCTCTACGACCCCGAGACCAACACCGGCATCGCCCCCAACGCGGGTATCCCTGGAGGGTTCATCGCCGACGACGTCTTCTCCGGAGACATCTAGGGCGCAGCCGTGGACTGGGCCGCCCTCGCCGACGGAAGTGCCGCTGGCACTGAAGAGGAAGTGGACCTCCCCGCCGAGGAGATCGACGCCGACGACTGACAGACAAGTCGAAACGAACTGAGGCCGCTGCCCTCTCGGGCAGCGGCCTCATCTCTTGCTGGGTTTTCGAGATGTACCGAAGCAGTTTCCAGTACAACCCCTGGTGCGCGAGGGGGGACTTGAACCCCCACGCCCTCACGGGCACACGGACCTGAACCGTGCGCGTCTACCAATTCCGCCACTCGCGCCAGCCGGACGACTCTAGCACGCACAGGAAGGAACCCACGCCAACCACTACCATGCATGAGTCGGCGACCGCGATCACGGGAGACCCATGGGCCTACTGGACAGTTTCGAGCGAGGGCTCGAGCGCGCGGTCAACGGCGCGTTCGCGAAGACCTTCCGCTCGGGCGTGCAGCCGGTCGAGATCTCGGCGGCGCTCCGACGCGAGCTCGACACCAAGGCGGCGGTGGTCACGCGCGAGCGCATCCTCGTGCCGAACGAGTTCACGGTCCGGCTCGCGCCGCCGGACTACTCGCGCATGAACGACATCGGCCGGCCGCTCATCGACGAGCTCACCGGCCTCGTCCAGCAGCACGCGGTCGCACAGAACTACTCGTTCTCCGGTCCGGTCCAGATCACGCTGCGGCAGGACGGCACGCTCTCGACCGGGATCCTGCAGGTCGACTCCACGACGGTCCGTCGTGACGTCACGTGGGCCGGCGTGCTCGACATCGGATCGCAGCGCCATCACCTCAAGGTCGGCCGCACCGTCATCGGTCGCGGTTCGGACGCCGACATCACGGTCGCCGACACCGGCACGAGCCGTCGGCACGTCGAGGTCGTGTGGGACGGCAAGCACGCGCAGGCGACGGACCTCGGCTCGACGAACGGATCCAAGCTGAACGGCGAGCGCTTCGAGCGTGCGATCGTGGAGCCGGACTCCACCATCGAGATCGGACGGACCCGTATGGTGTTCCGGGTGGTCCCGGAAGCCGACGGAGGAGCGTGATGACGAGCAGCCTGACACTCCTCGTGCTGCGCTTCGCGTTCCTCGCGGTGCTGTGGCTGTTCGTGTTCGCGATCGTGTTCGCCCTCCGGAGCGATCTGTTCGGGCAACGCACCCGGTCCATCCCGACCGACGCCAAGAACCAGCAGCAGGGTCCGAGCACGCCGCCACTGCCGACCAACGCCACGGCTGGCCGCGCGGATCCGGGCGCGTTCACCGAGGCCATCCGGCCTGGAGGCCCACCCGCGTCCGCCACGCAGGTCGCCACCCGACTCGTCATCACCGACGGCGCGCGCGAGGGCATGGAGATGCCCCTCGGGCGCGGTCCGATCACGATCGGTCGAGCGAGCGACAGCAACGTCGTCATCCGCGACGACTACACGTCCACCAACCACGCCCGCCTCGACCTCCGCCCCGAGGGGTGGTTCATCACCGACCTCGACTCCACGAACGGCACCTTCCTCGACGGCCAGCGCGTCTCCGCGCCGATGCCGGTCCGGGAGCGCACCCCGATCACCATCGGGACGACGACGTTCGAGCTGCGGCGGTAGCGCCGGATGGCAGCCCGTACCCTCAGTGCCGCCGTGTCCCACGTGGGCCGGATCCGCGCGAACAACCAGGACTCCGGATACTCGGGGGCGTACCTGTTCGCGGTCGCCGACGGCATGGGCGGGCACGCGGGGGGTGACGTCGCCTCCGCGATCGCGATCCGCCGCATCCGCGAGGTCGACCGCGAGTTCCCGTCGGCCCACGACGCGGAGTTCGCGCTGCAGGCCGCGCTCATCGCGGCGAACCAGCTCATCACCGAGACGGTGTTCGAGCACCAGGAGCTCACGGGCATGGGCACGACCGTGTCCGCGATGATCCGCGTGGGCGACCAGATCGCGATCGCGCACATCGGCGACTCCCGCATCTACCGCTTCCGGGACGGCGAGCTCAAGCAGATCACCGCCGACCACACCTTCGTGCAGCGGTTGGTCGACAGCGGGCGCATCACGCCGGAGGAAGCCGCGGTCCACCCGCGGCGGTCCGTCCTCATGCGGGTGCTCGGCGACGTCGACGCGGCGCCCGAGGTCGACACCGCGGTCATGGACATCCAGCCCGGTGACCGGTGGCTGCTCTGCTCCGACGGCCTGTCGAGCTACCTCGCCGAGGAGCGCATCCGCCACGCGCTCGCGTCCGAGATGGACGCCAACCAGGTGACGCAGCGCCTCGTCAAGGAGACCCTCGACCACGGCGCACCGGACAACGTCACCGTCGTGGTGATGGACGTGACCGAGGACGTCCCGGACGACGTCGACGACGCCGCGACGACCGTCGGGTCCGCCGCCGCGCCGCTGACGTTCGAGGCGTCGACGGGCCGCAAGCCGATCCGGCTGCCGACGATCCTGCTCCACCCCCTCAAGGTCACGACGGCGCCCGAGGACTCACACTTCGAGCCCGAGTCCGACCAGTACTTCGCCGAGCTCATCGCGGAGGACCGCCGCCGGCGCCTGCGTCGTCGCATCTCGTGGACGATCGCGTTGGTCGCTGCGGTCGTCGTGCTCGTCGGCGTCGTGTTCCTCGGCTACCGGTGGACCCAACAGCACTACTACGTGGGCGCCGACGGCAGCAACGTGGCCATCTTCAAGGGCGTGCAGCAGGGCATCGGTCCGGTGCACCTGTCGAGTGTGTACGAGGACTCGGACCTCCGGGTCGGCGACCTGCCCGCGTACACGCGTGAGAACGTCCGCCAGACCATCAACGCGTCGTCCCTGTCGGACGCGCGGGCCATCATCCGCCGTCTGGAGGCCGCGGCCGAGTCCGACGCGGACGGTGACGGCACCGGGACGCCGACGCCCACACCCACGCCGACGCCGACGCCGACGGGAGGCGCGCATGGCTGACATCGCCGCCCGCCAGTCCCTGACGCAGACCATCACCATCAAGCTGCGCGAACCGGCGCGCGCCCGCAACCTGGAGCTCGGCCTCCTCGTCATCGCCTGCGGCATCTGCGCCGGCGCGATGCTGCTCGTCCAGCTCGGCGTGCACAACCGGATCGACGTGCCGATCCTGATCGAGGGCGCGGCCATCCTCGTGCTGGCCCTCGTGATGCACGTGGTCCTCCGCATCGTCGCGAAGAACGCGGACCCGTTCATCCTGCCGATCGCCCTCGTGCTCAACGGCATCGGGATCGCCGAGATCTACCGGATCGACCTGCACACACCGAGCGCCACCGGATGGGGCAGCGCCGGGGTCCGGCAGATCGCCTGGACCTGCATGGCCATGGTGATGGCGATCCTGGTGCTCCTGCTCGTCCGGAACCACCGCTTCCTCCAGCGCTACCGCTACATCTTCATGCTCGTCAGCATCGTGCTGTTGTTGCTGCCGATGCTCCCCGGCATCGGACGCACCATCTACGGCGCGCGCGTCTGGATCGGCATCGGACCGTTCTCGTTCCAGCCGGGCGAGCTCGCCAAGATCTCGCTCGCGCTGTTCTTCGCCGGGTACCTCGTGACGGCGCGCGACAGCCTGTCGATCGTGGGCCGCCGGATCCTCGGCGTGCAGCTGCCGCGGGCCCGCGACCTCGGGCCGATCCTCATCGTGTGGGGCGCGGCGATGAGCGTCCTCGTGTTCCAGCGCGACCTCGGGACCTCGCTGCTCTACTTCGGCCTGTTCCTCGTGATGATCTACGTGGCCACGGGCCGCGCGAGTTGGGTGATCATCGGCTTGATCCTGTTCGTGGGAGGCGCGCTCATCGCCGCGCAGACCCTCACCTACGTGCACGGCCGGTTCCAGGCCTGGCTCGAGCCGTTCGACAACACCATCTACAACCGGCAGTTCTCCGGGAGCTACCAGCTCGTGACGGGTCTGTTCGGGTTCGCCAACGGCGGCATCACCGGCACGGGCCTCGGCCAGGGACGCCCGTACCTGACCCCGCTCGCCCAGAGCGACTACATCTTCTCGGCCATCGGCGAAGAACTCGGGCTCGTCGGCGTCTTCGCGATCCTCGGACTGTTCCTCCTGCTCGTCTCGCGCGGGTTCCGCGTGGCGTACGCCGGCCAGGACGACTTCGGCCGACTCCTCGGGGTCGGGCTCGGCTTCGTCATCGCGCTGCAGACCTTCATCGTGATCGGCGGCGTCACGCGCGTCATCCCCGTGACGGGTCTGACCACGCCGTTCATGGCCGCGGGTGGATCCTCACTCGTGGCGAACTGGATCATCGCGGCGATGCTCCTGCGCCTCACCGACTCCGTCCCGGCGGAGCAGCGGGTGCAGCAGGGCGTCGCCACGGCCGCCATCGACACGAGGACAGGACGGTGACCCGCCCGTGAAACGCCAACTCCGCTCGATCTCGACCGTGGTCGTGCTCATGTTCGTCGCGCTCTTCGTGTCGACGACGAGCATCCAGTTCTTCTCGGCCCAGCAGCTCCGGGCCGACTCCCGGAACTCCCGGACGATCCTCGACAGCTACTCGACCAAGCGCGGGGCGATCCTGGTCGACGGCACCCCCATCGCCGAGTCGAAGCCCGTGGACGACCAGTACAACTACCAGCGCACCTACGCGAACGGCGACCTGTACAGCGCCGTGACCGGGTACTTCACCATCGGACAGGGCGAGACCGGGGTCGAGAGCGCCGAGAACTCCTACCTCGCGGGCACGAGTTCCGACAGCTTCTTCAGCAACATCAACTCGATCCTCACCGGGCAGGACGTCCAGGGCGACGACGTCAACCTGACGATCGACCCGCAGGTGCAGCAGGCCGCGTTCGACGCACTCGGCTCGAACACCGGCGCGGTCGTCGCCATCGAGCCGAAGACCGGCAAGATCCTCGCCATGGTGTCGAAGGCGTCGTTCGACCCCAACACGCTCGCCGTGCACGACACGAAGCAGGTCCTGGCCCAGTACCACGCCCTCCTGTCCGCCGAGAGCCAGCCGCTGCAGAACCGCGCGATCGCCGGCGACCTGTACGCGCCGGGGTCCACGTTCAAGCTGATCGTCGCTTCCGCCGCCTTCGCGAGCGGTGACTACGACCTCGACTCGACGCTGCCGAACCCGTCGACACTGACCCTGCCGGGCACGAGCCGCACGATCAACAACGCAGAGGGCGGGTCCTGCGGCGGTGGCAACACGGTCACCATCGCCGTCGCGATCCAGAACTCGTGCAACATCCCGTTCGCGGAGCTCGGCCAGAAGCTCGGCTACGACGCCATCAACGCGATGGCCAAGCAGTACGGCTTCGGCGACAGCGTCCACGTGCCGATGGCGAGCACGCCGAGCCAGTACCCGCAGACCGACGGCACCGCCGAGCTCATGCGGAGTGCCTTCGGTCAGCAGAGCGTCCGGGTGACCCCGCTCCAGATGGCGATGGTGTCGGCCGGCATCGCGAACGGCGGCCGGGTGATGAGCCCCACGCTCATCGACAAGATCACGACGAGCGACCTGAAGACGGTGGTCCCGTTCCAGGCCAAGCAGTACGGCGACCCGATCTCGTCCGACGTCGCCTCCGACCTGACCAAGGCCATGGAGAGCGTCGTCGACAACGGCACCGGCACCAATGCGAGAATCGACGGGGTCGACGTGGCGGGCAAGACGGGCACCGCCGAGAACGGGACGGGCGATCCCTACACGCTCTGGTTCACCGGGTTCGCCCCCGCGAAGGACCCGCAGGTCGCCGTCGCCGTGGTCGTGGGGAACGGCGGCGGACTCGGACAACAGGGCGTGGGCAACACGGTCGCGGCTCCGATCGCGAAGAAAGTCATGGAGGCGGTGCTGAACAAATGAGACCCACCAGCGGACTCACCTTCGGTGGGCGGTACCAGCTCTCCTCCCGCGTCGCGATCGGCGGCATGGGCGAGGTGTGGCAGGCGACCGACCTCGTCATCGGTCGCACCGTCGCGCTCAAGATCCTCAAGGACGAGTACCTCGGCGACCCCGGGTTCCTCGAGCGCTTCCGCGCGGAGGCCCGACACGCGGCACTCGTCAACCACGAGGGCATCGCGAACGTCTTCGACTACGGCGAAGAGGACGGCAGCGCCTACCTCGTCATGGAACTCGTCCCCGGCGAGGCGCTCTCGACGCTGCTCGAGCGTGAGCACACACTCCCCGTCGACAAGGTCCTCGACATCGTCGCGCAGACTGCCAACGCCCTGCAGGCCGCGCACGCGGTCGGGCTGGTGCACCGGGACATCAAGCCCGGCAACCTGCTGATCACCCCGGACGGCCGGGTGAAGATCACGGACTTCGGCATCGCGCGCATCGCCGACCAGGTCCCCCTGACCGCGACGGGTCAGGTGATGGGCACCGTGCAGTACCTGTCGCCGGAGCAGGCGAGCGGTCACCCGGCGTCGCCCTCGACGGACATCTACTCGCTCGGGATCGTCGCCTACGAGTGCCTCGCGGGCAAGCGTCCGTTCACGGGTGAGTCCCAGGTCGCGATCGCGATGGCGCACATCAACGAGCAGCCCCCGGAGCTCCCGGCGTCGATCCCCGAGCCCGTGCGCGATCTGGTGATGTCCTGCATCGCGAAGAAGCCCGCCGACCGCCCGGCGACCGCGGCGAACCTCGCCCGCGCGGCGCAGGCACTCCGACGTGGTGACGTCGCCGCGGCCACCGTCGCCGTCCCGGCGCTCGGCGCAGCCACGGTCGCCTTCAACCCGCCGGTCGGCAACGACGACGCCACGAGCATCATCGGGACCCAGGCCACGCAGCGGCTCGCTCCGACGCCGGGGCCGGCCGTGCCCAGGGGCCCCGGCACCCCCCCGACTCCCGACGACGACGGCCGGAAGCGCCGGCCCTGGTTGTGGCCCCTCATCGTCCTCGGGGCGCTCCTCGTCGCGGCGCTCGTCATCGGCGGCATCGTGTTCGCGAACCGCGGCAACCAGCAGGACCCGAGCGCGTCGGAGACCCCATCGCACGCGTCCACGCCGAAGCGGTCCGAGCCGAGCGACAGCCCGAGTTCCACGCCGACCACCGCCCAGCCCCAGACCGTCACGGTGAACGAGGGCGACTACACGGGCAAGAACGTCGACGACGTGGCGGCCGCGCTGCGCGCCGAAGGGTTCACCGTCAAGGTCGTCACCGGCGATCCGGCGTCGAGCACGACGCCGGAGAACACGGTGCAGTCCATCGACCCCACCGGCAACCTGCCGTACGGCTCCACCATCACCGTCAAGGCCTACGGGCCCATGCCGTCGGCGCCCACCCCGTCCACGGCCACCGCCTCGCCGATCTCGTCGGACGGCACCTTCACGGCGACCTGGCCGGCGTACACGCAGTGCCCGACCGGCTACAGCCTCACCGGGTACTCGTACACGATCCAGAACGGCACGGACGGCTCCGGGGCGTCCTCGGGGGCGACCCGCGGCACGTCGGTCCGCGTCTCCGCAGGCTCGCCCGGAACGGTGTCCCTCACCTACACCGTCAACTGCGGGGACCTGCAGTCGGGCTCGTCCCAGCCGCTCACCGTGCAGTACCAGCCGGCCGCGACGAGCACGCCCACACCGAGCTCCGCCGGGACCCCGGGTACCCCCGGCACCTCGAACGACGACGCGAACAACGTGCTCGACCAGATCGCGAACCGGGTCGGTCTGCACCGCTGATGACCTTCCGATAACGGTTCGCCACCGGGTCCCCCGCGCCAGCGATCCGTCAGGAACCCCTGCCGTACACTGATCGCGACGGACACTCGGAGGACACGTGGCAGAAGGTGTGACCGCGGGGATCTCCCTCCTCGCCGGCCGGTACGAGATCGGCGACACGATCGGCCGGGGCGGCATGGCGACGGTCCACATCGGCAACGACACCCGGCTCGGTCGTCGGGTCGCGGTCAAGCTCCTCAAGCCGAGCCTGGCGAACGACCCCTCGTTCCGCACGCGCTTCCGGCAAGAGGCCCAGGCCGCCGCGCGCATGGCCCACCCGACCATCGTCCGCGTGTACGACGCCGGTGAGGAAACGGTGACCGAGCCCTCCGGTGCCGAGGTCCAGGTGCCGTACATCGTCATGGAGTTCGTCGAGGGCCGTCCGCTCAGCGACATCCTCACCGACGGCCCGCTCGCTCCGGACGAGGCCGTCCGCATCACCGAGGGCATCCTCACCGCGCTCGAGTACAGCCACCGTGCGGGTGTCGTGCACCGGGACATCAAGCCCGCGAACGTCATGGTGACGCAGTCCGGCCAGGTCAAGGTCATGGACTTCGGGATCGCGCGGGCCATCACCGACACCTCGGCGACCGTAGCCCAGACGACCGCGATCCTCGGAACCGCCTCGTACTTCTCCCCCGAGCAGGCCCGCGGCGAGACCGTCGACGCCCGCACCGACCTGTACTCGACGGGCATCGTCCTGTTCGAGCTGCTCACCGGTCGTCCGCCGTTCCGCGGGGACTCGCCCGTGGCGGTCGCCTACCAGCACGTCAGCGAGCAGCCTGCCGCCCCGAGCACCGTGAACCCAGCCGTGTCGCCCGCACTCGACGCGGTCACGCTGCGCGCCCTCGCGAAGGACCGGTCGCAGCGGTTCCAGAGCGCCGCGGAGTTCCGCCGTGACCTCCAGCAGGCCGCGTCCGGGCACGTCCCCGCGACGCGTCGACTACCGGCCGCCGCCGACGCCTCGACCGTCCTGTTCGGCGTCGACCCCCGGACCTCCGACAGCGCCGACGCGGCCTTCCGCGAGCTCGACGACCCCGATGACGCCCGCCCGCAGCGGACGCAGAGCCGACCGCCCGTGGCGTGGATCTGGCTCGGCGTCATCGTCATCGCAGCCGTCGTGATCGCCGTCGTCTGGTGGGTCGCGAACCTCCAGCCATCCACGTCGTCCGTGTCCTCGTCGGTGTCCGTGCCGAACGTGGCCGGCGCGACCTGGCAGACCGGGCAGAAGGCCCTGGAGAAGCGCCATCTCGTCGCAGTCCGCGTCGACAAGAACTCGACGTCGGTCCCGAAGGACACCATCATCCGGACCACGCCCGGCGCCGGCACGAACGTCGCGCCCCAGCAGAACATCCGGGTCGTGGTCTCGGCCGGTCCGGCGCAGGTCGCCGTGCCGGACGTGACGAACCAGTCCCAGGACGCCGCCGAGACCACCCTGAAGTCGCAGGGCCTCAAGATCGGCAGCAGCAACTCGGGGTACTCGGCGACCGTGCCCGCAGGCACCGTCCTCAGCACCGACCCGGGCTCGGGCACGACCGTCAACAAGGGCTCGGTCGTGAACATCGTCGTCTCGAACGGCAAGATCCAGCTGCCCGACGTCACGAAGCAGCCCTTCTCGACGGCGAACGCGACACTCGCCGGCCTCGGGCTCACCGTGCAGCCGCAGCCGGACTACACCTGCACGGGCAGCACCGTGACACAACAGTCGCTCCCGCCGGGCGATCAGCCGCAGGGCTCGACCGTGCAGCTGACGTACTGCGCCGCCTCCGCGCAGCCCACGCAGACATCGACGCCGGCACCCACCCAGAGCAGCGACTCCGGGAACGGCGACGACGACCACTGACGGTTCGTCGACCGTCCGGGGCGCCGCCTCCAGCGGACCGCGTGGTCCTCTCCGGACCGCGTGACCCTCATCGGAGATCGCGTGAGCCTCACCGGGCCGCGTGATTCTCATCGGGCCGCGTGACCCTCGTCGGGCCGCGCGTCGCCCTCGTCGGGCCGCGCGTCGCCCTCAGCGGTCCGCGCGTCGCCCTCAGCGGTCCGTCGAGGGCGACGTGATGAGCGGACCGAGTCCGTCCGCGGCCGTGGCGGCACCCGCGAGCCCGGTCAGCTCGAGCCAGTTCCCCACCATGCGGTACCCGCCCTCGGTCAGGACGGACTCCGGGTGGAACTGCACGCCGAACACCGGAGCGTCCCGGTGCTGGACCCCCATGATCACACCCCCGGTCGTCCGCGCGGTGACCTCGAGTTCGTCGGGCACCGTGCCGTCGACCACCGCGAGCGAGTGGTACCGGGTCGCCGTGAACGGCTGCGGAACGCCGACGAACAGCGGGCTGTCGTCGTGCATCACGCTCGACGTCTTGCCGTGCATGAGTTCCTCGGCGTGGGTCACCGTGGCCCCGAGCGCCTCCGCGATGGCCTGGTGTCCGAGGCACACCCCGAGCAACGGCACGTCGGCGCCGATCGCAGCATGCACGGCGGGGATCGAGACGCCGGCAGCGGCGGGAGCGCCGGGCCCCGGCGACAGCAGGACGCCGTCGTACTCGGCGATGCGGTCGGCGATGGCGTCCGCATCGATCGCGTCGTTGCGGACCACGTCGGTCTCGGCACCGAGCTGTTGCACGTAGCCGTTGAGCGTGTAGACGAAGCTGTCGTAGTTGTCCACGACCAGGATCCGGCTCATCGGTGGCCGACCGTCACGTCGGGGGTGGGGATCAGCTCCTGCACCCAGGGGAACACCCACAGGTCGAGGACGGCGAGGACGATCGCGACGAGGACCAGGACCTCGACGATCCGTACCCACACCGGACCGGGCAGGACCCGCCAGAGCGCACCGTACATGTGGTCTCCTAACCCTTGACCTCGGACGCGATGGCCGTCGGCGCTCCCGCGGACCGTGGCTGCCACGAATCGAACACACTGAAGGCGACGATGCGCTCCTGCGCCGAGTACATCGGGTTGCAGCTCGTCATCGTCATGATCCGGTCCTTCGTCGCGACGCCGACGTCGTCGGGGTCCTGGTCGAGGACCGTCACCTGCGTCGGCGGCACGTACTCCAGGTTGCGGAACGTGTAGGTGTAGAAGCCGTCCGCGGTCTCGAGGTAGATCTTGTCGCCGACCTGGAGGTTCGCGATCTGGTTGAACGGGGCGCCGTGCGTCGTGCGGTGACCGGCGACGGCGAAGTTCCCGACCTGACCGGGCATCTGGGTGTGGTCGTAGTGCCCGATGCCGATCGTGTCGAGTGTGCCCGCCGTGGTCGTGCCGCCGGCCATGGGGACGGCGTAGGTCGCACCGAACCGGGGCACGTACATGACGCCGAACACCTTGGTGTTGCCGGGCTGCGCGCTGACCTTCGGCGGACCGTACCCCTGCGTGGGGGTGGGCGCTGGCGTCGAGATCGCGCCGAGCGACTTGCTGAACTGCTGGGCCTGGTGTTCGTGCTGCTTGGCGACGACCAGGTCGTTGAACCACTGCTGCCAGGCGATGAACAGGAGGACGAGCACACCCGCCGTGATGAGCAGGTCGCCCAGGACACCGAGGACGGTCACGTGGCCTCGGCGTCGACGACGGCCCCCCGTGTCCGGGGACGGGGCATGAGCGTCGCCCTCGACGGGCACCTCGGTCACGGTCATGTGGTTCGTCCCCCGTCCGACAGCCCACCCACCCGAGCGGGTGGCAGATGTGTTGACGGTAGGATACCGGCCATGGCCAAGCAGAAGGACCGTACGAAGCCCGCCCGGCAGGCCCGAGCCGACTCGGTCGACACTGCCGGCGGTGCACCGAACCCGGTGTGGTTCAAGCCGGTCATGTTCGGCTTCATGCTCGTCGGCCTCGCCTGGGTCATCGTGTTCTACGTCTCGCAGGGAACGCTGCCCGTGCCGACGCTCGGGTCGCTCAACATCCTGATCGGCTTCGGGATCATGTTCATCGGGTTCCTCATGACGACGAAGTGGCGCTGAGGCGAACACGATCTGTCCGCCGGGTGACGGCGGAGCCTAGTGGACTTACACAGCTGTGATTATCCCCAATGTGGACATGGCTGTGGATAACTCATCCCCCTCTTCGGGGGGAGACGGAAGGCCCGCGGACCGGACGGTCCGCGGGCCTTCGTGTGTCGGGCCTCCCGACGGTGCTCACGTGTACACGGCGTAGGCCGCTGCGGCGATGGCGACCGCGACGACGGCCTCGGCGACGAGCAGGGTGATCTGGAGCCCACGCCGTCGGACACTGCGGGTCCGGGTGAAGATGAAGCCCGTCACGAACCCCGCGACGACGCCGCCGACGTGCGCCTGCCATGCGACGCCGGCGACCAGGAACCCGATCACCAGGTTGAGCCCGATGATGACCAGGATCTGGACCGCGTTGCCACCGAGACTCCGCTGGAGCACGAAGAACACCGCGAACAGCCCGAAGATCGCCCCGGAGGCGCCGATCACCGTGGTCTGCGGCGCCAGCACCGTCACCGCCACCGAACCGACGAGACCGCTGATGAAGTACAGCGCCACGAACCGCCAGGTCCCGAGCATCTGCTCGAGCATGCGGCCGAAGATCCACACGGCCCACATGTTGAACAGGATGTGCAGGAAGCTGCCGTGCACGAACATCGTCGTGATCAACCGCCACGGCTGCGTCGGCAGCCAGTACGGGTTGTAGTCCAGCGCGGCGGTGACCGGCCCGTTCGTCCCGCCGGTCAGCATCTGCAGCAGCCAGATGGCGACGCTGACGACGACGATGACCGTCGTCGCTTTCTGGTCGATCATGCCGAAGCGACGCCGTGCCACCGTGAAGGTGCTCGGGCCGACGGTCCGGCGGTTCGACGAGAACTGCGCGCGCTGCTCACGCACGCACTCGGGGCAGTGCACCCCGACGGCGGCCGGTGTCTGGCACTCGGTGCAGATCGTCCGCCCGCAACGCTGACACAGGATGAAGCTCTGCCGGTCCGGGTGCCGGTAGCAGAAGTTCGCTCGGTCTTGGGAGAAGTCGGTCACTACGCCCCGGCGCCAGCGGAGTCGGTCACGTCGATGCTCTGGATGACGACGTCCTCACGCGGCTTGTCGCGGCCGTCGGTGGGCACGGCCTCGATCGCGTCGACGACCGCGCGCGACTCGTCGTCGGCGACCTCACCGAAGATCGTGTGCTTGCCCTGCAGCCACGGGGTGGCGACGGTCGTGATGAAGAACTGCGAGCCGTTGGTGCCGCGGCCACCCTGGGTGCCGGCGTTCGCCATCGCCAGGATGTACGGCTGCTGGAACGTGAGCTCCGGGTGGATCTCGTCGTCGAAGCGGTAGCCTGGGCCGCCGATGCCCTGGCCGAGCGGGTCACCGCCCTGGATCATGAAGTCCTTGATGATGCGGTGGAACACGACGCCGTCGTACAGCTTGTCCGTCGACACCTTGCCGGTACCCGGGTGCGTCCACTCCTGCGTGCCCGTGGCGAGTCCGACGAAGTTCGCGACCGTCTTGGGTGCGTGGTTGCCGAAGAGGTTGACGCGGATGTCGCCGAGGTTGGTGTGGATGGTTGCAACAGCGGTGTGCGAAGACATGTTGCCATTCTCGCATGCGCTCCCGGGTCGTTCATGGTACTTCCAGACGAGGCACCGTGACCTGCCAGGGTCTCCGGTGGCAGGATGGGCATCTCACCGCCCGATCCGATGGAGGTAGCTCATGACCATGGAACTCTCCCGCAAGCGCAAAAAGCAGATCAAGAAGCTCAAGGGTCAGACGACCACCCTCCTCGGCGAGCAGCGCAAGGTCCTCGAGCACGCGAACGCCATCCTGGCCGAGGCCCGACTGCACGCTGCCGACGCCGCTCGCAACGACCTCGCCCCCCGCGTCAAGGACGCCATCGACAACGGGGTCAAGCCCGCCGTCGCCACCGGCGTGCACGCGGCGACGTCCGCGGCGACCGCCACCAAGACCCGGTTGACCTCCGAGGTCGTCCCGAGCCTCGTGTCGACCCTCGGGTCCGCGATGAGCGTCGTGGACCTGGCCAAGGACCCGAAGGTGCGCAAGATCGTCGCCGACGCCACCAAGAAGGCGGCCAAGGCCTCGAAGAAGGGCCGCAAGGCCGCCAAGACGGTGGTCAAGGCCGCCCCGAAGCAGAAGAGCGGACTCGGCTTCGGCGGCGTCGCGCTCATCGTCGTCGGTGCCGTCGCCGTCATCGGAGCCGCGTACGCGGCGTACCAGACCCTCCGTGCCGACGACGACCTGTGGGTCGCCGACGACGCGGACGCGGCGGACAAGCCCGCCGCCTGATCGGATCGCACCACACGAACGGCCCGTGCCACTCGGCGCGGGCCGTTCGTCATGCCGGGAGGGCCATCTCACCCGGCGTCGCCGGCAGCCCTCCGCCGAGATCGCAGCAGATGTCGTTCCGGCGCGGTCCGAAGCGGCATCTCCTGCGATCTCGCGCAAGAGGAGGACCGGAAGGGACGCCCGGACCGAAGGCACTGCGCCGGCGCCGCGCGCCGAGCGCTCAGGCACGCCCCCGCGACGTCGCGCCGCAGGGGCGGCGGCGCGCATGAGCACTGAACCAGCGGGCTGCGAAGGCGCGAAGCGCCGAGCAGCCCAGACAGCTGGTGGAGCCTAGGGGAATCGAACCCCTAACCCCCGCCTTGCAAAGGCGGTGCTCTGCCAATTGAGCTAAGGCCCCGGATGGTCGGCCATGCTACCGGAGGAGCAGCCGACGGGTCATACGGGCTCGGTGGTGCAGTCACGATGACGGCGAACCGTCGGAGTGGGGCTACTAGGACTTGAACCTAGGACCTCTTCGTTATCAGCGAAGCGCTCTAACCGCCTGAGCTATAGCCCCGAGACCGGATGAAAGCCTACATGACGCGCGCCGCGGGCGCGAATCGGGTGGGGCCTCCAGACCGGTGATCGGGGTCAGTTGTTGGTGAACCCGACGAGCAGACCACCGGTGATCCGCACGCTGAGGTTGTACAGCACGCTCACGATCGCGCCGAGCACCGTGCCGACGACCACGTTGAGGATCCCGACGACGATCGAGAACCCCATGACCTGGCCCAGCGAGAACTGGTCCATGATCGAGTAGTTGTTCTTGCCCGTCACGTCCTGCAGCAGCTTGTCGATCTGGGTGAACACACCCGTCTGGTTCAGGATGATCCAGACGAGCATGGTCGCCACGACGATCACGATGCTGCCGGCCAGCGCGATGAGGAACGACAGCTTCACGCACGACCAGAAGTCGAGGTACACCAGGCGCAGCCGAACCTGCTTGGTGCCGACGGGTCGCTTCGTCTTGCGCTGGAGCTTCTCGGCGACACTACTCATTCGTTGGCTGGTCCTCTCCGGCCTGCGGGTCGGCGGGCTCGTCCGTTGCCTCGGCGGGGCTCACTGCTTCGACCGGGCCCGCGGGTTCGATCTCGGCGTCGGCCTGGTCGTCCAGGTTCCGTTCACTGTTCCGGGCCACTGCGATGATCCGGTCGTCGTCGGCGAAGCGTGCGAACACGACGCCCATGGTGTCGCGCCCCTTGGCAGGGACCTCGGCCACGGCAGACCTTACCACCTTGCCGGAAGCCAGCACGACGAGCACTTCGTCGTCCCCGCTGACGATGAGACCGCCGACCAGGTCACCCCGGTCGACCGCGAGCTTGGCCACCTTGATGCCGAGACCACCGCGCCCCTGCACGCGGTACTGGTCCACGGCGGTGCGCTTGGCGTAGCCGCCCTCCGTCATCACGAACACGAATCCCTCGTCGTGCGCGACCGACGCGGACAGCAGCGAGTCGTCCCCACGGAAGGTCATGCCCTTGACGCCGGACGTCGAGCGGCCCATCGGACGCAGGGCGTCGTTCGTCGCGGTGAACCGGAGCGACATGCCGTGCCGCGAGACCAGGAGGAGGTCGTCGGACTCGTCCACCAGGAGTGCGGAGACGAGTGCGTCACCCTCGCGGAGGTTGATCGCGATGATCCCGCCGGTGCGGTTCGTGTCGTACTCGGTGAGCGCGGTCTTCTTGACCAGGCCGTCGCGGGTCGCCAACACGAGGTACTGGGCTGCCTCGTAGTCGCGGATGTCGAGGACCTGCGAGATCTGCTCGTCCGGCTGCATGGCGAGCAGGTTGGCGACGTGCTGGCCCTTGGCGTCGCGCCCGGCCTCCTGGAGTTCGTACGCCTTGGCGCGGTAGACGCGACCCTTGTCGGTCAGGAACAGCAGCCAGTGGTGCGTCGTCGTGACGAAGAAGTGGTCCACGACGTCGTCCGCTCGGAGCTGGGCGCCCTTGACGCCCTTGCCGCCGCGGTGCTGGGACCGGTAGTTGTCGCTGCGTGTGCGCTTGACGTAGCCACCACGCGTGATGGTGACGACCATCTCCTCCTCGGGGATGAGGTCCTCGACGCTCATGTCGCCGTCGAACCCGAACATCACCTCGGTGCGGCGATCGTCGCCGAACTTGGCGACGATCTCGTCGAGCTCCTCGCCGATGATCACGCGCTGGCGCTCGGGACGCGCGAGGATGTCCTGGTAGTCCGCGATGAGGCGCTCGAGCTCCTCGGCCTCCTCGTGGATCCGCTGTCGCTCGAGGGCGGCGAGACGACGGAGCTGCAGGTCGAGGATCGCGCGTGCCTGGACCTCGTCGACCGACAGCAGCGCCATGAGGCCGTCCCGGGCCTCCTCGACCGTCGGCGACCGGCGGATGAGCGCGATGACCTCGTCGAGCGCGTCGAGGGCGGCGAGGTACCCGCGGAGGATGTGCGCCCGCTCCTCTGCCTTGCGGAGCCGGAAGCGGGTCCGCCGGACGATGACCTCGACCTGGTGGTCGACCCACGCCGAGATGAAGCCGTCGAGCGCGAGCGTGCGCGGGACACCGTCGACGATCGCGAGCATGTTCGCGCCGAAGTTCTCCTGCAGCTGCGTGTGCTTGTACAGGTTGTTGAGCACGACCTTGGCGACCGCGTCGCGCTTGAGGACGATCACGAGGCGCTGTCCCGTGCGGCCGGAGGTCTCGTCGCGGATGTCCGCGATGCCCGCTAGGCGGCCGTCCTTGACGAGCTCCGCGATCTTGACCGCGAGGTTGTCCGGGTTCACCTGGTACGGCAGCTCGGTCACGACGAGGCAGTTCCGACCCTGGATCTCCTCGACGTTGACGACCGCGCGCATGGTGATCGAACCACGGCCCGTGCGGTAGGCGTCCTGGATCCCGCGCACACCGAGGATCTGGGCGCCGGTCGGGAAGTCCGGGCCCTTGATCCGCTGCATGAGCGCCTCGAGGAGCTCCTCACGCGTCGCGTCCGGGTGTTCGAGCGCCCACTTCGCGCCCTCGGCGACCTCACGCAGGTTGTGCGGCGGGATGTTCGTGGCCATGCCGACCGCGATGCCGACCGACCCGTTGACGAGCAGGTTCGGGAAGCGCGACGGCAGGATCGACGGTTCCTGTGTGCGGCCGTCGTAGTTGTCCTGGAAGTCGACGGTGTCTTCCTCGATGTCCCGCACCATCTCGAGCGCGAGCGGAGCCATCTTCGTCTCGGTGTACCGCGGGGCGGCGGCACCGTCGTTGCCGGGGGACCCGAAGTTGCCCTGGCCGAGCGCGAGCGGGTACCGGAGGCTCCACGGCTGCACCAGGCGGACGAGGGCGTCGTAGATGGCGGAGTCGCCGTGCGGGTGGAACTGCCCCATGACGTCGCCGACCACGCGCGAGCACTTGGAGAAGGCGCGGTCCGGGCGGTACCCGCCGTCGTACATCGCGTAGAGGACGCGCCGGTGCACGGGCTTGAGGCCGTCACGGACCTCCGGGAGCGCACGCCCGACGATGACGCTCATGGCGTAGTCGAGGTAGGACCGCTGCATCTCGAGCTGGAGGTCGACCTGCGAGATGCGGTCGCCCGAGAGCACGATGTCGCCGGCGTCGCCGTGCACGACCTCGGGCTCGTCGCCGCCGTTGTCGTTGTCGTCAGCCATGTGCTGCCTCTCTCATCGGCCGGGAGGCCGTGGTTCCGTCCTGCTCGGGCGTCGCGCCGGCAGGTGGTCGGGGCGCGCGGGGCGCGCGGTGCCTCAGATGTCCAGGAAGCGGACGTCCTTGGCGTTCTGCTGGATGAACTGACGACGCGACTCGACGTCCTCGCCCATGAGGGTGGCGAACACGCCGTCGACCGCGGCGGCGTCCTCGAGGGTGACCTGGAGCAACGTGCGGGTGTCCGGGTTCATCGTCGTGTCCCAGAGCTCCTTGTAGTCCATCTCGCCGAGGCCCTTGTAGCGCTGGATCCCGTTGTCCTTCGGGATCCGCTTGCCCGCCGCGAGACCGGCCTGCAGCAGGACGTCGCGCTCGCGGTCACTGAACACGTACTCGTGGGCCGAGTTCGACCACTTGAGTCGGTAGAGCGGGGGCTGCGCGAGGTACACGTAGCCACGTTCGATGAGCGGACGCATGTAGCGGAACAGGAGCGTCAGCAGCAGCGTGGTGATGTGCTGGCCGTCGACGTCGGCGTCGGCCATGAGCACGATCTTGTGGTACCGCGCCTTGTCCGGGTCGAAGTCCTCGCCGATGCCGGCACCGAACGCCGTGATCATCGACTGGATCTCCTGGTTCGCCAGCGCGCGGTCGAGTCGGGCCTTCTCGACGTTGAGGATCTTGCCGCGCAGCGGGAGGATCGCCTGGGTGAGCGGGTTGCGCCCCTGCACCGCGGATCCGCCGGCCGAGTCGCCCTCGACCATGAAGATCTCGCTGACGGTCGGGTCCTTGGACTGGCAGTCCTTGAGCTTGCCCGGCATCCCGCCGGACTCGAGCAGGCCCTTGCGCCGCGTGGTCTCGCGCGCCTTCCGCGCCGCCATGCGCGCCTGGGAGGCCTGGATCGCCTTGCGGACGACGTCGCGCGCCTGCGTCGGGTTGCGCTCGAGCCAGTCGCCGAGTTCCTGACCGACGACACGCTGGACGAACGACTTCGCCTCGGTGTTGCCGAGCTTCGTCTTGGTCTGTCCCTCGAACTGCGGTTCGGCGAGCTTGACGGAGATGACGGCGGTCAACCCCTCGCGGATGTCGTCACCCGTGAGGTTGTCGTCCTTCTCCTTGATGATGTTCTTGTCGCGCGCGTACTTGTTGACGAGCGAGGTGAGCGCGGCGCGGAAGCCCTCTTCGTGCGTGCCGCCCTCGTGCGTGTTGATCGTGTTCGCGAAGGTGTGGACGCTCTCTTGGTACGAGGTGTTCCACTGCATGGCGAGCTCGAGCGAGATCTTCCGGTCGGTGTCCTCGGACTCGAGGGAGATCACGTCGGGGTGGATCACCTCGGCCTTCTTCGTGCTGACGAGGTACTCGACGTAGTCGACGAGCCCGCGCTCGTAGTGGAAGACGTCCTTCCGTGCTTCTTCGCCCTCGTCGGGGACACGCTCGTCGTGGAGCGTGATCCGGAGCCCCTTGTTGAGGAACGCCATCTGCTGGAACCGCGTGCGCAGCGTCTCGTAGTCGAAGTCGACGGTCTCGAAGATGTCCGCGTTCGGCCAGAACGTGATCGTCGTGCCGGTGGTGTCGGTCTCCTCGTCCTGGGAGAGCGGCGCGACGGGCACGCCGTCGGTGTAGCTCTGCCGCCACACGTGGCCCTGTCGGCGCACCTCGACGTCGAGTTCCGAGCTCAGGGCGTTCACGACCGACGACCCGACACCGTGCAGGCCACCGGACACCGCGTACCCGCCGCCGCCGAACTTACCGCCGGCGTGCAGGACCGTCAGCACGAGTTGGACGGTCGAGATGCCCTCGTTGGGGTGGATGTCGACCGGGATGCCACGGCCGTTGTCGGTGACGCGTACACCGCCGTCCTCGCGGATGACGATGTCGATCTGGTCGCAGTACCCCGCCAGGGCTTCGTCGACCGAGTTGTCGACGATCTCCTGGACGAGGTGGTGGAGCCCACGTGGTCCGGTGGAGCCGATGTACATGCCGGGGCGCTTGCGGACCGCTTCGAGGCCTTCGAGCACCTGGATCTGATCGGCACCGTACGCGTTGTCCTGAGGGGTGTCGCCAGATTCTGATGACATGGTCGTTGTGGCTCCTGCCCGCCTGCGATTCGGTCGTGCAGCACGGCGTGTCCGGCGTGCGCCAGCGCCCGCGTGCAACCCCACGAGTCTACCGCAGCAGGCCTGCTCCCGAGGGCTGAGACGCCGATCTGCGGGCCGATTCCGCTCCCAGAGGATTGATTTGTCGCCTCAACCGTAGGTATCGCGAGGGCCGCGCCCCTGGACCGATCTGAGACCGCGTTTCCAGGTCGGGGCGTCCGGGGCGAGAACGCGCACCGACTCGACCCCCGCCTCCGGGTAGCGCTCCGCGATCGTCGTCGTGATCTGCGCGCGCATGAGTCGGAGTTGTGTGGCCCAGGCGGTCGAGTCACACCGGATGAGCAGCGCGTGGTCGTCGATCGACACCGGCTCCGAGTGCGCCGCGAGCTCGGCACCGACGACATGGGGCCACGCGGCGATCACCTCGGACTGCGCCAGGGGCTCGGTCCACCCGAGCTCGCTCGTCAGGTTCCCCACCACGTCCCCGAGCCCCCGCGGCTCGCGTCCGACGCCGTAGGGCTCCGAGTCCGCGGATGCCTCGCGTCGACGACGCCGACGCGCGTCGACGGATCGCTTCGCGGGGTCACCGAACACCGCCTTCAGGTGGAGGTAGAACCGCGTCGGTTCGGTCGGCCGGTCCGGTCGTGGCACCGTCACACCTCCTGCGCGGCCGGACGGGAGGAACGGCGCGCGTCCGCCCCGTCGGTCCCGTCCGTCGATCCGGTCGCCGGGGTCCCCGTCTCGGCGACCGCCGCATCGTCGCCCGGCGCGTCCACGATCCTCCCGGCGTCGATGTGCACCGTGTGCGCGGCGAGGACCGGCGGCACGTCACCGTGGACGGCCGCCGTGATGAGCACCTGCTCGTACCCGGACACCGCGTTCGCGAGTCGGCCGCGGCGGGTCTCGTCGAGTTCCGCGAACACGTCGTCGAGCACGATGATCGGATCGCCGAGGGACGACTCCGCGCGGAGCACGGCCGCGGCCGCGAGCTTGACCGCCAGTGCGAACGACCACGACTCGCCGTGGCTGGCGTAGCCACGGGCCGGTAACCCGTTGAGCCGGAAGAGGACATCGTCTCGGTGCGGACCGACGAGGGTCAGTCCGCGGTCGAACTCGTCCCGGCGCCGACGGGCCAGGCCGGCTCGGAACCCGTCCGCCGCGGCGGCCACCGTCACGGGTTCGATCTCGCTCCCGAGCTCCTGCTCGGTCTCCGGGTCGCCGCCGCGGATGCTGAGGACGCCCGCGAGTGACGCCTCGTGGGCCGCACCCGCGACCGCCGCGTAGGCCTCGGTGACGAACGGTGCGAGTCGTCGGACCAGGTGGTCGCGGCCGGCGATCACCTCGGACCCGAGGGCGACGAGGCGGTCGTCCCAGACGTCCAGGGTCGACATCGCCCCGCCGCTGACACCCGAACCGCGCGCCGACTTGAGGAGCGTGTTCCGCTGGCGGAGCGTCCGGTCGTAGTCCGCGAGCACCCCCTGCATGCGCGGGGCGATGAGCACGAGGAGTTCGTCGAGCATCCGGCGCCGGCCGGCGGGCTCGCCGCGCACCAGGGCCAGGTCCTCGGGGGCGAACAACACGCTCGTGCAGTAGCGGGGGAGATCCCGGGGCTTGATGGGTGCCCGGTTCACCTGGGCTCGGTTCGAGCCGGTCCGGTTGATCTGCACCTCGGCGAGGATCGTGCGCTCCTCGTAGGCGAGCCGTGCCCGGACGATCGCCGCGTCGCACCCCTGTCGCACGAGCGCGGCGTCGGTGGGGACCCGGTGCGAACCGAGGGTGGACAGGTACCCGATCGACTCGACGAGGTTGGTCTTGCCCTGTCCGTTCCGGCCCACGAACAGGTTCGGCCCGCGTGCGAAGTCGACGTCCGCCTCCCGGTAGTTCCGGAAGTCGGTCAGTTGGAGATGGTCGACGTGCACGCGGGCCGAAGGAGCGAGGACCGCTAGGCCTTCTTGACGGCGTGGCCGCCGAACTGGTTGCGGAGGGCGGCGACGGCCTTCATCGTCGGCGACTCGCTGCCCTGACGGGACACGAAGCGCGCGAAGATCGAGGCGCTGATCGCGGGCATCGGCACGGCGTGCTCGATCGCTTCCTCCAGCGTCCAGCGACCCTCACCGGAGTCCTCGACGTAGCCCTCGAGCTCCTTGAGCGTCGGGTCCTCGTCGAGCGCGCGCACGAGCAGCTCGAGCAGCCAGGAACGCACGACCGTCCCGCGCTGCCATGCCCTGAAGGTCCCGGGGACGTCCTTGACCAGGTCCTTGGCCTCGAGGAGCTCGTAGCCCTCGCCGTACGCCTGCATGATCGCGTACTCGATGCCGTTGTGGACCATCTTCGTGTAGTGGCCGGCACCGACCGGACCGGCGTGGACCAGGCCCTCTTCGCGCGGACCCTCGGGGCGGAGCGCGTCGAGCACGGGCATAGCCGTCGCGACGTCCTCGTCCGCGCCGCCGACCATGAGGCCGTAACCGTTGTCGAGGCCCCAGACACCACCGGACACACCGGCGTCCATGTAGCGGATGCCCTTGGCGTCGAGCTGCTTGGCGTGCACCTCGTCGTCGAGCCACTTCGAGTTGCCACCGTCGATGACGAGGTCGCCCGCGTCGAGGACGTCGGCGAGGCCCGAGATCACGTCGTCGGTGATCTTGCCGTGCGGGACCATGACCCACACGAGGCGCGGGCCGGGCAGAGCCGCCGCGAGGTCCGCGAGGCTGGCGACATCGGAGACGGCGGGGTTGGCGTCGTAACCGGTGACCTCGATCCCTGCGTTGCGCAGGCGGGCACGCATGTTGTTGCCCATCTTCCCGAGGCCGACAAGACCGATGTGCATGATTTCCCTTTTCTCGTTGAGTTCGCGCGACGCCCGGTGGTGCCCCGGCGTCAGCGCAGGAGGAGGTTGGGCTGGAGCAGGTACCGGTAGCCGTCCGCGGCCGCGTCCTCGCGCGAGGTCTGTCCCGTGATGAGCACAGGCCCCGGCTTGTTCGGGTTCTCCGTCTTGGTGAAGGAGATGCGGACGAACTCGGAGTGCACCGCGTTCAACCCGTCCAGGAGGAACTGCGGCTTCAGCGAGACCACGGTGTCCTCTCCGGTCAACTGCGCGTCGATCGACTCTGATGCCTGCGCTTGTTCGGATCCGATCGCCTCGAGCGTGAGCCCGTCGACCGAGAAGGTGAATCGGAGCGCGGCTTCGCGCTCGAGGACGAGGGAGACGCGACGGACGGCCTCGACCAGTTCCGCGGTGTTGAGCACCGCGTGGTCGGGGACGGTGTCGGGGAACAGCCGGCGGACCGGCGGGTAGTTGCCCTTGATGAGCAGCGAGGTGACGGTCTTGTCGTCGGCACGGAACGCGATGAGTTCGCGGTCCTGGTTGCCGCTGATCGACACCGACACGGTGCTCGCTGATCCGAAGGTACGTCCCACCTCCTGAAGGGTACGCGCGGGTACCAGGGCGTGCATCGGGTCAGCGCCGACGCGCCCGCTGTCCCATGCGATCGTCCGGACGGCGACCCGGTAGCGGTCCGTCGCGACGAGGGACAGGTCGTTGTCGCCGACCTCGAGTTGCACACCCGTGATGACGGGGGTGACGTCGTCACGGCTGGCGGCGACCGCCACCTGCGCGACGGCCTCGGAGAAGGCGTTGCCCGGGATGACGCCCGTCTGGGGACCGACCTCGGGCAGGGTCGGGTACTCGGCCACGGGCATGCTCAGGAGCGTGAAGTGTGCCGATCCGCACGTGACCGTGATGCGGGACTCGTCGGTGCTGAACACGACCGGCGCGTTCGGGAGGCGGCTGGCGATGTCAGCGAGGAGGCGCCCGGACACGAGCACGGTGCCGGGGTCGTCGATCTGCGCCGGGATGCGCGTCTGCGCACTGACCTCGTAGTCGAACGACGAGAGCGTCAGGTGGTCGTCCTCGGCGTGGATGAGCACACCCGACAGGATCGGGAGCGTCGTGCGCTGGGGGAGGAGCTTGACCGCGAAGGAGACCGCTTCGCTGAAGACGTCCCGGTTGACATGGAACTGCACAGCTGGGACCCCTGTCCTTCGGTTCGGTGACGGCGGCCCCCATTGTGGCACAGCGGGCGGGGGCGGGATCCGTGTCGTTCGGCCGCTGGGGACCGTCCACAAGGTTGGCCCCCTGAGAGAAATCGTTAACCAGGAGTAATGGTCTTAACGCTTGTGCACAGTGTGGATAACTCTGTTGATCGTTGTCAGGACGGGGAACTACAACCGTGTGACTTGTGAGCAGTGTGTGGAGCGGCCGTGGACGAGGAAAACTCGTCGGGAGCTCCCTCCCGACGACGTCCACAGCTCGGCCGTCGTCCATGAACAGGGGAGCGGCGTGTCATCCACAGTTATCCACACGTTGTGCACATCTTGTGGAGACCGGGCGGTGATGCTCTCCGGAGGCGGCGTCGCGGCCGTCCCGCAGCCGTCCCGCGGCCGTCCCGCAGCCGGACCGGGGGACGCATGGCGGCCCGCGGTGGGCCTCCCGGCCGGCGCGCGGAGGGGGGTACGAGGTCGACGTTGGCGGTGCTACTTGTAGCGGCGGTCCTGCTTGATGCGGCTCGTGAGCTCGGTCACCTGGTTGTAGATCGACCGACGTTCCTTCATGAGCTCGGTGATCTTCTTGTTCGCGTACATCACGGTCGTGTGGTCGCGGTTGCCGAACAGCTGCCCGATCTTGGGCAGGGACAGACTCGTCATCTCGCGGCAGAGGTACATCGCGATCTGCCGGGCGGTCGCGATCGCCTGGGAGCGGGAGGAGCCGTAGAGGTCGTCGACGGACAGTTTGAAGTAGTCCGCGGTGTGCGTGATGATGTCGACCGGTGCGATGACGTTGTCCTCGTCGAGCGTGATGAGGTCCTTGAGCACCGTCTGCACGAGTGCCATGTCGACCTCGGTCCGGTTCAGGCTCGCGAACGCGGTGACCCGGATGAGCGTCCCCTCGAGCTCGCGGATGTTGCTCGACACCTTGGACGCCATGAACTCGAGGATGTCGTCGCGCACCTGCAGGTGGTCGCTCTGCGCCTTCTTGCGGAGGATCGCGATGCGGGTCTCGAGGTCCGGTGCTTGGACGTCCGTGATCAGGCCCCACTCGAACCGGCTGCGCATGCGGTCCTCGAAGCCGGTCAGGTGCTTCGGCGGCAGGTCCGACGTGATGACGACCTGCTTGTTGTGGTCGTGCAGGGTGTTGAAGGTGTGGAAGAAGGCCTCTTGCGTGGAGTCCTTCCCCTGCAGGAACTGGATGTCGTCGATGAGCAGGATGTCGATGTCGCGGTAGCGCTGCTGGAACTGCGCGGAGCGGTTGTTCGCGATCGAGTTGATGAAGTCGTTGGTGAACTCCTCGCTCGAGACGTACCGGACGCGGATGCCCGGGTACAGGCTCTCGGCGTAGTGCCCGATGGCGTGGAGGAGGTGCGTCTTGCCCAGGCCGGAGTCGCCGTAGATGAACAGCGGGTTGTAGGCCTTCGCCGGGGCCTCGGCGACTGCGACGGCGGCGGCGTGTGCGAAGCGGTTGGAACCGCCGATGACGAAGTTGTCGAAGTTGTACTTCGGGTTGAGGCGCGAGTCCGGGCGGCCGGCGCTCGACGGGTTGTCCACCGGCGCGGGCACGAACGGGGCCTCGACGTACTGGCGCGGGGCCGTACCCTGCTCCATCGGCGGGACGGGTGCCGATGCCGCGTACGCGGGGACCACCGGATCCGTGCGGGGTTCCGGGGTCAGTTCGGGGTTCACCGTGATCGCGAAGTTGGCGACCGAGTCGTCACCGAGGCGCGAGACGGCCTCGGTGATGGGGACCCGGATCCGCTGCTCGAGCATGCCGCGCGTCAGGTCGTTGGGCACCTCGAGGTAGAGCGTCCCGGCGAGCACGCCCTTCGGTTCGACCAGGTTGAGGAATCCGTGCAGCTGCGGGGTGATCCGGTCGTCGTCCTCGAGGAGTCCGAGCACCGAGGCCCAGAGGTCCTCGACGGGTGCCGGGATCGTCATGGCGCGCTCGTCTCCTCTGGTCGGTCGACGTGGACCGACGGTCGCTCCGGCCGGCTCCCGCACAGCGCCGACGTCGCCCGCGAGTCGTGGGCGGACCACTCGGCCGTACACAGGGTTGTCCACAGTGTTCTCCACGAGTCGCGGATCGTGCTCGTGCCCGGTCCCGCCGGGTGATCACGGGCCGCGCGCCCCTGGATCAACCCACTGTAATTGCTCGCGGCGCGTCGGACGCAACCGGAGTTGTCCCCAATGTGGAGAATGAGCGGTTGGTCCCGTTCGTTTGACCCAGGGCCCGTCCTCACGTACCGTTGAACGGTTGACTGCGGCCAATCGGTCGCGCCCAGAGCGTCCGTTCCCATCGCGTCAACGGACCCAACGTGACCGGACCGCCGCGAGCGTCCGTGTGGAGACGAGATCATGAGCAAGCGCACCTTCCAGCCGAACAACCGCCGCCGCGCCAAGAAGCACGGCTTCCGCGCTCGTATGCGGACCCGCGCCGGCCGTGCCATCCTGGCCGCCCGCCGCAGCAAGGGCCGCACCGAGCTCTCGGCCTAACCCCCGGGGTTGTTGGCCCGAGCCAACCGGATCGTCCGAGGTGACGACTACCGAACCGTCGTGCGTCGTGGTCGCAGGAGCGCCACGGCGCACGCCGTCGTATCGGTGGTCGTCCGTGCCGATGCCGATCCCACCCGGTTCGGGTTCATCGTCTCGAAGGCGGTGGGGAACGCGGTGACCCGGAACCTCGTCCGCCGCAGGCTCAAGGCCATCGCCCACGAACTCGTCGTCGATCACCCTTCGGGGCTCGATGTGGTCGTCCGCGCACTGCCAGCCGCCGCGCAGGCCGGCTGGCCTACCCTCATCGCAGATGTCAGGCAGTGCTTCAGTCGGAGCATGAGCCAGAGCAAGGGTGTGAACAAGGCATGAGACGAGCACTGTCGGCCGTCGCGTTGCTCCCGCGCAACGTGTGCGTGGTGGTGCTGCGCGCGTACCGCGCGGTCGTCTCCCCGCTGTACGGCGAGGTCTGCCGGTACCACCCGTCGTGCTCGCGGTACGCACTCGAGGCCATCCAGCAGTACGGCGTCGTCGTCGGTTCCAGCATGGGCGCCTGGCGTATCGCCCGGTGCAATCCGTGGGCGGCCGGTGGCATCGACGACGTCCGGGCTCGGACCGCGCCCTATCCCGTGACCCGTTTCGGGTTCGTGCTCCCCCGCCCAGCCGGCGACACCCGCGCGCTCGGCACCCGCCGGCTCGACGGCACCCCCGTCCTGGAGACCCGCCCCGTGGACGGCACCCACCGTTCGGCCCCGCAGGCCGCCCCGACCTCCCGGCGTCGCCGGTTGACACCGCACCCCCGAAAGGCGTGACCGCTTCTCATGGAGTTCCTCGAAAACACGATCCTCTGGCCACTCAAATGGGTGGTCTCCGCGATCCTCGTCGGTTTCCATTCGTTGTTCGCGGCCATCGGCATGGACCCGAACGCCGGGATCACCTGGGTGATCTCGATCATCGGTCTGACCCTCGTGGTGCGGGCGGCGCTGATCCCGATCTTCGTCCGGCAGATCAAGAGCCAGCGGCGGATGCTCGAGGTCGCGCCGCAGCTCAAGAAGATCCAGGACAAGTACAAGGGCAAGAAGGACCAGTTCTCGCGTGAGGCCATGTCCCGCGAGACGATGGCGCTGTACAAGGAGACCGGGACGAACCCGCTGAGCTCCTGCCTGCCGCTCATCATCCAGATGCCGGTGTTCCTGAGTCTGTACTCGACGCTCCACACCGCTCAGATCGACAAGACCGGTATCGGCCTGCTGACCACGCCACTGGCCCATTCGTTCGGTGTCGCGAAGCTGTTCGGCGCTCCCCTGCACGAGACGTTCCTCAGCGCCACGGGCTGGGAGGTCCGCCTCATCGCCGCCGCGATGGTCATCATCATGACCGTCTCGCAGTTCGTCACGCAGCTGCAGATCGTGGCCAAGAACATGTCGCCGGAGACCAAGGCGAGCCCGATGTACCGGCAGCAGCGGATGATGCTCTACGTCCTCCCGCTCGTGTTCGTGTTCTCGGGTCTGAGCTTCCCGCTCGGCGTCATGTTCTACTGGCTCGCCTCGAACGTCTGGACGATGGGGCAGCAGTACGTCGTGATCCGGCGCATGCCGACGCCGGGGTCCGAGGCGGCGCTCGCCCGTGAAGCCCGGCTCGCCCGGAAAGCGCAGCGACGTGGCGCGACCGCCGGTGGCGCTCTCGCCGCCGTGAACGACATCCGCGTGACCGAGATCGAGCGTCCTCGCCCGACGACCCAGCGGCAGCAGCCGGTGGGCAAGAACCGCGCCAAGAAGAACGGGAAGAAGTCGTGACCGACGACGAGCTGCTGACCGAGGACGCGCCCGTGTCCGACGAGCCGACCACCGAGGCACCGGTCGACGACGTCGACGACGAGGTCCGTGATGAGGGCGACATCGCTGCCGACTACATCGAGGAACTGCTCGACATCTGCGATCTCGACGGTGACATCGAGATCGAGGAGCGCGGCGGCCGCGTCTACCTCTCGGTGACCGATCAGGGTGGCGCGCTGCGGGTGCTCTCGAAGCCCGACACGGTGTCGGCGCTGCAGGAACTCACCAGGATCGCCGTACAGGCCGAGACCGGCGAATTCAGCCGTCTGATCCTCGACGTCGGTGGCTCGCGCGATGCTCGGGCTTCGGAGCTCGGTCGGCTCGTGGACACGGCCATCGAGCGGATCGAGGCCGGGTCCCCGAGCGCGGCGCTCCCGCCGATGTCGTCGTACGAGCGCAAGCTCGTGCACGATCTCGTGGCCGAGCGCGGCTTCCACTCGGAGTCCGAGGGCGAGGGCCGCGACCGGCACACGGTCGTCACGCGCTGACGTGGCTGACAGCACGGACGAGCGTTCCGCGTCTGCTGAGGGCGACGTGGAGGTCGCCGTGACCGAGAGCTTGCCGGTCGAGCCAGAGCCGGACGCTGCTGCGGCGGTGTTCGGCGACCACCTCGAGCAGGTCCGGTCCTTCACGCAGGAACTCGCGCGACGTGGCGAGGAGCTCGGGTTGATCGGACCCCTGGAACTCCCACGGCTCTGGACGCGACATATCCTCAATTCGGGTGTGGTCGGACCGCTGCTCCTCGAGGGAGCGAAGGTCGGTGACGTCGGATCAGGTGCGGGACTGCCGGGCCTCGTGCTCGCCATCATGCGGCCTGACGTCGAGATGACCCTCATCGAGCCGATGGAGCGGCGCGTCGAGTGGTTGCGTGGTGAAGCGGACCGGCTTGGGCTGCAGAACGTGCGGGTGCTGCGCGCCCGAGCCGAGGACGTCGCGGATGACCTCGTGCTCGATCAGGTGACGGCCCGCGCTGTCAGCGCCCTGAGCAAGCTCATCCCGATCACCGTTCCACTCGTCCGCTCGGGCGGCCAGTTGCTGCTCATGAAGGGGGCCCGGGTCGATGCCGAAGTCGATGCGGCGCGGAAGGTGATTCTCCGGAAGCGCCTGACGGACGTCGAGGTCATCGAGCTCGGTGCCGGCGTGGTGGAGGAAACGACCCGGGTCTTCCGGGCTACAGTTGACTGACGTTCCCGTGCGGAGTGTCTGGTCGAGCATCGGACGACTGCTCGCCGCAGCCGCACCAACGTTTCACGTGGAACATCGAGGCGGGGAAGTGCATTCGTGAGTTCATCTACTGACTTCGACGCGACCACGCCACTCGCGCGCGAGATCGCCGACCTCAATCGGCGGCGACGCGCGCTCGCGACGCAGCAGTTCCCCTTGCCCGAGCAGACGCGCGTGTTCACCGTGTCGAACCAGAAGGGCGGCGTCGGCAAGACGACAACGACGGTCAATCTCGCGGCCGCACTGGCCCGTGGCGGCGCTCGCGTGCTCGTCATCGACCTCGACCCGCAGGGGAATGCCTCGACGGCGCTTGGCGTGGACCACCGCGCGGAGGTCGCCAGCATCTACGACGTGATCGTGGATGAAGCGCCACTCGCCGGCACCATGCAGCAGAGCCCGGAGTCGGAGAATCTGTTCTGCGTGCCGGCGACCATCCACCTGGCGGGCGCAGAGATCGAGCTGGTGTCCCTCGTGGCGCGTGAACAGCGCCTCCGGACCGCGCTGCAGCAGTTTCTCGACGGCGTTGACGAGCCGTTCCACTACGTGTTCATCGACTGCCCGCCGTCGCTGGGTCTGCTGACGATCAACGCGTTCGTGGCGGCCCGTGAGGTGCTCATCCCGATCCAGTGTGAGTACTACGCGCTCGAGGGACTGAGCCAGCTGCTCCGGAACATCGAGCTGATCGAGCGGCATCTCAACCCGGCGTTGCGGGTGTCAACGATCCTGCTGACCATGTACGACGGCCGGACCAATCTGGCGAACCAGGTCGCGACCGAGGTCCGTGAGCACTTCGGCGATCAGGTCCTCGCCACGCTGATCCCCCGGTCCGTGCGCATCAGTGAGGCTCCGAGCTACGGGCAGAGCGTCGTCAGCTATGACACGAATTCACCAGGGTCGCTCTCGTACTTCGAGGCGGCCGCAGAGATCGCAGCACGAGGAGCGAAGCACTGATGGCACCGAAGCGGACCGGACTCGGCAGGGGCATCGGCGCGCTCATCCCGACGAGCGCCGAGCAACAGGAGCGTCCGGTCGACGTCTTCTTCCCCACGAACACGAGTGCTGCGACCAGGGACCCCGCGACGACCGCGACGGATGCCGTCGCTGCGATCCTTGCCGACGGAGCCTCGCCGAACAGCGTCGGCCAGACCGCCGATGACCTGGTTGCCGTGCCCGGCGCTCGCCTGGCCAATCTCAACCCCCTGGACATCGTGCCGAACGCCCAGCAGCCACGCTCGGAGTTCCGCGAGGAAGAGCTCCAGGAGCTGGTCCACTCGATCCGCGAGATCGGCGTCCTGCAACCGATCGTCGTTCGTCCCATCGCGGGCGCGGCCGGAACCGAGCCGCGGTACGAGCTCATCATGGGTGAGCGACGGCTGCGGGCCACGAAGGAGCTCGGCCTCGGCACCATCCCGGCGATCATCAAGGAGACGCCTGATGACGCGATGCTGCGCGACGCGCTCCTCGAGAACCTGCACCGTGCGGACCTCAACCCGCTCGAGGAGGCATCGGCCTACCAGCAGCTCCTGGCGGACTTCGGGATCACGCAGGAGCAGCTCGCCGCACGTATCGGGCGTTCGCGGCCACAGATCACGAACACCATCCGCCTGCTCCGACTGCCGTCACCGGTGCAGCGGCGCGTCGCAGCCGGTGTCCTGAGCGCCGGCCATGCTCGCGCGATCCTCTCGGCGCCCGATGCAGAGGCGATGGAGTACCTCGCCGAGAAGATCGTGAACGAGGACCTGTCGGTCCGGGCCGCTGAGGCAGCCGCAGCGGCACTCTCGGCCAAGACGCCCTCGGTGCGGCCGCGGACGGAGCCGTCCAAGCGGCAAGCTCATCTCAATGACCTCGCGGAACGCCTCGGTGACCGCCTCAACACGCGCGTGAAGATCCAGTTGGGGTCGCGCAAGGGCACGCTGCGCATCGACTTCGCAACGATCGAGGATCTCAATCGGATCCTCGCGGACCTGCGGAACGAGGCAGTCGCCGACGCAGCGTCCTGACGTTTCACGTGGAACATCGTGAGGTGCGTCGGCAGGTGGCGTCCGAAGGGCGCCTGCGGCGCTGACCACGATCAGCACGATGCGTGGCTCACGCCCTGATCGTGAATCCTGCGCACGCCATACATGGACCAGTCGAGCCGCTGGTGCGACCGATCCGGTGTGGCAACGCGTGCGCTGATGGTCGTGCGACGGCCGGAGTCGAGAGACTGGCGTGGCGAGCATGTTCCACGTGAAACAAGGGCCGCCGTCCTGCTGGTCGCGCCGCAGCCGGTGCGCGTGACGACGCGGCGTTGCGCGCGGACCGCGAACAAAGCGCGACGCGATGCAGGCGGAGGATGACTTGACGGCCGTCGCGGGGATGGAACTACGAGCACTGGACCGGGTCCCCCGGCACATGACAACGCCACGGCACGACGAGCGGCTTGGCCCGCAATGTCTCGATGACGACGGACGGCAGACCGGAGATCGCTGCAGGAGGTTGACCGCGGCGCTGGTGGCTCGCGCTCGGATGATCGCGGGGGATTGCGCCGGGACGTTGATCGGGCCCGCCAGGATGGCAGCGAGACGGGCGGCGGATGAGAGGTTAGATGGGCGGCGAGTCGGGTGACCCTGAGGCGGAGCGCGAGGCGCCGGGTGGGCGGCGATCCGGGCAGCCATCCGGGCGGCGCGTGAGGCAACCACGATGGGCGATCCTCGCTGCCACCGCGGGCGCATGCGGCGGTCGCGAGGCGGGGTGCGCGGATCGTGATCAGCGCGCCTCGTCGCCGGAGTGGGCCGTCCTCGGCACCCGGGCGGCGATCAGGCTACGCTTGGTGGACGCGGAGCCGGGCCACCGCAGCGCACGATCGCACAGTCGTGTCCCGGCGTCCTCGGTGTGCTGTTGTTGGGCCGCCACGCAGATCGTGCTGCCGCTGGGCGCTCGGTACGCCGATCAGCTTGCTCCTGCGGGGACGACTACGGGGCCTCGACCGCACGCCGATCAGGACGACCCGTGGCCAACTCCGGCCGTCGCGTTCACCCTCGCCAAGCCACAGAACCGGGTCGTCTCCAACTGCGCCTGGAGCAGCCGAATGTTTCACGTGGAACGCGCGTGCACTGCGCCGCCCGGGACCGGACCGCGCTGCTCGGGACCGGGCTGATCCCCCGTGGGACAGACGACCGCTACCGGCGATGGTCGCGGATGGCCTGCTCGGCGAGTTCGGCGTAGACCCACCCGAGGTCATGACCGGAGGCCAGGAGGGCCTGCGGCACGAGCGACGTCTCGGTGAGTCCGGGAAGGACGTTCACCTCGAGGAACCACGGTGTCTCAACCGCGTCGACGATCATGTCGACGCGCGAGATGTGCCGGAGGCCGAGCGCGACGTGTGCTGCGACTGCTGCGTCGGCCGCCGCCGTTGCGGCTGCGGCCGACAGGCGCGCCGGGGTGTAGAAGGTCGTCTCACCAGCGTTGTACCGCGCCTCGTACCCGTACACGCCGGATCGCGGGACGATCTCGACGGGAGCGAGGGGCACCGGGTCATCCCCGGTGTCGACCACCCCGACGGCGATCTCGGTCCCGGTGATGAGCTGCTCGACGATGACGTCGTCGCAGTAGGTGTACGCCGTGACCATCGCTCGCGGCAGATCGGCCGTGTCGTGGACCAGGGTGACGCCCTGCGCGCTGCCACCGCGGGCGGGCTTGACCACGAGGGGGATCGGGTGCTCGTCCGCGATGGCCGCGAGCACGCTGACGGCGCCGAGTTCGCGGAAGACGTCGTGCGACAGGGTGACCGATCGCGGCGTGCGAACGCCCGCCCGAGCGGCGAGTGCGGATGCGGTCGGTTTGTCCCACGCGAGGCGAGCCGAGGTGGCGCGCGAACCGACGAACGGCACGTCGAGTGCCTCGAGGATGCCGCGGAGCGCGCCGTCCTCACCGCTGGCGCCGTGGAGCGCGGGCCAGACGACGTCGGGCTGGAGTTCGCGCAGCGCGGGCAGCAGCGTCGCGTCGGCGTCCCGGAGATCGACCTGCCAGCCGTAGCCGATGAGCGAGTCAGCCACGCGTCGTCCGGAACGGAGCGAGATGTCCCGCTCGTGCGAGATGCCCCCCGCGACGACGACGACGTGACGACGGGCGAACTCCACCATGATGCGTTCCTCGAGTGCGGCCGCGCGGCGCGCGGCGTGATGAATCCCTGGTCAGGAGCGGTCGGCCGAAACGGCGACGCGGGTCAGGACATGTTCGGCGGCGGTGCGGAGACCGTCTGGGCGGGGTCGGTGATCGGCGCCGGCCGGGCGGCGGTGCCGAAGGTCTCGATGAGCTCGAGTTCGTCGTTCACGACGGTCGCGAGCCGCTTCACGCCGGTGCGGATCTGCTCCGGTGTGGGGTAGCAGAAGGAGAGACGCATGTGTCCGCCCCCGCGGCCGTCCGCGAAGAACGCGGTACCCGGCGTGTAGGCGACGAGTTCCTTGACCGCGCGGGGCAGCATCGCCTTGGAGTCGAGCTGCTCCGGCAGCGTGAGCCACACGAAGAACCCGCCGTTCGGCGTGGTCCACCGCAAGTCGGGGAGGAACTCGGCGAGGGCGGCGAGCATGGCGTCGCGGCGCTCCGCGTAGAGACCGCGGAAGGTGGTGATCTGGGCCTTCCAGTCCGCGGCATCGAGGTACGCGCTCACGACGTACTGTCCGAACGAGTTCGGCGCGAGCACGGCGGATTCGTTCGCGAGCACGAGCTTCTCGCGGATGGCGTGCGGCGCGAGGGCCCACCCGACACGGAATCCCGGGGCGAGGGTCTTCGAGAAGGAGCCGAGGTACACGACGCCGTCCTCGTCGATCGAGCGGATGGCCTGCGGCGCCGGCTCGTCGAACCAGAGGAGACCGTAGGGGTTGTCCTCGAGCACGAGGATCTGGTTCGACCGGCAGATGTCGAGGATCTCGATGCGGCGTTCGCGGCTCATCGTGACGCCCGCGGGGTTGTGGAAGTTCGGGATGGTGTACAGGAACTTCATGCGCTTGCCGGCGGCCCTGAGGCGTGCGATGGTCTCGCGCAGGGCCTCGGGGACCAGGCCCTGGTCGTCCATGGCCACGTGCGCGGTCTCGGCCTGGTACGAGCGGAACACACCGATCGCACCGACGTACGACGGCGACTCCGCCAGGACGACGTCGCCCGGATCGATGAACAGCCGCGTGACGAGGTCGAGGGCGTGCTGTGAACCCGTGGTGACGACGACGTCCTCGGCGCTCGCACGGACGCCCTCGAGTGCCATGATGTCGACGATGTGCTCACGGAGGGTCCGGAGACCCTGGCCGCCGCCGTACTGCAGCGCCATGGCGGCGTCGTGCTCCATGACCCGGTCGATGGACCCGGTGACGAGCTCGCGGGGGAGCGCGGACACGAACGGCATGCCGCCAGCCAGGGAGACGACCTCGGGGCGGGATGCGACGGCGAAGAGTGCTCGGACCTCGGATGCGCTCAGCCCTGCGGTGCGCTGGGCGTAGGAGTCGTACCACGGGTCGAGGCTGGTTCCCCGGTCGGTCATCGCATGGTCTCCGATCACTGGGGCGCCGATCGCGGACGCCAACGCCGACGCCGACGGACGGCGTTCCGGCCACGATACGGCATGCCCGTGCACGCCCGTCCGTCCCCGCGCAGGCCAGTTCCGGACGCGTGGCTCCGCGTGGACGACGGAAGCCCCGCCTCCCGGATCGGGAGACGGGGCTTCAGGAGCCGTCGGGGCTGGTGTCAGACCAGGAACTCGGCCAGGTCGGCCTCGAGCGCCGGCTTCGGCTTCGCACCGATCACGGTCTTGACGACCTCACCGCCGCGGAAGACCTTCATCGCGGGGATCGAGGTGATCTGGTACTGCATTGCGGACTGGGGGTTCTCGTCCACGTTGAGCTTGACGATCTCGATCTTGTCGCTGTGCTCCGACGCGATCTGGTCGAGGATCGGGGAGACCGCACGACACGGCCCGCACCACTCGGCCCAGAAGTCGACGAGGATCGTCTTGTCGGACTGCAGCACGTCGCTCGAGAACGACGCGTCGGTCACTGCCTTGGCGTTGGACATGGTTCCTGCTTCCTTGGGTTGGTCGTTGTGGACAACATCGACGTCCGTGTCGCTATTCCGTTGGACGGGAGGCACGGCGCGGCCGGGCGCGACCGCTCAGCTCCCGACCGTGGCCGGCTCGACCGGCGAGATCGTGACGGGCTCGACCGGGACCGGACCGTCCGCCAGGGCGGCGAGCTCGGGCTCGAGGTCGGCGAGGAACTTCTCGGCGTCGAGGGCCGCCACCGTGCCGGAACCGGCCGCGGTGATCGCCTGCCGGTAGGTCGGGTCGATGACGTCACCGGCCGCGAAGACGCCGGACAGGTTCGTGCGCGACGAGCGTCCGTCGACGGCGATGGTGCCCTCGGGGGCGAGGTCGACCTGGCCGTGGATGAGGTGCGTGCGCGGGTCGTTGCCGATCGCGATGAACAGACCGTCGAGGGGCAGCTGCGACTCCTCGCCGGTGGTGGTGTCGCGGAGCGTGACGCCCTCCACCGAGGTCTCACCGTGGATGGCGACGACCTCCTTGTTCCACGCGAACACGATCTTCGGGTCGTTGAACGCGCGGTCCTGCATGATCTTCGACGCGCGCAGGACGTCCTTCCGGTGGATCACCGTCACCGTGTCGGCGAAGCGGGTGAGGAACGTGGCTTCCTCCATCGCGGAGTCGCCACCGCCGACGACGGCGATGTTCTTTTGGCGGAAGAAGAAGCCGTCGCAGGTCGCGCACCACGACACGCCGTGGCCCGACAGGCGCTGCTCGTCCGGGAGGCCCAGGTTGCGGTAGGCGGAGCCGGTCGCGTAGATCACGGCGAGCGACTCGTAGGTCTGGCCGCCACCGACGGTGACCTTCTTGACGTCGCCCGTGAGGTCGACGGACACGGCGTCGTCGTACAGGATCTCCGCGCCGAACTTCTCGGCCTGCTCCTGCATCTTCATCATGAGGTCGGGGCCCTGGATGCCCTCCGGGAAGCCGGGGAAGTTCTCGACCTCGGTGGTCTTGGTGAGCTCGCCGCCGGTCTCGACGCTGGACGCGACCACGAGGGGCTTCAGCTCGGCGCGCGCGCTGTAGATCGCGGCGGTCAGCGCGGCGGGACCGGAGCCGATGATGATGAGCTGGCGCATGCCTGGTGCCCTTTCGTCGTGGACGTCCTGGAGGACCGGACCGGTGCCTCCCGGTCCGATCGGATCAACACATGGTACCGGCGGCGCATTCCGCCGCTCGGCCCGCGTTCAGCGTCCGAGACGGGCCCGGAGGAGGCCCACCGCGCTTCGGATCTCGCCGTTGCGCGTGAGGACGAGCACGGCCACGTACACGACCACCATGGCGGCCGCGGTGAGCGCGAGGGTGATGAGCGCACTCGTGACGTCCGTCATCGCGAACCCGCCGGCTCGGAACGCCCCGAAGAACGCGGCGACGGCGACCCCGGCGGCCCCGGCGACGATCGCGGCGACGACGAACTGCACGTGCGAGCGCGTCACGGCGCCGCCCTCGATGCCGGCGAGGCGTCGGCGGACGATGACGAGCGCGACGACGGTCTGGGCGCTCCCGGCGAGGGTGGTCGTGATCGCGACGCCGACACCGATGGCCGAGCCGGGCAGGGCCGCGACGGCGTAGGCGCCGATGACGAACAGCCCGGACTGCACGAGCTGCATGAAGAACGGCGTGCGGTGGTCGTGGAGGGCCCAGAACACCCGCTGGATGATGAACAACATGCTGAACAGCACCAGGCCGGGCATGTAGGCGACGAGCACGAAGGCCATCGACCGGACGTCCGTGAAGGCGTGCTCGTAGATCCGGGCGAACGGGAACGCCAGGACGATGAGGGCGACCGACGCGAACACGGTGAACAGACCGACGATCCGGAGCGACTGCGACAGGTTCCGGCGGACCGCGGCGATGTCACCCCGTTCCGCGTCGTGGCTCATCCGGGTGAAGTAGGCGGTGGCGATCGACACGGTGATGATCGAGTGCGGCAGCATGAACAGCAGCCACGAGTTCTGCAGCGTCGCGTTGCCCGCGCCCGTACCGAGGGATGCCACCCGCGACTGCACGATGCCCGCCAACTGCGTCACCAGGATCATGAGGAACAGCCAGCCGGCCGCGGTCCCCGTCGCCTTGAGGCCCACCCCGCGCCACCGGAAGTCGGGACGGAACCCCAGGCCGGCACGACGCCAGAAGAGCAGCAGGAACGCCGCCTGCACCGCGACGCCCAGAGTGGCGCTCCCGGCGAGCACGGCGATCTTCGTCGGCGTCCAGTCGCCTGCGTCGCTGTTGAACCCGCGCGTGCCGAAGAGGGCGATGAACACGACGAGCCCGGCGATCGCGATGACGTTGTTGAGGAGCGGCGCCCACGTGAAGGGCCCGAACACCTGGCGGGCGTTGAGGACCTCGCCGAGCAGCGAGTACAGCGCGTAGAAGAGGATCTGCGGCAGGCACCAGAACGCGAACGCGACCGCCAGTGCGGTGGTGTCGTCCGCGAAGCCCTTGCCGCCGCTGCCCGCGGACTGGCTGTACAGGTGGACGAGCAGGGGTGCGATCGCGGTGGCGACGACGGTGACGCCGAGGAACACGATGCCCCCGAGCGTGACGATCCGGTTGATGTACGCCTGACCGCCGTCGGCGTGCTGCTTCATCGAGCGGACGATCTGCGGGATGAGGACCGCGCTGAGCAGGCCGCCCGCGATGAGCGCGTAGATGTTGTTCGGCAGCTGGTTCGAGACGGCGAAGGCGTTGGCGGCGGCGCTGCCGGACTGGCCGATCGCGGCCGCGAGGACGAACGTCTTGGCGAACCCGAGGACGCGCGACACCATCGTGCCGATCGCGAGCAGGGCGCTGGCCCGGCCGAGGCCGCGTTCCGCCGGGGCGGTCGGGGTCGCGCCGCCGGTCGGGGTCGCGCCGCCGGTCGGGGTCGCGCCGCCGGTCGGGGTCGCGCCGCCGGTCGGGGTCGCGCCGCCGGTCGGAGCCGCGCCGCCGGTCGGGGTCGCGCCGCCGGTCGGAGCCGCACCATCGATCGCGCCCGCTGCCGCGACCGCGCCCGCCCCGACGACCGCGCCCGCCCCGACGGCCGCGTCCGTCGTGCCCGGGGTGCCGGCGGTGGGTGCCGCGGCACCGATGGGGGTCCCGGCGAGTGGAGCCGTGCCTCCCGGCCGAGCGGTCTGGAGGTCGTCGGTCACGTCGTTCCGTTCTCGTGCGCCCGTCGGGCGTGCAGCGGCGACGGCCGCGGGTGTGGCGACGGCTGCGGGTGTGGCGACGGCCGTGGATGCGGTGGCCGCGGGGGCGGGGGCCGACGCGGCCACCGGCTGGTCGTCGAGCGGACGGTTGGGGTCGTCGTCGTCCTCAGGAGGCGCGCCACCGGACCGGCGACGGAGGCGTCGGCGGATGTTGCGCAGGATCCCGAGGCCGAAGATCACCACGACCGCGGCTCCGGCGAGGCCGGTGATGATGGTCTCCCACTGGGCCTGCACGTTGATCTCGACCGCGCTCGGCTGCGCGACCCGCGTCCCGGTGGAGCTCGTCAGCGTGAGCTGGAGCTGCACCTTGCCGTTCGCGACGGACTGCACGGGGAACGTGATGCGCGACTGCGACTCGGGCTGGACGGTGACCTGGAGCGCGTTCTTCTCGACCCGGAGGAACGAGTTCGACGGCGTCACCGTCAGGTAGACGGTCACGGGGAACTCGGACTTGTTGCGGACGGAGATCGGCAGGGACGACCGGTCGCCGAGCAGGGTGATGGAGCTCGAGTCGACGATCCCGACGGAGTCGACGACGGCGTTCGCCCGTTTCACCCGGACGGCCACGGCACGCTGCAGTCCCGCGAGGTCGGTCGTCCACGCGGTCGAGGCGAGGGCGAGCGTGTGGAGCCGGGTCGGCGCCGTGAGGTCGGTGGGGGTGGTCAGCGCGGTCGAGAACGCGGTGACGGCACTCTCGGACTGGACGAGCTGGCGGAGTTGCGCGAGGCGGTCGTCGGGCTCGGCGTGGTTGCTCACCGAGACGCTCGTCGGCGCGGTGCCGATGGTCGTCGAGAGGTCCGTGGGCGAGACCCACGGCATCGACTCGAGCGCGTCGAGCGTGTCAGACATGCGGGTCGGGTCGGTCGGCCATGAACGGTCGAACGTCAGGAGGATCGGGGCGGAGGTGCTCGCCTGGCGCGTCGTCGTCGCGAGGGTGGCGGTGAGCGCCGCCATCGCGCTCTGCCACGACGCCTGATCGGGTGCGTCCGCGGCGTCGTCGAGGAGCGCGCTCAGCCGTTCGTCGGACACGAGGAGGTCGGCGGTCCCGGCCTTGGCGGAGGCGGCGACCGTGGTGTCCGCGCCGGCCGTGGTGTTCCCGTTCGCGACGATGGTGTGCTGGTAACCCCCCTTGGCGAGTACCGGGAGGTCGTCCGAGGTGACGGTGTCCTCGTCCGGCCAGGCGATCGAGGGCAGCGTGTACGGGAAGTCGAGCAGGGTCTGCATCGTCGGCAGCGTGGGCGCGGCGGGCGTGGGCTCGCCTTCCGGCTGGCCCGTGCCGGGCGCCGGGGTTGTGTCGGTGCCGGCGGTCGTTCCGGTTCCGGCCGCCGTTCCGGTCTCGCCCCCGGTGCTGGTTCCGGCGCCGGCGCTCGTCCCCGTGCCTCCACCGGCCGACGTGGACGGGCCCGCACCGGCGGTCGGCGTCGCGCTCGCGGCGGCCGCGCTGGCGCCGCTCGCACCGCCCGTCGTCCCGGTCGCGGTGGCCGTCGGTGTCGGGGTGACCGCTCCGGGGAAGTGCCGTGGGTCGACGTCCTGGTCGAACGAGATCGGCGTGAAGACGCCCGGCGCCCCCGCCTGCCGGAGGCCCGTCAGGTCGGCGTCGGCGTAGGGGAGCGCGAACGTCTCGTTCCGGGCGGCGGTCAGACGGTCGAGCCAGGCCACCGCGGACTCCGGGGCGTCCTGGCCCAGGAGCCGGATCGAGACGATGATCCGCGGGTCGATGCCGATCGCGACGTTGTGGTCGATCGCGGCGTCGAGCTGTGCCGTGAGCGTGCCGTCGACGGCGGTGTCCGCGGCGAGCTCCGACGCCGACAGCGTGGTCGACGTCGTCGCGGGCACGGTGATCGGCATCACGACGGAGACGTCCGTGGGCTGCTGCGTCAGCGACGGGTACCAGGTGATGGCCGAACGGCCGACGACGTCGACCGAGCCCGACGCGTACGAGACCGCGAGGCGGCGCGCGCCGAACGAGTAGCCGTCGAGGCCGACCGTGGCTGACGGGATCGTGATGTCGGTCATCGTGACCGTGTGGTGCGCGGGGACCACCGGGACGTCGAAACTCGTCAGGTAGGAGCCGAGGTAACCGTCTGAGCTGGTGTCGTCGAGCCAGTCCTCGAGGTCGGACCGGTCCCCGGTCACGCTCCGCGACAGGGAGACGTCCGCGGTGGTCGCGGCGAGGTCCGTGTCGGTGCCGTTCGTCACGGTGACCGTCAGGGTGAGGTCCTGGTCCGGCTTGAGCACGCCCTGGTCCGTCGCCGCCACCGACAGGGAGGCCGTGGTCGCCGTGGTGGGCGCCGCTGCGTTCTTCTGCGCGGGGTGGGTGGGCGCGGGCGTCGCGGTGCTGGCGTTCGTGCCGGTGGGACCGGGGGTCGCGACCGCGCGTGCACTGCTCGTGGCCGACGCGGCGTGGCTGCTGCTGGCCGCTGCATGGCTGCTGCTCGCCGCCTCCGCGACTCCGGGCGCGCCGACGACGCCGAGGGCGACCAGCGCGGTCACCGCGGCGGCGAGTGGCGTTCGGAGGATGTGCATGGAAGAGGCGCCCGGGACCGTCCGGGCCTCGGACGAGTGTAGGAGGCCCAGCCGGAGACGCAGCCGAGGAGGCACGGCACGGCCGGGTTCTGGGATGATCGACGGGTCATGCCCTCCGTCGCACACGCCGTGGAACGCCTCGGTCACCTCGCCGAGTCCGCACCCGTCGCCACCCTGGCCGCCGCCTTCGCCGAGGCCGGTCACGAACTCGCGCTCGTCGGCGGTCCCGTCCGCGACGCCTTCCTCGGTCGGCCCGTGACCGACCTCGACTTCACGACGGACGCCCGGCCCGACGAGATCCTCCGGATCGTGGAACCGATCGCGAGCGCGACCTGGGACGTCGGGCGACAGTTCGGCACCATCGCGGCCCGCGTGCGTGGCGAGCAGGTCGAGATCACGACGTACCGCAGCGACGTGTACGACGGCGAGACCCGGAAGCCCGAGGTCGAGTTCGGATCGGCCATCACCGAGGACCTGGTCCGCCGGGACTTCACCGTCAACGCGATGGCCCTGCGACTCCCCCAGCGCGAGCTCGTCGACGTGGCCGACGGCGTCGAGGACCTGCTCGCCGGTCGACTGCGGACGCCGCAGAGCGCCGCGGTGTCCTTCCGCGACGACCCGCTCCGCATGATGCGTGCGGCACGGTTCACGGGCCAGCTCGGGTTCACCGTGAGCGACGACGTCCGCGCCGCGATGACCGAGCTCGCCGGCTCGATCGCGATCATCTCCGCCGAGCGCGTGCGCGACGAGTTCGTCAAGCTGCTCGCCACGGACGACCCCGTGCCCGGGTTGCGCCTCCTCGTTGACACGGGCATCGCCGAGCGGGTGCTGCCGGAACTCCCGGCGATGCAGCTCGAGATCGACGAGCACCACCACCACAAGGACGTCTACGAGCACTCGCTCACCGTGCTCACGCAGGCGATCGGCTACGAGCACGAACGGCACGCCGGCGACGCGCCCGACATCGTCCTCCGCGTCGCCGCATTGCTCCACGACATCGGCAAGCCGGCCACCCGCCGCCTTGAGCCCGGCGGCGTCGTGAGCTTCCACCACCACGACCTCGTCGGTGCCAAGCTCGCCCGCAAGCGGCTCCGCGCGCTGCGGTTCGACAACGAGACCGTCGCCGCCGTCACGAAGCTCATCGAGCTGCACCTGCGGTTCTTCGGCTACACGGACGGCGCGTGGACGGACTCGGCCGTGCGCCGGTACGTCCGCGACGCCGGCGACCAGCTCGAGCGGCTCCACGAGCTCACCCGCTCGGACGTCACGACGCGCAACCGCCGCAAGGCCGACCGGCTCGGGTTCGCGTACGACGACCTGGAGGACCGGATCGCCGCCCTGCGCGACCGGGAGGAACTCGACGCCATGCGTCCGGACCTGACGGGCGACGACATCATGCGCATCCTCGACATCCGCCCCGGGCGCGAGGTCGGCGAGGCCTACCGGTTCCTGCTCGAGGCGCGCATGGACGAGGGGCCCCTCGGCGCGGACGAGGCGGAGCGTCGCCTGCGCGCCTGGTGGGCCGAGCGGGGCTGATCCGCACCACCCGACCACGGTGCGGGCGGTCGGGCTGTGGAGAACCCTTGCCGGGCCTCCCGGCCGTCGGCTAGTCTTGTCAGGTTGTGCCCACCGTGTTCGTGGTGGTCGCACACATGCATCAACCCTCCTGCTCCGGAAAGACCGGAGCCGTTCTAGACCAAGGGAGGTGGGTTCCGCATGCACCAGTACGAACTGATGGTCATCCTCGACCCCGAGATCGACGAGCGCACGGTCGCTCCGTCGCTCGACCGGTTCCTCGCAGTCATCCGCAACGACGGTGGCACCGTCGACAACGTGGACGTCTGGGGCCGTCGTCGTCTCGCGTACGAGATCAACAAGAAGTCCGAGGGCATCTACGCCGTCGTCAACATGACGGCGAACGCCGACGCCGCCAAGGAGCTCGACCGCCAGCTCGGTCTCTCCGAGGCCGTGCTCCGCACCAAGGTCCTCCGCGCCGAGGAAGCGATCGCCCAGGTCGCCGCCGCCAAGAAGCTCTCCGACGAGCGCGCCGCCCGCAAGGCCGCGGCCGCCACGAAGAGCGCCGAGTAGCCCGTGGCCGGCGAGACCGTCATCACGGTGGTGGGCAACCTCACCAGCGATCCCGAGCTGCGGTACACGCAGAACGGCCTCGCGGTGGCGAACTTCACCATCGCGTCGACACCGCGCACGTTCGACCGTCAGGCGAACGAGTGGAAGGACGGCGACGCGCTGTTCCTCCGTGCGAGTGTCTGGCGTGAGTTCGCCGAGCACGTCGCGGGATCGCTGACCAAGGGCTCGCGCGTCATCGCGCAGGGTCGTCTGCGTCAGCGCTCCTACCAGGACCGCGAAGGCCAGCAGCGCACGAGCATCGAGCTCGAGGTCGACGAGATCGGCCCCTCGCTCCGCTACGCGACCGCCCAGGTCACCCGCGCCTCCGGTGGTGGTGGCGGCGGTGGCCGCGGCCAGGTCGGCGGCGGCAACGGTGGCGGCGGCGGCGGGTACAACGGTGGCGCGCAGTCCGACGAACCGTGGTCCCCGCAGGGCAACCAGGGTGGCAACACGTCCTCGTCCGACGTGTGGAACACCCCGGGCGGCACCTACGACGACGAAACCCCGTTCTGATCAGTCGGCTCCCCCGCTGATCCGGAAACAGAACTAGAAGGAATCCCCCAATGGCTGGAAAGAGCAGCGGCGACCGCCGCAAGCCTCGCGGAGGCAAGGGCGGCAAGAACGCCGCCCCCGCGAAGTCGATCAAGGTCGGCGTCATCGACTACAAGGACGTCGCGACCCTGCGCAAGTTCATCTCCGAGCGCGGCAAGATCCGTGCCCGCCGTATCACCGGCGTCTCCGTCCAGGAGCAGCGCCTCATCGCCCGTGCCGTGAAGAACGCCCGCGAGATGGCGCTCCTCCCCTACGCCGGCTCCGGCCGCTGATCGGAGGATCACCCATGTCGAAGCTCATCCTCACCCACGAGGTCTCCGGCCTCGGTTCCGCCGGTGACGTCGTCGACGTCAAGAACGGCTACGCCCGCAACTACCTGATCCCGCAGGGCTTCGCCGTCGCGTGGTCGCGTGGTGGTCAGAAGCAGGTCGAGTCGATCCAGGCCGCCCGCGCCGCGCGCGAGCTCGCCACGATCGAAGAGGCCCAGGACCTCAAGCTCAAGCTGCAGAACGCCGTCGTCACGCTGACCGTCAAGGCCGGCAAGGACGGCCGCCTGTTCGGCTCTGTCCGCCCGGGCGACGTCGCCGACGCCGTGCAGGCGCAGGGCATCGGCTCGCTCGACAAGCGCAAGATCGAGGTCCCCGGGTCGATCAAGTCCGTCGGCGAGCACGAGGCCACGGTCCGGCTCCGCGAGGACATCGTCGCGACCATCGCGCTGAAGGTCGTCGCCGCCAAGTAGTTCCGTCCGGACCGGCGCTGCCGGTCCGACCGCCGAGGGCGGGTCTCCCAGTCGGGAGGCCCGCCCTTCGTCGTCCCCGCAGCCTCCTCCGGCTTCGCTGCTCTTCGACAGTCCGGCGGTCGTCCGACATCGGATCGGCGGTCGTCGGATGCACACGCACCAGATGCGGTTGCATGCGACGACCCGACTGCTGTCGGACGACAACGGTCATGTCGATTCCGGCCCCCTGCCGGGAGGCGCGGTGGCGGTCCGTCCCGCCGGCCGGGACCGGGGCGAGGCCGGTGGGGTACGCGTGTCCTCCTGGTTGCGGACAGCAACTCCGCGTGGTTCCGGCGCGCGCCCAGCGACACCCGTCGCGCTGTTGACCCGGGGACCGTTCCGGGGGACAAGCGCGCATGTGGTGGGGCTGGGAGCGCGGGACGTGGTACTCCACATCAGGCCGCCCTGTCCAGGTTCTATGCACAGGCAGGACGTCAAGTCGGGAACCTTCAACCGGCACTCTAAACAACGTTGTGCACACATGGTGTGCAACCAGAAACGCCAGGTCAGAAGCGGTTTATTTCGCCCCGGTCCCCGCTCCTCCACAGGAGTTTCCACAGTTGTCCCCACCGCTTTCCGGCGTGTTCCCCGTGTCATCCACAAAGTTATCCACAGGACCTCTTGCTGGGGATAACTTCGCTCCCCTAGCCTGCGGGAGCGACTCGGGCAGGGGGCATGGAACGGGTCGTCACGGGACCGGAACGACCGTCGCGCTCGAGCCGCGAGGGTGGTGTCGGGGGGTGGCGGTACCAATGGTGGGACGGGCCTCCCGGATCATGCTCGAACGGCCCGGACGGGCCGACCAGGACAGTGAGGAGTCTGCGTGTCGATCGCGCATCTCGGTGCACCACCGGACATGGCCGAACGGGGCATGGAGCGGACGCCGCCCCACGATCTGCTCGCCGAGCAGTCGACCATCGGCGGCATGCTGCTGTCGAAGGACGCCGTCGCCGACGTGATCGAGACCGCGCGGGGCGTGGACTTCTACATCCCCAAGCACGAGGTCATCTTCGACGCGATCCTGTCGCTGTACTCGCACGGTGAGCCGACCGACGTCATCGCGGTGACCGACGAGCTCACCAAGACGGCCATGCTGTCCCGGGCCGGTGGCGCCGAGTACCTGCACTCCCTGACCTCGCTCGTGCCCACGGCGGCCAACGCGGGCTACTACGCCGCGATCGTCGCCGAGAAGGCCGTGCTCCGTCGCCTGGTCGAGGCCGGCACGCGCATCGTGCAGATGGGCTACGCGTCCGAGGGTGAGGTCACCGACCTCGTCAACAACGCCCAGGCCGAGGTCTACAACGTCGCGGGTGGCGTGCAGACCGAGGACTACGTGCCGCTGACCGAGGCCATCGGCTCCGCCATCGACGAGATCGAGGCCGCCAAGGGCCGCGACGGGCAGATGACCGGCGTGCCGACCGGGTTCGCCGGGCTCGACGCCCTGACGAACGGGTTCCACCCCGGCCAGCTCATCATCGTCGCGGCGCGCCCGGCGCTCGGCAAGTCGACGCTCGCCCTCGACCTCGCACGCGCTGCCGCCGTCAAGCACAACCAGACCGCGGCGTTCTTCTCGCTCGAGATGGGCCGCTCCGAGATCGCCATGCGCCTGCTGTCCGCCGAGTCGAGCGTGCCGCTCCAGAACATGCGCAAGGGCACCGTCGACGCCCGCGACTGGACGACCATCGCCCAGACCCGCGGTCGCATCAACGACGCCCCGTTCTTCATCGACGACTCCCCCAACATGACGCTCGTCGAGATCCGAGCCAAGTGCCGGCGGCTCAAGCAGCAGCACGACCTCAAGCTCGTCGTCATCGACTACCTGCAGCTCATGACGAGCGGCAAGCGCGTCGAGAGTCGCCAGCAAGAGGTCTCGGAGTTCTCGCGTGCGCTCAAGCTCATGGCCAAGGAGCTCCAAGTCCCGGTCATCGCGCTCTCGCAGCTCAACCGTGGCCCCGAGCAGCGCGCGGACAAGAAGCCCCAGATCTCGGACCTGCGCGAGTCGGGCTCGATCGAGCAGGACGCCGACATGGTGATCCTGCTGCACCGCGAGTCCGCCTACGAGAAGGACAACCCGCGGCAGGGCGAGGCGGACTTCATCGTCGCGAAGCACCGCAACGGGCCGACGGACACGATCACGGTGGCGTTCCACGGGATGTTCTCGCGGTTCGTGGACATGCCGCAGTAGGGGAACGTGTCGTCCGCCAGCTAACTTGTCCGACTGCCGCACAACGTGTCCGAAATACCGATAAGGACAGGTTGTTTGGCAGCGACGACGGGTCCAGTCGCACTCGCGGGCCGTGCCGAGTATCCCGGGCTGCACGACCGGTCGGCTTCCGTCGCCCGCGACCAATCCGCCATCGACCCGCGGGACCACGAGAGGCGACTTCGACCTGTAGCACTTAGGGCACCTTCACCGGGCATTCTCGCGAGACAGGTATACGGGAATCCCCAGCTCAAGCAGCACACGGGCAAGTTGTGACTAAGCGGGTGAGAATGTCTGGAAGTGTTTCAGACTGTCTGTTCCGGCATCAGTTTGTCTCGTATCGGCGTTGACCGCCAGCTTGACTGCTTAGCGGCAGTCGTCGTGCACGACGAGCAGGTGCTCGTGATCCGACGGTTCAAAAACGGCCGGAGCTGCTGCGTGCTCCCCGGAGGCGGCGTCGAAGAGAGCGGGAACCTACGTGAGGCCTGCCGTCGCGAACCTGCGAAGAGACCGGGCTTGATGCGACGTGGGCGAGCTGCTCGACGTCCCCGTAGACAGCGATGTGCCTGCGGCGTACTTCGTCGTGCGGATGACCTTCACGGATGTGTCGCTCGGAGGACCGGAGCTACACCGAGCATCCGACTCCAACGAGTACGCCCCCAGCTGGGTCGCCGCGACCTCGCTCGATGATGAACAGCTCGTCCCAGACGAAGCGAAACAGGCGGTACGCCTCGTCCTGAGCACTGCACGGCCGCCATCTGAGCCGTCTCGATAGCCGATCGGCTACCGGACATGACGGCGCGCACTGACGGGGCCCTGACGCCACGGCAAAATCCCGGAGCGCCCCGCTCTGCGTGAGGGGCAGCTGCTCATGCAGGTTCCACGTGCCGCGCGGGAACGGGGCTCGAGTACACGACGTTCGTGGTGATCCCTTCGAGCGTGGCGAGCCGTCCAGTGATCCGCGCCAGGTCCCGCATCGACCGGGCGAGCACCTTGATGATGAAGCAGTCTGCGCCCTGACGTGGTGCGCCTCGATGACTTCGGGCACGTCGGCAACGACGTCGTGGAAGGGCTAGCCACCGCTGACTCGCCGTTCATGCTCGCCATCGACGCCCCGATGGTCGTCGTCGGTGCCGGTCAAGGCCTCGCGTTCGCCCCTCCTCTCCAGCTTCGGCATCGCTGGCGCAAACAGCGCCTACGCCGGAGCCGCCTCAGGCCTGGTGAACACTGCCCACCAGCTCCGCAGTTCCCTCGGCCTCGCAGTCCTCGTCGCCGTCTCCACCGCACTGACCAGCGGCACCGGCGTTGCGGGAGCCGTCGGACGCACCCACAGCGCACTCACCCTCGCAAGCCTCTTCATCGCCGCGGCGTTCATCCTCTGCGCCTCCGTCATCGCGCCCACCGTCGGACGGCAGCGCCGCACCGTCCGCTAGGAAGCATCCGGCTGCCGGTCGGCCCTTCGGACGGTCCGCTGGTCGCTGGGGGTCGTCTCCGCCGTCCTCTTCGGCGTCCTCTAAGCGACCGACTGTCGATCAGCGACACAAGCTACCGCTAGCGGTGACTCACCCTAAATGCGGGGAGCTGAAGAGCAGCTCTCGATAGAAGGCGCCTCACGCGCTTCCGAAGCGCATCCAGTCATACGCCACGACCGCTTTCGCGTACTGCGTGGACCACCACGGTTCAGAGCGTTTTTCACGATACTTCACCAGAAACTCCCGCAAACCAGCAACGTCGTTCGTCAGTGTGGGCAACTGCATCGCACTGTTCAAAACACGATCCCAGCCCATCTTTGCCTCGAGGTCAGGCACCGACAACAGAACGCCCGGCTCCTCGAGCTTCGCGAACAGCTCCGCATATCTCTCTGCCCGCCTCTTGGCGGCCGTCTCTAGTGCAGAGCCTCCTTGCCATGAGCCAGCCGTCCATAGACCAGCCTCGACGAGATACTTAAAGACAGGCACGTACGTCGTGATTGGCAGCTTGGGATACACCTTGGAGATGACCAGATCCGCAGGCAAATCTCGAGCAGGGCTCTGTAGAACGTCGTCGAAAAGGTCCTGACGGGTGAGTCCGACGATGCCAACTGCCGTCATCTTCGCTCCGACGCCAAAAACGACGTCCAACCCGCTGGCGCTAGAGTCGTCTATGTCGGAGACGGCAACAAGCCGCCCGTCTGGATCATTGCTCTGCACAAGCTCGAACACTTGCTCCTTGAGCAGCCGAAGGATGCGCGCTGGCATAGCTCGCTCGCGATGCCCGAGGGCGCTGAACACTTCCAGGAAGTCTGGCACCGTTGCGCGGATGATCGGGAGAGACACCCCGTTCACATTCATCACGGTGGAGCTCACGTCTGCCGGCTGGTCGGGCACCCACTCGACGAAAATGAGTCGATCCTGCAACTTCGAGACGTTCTCCGGGCGAAGACCAGTGATCAGTGAATCCAACAACGACTGAATGTTCGAATCACCTAGACTGTACCCAAGGAATATAACGGGATGCTCGACGAATATAGTTGCTAGCTTCGCAGCTAAATACGCGTTCCGCGCGTTGTAATCCTCGTAATCCTCCGCAGTAAGCACCAATGAATCGGGGTGCTTTTCGCCTCCATGAATGTAGTAGATCTCCGCAATACCTTGCGTGTCAGAGAACACAAGTTCATCTTGACCGATGTATGGCCGGAAGTCTGGAAATACTCGCTCGAGTAGGGAGTCGAAGTTCGTCGTGATCACACCGTCGACAACGGAGTCTTTGAATAGCTCGAACTCGTGAAGAAGGTCTACGGGCGGCGCGAAGTCTTCGAGCGCCGACCTCACGTATTTGGCTACTTCAAACTTGAGTGGCGAAGCACGGGTCGTTACCGAATCTCGCCACTCATCGACGGACGATGCGAACGCGGCGTCAGACCACCAGGAGTCATAGAAGGCGTCCGCGATGAGCGTCGCTGCCGTCGGGAAATCTCCGCCCGCGGCACCAAGGTAGTAGGCGAAGGGATGACCAGTGAGCTCGGAAAAGTGCGTCAATAGCCCTTTCCAGTCCCCAAGGCCCGCATACCGCCTAGAAAGGCCTGCGCCGACGAAGAGGTAGGGACCGGCAAGACCGTGAAGGTGCTCGCTCAAGAAGTCGTCAACCTTGCCCATGTGCAGACCCTAAGGCAACACCACTCGGCGCCTCCGGTAGGGCGCGCGGGCGCAAATCGCGCACAGTTGTCCGAACCCCATGAAGAGACGCGTGTCCAGCCTGGGAGCGGGTGGCGGTGAGCGGCCCGCCCATCGGAACCTGATGAGTCGCGGTGCTCTGCATGCCCCGTCAGCGTAGAGGGGACCAAGGATGCCTCGGAGAAGCATCGGCTACTGAAACAGCTAGCGGAGTCGAAGGTGGCCGGATGAGCCGGGGGAGCTGCACGCGACCCCGGCCCATCCGGTGCGATCCCGCCGGCGAGTCTTTCGCTTTCGCCGACTGTGGAGTGATTCGGCTATTGCATCAGCTCGTGGGCGGTGCTTACTGAGCGGTGAGCTGGCTCATGAAAGCGGTGAAGTCGCCGATGGCGTTGTGCTCGACGATCTGGCCGTCGCGAATGACGTCGACGGCGACGGCTTCGAGGCGGGTCGCATTGCCGTTGGCGGGGATGCCGAACAGGTCACCGTTGCTGAAGGTGCCCTCGAGGACCCAGTGGGTGTAGACGGTGTCGCCGTCGGCAGCCTGGCCGAGGATCGTCATGGTCTGGTCGGGGACCGCGGTCTTCGCGGCGAGGTCGGAACCCATCCACATGTCACGGTTCATCGCGCCGCCGTTGGTGTGGTTGAGGAGATCCTGGGCGATGTAGGTGTCGAACGCGCCCTGCAGGTCGCCGCCGTTGTAGGCGTCGTAGAAGGTGCGGGCGATGGTCTTGTTGTCGTCGGTGGTGCTCATGGACTTGTCCTTCGGCTGAAAGTGGCCGCTCACGGAACGTGAGTGGGGTTGTGTGCCCGGGTTGGGGCGGTGGTTAGTTGGCGGAGAGCAGCAGCGTGTTCAGGCTGGGGTCTCGGACGAGGAAGCCGGCGTCGGATTCCTCGATGGGTCCGTCGACGGTGCCGAGGACATGGTCGAGGCGCTCGTGGGTGTCGAGGCGGAGGGTGAAGGCGCGCATGCGGGCGGTCCCTGCGGGGGATTGTGGTGCGCCGATGCCTTGCCAGGTGTTCACCGCGATGCGGTGGTTGAACGCGCCGCCTCCACCGAGGTCGCCCATGTGGAAGCGGGGTGCCCAGACAGCCTGGTTGAACCCGAACGTGCGGTAGAAGCCGTAGGCGGCTTCGAGGTCCCCGACGTACAGGTGGACGTGGCCGATCTTCGTGCCCTCCGGCATGGGGAGGGTCGTGTCGTCGTCGGGCAGAGCGTTCAGGACGGTGCGAACGTCGAGCGGTTCGCGACCGTTGGAGCGGCTGCCGTCTTGGCGGAGCACGTACGGGCCGTTGTCGTCGAAGTGGAATCCGCGGAGACGTTCCGGCGTCTCGAGGGTGATCTCGACGGTGATGCCGTCCGGGTCGAGGAGGTAGATCGCCTTCGACATGATGTGGTCGGTGGGGGAGATCTGCCAGCCGACCCGGATGAGGCGGAGCAGGATCCGTGCGAAGTCGGCTTCTGTCGGCGGGTGCACGGCGAGGTGGTAGAGCCCGCTGTGGCCCTGCAGGAACCCGGTCTGGGCGCCCGGGTGCAGGGTGACGAGCGTCCGTGCCTTCGTACCGAGCTCGACCTGGTCCTGGGACTCGGACCGCAGGACGAGACCGATGACATCGGTCCAGAACGCGGTGGAACGACCGAGGTCGGTGACCTCGAGGTGCACGGCGCCGAACTCCGCGACCTCACGGTCCGGCGTGCCGGGCGCGGCAGCGTTCGGGGCGGGGCGCGGGTCCGAAGAAGTGTCGAGGGGATTCATTGCTGCTCCTGCAGAGTTCGACGTCGGCGTGGATCCTGGCCGCACGAGCTGCTGCTGCCGGAACCAGGGATTACTTGAACTATCAAGTAACGAGGACCACTGTACGCCGTTTGGTTGAACTGTCAACAACTCGCTGCACATCGTTCTTGAAGGCTCGACGCGGCAGGAGCGGGCCTGGATGCAGAACGCCCGCCAGCTGGGCGACGAAAGCGTCGTCAGCTGGCGGGCGGGAGGAGGACTCAGCGTGCGATCGGGAGGAACACGCGGTAGATCGGCACCGCAATCGCAGTGGTCACGAGGTGCATGATGCCGAGCGCCACTCCCGCGGTCATCGCAGCGGAGCCACCACTGACGGCGAGGAGCACGTCGGGGATGAGGGACAGCACCAGTACGACAGGGACGAGGATCGCGAGCACGCGGCCAGCCGAACGCGCGCGGCTGATAAGCGCCCACCCAATCGCGCCGATCAGGACCCCGACGACGGTGAAGGTGATGTAGGCCGGCGGCGTCAGGCCCTGCACTGCAGGGTCAGCACCGGCCGCGAGGGCGCTGACGGCGATGATCGCGTTGGCGATGCTGCCGATGACGGCGGCGAGGACAGTCGCGACGAGCACCCCGCGGAGGCGGCTCGGGCGGCGGGTTGTCGTGTCGATCGTGCTCATGGGAGTTTCCGTTCTGAGAGGCGGCCGCATCGGATGAGCGGGCACGGCGGAGCGACGGACTGACGGGTGCCAGTCCGAGCGGTCGGGGTCTGTGGAGTCTTCGGTCTGGAGAGCCGACGGTCAGTCGTGAGCCGCCGGCGCAGCGGCGCGCACCGTCGACCCGCAGTCGGCGTCCGGCGTCAAGAGGTTCGCGGCGATCGGCCGCAGGATCTCGGCGAGATCGCCGACCCGCTCAGGCGAGATCGCGTCGAAGAACGCACGTCGAGCCTCCTCGACGTGATGCGGAGCCGCTCGCTCGATGAGCGCTCGTCCGTCCGCCGTCAGGGTGGCCACGAGCGAGCGCTTGTCCGTCTCGGACGGCACGCGACGCACCCACCCACGCTTCTCGAGCTTCGTCACCGCGTGCGACAGACGGGAGAGTGAGCCGTTGGTGAGGAAGGCGAGGCTGCTCATCGGGGCGCTGTCATCGGGCGACTCGCTCAGCATCGAGAGAACGTTGTACTCGAAGCGGGTCATCCCGAAGTCACGCTTGAGCTGAGCGTCGAGGGCCGAAGGCAGCAGCTCGATGATCGCAAGGAGATCCATCCAGGCTGCCGCCTCGGTCTTGTTGAGCCAGCGCGGTTCGTCCATGCACACATCGTCGCAGAAAAAACTTGACTGTTCAACAAAATGGTGTGTACTGTCGCTCTCGTTACTTCAACGTTCAAGCACAAGGAAGATCATGCTCATCGCACTCTGGATCATCAATGGCCTCCTGGCGCTCGCGTTCCTCGGAGCCGGCCTGATGAAGCTGGCACGCCCGACCGAGGCCCTCGCCAGCAGCGGGATGGGCTGGGCGGCCGACTTCGCCAGCAGCCACGTCAAGCTCATCGGCCTCGCCGAGGTTCTCGGAGCGATCGGTCTGATCCTGCCGCTGCTGCTCGACATCGCGCCGATCCTCACCCCGATCGCTGCGATCCTCCTCGCGGTCCTCATGCTCGGCGCCGTGGTCGTCCACCTGCGCCGCAAGGAATCTCCGGCGGCGCCGATCGTCCTGATGATCCTCTCGATCGTCAGCGCGATCCTCGGCTTCATCGCCCTCTGAACTCACCCTCTCCAACCGCACCACCTCTGAAACAGGAGCACACATCATGACCAGCATCAGCATCCTCGGTACCGGCAACATGGGCACCGCGATCGCCTCCGTCTTCTCCGACGGCGGCGCCACCGTCGAGTCCATCAAGCACTCCGACGAGCCCACCTCCTTCGCCGGCGACATCGTCGTCCTCGCCGTCCCGTACGCGGCCCTCCCCGAGATCGCCGACAAGTACAAGGCCGCCCTCGGCGGCAAGACCGTCGTCGACATCACCAACACCGTCGACTTCGCCACCTTCCAGCCCGTCGCCTTCGACGCCGGCAGCGGCGCCGCGGACCTCGCCGCCCGCCTGCCCGAGTCCCACGTCGTCAAGGCGTTCAACACCAACTTCGCCGGCGCGCTGGCCGCGAAGAGCGTCGGCGGCAAGAAGACCGCCGTGCTCATCGCCGGCGACGACGCCGACGCGAAGGCCGCCCTCCGCGAAGCGATCACCGCCGGTGGCCTCGACGCGTACGACGCCGGCCCCCTCGCCCGCGCCCACGAGCTCGAGGGCATCGGCTACCTTCAGATGGGCCTGGCCGTCTCCGAGCAGATCGGATGGACCGACGGTCTCGGGGTCATCAAGTGACGATCGCCGTCACTGGCGCGACCGGTCAACTCGGCCGCCTGATCGTCGAGCACCTCCTCGCCCGCGGCCTCGCTGCCGATGACGTCGTCGCGGTCGGCCGCAACGCCGACCGCCTCTCGACACTGTTCCTCGACCACGATGTCCGCACCGCAGTCGCCGACTACACCGACCCGGACGCCCTCCAGGCCGCGTTCCACGGCATCGATACCCTGGTGCTCGTCTCCGGCAGCGAGGTGGGCCAGCGTGTCCCGCAGCACACCAACGCCATCCGCGCCGCGGAACAGGCCGGCGTGCAGCACATCGTCTACACCAGCGCTCCCCGCGCCGACACGTCGACGCTGTTCGTCGCACCCGAGCACAAGGCCACCGAGGACCTCCTCGCGGCCTCACCCGTCACCGCGACCGTGCTCCGGAACAACTGGTACAACGAGAACTACGAGCAGGCGTTCGCCCAGATCGCCGCGACCAGCCAGTGGCTCGCCAGCAGCGGCACCGGCCGGATCGCCTCGGCCTCCCGCTCCGACTACGCCGAAGCGGCAGCCGTCGTCGCCGCAACGGACGCGCATCGCGGCGAGACACTCGAGCTCGCCGGCGACACCGCCTGGGACGGCGCCGAGTTCGCCGCCACCGCCAGCCGTGTCCTCGGACGCGACGTCGCGTACGCCGGCGTCTCGTCGGAGGAGCACCAGGAGGCACTCGTCGCTGCAGGTCTCGACGAAGGCACGATCGGGTTCCTCGTCGGCCTCGACGCCGCCGTCGCCGACGGCGCGCTCGACGGACCCTCGACGGTCCTCTCCACGCTGATCGGTCACCCGACCGAGACGCTCGAGGAAGCCTTCCGCCGCTTCCACACGGCCTGATCCACCCGCGATCCACGACGCTCCGTGGTGCCGGATACTTCCGTCCGTACCACGGAGCGTTGTCGCATCCATGCCGCACGGCCAGCGAGGTCTGCACCTCCACCTTCAAGTAGTTGCACTGTGCCTCGCAAAGTGCAACACTGCAGAGTGTGAACACATCTGAGCGCACGCGACTGCTTCGCCGTCGCATGATCGCCACGGCCCGTCGCCGGACGATCGCGGACGGCCTGAACGGGTTCACCATCGAGCAGCTCTGCGAAGAAGTTGGTGTGTCCCGCCGGACGTTCTTCAACCACTTCGCGTCGAAGGAAGACGTCGTGCTCGGGATCGAGCTCGGCGTCGAAGACGACCTGCTTGCCACCTTCGCTGCGGGAGCGGCGGTCGACCCCGACCTCGCTCCCTTCGAAGCGGCGGTCGCACTGGCGATCGAACATCTCCATGTCGTCGGCCTCGACCGCGGCGAAGAAGCCCTCATGCGGGACGTCCTGGAACGCGAGCCCTCCCTCGTGGCGCGATTCGTCACCGCGACCGACCGGCAGATGAACCTCGTCGGCGACGCCATGCGCTCCCGATTCGGATGGACAGACCCGGCCGACGACCGCGGGCGGCTCGTTGCCGAGATCATCGGCGCACTGCTCAAAGCGACCGCGTGGCGGTTCTTCGCCGATGACGACGGGCCGCCCTTCGAGGACATCCTCCGCACCAACTTCCGCCTTGTCACAGCGATGGCGAACTCGGACAGCCCCGCTGTCCCGGCCAGCAGTGCGCCGCTCTCGGCGGCACACTCGATCAACGAACTGGAGCACACCCCATGAGCTCGACCAAGAGCGCGAAACGGGCAGGACGGTCCGACGGGCCACTTCTGCTCACCCAGCGCCGCATCTGGACCATCTTCTCGGCGCTCATCGCGGGCATGCTGCTGTCGAGCCTCGACCAGACCATCGTGTCCACGGCGATGCCCACCATCGTGGGCGAGCTCGGCGGTGTCGCGCACCAGGCGTGGCTGACCACGGGCTACCTGCTGGCCTCCACGATCGTGATGCCGATCTACGGCAAGTTCGGCGACGTCCTCGGACGGCGGAACCTGTTCCTCATCGCCATCGCGCTGTTCACCATCGCATCGGCCGGCTGCGCGTTCGCCGGCGACTTCACACAGCTGATCGTGTGGCGTGCGGTGCAGGGCCTCGGTGGAGGTGGTCTGATGATCCTGTCGCAGGCGATCATCGCGGACATCGTGCCCGCGTCGCAGCGCGGCAAGTACCTCGGCCCGCTCGGTGCGATCTTCGGCCTGTCCGCGATCGGCGGCCCGCTGCTCGGTGGGTTCTTCGTCGACCACCTCACCTGGAACTGGGCGTTCTACATCAACATCCCCGTCGGGATCGCCGCGTTCTTCATCGCCTGGTTCGCACTCACCCTGCCGACCAAGAAGGCCGAGAAGAAGATCGACGTCCTCGGCGTGCTCCTCATGTCCGCCGCCACCACCTGCCTGGTGTTCTTCTCCGAGTTCGGCGGCAACAAGGACCACGGCTGGGACGCCCCCGAGACCTGGGCCTGGTTCGCCGGCCTCGTCGTCGCCGCGGCCCTCCTCGTGCTCGTCGAGTCCCGCGTCGAGGACCCGGTGCTCCCGATGTCGTTCTTCCGCAACCGTACCTTCCTGCTCGCGACCGGCATCGGCCTCGTGCTCGGCATCGGCATGTTCGCCGCCATCGGGTTCGTTCCCACGTTCCTGCAGATGGCGTCCGGCACCTCGGCCGCAGTCTCGGGGCTTCTCATGCTCCCGATGATGGTCGGCCTCATCGGCACCTCCGTCGTATCCGGCAACCTCATCACGAAGACCGGCCGCTACCGGATGTTCCCGATCGTCGGCACGATCCTCGTCGCCGCCGCGATGCTGTGCTTGACGCAGCTGGCTGCGGACACCCCGATCTGGCTGATCTGCGTCTACCTGTTCGTCTTCGGCGCCGGCCTCGGCCTCATCATGCAGGTCGTGGTCCTCGTCGCACAGAACGCCGTACCCGCCGAGCAGGTCGGCACCGCCACCTCGACGAACAACTACTTCCGCGAGGTCGGCGCCTCCCTCGGCACCGCCGTCTTCGGTGCACTGTTCACCGCACGTTTGACCACCTCGCTGACGGACGTGTTCCGCGGCGCCGGCGGTTCCGCGACTGATGCGGCGTCCTCGGCGGGCAGCATCGACCCCGCGACCGTGGCGAAGCTTCCCGAGGCGGTGCAGAACGGCATCGTGAACGCGTACGCCGACTCCCTCGCGCCGGTGTTCTGGTACCTGCTGCCGTTCATCGCCGCCGCGTTCCTCCTCGCGCTGTTCCTGCCGCAGATCAAGCTCTCCGACACGGCCGGCATGGTGGCCCGCGGCGAAGCGATCGGCGGCGCAGAAGCCGATGAACTCGAGAAGGCGCGACAGGACGCCGCTGCAGCCGGCCAGCCGGCCGCAGCCGCAGCCCCCTCAGGCTCGGACTCCGTTCAAGCCGGGACCCGTCGCGACAAGTAGCCGGACAGAAGGAGGGGCCGTCAGCGGCGGCTCCTTCCTCCATCCCCGGCCCGCGATAGGCACCGACGAACACGCTCGACCCGCACGCCTGCACCAGTAGCCACGCCACAGAAAGAGACCATCATGGCCGCCCCTCTCGGCATGCGCGTCCGCACCTGGGCGATGTCAACGCTCGTCACACGAATCATCCGGGCGCCGAAGGTGGAGTTGACCTCCCGAGCGATTCCGGACAACGAGATCGTGCACATCCCCACCCGTCACGGGTCAGTCCGCTGCTACATCACACGGCCTCCCGCGGACGCCCCGCTCGCCGCCAACGGTGCCACCCCGCCGGTGGTCATCAACACCCATGGTGGTGGGTTCGTGATCGGGAACCCGCTGCAGGACAACCACCTCGCTCGAGGGATCGCGGGCGAAGTCGGCACAGTCGTCGTCAACGTCGACTACAGCACAGCTCCCAAAGCCCGGTTCCCACAGGCGTTGGAGGAGTGCTTCGACGTGCTCAGGTGGGTCGCCCGCTCTGGGGACACCATGGGATGGGACGGCACCCGGATCGCGGTGACTGGCAGCAGCGCCGGGGGGAACCTCGCCCTCGGCACCCTCACGCAGACCACCCGCGAGCACGGCCCCGCTGTTCGCGCTGCCGCCCTCATCGTGCCCGCCGTGGACCTGTCGATCCCGCCCGCCGAAGCGACCTTGCTGATCGAGAAGCCGTTCGTGAACGCCGGGATGCTCGAGATGGTCGACACGGCCTACCCGCTGGAGGACACCGACCGGAAAGATCCCCTCGTCTCGCCCAGCTTCCTCTCCGACGCCGAGCTCCGGGCACTGCCACCGACCCTGGTCGTCACCGCGGAGCACGACACGCTGCGCCCCTCCATCGAGGAGTTCACCGCACGAGCGGTAGCCGTCGGCGCGCCGGTCGAGACCCGACGGTTCGACGACGTCGACCACGACTTCTACTACGCAAGCTCCACGCCGAAAGCGACCCTCGACACGCTCATGGCCGCGTTCACCGCGCACCTACTCGAACACCTCCGCTGAGCCACGCTGCAGGCGGTTGCAAGGCCCGGCGGAGCCGTCACCGGGAAATGATGCCCCGCGCTGCGCTCTGAAGGAGCATCGAAGCGGCCAGCACCATGAAGCCGGCAAACCGCAACACGGCGCTCGTGGCAGCGATCGCCGCCCATACCGGCAGCAACGGGACCCGTGCGATCGTCCGAGCACGAGAGGTGTGGTCCCGCTGGTCAGATTCGTCGTCGAGCTCCGCCGGCGTCGAGATGAACATCGCCGTCCGGGCGGGGCGAGCGGGAAGAAGCGTGGTCATGAGGTGTCCTTCCATCGGTGCGGCTATGGGGACCAGCATCACCGCAGCGACACCCGTCGGCGTCGTTCCCCAGAACCGAGGACCTGATGCAGATGGAGTACACGACCGGCACCGGCCTACCCCAGACTCAGGGGATGACCGTTCCGACGCCCGGCGGGCCCGCGACGCCGCGCCCGCTGTGGCTGCGCACGCAACCCGTGCTCGAGCGCCTCCCGCTCTGGGTGAGCGTGACCGCGATGATCGTGGAACTGGTCGTCATCGTCACCAACGGCGGCGGTCTGCTCGCCGGCATCGGCGCACTCGTGACCCTCGCCGGCGCGCTCGTCGCCGCCCGTCTACCGCAGGTCGGACTCACGTTGACGATGGCGGGCGTCGTCGTGGTGATCGTCGGAGGGCGGGAGCCGATCGGCGAGTGCACCGTCGTGGTGTTCGTCCTGTTCGCACTCACCTTGCGCGGCTTGCCGCCCACGCGCAGCATCGGGATCACAGCGCTGGCGATGGCCGTCATCTTCGGACTCGCCAGCTTCCTCTCCGCGGGCCGCGCGGTCGGTCTCGACGCCGTCGCGGTCATCGTCGCCGTCGTCGCCGGTGGTGCCGTGGGCGCGGCACTTCGGCTGCAGCGACAGTACTGGGAGTCCCTCGAGCAGCGCACCCGCGACGCGATCGCGACACGGGAGGCCGAAGCCGAACGGCGAGTGGCCGAAGAGCGGGTCCGCATCGCCCGCGACCTGCACGACATCGTCGGCCACCAGGTCGCCGTCGTGAGCATGCACATCGGCGCGGTCGAAGTCACCGCCGGCCGCGACGACGCCGCGACCCAGCGATCGCTGGTCGCGGCGCGCACCGCCGTGCAGTCGATCCTCAGCGACACGCAACGCACGCTGGCGATGCTCCGCAGCGACGACGCCGACCACGACGACGCGCGCCGACCGACACCCGGCCTGTCGACGATCGACGAGCTGGCCGCCTCGTTCCAGGACGCTGGCCTATCGATCGACGCGCAAATCACCGACCAAGCTCGCCGGGTGCACGAGGCCGTCGGGGTGACGGTGTTCCGCGTGGCGCAAGAAGCGTTGACGAACGCCCACCGGTACGGCACCGGTGAGGCCGCGCTGACGGTGCTGACGGACGAGGCTGATGTGGTGATCAGCGTCACGAACCCGGTCGCGTCCACGCCGCCGACCGCACACGGCAGCGGATATGGACTCATCGGCATGCGCGAACGCGTTGAGTCCGCCGGCGGAACCCTGCAGCTTGGCACCGACGAGGATGTCTTTACCGTCACAGCACGAATCCCATGGAACGAAGGAGCCAGCTCGTGACACACGTGCTGTTGGTCGATGACCAAGAGATGATCCGGCTCGGACTGCGCACCATCATCGACGCGCACCCGGACTTCACCGTCGTCGGTGAAGCAGCGGACGGGTTCGCCGCCCTCACCTTCCTCAACGATCACGACGTCGATCTCATCCTCATGGACGTCCGCATGCCCGGGATCGACGGCGTCGAAACGACGCGACGGATCCGGGAGCGGATCCCGTCCGAGCAGACCCGCATCGTCGTGCTGACCACCTTCGAGCACGACGACACCGTCCTCGCCGCGCTCCGGGCCGGCGCGAACGGGTTCCTCGGCAAGGGCGTCGCACCAGCCGAGCTCATCGTCAGTCTGCAGGAAGTCATCGCCGGGGGAGGTGCCCTGTCCGCAGCAGCCTCTGCCGCGCTCATCGGGCACGTCACCGACAGCCCGGGCCGCGTCATCGACGCCGACCTCGCCGACCGGTTCCTCGCTTTGACCGCCCGCGAGCGCGACGTGGTCCTCAGCATCGCGGCGGGGCACGACAACGACACCATCGCCTCAGAGCTGTTCGTCTCACCGTTCACGGTGAAGACCCACGCGAGCCGTGCGATGGCGAAGGTCGGCGCCCGTGACCGGGCCCAACTGGTCGCGTACGCCTACCAGGCCGGCCTTCTCGCCTGACCCGGCCGCGCGCATCACGCGGACGCAATGACCGTTCGGGAAGCCCTTCGGGACCATGGACGGTCGTTAGGCTCCTGGGAACGGGAGGAGCCGCCATGACTGATGCCCAGCAGAGGACCCGAGCGTCACGTGTGGCTGCAACCAGGGACGCGATCCTCACGGCGGCCGAGCAGCTCTTCGGTGAGTACGGCATCGCACACGTGTCAGGACGGCAGATCGGAGAGGCCGCCGGGCAGGGGAACACCGCGGCGGTCGGGTACCACTTCGGAGGCAAAGCAGATCTCATCCGCGCGATCCTCGCCCGGCACCAGCACGCCATCAACGCGCTCCGACTTGCCGAACTGCAGCGAGTCGAGGGGCGGAACGACATCCGCGACTGGATCGCCTGTTTCGTGCGTCCGACGACCACCCATCTCGAGTCCCTGGGATCACCGACCTGGTACGGCCGGTTCAGCGCGCAGGTCGCGACGGATCCCGCCTGGGCTGACATCGCGATGGACGAAGCTCGAGAAGCACCGGGCCTCATGCGCATCGCGCATGGCATCCAGCGCTGCCTCCCGGACCTCCCAGCGCCGGTGCGTGTTGAGCGGATGACGATGGGCCGAATCCTCCTGACGCAGGTGATCGCGGAACACGAACGCGCGCTGGAGCGAGGCGGTGCCCGCATCTGGCCGAACTGGTCCGCCGTGGCGGACTCTCTGATCGACGTCGTGTCGTCCTTGTGGCTGGCCGAGGCGGTGACGTCTCCGCGCGCTGCCGGGCAGTCGCCATCCTGAGCCTGGTCCACCCTTCGGGGGACCCCCTTCGCGGTAGGTGGAAATCTCCCGCGAGTGTAAATCAAGCGATTGAGTTAAAACGGGTACGGCGATTGACTCGCTGGGGCGGCAACAGCTGTTGCCGCCCCGCCCATCTCAAGGAGCACGATGACGGACATCGCCACGGACAGCAGCATGCGCGAAGCGGACCTGGAGGCGTTGCGCGCCCGGTACCGGGTCGAACGCGACCGACGCATCCGTCCTGACGGGCTCCGGCAGTACCAGGGCATGCGCGGCGCGTACGGGTACTGGGCGACGGACCCGTACACGCGCCGTTCGGATCGTCCGGCGAAGACCGACCGCGTCGAGGTGCTCATCGTGGGCGGCGGTTTCGGCGGACTCCTGACCGGGGCGCGGCTGCGCCAGGCGGGCTTCACGGACATCCGCATGACCGAGGAGGGCGGCGACTTCGGCGGTACCTGGTACTGGAACCGGTACCCGGGTATCCACTGCGACATTGAAGCCTCGGTGTACATGCCGCTGCTCGAGGAAGTCGGAACCGTCCCCACTCGCCGGTACGCGCCCGGCGAGGAGATCCGCCGGCACGCGATGGCGATGGCGAGGCACTTTGACCTGTACGACGACGTGCTCTTCCACACCCGGGTCACCGACCTCCGCTGGGACGACGACACCGCGGACTGGGCAGTCCGGACCGACCGCGGCGACACGATGCGCGCACGGTACGTCATCGTCTCCTCCGGGTCGCTATCTCAGCCCAAGCTCCCCGCGATCCCCGGGATGGAGAACTTCAGGGGACACACGTTCCACACGAGTCGGTGGGACTACGGCTACACCGGTGGTGACCAGGCCGGGGGGATGACCGGCCTTGCCGACAAGCGCGTCGCGGTGGTCGGGACCGGTGCGACGGGCATCCAGGTGATCCCCCTCGTCGCCGAGGACGCTGCGCACCTCACCGTTTTCCAGCGGACCCCGTCGAGTGTGGACGTCCGCGACAATCGCGATCTGCCCGCGGACTGGACCACGGGCCTCCCGACCGGATGGCAGCAGGAACGCATGGAGAACTTCCTCGCGGTCGTCTCCGGCGAAGAGACCGAGGTGGACCTGATTCAGGACGGCTGGACCTCCACCGCAGCGCTGCAACGCACGATGCTGACCGGGCAGACGGAGGACACGCTCGACCCGGAGGAACGCGACCGGCTGATCGAGATCGCGGACGCCCGCAAGATGGACCAGATCCGTGCACGCGTCGATGCCGTCGTCACGGATCCGGCGACCGCAGAGATCCTCAAGCCCTGGTACCGGTACATGTGCAAGCGGCCGACGTTCAGTGACAAGTACCTGCAGGCCTTCAACCGGCCGAACGTGACCCTGGTCGACACCGCCGACACCGGGGGAATCACCGCCATGACCGAGACCGGTGTGGTGGTCGGCGACACGGAGTACGAGGTCGACGCCGTCGTTTTCGCCACCGGGTTCGAGACCGGCGTCTCGGGCGTCATCTCCGGAACACTGCCGGTGCACGGCCGGGACGGAACGAAACTGCTCGAAGCGTGGGCACGAGGTCCCCGGACACTGCACGGATTCGTGTCGCACGGCTTCCCGAACCTCTTCCACCTCGGAGCGCTGCAGAACGCGAACTCTGTGAACTTCGTGCACATCCTGCAGGAGCAGGCCACGCACATCGCCGCGATCCTGGAGCACGCTCGCGACGAGGGCGCACGGCAGGTCGAGCCCACCGTCGAAGCCGAAGACCGGTGGTTGGCGACGATCCACGAGGTGGAGGTGGACAACGCGGCGTTCCTGGCGGAGTGCACGCCCGGTTACTACAACGGCGAGGGCACCCGGAAGCGTGGGGGCGGCGGGTACAGCCCCGGGCCCGTCCGGTTCCACCGCCTGCTCCGGGAATGGCGGCAGACCTCGATCGACGAAGTCCTCGCGCCCGAGCTCGCCGTCACCAACTCCTGACCCGATCACTCCACCCAGATGGGCTGGCGCACACACTGGCTCGGAAGGACGACGATGACCACGAGAATCGCAGCACCGTCCGCTGGCGACTTCGACGGGTAGCGGTGCTGTGCCTCAGAGCGGGAGGTCCGCTTCGTCGCCTGATCTGACCCCCACCCTTCGGAACCGGCCGCCGCTCAATGAGCGTCGGCCCGCCGATGTCGCGCCTACTGGTTGTGCAAGGAAAGGGCGGGATCTACTGCAAATGGAGTAGCCCGAACGGTGCGAAAGGAGGCCGTGTCGAAGCGCTCGGATCGGGATCGTTGACGTTGTTCGCACATCGCAACCACGACGACGAAGGAAACCGCATGTCCACGTTCCTGTCCCACCTCGGGCGCTTCAGCGCCCGGTTCCGATGGCTGGTGATCGGAGCGTGGCTCCTGATCATGGCCGTGCTGATCGGCATCTTCATCGTCGGCAGCGGCATCGACAAGGGTGCCGCGACCACGAGCATCCCCGACACCAAGGCCTCCCAAGCGTTGGAGCGGATGAACAAGGAATTCCCTTCCAAGACTGCCTCGGACACCGCGTCCCTGCAGCTGGTGTTCCAACCGAAGTCCGGCAACGTCACGGACGCGACGACTGCGAAGCAGCTCGAGTCGTTCCTCGCGAAGGCTCGGACGGTCGACGGCGTCAAGTCCGTCAGCGACCCACTGAACGCGGAACAGCCCTACATCTCCAAGGACCGCACGGTGGCCGTCGCCACGATGACCTACGGCGACCTGACGAAGAAGCAGGAGACGAAGTACTACGACGCAGCCCTCGAGCTGCAGGAGAACGCCCCTCCGGGGCTCGGTGTCGAGCTCGGCGGGAACCTCGTGCCCCTCGGCGCCCCGGCCACCAGCCCGAGTGAAGGCGCCGGCGTCATCATCGCGTTCGTCATCCTCGCGATCACGTTCGGATCGCTGCTCGCTGCGGGCATCAATCTCCTCGTCGCTGTCTTCGGCGTCGGTGTCGGCCTCATCGGTGTCCTCGCCTACGGCGCACTCACCCCGATCGGTGACAACGCGATCATCCTCGCAACCATGCTCGGCCTGGCAGTCGGTATCGACTACAGCCTGTTCATCCTGTCCCGCTTCAAGACCGAGCTCCGTTCCGGTCGGAGGGTCGACGACGCGATCGCTCGCGCAACCGGTACGGCCGGCACCGCTGTGGTCTTCGCTGGCATGACCGTCGTCGTCGCGCTCGTCGCGCTCATGGTCGCAAACCTCAGCTACATCACCGAGATGGGTGTCGCCGCAGCGTTCGCGGTCGCCGTCGCCGTCCTGCTCTCGCTCACCCTGCTGCCGGCACTGATGCGGTTCATGGGCGTCAAGGCGCTGTCGAAAAAGCAGCGCGCAGCGCTGCAACGCGGGGAACTCTTCACCGACGACGGCCCGCAGAAGCGCGGCGTCCTCCGCTCGTGGGGCAGCTTCGTCGTGAAGCGCCCGATCGTGTCTCTCCTGGGCGGCGTCCTCGTCCTGGTCGTCGTCGCGCTCCCCATGCTCAGCATGAAGACCGCCTCCAACGTCCCTGGCGGGTCCGACCCGGAGTCCACCGAACGCACCGCCTACAACCTCATCGTCGACAAGTTCGGCGGCATCCAGAGCCCCCTGATCGTCCTGGCTGAGGGTGACAACATCACCTCGAAGACCGCCGCGATCGAGAACGAACTCACCGGTCTCGACGGCGTGCAGCAGGTCGTTCCCGCTCAGGTCAGTTCCGACGGGGACTACGCACGTATCACCGTCATTCCGACCGAGGGACCGATCGACGACTCCACCAAGGACCTGGTGCACCAGATCCGCGACGACGCTGACACCATCAGCGGAACGCACCTCGAGGTCACCGGTGAAACCGCGATCGGCATCGACTCCGACGACCAGCTCGCACGTGCGCTGGTGAAGTACGTCATCGTCATCGTCGTCATCTCGATCATCCTGCTCATCGTCCTGTTCCGGTCGCTGCTCATTCCCGTGATCGCGACCCTCGGATACCTGCTCTCCGTCGGCGCGTCGTTCGGGGCGAGCGTCGCAGTGTTCCAGTGGGGGTGGCTGGACTTCCTGCCAGCACCGCAGGGCGACCCGATGCTGAGCATCCTGCCGCTGCTGCTCGTCGGTGTGCTCTTCGGACTCGCGATGGACTACCAGGTGTTCCTCGTCTCACGTATCCAGGAGATGTACCGCAAGGGCCGTGACCCCAAGCAGGCGATCCGCGAGGGCTTCTCCCGATCCGGTCCCGTCCTCGTCGCTGCGGCGAGCATCATGATCGTCGTCTTCGGCGGGTTCGCCACCGGGGAGTTCGCGATCGGCGCCTCGATCGCGTTCGGGCTCCTCGTCGGCGTCGCCGCGGACGCGTTCATCGTCCGCATGGTCCTGATGCCGGCTGCGTTGTCCCTCCTGGGTCGCTCCGCTTGGTGGATCCCGAAGTGGCTGGACAAGGTCCTCCCCGACGTCGATGTCGAAGGCCACGCCCTCGACAAGCACGACGCCGCGACACCTGCCGCGCACGACCAGCCACGAGTCCTCGTCGGCTGACACTCCGAAGGGCCCCGGTGAGCACACCGGGGCCCTTCGTCCTTTGCTCGTAGAACGAAAGTGACAGCTGATGCAGCACCCCGTCCGCCCCGAAGACATCCATCTCCCCCCGACCCAGCCCATCGACATCACCGCCTACCTTGCAGCGGAAGCAGATCGTGCGTTCGCCGAGAAAGGCTCCGCACCAGAGCTGAACGTTCAGGATCCCGAACCGCCTTGCTGAGCGCGATATCAGCAGACCCGCTGCTCGAGCGGTGCGCGGTCAACGACCGTGGGTGAAGTAGCCAGACGAGAAACCCCGTCGCAGGGCAACGCGGGAAGACGTTCGGTAGTTGGTCGGCTATCGGGACGCAGGCCGGCCGTACTTGGCGACGATTTCTCGCCTCGCCTGGTCTCGAGAGAGCGCTCCTTGCAGCACCCGGCGGACTCGCTCGATGGCGTCTGCATCGACCTGTAGGCCCCGTGCTCGCAGCGCCAACTCGATGAAGGCCACTTCACCTTCGACGTCGATACGGCTCTCGTTGCTCGCCATGGACCAACTGTGCCCCCGACTCCGATACACGATGCTCAGCCGTGGCGCGCAGTACGAGCCGCAGTAGCCTGATCCAAGACCTTCATACAAGACTCTCGAAGGCGGAGCTCTCCTCACAGCGTGGGGGGATTGGCCTTCTGAACCGGCGGCTCCCAGAGATTGCTCAGGCTAAGTGAGTGCGTACCCGTCGGGAGGCACCGGCAACGTTGCCGCGACGAGATCTTCGACGAGGGTTCCATCGAGCGGGCGGCGGGTGACGAGGCACCATAGGACCATCGCCAGGAAGACCTGCGTGACCGTGTCGATCCTGAGGTCCGGGGGGAGCGCACCAGCCTCCACCGCCAGTCGCAGTCGTTCCGCGAGCCGCGTGCGGGCGGCAGTCGTGATCCGTTCGTCGTAGTTCGCGGAGAGGTCAGCATCTTCGGCAACAGCCGCGATGATGGCCTGGAGTACGGCGGCTGCATCGGGGTCGTCGTAAACACGCGCGACGGCCAGCATCCACGCAGTGACGTCGGCGTGGACGTCATCGGAGACGGCAACGGGACCTACCGGGAGGATGCCGCCCGCGGTGACCATCTCCGAAACCAGCGCCGCTTTCGTCGGCCACCATCGATACAGGGTTTGTTTGCCGACGCCAGCTACCGCGGCGATTCGCTCGAACGACAGCGTGTCCCATCCACGGCTGGCCAGCTCCGAGCGTGTCGCGTCGAGGATCGCCAAGCGTGTCTCTTCATTGCGGAGTCGTCCTGTGCTCTTGGCCATACAGCCATCCTCGCGGCATCACGACTCCGGCCGGCGCGGCCAGCCGTGGTGCGGACTACTGAACGGAGACGCCGCCGTCGCTGGAGAGGACGGCACCGTTGATGTTCACACCGTCCTTGCTGAGCAAGAACGTGATCGAGGCAGCGAGCTCGGCGGGCGCCGCGATGCTCGGTAGCAGTGCGAAGAACGGCGCCAACCGCTCCTGGCCCTTCTCCGAGAGCTTCGAGGAGGAGCCGATGTTCGTGGCGACCGCGCCCGGAGCGACAGCGTTGACACGCAGTCCTCGCTGCGCATACATGAACGCTGCGGAGCGGGTCAGGCCCAGGACCGCGTGCTTGGACGCGGTGTAGGCCGCTCCTGAACCGCTACCGAGGAGCGCGGCGCCGCTGATGATGTTGACGACGGAGCCGCTGCCGGCTTCGAGCATGACGGGCAGCACGGCTCGGGTGAGCTTGAAAGTGCCGGTGACGTTGACGCCCATCACGCGCTCCCAGACGGCGTCGCTCGTCTCGTCGATGGGGGAGAAGTCGTCGGCGATGCCGGCGACGTTGGCGAGAGCGTCGATCTGGCCACCGGCGGCTGCGACGATCGCGTCGACGTCTGCCTGCGAGGTGATGTCGCCACCCACCGGCACGATGTCGGCGTCGGGCAGTTCCGCAAGCAGATCTGAGAGGCGGTCGGCGGTGATGTCGACGGCCACGACCCGCCCGCCTTCGCGTGCAACGCGTGACGCCGTGGCACGACCGATGCCGGACGCGGCCCCGGTGACGATGACGGTCTGGCCGGAGAAACGACCCGGAGTGATCTGCTCAGTCCAGGTGGAAGCCTGCGTGGACTGCGGAACCACGTTCGTGTGGCTGTCGGGTGCGGTGGAATCGGACATGAAGGTCTCCTGTCGACAGTGACGAGGGTGAGCTAGGTGGTGATCACCAGGCTTGTCGAGACAAATCGTCTCGACTTCAAGAAATCGTACGCCTGGCGTCGACGCCCTTCCGACACGTTCGACCCTGCGGCTCAACGCGCGCTCCGGACACCTATACGAGCATCCGGCCACCCTCTGGTGTCCAGTAGCCGATGGGCTTCAGAGATCCATCGCCGAGGGCTACCGTGCCCTCGTGGGGAAGCGGAACTACCTCGTCGAAGGCGTCTCTGGAACAGGGAAGACGTCGGTGTGCCACGAACTGCGTCGCCGTGGTTTCCCAGCGATCGACGGCGATCGAGAACTCGCTTACCAGGGTGACCCGAAGACAGGGGCGCCTGTCGATGGTGTGACCGGGACAGCCGTTCACCACCACCACATCTGGCAGGTACAGAGGGTCCGCTCGATCGCGGCGGACCAGTCAGATCCGGTCACCTTCTTCTGCGGAGGATCGCGCAACGTCGAATCGTTCATCGATGTCTTCGACGACGTCTTCGTCCTGATGATCGATCGGGCAACGCTCGAGCGACGCCTGGAGGCGCGGGGCGATGACGAATGGGCCGGGACGGGCCGGCTGGAAGAGCGGGCCCTCGTTCACGCACTCCATGCGACCGGCACCGTGCCGCGCGATGGCGTGCACGTCGATGCCAGTCAGCCGCTCGATGTCGTCGTGGACGAGGTGCTCCGCCGGTGTGGCCTGTCCGAGTGGTGAGCGCGTCCTGCGTGATCACGACGCGTCTTCCGCGCACCGCTGTGAGAGCGTTGCCAGCGCGGGCCAGGTCTCTCTAGTCGCCTTCGATGAAGCCGGCGGCCGCGAGGGCGCGCTCGTAGATCTCTCGGATGACTGCGGCCTTACGGGCGTTGTAGTCCGACATGCGTTGCGCTGGCTGCTGTGCGGCCTGACGCTTGACGGTCCCGTAGCGTTCGCGATCCGCGGTGTCGTGTCGGAGCCAGTTCCGGAACACCACGTGCTTGACCAGCTCCGGACTGTCCGGCCCGAAGACGTGCAGGTTCACGGGGATCCCGGGAACCGGCGCTGCGCCCGGTTGCTTGCAGGGGCTCCCTGGAGGAGGCGATGCTCGTGCCACCAGGGCTCGCGCACCGTGAGGACGAAGCCCGCTGCTTCCAACCGCGGCAGCCAGACACGTTCGTCGGAGGGATCTGCGACCGTCAGGTCCAGGTCGAGTACCGGTTTCGCCGCGAGCCCAGGAACAGACGTGGACCCGACGTGCTCGACACGGAGCGCGCGAACGTCGAGAGCATCGATGATCAGGTTGCTCACCGTCGATGCGAGCTGCGGCCATTCAGGGTCCGGGTCGACGACACTGATGACGGTGGCCTTCGGCGGGACGACCCACGGGCTGGCTCCCGCCGGCACGGGCGGCTCGTCGAAGTCGAGAATCTCAGCGGTCGTCGGCACGCCCATAGTCAACCCGTGACGAAGATCACCCGTGATCCCGGATCCACCCGGGCTGGACGGCCCTCCATTCCGGCGCCCATGGTGGGGATCGGCGACGCGCGGTCCGACACCGGTCGGGAGGCCCGGTGGCAGCAGAGCCGTGTCTCCATCTGGCGCACACCGCGATGAACGCACCCGTCTTCGCCGGCGCGGCATCGCTCCTCGTACCAGCGAGGACGGCAGACGGCGCGCCGATGGCCCAGCTGGCGCCGCCTGGTGGCGGATCGATCATGCCGACGGATCCGACGCACTCCGGGTCCGGGCGTACCGGAACGACAGCGCGGCGGACGCCACCGCGGCCAGCACGAGGACCACGAGCGGCATGGTCGCGGCTCGAACCCCACCATGCGTGATCAGTGCTCCGGCGAGCGATGCGCTCATCGCGATGCCGATCGCGGAGGCGGAGTTGATCCAGGTGAACCCCTGTGTCAGTGCTGAACCGGCGACCGTCGCCTGCACGATCTGGGAGGACGACGCGAGCAGCGGGGCGATCGCCGTTCCGCCGATCGCCAGCATGATCGCCAGCCCGAGCAGCGTGGGCCAGGCGACGCCGACGAGCACGGCGACCGTGAGCACGAGCGTCGCGACCAGCTGCGCCGCCTGGGGGCGCGGGGTCGCACGCATCGACCCGTACACGAGGCCCGCGATGATGCTCGCGGCGCTGGGGACGGCGAGGACGAGACCGGTGAGGGACAGCATCCCGCGAGCGCTCGCCGCGGCGGTGACGAGGAGCGGAACAGCGCCGAAGAAGCACCCGAGCCCGAGGTTGACGCCGAGTGCGGCGAGGAAGTCCGGAGCGAGGAGTGAGGTCCGGGTCCTGTTCCGGCCGCGTCCCCGACCTCGACGCGGCGCTGGTGCGGTGCGCGGTTGCAGCGACAGCGTGCCGCAGCCGAGGGCGACGAGTGTCGCGGCCGCGGCCGAACCCGCCCACGGGACGAGGGAAGTACTGGCGAGGGTCACGAGGATCGGACCGGACAGGAACACGACGTCGTTGACGTTCGCCTCGAGGGAGAAGGCGACGCGGAGCGCCGGCCCATCCGTCAGGAGGTGCGACCACCGCGCCGCCGACAGGGCTCCGGGCTGGGGCGTCACGGCACCGGCGACCATCACGGCCGCGAGCGTGACCGGGACCGGTGCGCTCCCCGCGGTGGTGATGGCCGCAGCGACCGCGGCAGCGTGAGCGGCGACGATCACCGGGACCGTCACCGTCTGCCCCCACCGGTCCACGAGGCGAGCGACCTGCGGACCCGCCACGGCCTCCGCGATCGAGAAACCGGCCGTGGAAGCGCCTGCGACCGCGAACGATCCCGACGCGTGCTGGATCGAGAACAGCAGCCCGAGCCCGGTCATCGCGACGCCGAGACGCGCAACGGCCGCGGGGAGGAAGAACGCCAGCGCCCCGGGGTGGTCGAGGACACGGCCGTACCGGGCACCGGTCGACCGGAACGGTCCGAGGACCGAGGACAGGAGCGAGCGCGCAGTCGTCATGGACGATGCCTCCGACGCGGTGCCGGTGATCGGTCGGCAGACAAGTCGGCCTGGGCTTCGACGATCATCACGGCACAGCGGTACCTCCGGCATCCTGCTCCGCAGGGGAGCGCTGGCGCAAGGAGCACACGTCGTGGTGCTTCTGCGCCGAGCGATGTCGCGGCTTGCGGGCGTCACTTGGTTACGTATACAGTCGCTCGGAGCATCCCCGTGAATACGTACCCATTCTTCGAAGGAGAAGACGATGGCCCTCACTGAAGTCCAGCGCCAGCGCGCCGTCCACGGAACGCGGGACAAGAAGTCCGCGGCGATCGGCGCAGCGGTCGGCACCTGCGTCGAGAACTACGACTTCCTCGCGTACGGCACCGCGTCGGCGCTGTACTTCGGCACCGCGTTCTTCCCCGGCGCCGATCCGCTGGTCGGGACGCTGCTCTCGTTCGCCACGCTCGGCGTCGGGTTCGCGATGCGCCCGCTCGGCGGCATCATCGGTGGCTACCTCGGGGACAAGATCGGCCGCAAGCCGGTGCTCGTCGCGGCGTTGCTGGTGATGGGACTCGCGACGTTCGCGATCGGACTGCTGCCGACGTACCAGACCGTCGGCGTCCTGGCCCCGATCCTCCTGGTCGCGGTGCGCGTCATCCAGGGCGTCGCGTTCGGCGCCGAGTGGGGCGGCGCGATCCTCATGGCCTACGAGCACGCGCCGTGGCGACACCGTGGCCGCTACTCCGCGATCCCGACCGCGGGGAACCCGGCCGGGGTGTTCCTGGCGAACATCGTCTTCCTGTTCTCCGTGCACCTCGGCGGTGAGTGGGCGTGGCGGGTGCCGTTCCTCGCCAGCGCCGTCCTCGTCATCGCGGGCCTCATCATCCGGGCGAGGGTCTCGGAGTCCCCGGAGTTCGAAGACGTCAAGGACCGCGGCGAGACCGCGAAGAACCCGCTGCTCAAGGTGCTCAAGGACGACTGGCGGAACCTGCTCCGCGTCATCGGCCTGCGCCTGGTCGAGTCCGCGGGCTTCTACGTCGTCGTCACCTACATCCTCAGCTACATCTCCGGTCTCGACGCGGACCTCCGTGAGGTCGGCCTCGTCGGGCTCTGCATCGCGACCGCGATCGGCGTCGGCTCCTCCCTGTTCTGGGGCGACCTCACCGACAAGTTCGGGCGGAAGCCGATCTACCTGGTCGGGTCGATCCTCTCGATCGCGTTCGGGTTCCCGATGTTCCTGATGCTCAACTCGCAGGTGCCGGTCCTGATCGTGTTCGTCTACGTCATCGGCCTGCCGCTCATCCACGACATGCTCGCCGGCACCCAGGGCGCCTGGTTCAGCGAGCTGTTCAGCACGGACACGCGCTCCTCGGGCGCCTCGATCGGCTACCAGCTCGCCGCCGCGATCTCCGGCTTCATCCCGTTCATCGCCACCGCCCTCGCGGCAGCGATCGGTTGGGGCGGCGTCTCGCTCCTCTACGTCGCTGCCGGCGTCGTCGGCGTCGTCACGGTGCTCCTCACCCGTGAGACGTGGAGCCGGAAGGAGCGGGCCTACGTCGACGAGGTCACCTCCGCCGTGCCGACCGCCGTGGTGGACCCGCGCGTCGCGAACCAGTCCTGAGCCACCGAAGGAAGAAGCAAGCACCATGAAGGCAATCGTCAAGACCACCGCGGCGCCGGGCGTCGAGTTCGTCGAGGACCACCCCGAGCCCACGGTCGGCCCCCGTGACGTCCTGCTCCACGTCGGCGCGGTGTCGATCTGCGGCACCGACCGCGAGATGTACGAGTGGACACCGTCGGCGGTGGCGTTCAACCTCGACCTGCCGGTCGTCCTGGGGCACGAGGTCTCCGGCACGGTGATCGAGGTGGGCTCCGACGTCAGTCGACTCGCGGTGGGGGACCGGGTGGCGCTCGAGACGCACATCCCGTGCGAGCAGTGCTTCATGTGCCGCACCGGCAACGGGCACAACTGCCTGAACATGAAGATCATCGCGATGCACGCCGACGGCGCGTTCGCCGAGCGCGTCGCGGTGCCGGAGAACATCTGCTTCCCGCTGCCGGAGGGCATGCCGCTCGAGGTCGGTGCGCTCCTCGAGCCCGCCGGCGTCGCTTGGCATGCGCTGCAGCGGGCGGACCTCGATGTCGCCGGGCACTCGGTGTTGGTGTCCGGCTGCGGCCCGGTCGGGCTGCTCATCGTGCAGTTCGCGCTGCACCTCGGCGCCACCGAGGTGATCGCCGTCGAACCCAACCCGTACCGACGCGGCTGGGCCGAGAAGCTCGGCGCGACCGTGTTCGAGCCCGGCCCCGGCGTCGTCGAGTACGTCGAGGAGCACTATGCCCACCGCAGCGGCGTCGACGTCGCCTTCGAGGTCAGCGCGGCCGCCGCGGCGTACCCGACCATCTTCGAGTCGGTCCGCCGCGAGGGCACGATCGTCACGATCGGACACCCCGGCAACCCGGTGCCGGTCGACATCGCCAAGTACATCAACAAGAACGGGATCACCCTGCGCGGCACGTTCGGGCGCCGACTCTGGGACACCTGGGAGGACCTCGTCGAGGTCCTCACCCGTGGCGGCGTGGACATCTCGTGGCTCATCACCCACCGGTTCCCGCTCGGCGACCTCGGCCCCGCGATCGACCTCCTCACCGGCGACGCCAACAAGGTCCTCATCCTGCCGAACGGGCCCGTCGACGGCGCGGCAACCGTCGGGGGAGCCGAGACGGTCGCCGCAACGGCGCACTGATCCGACGCGACGACCGACGAGTCCGAGGAGAGCGCATGGCCGAGACCCACGACCGGGGTGCTCCACACCTCGGCGCGCACCCCACGCTCGTCGCGCCCACGCCGCCGACACCCGGCGGACCGGGCGGACACCGTGCCTCCCGGTCAGCGGGCCCCGGTCGACCCGCGCTCGACGAGCCGAGCGGGCACCAGCGTGTGCACCGGCTCCGACGTGTCCCCGGCGATGCGGTCCAGGAGTCGTTGCACGGACGCGCGCGCGATGCTCGTGATGTCCTGTTCGAACGTCGTGAGGTCGAACGCACCCCACGCCGACATCGGGAGCCCGTCGATGCCGAGCACCCACGTCCGCTCGGGGACGGCGACCTCGGCCGTGCGGAGGGCGTCCATCGCGCCGTACGCGATGATGTCCGAGGAGCAGAAGACCGCGTCCGGAACGCCGTGCGCGAGCAACTCGCGCGCCGCGCGGTTCCCCGTGTCGTACGTGGTCGTGCCCCTCGTGGTCTGCTCGGCCCGGATCTCCACCCCGGCGGCCCGCAACGCCTGTCGGAACCCGGCCTCACGCGCCGGGCTCGCGAACGTGTCCGACGGGCCGAAGATCGCGGCGATGTGCGACCGACCGCGTTCGAGCAGGAACTCCGCGGCACGGACGCCTGTCCCGAAGTGATCCGTCATGACGATGTCGGCGGTCGACTCGAGGTCGGCCCGGTTGCAGAGCAGCACCGGAACGCCGCGTTCGACCAGGCGGTCGATGCCGAGCGTCTGCTGCTTCGCGGCGGTGAAGAGCACGCCGTCGACGGTGCCGGCGCCGACGCCGGCGGTCGCGAGCGGCATCGCCGGATCGTCGTCGTTCCACACCACGACGTTGACGTTCATCTCGCGCGCGACCCGCGTCAACTCGTCGAGCAGGTACGGCAGGTACGGGTTCTGGATCTCGCTGGTGACGATCCCGATCGCGCCCGCCCGCGCCGTGCGCATCGCCTTGGCCTGCGCGTTGGGCACGTAGCCGACGTCGCGCATGGCACCGAGGACGCGCTCACGGGTCTGGTCCGAGACGCTCGGGCTGCCGTTGAGCACCCGCGACACGGTCGCCTGCGACACGCCCGCGGCCCGCGCGATGTCACGGCTCGTCAGCGCCACGACGCCCCCTCTCCTCGAACCCGATGCAACGACGCTACAGCGGAGTCGACCTCGGCCTCACCGCCGCGACCTGCCCGCCGCGTGCCGGTGCACGGCCCCTCCAACCTCCACGCCGGTCGCGCGACCGTGACCGGCCAGCCGCACCACCCGATCGAAGGAGCGACACCATGACCCGCCTGTTCAACGACCCGGCGGACTTCGCGGACGAGATGGTCGACGGGTTCGTCGGGGCGAACCGGCGGTGGGTCCGGAAGGTCCGCGGCGGGGTCACTCGTGCGACCACCAGCCCTGAGGGCACGGTGGCCCTGGTGATCGGTGGCGGCTCGGGGCACTACCCGGCGTTCGGCGGACTCGTCGGGCACGGCCTCGCGGCCGGCGCGGCGATGGGCAACCTGTTCGCGTCGCCGTCGGCACAGCAGGTCACCGCGGTCGCGACGGCGGCGCACCACCGCGGCGGGGTGCTGCTGTCCTACGGCAACTACGCCGGTGACGCGCTCAACTTCGATGCCGCGGCGCGCGCCCTGACTGAGGCCGGCATCGACGTCCGCACGGTCCGCGTGACGGACGACATCGCCTCCGCGTCGGCCGACGAGCACCACAAGCGTCGCGGCATCGCGGGGGACCTGTGCGTGTTCAAGGTCGCCGGTGCCGCCGCCGAGCGGGGCGACTCGCTGGACCACGTGGCAGCGATCGCGGAGCGGGCGAACGACCGGACGCGGAGTTTCGGCGTCGCGTTCAGCGGCTGCTCGCTGCCCGGCGCCGACGAGCCGCTGTTCACGGTCCCCGAGGGGCGGATGGCGATCGGGATGGGCATCCACGGTGAGCGGGGCATCGACGAGGCCGACGTCCCCACCGCCGCCGAGCTCGCCGACCTGCTCGTCGGCCGCCTGCTCCAGGAGCTCCCGGACGGTGTCTCCGTCGACGGCGCCCGCGTCGTCCCCATCCTCAACGGACTCGGCTCGGTGAAGTACGAGGAGCTGTTCGTCGTCTACGGCACCGTGCAGCGCCTGCTGACGGACGTCGGCGCGATCGTCGTGGAACCCGAGGTCGGCGAGCTGGTCACGTCGTTCGACATGGCCGGGGTGTCGCTGACGCTGTTCTGGGTGGACGAGGAGCTCGAGCAGCTGTGGGCGGCGCCGGCCGACAGCCCCGCGTACCGGAAGGGCGGAGCGGTGCCGCAGGAGCGCGTGTCCGACGAACTCCTCGAGGCCGGCGAGCAGGTCCAGGTCACGCCCGGCAGCGAGGAGTCACAGATTTCGGCCGCGGTCGTCACGGACGCGATCACCGCGATCCGCGCGACGATCGACGAGCACGCCGTCCGGCTCGGCGAGATCGACTCGGTCGCCGGCGACGGCGACCACGGCATCGGCATGCGGCGCGGTTCACACGCCGCGCACGTGGCCGCGCAGGACGCCGCCGCGCGCGGTGCCGGCGCCGGATCCGTCCTCCGGATCGCCGGGGACGCCTGGTCCGACGAGGCCGGCGGGACCTCCGGTGCGATCTGGGGTGCCGCCCTGGAGGCGCTGGGTCGCGTGCTCGGGGACGAGTCGCGTCCGTCGGCCGCCGACGTCGCTGCGGCGGTGCACGCGGCGAACGAGGCGGTCCTCGCCTTCGGCGCCGTCGTCGGCGACAAGACCATGGTCGACGCGCTCGTGCCGTTCGACACGGCGCTCACCGGACGGGTGGACGCCGGCGACGACCTGGTGACCGCGTGGACCGCCGCGTCCGCCGCCGCGCAGGAGGCCGCCGACGGCACCGCCGCGCTGCTCCCGAAGATGGGTCGCGCCCGCACCCACGCCGAGCACGCCGTCGGCACCCCCGACGCCGGCGCGATCTCGTTCGCCCTGATCACCGCCGCGGTCCTCGCGGCGCTCCCCACGAAGCAGAAGGAAGGTCATCATGGCTGAGCAGCAGTTCCGCCTCGTCGTCGGCTCCGACGACGCCGGGTTCGACTACAAGGAGATCATCAAGAAGGACCTGGAGGCCGACGACCGGGTGGCGTCCGTCGTGGACGTCGGTGTCGATGCCGAGGGGCACACCGCCTATCCGCACATCGCGGTCGACGCGGCCCGCATGGTCGCGAACGGCGAGGCCGACCGGGCCATCCTCATCTGCGGCACCGGCCTCGGCGTCGCGATCTCGGCGAACAAGGTCCCCGGCATCCGCGCCGTCACCGCTCACGACTCCTTCAGCGTCGAACGCTCGGTCCTGTCCAACGACGCCCAGGTGCTCTGCATGGGCCAGCGCGTCATCGGCGTCGAGCTCGCCCGCCGACTCGCGGGGGAGTGGCTCGGCTACAGCTTCGACACCTCCTCGGCCTCCGCCGAGAAGGTCGCCGCGATCTGCCAGTACGACGGCAGCGCGCCGGAGGGCATCGACACGGAGTCGGTGGACGCCTGATGCTGACCGCCGCGGCAGCACCCGCGCTGACGATCGGTGTGTCGCTGAAGATGTACTTCGGTCACGCCCGGACGCTGGCATGGGCGTCCGCCGTCGCGGACATCGCCAGGGACCACCCCGCCGTCACCGCCGGGGCCGTCGACCTGTTCGTCATCCCGACGTTCCCCTCGCTCGTCCCCGTCAAGGGCCTGCTCGAGGGCACCCGCGTCCACCTCGGGGCGCAGGACCTGGCGTGGGCCGACCAGGGCGCGTTCACCGGTGCGGTGTCCGGCGCCGAGCTCGCCGAGATCGGCTGCGACCTCGTCGAGATCGCGCACGCCGAGCGCCGCTCCCTGTTCCACGAGACGGACGACGAGATCGCCGGCAAGGTGCACGCCGCGTTCCGCAACCACCTCACCCCCCTGATCTGCGTCGGCGAGGTGGAGCGGGCTTCCAGGCAGGATGCGATCGCGGAGGTGACCGGTCAGCTCGGCCGGTTCCTCGCCACCGCCACCGCGGACCACCTGGCCGGACCCGTCATCGTGGCCTACGAGCCGGTGTGGGCGATCGGCGCCACGGCGCCCGCTTCCGACGAGCACATCGTCGCCGTGCTCGCCGGGATCGAGGCGTACCTCGCGTCGCGTCCCGAGCTCGCCGGCTCGCGTGCGATCTACGGCGGCAGCGCCGGACCGGGCCTGCTCAGCCGAGGGCAGGGTCGCATCGGCGGGCTCTTCCTCGGCCGCTTCGCCCACGACCCCGCCGCCGTCGCTGCCGTCCTCGACGAAGTCCTCACCACCAGCGTCTCGGAGCGGACCCCATGACCTCCTTGCTCGGCCTGTCCACCTACGCGTACTTCTGGCGCATGTCGGATCGGGTGCCGTCGCCGATGTCCCTCGACGACGCACTCCGCGACGCCGCCACGCACGACGGTGTCGACCTGTTCCAGATCTGCGACCACGCACCGCTCGACACGGCGTCGGACGAGCGGCTCGCCGGGATCCGCTCGCTCGCGGACGAGCTCGGCCTGACGCTCGAGGTCGGCACGCGCGGGACCGACCCGGAGCACCTCGCCCGGTACCTGCACGTCGCTCAGCGGCTCGACGCGGCGCTCGTCCGGTCGATGTGGAGTGCCGGCGACGACGAGCCGGACGCCGTCGAGACCGACCGGCGCCTGCGGGCCGCGCTGCCGGCGTACGAGGAGGCCGGGGTCACCCTCGCCCTCGAGACGTACGAACGGATCAGCTCGGTCGAGCTCGTCGCGGTCGTGTCCGCGATCGGGTCGCCGAACCTGCGGATCTGCCTCGATCCCGCGAACACCGTCGCGAACCTCGAGCACCCGGCCGACGTCGTCGCCCGGTGCGCTCCGTACACGGCGAACTGGCACGTGAAGGACTTCGACTTCACCCGATCGCCGGGCTGGGTCGGGTTCCAGTACACCGGCGTCCCGTTCGGCACCGGTCGGCTCGACTACGACGGCATCCGGGCGGCGATCGAGCCCGACGCGCGGGGCATCAACCGTGTCATCGAGTTCTGGCTCCCGTGGCAGGCCGACTCGGCGGATGACTCCACCGGGGACGCCGCGTCGAGGAGCATCGCCGTGGAGACGGACTGGGTCGCCTCGACGGTTGCCGCCCTCTTCGGAGTCGACGCGTGACGGCCGGCGGCGGTCGCGCTCCTCACGCCACCGCCGTCGACACCGCGGCACCGGCCCAGCGCGTCAGCGCCGCCCGAAGTTCCGCGCTGGCCAGCTCGGCGTCGACGGTGTCCGTGGCCCAGGCGACGACGCCGTCCGGACGGACGAGCAGCCCGGTGAAGTCTCGGTAGGCGTCGGGGCACCCGGGGGCCGCGCTCCCCTCGAGGACGGACTCGACCCGCTCCTGCGCCCCGCCCTCGGCGGCGACGAGCTCGCCGCCGAGGCGATCGAGCAGGACGAACCGCCCGGTGGTGCAGTGCTCGGCGAGCCGGCTGCCGTCCGTCAGGGGCATGTCGCCGACGAGCCGGCCGACCTGCGGGTGGGTCGGCGCGTCCGCGTCCGCCGGTGCGAGGTCGTAGCGCTGCGCGACGCCCGAGGTCGTCAGCACCAGGTGCGTGGTCGTGGCGGTGTTCGACAGGAGGTCCTGCTGCACGACGCGGCGCAGCTGGGTCGTCTTGTCGTCGCCACGCATGAGCGCGACCTGGGCCCTGGTCCAGTCGAGCACCTGCGCGCCGATGGGGTGACGCTCGGCGGAGTACGTGTCGAGCAGCCCCTCCGGAGCCCACCCGTTGATCGTGGCGGCGAGCTTCCAGCCGAGGTTGATCGCGTCGCCGGCGCCGAGGTTGAGGCCCTGGCCGCTGAACGGGGAGCGCACGTGGGCTGCGTCCCCGGCGAGGAGCACGCGACCGGCCCGGTAGGTGGTCGCCTGGCGCGCGTTGTCGGTCCACCGCGTCGCGCGACCGTGGATCGCGGTGACGGTGATGTCCTGCCCGGTGACCAGGCGGATGCTCGCCTGCAGCTCCTCGACCGTGACCGGCTGGTCGCGCGTGGCGCGGTCGGGCGCCCCGGTGAACTGGACGGTCAGGATCCGACCGGGCACCGGTCCGAAGCTGTAGACGCCGGTGGAGGTGTGGGTCCAGCCCGGCTGCAGCGTCCCGTCCACGCCCTCCATGTCCGCGATCGCCTGGTATCCGGTGATCTCGGCGTCGGTGCCGACGAAGTCGATCCCCGCCAGGCGACGGACACGGCTGCGGCCACCGTCCGCGGCGACGACCCACGCGACGCGGATCGGGCCGCGGTCCGTGGTCAGGGCGACCCCGACGTCGGCCCCGTCGTCGCCCTGGATCTCGTCGAGCCCCGTGACCTCCACCCCGCGGAGGACCTGGACCCCGAGCGCGTCCGCATGGGATGCGAGCAGCGCCTCGACCTCGGCCTGACGCACCATCACGGAAGCGCCCGCTCCGCCATGCGCGGCGATCTCCGGGTCGGTCTGGTCGACGAGATCCGGGCGGAAGAAGAGGCCGGCGAAGTGCCCGGTGCTCGGGAACGGTGGGCGCCCACCGGCGGCCGGCCCCTGCCCAGCGCCAACCGGACGATGCCCTCCGCCGGCCGGCCCCCGGCCACCGACCGGCGGCATCGCCCTGCCGGTCGCCGCCGCGAACGCCTTGAGCTCGTCGAAGAAGCGGAGCTGCGCGGCCTCTGCGGCCGGGCGCAGACCGCGTCGATCGAGGATCTCGGCCGTCGCGACGTTGATCGAGCCGGCCTTGATCGTCGGATCGGGCGCCTCCAGCCGGTCGAGGACGACGACGTCGACGCCGCCGAGCGCGAGTTCGGCGGCCACGAGCAGGCCGGTTGGTCCGGCTCCGACGACGGCGACCTGGTGGTCGAGTCCCGTCTCCTCGTCGAGCGAGCGAGGGATGGTGTTCGACGGCATGTCGTCTCCTGGTGTTTATCGGTGATCAAGAACACCCTGACATTATCTATCAGTGTTAAAGTTTCCTGTGTGACGAAGATCAACCGGCAGCTCGTCGTCGCCGAGGCGCTCGACCTGCTCGATGAGGTCGGACTCGACGGCGTCAGCACGCGGCGCCTCGCGCAGCGTCTCGGCGTGGAGCAGCCGGCGCTGTACTGGCACTTCAAGCGCAAGGAGGACCTCCTCATCGCGATGGCCGAAGCGGCGATGCAGCCGCAGACGTCGGCCCCGCTCCCGGAGGCCGGCGACGACTGGCAGGAGTGGTTCCTCGAGAACTACCGACGCTTCCGCCGCACCCTGTTGTTGCACCGGGACGGCGCCCGGCTGCATGCGGGCACCTTCCCGAGCGGTGGCGATCTCGAGGTGCTGCTCGCCAAGATCGCGTTCCTCAGCGACAACGGCATCCCCGCGGTGGCCGCGCAGTCGGCGATGATGGCCGCCGGTCAACTCACGCTCGGCAACGCCCTGGAGGCGCAGGCCGCGGACGACGCGCCACCACCGCCGGGACTCGAGGCCGTCGACCACGCACAGGGGTTCGAGGCAGGACTCCGACTGCTCGTCAGTGGCTTGGCGCAGCAGCGGCACGAGGTGCATCCGGCCTGACGGACCGGGATCGTCCTCCCGCTCCGGACGCCGAGACGGGCGGCGTTCGGCCGTGCGCTCGGTTCAGGACGCGCGCAGTCCGTCCACGACCACGTCGAGCAGGTGCGGGACGCGGTCTGCCGCCGACGGTCCGAGCTGCCACAGGAACGCGACGAGCGCGAGCAGGTCCGCCGGCGCGACGTCGGACCGGAGCACGCCCGCCTCGACGCCGGCCCCGAGCAGTGCCCCGATGGCGTCGACGATCGCGTCGTACTGCTCGTCGTGCAACTGCTGCCGGGTCGCGGCGTCGAGTACCTCGGCCAGGGCGTGCTTCTGGTACCCGAAGGCCGCGAGGTCGTCGAGCCAGCACCGGAGCCGTGCCCGCTGATCCGACTCCGCCGCCAGCGCGCGTGCCGACGCGACCAGTCCCTGGAAGTCGTCCCGGTAGACCTCGGCGAGCAGGGCCTCCCGGCTGGGGAAGTGGCGGTAGATGGTGCCCTGACCGACCCCCGCCCGTCGCGCAAGTGACTGCATCGTCGTCGCGGGGTCGGCGTGGAGCGCATCGCGGGCGACCTCGACCAGCCGTGCTCGGTTGCGTTCGGCGTCGGCCCGCCGCGTCGGTTGTGAAGCGGACATGTGTCCGGTAACCTCCTCCACGAATCGGACGTGTGTCCGTTTCAGTCTACCGGAGGGAATCATCGTGGAGGGTGTCCAGGGCAAGGTCGTCGCCATCACCGGCGCATCGAGCGGCATCGGGGAGGCCACGGCGCTGTACCTCGCCGCCCGCGGCGCGAAGGTCGTGCTCGGCGCGCGCCGCGTCGAACGGCTCGCGTCGGTCGTCGAGCGCATCGTCGACGCCGGCGGTGCGGCGATCGCGGTCGAGACGGACGTGCGCAGCCGGGAGGCCCTCCACCACCTGGTCGCGTCGGCCCGGTCGCGCTTCGGGCGTCTCGACGTGCTGCACCAGAACGCCGGGAGCATGGCCGTGTCACCCTTCGACGCGCTCGACGTCGACGGATGGCAGCAGATGGTCGACGTCAACCTGGTAGGCGTCCTCAACGGGATCGCGGCCGCCCTGCCGGTGTTCCGCGAGCAGGGGTCCGGGCACTTCGTGCACACGGCGTCGACCGCGGCCCACCGCATCGTGCCCGCGCAGGGCGTGTACGCGGCGACGAAGACCGCGGTGCACGTGCTCAGCGAGGCGCTGCGGCAGGAGGCCGGACCGGCCCTGCGCGTCACCGTCGTCTCGCCCGGCTTCACGGCGACCGAGGGCGTCTCGAAGACGGACGACCCCGAGCACCGCGCAGCGCTCGAGGCGCGGATGGCGACGATCGCCATGCCGGCCGACGCCGTGGCCGCCGCCGTCGCGTACGCCATCGCGCAGCCGGAGGGCATCGACGTCGGCGAGGTCGTCATCCGGCCGACGGCGCAGGACTGACGACCTCGCGCGGCACCCCGACGGACCGTGGTGCCGGAGGCCCCGGGTCGCGTCGCGCCCTGTCAACGTGCCGGAACGGGATCGCCGTAGTGCTCGAGCGTCAGGTCGCTCGCCGGCTGGTCCACGATCCGCATGAGCGGCTTCGCGACCGCCAGCGCGCTGAACAGGAGGTTGCGGACGAGGACCCCGCCGCGCGTCAGCGGCGCGAGCAGTCGCCCGGCGTTCACCTTCCGCGACACCGAGGCGTGGTCGGTGAACTTCCGCTCGAACGTGGCGAACGCCGCCGGGTCCCCGGCGGCACGGTGCAGTTCCCCCGCCAGGACGTACGCCCCGACCATGGCGAGCCCGGTCCCGTACCCGCCGAGGGCGTTGCCCCAGGCAGCGTCGCCGAGGAGCACGGTCCGCCCGCGAGCGTAGTGGTCGACGGTCACGCGGCTGATCGAGTCCATGTAGAAGGAGTGGGCTTCGCCGAAACGCCCGATGATCTCGGGGATGCGCCACGCACCGTCACGGAGCGCGTCCGCGGCCTGGCGCTTCTGCATGTCGACGTCGTCGCGGGCCGACGGCAGGAGCGGCGAGGCGAACACGAGGAACACCGGGGCCTTGCCGCCGCCGAGCATCACCGTCATGCCGGGCTGGCTGTAGACGACGTCCTCGGGGCCGGTGTCGATGTCGGCGAGGACGTAGTAGTGGCCGAGGTGGGTGACGTACGCCTCCTCGGGGCCGAACACGAGCCTGCGCACGTTCGAGTGGATCCCGTCGGCGCCGACGACCAGGTCGAACCGCCGCGGAGCCCCGTGCCGGAAGGTGACGTCGACGCCCTCGCCGTCGTCGTCGATCCCGGTGATGCTGTCGCCGAAGACGTACTCGACGTCGTGCTCGGTGCGCTCGTGCAGGATCTGCGCGAGGTCGCCGCGTGGCACGTTCACCTCGCCCGCGCCGAAGGCGCCGGGTGCCGTGCCGATGCGACGACCCGACGCGTTGACGATCGGTGCGTCCTCGTCACGCACGTCCTTCGCGCGGACGGCGTCGAGGATCCCCATCTCCGCCAGGACGCGCATCTGGATCGGGCCCTTGAAGTCGACGGCCTGGCCGCCGGGCCGGATCCGCTCGGCCTGCTCGACGACGGTGACGTCGAACCCGTACCGGTGCAGCCAGTACGCCAGGGCGGGGCCGGCGATGCTCGCGCCGGAGATGAGGACGGTGGTCATCGGGGGACTCCTTCGATCGGTGTGCCCCATCGTGTCCGTGGGCGCTCACGTCGTCCTCACGTCGCGCTGACATGGGCCGTCGCCGTCGCTGTCGAACACCCGTCGTCCTGTCGAACACGGTGATCCCGGGGTTCGCCAGGACGTGCGGTGTGCGACGCGACCGGACCCGTCATCGTGGCCTACGAGCCGGTGTGGGCGATCGGCGCCACGGCGCCCGCCCCCGACGAGCACATCGTCGCCGTGCTCGCCGGGATCGAGGCGTACCTCGCGTCGCGTCCCGAGCTCGCCGGCTCGCGTGCGATCTACGGCGGCAGCGCCGGGCCGGGCCTGCTCAGCCGAGGGCAGGGTCGCATCGGTCCACGCGATCCGCACGAGCGGCTTCGCGACCGCCAGCGCGCTGAACAGGGGGTTGCGGAGTGCACCACGGTCAGCGCGACGCCCTCGGGAGGAACGCAGCCAGCACCAACGGCACCGCGCTGAGCCCGAGCACCCACCAGAACGTCGCCCCGAAGGCACCGGCCGCGGCAGCCGGCGACCCCGCGGAAGCCAGGAAGTGCTCGAGGACCACCGCGACCACGGTGACGCCGAAGGGCGCCCCGACGCGCTGCACGATGCTGAAGGCGGCACTGCCGCGTGGGGTCTCGTCGTGGCTCAGGCTCGCGAACGCCAGGGTCATCACCGGGAGGGACGCGGCGCCCATCCCGACTCCCTGGACGAACTGCGCGACGAGCAGCAGGACGGAGTGACCATCGACGCCGGCGAGGGCGAAGGGGACGATCCCGAGCATGAGGAGCACCACGCCACCGCCGACGACCAGGCGGCCGTCGAGTTTCGCGGTGAGTCGGCGGCTGAGCACGATGAAGAGCATCGTGCCGAGGCCCTGCGGGATGAGCAGCAGGCCGGTGTGCAGGACGGAGGCGCCGCGGACCTGTTGGTAGAACAGCGGCAGGAGGAACATCAGGGCGTACATCGAGAAGCCGCCGACGAACGTGATGACGCTCGACAGGCCGAAGCTCCGACGTGCGAAGACGCGGACGTCGACGAGCGCATGGGTCCGGTTACGGAGCGCGGAGGCGACGAAGCCGACCAGGAGCGCGCCTCCCGTTGCGAGCGGGAGCCAGACGTCGGTCGCGGCGAACCCGTGGTCCCCGGTGAGCCGGCTGACGCCGTACGCGATGAGCGCGACCGCGGGGGTGAGGAGCACGAACCCGAGCACGTCGAACCGGCTCCCGCGCTGCGCGGGTGCGGACGGCAGGAACAGCGGGCCGAGCACGAGAGCGGCCAGGCAGATCGGGATGTTGACGAAGAACAGCCAGTGCCAGCTGACGGATTGCACGATGGACCCGCCGATGATCGGTCCGAGGATCGGCGCGAGCTGCCCGATGAGCCCGATGGTGGCGATGGCGCGGCCGATGCGCTCGCGGCCGGCCGCGCGGGTCAGGATCGTGATCGTCACCGGGAGCACCAGGCCGCCCCCGACGCCCTGCAGCACCCGGAACACGACGAGTGACGGGAGGGACCACGCGAGTCCGCAGAGCAGGGAACCGACCATGAAGGTCGCGACGGCGACGATCCACGCGGTGCGGGCGCCGAGGCGTTCGGACACCCAGCCGGACACCGGGATCACCGACACGAAGGCCAGGAGGTACGCGGTCGCGACCCACTGCGTGCGTGCGACCGACACGTGGAACGTGTGGTGCAGGTGGTCGAGTGCGATGTTGATGATGGTGGTGTCGAGCAGCGTCGTCAGGGCGCCCAGGACCAGCACGAGGCTGATCAGGGTGAGCCGCCGGTCCGTGACCGGGCCGGGAACGGCCGGAGCCGTGAGGGAAGTGGTCATGTGGCGTAAACTACACCGTGCAGTGTAGGAAGTACACCCGTCGGTGTAGTGTGGCGTGGTGGCTGCCGCGACCCCTCAGGACCCGACATCGAAATCGACATCGAAGACCATCCGTGCCGGGCAGGCGCACAAACGGAGCGCGATCCTCGCGGCAGCGCGGGACCTCTTCGTCCTGGACGGTGTCGAGCGCACGAGCATGGACGCAGTCGCCGCGCGCGCGAGCGTCTCGAAGCGGACCGTGTACGACTACTACGGCGACAAGCGCGGGCTCCTCCTCGGTGTCGTCGTGGCTGCGGGGGAGTCGCTCGTCGAGACGCTCCGGCGGGCCATCGCGGACCACCTGGCCGATGACGCTCCCATCGCCGACCAGGCCGCGCTCGAACGCGCGCTCGTCGGGTTCGCCGTGCAGATCGGCGAGACCATGCTCGGCTCTGCCGACTACGGGAGCACCATCAAGCTCATCGGTGACAACCGCGCGATCCTCCCCGAGCTCGCGCACCACCCCCTCAGCTCGGCACCGGAAGCGGCGCTCGCCGAGCGGATCGCACACTTCGCGGACGTCGGTCTGCTCGACGTGGACGACGCGTTCCTGGCGGCCGACCACTTCAACGCCCTGACCACCCTGCTGGCCATGAACATCCGGTTCCCGGATCAGCTGTCCACGGACGCGACCCGCAGGACGATGGCCGACGGAGTGCACGCCTTCATGCGGGCGTACGGCGCGCGCTGAGCCCCGGCGGCAGCACGGCGTGCTCGTGGTGACGTCGTCGTGGTCGTCGAACACCGGTCGTCCGGTCGAACACCGCGATCCCGGTGTTCGACCGGACGCGATTCGACCGGACGCGAGGTGTGCAACACGGTGGGGCCGCGGGTGCAGCGCCTCCCGTCCGATGCACGGCCCGGCGACGACGCGCGTCCGCCGAGCGACGGGGGACGCCGAGCGCCGTCGGACGCCAGGCGCGGCCGGCGTCAGTTGGCGACGTTCACCTGCGTGCGGTGCAGGTCCGTCCGCTCGATCTGGTCGACGAAACCGATGGCGTAGTCCTGCGCGGAGATCGCTCCGCCCTCGGCGACCACCGCGACGTCGGTGCCGACCCGGTACGAGCCGGTGCGCTCGCCGGGGGCGAAGGAGCCGAACTGGAGGGGCGGGCTGACGAACACCCAGTCGAGCGCCTCGGGGGCTGCGGGGAGGTCCTCGAGGACGAGGGCCGCGCCGCTCTGGACCTCGTGGTGCAGCTCGGCCGGGACGGCGCTGAGGTCCTCGACGTAGCGGGGCGCCCCGGGCGCGGGACGGAGCGACGAGAACCCGCCGACCACGAACAGCCGAGCACCGGCGGACGCGGCCAGCCGCGCGATGGTGCGGTTGACCTCCCGGAAGGTGTCGGTGAGGTCGCCGCGCGGGGCGAGCGCGGCGACGACGACGTCGGCGTCCTCGATGACCGAGGTGAGGACGGCTTCGTCGGAGGCGTCGCCCTGCACGTACCGGACGCCCGGGACCTGGTCGGTCGGGAGCGAACGGCTGAGCGAGGTGACCTCGTGACCACGGGACACAGCCTCGGCGACGATCGCCGATCCTGCGTAGCCGGTGCCGCCGATGACGGAGATGCGGGAGATGGGAGCCTTTCGGACGGAGGAGTGCACGGGCGCGACGAGTCGGCCCGATTCCACGGTAGGAGCGCCCGTGAGAGAGCGGAAGTAGGCACTTCAGGGTGCCTGTCGCGCCCCGCTCGCCGGGCCCGGTAGACATACGGCATGAGCACCGCACCCAGGACGCTGCAGTTCCGCGCCTTCACGACGACGAGCGACGACCCGCGGTCCGGCAATCCGGCGGGGGTCGTGCTGCACGCCGAGACGTTGACCGACGCGGACATGCTCGCGATCGCCGGCGAGCTCGGACACAGTGAGACCGCGTTCCTCACCGCCGTGACGCCCAACTCGGCGCGGATCCGCTACTTCACGCCGCGGGCGGAGATCGCGTTCTGCGGCCACGCGACCATCGCGTCGGGCGTGGCGCTGGCGCGGAACGGCGCCGAGGGCGTGGTCGACCTGACCACGAACGCCGGCGTCGTGCCGGTCGCGGTCCGTCCGGACGGCGCGACCCTCACCGCCGTCGCGACGACCGTCGCACCGCTCCCCGACGCGGTGCTCGGCGAGCTGCTCGACGCGCTCCGTCTGTCGTCGACGGACCTCGACCCGGCGCTGCCACCGGCGTTCCTGTCCGGGGGCAACCCGCACCCGCTCGTGCCCGTCCGCGACGGCGTCCTCGCCCGGCTCGACCACGACGGCGACGCGGTGCTCCGCCTGCAGGACCGGGAGGGATGGGACGGCACGATCGCGGTCGTGCACCGGGTCGACGCCACGCGGTTCGTGAGCCGTCACCCGTTCCCGCGGGGCGGTGTCCGCGAGGACCCGGCCACGGGGTCGGCTGCCGCCGCGCTCGGTGCCTACCTGCGGGACGGCGGCCACGTGGCGGTCCCGGCGGTGCTCACCGTCGAGCAGGGTGCGGAGACCGGACACCCCTCACGCATCACCGTCGAGGTCCCCGCGACGGGTCGCATCCGGGTGAGCGGGACGGTGGAGGAGCTGGCGGGGCCCGGTCTCCGGCCGACTGCCTAGATGTACTGCCCAGGGAGGTTGGTCAACCGAGTGATCGGTGACCGGTTCCCGATGGCGGTGTGGGGCCGGTGGTGATTGTAGTGATGCAGCCATGCCGGGAGGGCGTTCCGGCGGGCGTGCTCGGTCGGGTAGTGCCGTGAGAACGCCCACTCGTCGGCGAGGGTGCGGTGGAAGCGTTCGATCTTCCCGTTGGTCTGCGGCCGATAGGGGCGGGTCTTCTTCGGCGTGATCTCCAGCTCAGTGCAGGCCTCGCGCCAGGCGTGGGACTTGTAGGCAGAGCCGTTGTCGGAGAGGACCCGCTCCACCCGGACACCGCGTGCGGCGAACCACGACACGGCCCGCCGTAGCACCCCGATCGCGGTCGCTGCTTTCTCGTCGTCGTGGATCTCGGCGTAAGCGACGCGGGAGTGGTCATCGATCACGGTGTGCACGAACGCGGTCCCGATCAGCGGGCCGCGATGCTTGCTGCGGCCCTTACCGGGCGTTGCTGACCGGTTCCGCCCACCTTGCTGTCGGCCGACGTAGCGCCAGCCGCCGCCATCGGGGATGTTGCCGAGTTTCTTCACGTCGACGTGGATCATCGCGCCCGGACGTTCGTGCTCGTAACGGCGCACGAGTTCGCCGGTGCGGATGTCGATGTGGTGCAGCCGGTTCACCCGACAGCGGGTCAGCACGGCGTGCACTGTCGAGGCCGGCATGCCGAGTTGCCCGCCGATCCCAACGGGACCGAGGCGCTTTCGCCAGCGAAGTGCGACGACCTTCTTCACCAGCTCAAGGCGGGTGCGGTTCGGGGACCGGTGCGGACGGGACGAGCGGTCATGCATGCCCTCGGCGCCCATGGCCGCATACCGGTCGGCCCAGCGCTTCGCGGTCGGCCAGGACACGTGGAAGAACAGGGCTGCGTGCCGGACTGGCCAGCCGTCATCGACGATCAGACGACCTATCCGGAGGCGTTGGCGTGGTGTCAGGGCAGCGTTAGCGTGGGACACGAGGACCTCCTGCGGAGAGTGTGTGAACTAGACAGCTCCACTCCACTGCAGGAGGTCCTTCTCACATCCCAACGACTACAGCGAGTCGTCGCAACACAACCAACGTCCCTGGGCAGTACACCTAGACCCGCGACGCGCCGCCCCGCACGAGTCGGATGACGAGCAGGATCGCGGCGACGACCAGGACGATGATCCCGACCGTGATCAGGAACTTCAGGGTCGCGACGAACGCGCCGATCAGCAGCAGGATGATGCCGATGATGGCGAGGGTGACCCACAGGGCGTGGTTCATGATGTGTCCTTTCGAAGGGGTGACGTGCCCTTCTCGGCCGGACGGTACGCGTTCCCCGGCGTCGGCGACCGCCGTCCGCGCGAAGTCGGTCCGACCTGATCGATCCCGCGCGCGTCTTCGTGGATCCTGGGTCCGGCAGCCGCACACTGGTGCGTCCTGCTCCGGTCACCGCTCCGCGTCGGGCACCGTCACGACGCGGTTCTGGTACGCCCAGACGACGGCCTGCAGCCGCGATCGCACGCCGAGCTTCGGCAGCATCCGGGCCAAGTGGGACTTCACCGTCGAGACCTCAACGACGAGCGCGGCCGCGATTTCCTCGTTCGACATGCCCTGCGCCAGGAGCATGAGCACGTCGCGCTCCCGCTCGGTCAGCAGCTCGGTCCCTCGCCCGCGTGTCACGGGCTGGAGCGCGCGCCGTTCGACGAACTCGCGCAGCACCCGGCGGGTGAGCGCCTGGTCGAGCGTGCCGTTGCCGGCGGCCACCTGCCGGACGGCGGCGACGATGGTGTCGGGGTCCGCGTCTTTGAGCAGGAAGCCCGACGCACCGGCCTCGAGCGCGCCGAACACATAGTCGTCGAGGTCGAACGTCGTCAGCATGAGGACCGGGATCGGGGGATCCGCCTCGGGACCGCACAGGGCCCGTGCGACCTCGATGCCGTCCACGACGGGCATGCGGATGTCGAGGCACGCGACGTCCGGGTGCTCCGACCGTGCGAGGGCGAGTGCCTCGCCACCGTCCGTCGCGACGGCGACGACCGCGATGTCGGGTTCGGCGTCGAGCAACGCGGACAGACCGGCGCGGACGAGGGGCTGGTCGTCCGCGATGAGGACCCGGATCACGACGGCACCTCCGCTCCGACGGCCGGGGCGTCAGGACCGCTCGCCGCCCGCGGGACGACGAGGCGGACCTCCCACCCGCCGTCCTCCGTGGGACCGTACCGCAGGTCGGCGCCGACGAGGTCGGCTCGTTCGCGCATGCCGACGAGCCCGTGACCGCCCGAGGAGGACCGTGGTGCGGCCTCGCGTGCCGGTCCGTTCCGCACGACGACGGTGACGTGGGTGTGCTCGCGGTCGTCGAGCTCGACGGTGGTGGCGGCACCCGGGGCGTGCAGGGCGGCGTTCGCCAGGGCCTCCTGGACGGTCCGGTACGCCGCGAGCTGCGCGAGCGGACCGACGTCCGAGCCGACCGACGGGCTGGTCTCGGGCTCGCCCCGCAGCACCCGCAGCGTGACCCGGCCGTGCCGCTGCGCCCGCGCGACGAGGTCCGGGACCGCCGCCAGGGTCTCGACCGACCGCTCGGCCAGGGTGTCGTCGCGGAGCAGCCCGACGAGCCGCCGGAGGTCGTCGAGCACCGCCGTGCTCTGCTCCCGGACCTGGCGGACGGCGGCGTGGGCACGCTCGGGGTCGCTGTCGATCTGCCGGTCGATCACGGCGGCCATGAGCGCGATCCCGGACAGGTGGTGCGCGGCGATGTCGTGGAGCTCCCGCGCCATGGCGGCTCGCTCCCGGGACACGGCCGCCTCGACGCGCGCGTCCTGCTCGCGGACCACCGCGTCCCGCTCCCGGAGCACGGCGTCCTGCTCCCGGACGACCGCGTCCCGCTCGCGGACGACCGCGTCCCGCTCGCGCGCCCGCGCCACGCGGACGTCCAGGCGCGACCGGACGACCAGGGTCACGAGCAGTGGCAGGCCGATCACGGCTCCCGCCTGGCCCAGCCCCTGCGTGATCGCCTGCACCGGTGTCGCGCCGTAGCCGGTGAGCTGCCAGACGGCCTCCTCGATCCCGACGCCCACCGCCGCTGTGACGAGGGCGGGCCACAGCCACGCGAGGGGCTGCCGGAGCACCGCGAGCACGACCGCCACCATCACCGCGAGCGTCGACAGACCGTGCAGCACGGACGGGGCCACCAGCACGAGGACGGCTGCGAGCACCGCGACGGCCACGAGCGTCGTCCGCGGTCGGTTCCGCGCCCACAGCAGCACGCACGCCTGGGCCGTGAGCACGGCGGCGACGACCCACCAGGACGGGTCGGCGGGCGAGGCGAACTGGATCTGGGCCGAGTCCGGATCCCCCGCCGCCATCGCGGGTGCGCCGAGCAGGAGCGCGATCACCGCGACCGCGTCGGCCGCGGCGACCAGGACGTCCACCCGCCGCACCCGCGGGCGGGCCTCAGCGGTGACCATCGCTCGAGTCTACGAGTGGCGACGCGGAGGGCGTCGGGGCAGCAGCGGGTGCGGTGCCGGCCACGACGGCGGAGGCGGCGTCCTCCGCCGGGCCGGTGCCGGGCCTCCCGGCCGTGCCGGCGGCAGGACCGCGGTAGCCGAGCCGGCCCCGCGTCGCGACCACGATGACGACCGCGCCGATGGTCGAGGTGATGAGCAGCGCGAGCAGCATCGTCTCGGCACCGATGCCCGGGAACATGTCGCTCCACAGGACCGACGCCGTGGTGTTGACGCTGACGTGGAGGAGCACCGCGAGCGGCAGGCTCTCACCCGACCGGTTGAACACCCACGACATCACGACGGTGAACGCCATGCAGAACCCCACGAACACGAGCGGTTGCGTCCAGTGCGCGGTCGGCCATCCACCCCAGTCCGTCAGGAACAGCGGCAGGTGCCACAGCCCCCAGAGCGGCCCGAGCACGAGCGCGGCCCGCATCGGGCCGAACCGGCCCTGGAGTCGCGGCAGGGCGAAGTCCCGCCAGCCCGGCTCCTCCGCCAGTCCGGTCGTCACGACCTGGAGGAGCAGCGCCGGCACGTAGGCCGCCAACGCCAGCACGGACGGTGCGTGGACGACCCCGCCGGCGAACGGCAGCCCCGACAGCACGATGAGCACCGGAACGCCGAGCAGCACCGTCACGTACCACTGCCACCGGACCCGCCACCGCCACAGCCGGCCGGCCCACACCCGGAGGCCCGCACGACCGTCCGCCGCGGCCGTCACGACGAACGCCGCGGTGACCGGTCCGAGGAGTGCGCCCGGCAGGACACCCGACAGCTGCGCGGTGCCGAGGACCTCGGGGAAGTGGAGGTCCCAGATCCCGAGACCGTGGGGCGACAGGATGTACGGCAGCCACGCCAGCCAGCTCGTCCCGAGGGCGAGCACGGCGAACGTGCGGAGCGGGTTGCGGGCGACGACGCCGCGGAGCCCGCCCGGAGCGGGCCTCGTGCTCCTGCGGTCCGTCCCCGGTGCGCTGATGGTGGTCATGGTGCCTCCGTCGATCAGGTGGCCGCGGTTCGACCACATCCCGACGGTAGGAATCGCGGGTGCCCGGCCTCGACGGGCGGAGGGACGCAGCCCGCGATCTCCATCGGAGGATGCAAGGGGCCGGTCTGCGCCCCTCCGTCGATCCTGCGCATGCCGACGACGAGTGCGCATGCGCCCGCATGTCCCGTTGTCGTCCGTGTGAGCACCGGCGCGAGCAGGCATGCGGCACTGCGTCCCCTGCCACTACGCTCCGACCATGCAGCTCTCGCGCAGTGCACGGCGACGACGACGAGCGGCCCTACAGGTCGTTCGTTTCATCTGGCTGTCGTGGTCGCGACAGGTCCGGTTCGTCGGGCTGCGGTGGCGCCGGCAGCTCCGTGACGCGCCGCAGCAGTGGCGTCGTCAGGTCAGGCAGCCCGAGCCCGTCCGGTACGCCCTGCCCTGGGTCGCCTGGGCTCGGTTCTGGACGCGGGGGCTGGTCTGGTCGGGGCGCGCCAGTCGGTCCGAGTACTGGTGGTGCATCGCCCTGGAGGCCGGACTCGCCGCGATCGCGACCCTGGTCGTCCCGTGGGCGCTCCCGTCCCTGCCGGGGCACTGGCGGTTCTTCGTCGACCCGTTCGGCGCGACGACGTCGCCGACGGCGAGTGTCCTGCTCGTGCTCGACCGGGCCACCGGCACGAGCGAGTCCTTCGGCAGTGGTCACAGCGTGGCCGCGGATCCCTGGGACTGGGCGCTCGTCCTGCTCGTGGCGCTGACCGCGCTGCCCCGGTGGTCGATGCTCGTCCGACGCCTGCACGACGTCGACCGGAGCGGGTCCTGGGTGCTGGCCGTGTGGATCGTCCCGTGGCTCGGGGCGCTCCTCGTCGGGCTCCTCGTCGTGGGGCGTCCGGTCGCCCGGGGAGCCCGGTTCGACGCGGTTCGGCCGCTCGGCGCGGGCATCGGTGGGCGGGTGGCGCGCGGGGCTGCTCGGGTGCTCCGGCGTGCTCGGCGGCAGGGGCGGCTGGGGCGGGTCTGAGCCCGCCGGAACGCAGACGCGCCGGTCACATCCCGAACGGCTCGATGTCCATCCACGATGGTCCGAGCGGGAAACCGAGGGCCATCGCTCTCCCCTTCACTCGCCGCTTCGCGATCTCGGACAGAGCGTCGAACTGCGAGTCGGCGAACTGCCTGCGGGTGTCTTCGCTCTCGGTGTCCAGGGCGAGGACGGCCTCGATCACGTACCGCTGGTAGTTCGAATGGCCCATGGACGAGGTCAGGGGGATGAGTTCGAGCGGACTCGTGCCTGTTCCGAGCAACGCCATGGCCACCTTGAACAGCCGCGGAGTCGTGAGGTGTGATCCGGTCAGCGTGGTGCCCAGCTGCAGGAGTCGTTCCGCCCCGCCGTTCTCGATCAGCCGCCGGAGCACGCTGTCGTAGACGACTCCTTCCCCCTCGAGCACGTGACGGAGCAGGGTCTCACCGTCCGTCCTGCGCTGCTGACCCCGGGCTTCTGCGACGCGTTCGACCAACCTGCCGGCGAGTGACGCGTTGTTCAGACCCCGGGGAGCGACGGCGTCGAGGAAGGACGTCATCGACGACGTCGAGCCCAGATCGGCGAGCTGGGACGTAGTCATGGGCGCGAACACGTCGGTCAACGGAACGTCCAGAGTGAGGACGTACGTCGTCTTGTCGGCCACCCAGAACGACGCCCACTCGGCCGCCATCCACGGTTTCGCGGAGAACTCTGGAGTGAGGAGCGTCACCAGCGCATCGCACGTTCGCAACGCCGTCCGGAGTTTGGCTTGCCACGGGTCACCAGGTTGCAGGTCGTCCACGTCGAGGAACGTCCGGGCCACCCCCGCGCGGAGGAGCACGTCCTTGACGACGGTTGCGACGTCGTGGTCGAAGCTGTCGTGACTGATGAAGAAGTGACGTTCTGCCAGCTCCTGCTCGCCCATGGTGGTGTTCCTCGCCTGTCAGGTCCTGGCCGAAGCATGACGGAGCCTGGCGCTGGAGGGAAGAGACGACCTGGCTCCGCGAGCTCCTGACACCCGCTTCAGGACCAGCCGAGCGCCCGCAGTACCGCGGCGGTCACGGCGGCCAGCGCGACCACGACGATGAACGGCGCCCGCAGGACGAGCGCGACGATCGCCACGACGAGCCCGGCCGCGCGCGCGTCGAGCACCAGGTGCGTCGCGGTCGAGAACGTCTGCAGGACGACGAGCGAGGCGAGCAGGGCGGCCGGGAGCATCTCGCTGACGCGGGCGACCCGGGGCTCCTCGAGCACGGCCGGGGGGACGGTGTAGCCGGAGAACTTGAACCCGTACGCGATCGCCGACGCCGCGATCACCGCGATCCACGCGGTCACGACGCGGCCCCGGTCGCATCCGGCCGGGAGGGCCGCCACCGGTCGGGCCACCACCACGCGATCACCGCGCCCACGCACGCGGCGGCGAGGACCGGGAGGCCCTGTGGGATCACCGGGATGAGTGCGGTCGTCACGATCCCGGCGACGATCGCGATGGCGACCGGTTGCCGTGCCCGCAGCCGCGGCCAGAGGAGTCCGATGAACGCGGCCGAGGCGGCGGCGTCGAGCCCGTAGCGCTTCGGATCGCCGAGCGCGGACCCCGCGAGGGCCCCGACGAGCGTCATGACGTTCCATCCGATGTACACGCCGAGGCCGGTCACCCAGAACCCCAGGCGACGGAGCGGCCGCGAGGACTGCGCGACCGCGACCGCCGTGGACTCGTCGATCGTGAGCTGGGGGACCACGATCCGACGCCACCCGCGGGGGAGCATCGTCGGACCGAGTTGGAGCCCGTAGAGCGCGTTCCGGATGCCGAGCAGGGAGGCGGCCGCGATCGCCGCCCCCGCGGTGCCGCCGCCGCCGAGGATCCCGACGAGCGCGAACTGCGACCCGCCGCTGAACAGGAGGAGCGACAGCAGGCAGGTCTGCACGACGCTGAGGCCGCTCGCCACGCTCAGCGCGCCGAAGCTCACGCCGTACAGTCCGGTCGCGACGGCGACCGAGACGCCCTGGCGGACGACGGCCCGCCGAGCGGTCGTGACGTCCGCCGCTCGCTCGGGGCCGTCGTGCTCGTCGGCGGGGGTGGGGGAGCCGTCGGTCATGCCCTCAGGATGCCGCAGGCCGGCTGCGCCCGGGCGCGCCCGCGTGTCCCAGACGCGCAGTTCCCTGTCAACCCCGGCGTCCGGGCGCCGCGGCTGCGATCCTTGGATGATGGCAGAGGACGTGGTGCGACGCTCAGTGGTCGCCGGGCAGGACATCGACGATGCCCGTGCCATGTATGAGGCCGCGTACAACGGACGGCAGTTCCACATCGAGCCGACCGAGCGCGAGTTCGGGTACCGCTACACGATCGCCGGGGACGACGACGTCACGTTGCGGGGGAACCGGTTCACGGGGTCGGTCGAAGGCACCGTCCAGGTGCAGGGCGAGTACGTGGTCACGTGGATCACCGCGGGGACCGGCGCGATGGACCTCGAGGGGACCGGCGACCTCACGCCGCTCGAACCCGGGCAGCCCGTCCTGTTCACCACCGGTGGCCAGAACCGGTTCGCGTTCGCCGACTACAAGCAGAACCTCGTCCACCTCGACGGCCGGTACCTCGAGCGGGTCGCGGCGGAGGTCGAGGGCCACGACGGCGGGCCCCTGCGGTTCCGACACGGTGGCCGACTCGAGGACCACGCGCTCCAGCGGTGGACGGCGGCGGTGCGGACGGTGAACGCCGTGGGCGCGAGTGCGGACGCCAGTGCCCTGCTGCGGAGCGAGGTGAACCGCCTCGCCGCGGTGTCGCTCCTGTCGACGTTCCCACACGAGGCGACCTCCCTGCCGCCCGAGCTGCTGCTCCCGCGCCACCGGCGGATCCGCACGGCCGTCGAGTTCATCCACGCGAACGCCCATCTGCCGATCACGCTCACGGACGTCGCCGCGGCGGCGAACGTGAGCTCCCGCTCCCTGCAGCAGGCGTTCGAGCGTGCCCTGGCCACGTCGCCCACGCGGTACCTGCGGCAGGTGCGCCTGGAGCGGGTGCGGGCAGAACTGCTCGAGCAGCACCCCGAGGACGTGTCCGTCGGCGACGTCGCACGCCGTTGGGGCTTCGTGCACCTCGGCCGGTTCTCGGGGGCGTACGCAGCGGCCTTCGGGGAGTACCCGCGCGAGACGCTGTACCGCTGACGGGCGGTCAGTGGTGCGGGTGGTGCCCGCCCACGTCGTGGTGCGCGTGCGCTTCGTCGTGCTCGTGCTCGTGCCCGTGCTCGTGCCCGTGCCCGTGCTCGTGCCCGTGCTCGTGCGCGTTCGCTTCGTGGTGCTCGTGCGCGTGGCCCCCGTCGTCCGGGCCGCCGCCCATCATCCGCAGCATCGACCACGAGCCGCTGCGGACGAAGACGACGAGCAGGACCGCCGCCACGACCAGGAACAGGATGTCCAACCAGGTGGTGTAGTTCCACGTGATCCCGGTCTCGGCGATCGCCAGGTGCCGACCGGTGGGGACGAGGCCGAGCGGCGTGAAGACGAGCTCGACGACGTACCCGGCGAGCACCATGGCGCCGTAGAGGACGCCGGTGATCCGGAGGGCGGCCGCCCAGCCGTAGTACTTCCGGTAGATCACGATGATCGGGATGATGAGCAGGTCGGCGAAGACGAAGCTCACGACGCCGCCGAAGCTGATCCCGCCGTTCCAGAGCACCGCCGCGAGCGGGACGTTCCCGACCGAGCACACGAAGCTGACCATGGCGATGACCGGTCCGATGAGCGGGTCGAGGAAGAACGCGACCGTCGGGTCACCGTGCAGGAACACCGCCTGCAGCCATGCCCTCGGGACCCAGGTCTCGAACGCCCCCGCGATGAGGAGCCCGATGACGATGTCCCGGAGCACGGCGGCCCAGTCCATGACGAAGTACTGGGACACCGACGTGATGCCCGGTCGGGAGAACAGGCGTCGCCAGAACCCCTGGTCTCCGGCGACCGACATGTCCATCGCCGCGTGCCCCTCCATCGAGCCGGCGAGGCCCCGGTCGGCCTGCTCCCGTGCGGCGTCGACGATGCGACCCCGCATCCAGAGTCGGAAGCCGAGCGCGACGAGCACGATCATGACGGGGCCGCCGATGAACTCGGCGAGGGTGAACTGCCATCCCATGACGAACGCGAGAACGAGGCCGAGCTCGACGACGAGGTTCGTCGACGCCACCTCGAACGCGATCGCCGCGGTGAGGCTCGCGCCCTTCCGGAACAGGGCCCGGGCGAGCGCGACCGCCGCGTAGGAGCACGAGGAGGACAGTGCTCCGAACCCCGTCGCCACCGCGATGGCACGCGGGGAGTCGTCGTGCATGAGCCGGGTGATGCGTTCGGTCCTGACCGCGGCCTGGATCACACCCGACAGGGCGAACCCGAGCACGAGGGGCCAGAGGATCGTCCACGCCATCGTCCCGGCCGCCGCCAGGGCGGCACCGATCGCCTGCAGGATCATCATGATCACAAGGTACCCCCTGGGGGTAACCGAGACCAGATGGTTCGCCTGTGACGCGGTTCACCCGGAGGTCACGGACCTGAGTGTCGGATGGACGTCGTTGCACTCCGTGCATCGGTGCACCTAGTGTCTCCGGAGTGACCACGCGGACGAGCATCGACCGCCGGGCCGTGCTCAAGGCCCGGCACCGGGCGGCGATCCTCGACGCCGCCCGCGCCCTGACCGCCGAACGGGGCGGTCCCCGGTTCAGCGTCGACGAGCTGGCCGCCCGCGCCGACGTCGCGCGCCGCACGGTGTTCAACCACTTCTCGTCGATCGACGAGGTCGTCCTCGCGCTCTGTGGCGAGCTGCTCACCGTCGTCCTCGACGACTTCGTGGCGACGGCCACCGCGACGCCCGTCGGCAACGGCGACCGGGCCTCCATGTTCGACGAGATCGCCGAGTGGTTACGCGTCGCCGACCTGCCGACCGCGATCTCGTCGATCGTGCGCGTGCTCGGTGAGCCGCCCGAGGAGGACCGCCGCGGCCGTCTGCTCATCGACGAGGCCTTCGACCGGTCGACCGCCGTCCTCGTCGACGAGGTCCGTCGCCGCAACCCGTCGGCCGACCCGCTCGACGCCGAACTCCTCGTGACCTCGCTCATGAACGGCGTCGTCGTGATCTCGAAGCACTGGGTCCTCCGCACGGGTGCGAGCACTGACGGCGACGGCCGCGCACAGTGGGACGCGTTGCTCGGCCGACTCATCGACAGCGTCCGCAGCGGCTACATGCCCCAGCACTGACCACGAGGGGTCCACCGGCGTACCCCGATCCCAGCAGCACCACCACCGCACAGAAAGGAACGGGGCACCAGCATGGCCGGTCTCCTCTACCGCCTCGGACGCTTCGCCGCGCGCCGACACTGGTCCGTCGTCGTCGCCTGGATCGTGATCCTGGCGCTCGCCGGGGTCGGGTACAGCCTGTTCGCCGGGACGATCTCGTCCTCGATCACCATCCCGGGGACCGCGACGAGCAAGGTGACCGACGAGCTCGCCAAGAAGTTCAAGTCCGCCAGCGGGGGCAGCGGCACGATCGTCTTCCAGACGACGAGCGGTGACGCGTTCACGGCCGACCAGAAGTCCGGTATCAAGTCGTTCCTGTCGACGATCGACGGGTACAAGGGCGTCCGGGCGACCACGAACCCGTTCACGACGCAGCAGCAGCTGGCCGACCAGCGCCAGCAGGTGCAGGACGGCAAGCAGAAGATCGTCACGGGCAAGCAGCAGCTCGCCGACGCGCAGGCGCAGATCGACGCGGGCCAGAAGCAGCTCGCCGCGGGACAGCAGCAGATCGACGCCGCACAGCAGCAGCTCGACCAACAGAAGGCGCAGGCCCAGGCTGCCGGTCAGCTCGCGGCGGTGCAGGCACAGCTCACGGCCGGCCAGGCGCAGATCGACGCGAACCAGCAGAAACTCGACGCGAGCAAGTCGACGCTGGCGACCAACCAGCAGAAGGTCGACGCGAACCGGAAGAAGCTCCAGCAGAACGAGACGAAGCTCGACCTGAGTTCGCAGTTGCTCGACCTGTCGAAGAACATCCGCTTCGTGTCGTCGAACGGCAGTGCCGCGGTGGGCACGGTGTCGTTCCAGAAGGCGACGATCGCGGTGCCGCAGACGCTGAAGAACAAGATCGTCGACAAGTCGGAGCACGCCGGCATCGACGGCGTGCGGGTCTACCCGTCGAACGACATCGCGCAGGGCGTTCCGAGCATCCTCGGCCCCGGTGAGGTCGTCGGCATCGTCATCGCCGCGATCGTGCTGCTCGTCATGCTCGGCACGGTCATCGGCGCCGCGCTGCCGCTCGTCAGCGCGATCCTCGGGGTGGGCGTCGCCACGCTCGGTGCGATGTCGTTCTCGGGCCTCGTCGAGTTCATCTCGGTGACGCCGGTGCTCGGGGTGATGCTCGGTCTGGCCGTCGGCATCGACTACTCGCTGTTCATCCTCAACCGGCACCGGTCCCAGCTGAAGCAGGGCATGGAGCTGCATCAGTCGATCGGGCTGGCGAACGGCACCTCGGGCAACGCGGTCGTGTTCGCGGGGTCGACGGTGATCGTCGCGCTCCTCGCGCTCAACATCACCGGCATCCCGTTCCTCGGGCTCATGGGCACGGTCGGCGCCGTCGCGGTGGCGGTCGCGATCCTCGTGGCCATCAGCTTCACGCCCGCGATGCTGAGCCTCGTCGGCTTCCGCATCCTCCGTCGGAAGGAGCGCGCGGCGATCGGGCGCACCGGCTCGGTGCGGATCCCGAACAAGCCCATGGCGACCTGGCGCGCGATCGTCACCCTCGTGGCCGGCGTCGCGGTGCTCGGGGTCGTCGCCCTGCCCGCCATGCACATGCGCCTCGGGCTCCCGACGGGTGCCGCCGAGGCCACCGACTCGAGCCAGTACAAGGCGTACAAGGTGCTCGAGCGCGAGTTCGGTGCCGGTCAGAACGGCCCGATCCTCGTCGTCGCCGACCTGCCGCACAAGGCGACCGGGAACGACCTGCTCCGGCAGGAGGTCGCGATCGGGCAGAAGATCGCCGACCAGGGTCACGTGCACGCCGTCGCACCGATCGGGGCGTCGTCGGACGGGACCGTCATCGCGTTCCAGGTGCAGCCCACGGGCGGACCCTCGAGCGTGTCCACGGAGAACCTCGTGCACGACCTCCGCGACCTGTCGCCGGTCAAGGCCGACGGGGGGAACGTACACCTCGGTGTCGCCGGCAACGCGAGCGCGAACATCGACGTCTCCGAGAAGCTCGCGGACGTCCTGCCGCTCTACCTCGTCGTGGTCGTCGGACTCTCGCTCATCATCCTCATCATCGTGTTCCGGTCGTTCCTCGTGCCGCTCACCGCGACCGCGGGCTTCGTGCTCTCGCTCCTGGCGGCGTTCGGCGGCCTGACCGCGATCTACCAGTGGGGCTGGCTCGGCCAGGTGTTCGGTGTGCACGACCCGGCACCGATCCTGAGCTTCCTGCCGGTGATCGAGGTGGGCGTGCTGTTCGGGCTCGCGATGGACTACCAGTTGTTCCTCGTGTCGGGCATGCGCGAGGCGTACGCCCACGGAGCCCCGGCGAAGATCGCGGTGCAGCGGGGCGTCCACGCGGGCCGGGCGGTCGTCACGGCGGCGGCGATCATCATGATCTCGGTGTTCTCGGGCTTCATCTTCTCGGAGTCCTCGACGATCCGACCGATCGGGTTCGGGCTGGCGTTCGGGGTGCTCGTGGACGCGTTCATCGTCCGCCTGCTGCTCATCCCGGCGTCCATGCACCTGCTCGGGCGCGCGGCCTGGTGGTTCCCGAAGTGGCTCGACCGGATCGTGCCGGACGTCGACGTCGAGGGTGCGAAGCTCGAGCGGGGCATGCCCTCCCGCGGGGACGACACCCACGCGGAGCACGGCCACCACGCGGCGCCGGTGGTCGAGGACGCCGCTCCGGCGGTCGCCCACCACGAGCACCCGGAGCACCGCGCCTGACCGCGTCCGCTCGCGCCCGAGGGGCGCCCGCATCACCAACCCGGGAGGCGGGACCTGCGCCGAGCACGCGGGTCCCGCCTCCCGTCCGTCGCGGCCCGCGAACGCGGGGTGCAGTGCTTGCAGTATTGCGGGTTGTGCAAAGCTGGGCCGGTGTAAAGTTGCATGCACTGCAAGGTTGTATGCCACCGTCGGCACCCCGACGAGGTCGGCTCCCTGCAGGCGACGCACGCATCTCCACACCCATCCGAAGGACCGCAATGTCAACCGCCTCCGCTCCCGCGCAGGTCCGGCGCAGTGCTCCAGGATCGGCGCCCGCATCGGGCTCGCCGATCATGAGCCACCGCCAGATCCTGCTCGTCATCTACGGCCTCATGGCCGGCATGTTCCTCTCGTCCCTCGACCAGACGATCGTCGGGACCGCCATCCGCACCATCGGTGACGACCTGCACGGTCTCAACGAGCAGGCGTGGGTGACCACCGCGTACCTCATCACCTCGACGATCACCACGCCGATCTACGGCAAGCTCTCGGACCTGTTCGGGCGCCGCCCGCTGTACATCTTCGGCATCTCGGTGTTCGTCGTCGGGTCGCTGCTGTCGTCCTTCTCGACCTCGATGCTCATGCTCGCCGCCTTCCGCGCGTTCCAGGGCATCGGTGCGGGCGCGCTCATGTCGCTGCCCCTCGCGATCATGGGCGACATCCTCGCGCCCCGTGAGCGCGCGAAGTACCAGGGGTACTTCCTGGCCGTGTTCGGCATCTCGTCGGTCATCGGCCCGCTCGTCGGTGGTCTGTTCTCGGGTGCCGCGCAGATCCTGTTCATCACGGGCTGGCGCTGGGTGTTCCTGGTGAACGTCCCGATCGGCATCGCGGCGTTGCTCATGGTCATCGCGTTCCTGCACCTGCCGAAGACCGGCGAGAAGCGCACGCCGCGGATCGACTGGTGGGGTGCCACCTCGGTCATCGTGACCCTCGCGCCGCTCCTGCTCGTCGCCGAGGAGGGCCGCGACTGGGGCTGGGGTTCCGCCGGCGCGATCACCTGCTACGCCGTGGGCGTCGCCGGACTGGTCGGGTTCCTGGTCGTCGAGACCCTCATGAAGGACGACGCGATCATCCCGCTCAAGCTGTTCCGCTCGGGCGTGTTCTCGATGGCGACCGTCATGGGCTTCCTCGTCGGGTTCGCGATGTTCGGCGCCATGCTGACCATCCCGTTGTACCTGCAGATCGTCACCGGGCTGTCCCCGACGGCGTCCGGCTTCGCCACGCTGCCGATGATCGGTGGCCTCATGATCGCGTCGATCGTGTCCGGTCAGATCGTGTCCCGCACCGGCAGGTACCGGATCTTCCCGGTCACCGGCACCGCGTTCACCGCCGTCGGCTTCGTCGTCCTGACGTTCATGACGATCGACAAGCCGCTCTGGTTCCTCATGATCGGCATGTTCTTCATCGGTCTCGGCCTCGGCCAGCTCATGCAGACCATCACGCTCGCCAGCCAGAACTCGGTCGAGCCCCGGGACATGGGTGTCGCCACGAGCTCGGCGACGTTCTTCCGGCAGATCGGTGGAACGCTCGGCACGGCCGTGCTCCTGTCGGTGCTGTTCTCCCTCATGCCGACGAACATCGTGACCGCGATGTCGGACAGGACGGACCTGTCGAGTGGCCTGAACGCCGCTCTGACCCCCTCGGTCGCGAACGCGTCCGAGAACAAGGGCGTGATGAAGCAGATCTGGACCCCGATCGTCACCCCGATCAGGAGCAACATCCAGGACGCGCTCGACCAGGGCACGACCGCCGCCAAGGCCGCCGCGGACAAGGCCGTCACCCAGCAGGTGACCGCCGCCGTCCAGCAGCAGGTCACCGCCGGGGCCGTCCCGGCAGCGGCCGCGCAGACCGTCATCCAGCAGCAGGTCGCCGCCGCCGAACCGGCCGCCGAGCAGCAGGCCCTGGCGGCTGCCGCGAAGCAGGCGCACGCCTCGGTGTCGAACGGTCGGCTGACGATCGACTACAGCGATGCCAGTCAGCGGAAGCACGTGGTGGACGAGGTCGCACCGGCCATCGCGAAGCAGTTGCGGAAGGGCACGTCGGGCTCGAGCAGTTCCGCGAGCGAGACGAGCGACACGTCGTACCTCAACGGCGCGGACGCGCGGCTCACCAAGCCCTTCATGACCGGCTTCAACGCCTCGGCCGTGTCGATCTACTGGGTCGGCCTCGGCGTGATCCTGCTCGCGTTCGTCCTCAGCTGGTTCTTCAAGGTGCCGCCGCTGCGGCAGCGGTCCGCACTGCAGGAGCAGGCCGACAAGGACCAGACGGCCGACGACCTCGAGGTGGAGGCCGTGCGCGCGGCCGACCTCACCGGCTCGTTGACCGCCCCCGCGACCGGATCGATCCCGGTCTCCAAGTAGGGCAGGACCGCGGCGCCGTCGCCGTCCGACAGGACGGGGACGGCGCCGCACGGATCCGGCGCGACCGCTGCCGGACGACCACGACCACCAGGACGGAGACGACGTGGACACCAGCGCCACGCTCGACACGGCCGCGATCGACATCGCGGGCGTCGACCCCGAGTCATCCACGCTCCGGGCCCGCAAGAAGCGGCAGACCCGCGGGCACATCCAGGACGCCGCACGCCGCCTGACCGCCGAGCACGGCCTCCATGGCGTGACGATCGACGCGATCTGCGCCGAGGCCGGTGTCTCGACCCGCACGTTCTTCAACTACTTCCCGTCGAAGTCCGCCGCGGCGCTCGGGCTGCCGGACCTCCGGATCGACGATGCCCAGCGGGCACGGTTCGCCGCTGGGGAACCCGACGCCCTCGTGTCCGACCTCTGCGCTCTCGTCGCGCACGTCGTCGCCGAGACCGGCGCCTCACCGCACGAGAAGGCCGTCATGAAGGACCTCATCACCGAGCAGCCCGAGCTCATGCCGGCCGTGCTCAAGTGGATGGCGGACCTGCGGAAGGACCTCGTGGCGATCGCCGCCGGTCGTGTGCCCGAACGGACCGCTCGACTCGCGGTGACCCTCGTGCTCGGTGCGCTGCTCGAGGCCGTCCACCAGGGCGGCAGCACCACCGATCCGGACTTCGCCGACCGGATCGCCGCGACCGTCGCCGAGATCGGGGCACTCGCCTCCTGACCGTCGGACCCGACATGCGCCAGCATGGAGCGAACGGGTGCGTCGCGCCCGTGCGTTCGAAGGAGAACCCGTGCCGCTGACCGACCTCGTCCCCGATCCCGGCGCCGTCGAGCGCATCGCCACGGGGAGCACCTGGGCCGAGGGCCCCGTGTGGATCCCGGCGACGCGGACCCTCCGCTGGTCCGACATCCCCGGCGACCGCATCATGCAGTGGCATGCCGACGACGGCACCACGAGCGTGTACGCCGACCGCGTCGAGTTCACGAACGGCCGGACGCTCGACCGGGACGCCAGCGTCGTGCAGTGCTCCCACGGCCGGCGACGCGTCGAGCGGGACCGCGACGGCGTCGTCGAACCGATCGTGGCGAGCTGGGACGGGGTGCGGTTCAACTCCCCGAACGACGTGGTCGTCGCACCCGACGGCACGATCTGGTTCACCGATCCCGACTACGGGATCACGCAGTCGCGTGAGGGCCACGCCGGGTACCTGGAGTACGGGGACCACGCGGTGTTCCGGTTCGACCCCGCGACCGGCCGGGTCCGCCCGGTCGTGCTCGACGTGGAGGAGCCGAACGGGCTGGCGTTCTCACCCGACGGGACGACGCTCTACGTCGCCGATTCGTCCGCATCCGAGGGCTCGGACGTCGGGAACCGGTGGATCCGGGCGTACGACGTCGTGGATGGCATCCGGTGCAACAACGGCCGCGTCCTCGCCCAGTTCGCGGTCGACGAGGGCGTCCCCGACGGCATCCGCGTCGACGAGGACGGGAACGTGTGGAGCTCGAGCGCACGGGGCATCATCGTCGTCGCACCCTCGGGGGACCGGATCGGGACCGTGCCCGTCCCCGAGGTCGTCGCGAACCTCTGCTTCGGGGGCGACGACGGCACGACGCTGTTCATCGCGGCGACGACGTCGATCTACCGTGTCGCGACCACGGCGCGGGACGCCCACGGGATCGCCCTCCGCCCGTGAGCGGGAGCGCGGCACCCGCCCCGGCGGTACCCGGTCCGGCGGTGCTCGTCGTCCCGGATGTCGCGACGTGGCGCGCCTGGCTCGACGCCCACGAGGACGACCCCGACGGCGTGTGGCTCGTGCTCGCGAAGAAGGGCACGGTCGACCCGACCTCGCTGACGTACGACCAGGCCCTCGACGAGGCCCTGTGCAGCGGCTGGATCGACGGGCAGAAGCGGGGGAACGACGCCGCCACGTTCCTCCAGCGGTTCACGCCACGGCGCCGGGCGTCGCTGTGGTCGCAGCGGAACATCGGGCTCGTCGCGGCCCTGACGGCGCAGGGGCGGATGCGACCGCGTGGCCAGGCGGAGGTCGACCGTGCCCAGGCCGACGGGCGATGGGCCAGCGCGTACGCCGGGTCGGCGGCGATCGCCGAGCCGGAGGACCTGACAGCGGCGCTCGCGGCATCGCCCGCGGCGGCCGAGCGCTTCGCGACGCTGAACCGGCAGAACCGGTACGCGGTGCTGCACCGGGTCACGACGGCGCCGAGTCCGACGGCCCGGGCGAACCGCCTGGCGAAGCTCGTCGCGATGCTCGAGCGCGGGGAGACGCCCTACCCGCAGTGACGCCGGGCGCGCGGACCGGCGAACGCGGACCGGCGAGTGCGCGCGTGGACGACGAAGGGCGCGCGTGGACGACAGCGCAGTTGTCGTCGGGGCGCGCGGTTCGGAGGTGCAACACGAGGGCGATGCGCGTCATGTGTCGCGGAGCCCTTGCGGAGGAGGGGTGAGGTTAGGCTAACCTCACCTACGTGACCGACGACCGGACCGAGGCGGCCTCACCCGCGCGTGCGGTGCGACGCTCATCCGTCGCCCCCTCCGGGCTCGACGCCACCGGCATCACCGTGGCGTACGACCGCGTCGACGTCGTGCACGCGGCCGATCTGCGGCTCCGCCCGGGTCGTGTCACCGCGCTCGTCGGCCCGAACGGCAGCGGGAAGTCGACGCTGCTCCGCACCCTCGCCCGGCTCCAGCACGCCCGCACGGGCAGCATCACCCTCGGCCCCGACCACGCCGACCACACCGACCACGCCGACCACGCCGACCGCGCCGACCACGCGAGCGACCCCGACCAGGTCGACGCCCTCGCCCTGGCACCGGCCCAGTTCGCCCGCCGCGTCGCGCTCCTGACCCAGGGCCGCCCGACCCCCGGGGGCCTCCGCGTCCACGAGGTCGTCGCGTTCGGCCGGCACCCGCACCGGACCCGGTGGACACGCAGCGATCCGGGAGGCCCGGCCGCCGTCGCGCACGCCATGACGGTCACCGGCGTGGCCGAGCTGGCGGAGCGCCCCGTCGACCAGCTCTCGGGTGGCCAACTCCAGCGTGTGTGGCTCGCGAGCTGCCTCGCGCAGGAAACCGGGGTCCTCCTGCTCGACGAGCCGACGACGTACCTGGACCTGCGCTACCAGGTGGAGCTGCTCGACCTCGTCCGCGACCTCGCCGACGAGCACCGGATCGCCGTCGGCATCGTCCTGCACGACCTCGACCAGGCCGCGGCCGTGGCGGACGACGTCGTCCTGCTCGCCGACGGCCGCGTCGTCGCCACGGGCACCCCGGCGGACGTCCTCACCGCGACCACCCTCAGCGCCGTCTACGGCATCCGGATCGAGGTGGACGTCGACCCGGCAACGGGCGCCGTCCGCACCCGGGCCGTCGGCCGACACCACGACCGATCCGGAAGGCTCCACCCCACCCCATGAAGCGCATCATCACCGCCGCGGCCCTCGCCGTCACCGCCGCCGTCGTCCTGACCGGGTGCGGCACCACCGAGGCGACCTCGAGCACGTCCTCGTCCACCGCGGGCGCGATCACGATCACCGACGCGACCGGCACGAAGGTGCACCTCGACGGACCGGCCACGAAGGTCGTCGGCACCGAGTGGAACGTCGTCGAGGACCTCGTCGCGCTCGGCGTGCAGCCCGTCGGCGTCGCGGACCCGAAGGGCTACGGGAACTGGGACACCGCCGCGCCGCTGACGGGCTCACCGAAGGACATCGGTACCCGCGGCGAGCCGAGCACCGACACCATCGCGTCCCTCGCGCCCGACCTCATCGTCGCCACGACGGACCTGTCGGCCGCGACCCTGGAGCAGCTCCGGGCGATCGCGCCCGTCGTGGCCGTGCGGTCCGCCGACGCGTCGCACCAGATCGCGCAGATGACGACCGACCTCGACATGATCGCGAAGGCCACCGGACGGCAGCAGCAGGCGGCGAAGGTCATGGACCGGTTCCACGACGCCGTCGCCGCGGGCAAGGAGGCGATCACGAAGGCGGGGCTCGCGGGCGACGACTTCGCGTTCGCCGACGGCTACGAGGTCTCGAACCAGGTCACCATCCGGCCCTACGCCGACGGCTCCCTCATCGGCGACGTCACCGAGGAGCTGGGACTCCACAACGCCTGGGACGTCACCGGCGACGGGAGCTACGGCCTGGGCAGCACCGACGTCGAGGGGCTGACGAAGCTCCCGTCGGACGTGCAGTTCCTCTACCTCGCGAACGACGCGGACGGCGGCGACGTGTTCACGAGCGCGCTCGGGTCGAACGCGGGGTGGAAGTCCCTGCCGTTCGTCGCCGCGGGTCACGTGCACCGGCTCCACGACGGCATCTGGCTGTTCGGTGGCCCGGCCTCCATGACCGCGTACGTGCACGCCGTCGTGGCGGCGCTCACGAAGTGACGCTCCTGGCGCCGCGGCGGCCGGTCACGGTCACCGCGGTGCTCCTGGCCGGCGCGGTCCTCGTGGCCGCGCTCGCCGTCGTGGACGTCACGCAGGGCCCGGCGGCCGTCGGGCCGGCCGCGGTCTGGAGGGCCGTCACCGGTCGTGCGGACCAGGGCGACGCGTCCGTCGTGGTCGCGTCGCGCCTCCCGCGTGCGGTCGCGGGGATCCTGGTGGGTGCCGCGCTCGGGGTGGCCGGGTCGGCCCTCCAGGCCATCAGCCGGAATCCGCTCGCCGCACCCGACACGCTCGCCGTCGACGCCGGCGCGTACGTCGCGCTCACCGTCGTCGGGGTGACGGGGCTGCACCTGCCGCTCCTGGCCTCCTCGGGCGTCGCGTTCGTCGGCGGGCTCGTCGCGGCGGGCGTCGTGCTCGCGCTCTCCGGCCTCGGGTCGGGCACCGTCCGGCTCGTCCTGGCCGGGAGCGCGCTGGCGCTCGGCGTCGGGTCGGTGACCTCGACCCTCGTGCTGCTGTTCCCCGAACGGACCGAGGGGCTGTACCGGTGGAGCCAGGGGAGCATCGCGCAGAACGGCATGGGCGGTGTCGCGCAGATGGCACCCGTCGTCGCGGTGGGCATCCTCGGTCTGCTCGTGGTCGGACGGCGCATCGACGTGCTCGGGCTCGGGGACGACGCTGCGCGGGGCCTCGGCGTCGGCGTCCGCCGGACCCGCGTCGTCAGCGTCGTGCTCGCGGTGCTGCTCGCCGCGGCGGCGGTCACGCTCGCGGGTCCGATCGGGTTCGTCGGACTCTGCGCGCCCGCGCTCGCCCGTCCGCTGACCCGACGCGTCCCCGGACTCGCCCGGGCGGTCGTCGCGCTCCCGCTCGCCGGGCTCGTCGGCGCGGTCGTCGTCCTCGGGTCGGACGTGCTGCTCCGCGCGGTGGTCGGTGGGGACGCCGCCGTCGGGGTCCCCACCGGCACCGTCACCACGTTCGTCGGCGCGGTGTTCCTCGTCGGCCTCGCCTTCCGCGCCCGCTCCGCCGGGGAGACCACGACCGCGGGGGACCGGCTCCGGATCCCGAGCACCGTCGTGTTCGTGCTCACCGTGGTCGTGCTCGCCGCGGTGCTCGTCGGCACCGTCATCGCCGCGGTGCTGCTCGGCGACGCGAAGCTCCTGCTCGGCGACGTCGTAAACTGGGCCACCGGGCGAGCCGGGCCGATCGTGTCGTACGTGCTCGACACGCGTGTGCCGAGGGTGCTCGCCGCGCTCCTCGCCGGGGCGGCCCTCGCGCTCGCCGGCACCGCCGTGCAGGCCGTGACGCGGAACCCCCTGGCGGAACCGGGGATCCTCGGCGTCTCCGGAGGTGCCGGGCTCGGTGCGGTCCTCCTGCTCACCACCGTGCCGGTCGCGGGGTCGTGGGGCGTCGCGGCCTGCAC
>NZ_QKTU01000008.1 GCF_003234565.1 Curtobacterium sp. MCBD17_013 | reverse complement strand
AAGAGACAGGTGCGGGTCATGCGGGCTCCTGGGAGGTGGGGGCGGCGACGGCGACACCGTCGAGGACGTGCGAGCGCAGGGCGGCGTCGGCCGGGCCACTGGACCCGGTGCCCGTGCTCCCGGCACCGGACGCGCCGCCTGCTCCACGACGGATGCGGCGCGCGCCAGGTCGAGCCGACCCGACGCGGCCGATCACGACGAGCAGGACGAACCCGAACACGAGCGCGGCGAGCGAGAAGATCGCCGCGACGAACGGGTCCGTCTGCTGGATGAGCACGAGCGCCGTCTGGAAGGTCGTCCGCGACAGGAATGACGCGAGCGTGTACTCGCCGAGCACGACCGTGACGGTGAGGAAGCACGCGGCGAGGATGCCGCGGCGCAGGTTCGGCAGGAGCACCCGCATGACGACCGTCGCCCAGCCTGCCCCGAGTGATCGAGCGGCCTCGGCGAGCACGACGACGTCGACCGTGGTGAGTGCGGTGGCGATGGGCCGGAACGCGAACGGCAGGCTGATCACCCCGATCGCGAAGGCGAGCGTCCACGCACCCGACCCGAGGACCTGCGCGATCACCTGGTACACGGGGACGAACCCGACGACGAGCACGACGGTCGGCACGGTGATCGGCAGGATGCACACGAACTCGAGCGCGCGCCGGAGCCGGGGGTACCGGAGTGTCGTGACGATCTGGGCGGGCAGGAGCACGAACAGGACGATGCCGACGGTGATCGCCGCGATGACGAGCGAGTTCACGAGGCCGTCGAACAGGGGCTGGTACGTGGCCCGGTTGACCGGATCCGCGAGCGCCGTGTAGTGCGACAGTGTCAGCCCGGCCCCCGCACCCTGCCGGAGGGTGAACTGCGCCAGCGCGACGATCGGCACCGCGAACACGAGCCCGACGACGACCAGGACGACGGTACCGACCGTCTTCGAGGGTGCGGGGCCGTACCCGCGTGCCGAGCTCATCGCTGCCACCGCGAGGCGCGACGCTCGAGCGCGGAGTACCCCGCCATCACGGCGACCATGACCACGACCATGCCGAGCGCCAGCACCCCGGCGACGTTCTGCACGCCGACGATGGTCTCGCTCGTGAGTTCCTGGCGGATCGTCAGCGGCACGATGCCGCCCTGGGCGATGAGCGCCGCGGCCGTGGCGTACGACGAGAACGCGTTGGCGAACAGGAGCAACAGGCTGCCCCAGAACGCGGGTGCGAGCACGGGGATCGCGATCCGGCGCCAGTACACGGACCGGGAGGCCCCGAGCGTCGCCGCCGCCTCGCCCCACTGCACGCCGAGGCCCTCGAGCGCCGGCATGAACGTCAAGACCATGAGCGGCACCTGGAAGTAGAGGTACGGCACGACGAGTCCAGCCACCGTGTAGAGGAACGGGCCGTTCGCGTTGATGTCGATCCCGACGCCGCGGAGCCAGACGGTCACGATGCCCTGGACGCCGATCGTGGCGATGAACGCGAAGGCGAGCATGACCCCGCCGAACTGGGCGAGGACGCTCGCCGCGGCGTCGACCATGGACCGGACGAGCCCGTCGGGGCGGAGAGTCGTCAGCGCCCAGCACACAACGGCACCGATGGCCGCGCCGAGCACCGCCGACGCTGCGGACAGCCCGGCCGAACCGGCGAAGGCCTGTAGGACCGCCGGATCGGTGAACGCCCGGAGGTTCGCGAGCGTGGGGACGCCCGCGGCGGTGGAGAACCCGCTGGCGACCGCGATGACCGCGGGAACGGCGAGGAAGAGGAGCACGTAGAGCGCGAACGGGGTGAGACCGAGCCACGCGACGCCGCGGCGCCGAGGTCCTCCCCCGGCGCCGCGGCCTGCGGTGGTCAACCCCCGCGCGGCGCCGTGTGCCTGCGCCGCACGGGGCAGCGTGGTGGTCGTGGTCGCGTCAGCGGTGGCCATGGGTCAGCGGACCGTCGAGGACCACTTGCTGGTCAGCAGGGTGGCCGCGGTCGCCGCCTCCGTGCTCGACAGCTGGACGAGGCTCTTCGGTGCGTCGCCGACCTTCGCCAGGACGGCCTTGTCGACCGTGCCGTTCTTCTCCATCGCGGCGAGCGTGGCGGGGTACGCGCCGGACGCGAGGTACAGGTTCTGCACCTTCGGGCTGTAGATGTACTCCTCCCAGAGGCGCGCGGCCGCCGGGTGCGGCGCGTCGACGTTGATCGCCTGGTTGTAGTAGCTGCCGAGCGCGGTGCCCTTCGGGATCACCGTCTTCCAGTTCGGGTTGCCGGCCGATCCGCCCGCGGGCCCCCACGCGAGGTTGTTGTACGACCACTGCACGACGACCGGGGTCTCACCCGAGTTGACGGTGGCCTGCGTCGGCAGGACGTTGAGCATGTTGCCCGCGGCCTTGAGCTTGCCGAAGTAGTCGATGCCCGGCTGGATGTCCTTCGCCGAGCCGCCGTTCTCGAGCGCGGCGAGGTAGACGGCGCTGGCGGCCTCGTTCGCCTGCGTCGGGTCGCCCTTGATCGCGACCTTGCCCTTGTAGGCGGAGCCGAGCAGCGACTTCATGCTCTTCGGGGCGGTCTTGATGACGGACGAGTCGTACCCGATCGACATGAGGCCGGTGTAGTCGTAGTACCACCCGCCGTCGGCGGCCTTGTCCGCCGTGGGGATGTCCGCCCAGTTCGCGACCTTGTACGGCGCGACGAGGTCGAGGTTCTGGCTGAGGACCGCGGTGCCGATGTCGAAGACGTCGGGGGCGGTGGACTGGCCCTTCTGCGACTTCGCCGCGGAGACCTCGTCGGCGCTCGAGCCGTTCGGGTTCGCAGAGTTGATCGTGATGCCCGGGTACTTCTTCTCGAACCCGGCGATGATCTTGCCGTAGTTGGCCCACGAGGGCGGCAGCGTGATGACGTTGAGCTGTCCCTCCTTGTCGGCCGCCTTGACGAGGGCGTCCATGCCACCGTTCGACGACGCGGACGTCGCCGTCGACCAGTCACCGGAGGCTGAGGCGGATCCGGACGAGTCGGTGGTCGCGGCGCTGCTCGTGGTGGAGCAACCGGTCAGGGCGGCGAGTGCCGCGGCGGCCAGCGCGATGCCGGCGGATGAGCGCTTGGAGAGCACGGGTGTTCCCTTCCTGGGGGCGACCGGCCGTTCACTGTGGGACGGGTGTGGGAGTCGGAACGTGGGGTACCGGCCGCTGGACGAACGTCATCGTGACCCGGGGCGGTGACGCACTCGTGCCCCGTCCGTGAACGGATGGGGAACAGCGCGTGCGTGTCGGGGACCGCGGCCGTCAGACGGGCGCGGGAAGCGCCTCCAGGCCGGCCCACGTGCGGGCCGCGAGCCCGTGCGAGATCGTCATGCCCACGCCACTCGTCACGCTGACGACCGTGAGCCCGGGCGCGGGGTGGGCGACGAGGTACGGCTCGGGCGCGTGCGCGTAGACGCCCATCCAGCGCTGCCGCACCCGGAGCCCTCCGACCCCGAGCAGCGTCGCGACGTCCTGGAGCAGGGTCGCGCTGACGCCCTCGTCGAGGAACGGGTCGAGCGTGAGGTCGTACCGGTGACTGTCCCCGACGACCAGGCTGCCGTCCGGCCGCTGCGTCAGCATGACGTTCGCGTCCATGGCGACGAGGTCCGGTCGTTCGCGCGTGATCTCCTGCCGGAGCACGGTCGCCGCGGCGGTCTCGGCGAACGCGGGGTAGCGGAGCATGCTCGTGCCGGTGAGCACGGCCGGGGTGATCGACAGCCCGGTGGGCGGTTCCACGAGTGCCATCTGCAGGCCGCAGCGACGGATCCCGTGCTGCTCGGCGAGGTCCGGGTACAGCTGGTCGACGTCGTGCCCCACGCAGACGATCGTGCGGTCCGCCCGGACCGTGCCGCGCGAGGTGCGGACGAGGCCGTCCTCCCATCCGAGGTAGGCGGTGCCCCACCGGAACGTGACACCGCGCGACGCGAGCAGTGCGGCGAGCCCCGCGACGGCAGCGCGCGGGTCGACGCGGACGTCGTCACGGAGGAACGCCCCGCCGACGATCGTCGGGTCGCCGACCCCACCGATCCGGTCGACGGTCTCCGGAGCGGCGAGGAGCCGGACCTGACCCGACTCGCGCGACGCGGCCAGCTCCTCCAGGACCGCGAGTTCGGCCCGGCTCCGCGCGACGGCCACCGCGCCGGATGCGACCGCGGGGAAGCGGCCGTCGTGGGCGTGCCGGAGCCACCGCTCACGGGCGGCGAGCGCCAGCTCGAGCATGTCGCCCGACTGCGCCGTCACGCACGCGTGCCCGAAGTTGCGGACCGAGGCGCCGGTGGCCCGGTGGTCGCGCTCGACGACGAGCACCCGGAGCCCCCGGTCGACGGCCTCGGCGGCGTGCGCGAGGCCGATGACCCCGGCCCCGACGACCACCACGTCGTACCGGTCGGGCCGGCCGCCCGAGGCGGTGGAGGCGGTGTCGTGCAGGTCGGGCGTCGTCGTGTCCACGGCCCGATCCTGTCCGCGAGCGCCAGCATCGCAGGACCGTCCGCGGCGGCGTTCACCGACGGTTCATCCCGGCCCTGGCGCGTTCGACTGCCGTTCACGGGCGCGACGACGCCGCGTCGCACCGCTCCCCTACGCTCTGCCCGTGATCAGCGCAGTGGTGTTCGACATGGCCGGGACGACGATCGACGACCGGGGCGCGGTGTACCGAGCCCTGCGATCCGCCGTGGAGGACGCCGGCGCGCCCGTCGCGGACGCGGACCTGCAACGGTGGATGGGCACCGACAAGGAGGAGGCGATCACGGCCCTCCTCGAGCTCGGGGGCGTGCAGCCGACGCCGTCGATCGTGTCCGCGACCTTCCGCGCCTTCCGCGCGACCCTCGACGACCTGTACCGCGCCGACCCGCCCGTACCGATGGCCGGCGTCGAGGCCGCGCTGGCGGACCTCCGGGCGCGGGGCGTCCGGGTCGCGCTCACCACGGGGTTCGACGAACCCGTCGTGGGGTCGCTCCTCGCCTCGCTCGGCTGGACCGTCGGCCGGGGCCCGGCACACACCGTCGACGCGGTCGTGACGACGTCCGACGTCCGGGCCGGCCGCCCTGCGCCGTACATGATCCACCACGCCATGGAGCTGCTCGGCGTGGAGGACGTGCGCCAGGTCCTGGCCGCCGGCGACACCGTCGTCGACGTCCGCGCTGCGCGGAACGCGGGCGTGGTCGCCGTCGGCGTGTGCACCGGCGCCCTGTCCCGCGCGGAGCTCGAGGCCGAACCCCACGACCACGTGCTCGACGGCGTCGCGGACGTGCCCGCGCTGCTCGCCGGCCGGGAGGCCCGGGTCGGCGTCGCCTGAACGCCCCGGTCCCGCGGTGGTCCGGACCGACGACGTCCCCCGATCCGTGAGCGATCTCCCAGCCCTCCCGACGTGACGATCGGCCCGGTCGACACGACTCCCCTGCAGCACCACGGAGTGCGGGTCCGTCCGGACCCACGACAGGGAGGAACACCATGGCCACCACTGCGAGCGCCACCACACCCGCCACGGCCGCGACGGCCACCACGCTGAGCTCGACCGGCACCGGCACGGTCGGCGGCAAGACCGACATCGACAACGCGGTCGTCGCGAAGATCGCCGGCATCGCGGCCCGTGAGGTCCCGGGCGTCTTCGCGCTCGGCGGCGGAGCGGCCCGTGCCATCGGCGCGATCCGCGGCCTGGCGAACAACACCGACCTCAGCCAGGGCATCAGCGTCCAGGTCGGCGAGACCCAGGTCGCGGCCGACGTCGTCATCGTCGCGGAGTACCCGACCGACCTGCAGGCCGTCGCCGACGGTGTCCGCACCGCCGTGGCCGGGGCCATCGAGGACTACGTCGGGCTCCAGGTCACCGAGGTGAACGTCAAGGTCACCGACGTGCACATCCCGACGGCCGACGACGAGCAGCAGGCGTGACGATGACCGCAACGCGTTTCGGGATCCTCGTCGCGGCGACACTCGCGATCGTGTGGATCTGGGCCGGGTTCTGGCCCTTCATCGGTGTCGCGGCCGCGATGGCCATCGGTGCCGTCGTCGGGCGGATCACCGAGGGCAAGCTCGACGTCCGTGCCCTGAGCGACGCCGTCCGCGGGAAGCGGTCGTCCTCGTGACGACCGCCACCGCCACGACCGCGGCGGGTCGGACCTCGACCGGGGTCCGACCCGACCGCACCGACACGCCGGGACGGACCCGGGTCACCGCGCGCGCCCTGTCCCGGGTCGTCGCCGCGCTGACGGCGGAGGAGCTCGACGTGGACGCCGACCACGTCCACGTGGACCTCGAGGACCGAGACGGCGCCCTCGCCGCGATCCTGCGGACGCCGATCGGCGTCCGCGGGCTCGACGCCGACGACGACGCCCCGAGCCTCGTCGAGCGCTGCTCCGCCGCGCAGCGCACGCTGCGCGACCGTGTCCCCGCGCTGACCGGCCGGCACCTCGCGCAGGTCACGCTCCATCTGACCGGCGCGGTCATCCGCGCAGAACGGCGGGTCCGATGAGCACCGACCACCTGCTCCGACGGGTCGCCCGCCGCGAGACGCACTCGTCCAAGGCCGTCCCCGCCGTCGTCACCGCCGTGCTGGTCATCCTGGCCTGCGCGTACGCCGGCAGGGAGGTCGTCCTGGCGATGCTCGGGATGCGGCCGCTGCTCGCCGCCCCGGGTGACATGGGCGCCGCCCTCGTCGCCGCGAGCACGGTGGCCGCCGCCTGGCTCATCGTCGGCGGCGTGGTGGTGGCCCTCATCGGGGTCCTCCTCGTCGTCGTCGCGCTCCGGGCCTCCCGGCGTCCGCGACGCACGCTCCACTCCGACCGCACCGTCGTGGTCGTCGACGACCGCGTGATCGCCTCGGCGCTCGCGCGCCGCGCCGCCGACGCCGCGGGCGTCGACCCCGACGCGACCCTCGTCACCGTCGGGCGCCGGACCGCCGAGGTCCGACTCACGCCCACGAGCGGTCTGCCGGTCGACCGGGAGGCCGTGGTCACCGCCGTCGACGACGAGATCGCCCGCTCCGACGCGCGTCCGCCCCTCCGGTCGCGCACCACCATCGAACGCACCGGGAAGGTGGGCGCATGAACGCCACGAACCGCGCGGCCAACCGGCTGTTCCTCCTCGTCGTCGGCATCGTGCTCGTCGCGCTCGGGCTCGTCGGGGTCCTGCTCGGCGCGGTCCCGGCCGTCACGCACGCCTGGAGCGGTGACGCACCCGGGGTCCGGCGGGGCCTGGACCAGGCGTTCGCCACGACGACGATCCCCGGGACCCGCGCCGACTGGATCGGGATCGCGGTGCTCGTCGCCCTCGCAGTGGTCGTCGCGCTGCTCGTCGTGTTCATCGTCCGTCAGGGCGGCGGCCACACGTCGGTGCTGCTCGAGACCCGCGGCGAGGCGGTGGCATCCGGGCAGGAGGGCGACCGGATCGTCATCGACACCGCGGTCGCTCGTGACCTGCTCGGCGACGCGCTGTCCGGACGCCCGGAACTCGTCACGAGTAGCGTCACCACGTACCGGGTCCGACGCACTCCGGTGCTGCGGATCGCGGCGACGTGCCGGCGCGGGGTCGCCCCGACCGACGCGCAGGCCGTCATCGAGTCGGCACTCCGTCGGCTCGACCGCGCGGTCGGCCACGAGGTCCCCGCGCTCATCGAACTCACCGGCGGCTTCCGCGCACGCATGGCCGCCGCGACCACACGGGTCGACTGACCCGAGGAACGAGGCCCCCGTGTTCGCATTGCTCCGGTACCTGCCGGTCATCATCGGGATCGTCCGCCACGCGCGGCGCGACCCCCAGGTCCAGCGCGCGCTGGCGAAGGCGAAGCAGCGTCGCGCTGCGGCGTCCCGACGCCGCCGCTGACCCCCTGCGGGTCGTCCGTTCACCCGATCCGGCCGACCCGCACGACGATCACGGGGACCGCGAGTCCGACCTGCGTCAGATGCTCCATGACCGCGTCGTGGACCGCGTGGACGACCTCGACGGTCGGCCGGATCCCGTCGACGGCGATCGTCATGGTCACTCCGTCGCGGCTGACCTCGACCGATGCGTCCGCGGCCCCCGCACCCACCAGTCGGCGTGCACCGGCCGCCGCCGCACGGACGACGCCGCGACGGTAGACCTGCTCGACGCCGGGCACCGCGCACACCAGGGTCGCGAGTTCGGCTTCGAGGTCCGGTCGTCCGCTGCCGGTCATCGGTCCGCCTCCTGGCCGTCCCGAGGGACGTGGACGTCGCGCACGACGACGTCGATCCCGGCCACCCGCAGTTCGGTGTGCGCGGCGAGTTCCCGGCCGACCGCCCGGCGCAGGTCCGTCACGGCCGTGGGGACCGACCGCCCCCACACGAGCGACGCGGTGACGCTGACGGTCACGGGAGCGTCGAGTTCGGTGACGTCGCCCACCAGGGAGCACCGTCCGACGACCAACCCGTCCACCCCGTCCGCGGCGCGACGGACGAGCGCACGGATCGCACCCTCGGTGAGCGCAGCGTGTTCGGTGGGTGCCGTGGGCGCGAGCGGCACGTCACGACCGGCCTGGGCCTCTGTCGTGATGGCGGCGATCACGTTCCCGACCCACGAGTCGTCCCGGTCGGACGCGACCCGACCCTCCTCCTCGAGGAGCGCGGTCGACACCGCGCGGAGCCGCGCGATCGCCGCGAGCGCGTTCTGGCACGCGGGCGAGTCGTCGATGGCCGGATCCGGCGGCTCCATGCCGCGGTCGAGGTAGTCGACGAGCTCGTCCACGCTGTGGCCGTCGAGCTGGTCCGGCTCGAGCGCCAGGACGGCGGGGTCGTCGGGCGGCGCTGCATCGGTCATCGCCACGCCTCCATCCGGCTCATCATGGTCCTCCGTGCCCGCGAGAGTAGCCCTCGGACGGTCGACACCGGGACGCCCAGGTCCTCCGCGATCTCCTCGTACGACTCGCCCACGACCTCCTTGAGGAGCCAGCACCGCTGCTGCCGTTCCGGCAGGTCGGCGAGCACCGCGGCCATCGCCTCGGTCGCCGACCGCGCCTCGACGATCCGGTGGGGGGTCGCGTGCTCCTCGGCCGCGACGTCGTCGTCGAGCTCGCCGTGCGGTCGGGAGGCCCGGTGCCGGTCCGCAGCGCGGCGTGCGACGACCCGGAGCAACCACGCACGGATCGCGGACGGGTCCGTCATCGTGGGCAGTTGCCGCCAGGCAGCCACGAAGGCGTCCTGCACGACGTCGTCCACCTCGTCCGTCCGGCCGAGCGCGCGGAACGCGACCGCCCGGAGGAGGGGGCCGTGCCGACGGACCAGGACCTCGAACGCGCGGACGTCCCCGTCTCCGGCGCGTTCGGCGAGGAGTCCGTCATCGACGTCCTCGAGGACGACCGGTCGGGTCACGGGTGCGACGGGATCGAGGGCGTCGGCCATGCACACCCGCTTCCGGTGGTGAGGGGCGAGGCGGACGGGTGCCGCGCCTCCCGGCCGATGCTGCCACCCGTCCCGCGGGTTGTCCGGGCGCCGGGAACCCCGGCGGACGTCGCGGCCTACGGTGGGACGCATGGACGTCACGGAGCTCTGGTTGGTACGGCACGGCGAGTCGACGGCGAACGTCGCGGCGGCGGAGGCCGAGCGGGCCGGGCAGGACCGCATCGTCGTGGACCACCGGGACGCCGACGTGCCGCTCAGCCCGCTCGGCGAGCGGCAGGCACGGGCGCTCGGGGCGGGGCTGACCGACCGGCAGGTCGACGGCGTTCCGTTCGCCGTCTGGGTGTCGTCGTACCACCGCGCGCAGGAGACGATCCGGATCGCCCTCGACACCGCCGAGGTGCCCGCGGTCCTGCAGGTGGACGAACGACTCCGCGACCGCGAGCTCGGCGTGCTCGACCTGCTCACGAGCACCGGGGTGCGCCACCTGTTCCCGGACGAGGCGGAGCGGCGACGCTGGCTCGGCAAGTACTACCACCGGCCTGCGGGCGGCGAGTCCTGGGTGGACGTGATGCTCCGACTCCGCTCCGTCCTGCACGACGTCGACGCGCAGCACGACGCGCAGCGCCTCGTCCTGGCCGCCCACGACGCGGTCGTCATGCTCACGGTCGCGATCTGCACGGGGATGGACGAGGCCGCCCTCCTCGACTTCGCCCGGACCCACACCGTCGCGAACGCGTCGCTCACGCGCCTGACCCGGGACCGCGTCGGCGCCCCCTGGCGGCTCGAGGAGTTCTCCGCCGTCGACCACCTCGACGACCTGGACACGCCCGTCACCGAGCACGAGGGCTCCATCCCCAACCGCGGAAGCGAGGACGCCCATGCCGGCCACTGACCATTCGAAGATCGTCACCCCGAACGTCCTGCGCGACTGGCCGCTGCCCGCTCCGGGCGGCTCGAAGTACGGCCGCGGCCAGGTGGTCGTCGTCGGTGGGGCCGCGCGCACGCCCGGCGCCGCCATGCTCTCCGCGCTCGCCGCGCTCCGCGTCGGGGCCGGGAGGCTCACCCTCGCCATCGCGGAGTCGGTCGCGCCCGACGTCGCCGTCGCCATCCCGGAGTCCGGGGTGGTCCCGCTCGTCGAGGACGACGACGGCCACGTCCGCGGCGACGCGCTCGACGGCGCGGGCGACGACCTGTCCGCCGCGGACGCCGTGCTGCTCGGGCCGGGACTCGACGAGCCGGACGGGACCCGGGAACTGGTGCGGCGCCTCCCGGGCCTGGTCGGTGACGACACCGTGGTCGTGCTCGACGCGTTCGCACTCGGCGTCGCCCCGTCGGTCGCCGAGGACCTCGCGCCGCTCCGGGGGCGGCTCGTCATGACCCCGAACACGTCGGAGGCCGGGCGCCTCCTCGGCCGCGACGTCGACAAGGACGACCTGGCCTCCGACCTCGCCGAGATCGCCGACCGGTTCGGCGCCGTCGTCTCCTGCCAGAGCGTCATCGCCGAACCGGGAGGCACGACCTGGGCCATGGGGACCGGCACCGGTGGTCTCGGCACGAGCGGGAGCGGGGACGTACTGTCCGGCGCGATCGCGGGCCTCGCGGCACGGGGGGCCACCCCCGTCCAGGCGGCCGTGTGGGCGACCCACGTGCACGCGGCGGCCGGGGACCGACTCGCCGTGCAGGTCGGTCCGATGGGCTACCTGGCGAGCGAACTCGTCACGGAGCTGCCGCGGGTGCTCGTGGAGCACGGGGCGTAGCCGGACCGGTCTCCACGAGCCCGGACGCCCGGAGCTCCTCGACGACACGGGCGACGAGGAGCGACGGGTCCGCGCCCTCGGGGGTGCCGAACCGTTCGACCGCGTGCCGCACCAGGGCTTCCAGGGACCGGGGCCGGGCGAGCGCGGTCCACACCGCGGCGCCGACGGCCTGCAGGACGTGGAGTCGGTCCGCGTGCAGGACGAGCACGTCGTCCCCGTCGCCGACCCAGTCCGTGACGGCGGCGCGGCGGACGGACGCCCCGGGATCGGCGAGTCCGGACGACGACGCCTCGGTGACCGCACGGACCGCCCCGAGCGTGGCCGCCGGACGCCCCGACACGCCGGCGAGGACGCCACCGACGACCGGCGCGAGGTCCCGGGCCTCCGCGTACCGGAGCACCCGCAGGCCGCCGGTCGCGTCGACGATGCGCCGGAGCCGCGACAGCGGACGTCCGCGGCGGGACAGGTAGCTGATCTGCCCGAACAGCGGCTCGACGACCTCGGTGACGCGCACGGGTTCGAGCAGCGCCGACGGCAGGGACGGATCGCGGTCGAGCAGCAGCACGGCGGCGAGCCAGGGCGCCGGTCCCGCCGACCGGACGAGACCGGCGACGTCCGGCCCGACCTGCGCCTTCGGCGATCCGGCCCGCACCACCGACAACGGCTTGGGGTACGGCACCACCGTCCCGTCGTCCTGCACGCCGAGCGTCTCGTCCGTGACGTACGCGAAGGTGCGCCCGAGTACCTGCGCGGCCGTCGTCTTGCCGCTGCCGGAGCGTCCGACGAGCGCCACCGTCGCGCCGGTCACGGGATCACACACCGCGGCGGCGTGCAGCAGCAGGAGGTCCGCGGCACGGGCGTCGATCGCGTGCAGGGTGAGCGCCCGCGCCAGCCGGTCACGGAGCGTGTCCACGTCCGCGGCCCGGACGACGATCGATCCGGGCCCGTCCGGGGCCCCGGAGGTGCCGTCCGGGACCGCGGCGGCACCGGGGGCGGGCGCCGGTGCCGCGAGCACGGCGTGCACCGTCGTCGACGTCGCCGACGCGCGGTGCGGGGTCCGGCACCAGGACCAGTCCGCGAGGACGCGATCGCGGCCGTCCTCGTCGAGTCCGTGCAGGCGGAGCGCCACCCGGGCGCCGAGGACGTCGAGGACGATCGGCTCGTCGACGGTCGCGACGCTGAGCGCCCCGAGGGTGGGCCCGGTCACCGCCGGTCTCCCGCACCGGCGAGCGCGCGGTACGCGGACAGCACGGGGCCGAACACCTGCTCGGGTCGGGCGGCGTTGTCGAGATGTCGGGCCGCCGCCGCGAGGGTGCGGTGGATCTCGGCTGGGTCGTCGATCGCGGCGAGCACCCGGTGGGCGACGGTCTCGTCGTCGGCGTCATCGGGCACCACGACCGCGCGGCCGCCGTCGAGGACCCCGGGGGACCCGACCGCAGCGGTCGCGACCACGGGCCGACGGCGGGCGAAGGCCTCGAGCACGACGAGCGGCAGGCCCTCCCAAGCCGAGGTCATGAGGAGCACGTCGGATGCGTCCAGGGCCGCCGTGACGTCGTCGACGGCACCCGGGAACGCGACCGGTGCGCCGAGCACCTGCGCCAGCCACACCACGTCGTCGCGGAGCGGACCGGTGCCGAGCCACGTCGCCCGGATCGGACGGTGCCGGGCCAGGGCCGCGACCACCCGGACGAAGCGGCGGGGGTCCTTCTGCTCGGTGAGGCGACCGACGCCGAGGACCCGGAGCGGGGCGTGGACGTCCCAGGGACGCACCGGCGCGTCCACCAGTGCGGAGGGCACGTTGCCGACGATCGTGACGCGGTCGGCCGGCGTGCCGAGGTCGAGCACCATCCGGCGGACCTGCTCGCTGACGGCGAAGACCCGTTCGCTCCGGAACGAGAGGTGCCGCATCCGTGCGTGGGGCAGGCAGGTGTGCGCGTGCTCGACCACGTGCGCGCCGGTGCCGGCCACCGCGATCCGCGCGAGCAGCGCGCCCCGGCGTTGGTGCGCGTGCACGACGTCCGGTCGGACGGACGCCACCGCGCGGCGGATGCCGAGCAGTTCGGCGAGCGGGCCGGCGCCCGTCACGACGTGGACGTCGGCGCCCGGCGGAACGCGGTCGACCAGGGGCCCCGGACGACCGACGAAGGCGCTCTCGACGCCGCGCCGTCCCGTCCAGGCGGCCAGGTCGAGCGCGACGCGCTGCGCGCCGCCCGCGGTGAAGGCGTCGAGGACGTGGAGCACGCGGAGCCGCCGGTCCGCGTCCGGGCAGTGGTGTGCGCCGGGGTCGGCGCCGAGGTCGGCGCCGGGGTCGGCGCCGCGCGGGAGCAGCCGGTGGGGAGCCGTGCCGGTGGTGGTCATGGCGGGACGGTACGACCGACGGAGTGCGCCACCGTGGCCGGACCGGACGTCGGTCGCCCGCGGGTCCCTGGCGTTCACCCCGGGCGTCGCGTTCCCGGGCTCCGCATCCCGCGTGTCGTCACCCGGGGCAGGCGTGGACGCTCCGGCGGTCGTGGCCGTCGGTGAGGGCGACGACGACGCGGGGGTCTCGAGGACGCCCGCGCGCTCGAGCGCGGCGCGGATGACGGGTGTGAGGTGTTCGACGTACGCCGCGGTGGGGTGCGCCTGGTCCTTCTTGACGAGCAGGTTCCCGACGAACGCCGGGCATGCGCCGTCGTCGTCGCAGAACCACGGGCGCGTGTCGACGAACGACCCGTGCAGCGCCTTCATCAGGACGATCTGGTCCGAGGCCATGGACAACCATGAGGATGCCGACACCGAGCTCACGCAGGCGCTCGGGCCGGCGAAGTTGCTGTAGCAGTCCTCGATGTCCTTGTCGGGCGGCGGCGGGGCGAGCACGACGACGTGGTCCGCAGCGGGGAGGATCTGCTCCAACTCCGCGCGGAACGCCTCGTTCCAGGCGGCCGCGCTCGTCGTCGAGCCCGTGCTGCGGTCGGCTCCGCGGACGACCGTGTTCGCGACGACGACGAGGTCCGGCTCGGTGTCCCGGACGACCTGGACCTCCTTCGCCCGTCGGTCGGCGCAGATGGCGGTCTGCTTCGCGACGTTGCCGACCTCGCGGTCGATGAACGGGCAGGCGTACATCGACGTGATCCGGAGCGACCAGTCCCCCGTCCCGAGGATCGCGGCGAGTGCCGGGACGTAGGCCTGGGCGATGGAGTCCCCCACGAGCACGGCGTGGTGCGGCGCAGCGGGGTCGCCGAACGTGCAGTCGGCGGCCGGGAGCCAAGCGGCCGAGCCGCAGCGCGCCGTGTTGCCGGGCAGGGTCTCGTCGGCGGCACGGGACACCGAGGGCGTCAGGTCGGCCGGCCAGGACCGGGCCCGCAGTGCGGCGGTGATCGCGCGGCTGAGCGCGGCCTGCGCACCGGACGACCCGCCGGACGCGGTGCCGGACGATCCGCCGTCGGCCGCAGCCGCGCCCGCACCGTCCGTGCGGACGTCGACCGCACCCTGGGCGCCGTTCAGGGTCAGGGCGCTGAGCACCACGGCACCGGTGATCGCGATCGCCGTCGCCGACCAGACGAGCCGGGAGGGCCGCCGCCGTCGCCGGGACGCCGCCCGGTCGGCGAGCCACGCGCTCCGGAGCACCGGCCGCTCGACCAGGTGGTACCCGAGCACCGACGTCACCGCGGTGAGCGCGAGCACGCCCGCGACCCACCGGACGTCCGGCCGGTCCTCGCCGAGCACGAACAGCAGGTACGGCCCGAACACGACGACGACGGGGAAGTGCCAGAGGTAGATCGAGTACGACAGGTCGCCGAGGGACCCGGACACCCGATCGGTGAGCGGTGCCCACCGCCGACGGTCCCGCCCGATCCCGGCGGCGAGGACCGCGACGGCACCGAGCACGGGCAGGACGGCGCCGGGCATCGGGAATCCCCGGTCCGCGTCGGTGAGGGCGAGCGCGGTCGCGATCGCGGCGAGTCCGGCCCACGCCAGGACGTGCCGGACGGCCGTCGGCAGGTGCTCGAGTGCGGGCGCGACGACCGCGAGAGCCGCCCCGAGGAGCAGCTCCCACGCCCGGGAGGGCGTCGAGAAGTAGGCGACCGTGGGGGACGCTGCCGTCTCGTACGCCGACCAGGCGACCGACGCGGCGCCGAGCACCGCGACCGCCACGGCCGCCGGCACCGCGGTCCGGCCGGTGCCGACGCCCCGTCGCCGACGCGCGGCGAGGGTCAGCACACCGAGGAGCACCCACGGCCACACGAGGTAGAACTGCTCCTCGACCGACAGGGACCAGAAGTGCTGCAGCGGCGAGGTCGGCCCGTCTGCCTGGAAGTAGTCGGTCCCCGTGGCGGCGAAGTGCCAGTTCGCGACGAGGACGGCCGCCGCGAGTGCGTCCCACCGCACCGTGTCCCACCGTGCCGGACCGAGGACCAGGGCCGTCGCGGCGGCGGTCACGGCGAGCACGAGGACCGCCGCCGGCAGGATGCGCCGGATGCGGTGTCGGGTGAAGCCGACGATCGAGATCGTCCCGGTCCGTCCGTGCTCACGCAGGAGCAACCCGGTGATGAGGAACCCGCTGATCACGAAGAAGACGTCGACCCCGACGAAGCCGCCGCGCGGTGCGTGGAGGGTGTGGTCCGCCACGACGGCGAGCACCGCGACCGCCCGGAGTCCCTGGACGTCGCGTCGCTTCCCTGGTCGATCCGTCACCGCGTCCCCGTCCCTCGTCCCGGGCGACCCCGCTGCCGGTCGCACCCCGCCGATGATCGGTCCCCGCGTCCGGTCCCGAGGGTCAGGGCCACGGCTGTCCGGGACTCCGCCGGTCCCGGTTCGCCTCCGCGGTCACCCGTCCCCGGGGCGGACTCACCTGGCGGCACGCCGCGTCACCCGGTGCGCCGCCTCGGTGCCACCCGCGACGTGCCGGTGAGGGCCTGGACCATGTCGGCGGCAGGAGGGTGACCGCGGCGGTGATCCGGGCCTCCCGGACGGCCGCTGGCCCTCGGGAGGGCGCGAGTGCGGCGCTCCCGGGGCGATAGGAAACGGTGTGCCACCCGTCACCGTCCTCGCCCTGGCCGCGTCCGCCGGGCTCCTGGTCGTCGTCGCGTTCCTCGTGCTCGTGCCGGCGGCCACCGTGCGCGCCTGGGCACTCGTGCTCACGCTCGCGGTCACGGCCGTGGTCGGCAACAACAGTGCGCCGCGCACCGTCTGGGTGCCGGCCTTCGCGCTCTGCGCGGTCGTCCTGCTCGTCGCCGTCGCCCGGGTCGGGGCGGTGTCGGACCTGACCGCGCCGCGCTTCCTCGTCCCGACCGCCCTCTGGGTGTGGATCGGCGTCGGCGCCCTCCTCGCGGGGTCGTACTCGACCTCGCGTCTCACGGTGTACTTCGGCACCGCCGTGGTGGTCGCCCTCGTCACGGCGCACCTCGACGCCCGCGGCCTCCGCATCGTCCTCATCGCCGTGCTCGTCATCGCCGCCGTCGAGGTCGCGTGGACCGCCGTCGACCTGGTCACGGGTGCCACGCCCATCTGGGGTCAGCGTGGTGGGGTCTCCCGCCCGAACCCCCTGACGGGCGACGTGTGGGAACGCGGCCAGGGGTCGATGGGGCAGCCGATCGTGTTCGGGACGTTCGAGGCGATCGCGGTCGTGGTGGCGTGGAGCAACCGCATCGGCATGTCCGGCGCCGTCCGGAGCGTCGCGCTCCTCGTCGCCGCGGTCGGCGTGTTCCTCTCCGGTACCCGCAGCGCGGTCCTCTGCGCCGTCCTCGGGGTCCTCCTGCACGCGGTCCACCGACGCGGGATCGGCCGGTGGGCCAGGAACGTGGTCCTCACGGCGATCGTCGGGGGCATCGTGGCCGTGCTCGACTTCGGGATCTCCACGGTCACGACCGAGCTCCTGTCCTCCGGCTCCTGGATCCACCGCTCGACCTCGATCGCCGCGGTCCCCCGGTTGCTCGCCCGTCCCCTGGCCGAGTCGCTCTGGGGCACCGGGTTCGGCAGCGAGACCCGGCTGTTCGCCGACCACCTCATCGAGACGACGTACGGGCTGCAGGTGGTGGACGACCTCCCGGTGTACCTGCTCGGCACCACCGGCGTCGCCGGCCTGGCCGTGTTCCTCGCCGTGGTCGTCGTCGTGGCCGTCCGGGCGGACGCGCAGGGCCGGGCCCTCGTCCTGCTCTGGTTCGGGATGGGGTTCTCGTTCGACCTCCTCGTGTGGTTGCAGGCCGGGATCCTCCTGACGTTCACGTTCGCGTTGCCCCGCCTCGACCGTGCCGACGGGCCGGGCGGAGGCGGCCTGGAGACGGTGCCCGAGCAGGCCGGCGCCGGACCGTCAGCCGCGGTCCCGCGCGCGTCGGGCCTCCCGGGCCGCGGACGGCAGGAACCGCACGCCACGCCACAGTCGGCGGGCGTAGGCCGCGAGCAGGCCGAAGCGGTCGAGCCCTCCGAGTCCCCGTTTCTCCAGCGTCTCCCGTGGTGGGAGCAGGGCGACCCGGACCACGCGGAGTCGCTCGCGCCACGGCGCCTCGACGAGCGCGAGCAGCCGCCGCGCGTGGGGTGACGACGCGGCCGTCAGCAGGCGCCACCGCAGGTCGGGCACACCCCAGTCGTCGAGCTCGATGCCGAACGCGTCGGTGAGGAACGGCCGCGCCGCGGGCACCGCGCCGAGCGCGCGGGCCGCGTCGAGGACGGTCGGCGCGAGCAGGGCCGGGTTCCCGTCGCCGGCCGTCCGCTCGACGAGGTGCGCGTACTCCTCCGCGTGACGGGGGACGGTGATGCTCCGGAGGCAGTGCAGCGCCTGCACGAGGACCGCCTCGGGCAGGTCCGGGACCGGGACGGACGCCCCGGCGACGACGAGCGTGCACCGGGTCCTCCAGAGCCGGGCGAACACCGCGTCGGTGTCCGTCCCGAAGCCCGGGAACCGGTCGTGCACGTCCAGGTCGCAGCTCCACCCGCTGCGGAACAGGGTGACGGAGTGGCGGCTGAACGTCACGTCGTCGGCGTCCGCGGGCCGTCGGCGCCACCCACGGCGCTCGAGCTCGGCGGTCATCACCGGAACGCCGCGCGGTGGCACGAGGACGTCGACGTCCGCCGGGACCCGGTGTCGGTCCTGGAGGCCGTGGTGCTGAGCGCCGAGACCCTTGAGGACCAGGAACGGGACACCGGCGACGGCCGCGGCGTCCGCCACGACGGCGTGCGCCAGCTCGACGGTGGCACGCGCGTCCAGCCGTGCTGCGGCCGTCACGGCCGGGTGTCGTCGGTCCCGCCGACCGCGGCCGCCCGCCGCCGGCTCCGCCGCGAGGGGAGCTCGAGGGACGGGTCGTACGGGGACACCACGGGCGAGCGTGGGACCGAGGCGTCCCGGTCGGGCAGGGAGGGCGTGAGCCGGGACCCGCCGGACGCGCGGGCTGCGCGCGCTTCCGCGTCGCCGTCCGTGCCGTGTTCCGCGCCGCCGTCCGTGCCGGGAGCGGACTCCGACCCGTCGTCGTCCCCCGCGTAGTACGCGCCGCCGTAGTAGCCGTAGTCGCGCGCGTCCTGCCCGCGCGTCGGGACCCGGTTGAGCACCGCACCCAGCACGGTCCCCCCACCACGGGCCACGAGCTGCAGCGCCCGTCCGAGCTGGTCGATCGTGGTGCCCTGCGCCGAGACCGTCACCACGAGGCCGTCCGCACCGGTCGCGAGCACGACGGCGTCGGTGACGGCGAGGATCGGCGGCGCGTCGAGGACCACCGTCGCGTGTTCCCCGAGCGAGGCGAGGATGTCCCGGAACATCCGTGACCCGAGCAGCTCGCTCGGGTTCGGTGGAACGCGGCCGGACCCGACGATCCACAGGTTGCCGACGTCGTCGGTCTGCTGCATGACGTCGGCGAGGTCGGCGCGTCCGGACAGCACGTCGGTGAGGCCCGCGCCCCGGGCCACGCCGAAGACCGCCGACAGCACGGGTCGCCGGAGATCGCAGTCGATGAGCACGACCCGCCCGGTGGACGTCACGGCGAGGGACCGGGCGAGGTTCGCCGCGATCGTCGACTTGCCGTCGCCCGGGAGCGGACTCGTGACGACGAGGACCTTCGGGCGCTCGTCGACGTGGACGTAGGACAGGTTCGTGCGCAGCTCGCGGAGGGCCTCGGACGTCGCGAAGTTGACCCGTCGCTCCTCGGGCGTGCGGTTCGGCAGGGCGTCGACGAGTTGCCGGTGGTCGGTCAGGGCTGGATTGAGCGGGATGGTCCCGAGCACGGGGACACCGAACGCGGCCTCGATCGCGGCGGCCGACCGGATGCGCCGGTCGAGGGCCTGCCGCACGAGGACGTACACCGACGCCAGGAGCAGGCCGACGAGCACCCCGAGCGTCACCGCCGCGCGCACGTCCGGCGACGTCGGCGACGTCGGGACGGTGGCGGAGGCCAACGGGACGAGCTTCGTCGTGGCCGAGGCGAGTGCCTCCCCCGACGACTGGATCGCGGCGATCTGCCGCCCCATGCCCGCGATCCACGCGTCCGCGAGGTCGGCGGACTCGCGCGGGGTCGCGCCGCTCGCGGTGACGTCGATGATCGCCGTGCCCTCCGGCAGGCGGGTCTGCACGCGGCCGAGCAGCTCCTGCGGTGATGCACTGGTGCCGGTCGCCCGGACCACCCGTTTCGCGACCGCCAGCGAACCACCGAGCTCGACGTACGTCTCGGCCTGGGACTTCGACAACTGGTCGGCGGCGTAGTCGAGGTTGGCGTCGCCGTTGCCCGCGACCCGCACGAAACCGGAGGCCTCGGACGTGTACACCCGCGGTTGCGTGAGCGTCCACGCACCGGCCGCGGCGACGCAGGCCAGGACGATGAGCACCGCGCCGAACCAGTACGTCCGGAACATGCGCACGTAGTCGGCCAGGGTCCGGGAGGTCCGCTCGTCGGGACGTGCGTCGGGAGCCATGCGTGGTCCTCCGGGTCGTGGTCGGGGCGGGATCAGGGCAGTCTCCGTCCCGGCGTGCGTGGCCCGCCCGGGCGCACGCACGTTCCCGCCGATCGCCGGGCGGTGGGATCCCCCACGGCCTCACCCGCCACGGACACGGCCTCACCCGCCGGCTCGTCCGGCCACCCGGGCGTCGTGCACCGCGAAGAGCAGGGGCAGCACGCCGACCACCAGGAGCGGTGCGACGCGGATCGCCCACATGAGGAGCCACACCGAGGTCGACCGCAGACGGACGCCACCGAGCCGACGACCGTGCAGGGCTCGTCGGGCGCACCGCACCCCGGCGCGCCGGACCGACCAGGGCGCGTGCTGGCGCCCCGGCGTGACGACGAGCCCGCGGCACCGGAACCAGCACGTGAACCACGTCAGGAGCTCCTCGCGGCGTCCCGGGTCGGCGAGCGCCGGTGCGTCGACCGGCGCCACGGAGTCCGTGGCCGCGACGACGGCGGCGTGGGCGGCCTCCAGGGCGTCGAGCGCGGGCGTCCTGGACCGCGAGACCGAGCCGGGACGGTGGACCCAGTGGTAGAGCACGTCCGGGACGAACCGGACCCGTCGCGCGGCGGCGAGCACCGGGGCGAGACCCGCGACGTCGCTCTGCGACGGCAGGTGCGGGAAGGGGGCGTCCCCGAGGACCGAGCGGCGGACGAGCTTCGACCACAGGAAGCCGTCGATGGTGCCCTCGAGCAGCATGACGAGCGCCTCGGGACCGGTCGCGACGCGCGGCACGGGGACACCGTCGACGATCCGGCCGGGGCGGAGCGGGTCGGTGCGGAAGTCGGCCCGACACACGACGATGTCGACGTCGTCGGTCGCCGCGTCGAGGAGCCGCGTCGGTGCTCCTGGCTCCCACCGGTCGTCGTGGTCGACGAACCACACCCACGTACCGCGGGCGAGCCGGACCGCGCGGTTGCGGCTCGCGGCCACCCCGGAGTTCGTCGCGTTCTCGAGCACCTGCACGTCGGGGCGGTCGACCGCCCACCGACGGAGGCGCTCGGCGGTGCCGTCACCGGACCCGTCGTCGACCAGGACGAGCTCGACGCCCGCGGTGAGGAGGGCCGCGGCTCGGTCGAGGAACCCGTCGAGCAACCGACCGGGCCGGAACAGCGCGGCGACGACGGTCACGTCGGGCACGGCGTCCGTGGGCCGAGCGCTCATGCCCGGTCCGGTCGACGCCCGCGTGCGGCCAGGAGCGACCGCGCGACCACGAGCAGGAACGCCGGGCCCCGGACCAGGTAGCGGTGAGCGAGGCGGCGCGGTTCCTGCAGCAGCCGCCACGACCACTCCAGACCGAGGCGCTGGACGAGCACGGGTGCACGGCGCCGGGCGCCTGCGGCGAAGTCGACCGCCGCGCCGGCCCCGACGTAGACCGCGTCGGGCAGTGCGTCCTCCCACCGGAGGAACCACGCCTCCTGCTTCGGCGACCCGAGGCAGAGGAAGACGACGTCGGGGCGGATCGCCCGGAGCCGCTCGACGACCGTGCCGCCGTCCTCGCCGCCCACGAGGTCCGGGAACGGCACGTCCTGGACGTCCGCGCCGGGGTGCTGCGTCCGGAGTCGCTCCGCCGCGCGGACGGCCGTGCCCGGTGCTCCACCGGTGACGACGATCCGCCACCCCCGCTCGGCGGAGGCCGCGCTGCACGCGACGAGGAGGTCCGCCCCGGTGACCCGGCGCACGGTGTGGTCGCCGAGCAGTCGCGCCAACGCGACGATCGGGAGGCCGTCGACCGTCCGGAGGTCCGCCCGCGCGTGCGCACGGCGCGCCGCCTCGTCGTTCCGCAGCACGAGCACCTGGTCGACGTTCGGCGTCGTCACGAGCGTTCGACCGGTACCCCGCCGCCGGTCGACCTCGTCGAGGAGGTCGCGCACGTCCCCCCGGAACAGCGGCTCGTCGGCGAGCAGGACGGCGTCGGGCGCGACCCGGAGGAGCGGTGTGCGTCCCGACGCCATCAGTAGGCTCCCCGTGCGCGGAGGACGGCACCGACCGTCCGGGCCAGGACGACCAGGTCGCCCATGAGGGACCAGTTCTCGACGTACAGGAGGTCGAGGTGGAGGCCGTCCTCCCACGGGAGGTCCGAGCGACCCCCGACCTGCCACGGGCCCGTCAGCCCCGGCTTCGTCAGGAGGCGCCGTCGTGCCCGGTCCCCGTACGTCGCCACCTCGGACGGCAGTGGTGGCCGCGGCCCCACGAGGCTCATGTGACCGAGCAGGACGTTGACGAGCTGTGGGACCTCGTCCACCGACCAGCGCCGGAGGAGGCGGCCGAGCCGGGTCACGCGCGGGTCGTCCCGCATCTTGAACAGCGGTCCGGAGCCGTGTTCGTTCTCGGCGCGGAGGTCGCCCTGCAGTCGGTCCGCGCCCGGCACCATCGTCCGGAACTTGACGATCGTGAACGGCCGTCCGCCCTGGCCGACGCGCTGCTGGGTGAAGAACGCGGGCCCCGGACTGTCGAGTCGTACCGCGAGGGCGACGAGCACGATGAAGGGCGCAGCGAGGACCAGCCCCAGGGCACTCGCCACGACGTCGAACGCCCGCTTCGCCACGTGCGGGAGACCGGACCGCGGGGGCGGTTCGACGGCGATCAGGGCGTGCCCGGCGAGCGTGACCGTCTGGAGGCGCTGCGTCGCGACCGGTCCGACCTGCGGCGCCACGAGCAGCTGGACGCCGTCGGCCTCGAGGGCCCAGGAGAGCTCGCGCGCGAACTCGTCACCGTGCCCGCCGACGACGAGCACCGCGTCCGGGCCGAGCTCGTCGACGAGCTGCTCGACGCGCGCGTGCAGCGCCTCGGGTCCGGCGCGGCGCGCACTCGCCCCGACGGGGCCGTCGGTGACCAACGTCCGGACGACGCGGAGCCCGGCACCCGGGTCGCGGTCGACCAGGTCACGGACGGCCGCCACCGAGTCGGACGGACCGATGACGAGCGTCGAGCGGCACATCCGGCCGCGCTCGCGCAGCCGACGGACCCACGCGCGCCAGGCCACCCGGTCGGCGACGAGCGCGACGAGGCCGAGCGGGACGGCCACGAGCAGGTACCCCCGCGAGATCTCCGTCTGCGTGATCGCGGAGGACACGGCGAGCACGAGCACGACGACGACCGTGGTGCGGGTGAGGTCGCGGAACGCGCCGGGTGACGACACGAAGCGGTCCTCGGGGGACCGCCCGGCCCGGACGACGAGGAGGAGGACGAACCACAGCCCCGACAGGAGCACCGAGAACTCGGTGTAGTCGAGCCCGACGAACCCGATCCGCACGCCGTTCCCGTCGAACCCGAACCGGAGGAACTGCGATCCGAGGGTCGCGGCGAGCAGACTCACGGCCTCGGTGGCGGCCATCGTCCGGGTCGGGAGCGGTGTCGCGGTGCCGGGTCGCGCCTCCCGGTGTCCGCCGACCGCGGCCGTCGCGATCGTGTGCGCCACGTCACCGCTCCTCGGTGTGGTGGTGGTCGACCCAGTCGCCGAGGGTGTCGTGCCGCAGGGCGCGACCGATCTCGGCGACCGCGGTCCGGTCCTGCAGCACGATCGACTGACCGTCCGCGCTCGTCCCGCTGCCGAGCGTCGGCAGCGTGAAGAAGGCCACGTCGTCCGGTCGGACCGATCGGAGTCGCCAGCCGATGTGCGCTGCGCGGGTGAACGTGAGGCCGGGGTCCACCGTCACGGACCGTCCCGTCGCACCCAGGAACGCCCGCACCCGGCCGAGGTCGTGCAGGCCGTCCCGGTCGGCCAGCCGATCGACCACGCCGCGGAGGAACGACTGTTGGTTGCGCACGCGCTGGTGGTCCGCGTCGGGGAACGCGTACCGTTCGCGCACGAAGGCGAGCGCGCGCTGCCCGGCCACGTGGTTGATGCCGGCCGTGAACCGGTAGCCCGGCATGTTCCGGCTCGTGAAGGCCTTGGGCGACACGACGTCGACACCACCGAGCGTCGACGACATGGCCGCGAACCCGGCGAAGTCGACGACCGCGACGTGGTCGATGCGGACGTCGAGGAGCGCCTCCACGGTGCGGATCGTCAGCGGGACCCCGCCGAGGGAGAACGCGGCGTTCACCTTGCCCTCGCCGTGCCCGGGGATCGGCACCCAGAGGTCGCGCATGATCGACATGACCTGGACGTCCTCGCCGTCGGCCGGGAGGTGGACGAGCATGAGCGTGTCCGAGCGCTGCCCGGTCGGACCGCCGCCCGCGATGTCGCCGAGGCGTCCGCGGGTGTCCGAGCCGATGAGCAGCACGTTCTCGGAGGCCCGGGACGCCGCCGGACGCTCCCCTCTCGGGAACGGGTCGGAGTCGAGGGTCCGGACGTCGGACCGGTACCCGGTCTGCACCAGCAGCACGACCGCGGCCGCCGTGACGAGCGGCAGCACGACGAGGATCACGACCGCGAACGACACCCGGCGCAGGACCCGCCGCCGCTCAGCCACGGGTCGCCGCCAGTGCGTCCGCGATCACCGTGACGGCGTCACCGAGTTGTGCCTCGAGCGCCCCGAGACGCGCTGGGTCCGGACCGACCGGGTCGATGAGATCGCGATCGCCGCCCTCCGCCGTCACCGCGGCCCGCAGGGAGCTCGCTCGCTGGAGGAGCCCCGCCGGGTCGAGCCCCCGTGCGCGGTGGTGACGCGCGATCGCCGCGAACTCGAGCACGGTGAACGTCCGGTTGAGCAGCGCCGGCACGCGCTCGAGCACGGCGACGGAGTGGGCCTCCTCGGCCGTGAGCACGAGTGTCGCACCCCGGAGCCGGGTCGCCTGGAGCGGTGACGCCCGATGGCCGGACGCGTCCAGCCCCCGGTCGCGCAACATCCGACGGACACCCGGCACCATCGCGCCGCGCTCGAGCACCCGCACCCCGCAGCTCGAGACCGCGAAGCGCCCGGGGGCCCGGGCGTCGAGCTCGGCCTGCAGCAGACGCTCGACGAGTGGGGAGCGCGCGAGGTTCGCCGCGCACACCACGACGACACGCGTCCGCTCGTCGCTCGGCCCGGGCGGCGCGGCACGCTCCCACGGCGACGGCCGTGTGCATGTGGACGGCGGTGTGGTCATCGCGACGATCCCCTCCTCGATCGGGTCGGTCGCGGTGACCGTACGGTCACGACGCGGCTCGATCAGGGGCGTGCGCGATGGGCGTCCGGGAGGCCCGGCACCGGGTCACCCGTCAGTTCACGTCCCGCGGCGCGGGTGCCGTCGTCCGCTCACCGGAGCGGCCGTGATGAGGGCCCGGCGCGCGGACTCACCCCCCGGAGCGCGCCCACGGCTGACCGGGAGGTCGGCGCTAGCATGCGCAGCCGAGGAGGGAGGTCCGCATGGACGACGACGAACGGACCGCAGGGCCGCCCCGTCGCTGGGTCCGCCGACGGGCGCGGGTCGCGGCGGTCGGCGACGCCGAGCGGGTGGTGGTCACCGATCCCGCGCGGTGCGACCTGCATGTGCTCGCCGGCACTGCTGCGGTCGTCTGGTCCGAGCTGGACGAGGGCACGACCGTCGAGGACGTGGCCACCCGGGTGGCGCGGTGGTACCCGGACGTCGACCCGGAGACGGTGGCGGGGCAGGTGGCGGCGTTCCTCGGGGAACTCGCCGCCGCGGGGCTCGTCGAGGTCGAGCCCGTCCCGGACACACGAACGGACCGGCCCGGGGCCGTGGTCGAGACCATCCGGTCTGACCACGGCACCCGGGCCGGTCCGTGGGGGTGGAGCGTCGGGACGACTACGCGTTCTGCACGTCGTCCTTGGCGCTCTGGGCGCTGTCCTTGACGTCCGAGGCCGAGGACTGCGCCTCGTCCTTGACCGTCGACGCGGCGTCCTGCGCCGTGCCCTTGAGGTCCTGCACGTGCTCCTGCGCGGTGTCCTTGAGGTCGGAGGCGATGTCCTGCCCCACGCCCTTGGCCTTGTCCACGAGCGGTGCGGCCTGGTCCTTCAGCTGGCCGGCGAGGTCCTCTTCCTTCGAGGAGGCCGGGATGAGGGACGAGGCGAGCCAGCCCGCACCGAAGGCGATGAGGCCGACGGCGAGCGGGTTGCCCTTGGCCTTGCCGACGGCCGAACGGGCAGCGCCCTTGGCGGAGTCGGAGGCGCCCGAGACGGAGCCCGAGGCGCTGCTCGTGCCGGACTGGACCTTGCTCTTGGCGGCGTCGACCGTGCCCATCACGCTGTCGCGGACGGAGCCGATGCGCTCGCGCACCTTCTCGGTCTGGCGGTGGGCGATGGACGACGGGCTCACCTTGTCGGCGAGTGCGTCGACGTCCGACCCGAGGTTGCCACGGGTGCGCTCGATCTCGGCGCGGATCTCGTCTGGGGTGCTCATGCGTTCCTCCCGTTGGTGTGCGGCTTGAGGGTGTCGGGGATCTCCTTGGCGGTCTCGACCGTCTGCGGGGCGCCCTGGATCTCCTTCATCGACTTGCGGCCCTGCATCGCGAGGATCGCGGCGATGATGCCGTAGATCACCGCGATGATGAGCGCCGACCAGGCGTTGTTCACGAGGAACCCGAGGGCCCACCACGCGGCGATGGAGATGAAGAGGAGGGCGAAGAGCGCGGTCAGACCGGCTCCACCGAACATCCCAGCGCCCTTGCCGGCCTTCTTCGCCGACTCGGTCAGCTCGGCCTTGGCGAGCGCGACCTCCTGGCGGAACAGGTTCGACAGGTCCTTCGAGACATCCGTCAGCAGCTCACCGAGCGGCGTCGTGGCGGCGCGCTCCTCGGCGGCTTCGTTCGGTCGCGATGCAGCGGTGGCGCCGGCGGTGTAGCCCGCGCCGGGCACACCGCCCGGGACGCCACCCGGGGTGGTCTGGCTCATGCCACGCCTCCGGTGCCGTACCCGGCACCCGTGCCGCGGTCGTACTCGGTCTCGACCGGGTCCGTCGTGCCGTACGCAGCGCCGGTCGTGCCGTAGTCCGTGTCGGTGACGGTCGAGTAGGTGCTCGTCGACGTGGCGTCGTACGAGGACGAGTCGCCGCCGGTGGCGCCACCGAAGGCCTCGGCTTCCTTCTCGTGCTTGATCTCCGTCGTCAGCGCCTTGGTGAGGCGACCGGCGAGGATGCCCGCTCCGGCGGCGATGGCGATGAAGGTGCCCGGACGGCGGGCCGCGAAGGAGCGGACCTCGTCGATCAGCGAGCCCGGGTCACGGCCTTCAAGGTAGCCCGCGACGCTGCCGGCGCGGTTCGAGAGGTCGCGGACGACCTTGCCCGCGATGCCGTCGTCGGCGTTCTCGGCCATCGACGAGAGCTGGTCGCTGATCGTGCGGAGTCCGCCGGCGGCGCGCTGCTGCTGCTGGCCCGCCTGGTCCTTGAGGCTCGACGTCGCCTGGCCGAGGAGTTCCTTGGCGTGGTCCGTGGCCTCCGAGGCGACTCGGGACGCCTGCTCCTTGGCGACGCCCGCGACCTGCGCGGCCGACTGCTTGGCGTCACCGGCGACGTTCTGGGCTGCGCCCTTGGCGGCGTCGGCCTTGCCGGAGCCGCCGGAGTCGCTCGCGCTGTCCGTTCCGTAGGACGGGACGTGGACGCCGGAGTAGGTGGTGTCCGTCGTGTCGTCGACGACGAGCTCGTCGTCGATGAGGTCGTCGTCGGCGAGCGACCCGGTCGGCACGGCCCGGTCGTAGATCGGGGTGTCGTTCGGGATGTCGTTCTCCGGTGGGTATGTGCTCATGACGTTCCTTCCCTGTTCGCGGGTCCGGGAGGACAGGCGTCATCCCGGTCTGGCGTGTCACCCACCGTGCGCGTTCTCGCCTGGGAGCGTTCGGACTCTCAGGGGTGGGACAGGGATCTTGTCCCCCGTTCTGGGCCCATCCCGCCGCCACGAGGCGGCCGGATGACGCACCATTCGTCCCCCGGACGCCCAGGTGGGCCTCGCTGACTCCCGGAAATCCGGACGGGAGGGCCGGGGCGGGGGCGTACCGCACCTCCCGTCCGAGGGGGACAACCTGCATGGGTGGCGAGGGAACGCGGCCTACCGTCCAGTCCACGCGTCGTGAGCGCCGGGACCCGCCCGGCACCGACGCGAGCTGAAGGAGAGACACAGGATGTACTTCCACAAGCAGGAATTGCAGTTCAAGTCCACGCCGAGCAAGCCCGACGCCGTCTACGCACGGAAGCTGCAGGAGGTCCTCGGTGGCCAGTACGGCGAGATCTCGGTCGCGCTGCAGTACCAGTTCCAGGCCTGGAACATGCACATCCCCGGCAAGTACCGGGACCTCGTCTTCGGGATCGGCGCCGAGGAGCTCGGTCACGTCGAGATGCTCGCGACGATGATCGCCCAGCTGCTCGAGAAGGCCCCGCTCGGCATCACCAAGGAGGCCGTGCAGGACGACCCGACCGTCGCCGCCGTCATCGGAGGCATGGACGTCCAGCACGCGATCGTCGCCGGCGCCGGGGCACGCCCGGTCGACAGCAACGGGAACCCGTGGCAGGGCTCGTACATCACGGCGAGTGGCAACCTCCTCGCCGACTTCACGGCGAACGAGAACGCGGAGATGCAGGGGCGCATCCAGGCCGCCCGGCTCTACCACATGACGGACGACCACGGGATCCGCGACCTGCTGTCGTTCCTCATCGCTCGCGACACCATGCACCAGAACATGTGGGCGACCGCCGCTGCCGAGCTCCGCGAAGAGGGCTACGAGGACTTCCCGGTCCCGAGCAACTTCGCGCAGAAGAAGGAGGACCAGGAGGTCAACTACCAGTACCTCAACTTCTCCGACGGCGCCGCCGCGGCCGAGGGACGCTGGGCGAGCGGCCCCTCGTTCGACGGCAAGGGCGAGTACACGTACCACGACGGGCCCACCACCTCGGTGCCGATGCCCCCGCCCACGCTGGTCGACGCCCGCTACTACGGCACCACCCCGACCCCGAACAAGGTCGAGCAGAAGGCCGCCCTGTCGCAGGACCGGCGAAACAAGGAGTGACGCGCTCCGGCGGCCGACGCCGCCGCCGTGACGGGGACCACCGTCGACCTCACGTGTCGATGGTGGTCCCCGTCCTCGATGACGCCTCCGTGCTCCGACGGTGCCTCGCGTCCGTCGCGGTGCAGACCGTGCCCGTCGACGAGGTCATCGTCGTCGACAACGGCAGCACCGACGACAGCGTCGCCGTCGCCCTCGCGGCCGGTGCCACCGTGCTCCACGAGCCGGTCCGGGGGATCGCGGCGGCCGCGGCACGCGGGTACGACGCGGCCTCCGGCGACCTGATCGCCCGCGTCGACGCGGACTCGGTGCTGCCGCCCGACTGGGTCGACCGTGCGCTCCGGGCCTTCGAGGACCCGCGCGTGGTCGCGGTGACCGGACCAGGGCGCTTCCGAGACCTCGGCCCGATCCCGCGCGCGTTCTGGCAGCTCGCGTACATGCGGGCGTACTTCGTGCTCATGTGGCTCGCGCTCGCACGACCGCCGGTCTTCGGCTCGAACACCGCGTTCACGCGCGCGGCCTGGACCCGCGTGTCCGCACGCGTGGAGCGTCGTGACCCGGCGCTCCACGACGATGTCGACCTGAGCCTCCACCTCGACCCGGCATGGCGCGTCGTCGTCGATCCGGGGTTGCGCGCCGAGATCTCGAGCGACCCGCTGCGGGACCGCCGCGGGTTGGTGGTCCGCACGCGCAAGGCGCTCCATACGCTCGGATCCCACGGCCGTGCGGGCCTCCCCTGGTACCGGTGGTTCCGGCGCGGGTTCACCATGCTCCGCGCACCCGCGATCCCGAGCCGAGCGGTCGGCTGGCCGGGCGCGACGGCTCGGACGGCGCGGGCTCCCGGGCTCCCTGAGCACGAGCCGAGACTGCGGGGCACCGACACCACTCCGGGCCATCATCGGGATGGTGACGCGGCCCCCACGGCCGCGTCGCAGTGACCCTCGACGGGCACACGTCCCGTCACACGGAAGGAGGCCGACATGGCCCGCACGACATCGGAAGCCAGCGGCGAGGACGAGGCGGACGCCACCACGCACGGTGGCATGGACGCGCCCTCGCAGGCCGAGGGTGAGGACCTGGACGAGGACTCGCCCACGATCTGACCGAGCAGCACGAGGCCCCGGGTCCGAACGGATCCGGGGCCTCGTACGTGTCGGTCCGAGTTGAACCCGCAACCGAACGGGGACTGCTGCAGCTTGAGACTCTGGCCTAACGTCGTCGCCTCAGTTGCGCCGGCCCGAATACGAGGAGGAACGTCAGCCCCGCTCCCACCGCGACCGTCGCCGTAAGAAACCCAACCCATGAACCCCACCCAGTGGATACAGAGGTAACGGTGAAAACTGCGAGGATCACGAGAACTGGCGTGAGGATTGCGCACACGATTGAGTTATAGCGCTTCCTTCCGTTAGCAGGCACTGGCCACCGATCCGATCCCATCTGCCACTCCGTATGCTGACGCTCCAAATCCAATGACGCCGGCTACTCCCAGCGCCGGCGACCATCCGAGGGACGGGATCTCAGCGGCAACCGATCCAACAATACCGACACCGGAGGCGATGAGCCCGAGGCTCGAGAACGCGGGACCGGTGACGGCATGGCCGCACTGCGAAACACGACCGGTGGGAGCCGAGCCGTTGATGGGATCGCAGCCGACAAACGCGTATCGGTTGGCGTTGCCGGGGTCGAGGGGTGCGTCGAAGGTGTCTTTTTGCTTCCACCCGCCCGCGACGGGGAGGTACCAGCGTTGACGGTGGCATGGACGCGCCCTCGCAGGCCGAGGGTGAGGACCTGGACGAGGACTCGCCCACGATCTGACCGAGCGCAGTACGAGGCCCCGGACGGATCCGGGGCCTCGGCCGTCCCTCATCCACGGGGCGACGCTGAGGCCGATGCCCGCTCCGCCCGGCATCACATCGCGCCCGTCCGCGGCGCGTGATCCGCGGAGGCGGTTCCACCGACCCAGATGAACGAGCGCAACACCGTCACATCAGGTAATCCCGCCACCTCCGCAGAGAAGATGCTTACGGCGGATCTTGCTACGCAACCGCCAAGTGCAGCACCTACCGCAGTCGCGCTCGCAACGACCAGAGCGTGCTGCAAGCTGTATCTTCCAGTCAGGTCCATAGCATTGATGGGGTCATCACCCGCAAAAGGATATGGCGGCGCGCCGCTCCAGCGACGCATCGCTCCGAAAGAGCGTCATTTTCGTCTCTTGAGTTTTCGATCTCGCAGCAGGAAGAAGATTCCGAGAGCGAGGCATAGGACTGCCCCGACCCAAAAGTACGGCCCGTATGATAAAGGTCGTGGCGTCGCTACTGGAACTAACGCTAGCAGGACGAAACTAATGATCCCGTAGATGCCGGCAATACGGTTCAAGTTCTACTCCTACTTGAATGCCCGGATGAACTCCGGGAGGATTCTTCCGGCAGGTCCAAGCAAACCGGTCACCGTTCCTGTTTCTGCTCCATCGGCAGCGTCCCTGGCCAACTGACCGCCGCGATCACCGTCAATAGCTCCAGTTGTCAGCCCCTCGACTGTTCCTCCTGCGTCCACCCGCCCGCGATGGAAGGCACCAGCGGAGACCGAACTTCACGAGCCCGTCGCCGGTGATCCGGATCCCGAACCTGTAGCCGAAGAGCAGGTACTCGAACCACGGCGACGTGCCACCGCTGACGACGGTCCGGTTCCCGTACGGGTCGAAGGACACGTGTAGGCGCGTTGGCCGTCGGCGGTGAGGATCCCGACCGGATTCCCGATCCCGTCCACCAGGTACAACCCCACCTGCAGGTCCGGGCTGATCGCGTCGAGGACCTGCCCCGCGGTCGGATCGTCGAAGAAGAACGACGTCTGCGCGCTGCTGGTCTGGGACTGCAGCTGCCCGCTCATGCCGTACACGTACGTGTACGAGTCCGCACCCGGCGTGGTCTGGCTGGGCAGCTCGTTCTGATCCGCGCCGACGTGAATGTACGGCGAAGTGCTCGAAGCGACGCGGGTGAGAGAGCACCTGTGACGGCGCTCGCGATCATCCATAGCGGTCCCCACCGGCACGTTGACGGAACGATCGCCGATCACTCTTCCTCGTCATCGACCGGTGGTCGCCATTGATGACGCGCCTTTGTGAAATTCGCAATCAAGAACAGCGCCACTGACAAGGCCAACGCGACGCAGCATACAACACACTCGTCGGCCGCTTCAGTGCTTTTCACCCCGGTATGATTCTGCATATCTCGGATGGACGAGAACAAGAAGATCGTCGACATGCTGGCGATGAGCAAGGGGGCTATGTAACGGAAGGAGACTTCGACGAATTTGTTCATTGCCACAGTCCTGTCACTCACAGGGCGCTCGAGGGAGACCGGCAGTCAGTCGTACTGAGAACAGTACTGTGTGACGACGTAGGAGTATCCGAAGGGCAGGTACTCGGACCACGGGGACGTGCCACCGCTGACCACGGTCCGTTTGCCCTAGGGCGTCTACTCCACCCGACGGTCTGGATCATCTCAGCGCGGAACTGGCATGAACAGGACGATGATGCCCGGCAGCGATCCGAACGCATAGCAGGTGAACATCCCCGCCTGAAGGGGAATCGCCAGAGGAGCGATCATCCAACCGAGGCCCACGGCCCCCACAACAACAAGCGCGATGAGAAGGAACTCGAGAGACTGTCGTCGGTGCACCCGGATCCTGGTGGACGCTGGACGCACGGGCCTCCGTGTACCAATCGGCAACCGGGCACCTGTCGGGACACGCGCCACGCCTCTTTGCGAGGAGGGGCGGGCCCCGCGAGCCAGCCCTCGATGGTCTGCGGAGGCGCTGCTCGGTGCCGCTTCGATCAGGATCGCCTCTCGACAGGGGTCACGACGAGCAACCTACTCATGCGTCCGTCATTCCTCGAGTTCTCTGATGGCAGTCCTGCGCTGTTGCTTGGACGATCCGTCCGATGGCGTGCCGAAGAACGTGAGGAGCCAGGATCGCCGCGGGACGCCTTTTGCATCTACCCAATCGATGAAGGGAAGCGCCTGCACGTCGACAACAGCTTCACGGGGGATAGTCCGGACTCCGGTGAATCCCACTGATCGAGCGTATCGCGAGAACAACCGTACTCGAGCGAACAGGAAAGCGCTGCCACCCCAGCCGCCGAGGATGAGCATCACAAGGGCGAGCACCACGAGTTGACGGTTCGCCACGACTGTGAACACGCCTATCGCGGCCACAAGGAATGAACAAACGCTCATTCCGTACCTCGACACTGGGTTGGGACGGAAGACAAGTGTCGGGCGCTCTGCGGACTTCAGGACTTGTTCTTCCTGCGCCAGATATTGATGGACGAACCTATGGCGGCCGCCACTGGTAACGCTATGAGAACCCACCACTGATGGTCCAGCCCCGCTGCGAACACAAGCGCTCTCCTAGAAACTCAACGAACCCGCACCAACCTCAACCCCAGCGCAGCCGAGGTCTACAAGCCTCTCAGCGGCCGGCGTAAGGGTTGAGTCGCGGTACCGCCAATCCAGCAGCCAGGATCATGACATCGGCGACGAAGACGATTACGGGATTCCTCACAACGCCACCATCACCCTTAGGGATCTTGACGTAAATACCAGACAGCGCTAGCGACCATGATGCAAAATCCCGAGACAGGAAAGAGGTCTCTCCACAATTGGTCCGCGTGTGCCTATTCCCTGATTTTGGAGTTTCAGCTTGAGCACTAGCAGCCTTCGGCTTGCGATTGGCAGCTGAGCTATGGAAATCAGCTGCGCCTCGAACTACGAATCCAAATTTCAGAGGCGATAAGCAGAACGGCCGCTAGTCCAAATCCAATGGACCCCACCGTTTGCCTAGTTATCAGCGATAAAACTGCAGCACCAATGAACGCAACCACCGCTACATACAGCGCTACGTGAAGGGTTGTACGCATCGGGCTCCTTTCAGCCACACTTCTGAAGCCAAGTGTTGTACGACACTTCCCAACCGCCTACGCCCGCAACCTCTGCAGAGGTTATACCTATTGCTGCTGGCGCCGTTACTCCCCCGACAATTGCAGCCGCGTCCGCCACGGCGACGCCCGCGAGCCCGATGGCACCGAATCCTAGGCCCAGCAGACTTGCCGTGCAGCCACTCATGGGGATGCCGGCTGCTCCGGTCGGGTCTGTCCCATTGATGGGGTCGTCGCCGGCGTATGCGTACCGGTTGGCGTTGCTCGGGTCGAGGGGCTGGTCGAGGGTGTCTTCCTGGGTCCAGGTGCCGTAGTAGTCGTCGTACCAGCGGGCGCCGAACTTCGTCAGGCCGGTGGTGTCGTCGGTGATGCCACCCTTGAACGTATACGGGTTCTCGTACACCTCTGGCGCACCCGCCTCGCTGCTGGTGAGGTTGTACAGCCCGTACGGGTCGTACGAGTACGCCGCGGGAGTGATGCTGTTGGGGTCGGACGCGATCACGGCGGTGGGGTTCCCGAGCCCGTCGTAGAGGTACAGGCTGTTCGATCCGCGGGAACTGGTCAGCAGCAGCGGCTGACCCGTGACGGGGTCGGAGAACACGTGGCCGGAGCCGTAATCCTTGGCGTACTGGGTGATCTCCGGCTGGCCCTGCGGATCGGTCCTGCCGTAGGTGATGCTGGCCGTGTCACCGCCGGCGGTGGCCTCCGACAGGAGCTCGTTCTGGTCGGACCCGCCGTAGGTGTACGTGGTCGTGGTGGCGCGGAAGTCGCTCTGCGTCATCTGCTCGGCCGCGTTGTACGTGTACGTACCCGAGTCGGTGGCGGTGCGGTTCCCCGCGCCGTCGTACGTCCACCCGGTGTTCGTCGTCTCGTTCGCGGCGTTGAAGGTCTGGTGCTGGGAGTCGGTGTTGTCACCGCTGTGCACATCGGAGAGCCGGTTGCCGCGGCTGTCGTAGGTGTAGGTGTTCGTCAGGTTGCCGTTGCTGCCACCGGACTCGGTCGCGGAGAGCAGTCGACCCGCGGTGTCGTACTTGTACTTGGTCAGCTGACTGGGGTCGGTGAGGTCCTTCGTCCACTGCAGCTTCGCGTTGTCCGTACCGGTCGCGGTGGAGCAGGAGCTGGTGTCGGTAGCGGAGTTGTAGCAGTACTGGGTGTCCTCGATGAGGTTGTTGTCGCTGTTCCCGGTGCCCGTGTAGACCTTGATCTCGCTGACGCGACCAGAGGTGTCGTAGACCTGCTGCTGGTGCACCCCCCAGGTGCTGTTGTCCGCGTTGGCGTTCAGCCAGGTGTCGGTGCGGCGTCCCTCCGGGTCGGTCTTGTAGTTGATCGCCTGCGTGCCGCCGTTGGCGGGGTAGGTCGTCTTGGTGAGCACGCCGGACGCGTCGAACGTGTTCGCGTAGGTGCCGAACGAGTCGCTCGAGGTGAGTTCGTTGCCGGCCTTGTCGTAGCTGTAGTTCTCGGCTCCGCCGCCGGCGGTGTTCACCGTCCGCAGCATGTGGTTCAGCTGGTCCCAGGTGTTGGTCTGGGTGCCGGACTGCGCAGTGACGGTGAGGAGGTTGCCGTTCCCGTCGTAGCGGTTGGTCACGGTCGGGGTGCTGTCCGAGTAGGCGGTGCTCAGGAGCCGGTCGTCGTTGTCGTACGTGTACGTCTGGGTGCGGGCGGTGCCGTTGCTGCCGGTGGCACCGTCGCTTGCGGTCGCGAGGCGACCGTACGCGTCGTAGGTGTACGTCTTCGTGCCGAGGCCGACGCCCGTGACGGGGGTGATGGTGGTGAGCTGGTTGTCGGTCGTCCCGTCCGGCTTGGTGTACCCGTACTTCGTGGTGTTCGAGCCGTTCCCGGGTGCGAGGGCGGTCGCGACCGTGCCGTTGCTGTTGTAGGTCAGCGTGGCGGTCGCCGCATCGCTGCCGCTACCGGAGCTGCTGGTCTTGATGTTGCCCTGGCCGTCGTACGTGAGGTTCTGCGTGTTCCCCGCGCCGTCCGTGACCGTGTCCGGGAGGTAGGCGGTCGCGCCGGTGTTGTGGTAGGTCGCGGAGCTCGACGAGCCGCCGGGCGACTGCGCCTGCGTCAGCGACTGCCCGCTGTTGGCGTTGTACTGGTAGTTACTGGTGCCCGCGCCTGAGCCGGTGCCGACCGTGGAGCTCGTCGGCGCCATGTTCGCGGAGCTGTACTGCGCGGAGCGGCTGCGGCCCGCCGCGTCAACCGCGGTCGTGACGAGGTGGTTGGTGCTGTCCACGGTGTAGGTCGTGTGCGGCACCGCGGACACCGCTTGCGTCGCGTCCGTGTCCGGACCGGCAACCAGCGTCTGCGAGCTCGACGGGTACGTCAGCCGCGTCGTCGACGTACCGGGCGAACCGGCCGAGGTGTTCTGCTGGTCGACCTCGGTGACGCGGTCGGAGCTGTCGTACGTGATCGTCGTCACCGCCCCGGTCGGCGCCGTGATCGAGGTCAGGTCCTGACCGGTGTAGCCGAAGCTGGTGACGGCGCCGTCGGCGTCGGTGTAGCTGGTGATGTTCCCGTTGCCGTCCTTGCTGTAGTGCAAGGAGCGGGTGGCGGAACCGTTGGTCTGAGTGAACGTCGTGGTGCCGTTGCTGTAGGACACGGCGGCGGTACGTGCGAGGCTCGGCCCGGCGCTGGTGACGACACCGGTGAGCGTCGCACCGTTGTAGGTCATCTTCACGGTGTTGCCGTTGCTGTCAACGACGCTCGTGGGCTGCCCGTTGAGGTTGAAGTGGTCCACCTGCGCCGACGTCCAGAACGTCAGCTTGTACTCGGTGGAAGTCTTCACCAAAGTGGCCTGCAGGCCCGCCACGGAGGTGTAGGTACCGTCGCTGTTGGCCGTGAACTGCCATGTGGAGCCGTCGGCGCCGGTGTAGATGACGCCGGTGCTGCCGGCCGAGAGCGACCCGGCGCCGTCGAGTGCGTACTCCCACCGGTTCGCGTCGATGCTGACACTGCTCGCGCTCTGCCAGCCGCGGGAGTTGTACGCCGCCCCGATGCTGGTCGGCGCCTTCACACCGGGCAGGATCAATGACTTGTTCGCGATGAGGAGGTTGCCGGTGCCGACGTCGACCTGGGCGCTCGTCTGGTCGTCGATCGGGAAGCTCAGATTCGTCGCCGAAGGCCGCTTACCCGTCAAGCCCGTCTTGCTCGGCCCGGTCGGCAAGGCGTTGTACCAGCCCTGCAGCTCGAGCACGTAATCCGTGCTGTCCGAGCTGTAGTTGCCGAGATCGATCTTGCCGTTCGACCCGACCGCCACGATCACGGTGTTCGTCCGGATGGAATTACCGGCGAAGCTGATCGACGTGGTGGCCGGCTTCGCAGCGCCGTCTGCGTACACAGTCGCGTTCCCACCGCTGTTCGCGGCATGCAACGCCGTCAGCGTCAACGCGACCGCGGTGACGCCCGAACCGACCGCCGGAACACCCGCCTGCCCCGACACCGGGATGGCGCGCGTCTCCTGCCCCGCCAGTGCGGTGTTCGGGCTGATCCGCGTGTCGTAGACCGTGCCTGCGGCGGGCGTGAACACGCTCCCACCGCCGTTCGTCGCGGTGAAGTACCCCTGCACGTCCACCGCGAGATCGATCGCGTTCACATCATCCGCGACGATCAACTTGCCATCACTGCTCAACGCCACCTGCGCCGTCAGCGACGTCGGCACACCCGCCGCGTACTGCAACGACCGCTGCGGCTTGCTCGTCCCCGCCGGGTACGGCGTGATGTACCCGCCGTTCGCCGCCGGGATCACGATGAAGTTCGCAACCACCGCCGACGCACCCGCCGGCACACCACCGTTGCCCGTCACCTGGAACGTCACCGAACTGCCCGCCGCGATCTGCGCCTTCGACACCCCCGTGCCGTTCCGAGAATCCACGATCCGCGTGCCCGGCACCGAAACGAACCCGCCCGCCGCCGTCCCGTCATCGTTCGCCGTGTAATAGCCCTGCACGTCGATCACCAGGTCCGTCACCACGTCCGATGCAACCTGGATCGTCCCGTCGTCACCGACCGCGATCGTCGCCGTGTTCGACGTCGTCCCCAACCCACCACCATCGAACACGAGCATCAACGCCGACGCCGTCGAACCATCCGGCCGGCCACGCACCTCACCCTGCTGGGTCATGTTCACCGCCGTGACGTTCACCACGACCGCACCCACCCCAGACGTCGGCACACCCGCCTTGCCACCCACCTGGATCGACCGGTACCCACCCGCCGGCATCGCCGTCGAGTACCCACCCGTCCCGCTCCGCGTGTCCAAGATCCGGCCCGACGCCGCCACGAACCGACCACCAGTCCCCGTGTCCGTCGCATCCGCGTGTGCCGGAGCCGGGGGCGTCACCGCCACCAACAGCGCCGCGATCAACGCGATGAGCACCGCCAGCGCTGCGCCGATCCGACCCCGAACAGACAACGACTCGAACGCACGCATGGATGCCCCCAAAGGCAGAACCCCGATCGCCGGACGCGTCCTTGAAGCCCCGCGCGTCCCAGCGAGAACATTCCGAACAGTACGGGTACATGAACGATCGTCAGGACCCCCATTCCGAGGGTCAGGGTCCGGCGCGACCAGCCTCGATCCAGGCGGGGCTCCGCGGTCAGCGCCGCGAACGACCGCCCGCGAGCGCGACGACCCCGACGGCAGCGGCGCCGAGCACGACGGGCACCCACTTCCGCCGGGCACTCGCGCGCCATCCGCCGTCGGTGGCGTTCGACGCGTCGTCGGGCCCGTAGAGGTTGCCGTCGCTCGGGGCGCCGTGCCCGCGGAGCGCGAAGATCTCGACGGCCGGGCGCGTGATCGCGTGGAACAGCGGCGGCAGCGCGAACTCGAGCGGCACGAGGGCGGCCTGCGCGAGCCCGACGTACGTGTTCCGCTTCGGGTGCACGACGGCACGCATGATCGCCTTGGCCACGCGCTGCGGACTGACGACCGGCGGCATGGGGTGCGAGTTCTGGTTCGTGTAGTTCGCGCCGTGCTGGTAGATCGGGGTGTCGATCGTCGAGGGCAGCACCATCGGGAAGTGGATGTCGGTCCCGCGGAACTCGTCGCCGAGGACGTCCGCCAGGCCGAGCGCCGCGTGCTTGCTCGTCACGTACGCCGACTGGTAGGGCGCGGACAGGAGCGACTGGATCGACCCGACGAGCACGTAGGTCCCCCGTCCGCGCTCCCGGAAGTGCGGGAGCACCGCCCGGATCCCGTTGACGTGCCCGAACAGGTTCGTCTCGACCACCCGGCGGAACGCGTCGTCCGGCACCTGCTCGAACAATCCGTACGCGAACAGCGCGGCGTTCCCGACGAACACGTCGATGTGTCCGAACCGGGCGATGGTCGCCGCGACGAGCGCCCGGACCTGCTCGGCGTCGGACACGTCGGTGGGCACGGCGAGCGCCTCGGCTCCGCGAGCCCGGCACTCCTCGGCCGCGGCCTCCAGGCTCTCGCGTCCCCGGGCGGCGAGCACGACGTGTGCGCCGGCCTCGGCGAAGGCGTGGGCGGTCGCGCGGCCGATGCCGCTCGACGCCCCGGTGACCACGACGACCTGTCCTCGGAACCTGGATGTCATGCCGCTCGTCTACGCGAACCGGCTGGGGCCGCCTGAGCGCCCGGGGGACAACGCGACCTCAGGCGTGATCGGCCAGGAACGCGTCGAACTCCTCGATCGTCGGGTAGGACGACTGCGCGCCGAGCCGGGTGGCGGCGAACGCGCCGACCACGACCGCGAACCGAGCAGCGGTCACGAGGTCGTCTCCGGCCGCCAGCCGCATCGCCAGTGCGCCGGTGAACGCGTCGCCACAGCCCGTCGTGTCGACGGGGTCGACGCGGACGGACGGAACGCGGACGGGCTCCGCGCCGCGGTCGAGCACGACGCACCCGGCACTCCCGGTGGTCACGACTGCGCGGTCGACCCCGCGATCGGCCAGGAGGCCCGCGAGCCGCCCGACGTCCTCCGCACCGCCGTCCGCCGCGCCGTCGTCCGCCCCCGCGTCCGCCGCGGTGCTGCCCGTTGGCGCCACGAGCTGCGCGGCCTCGTGCTCGTTGACGAGCAGCACGTCGGTCAGTGCGAGGAGTTCCTCGGGCACGGGCCCGAACGGCGACAGGTTCGTCACGACGGTGGTCCCGGCGGCGTGGGCACGGCGGGCGGCCGCGAGTACGACCTCCATGTCGACCTCGAGGCAGAGTCCGAGCACGGCCGCGCCCGCGAACGCCCCGTGGACGGCGTCGACGTCGGCGGCGGACAGCCGCCCGTTCGCCCCGGGCGAGACGACGATGGTGTTCTCGCCGGCGGCGTCCACGGTGATGACCGCGGTGCCGGTCGCGCTGCCCTCGAGCACGCGCACACCGGCGACGTCCACGCCGGCGTCGGCCACGGCACCGCGCAGGAGCTGGCCGTTCGCGTCGTCGCCCACGGCGCCGACGAGGGCGACGTCGCCGCCGAGCCGACCGGCCGCGACGGCCTGGTTGGCGCTCTTGCCGCCGGGCAGGATCCGCAGGTCCTCGCCGCGCAGAGTCTCGCCCGCGCGGGGGAACCGCGCGGTCCGGACGACCAGGTCCGCGTTGAGCGAGCCGACCACGACGACGCGGCCGCGGGCCTCCAGGACGTCCCGATCCGGAGCAGCGGTGCCGACCGTGTCCGCCCCGTCGGCCGGGAGGCCCGTCACGCGTCGATCCCGTCGGCGACGGCGACCGGGTCCGCGTCCCCCACGCCGCCCTCGCCGATCCGCTCGAGTGCGTCGACGACGAGGTCCCAGAACCGGTCGCGGTCGAGCTCGAGCGCGGCGGAGGTCCGGCAGTCCTCGGGCGCCGGCGCTCGCAGGTCGGCGACGGTCATGCCGGTGGTCAGGGTGCCGGTGGTCTCGACGGCGATGGGCATCCGCACGGCCCGGACGATTGTCGGGTCGATGACGTGCGCGACCGCGCAGGGGTCGTGCACGGGTGGGGCGTCGAACCCCTGCACGTCGCGGTACGCGTCGGCGAAGAACCCCATGAGCTCGTCGACGAACCGAGCCGGCCCGGTGCCGAGTGCCGCGATGCGCGCGACGACGTCGGGGGTCGCGAGCGCCTGGTGGGTGAGGTCGAGCCCGACCATGACGACGTCCCAGCCCGCCGTGAACACGATCTGCGCGGCCTCGGGGTCGATCGCGATGTTGAACTCGGCGACGGGGGTCATGTTGCCGACGTGGACGCCGCCGCCCATGAGGACGACCCGCTGGACCCGCTCGACGATCCGCGGCTCCTTGCGGACGGCGAGCGCGATGTTCGTCAGACCACCGACCGGCACGAGCGTGATCGTGCCCGGCTGGTGCGCCATGACGGTGTCGATGATGAGATCGACGGCGTGCCGGGGGTCGAGCTCGATCGACGGTTCGGGGAGGACGGGCCCGTCGAGCCCCGACTCCCCGTGGATGTCCGCGGCGTGCTCGATGGTCCGGACGAGCGGCCGGTCCGCGCCCGCCGCGAACGGCACGTCGGTGATCCCGGCGATCCGTGCGACGGCGAGCGCGTTCCGCGTCACCTTGGCGAGCGTCTGGTTGCCGACGACGGTGGTCACGGCGAGCAGCTCGATCTCCGGGCTGCCGTGAGCGAGCAGGATCGCGACGGCGTCGTCGTGGCCCGGGTCGCAGTCGAGGATGATCTTCTGGGGCATGGCCGACCTCAGTCCAGCTGCTTGTCGAAGCAGATCGAGAACGGCATCGTGCGCGCGTACGCCGCGGAGTAGATCGGGATCCGACGCCAGCCGGTCTTGTCGTACAGGGCGACGGCCTCGGGCTGCTTGTCACCGGTCTGCAGGACGAGCCGGTGTGCGCCGACCTCGCGTCCGACGGCCTCCGACTCGGCCAGGAGGGCCGTGGCGGCACCCTGCCCGCGCGCCGCCGCGAGCACGATCAAGCGCTTGAGCTCGAGCTCGTCCCCGAGCCACCGCACCGCGATGTGCCCGACGGCCTCGCCGCGCTCGTCGACCGCGAGGATCGCCGTGACGACCGTCTCTGGGTCGACGTGGAGGGCACGCTCCCGCTCGGCGGCGCGCGCCGGGTCCTCGGTGCCGTCGCCGACCCCGTACCGGGCGTGCATGTCGTCGTCCATGGCGGCGCGGAGCGCGACGGCCCGCGGGTCCTCCCACGCGACGCGTTCGATGGTGATCACGACGGACCATCCTCGCAGGTGCGGGCGGCCCTCCCGACCCGCACGCCGCTCAGCGGCGGTCGGTCAGGTCCTCGTCGACGACGTCGACCTCCTCGTGCCCGACGGTCTCGGTGAGTGACCGCTGCTCGGTCACCACGTCCGTGACCACGCGCACGCGCTCCACGGGGACGACGCGGGTGACGACCTCCACCTGCTCCTCGTGCAACACCAGCTCGATCGCGTCGGCCGAGCCGATCGGGAGGACCGTGCCCGCGTCGACGACGTCGGTCCCGTCGAGCGGCTCCTCCTCGACGCGGAGTTCCTCACGCCGCACGGTGACGGTGACGGTCCGCTCCTCGGACACGATCACCTTGCGGATCCGCACACGGCGCACCGGCACGGCCTCCGTGCGCACGACGAGCCGCTCCTCCGACCGGGTCACGGCGACGTCATCAGCGCCCGGGTCGAGGATGCGGTCCGCGCGTCCCGCGAGGGAGGTCCCGTCGATGGGGTCCTGGTCGTCCGGGTACGGCGTTGCGTCGACGTCGGTCACGTCGTCACGCCCCCAGCTGTCCGATGGGGCTGTCGTCGATCCCGGCGAGGATCGCGGCCGGATCGTCGAACACGGCCACGGCCCCGGCCTCACGGAGCTCCGCCTCGGAGATGCCGCCGGACAGCACGCCGATCGCGGCGACGCCGGCACGGCCCGCGGCGATGACGTCCCACTTGGAGTCACCGACCATGATCGCGTGGTCGGGATCGGCCCCGGAGCGCTCGAGCGCGAGCTGGATGATCCCGGGGTCCGGCTTCGCCTGCTCGACGTCACCGCCGCTCGTCACGACCTCGATCGTGTCCTCGATCTGCAGGAGCTCGCGGAGGATGGCGAGCTCGGCCTCGGGCGCGCTCGTCGCGAGGACGACCTTGTGCCCGCGGCGGGCGACCTCCTCGAGCAGGTCGTGCACGCCGGGCAGGATGTGCAGCTCCTGGAAGTGCTCCCGGTAGTACGCCGTGTGGAACTCCTTCGCCTGCTTCGCGACGTCCGAGTCCGCGGAGCCCACGAGCTCTTCGAGGAGGCTCGACGAGTCCATGCCGATGCAGCGGTGGATGCGCCAGGCGTCGACGGGCTGCCCCGCGGCGTGGAAGGCACGCCACCAGGCGTCCACGTGGGGGTAGTTCGAGTCGGCGAGCGTGCCGTCGATGTCGAAGAGGACGGCGGTCGTGGGGTCGTCGGTCATGCTCCGAGCCAACTCCTCGACCGTCGTCCCCGTCGTCAGCGTCCTCAGGCTCGTCGTCCCCCGGTCAGAGTTCGACCGACTCGCCGACCGGCAGGATCGACATCGGCACGCCGCCGAGGCCGTCCTCACCGAGGAACTGCACGGTCGACTGCTGCCCGGGCTCGCTGAGGAGCAGCTCGTGGATCTGGATGGCGCGCTCGGGACGGACCTCGCGGACGTAGTCGACGGCCTCCCGCATGTGCGACCACGGGCCGCTCGTCGGCATGAGCAGCGTCGGCACGGCGACCCCGGGCACGAGGTAGGCGTCGCCCGGGTGGAAGACGATGCCGTCGACGAGGTACCCGACGTTCGGGATCGTCGGGATGTCCGGGTGGATGACGGCGTGGGTCTCGCCGAACACCCGCACCTCGACGGTGCCCACGGTGAACGTGTCGCCCGCGCCGACCGTCACGACCCGGCCGTCGTGGTCGCCGCCGATCTGGTCCGCGACACCCTCGGGCACGTAGGCGCGGAGCTCCGGGGCGGCGTCGAGCCCGGCGCGGAGGGCGTCGGTGTCGAGGTGGTCGAAGTGCTCGTGCGTGACGAGCACCACCGTCGCGCCACGCACGAGCTCGGCGGACTCGGGCGTGAACGTCCCGGGATCGATGACGATCGTCACGTCGTCCTGCTCGAGCACGACGGTCGCGTGGTTGTACTTCGTGAGCCGCATGGGTCCTCCTGGTCGTTGGCGTTGGTCAAGTGTACAACCATGTTGTACACCTTCCTCCCGCGAGATCGCAGTCGTCGCCGTTCTGGCAACCGTCCAAGCGGCGACGACTGCGATCTCGCAGAGGGGAGGCGGGCGGTGCGGGTCAGCCGTCGGTGTGCTGCGCGATGCGGGCGAGGAGTTCGGGCATCCGCTCGAGCGCAGCCCGCTCGTCCGGGTCGAGCTCGGCGTCGATCGCCCGCGCCATCCACGACGTCCGTGCCCGACGGTCCGCGGTGAGCGCGAGCCGCCCGGCTTCCGTGATGCCGATGACCGACGCACGCGCATCGGTCGCGCTGGCGGTGCGCGCGACGTGACCCAGGGCCTCCAGTTCGATGACGGTACGGCTCTGGCCCTGGTGGCGGACGCCGCGGCGCCGCGCCAGGTCGGCCGTCGTCATCGGACCCTCACGGTCGAGGTGACCGAGGGTGGCCGCGTGGGCCGGCGAGAGCGTGTCGGCGCGACCCCGACCGATGCGGACGAGGGTCCCGATCGCCGCCCGGAGGCGCTCCGCGAGCTCCTCGGTGCGGTCGTCGGTCCGGTCCATGGGTCCGACGGTACTGCGCCCGGCTCCCCCAGGCGACGCGGGTGCGGGCGGTCCGAGGCAATCGATGACGCGTACCGTGTCGAACCACCACCAGGCCGCGACGCAGCGCGCCGGAAGGAGCACGGCATGAGCACCGATCCCTGGGCACCACACCACCTGGAACCCGCCGTCGCGGCGGCCCTCGACCGCAAGCGCACACACCGTGGCACCACGACGTACGTCCTGAGCCAGCTCGACGACCTCGCCGCACGGCTCGACGCGTTCCTCGTGCGCCGCGTCGACGGGACGTTCTCGGTGCGGGACCTCGAACGGCTGCCGGGTGGCGCCTCGAAGGAGCAGTTCGTGTTCACGCTCGACCGCGTCGTCGACGGCGAGCCCCGCTCCGACCGCCTCGTGCTCCGGATGGACCCCCTCGGATCGCCGGTCGAGAGTTCGCGTCGACGGGAGGCCGACGTCCTGCGGATGGTGCACGGTGTCCTGCCCGTCCCCGAGCTGCACTGGGCCACCGACGACGCCGATGAGCTCGGCGCCCCGTCGCTCATCTCGGAGTTCGTGTCCGGCGTCACCGGCCCCGCCGATGCTCCGACCACCGCGTCCGGGCTCGGCGTCACGTACGGGCCGCGGCTCCGCCCGGTGCTCGCCGAGCAGTTCGTCGAGCACCTCGCCGCGCTCCACACCGTGGACTGGAGCGCCCACGAGCTCGAGGCGTTCGAACGCCCGCGTCCGGGGACCACCGACGCGCTCGACTGGCGGCTCGCGGCGATCGACCGGGCGTGGGACGACGACGCCTTCGCGCCGCACCCCACCGTGGCACTCGTCCGCGACTGGCTGTGGCGGAACCGACCGACGGTCGACACGGTCTCGGTCGTGCACGGGGACTACCGCAACGGCAACTTCCTGTTCGACGAGAAGAGCGGGCGTATCACGGCCGTCCTGGACTGGGAGCTGACGTACCTCGGCGACCGGCACCACGACCTCGCCTACATCATGATGGAGGGCTGGGGCGAGCGGGACGAGGCCACCGGCACGTTCTGGTGCTCGGCTCTCGTCACCGAGGACGACCTCATCGCGCAGTACGAGGCACGGTCGGGCCTCAGCGTCGACCGCGAACGACTCCGCTACTACCTCGTGCTCAACATGTACTGGGCCATCGTCGCGCTCACGGCGGCGCTCCCCCGCAACGCCGCCGAGGAGCTCACACACCTCGCCGTCATGGGCAACTTCCTGACCGGCCTCGGCACCTACTACATCGACCGCGTCAACGAGATCGTCGCGACCGAACCGATCGGAGCACTCGCGTGATCCCGTCCGTCGCCCAGCAGCTCCTCGCCGTCCGCCGGACCATGGCCACGACCGTGCTGCCCGCCATCGACCCCGCACAACCGTTCGCCGCCGAGCAGGCCGGGCTCATCCTCGCCACGCTCGACCGCGTGCTCGACGTGCAGGCCTCGGAGTACCGCTACGACGTCGTCGAGCACGCCGACGCCACCGCGCTCGAACGGGCACTCGCCGCGCTCGGGTCCGCGGACGCGCCACCCGCGGGTGCCGACACCGGCGATGTGCGGGACGCCGACTCCGACTCCGACGACACCGAGGTGCCCGACGACCTCGACGAGCTCCGTGCGAGCACCACGGCGGCCGCGAAGCGTGCGGAGCGACGCTTCCGGGACCTGCTCACCACGGACCGGGCGGACGCCGCACGGGCCCTCATGGCGCACGCCGCACGTCGGAGCACCGAGCGCGAGCTCGCGGCGGCCCGCATGACCGGGTTCCCGCGCGCGGTGGGGTCGATCGCCGAGGTCCTGGCGCGGCAGGCGACCAGCTCGTTCGGGGACGTCGCGGTGCCGGCGGACGGCGAGGTCACGACGCGATGATCACCGCCCGCGACCTCGACTACCACCCCCACGACCCGTCCGCGACGAACTGGGCCGAGACACTCGTGTGCGTGTTCAGCGTGCCCGAGGCGGGCATCCTCGGCAACGCCTACGTGCTCGTCCGTCCCGAGGTCGGCGCCGCGATCTCGTCGGTCGTCGTGCACGGTGGGTTCGCGACACACGCGCACGACATGGACTTCGTCGACCCGCAGGTGCACATGCCGGCGCCCGAGCGCTTCTCCGACTTCACGTTGCCGAGCGGGCTGTCCCTGCACGCGGACGCAGCGCCGCGGGACTTCTCGGTCCAGTACGAGAGCAACACCCCCGGCGCCTGCTCGCTCGACCTCCGGTTCGCCGCGATCGCCGACCCGTTCGACACACACGACCCCGCGCAGAACCCCCTCGTCGTCCCCGACGGAGCGATGGACACCGGCCTCGGCGACGTGTGGGCCAACGGGCACATGGACGCGGTCGGGCGTGTGACCGGCGAACTCGTGCTCCGCGGTCAGCGCTACGCGGTCGACTGCGTGGAGGGCATGGACCGGAGCTGGGGCCCTCGTACCGAGGTCGGCACCGCCGCCGCGGCGTGGATCCACGTGACGCTCGGCCCCGAGTTCGCGCTCCACGTCGCGATGGCGATGTCGATCGACGACGCCGGGGTGGTGCACTACGACGGCATGCGGTTCGGCTACGTCGTCGAGGACGGCGAGCTGCACGGACTGACCGACGCGTCGGTCGAGGCCGCCCGCGTCGACATGGTGCCGGTGAGCAACCACATCATGGCGACGGACGTCCGCGGCCGCCGGTACGAGTTCCACGGCAGCGCCGTCGGCGGGTACCCGTGGCACCAGTTCAGCCCGGCCTACGTCTGCTACCAGAGCCTCATGCGGTACGAGTCGGACGGCCGGGTCGGGTACGCCGAGCACGGTGACGTGTTCGGGATCGAGTACCTCGCCGCACGCCGATCAGCCGGGGGACGCCGGGCCCGCACGGCCTGACCGCCAGGCGGTCGCGCGGTCGGAGGACCAGCGCCGCAGGCGAGGGTGCACGACCCGCCGCCACCGCAACGACGAGGGTGCACGACCCGCCGCACGCCATGAGCGGCAGCGGCGCGTCGTGCACCCTCGCGGAGCGGACCGGCCTCAGTCGACGTCCGACACCGCGCTCGACACGGCGGTCGGGGCGTCGTACTCCTGGTCCGGGATCTGCTTGAGGGCGTTGAGCACGTCGTCGTCGGCGCCCTCCTTCTCGGCCGTCGAGACGATGGTGTCCTTCGAGGCGGGGTAGTCGATCCCGCTCAGGAACTTCTGGATCTGGATCGGGTTCGGCGTTGCCATGGGGTTCTCCTCGTCGTTCGTTCCACCGGATGGTCGGACGACCACCCGTTCGTCACCCGGGAGGGACCGGGTGCGGCTCAGGGCTCCCGTCGTCCGACACCGAGCGCCTGCTCGGCGTCGATCGGGGGGAGGAGGACGTCCGGCGCGTCGACCGACCGGTCCGTCACGGTCGTCGGGGACTCGAGGTGCACTGCGCCCGACGGCACGATGCCGACGCCGCCCGCGCGCTCCATCACACGCCACTGCGCGACGACGTCCTCGCCCGCGTGGCCCGTCGGGAGTTCCCGCCAGAAGTCGAAACCGCCCGCGTCGAGGAGCACCGCGCGGTCGTACAGCACGCACGCACCCACCCACGCGACCCGGTAGGGCACCCATCCGCCGTGCGGGACGTCGAGGTCCGCGGCGATGTGGGCGAGGTTCGCGGCGTTGTGGAGCTGCCACCGGTCGTGGCCGGGCGTGCCGCGCCGGATGACCTCGGGCACGACGGGCCCGTCCCACCGCTCGAACGTCGTCTGCTGGTGCGGGCGCCGGTCGTCGAGGTACGACAGCCCCTGCACCGCGGACCCGACGAACCCGCAGCCGAGCTGCCGGATCGCGTCGAGCATGCGGGCGATCGAGTCGCGCTCGAGCCACACGTCGTCGTCGAGGAACAGCACGTACGGCGCGGTCGCGTGCTCGAGCAGGAACTGCCGGTGCTCGGCGAGCCCGTGCCGCTCGGGGTGCCGCAGGACGAGCGGCTGGCGGCCCTGGGCCTCCAGGACGCGGAGCATCGCCTGCACGCTCGGGTCGGCGAGCGGCGCACCGTCGACCGACTGGTCGCTGAGGACGAGCCGGAACGTCGGCTCGTCCTGCCCGGCGAGCCCGGCGAGCGTCGTGGCGAGCTCGGTGACCCGTCCGGCGGTCGGCACGAGCACGTCGACCACGGGCTCCGGTGCCGGCCGGGAGGCCCGTCCCCACTCGCCCGACCAGCGTGCGGCCGTCACGGGGTCGCCTCCGTCGCCGTGGGGGCGTCGTCCGCGTCGGTGACCGTCTCGGCCGCGGCGCGCTCGGCGGCCGCTCGCGCGGACTCGCGGATGCGGCGGACGACGTCGGTCGTCGAGTGCTCGGCGACGTAGTCGACCATGACGACCTCGCCACCGTAGGCACGGACGACCTCGGTCTCGGTGAGCATCTCGGGCGAGTAGTCGCCGCCCTTGACGTAGACGTCGGGCTGCAACCGCTCGATGAGCGGCACGGGGGTGTCGGTCGGGAACACGGTGACCAGGTCGACCGACGCGAGGGCCGCGAGGACGCCGGCACGGTCCTCCGCCGTGTTGATCGGCCGCTCCGGCCCCTTGAGCCGGCGGACCGAGTCGTCGTCGTTCACCGCGACGACGAGCAGGTCGCCGAGCTCGCGGGCCTGTCGCAGGTACGAGGTGTGACCGCGGTGCACGACGTCGAAGCAGCCGTTCGTGAACACGACGCGGCGGCCCGCGGCCCGGGCGGCGGCGACGGCGTCGGCCAGGTCGTCGTGGTCGACGATCGTGTCGGCCGGGGCGGAGACCGAGGCGACCAGGGCCTCGGCGGTGCAGATCGAGGTGCCGGCCTCGCGGACGACGACGTCGGCGGCGGCCTGGGCGAACCGGGCGGCGTCGGCGAGGGGCGTCCCCGTGGCGAGCGCGACGGACACGGCGGCACAGAACGTGTCGCCGGCGCCGGACGCCTGCTGCTCGGACGCCGGCGTCGCGCGGGTGCGGACCGGGGTGGTGTCAGCGGCGGTGTCGCCGGGCAGCAGCACGGTGCCGTCCTTGTCGAGCGTGACGATGGCGTTCCGGGCACCGCTCGCGGCGAGGACGGCGTCGCGGAGGCCCTCGACGACCGCGGGGCGTGCAGACCCCTGCCCGAGGGAACGGCCGAGGAGCTGCTCGGCCTCGCCACAGTTCGGCGTCACGAGGTCGGGGTGCAGGTCGTGCCAGCGGCCGAGGTCGTGCGCGTCGACGACCACGGCGGCCGGACGGTCGCGCAGCACCGCGGGGACCACGGCCTCCGGGGTCGTCCCGAGCCCGTAGTCGCACACCACGACCGCGTCGGCACCGCGGACGCTGCCGGTCACGGCCCGGGCGAGGGCGATCGTGTCCTGCTCGGTCGGGGGATCGGCGATCTCGTCGACGCGGACGAGGATCCGGTCCCCGCCGACGACCCGGGCCTTCGAGGTCGTGACGCCGTGCGAGACGGGCACCAGACCGGACACGTCGACACCGTCGGCCGCCAGCCGGGCGCGGAGGATCCTCCCGGCCTCGTCGTCGCCGATCAGGCCGACCATGCGGACCTCCGCGCCGAGCGCCCGCGCGTTCACGGCGGTGTTCGCGGCACCACCGGGCACGTCGATGACCTCGGTGACGCGCACGACGGGGGCCGGGGCCTCCCGGCTCACCCGCTCGGCCTCACCGACGCTCCAGCGGTCGAGGATGACGTCCCCGACCACGACGACGAGCGGTCGCCGGTCCCGGGTGCGGTCCACGACCTCCCGGACGACGCGGAGGTCCCCACTCACCGGTCGCTCCGGCGCGGCGCCGATTCGAGGTGCACGACCGTGGTCGTCGTCATCTCGTCGAGCAGGTGCGGGCCGTACCCGAAGCCGGCACCCGACGCACCACGCGGCTGGGCGCTGCCGCCCGGAGCGCCTCCGAACACGGCGTTCACCTTGACGGTGCCGACCGGGAGCTCGTCGCCGGCGCGGAGCGCGTGCTCCATGTCGTTCGTCAGGACCGTCGCGGCGAGGCCGTAGCGGTCGTCGGCGGCGAGGCGCAGTGCCTCGTCGAAGTCGTCGACGACCTGCACGGGCGCGATCGGGCCGAAGGTCTCCTCGTGCATGACGAGCATGTCGGGCGTGCAGTCGACGAGCACCGTCGCGGGGTAGAACGTGCCGGCGCCGTCGGGGATGCTGCCGCCCGTGAGGACCCGGGCGCCCTTGGCGACCGCGTCGTCGACGTGCGACTGGACCACGTTGCGCATCCGCTCGTCGACCAGGGGGCCGTAGCCGTCGGCGTCGGCGGCGGTCTTCGCCTCGGCCTCGGCGACGAGCGCGGTGACGAACGCGTCCGCGACCTCGCGGAGGACGTACACGCGCTCGACGCTCGTGCAGATCTGGCCGGTGTTGGCGAACGCGCCGAGCGCGGCCTGACCGGCGGCCCACGCCGGGTCGACGTCGGCGTCGACCACGAGCGCGTCGTTCCCGCCGTTCTCGCGGATGACGTGGGCACGGGTGCGCAGGGCCATCTCGGCGAGGACGTCACCCGTCGCGGTCGAGCCGACGTGCGCGTAGACGTCGATGCCGGGCTCGGCGAGCAGCGCCTCGCCCGTCGCGGCGTCACCCGTGATGCCGACGAGGACGCCCTCGGGCAGCGCCTCGGCCAGGATCTCGTTGAGGAGGGCCGCCGTGGCCGGGCAGCGCTCGCTCCCCTTGTGCACGACGGTGTCGCCGGAGACGATCGCGGCACCGAGGATCCCGCACGCGACGGCGACCGGGTCGTTCCAGGGCGTCAGCGCGAGGACCACGCCGCGGGGGTGCGGCTTCGCGGTGTCCGTCGCGCCGAACGAGCCCCGCAGGACCTCGCCACGGTGCAGCGGGCCGAGCTCCGCGTACTGGATCAGCGTGTCGATGCCGGCCTGCACACCGCCGAGGGCGTCGCCGGGGACCTTGCCGGTCTCGCGGGTGTTGAGCGCCGCGAGTTCCTCGGCACGCTCCTGCAGGTGCAGCGCTGCGGCCTTGAGGACCGCGCCACGCTGCCCCGGCGCCGTGCGGGACCAGGTCGCGAACGCCGTCCGCGCCCGCACGACCGCCTGCTCGATCTCCGCCGGGCTCGCGACCTCGACCCGGGAGGCGGTGCTGCCGTCGCGCGGGTCCGTCACCTCGATCACGCGGGGCGCGAGGCTGTCCTCGACGGTGGGCTCGGAGGGGGCGATCGCGGTGTCCAGGGCCAAGGGTGCTCCTCTGTCAGGGGGACGACCGGCCGAGGGCACGGTCATGGGCGTTCCGTCATCGTCGACGCGCGCGGGCATCGGTCCGCACGTACCCACACTGCTCCTCCGTCCCGGGACTGTCCGCGATCGCGGCCCCCTTCGGCTCGCCTGTCCCCCGACCACGGCCCGCCCTGGAGTCCGCATCCGGCGGGTGCGCGGGCGAGGAGTACGGTGGACGAGCGTTCGCGTGAGGTGTGCCGGGAAGACTGGTCGGCGATCCGTCGACCGACCCTCCCGAGGAGATCCCATGTCACTCGCCCCACGAGCCGAGCGCTGCCCGTGAGCGCGGACGACGCGTTCACCCTCGCGGTCGGGCTCGCCGGACTCGCCGCGGTCGCGGCCGTCGTCTCGAGTCGCCTCAGCACCCTCATCCGCGTTCCGTCGCCCGCGCTGTTCCTCATCGCCGCGGTCGCGGCGTCGTCCTTCTTCCCCGTGCTCGAGACCGTTCCGCGCGTGCTCGACGAACACGTCGTCAGCGTCGCGCTGGTCTTCATCCTCTTCGACGGCGGCATGCACATCGGCTGGTCCCGGTTCCGGAACTCGCTCGGCCCCATCACCTGGCTCGGGGTCGCGGGGACCGCCGTGACCGCGGCGGGGGTCGCGCTCGCTGGACACCTCCTGCTCGAGCTCCCGTGGCAGCAGTCGTTGCTGCTCGGGGCCGCACTCGCCCCCACCGATCCCGCGGTCGTCTTCTCCGTGCTCGGCAAGCGCGAGATCTCGGGCCGCTCCGGCACGATCCTCGAGGGTGAGTCCGGCGCGAACGACCCGGTCGGCATCGCGTTGATGGTCAGCCTGCTCGCCGCGACCGGTGCCGGCCTCGACGCGGTGACCCAGGGCCTCCTGACGTTCGTGCTGCAACTCCTGATCGGCACGGCCGTGGGCGTCCTCGGCGGCCTGATGCTCCGGTGGGCCTTGCAGCGCCTCGCGTTGCCGAACGAGGCGCTGCACTCGATCTGGACACTCGCATTCGCGGTCGTGCTCTACGCGGTGGGCACGCTCCTGCACGGGTCCGGGTTCCTCGCCGTGTTCCTCGCCGGCATCCTGATCGGCGACGTCCGCGCGCCGTTCAAGCGCGAGATCGACCGGTTCAGCTCGGGGTTCTCGAACCTGGCGGAGATCGTCGTGTTCACCCTGCTCGGCCTGAGCACCGACGTGGCCGCGGTCGTCCGACCCGATGTCCTCCTGCCGGGGCTCCTCATCGCGGCCCTGTTGATCCTCGTCGTCCGGCCGCTGTTCGTCGGTGCGCTGACCATCCCCCTGCGCCTGCGGTGGGGTGAGCGCGCATTCGTGCTGTGGGCGGGACTCAAGGGGGCCGTGCCGATCCTGCTCGGACTCTCGATCCTCGCCTCGGGCGTGGCACACGCGGACCGGCTGTTCGGCATCATCTTCGTCGTGGTGGTGTGCTCGGTGGTGCTGCAGGGCGGTCTCGTCCCGTTCTTCGCCCGGCGGTTCCACATCCCGATGCGGGTGCGCGAGCCGGAGCCCTTCGCGGTCGGCATGCGTCTGACGGCGGAACCGGAGGGACTGCACCGCCATGTCGTCCAGCACGGGTCCGAGGCGGACGGTCGCCGCGTCGACGAGCTCCTCGACGGCGAGGACGGCTGGATCAGCGTCGTGCGTCGGCAGGGTCGGCTCATCCGGCTGCGGCGGGACACCGTCCTGCACGAGGGTGACGAGGTCCTCGCCCTCGCGGACGACGAGGGCGGTCTGGATCGGCTGTTCGACGCGCCCTGAGCGGGAGACGACCCGCGCACGGTGCGGCCGCGCGCCCGTGAGTCCGGTCAGCGCTGCGCGCCGGCCGCGGGCGCCAGCGCATCGAGGGCAGCGGTCTGCTCGGCCGTGAGCTCCACCGCGCCCGCCGCCAGGTTCTCCGCGAGGTGGTCGGCGTTCGCTGTTCCGGGGATCAGCAGCGTGTTCGGCGCGTGCCCGAGCAGCCAGGCCAGGCCGACCTGCGCCGGGGAGGCCCCCAGCTCGGCCGCGATCCGCTGCACCGCGGGTTCGTCCGTCACCTTCGGCAGGCCGGGGAATCCGCTGCCGAGCGGGAAGAACGGCACCCAGGCGATGTCCTCGGCGACGCAGAGCGTGAGCATCGCCTCGAACTCGCGGGCGACGAGGGAGTACGCGTTCTGCACGCAGACCACGCCGACCGGGAGCGCCCGCCGGAGGCTCTCGATCCGCACCGCGCTGAGCCCGATCCCGCCGATCAGCCCCTCGTCGCGCATCGCGGTCATCTCGGCCAGCTGGTCGTCGAGGTCGACGAGGTCCTCGTCCGGCACGGTGAGACCGGGGCCGATCTCGGGGCGGCGGAGGTTGACGACGTCGAGTCGATCGCGTCCGAGCGTGCGGAGGTTCGCCTCGACCTGCGCACGGAGTTCCTCCGGTCGCTGCGCCAGTACGAGCGGGATCGGCGCGTCGACGCGGACCGCTCCCACCTTGCTGACGACCGCCACGGCGTCCGAGGACCCGATCGCCCGACGGATGACGTCGTTCGCGACCCCGTCGCCGTAGAACTCGGCAGTGTCGATGTGGTCCGCCCCGAGCTCGACGGCGTGACGGAGGAACGCCGCCCCGGCCTCCCGGTCGTCGTCGAACCGTTCGAGCGCCATCGCGCCGTACCCGATGCGAGCGATCGCGCGCCCGGCGAGCGTCGCCGTCCCTCCGGGGATCGTCGTGTGGTCTGCCATCATGGCTCCTGTCGCCGTCGGAAACGGAGGATCCTCCGCTCTCCGCGACGCTACCACTGATCCGGAGGTACCTCCGCTTTGTCGTCCGCTCCCCCGCCCGCGCGTCGTCCGCGCGCCGATGCCGCGCGCAACCGCGCCAGGATCGTCGAGGTCGCACGCGCGTCCTTCACCGACACCGGCCAGGACGCGTCGCTCGAGGGGATCGCGCGCGCCGCCGGCGTCGGGATCGGCACGCTCTACCGCCACTTCCCGACCCGCGAGGACCTGGTCGCCGCGGTCTACGACACCGAGCTCACGTCGGTCCTCGCCACCGTCGAACCACTCCTCGCCACCCACACGCCCGACGTCGCCCTGCGGACCTTCATGGACCGGTACGCCGCGTTCGTCGTCACGAAGCGCGGCATGGCAGAGACCCTCCGTGCCGGGGCCTTCCGCGACGCCGTCGGGAGCGCCCGGACCCGCGAGCGCGTCAACGCCGCGATCGCCACGATCCTCGCCGCCGGGGCGGCCCTCGGCGTCCTGCGCCCGGCGGTCCCCGCCGACGACGTCACCGCCGCGCTGGTCGGGGTGTTCCTCGCGACCGCGGGCGTGGAGGACCAGGAGCAGGTCGGGCGGTTGCTCGACCTGCTCGTGTCGGGCCTCCGGCCCTGACCGCGCGGCGCCACTTGGAACCGGCCCCGTCCGTTCGAACCGCGGAACACGGGTGTTCGACCGGCATCGGGCGGTTCGATCAAGGAGCGGCGCCGGCCGGCGACGTGACCACGGCGCGCGGAACGCCACCCAGCGCCTCCCGGTAGACAGGAGGGCGCACGCGCGCGCCGTCCGGCGTGCCGCACCACGAGGAGGCCCGGTGTTCCCGATCGGTCAAGCACAGCCCGCGTTCGAGGACGTGCGCGAGATCGCGGTCCTGCGCGGCGGTGGACTCGGGGACCTGCTGTTCGCCATGCCGGCGATCGACGCGCTCGCCGCCGCGTACCCGGAGGCCCGCATCACCCTCCTCGGCACGCCCATGGCCGCCGCGCTGCTCGCCGACCGGCCCTCGTCGATCGACGCCGTCGAGGTGCTCCCCGTGGCGCCGGGTGTCCGCGAGGTCGCCGGGCAGGAGTCCGACCCCGCCGAGGTCGACGCGTTCACCGCCCGACTGCACGGGCGCTTCGACCTCGCCGTCCAGGTGCACGGCGGCGGCCGGAACTCCAATCCGTTCCTGCTGCGCCTCGGCGCACGACACACCGTCGGCACCGCGACCGAGGACGCCGAGGTCCTCGAGCGCTGGGTCCGCTACGTCTACTACCAGCACGAGGTGCTCCGGGCGCTCGAGGTCGCCGGGCTCGCCGGTGCCGCACCCGTCGTGCTCGATCCCGTCGTCCACGTGTCCGACGACGAGCGCGCGGCCGCCGTCGCCCGGATCGAGGACGCGATCGGCGCACCGCTCGCCGGGCGCCGGATCGTCGCGGTCCACCCCGGCGCGACGGACCCCCGGCGCCGTTGGCCCGAGGAACGCTTCGCCGCGGTGGCGGCCGCCCGCATGGCCCAGGGCGACGTCGTCATCGTCGTCGGCGACGAGTCGGACCGGGAGGCGGCGATCACCATCGCGCGCTCGGCCACCGACATCGCGGGTCCGGACAGCCCCGGGCAGATCGTCGACCTCGCGGGGGTGCTCGGCCTCGGGGAGCTCCCGGGGACACTCGCGATCGCGGACGTCATGGTCGCCGACGACTCGGGGCCGCGGCACCTCGCGGTCGCGGTCGGCACCCGCACGGTCGGGATCTTCTGGTTCGGCAACGTCGTCAACGCGGCGCCGTTCGACCGGGGGCGCCACCGGGTCGAGATGAGCTTCACGACGCACTGCCCCGTGTGCGGCGTCGACGTCACCCAGGTCGGCTGGACCGCGGAGCGCTGCGAGCACGACCCGTCGTTCGTGGCCGAGGTCGGGGTCGAGGTGGTGCTCGCCGACGTCGCGGACCTGCTGGCGACCGCACCCGATCACGCGGCGGCCGTCAGCGCCGCGGCGCGAGCAACCAGGGGCGGATGAGCCGCGTCACGAACGGCAGCACCCAGAACGTCATGACCGGCGTGAGGACGAGCGTCGTCAGCAGGACCTTCGGCACGGTCGGGAACGTCGGCCAGAACGGCACGAACGCGGTCACGAGCAGCGTGAACACGAGGTTCACCGGGAAGAACCCGAGCCAGATCGACACCGCCTGCTTCCACCGGGGCGGTGCGCTGTCCGACGGCGCATCGCGCGGCACGTCGAACCACCCCTCGATCCCCGTGCGCTTCTCCACCCGGGACTCCACGACGAGGTCGCGCCCCTCGTCGAGCCACCGGAGCCGGTCGTCCGAGTTCTCCCACGTCGCCAGGGTCGTGTGGTCGGCGAACCGGTAGAGCATGTGCCACTCGCGTGAGGTCGCGTGCGAGCGGACCCATCCCGACCCGAGGAACCCCGGGTAGCGGTTCGCGAGGTTCACGCCCGACTGGACCCAGCGGGTGACCTCGGGGATCCGGTCGGGTTCGACGAGGCGGGTGATGGACACGGTGACGGGGAGGCCGATGGTCGCTTGTGGCGTGACGGCGTCCCCAGGCTCGGCTGGAGTCATGACGACGATCATCCCGCGCCCGTGTTTCCCGCACGTGACGTCGACCCGGCACCGCGCCGTCAGTGCACGCGCTCGACCTCCGCGCGGAAGAACGCCTCGGCACGCGCGCGACGATCGGCGACGTCCGCAGCCGCGTCGAGCTGGTCGAACGACGCCGAACGCTCGAGTTCCTCGTCGACGTACCGCTGGAGCACTGTGGGAGGCGCTCCGGTCCCCAGTTCGCGCGTCACTGCCTTCGCGGCGATCAGCGCGGCGCTCGCGTCGCGGACCTCGGCCGACACGGTGGTCTCGTCGAGCAACGTCGGCAGGTCCATCGGCGGCAGGACACCGTCCGGGTGGTCGTCGAGCCAGCGGAGCGTCGTGGCGCACCGCAGGACGTAGCAGAACCGCTTGAGCGTGCGCGAACCGGTCTGCTGCTGCCGGGCGACGTGCAGGTAGTGCCGGCCGATCGCGCCGCGCTGCATGACCTCGCCCGCGAACCCGAGCATCCGGTCACGGAACCCCTCGTCGCCCCGGTAGACGATCGGCGACCGGAGCCACTCGATCGCGACGGCGTTGCCCCGGACGAGGAGCCGCACCGTCTTGGCGAGGTCCCACCCGTTGACGTCGAACACGGCGTCGAGCGGGGTCTCGATCACATCTCGATCGGGCCACAGTGCCAGGTAGCGATGCCGGGGGCGGACGAACAGGAAGCGGCAGTCGTAGTCGCTGTCGGGCGACGGGAACCCCCACGCACGACTCCCGCTCTCGATCGCCCACGAAACGGCGACCCCGTGCTCGGTCTCGACCCTGGCGAGTCGCGCGTCGATCTCGGCGACCACCGAGGAGTCGAGGCTCGAGGGGACCGCCCGCAGGTCAGGCACGGACCACCTGCGAGAAGTCGGGCGATCCGTCCGGCAACGCGGGCAGCGGCGTCCCGTCGACGTACCGCGGCCACGCGAGGACCCGCTCGACGGGTGGGGCCGCGGCGTACCGCAGGCCGTCTCGACCGCGCACGACCGCCGGAACACGTGTCCCCGCTCCGATGGACGACGACCCGGCTGCGTTCGTGGACGAGTCGGGCGCGATCTGCTCGGGCACGACCGGCGCCGGCACCGAGTCCCAGCCGGTCGGGAGGTTCGGCACGGGTGCCTGCACCGACCGCGCCGCCCGGTCGGCATCGCTCGTGCCGACGGGGCTGACCGGCGTGACGGCCCCGCCTGGGACGCCCCACGCCGATCGGTCGGCCGACTGCATCGGAGCGGCGCCGCCGCCGTCCGTCGGAGGGCTGTACGGATCGTCGGCACGCGGACGGAACAGCGCGTTGCTCAGGGGCACGAGGACGGTGCCGAGCAGATCGAGGATCGCGAGCACCCACACCAGGCGCCAGTAGCCCGAGGCGAAGTGCGTGTGCGAGAACAGCACCGGGATCGACAGCAGCACGGCGATCACCGCGATGACGACGACCGTCGCCTTGGCGACCACCTGCAGGAGCGGCGTGGGGTAGCGGCGGTGGATGACGAGCAGCAGGTGCACGTGCAGCAGTGCGGCGCGGGCGATGAGCACCGCGCCGATCCACTGCCAGAACTGCTCCCCGACGGTGGAGACGTTCGCACCGTACGGCCCGGCGTGGAGCACCCAGACCTCCAGGAGGCCCGCCACGAGCAGGTACATCGAGGTCGCCACGCTCACCATCGCGAACGCGCCGGAGCGCTTGGCGGAGACGTCGGCGTCGTACCAGGAGAGCAGGGCGAACACGATGACGACCGTGATGGTGAGGAGGAGCTGGATCGCGACGAGCCCGAACTCCCCGATGAGGACCGCGACGACACCGACCAACCCGGCGGCCACGACGGCGCCGATGATCGTGCGGAACACCAGGGGACGGACACGTGCCCACACCGGGTCCCCGAGTCGCTCCCCGATCGCGTTCTCGTACTGGTGGTCCGGGTCCGGTCGGTCGACGGTCTCGGACCGGTGGTCGGCGTTGCTCACGGCGGCGTCCCCTCTGCGGCCGGTCGGCCGCGTCGTCGTGTCAGCGCACGCTACCGCAGGGGCCGTCGCACGCGCGGCCCGGTACAGCCCCCCGATCGGGAGGCTCTCCCCACCTCCGCCCGCATGCCAGGATGCAGTCGTGTCCGAGTCACCCTCATGGCCTGACCCGACGTCCCCCCATCCATCGCCGCCGCGCTGGCTCGCGAACCGGCCGGTGTTCGCCCTCTGGATCCTCACGCTGGGGCTCGTCGTCACCGCGGTGGTGTTCTGGGTGCGCTCGTACGACGAGGTGCACGCGTCCGGCGGCTTCGACGCGTTCAGCCTCACGACCAGTGCGGTGCACCTCGGCGTCGGTGCGGTGTTCTTCGGTCTCGCCGTGGCGACCGCGACGGTGACACTCGTCCTCCACACCCTCGGACACCGGCTGGTCGTCCCGAACCCGGACGCGCCCGACTCGGCGTCCTGACCGCCGAGATCGCACGAAGCGCCATGTGCGTTTCGCCGAGATCGCAGAACACGCCGCTCACCTCGGAAGGTGAACGGCGTGTTCTGCGATCTCGGCGGAACCGGAGGCCGGGCCGGAGGCCGGGCCGGGGGCCGGGCCTACGGCCAGCTGGGCTCCTCGGCCGGCATGATCGCGAGCTCGCGGATCTCGCACCCGGCGGGCTGGCTCAGGGCGAAGATGATCGCGTTCGCGACGTACTCCGGCTCGATGAGCTTGGCGTCCGGCCCCGGCTTGTACTGCTCGGTGCGGCCCTCGAAGAACGCGGTGCGCATGCCCGCGGGGATGATGTTCGTCACGCCGACGACGCCACGGGTCTCGGCCGCGAGCGCCTGGGAGAACCCGCGGACGCCGAACTTCGACGCGGAGTACGCGGTGCCGTCGCCGACGCCCTTGAGCGCCAGCGAGGACGAGATGATGACGACGCGGCCGTTCGAGGCCTCGAGCGCGGGCAGTGCCGCCCGCACGGTCGCGGCGGTGCCGAGCAGGTTGACGCCGACGATGCGCTCCCAGTCGCCCGACGAGATACCGCCGATCGGGGCCGGCTTGTCGATGCCCGCGGCGGTGACGACGGCGTCGAGGCCACCGTGACGCTCGGCGGCGTCGCGCACGGCCTGCTCGGTGGCGGCGGTGTCGGTGACGTCGACGGCCACGCTGTCCCACTCGCTCGGGACCGCGTCGGTCTTCAGGTCGAGCACGATCGGGGTGCCGCCCGCCTCGGCGACGGCGGCGGCGACGGCGGCACCGAGGCCGCTCGCACCGCCGGTGACGAGCACGCGGCCGATGGGCGTGGTGGGGATGGGCATGGGTGTTCCTTTCGGTTCTGCGGTCGGACGGCAGGCGCGGCTGCGGACGGCTGCCGCGCCTCCCGGCCGGACGTGGTCGGGATGGTGCGCGCTCGCGCTACCCGACGCGTTCGAGGGCCGCGGCGAGCCGCGTGGTGGAGCGTCCCGGGTGGAACGGCACGGTGACGACGCGCCCACCCCACTCGGCGAGGGTCCGGGACTCCGGGAGCTCGTCGGCCGAGTAGTCGCCGCCCTTCGCCCAGACGTCGGGCTGGAAGCGGCGGAGGGCCTCGTCGGGCGTCGACTCGTCGAACACGATGACGGCGTCGACGCAGTCGAGCGCGAGGAGGAGCTCGACGCGGTCCTCCTGCGTCATGATCGGCCGGTCCGGGCCCTTGAGCCCGCGGACGGAGCTGTCCGAGTTGAGGCAGACCACGAGGCAGTCGCCCAGCGCTCGGGCGGCCGACAGCGTGCGGGCGTGGCCGGCGTGGAGCAGGTCGAAGCAGCCACCGGTCGCGACCACGGTGCCGCCCGCGGCGCGGACGTCGTGGGCGACCCGGATGGCGTCCCGGTCACTGCCCGGCACGGTGACCGGTGCGGGAGGCGCGAGGAGCGACGCGACGCCGCCCGAGGCCAGGTAGGCGGAGGCGTCGGCGACACCCGCCGCGACGGCGTCCTCGGTCGAGGCGCCCTGCGCGAGCGCGACGGCGACGCCGGCCGCGAGTCGATCACCGGCGCCACAGGGGTCGCCCGCGGTGACGGAGGGCGCGGGGACGAAGCGGGAGTCGCCGGCGTCGGTGCGGAGCAACGCGCCCTTCTCGCCCATCGTGACGGCGACCGCGTGAGCGGACCAGTCGGCGACGAGCTGCTCGCCGGCGGCCGTGGCGAAGGGCACGCCCGAGCCGGTCGCGCCGGAGAAGCCCCGGGCCTCCGCGGCGTTCGGGGTGGCGACGGCAATGCCCGGGACCGGCTGCGCGCCCTTCGGGTGCGGGTCCCACACGACGGGGGTGGTCTCGGCGACGCGGGTCAGGGCCTCCCGGAGCGCGGGAGCGGCGGCGAGGCCACGGCCGTAGTCGGCGACGACGATCGCGTCGGCGCCCTCGAGCGCGGCGGTCATGTCCGCGGTCACATCCGGCACGGGCGGCGTCGCGCAGGCCTCGTCGATGCGGACGAGCGCGTGGTCGCCGACACGCACGCGGGTCTTGACGGGGGTCGCGACGCCGGAGTCCCCGGCGACGACGCGCACGCCGGGCATGCCGTCCCGGAGTTCCACCCCGCGGTCGTCCTGGCCGAGCACCGTGACGAGCGTGACGTCGTGGCCGTCGCGCGCGAGCATGGTCGCGACGAGCCCGGCACCACCGGCGCGGCGGACCTCGTCCTGCACGTCGAGCACGGGCACGGGCGCGTCGGGGCTGAGGCGCTCCGACGTCCCGGTGACGTCGACGTCGAGCAGGGTGTCGCCGACGACGACGATCCGCGTGCGGGTGGTGTCCGTGCGGGCGTTCATGGGCGGCCTCCCCGGAGTCCCTTGAGCGCGGGCTCCATGGCCCGGCAGAGTGCGTGCACGAGGACGAGCTGGGCCTCCTGCACGTTGGCGGAGGGCCCGTCGATGCAGATCGCGTCGTCGACGACCTCGGCGAGGGGGTTGGGGCGCGACCCGGTCATCGCCCAGGTGCGGACGCCGATCGAGCGGGCGGCACGGGCTGCGTTGAGCAGGTTCTCGCTCTTGCCGCTCGTCGAGAGCAGCACGAGGACGTCGCCGGCGCGGGCGTGCGCGTGCACCTGGCGGGCGAAGACGTGTTCGTAGCCGTAGTCGTTCCCGATCGCGGTGACCGCGGAGGACTCGGCGTGCAACGAGATCGCACTGAAGGCGGGACGGTCCCCGTCGAACCGGCCGACGAGCTCGCTCGTCAGGTGCTGCGCCTCCGCCGCGGAGCCGCCGTTGCCGGCCGCGAGGAGCCGCTGGCCCCGGCCGAGCCGCGACGCGAGGTCGTCGGCCCACGCCGCGATGTGGTCGCCGTGCTCGGCGAGGGACGCGATGACCGGGACGGATGCGGCGATGTGGTCGAGGACGAGCGACGCGCTCGAGGCCGGCTCGTCCGACGTCGGCCGTGCGGTGGTGGCGGGCAGGTCGATGGTCATCGGAGGGTCCTTCCGGCGGTGCCCAGGGGGGCGGGGTCGAGCGTGGGGACGGCACCGGCACGGCGACGTCCGGGACGGGTGGAACGGCGACCGGTGATGCGGTCGTACACCCGCTCGGAGTCGGTGGCGATGCGCGCCCACGAGTAGCGGGACTCGACCCGCTCGCGGCCGGCGCGGCCGAACGCCACGCGACGGTCGGGGTCGTCGAGGATCGCGGCGACGGCCTCGGCGACCGCGGCGGCGTCCCGCGGCGGCACGTGCAGGCCGGTGGCGTCCTCGACGACGGTGTCGATGAGGCCGCCGACGCTCGACGCGACGACCGGGACGCCGCAGGCCATGGCCTCGAGCGGCACGATCCCGAACGGCTCGTACCACGGGGCACACACGACGACGTCGGCGCTCCGGAGGACGGTCGGGATCTCGCGCTGGGACAGCTGGCCGCGGAAGGTCACGTGGTCCCGCACGCCGAGCCGGGTGGCCAGGGCGTCGAGGCGCTGGTACTCCGGGTCGTCCACGAGGTCGGCCCCGGCGGTCCCCGCCCCACCGACGATGACGAGTTCGACGTCGCGGCCCGCGTGCACGAGGCGGGCGAGCGCGTCGATCGTCGTGCCGACGCCCTTGCGCTGCACGAGCCGGGAGGCCGTGACGACCCGGTGCCGTCGGCTGCGGACCTCGGTCAGGCCGTCCGGCGTGAACGCGTCGACGTCGACCCCGCAGGGCACCACCGAGATGCTGCGGTTCGGGATGCCGAGGGCCTTGAGCTCGAATGCCTCGTCGGAGCACGTCGCGATGACCTGGTCGGCGCGGCGCCCGACCTCCGGTTCGAGCCACTCGCGCTCGTTCGGGCTGGTGTCGGCCGAGCCCTGGTGGCGGCGCTTCACGACGCCGAGCGCGTGGTACGTGTGCACGACGGGGATGCGCGGCCCGTCGCTGTGGGCACCGAGCTGCTGTGCTGCGTCGAGGGCCGCGAGCCCGGACATCCAGAAGTGGCTGTGCACGATGTCGGGGCGGTCGACGGTCCACGCGGCGACGAGGAACGAGGCGAACTGCCCCATGTACTGGAGCAGGTCGTCCTTCGGCAGGCGTTCGGCCGGCCCGGCGTCGACGTGCACGACGTCCACACCGGGGCGGAGCGACACCCGGCGCGGCAGGGTCGCGTCGTCGCGCCGCGTGTAGACCGTCACCTGGTGCCCGCGGTCGGCGAGCGCCCCGGACAGGGCTGCGACGTGGACGTTCTGGCCGCCGGCGTCGACGCCCCCGAGCGTGGCCAGCGGGCTGGCGTGCTCCGAGACCATGGCGATCTTCATGCGCGGTTCCTTCCGTCGGTGCCATCGGCGACCGGGGCTGCGCCGACCAGGTCGGTGAGCGGTGCCGGGGCCGGTGCGGATCGGTGGTGTGCTGCGAGGTGACGCTCCTGCACGCCGTCGAGGAGGTCGTCCCAGTCGCCGAGGAATCGCTCCAGGGAGTGGCGCGCGAGCACGGCCTCCCGGGCGACGAGGCCGCGGCGACGCGCCTCGTCGGGGTCGGCGACGAGGTGTCGGGCGGTGGCGACGAGGTCTTCGACGTCGGTCGAAATCGCGCCGGCCTCGGCGGGGACCGCACGGGCCGCCTCGGTCGTGCCGAGGACGAGCACCGGCATCGCCATGTGCATCGCCTCGAGCAGGGACAGCCCGAGCGAGGTCCAGCGGTTGAGGTGCAGGTAGGCGCGGCGCTCGGCGAGCTGCGTGTGCATCGGGTCGGGCTTGACGTCCCCCATCACGCCGAGCCGGTCCGGACCGAGTCCGAGGGCGTCCGGGAGCTGGTCGGTGCCCATCCCGAACGCGTCGACGGGAGCGACCGCCGCGAACCGCGGCACGAGGTCGGTCCCGGCGACGCGCGTCCGGCGGACGGGCTCGTTGACCACGACCCCGAACCGCTCGAGCGTGCCGGTGTACCGCGGACCGGGGTCGACGACGCCGTGTTCGATCACCGTCGTGGCGGTCGTGCCGCAGTCCCACATGAGGGCGTTGAAGTGCGTGACGTGCGCGATGAGGACGTCGTCCCGGTCGCGCAGCGGGTGCAGGGACGCGGGGACGTCGACCCGCGGGGCGTTGTGCTCGACGAAGACCGCCGGGACGTCGCGGCCGAGACGGGCACCGAGCAGGCGTTCGGCCTCGGCGAGCTCTTCGGCGCGCTGCAGGACGACGACGTCGACGTCGGCGTCGCGCACGGCCTCGGGCGCGATCTCGACGACGTTCTCGGGCCAGAGCCGGTCGGCGCGACCGAGGCCCCAGGCGTCACGGGCGGGGGTGGTGGGGACGAGGTAGTCGTGCTGGCCCCGGACGAACGCGTCCATCCAGCCGCCGTGCACGTGCCACACCAGGATCCGCACGCCATACCTCCTGCTCGTCCGTCCCCGGCTGAGGGAACGCCGGGAATTCGGACGATACGCACTCCTCCTGCTGCTCGCCTCCCGGTGGGACTGCTTCTCAGGAGTGTTGTACCCCGGACGTGCCCCGTTCCCAGCCAGCGAGGCGCGCGCACGCGGCGACCACGGCCTCCGGGTCGACGGAGCGGAGGCACGGGTGTCCCGGCACCGGACACTCGCGGGCGCGGCTCAGTCGGCAGGGCGCCTGCTGGTCGCCGAGCAGTTCCACGGGCACGCCGTAGGGCGCCCACCGGACCGCGGGCACCACCGGCGAGAACAGACTGACGATCGGGACCCCGACGGCCGCGGCGAGGTGGGCCGGACCCGTGTTCCCGACGACGACGACCTCGGCGCCCGCGAGCACCGACGCCAGTGCCGCCGGGCTCGTCCGGCCCCCGAGGTCGATGCCCGAGGCCCCTGCGGCGGCAGCCGTGAGGTCACGCTCGCCCGGGCTGCCGGTCACGACCACGGTGTGTCCGAGGGCGGCGAGCCGCTCCACGAGCGCGGCGTGCAGATCGACCGGCCACGACCGCGCCGGGACGCTCGCGCCGGGGTGCACCACGACGTACGGTCCGAGCCCGTCGAGCTCCGGGGGCAGGTCCGCCGGGTCGTGGATGACCGCGAGCCGGCCGTCGTCCCCGTCCGGCAGCGCGTACCCCGCCGCTCGGGCGATCTCCAGCGCACGCTCGGGTTCGGGCTGGTCCTCGGGGAAGTCCTCGCCCGGCCGGAGTCGCACGTCGAGCAGTGCCCCCGCGTGGTCGACCGACGCCCCGGTGATCCTCGCGACCCCCGCCAGGCGGAGGAGGAGCGCGACCGGGAGGGGCGACTGGTGGAACGAGGTGAGGACGATGGCCTCGTCGGGCCGAGCCTCCTGGACGATCGCGTCGAACTCGGCGAGCATCGCGGCGTCGACCGGCCGGTCGGTCTCGGTGATCCAGGGGCAGGCCCAGACCCGGAGTTCGTCCACGCCCGGCAGGAGCCGCCCCGCGGGAGCCCCCTGGGGGCCGCAGAGCATCCACACCTCGGTGTCCGGAGCCGCGGCGACGGCCCGGACCGCGGGTCCGCCGACGAGGACGTCTCCGAAGCTGTCGAGCCGGACGACGAGGACCCGGCGCGTCACCGCCCGGTCCCGGCGCGCTCCGCCCCGGCGCGCTCCGCCGCCGCGCGCTCCGCCGCCGCGCGCTCCGCCCCGGCGCGCTCCGCCCGTGCGGCGAGGTCACCCTGGCGGCCGTGGCGCAGCGAGTGGAGCACGAGCGCGACCGCGTCGACGAGCGACTCCGTGGCGACGTCCGCCTCGTCGATCTCCTCGGCCCGGGTGACCTCGGTGGGAACGAGGATGCCGGCCGCTCCCGCGTTGCGCGCCGCGCCCATGTCCGCGCCGATGTCCCCGATGACGACGCACTCCTCGGGCGCGACGCCGAGGCGTTCCGCGGCGTTGACGACCATCCCCGGACGGGGCTTCCGGCAGTCGCAGTCGTCGTCCGGACCGTGCGGGCAGACCTCCCACACGTCGAACGGACCGATGAGCTCGTCCACCCGGGCGTTCACCGCGTCGACCTGGTCGCGGGTCGCGGTCCCCCGGGCGATCGCCGACTGGTTCGTCACGACACCGACCGCGACCCCCGCGGCACGGAGCGCTTGGACCGCGCGGCGGGCCCCCGGCACCGGCTCCACGAGGTCCGGGTCCGTGTTGTAGGGCACGTCGACCACGAGGGTGCCGTCGCGGTCGAAGAGGACAGCGCGAGGGGGGCGGTGCGTGCGCAGGCTCATGCACCGATTCCTACCCGGTCCGGCCGGTCCCCGTCACGCGCCCGGCGCGTCGGGGTCGTCCTGCGCCACGTACTCGCGGACGAGTGCGACGAAGTCCGTCGGTCGCACCCCCGCAGCGACGAAGCGGCTGTCGCGGACCCCGATCGAGCGGAGCACCCGTACGGCGTCGAGGCGGTGCCCTCGCGCAGGCTCCTCATCCAGACGCCATCCCCCGATCGACTCCGCCCCGTGCTCGTGACGGATCGCCAGGAGGTGGTACAGATCGATCAGGTCCTTCGCGCTGTGCCGCGACATCGCGGCCGCGCTCTTGAGGATGGTGGCGGCCTCCACCGTCGGCTCCCGGACCACGAGCTGCTCGGTACGTCCGTCTCGGTGGACGACCGTCGTGTCGATCACGATCGGTGGGAGGGCGAGGGCGAGGTCGAGCCCGAGCGTGCTGTCGAACTGACGCGTCCCGAGCGTCCTCGGCCGCGCTGTCGGGTAGGGCGTCTCGACGATGAGGTCGATCGTCTTCCCTCCCGACACGAGGCGGTTCCCGCCAGCCGTGGCGTACCCCCGATCGAGCAGCCGCGCGTGGACGACATCACGAGCCGCGACCTCGGTGCTCACACCGGCGTCCGCATCGGCAGTGCGTCGGACCTCGAGCCCCGGAACCGGGAACGCCGTGAGCAGGAGACCGACCATGTGACCGCCGATGACGCGCACGTCGTCCAGGTCGGCTGTGGCACGGACGGCATCGGCCAAGGCGCCGTAGGCCAGGTCGTCGGCGGCGGAGGTGCACGGGGCGGTCGCGCGGATCCGGATCACGCGTCCCGATCCCGCCCGCTGAGTACCGCGTTCCGATCCCGCCCGCTGAGTACCGCGTCGCGGAGGACCTGCGCCGCCTCGTGCGCGTCGGGTCCCGGCGTCTGCATGATCTCCCAAGCGGTGATGACCGGATCGGTCGTGCTCGGGGAGGCTTCGGCCCAGGAGCGCGCCGTGGCCACGACGGTCGGGTCTTCGGGCACCGTCAGGAGCAGCGTGGCCTCCAAGCGGTTTGCCACCACGGACCTTGCCGAGAGATCGATGCCGACGGGCGACCACACCGCGGCGCGGACCGGGCGACGCCACGGGACGAGCGCATCCGCCGCGAGATCACCGGAGACCAGCACGTCGCGTCCCGCGACCGCGCGGGCCCGGGCGACTTGCTCGTCGAGCGCAGCGGCGCTCATCCACCCCTGCCGGAGGCCGCCCGGACCGGGGTAGTCGTCGACGCAGTGGTCCCAGAGAGCCGGAGGGTCTGCGCACATCCAGCCGCCGAGCGACCGCGAGACTCCGAACTCCTCGAGGGCGGGGAGCGCCTTCGCGACGGCCTGCTGTGTGATCCCGGCCTCCGCGGCGAGCGCGGCCTGTGTCCGCGGGTGCACCGTCCGCAGGAGGACCCGCCCGAGCGCGAACCGTCCCCACGGCGTCCGACCTCGGGGACGCGCCCGCTCCGGCGGTGCCGCTCGGTCCCGGCGCCAGTGGTCGCCGTCGACGACGAGGTGGCCTTCGTCGACACTCACGACCGCGACACGGTGGTCCTCCACCGCGCGTCGCACCAGGGACGGCGATGCCCGTCGGAGGACGTAGAGGAGCCTCGCCGTCCGGTCGGCCGGGTCGAGGGCCCCAAGGGCGGCCTCGACCCGGCTCGGCGCGGGCGGGCTGTCGAGGACGATCGCTCGAGCAACACGCAGCGACGGGCCGTTCCAAGCGACGGTCCGGGGACCGACCAGGCGCGCGACGAGACCCATCTCCCCGAGGAGGGCCAGTGCGTCAGCGAGGTCGGGCATGGGACGGATCCTACAACTGCATCCGGCTCCAGCCGTATTTGGTTGTACTCCGTGCGGTTGCCGTGCCGGCACACGCCGCCACCACTCCCGGTAGCGTCGACCCGTGCCCGCACTCCCCGCCCTGCCGCCGTCGGACGGCCGCCCCGAACTCGTCGTGCTCCGCGCGATCAAGCTCGGTGACATCCTCATCGCCGTGCCCGCGCTGCACGCACTGCGCCGCGCGTACCCGGAGCACCGCATGACGCTCGCGACCACCGCGTGGCTCGCCCCGATCGTCGAGCTGCTGCCGGGGGTCGACGTGCACCTGGCGCAGCAGGGCCTCGACCACGACATGCCGATCGAACCCGGCACCGTCGACGTGGCGGTGAACCTGCACGGCTCCGGCGGGGAGTCCCGCGCGATCATCGCGCACCTGGAGGCCCGGCACACCATCAAGCACGCCGCGCACGGTGAGGACGGGCTGCCCTGGCTCGACGGCATGCACGAGCGGGAGCGGTGGATCCGCCTCGTCCGCGCCTTCGGGATCGAGGGCGACCCGGACGAGGTCGACATCCGCGTGCCGGACCTCGAGCCCGCGGTCCGGGACGCCGCCGTCGTGCACGTCGGCGCGTTCTACGGCGCGCGGCACTGGCCGGTCGAGCGGTTCGCCGCGGTCGCCCGTGCGCTCGCGGCCCAGGGACTCGACGTCGTCGTGACGGGAGGCGCGGACGACGTCGACCGCGCCACCGCCGTCGCCGAGGGGGCCGGCCTGGCACCGGCCGCCGTGCTGGCGGGCCGGCTCGACCTGCAGGAGTTCGCCGCGGTCATCGCCGCCGCGCACGTCGTCGTGACCGTCGACACGGGCGCCGCGCACCTGGCGTCGGCGTACCACGTGCCGAGCGTCGTGCTGTTCGGCCCGGCGCCGCCGGAGGAGTGGGGCCCGCCGGCCTCTGGTCCGCACGTCGTGCTGACGGACGCGAGCGTCCGCCGGGGTGACGTGTTCGCGACGGAGCCCGACCCGGCCCTCCTGGCGGTCACGGTCGACGACGTCCTGGAGGCGGTGGCGGAGGTCACGGCGCGCGTCGCGTCCTGACCGCGGGTCGGCACCAGCCCACAGCTGCGTCCGGTGCGGGCTCCCCCTCGGCTACCCTGGTCGGCCATGAGCACGACCGACGACGGAGCAGCGGATCGGGCACGCAACGAGACCCGGTCGGAGCGGTACGACCGGAACTGGCGCGACATGCAGCAGGAGCTGCGGATCGTGCAGACGGGCACCCAGATCCTCGCCGGGTTCCTGCTCACGCTGCCGTTCCAACAGCGCTTCAGCATCCTCGACGACGGTGAGATCGCGATCTACCTCGTGCTCGTCATCCTCGCGGCCGGCATCACGATCCTGGCGCTGGGCGCGGTCTCGACCCACCGCCTCCTGTTCGGGCAGCGGCAGAAGCACGACCTCGTGCGCTTCGGCAACCGGATCCTCATCGCCTGTCTCGTCATGAGCGCGCTGCTGTTCGCCGGCACGGTCCTGTTCGTGTTCGACGTCGTCCTGGGACACACGATGGGTGTGATCGGCGGCGTCGTCGTGTTCGTCGCGACCGCGGTGCTCTGGATCGGGGTGCCCCTGGCGGCCCGGCGGACTCGCCACGACGACCAGGAGGACGGCGAGGTGCCTCGGAGCTGATCGCGGCGGACCCGCGGTCAGAGCCCCGCGGTCAGAGCCCCGCGGTCAGAGCCCCGCGGTCAGAGCCCGACGCTGCCCTGCGAGATCCCGCCGTCGACGGTGACGGTGGTGCTCGTCATGTACCCGGCCTTGCCGGACGCGAGGAAGACGACGACCTCGGCGATCTCCCTCGGCTCGGCGAGCCGACCGAGCGGGATCGCGGCGTCGAGCTGCCTGAGCTTGTCGGCGTCCGAGGTCGTCGCGGTGTTGATCGGCGTGTCCACGGCGCCGGGCGCGATGTTCACCATGCGGATGCCGTGGGGCCCGAGCTCGACGCCACCGCTCCGGGCGAGCATCCGCATGCCGCCCTTGGCGACGCAGTAGGCGAGGTTGCCCGGCATCGGCCAGTCCTCGTGCACGCTCGAGATGTTGAGGATGAGCCCGCCGCCGCCCTGCGCCACGAACTGCTTCGCCGCCGCCTGCGAGCCGAAGAACGCGCTCTTCATGTTGATCGCCATGACGCGGTCGTAGCCCTCCTCGGTCTCCTCGAGCAGGGACTTGCGGTCCTCGACACCCGCGTTGTTCACGAGCACGTCGAGCCGCCCGTAGGTGTCGACCGCGGTCTGCACCATGCGGTGCAGGTCGTCGGCCTTCGTGATGTCCGCCTCGACGCCGACGGCCTTGCCACCGGCCTGCTCGATCTTCGCGATGAGGGCGTCCGTCGCCTCGGGGTGCACGACGTAGTCGATGACGATGTTGGCCCCCTCGGCGGCCGCGGCGAGGCAGATCTGCTCGCCGATCCCGCTGTTGCCACCCGTGACCACGATCGTCGTTCCGTCCAGCAACATCTCGGTCTCCTCGCTCCGTCGAGCCGTCGAGCAGGCGCTCGGACCAGCGCCGCCGAACGTACGCGCGGAGTGCTGCCGCCCGACCTCGGGCGAGCGACCGTCGGGTGAAGGACCGCTCAGCTGGCCTTCTTCGAGCGGGACCGAGCGGCAGGCACCTTCTTCTCGCCCTTCGCACCCGCGGTCGACGACGACGCCTTCGCGGCGGACGTCTTCGACGACGCCTTCGAGGCCGCCTTCCCGGCCGGTGCCTTCCGCCGCGGCTCGGGGTCGTCCTCGGCCGCCGCGTCGTCATCGGCCGATCGACCACCCCGGCTCGACCGGGAGGCGCGGTTCCGGTCGACCGACGCGCGCAACGCCGCCATGAGGTCGATGACGTCACCGCCGTCGCCCTCGTCCTCGTCCGGCTGCTCACCGAAGGTCGCGGCGGTGTCGACGTCGTCGCCCGCTTCGAGCTTCGCGTCGATGAGCTGCTGCAGCTGCTCCTGGTACTCGTCGGTGTACTTGCTCGGGTCGTAGTCGGTGGACATGCTGTCGACGAGTGAGGACGACATCTTCAGCTCGTTCGCCGAGACCTTGACGTCCGTGTCGAGGGCCTTGAAGTCGGCTGCGCGGACCTCGTCCCCCCACAGCAGCCCCTGCAGGACGAGGACGTCGTCGTGCACCCGAAGGGCACCGAGCCGGGTCTTCTGCCGGAGCGTGAACTGCACGATGGCGGTCCGGTCGGTGCGATCGAGGGTCTCGCGGAGCAGGACGTACGCCTTGGGCGACCGCGAGTCCGGCTCGAGGTAGTAGGACTTCTCGTACGAGATCGGGTCCACCTGGTCGCTCGGCACGAACTCGAGCACCTCGATCTCGTGGGACTGCTCCTCGGGCAGCGTCTTCAGGTCGTCCGCGGTGAGCACGACCGTCTTGTCGCCGTCGTCGTAGGCGCGCTGGATGTGCTCGTAGTCGACGTCGTGACCGAGCTCGCACACGCGCTTGTACCGGATGCGGCCGTTGTCCTCGTCGTGGACCTGGTGCAGCGCGATGTCGTGGGTCTCCGTCGCCGCGTAGACCTTGATCGGCACGTTGACCAGCCCGAACGCGATGGAACCCTTCCAGATCGACCTCATGGGGCCATGATGCCCGTGCTCGGGTCAGGGCGCACCGGTTCTCCGCGGACCACCAGCGGGAGGGGATCTGAAAGGCCCTTGCAGATCAGCGGGATGGACCGTACGATCCGAAAGCCTCTTTCAGACCAGGACGGAGCACACGTGGACGAGCACGAGCAGCCCGACCGGGCCCCGAGGGCGGAACACCGCCCGGACATCAGCGACCCCGCCGTCCTCGACGCACTCGCTCACCCCGTGCGCCTCGACGTCCTCGCCTACCTCATGTCCGCCGGACCCGCGACCGCCTCGGAGTGCGCTCGTGCGGTCGGGGACTCGCCCTCGAACTGCAGCTACCACCTCCGCGTCCTCGCCGCGCACGGACTCGTCGAGCCTGCGCACGCCACCGACGGCCGGACCCGCCCCTGGCGCGCGACGATCACCGGGTTCACGAACGACGACACCGACCCCGCCGACCGTGTCGGCCTCGACGCGATGCTCGCCGCGGCGCTCCAGCTCGACCACCAGCTGGCGCGCGAGCACCTCCGCACCCGGGACACGCTCCCCGAGGTCTGGCGGTCGGCGGACGTGCACGCCCAGTACGGACTCCGGATCACCCCCGACGAACTCGCCGACGTCGTCGCCAGGATCGACGCGATCGTGCGCCCGTACATCGCGCCGATCCGCGACGTCGCGCCCGACGACGCCGCGCACGTCCACGTGACACTCACCGCCTTCCCGCGGCCCGGCTTCGACCCAGCCGCCGCACGGTCCGGCCCCGCCGCATGACCACCCGCACCGCGCCCCGGCCGGGAGGCCCGGCACCAGGCCGCCTCGCGGGCTCCGCGCTCGCGGTCCCCGCGTTCCGACGTCTGTGGACCGCGGGCGTCGTGTCCGACGGCGGAGACTGGCTCCTGTTCATCGCGCTGCCGCTCGTCGTCCTCCGGCTCAGCGGCTCGGCGCTGACGACGTCCGTCGCGTTCCTCCTCGAACTGCTCCCACCGATCCTCCTGGCACCGGTGGTGCCACGGATCCTCGCCCGGACCGACCCCCGGCGGCTGATGGTGACGGTGAACGTCGTCCAGGCCTGCGGGCTGGTGCCGCTGCTCCTGGTGGGTGGGAAGGGCCTGCCGGCCGGCACCGCGCTGACCGTCGTGTGCGCGGTGATCGTGCTGCAGGCGGTGTGCAGTGCGGTGTTCGAGCCCGCGAAGAACACACTGCTCCCGACGCTCGTCGGTCCCGACCGCGTGGTGTCCGCCAACGCGCTCGTCGGGCTGAACCAGGACGTCGGCCGGCTGGTCGGCGGGCCGCTCGGCGGCGTGCTCCTCGTCGTCGGGGACCTGCCGCTCGTCGCGGGCGTGGACCTCGCCACGTACGTCGTGTCGGCCGTCGTGCTGGCGGGGCTCCCGCGACCCGGGCCGGCAGTGGCGACGACGGACCACGCCGTCCGCGCGGCAGGTGCGGCCGGCGCGGCGGAGGCGGCCGGCGCGGCGGAGGCGGCGGTCCGCGTCCCGACGTCGTCCGCGCCCCGACGTCATCCGCAGGGCCTCCTCCGCGCATTCCGCGACCCCGCCACGCGCGGCGCACTCGCCGTCGTCACGACCGCATCCGTCGCCCAGGGGATGTTCGTCGTCCTCTTCGTGTTCTTCGTGCGCGACCGGCTCGCCGGCTCGGACGCCGACGTCGGCCTGCTCCGGGGTGTCCAGGCGGTCGGTGCGATCGGCGCGGGCCTCGTGCTCGCCGCGATCGCCGGTCGGGTCCGCGTCCGTCGGATCGCACTGCTCGGACTCGTCGGGTTCGCCGGACTCACCGTCGTCGCCTGGAACGCGTCGTTCGCGACGCACGCGCTCTGGCTGTACGTCGTGCTCTTCGCCCTGGTCGGTGCTCCGGGGGTCGTCATGGGGTCCGGGCTCACGAGCCTGCTGCAACTGGGGGCGTCGGCCGCGGCACGGCCTGCCGTGTTCGCCGCGCTCGGTCTCGGCGTCGCGGTCGGGCAGGGCGTCGGCCTGCTCGCGGCTGGAGCGCTCCAGGCCGTCGTCGGCACGATGCCGTTGCTCGAGGTCCAGGCCGGCGTGTACGTGCTCGCGATGGCGCTCGGGTTCGTGACGCTCCCCCCTGGTGCCGACGTCACCCGCAGGGAGCGTTGACCGGACGCGGGGGTCAGTCGCCCGTCAGCGGGCGGCCGAACTCCACGCGCACCTCGAGCGTCGACTCGTCGACGTCGAGCCAGACGGCGGCGATGTCGAGCGCTGCGGCCGCGACGTCGCCGTCCCGCTCCACCTGGCCCAGCGCGATGATCGGCTCCCCTCCCAGCGGGCTCGGCGACGTCAACTCCGGGAGTTCCACGGTCCACCACGCCCCGTCGGGCCGAGCGATGGCCCGCAGGACACGGACCGGATGCGCTGCGATCGTCATGTCGTTCCTCCTCCTCCGTTCAGCGCCACCCCGACGGCACCTTTCCATCGACCTTCGTGATGATCTGCCGCACGAGACCGGCCGAGACCTCGCCGTGCCGCGGTAGGACGATCACCGAGCCTGCGGGGTCGCGCCAGACCTCGTGACTGCCCTTGCCCTGACGGGCGATGACCCACCCGTGCTCCCGGAGGAACCGGGCCACGTCGCGGTCCTTCTGGGGTTTCGGCACCGGGCTGTCTGCGGCCGTTGCCGATTCCGACACATCACATTCCACCGCGGTGTGGACAGCTGCCGCAGAGACCTCTCTGGTGCGGAACCGGATCGCTCCGCCCGCGTCAGGCTGCCGCGCGGATCTCCTCGAGCGCCGCCAGCAGCGCGGCGAAGGCCGGGTGCGCGGGGTCGATGACGTCCATGTGGTCACCGGGGACCACGCGGACCGAGGCGTCCTGTCCGGCCGCTCGCGCCGCGGCGACGTACGCGTCGGACTGGTTCATGGGGACGACGTCATCGCGGTCGCCGTGGACGATGCGGACCGGCAGGTCCGGGACGACCCGCGTCGCCGGGTCGGCCGCCGCGTACCGGTCGGGGTGGGCCGCGGACGTGCCGCCGAGGAAGTCCACCACCGCGCCACCGCCGATGCGGTCCGCTTCGCCGAGCCGCAGGTCGAGCGCGCCGGCCAGGCTGACGGCGCCCTCGAGCGGCAGCACGGCGTCCGGGCGGGACAGCGCCCACACCGCGAGGTGACCGCCCGCGCTGTGGCCGACCGTCAGGACCGGTCCCGGGTCGACGGCCAGTGACGCGGCGACGACGACGAGGTGCTCGATCGCGGCCGCGGTGTCGTCGAGCGTGCCCGGCCAGCCGCCACCGTTCGGCAGCTGCCGGTACTCGATCCGCCACACGTTCCAGCCCCGACCCACGAGGGCCTCGGCGAGCGGGGCGGGTCCGTCGAAGTAGTCCGGGGTGCCCCGCCAGAAGCCGCCGTGGATCAGGATGACCGTCCCGCGTGCCGGGGCCTCGGCGACGTGGAACACGCCGTACTGCATGGGATCGTCGCCGTACTCGGAACGCTCTGGCATGGACACGACCGTACTCGGGGCGCGCCCTCTCCCCACCGGTCCTGCACACGCCGGAGCGCCACCCGCTCCCCGTCGTGCGACCGATCGCGCCGGAGGCTCCGAGCAGCGACCACATCCGGCGTGTTCGATGGCCGCATGAGCCAGCTCGACAAGCAGGACCCCCGGACACAGTTCCCCCAGCCCCCGTACCCGCCGCAGTCGCAGGAGCTCCCGGGCGGCACGAACGCGATGGACCCGAAGCCGGACCACGGCGAGACCAGCTACGTCGGCACCGGCCGGATGCCGGGCTACCGAGTGCTCGTGACCGGTGCCGACTCGGGCATCGGCCGGGCCGCGGCGATCGCGATGGCGAAGGAGGGCGCGGACGTCGCCCTGAACGCGCTGCCCGAGGAGCAGGAGGACCTCGAGGAGGTCCGCGACGTCATCGGCGACCTCGGACGCAAGGCGGTGATCCTGCCCGGGGACCTCACCGACGAGGCCACGTGTGAGCGGATCGTGGCCGAGGCGGTCAGCACCCTCGGAGGCCTCGACTCGCTCGTGCTCGTGGCCGGCCACCAGAAGGTCAACGAGGACATCACGACGACGAGCACCGAGGACTTCGACCTGACGGTCAAGGTGAACCTCTACGCCATGTTCTGGCTCTGCCGGGCCGCGGTCCCGCACATGGCCCCCGGCTCGACCATCGTCACCACCGCCTCCGTCGCGGCGTACCAGCCGCAGACCCGGCTCCTCGACTACGGCATGACCAAGGCCGGCATCATCACCTTCACGAACGGCCTCGCCGGTCAGCTCGCGAGCAAGGGCATCCGCGCGAACTGCATCGTCCCCGGGCCGATCTGGACCCCGTTGCAGCCCGCGTCGTACGACAGCGCCGAGATCGAGCACTACGGCGAGGGCACACCGTTCGGGCGGCCGGGCCAACCGGTCGAGCTCGGAGCGGCGTACGTGCACCTGGCCGGCCCCGAGTCGAGCTACACGTCCGGGTCGACGCTGACGATCGCGGGGGCGACGGGCATGGCGCTGTAGCGATGGCCGGGACGACGACGCGCGGCCGGACGATCACGGTCGGCGACCGCCGCATCACGCTGACGAACCTGGACAAGGTGCTCTACCCGGAGACGGGGACGACGAAGGGCGAGGTCATCGCCTACTACGTCGAGGTGGCGCCGTGGATGATCCCGCACGCGAAGGACCGCCCGCTGACCCGGAAGCGTTGGGCGAACGGCGTCGAGGGCCCCGTGTTCTTCGAGAAGAACCTGCCTGACAGCGCCCCGGACTGGATCCGCCACCGGGTCGTCCACCACAAGGACCACGACATCGAGTACCCGCTGCTCGACGACGTCGCGACCCTGACCTGGGTCGCCCAGCAGGCCGCCCTCGAACTCCACGTGCCGCAGTGGCGATTCGACGCCGACGGCACGCCCATGCGCCCGGACCGGCTGGTCCTCGACCTCGACCCGGGCGAGGGTGTGGGCCTCCGCGAATGCGTCGAGGTGGCGCACGCGGCCCGGGAGCTCCTGCACGGTGCCGGCCTCGAACCGATGCCCGTCACGAGCGGCAGCAAGGGGATCCACCTGTACGCAGCGCTCGACGGCTCGTCGACGTCCGCGCAGGTCAGCGAGGTGGCGCACGAACTCGCCCGCGCACTCGAACAGGACATGCCGGACCTCGTGCTGTCGCAGATGTCCCGCGCTGCCCGGAACGGCAAGGTGTTCGTCGACTGGTCGCAGAACAACGGCAACAAGACCACCATCGCCCCGTACTCGCTCCGTGGCCGCGCCCAGCCGACGGTGGCCGCGCCCCGCACCTGGGACGAGCTCGACGACCCCGACCTCCGGCACCTGACGATGGCCGAGGTCGTCGAGCGCCTCCACACCATCGGCGACCCCCTGCACCCGGTCGCCGCCGCCGCACTCGCGGTCGGGAGGCCCGACCACGGCCACTGGGAGAGCAACCGGAACCCGGACGGCTCGTTCAAGGAGGACGAGCCGAACCGCGCGCACCGGACCGAGCAGCCGAGAGGCGCGGCACCGGACCGCCTCGCCACCTACCGCTCGATGCGCGACGCCTCCCGGACGCCGGAGCCCGTGCCGCAGGGCGCCCCGACCGTCCGCACCGACGGTCGGCCGACGTTCGTCATCCAGGAACACCACGCGAGCCGGCTCCACTACGACTTCCGACTCGAGCACGACGGCGTGCTCGTCAGCTGGTCCCTGCCGAAGGGCGAGCCCGAGGACCCGGGCCAGAACCACCTGGCCGTGCAGACCGAGGACCACCCGCTCGAGTACGGGGGCTTCGAGGGCACGATCCCGAAGGGCGAGTACGGCGGCGGCAGCGTCACCATCTGGGACCACGGCACGTACGAGCTCGAGAAGTGGCGCGAGGGCCAGGAGGTCATCGTCACCCTGCACGGCGTCGGCCGCGGCACCCGCCGACTCGCGCTCCTGCACACCCGCGGGCGCGGCGGGGACGAACGGAACTGGCTGATCCACCGGACGAAGCAGCAGCCCGAGGGGCTCGACCACGGCGACGCCGCGGTGGGGGCGACGTCCGCACCGGAGTCCCCCCGGTCCTCCCGACCGCCCGCGGCGACGGCGCCGCCAGCGGACACCGACGCGACCGAGCGGTTCCGTCCGATGCTCGCGAGCCCGGCGAAGACCCCGGGCGCGCTCACGCCGGACCGGTGGGCCTTCGAGATGAAGTGGGACGGCATCCGTGCGATCGCCGAGGTCCGCGACGGACACGTCCGCCTGACCAGCCGGAACGGGAACGACCTGACGAGCCAGTACCCCGAGCTCCGTGCCCTCGCCGACCAGGTCGGGGTCGACGCGGTCCTCGACGGCGAGATCGTCGCACTGGACGACCGTGGCCGTCCGGACTTCAGCGACCTCCAGAACCGCATGGGGCTGTCGCGCGCCCGGGACGTCGAGCACGGGATGCGCACCACCCCGGTGCGGTTCGAGGTGTTCGACGTGCTCGAGGCGGACGGGCACGACCTGACGCGCGTTCCGTACGACCACCGCCGGGAGGCACTGGCCACCGTCGTCGAGCCCGGGGGCCCGATCGACGTCCCCCCGGCCGCCGACGGAACGCTCGAGGACGCCATGGACGAGAGCCGTCGCCGCGGCCTGGAGGGCGTGGTCGCCAAACGACGCGACTCCCGCTACTCGACCGGCCGCCGCTCCGATGCCTGGGTGAAGATCAAGCACCACGCCACGCAGGAGGTCGTGGTCGGCGGTTGGAAGCCCGGCACCGGACGCCGCGCGGGCGGGGTGGGCTCGCTCCTCCTCGGGATCCCCGACGGGGACCGCCTGCGCTACGTCGGCAAGGTGGGCACCGGGTTCCGGGACCGCGACCTCGACGAGATCGAGGCGGTCCTCGGCCCCCTGGCCCGGGCCGACCCGCCCTTCGCCGACGTCCCCCGGGCGGACGCCCGGGATGCTCGATGGGTCGATCCCGTCCGGGTCGGCGAGGTCGAGTTCGCGGAGTGGACGAACGGCGACCGGCTGCGGCAGCCCTCGTGGCGGGGATGGCGGACGGACAAGGACCCCGGGGACGTGGTCCGCGAGTCCTGACGGGTCAGGCGCCGGGAGCGGGTTCCTCCGCAGCGGCACCGCCACCGGTCACCGGCAGTCCCGAGTCGTCGCCGGTCTGGTCGTCCTCGGTGGGCTCCAGCCGTTCGGCGACGAAGTGCTTCGCGTCGTCGATGGCGTCCTGGCTCCGCTGCAGCGGGCGCTCGTCGGCCTGCTCGGCGGGGTGCTGGTCGTCGCTCATGTGGGCCTCCTGATCGTCGGTCTGGATCCCCGTCGACGCTACGCGGGCCGACGCGGCAGCGCCCGTGTCGGCGCGCTCGGGCGCGTCGGACGAGCGCGCCCGCGTCAGATCGGTGTGTACGGCAGGTCGGCGTCCACCGCCGAGGCGGGCGCGGACGACGAGGGCATCGGTGGCGCGGCGGGCGCCCCGATCGCGTCGGCCGCGTCGAGGACCGCCCGGCTCGCCGCGGCCGCCGTCCGCAGGGCGTCCGCGGCGGACATGCCGTCGGTCACCGCGGTCCGGACCTCGACGCCCCAGGGCTCGCCGTGGCCGAGCTCGCGGGCGACGTGCACGAACGCCGGGAGGTCCCCCAGGCCGCCACCGGGGAGCGCGCGTCGGTCTCCGGCCCGTGTCGACACCGAATCGGGGCCGGCGGCGTCCGAGAGCTCGACGGCGAACAGGAACGCGGGGTCGATGGCGGCGCGGAGGGACGCGACGGTGGAGCCGCCGGCGACGGCGTGGGCGATGTCGAGCACGAGGCCACCGTTCGGGTGCCCCGCCTGCTGGACGAACCGCGCCGCACGTTCCGTGGTGCCGAGGTTCGACGTCGGGGCTGCCGACAGCACGACCTGCGCCCCGACCTGCTCCGCCTGTGCGGCGAGGGCGAGCCAGTCGTCGGCCATCGTGGTGGGGGAGGTCATGGGCGTCGTCGTGTCCGCGGCGACGACGATCTGCGCCGCCCCGAGCGCGGCCGCCGCCTCGAGCACGACCATCCGGTCCAGGTCGCTCAGGGCGCGTCGGTCCCCCGTCGTCCACCAGTCCTCGAGCGTCCCGAGCTGGACCCAGACCAGGCCGACGTCGTCGAGGACCCGGCGCAGTGCCTCCAGGCCGATCGTGACGCGCGTCTCGTGGAGGTCCTCGAGTCCCAACCCGATGCCGGAGAACCCGGCCCGGGCGACCGCCCGGATGCGCTCGGCGACGGGGAGCGCGCCGAGCGCGTCCGTCCCCGAGCGCGCGTCCGCGACCGCGGGTGCCCAGCACCGCGCGAGCAGGTCGTGTTCCTCCATGTCGACCCTCCGTCCGTGCGCCTCCGGCGTCGTGGCCTTGCTACTCCCCACGCCTCGGGAGCACCCCCAGGAGCCGGAGCCGCTGGGGCGGCCGGAGACGACGGGGAAGGCGCCTCACGGCAGCACGATGCGGAGCACGCCGGGTCGACCCGCCGGCACGACCGTCAGTCGCACGCCGCCCGCGTCCGCGAGGAACACCTCGTCGACGCCGGGAGCACCGATCGACGCGGTCCCGTCGGCCCCGACGTGCCAGGTCTGGTCCGCGCTGCCGTCCGGGTCCCGCAGGTCGACGACCGGGTTCGCCCACGGGCTCGACGGGCGCATGCGCGTGAGGCAGCGTCCGGCGTCGTCGTGGATCGACCCGATCGCGTCGGCGACCGGCCCCGGGTCGAACGGGAACCGGAAGCACGCCGCTGCCGCCAGGGCGTCCGCGAGGGGACCCCGTGCGGCGACGACGCCGTCGGGCCCGATCGCGACGTGGACGCCGGTCGCGTCGTCGCGGAGCACGAACGGACGCGGGCGCGGCGGTTCGACCACCGTGAACACGCCCCGACCGGTCGAGCCGGACGCCGTGTGCCGTCCGACGACCGCGAAGACGCCGGGCACGGTCCCCGCGCCGAGTCCGGCGCAGCGTGCGATGCCGGCCGCGTCGGTCCGGAGCGTCCGGATGGTGGCGCCGTCCTCGAACGTGGGCCCGGCGCCCTCGACCACGGCGAGCACCTCGGCTTCGACCGGGACGCCCTCGCGGGTGAGTCGCAGCGCCACGTCGCTCAGGTCGGCTCCGGTCGGGCGGGTGGTCGGCTCGGGGACCATGACGTCGAGCGTGTGCGCCGGGCTCGACGCGTGGGCCGGCGTCGCGACGACGACGCCGATGGCGGGGAGGCCCCAGGCGGCCCCGAGGAGGAGCCGACGTCGTCCGGGCCCCGGTCGTCTGCGGGTCGCGGTGACGGCGTCCGTGTCCGTGTCCGCGTCCGTGTCCGTGTCCACCATGTCGTCCCCCTCCGTCCCCGGCTCCCCCGCCGGGCATCGACGCTGCAGCGCCCTCCGCGCCGGCGGGACGTGTCTAGCGGACGGCGCGCCACGCGGCGTCCGGGCGCACGCCACGGCGGCTCGGCACGCCCCGCCGCTCATCCACCGGTTCACCCGGCGGGTGACGCAGTGATCCGGGACAGGACGACGGACGGGAGGGACGGGGCGAGCCGCCACCGTCCCTCCCGTCCGTCGTCCTGGAGCGGAGCGCGCTTACGCGCCGGCCTTCGAGAGGGCCTCGAACTCGTCGTCCGTCAGGTCGATGAGCGCGCCCGCGAGGTTGTCCTCGAGGTGGGCGACGCTCGACGTGCCCGGGATCGGCAGCATCACCGGCGAGCGCTTGAGCAGCCACGCGAGCGCGAGCTGCGAGGGGCTCGCGTCGTGCTGCTTCGCGAGCTCGGACAGCGGGCTGCCCTCGCCCGAGAGCTGCCCGGTCGCCAGCGGGAACCACGGGATGAACCCGATGCCCTGCTCCTCCGACCAGTCGAGCAGTTCCTCGGAGGACCGGTTCGACAGGTTGTACAGGTTCTGCACGGTGACGATCGTGGCGATCTCCTGCGCCGCCTTCACCTCGTCGACACTGACCTCGCTGAGGCCGATGTGACGGATCTTGCCCTCGTCCTGGAGCTTCGCCAGCTCGCCGATCTGGTCCTCGAGCGGGACCTTCGGGTCGATGCGGTGCAGCTGGAAGAGGTCGATGCGCTCGAGGCCGAGGCGGCGGAGGCTCATCTCGGCCTCCTGGCGCAGGTACTCCGGGCGACCGACCGGCGGCCACTCGTTCGGGCCGGTCCGGGTGAGGCCGGCCTTCGTGGCGATGACGATGTCGTCACCGTAGGGGTGCAGGGCCTCGCGGAGGAGCTCCTCGGCGACGTACGGACCGTAGCTGTCCGCCGTGTCGAAGAAGTCGACCCCGAGCTCCACGGAGCGCTTGAGGACGCGGATCGCCTCGTCGTGGTCCTTCGGCGGTCCCCAGACGCCGGGGCCGGTCAGCTGCATCGTGCCGTAGCCGAGGCGGTGCACCTCGAGGTCACCGCCGATGCGGAAGGTGCCGCTCGCTGCGGCGGGGCGGTTCGAGTCGGTTGCGGTGGTCATGCTCGGGGGTTCTCCCTCTCGTCGACGGTCCGGGTGCTCCGTCGTCGACGGACGCCCCGGGGGTACCGCGGTCCGGTGTACTCCTGGTGCACCGTCCGTGCCTGGGGCAACGTGTCGCCCGTCGGTGCATTCCCCGGGCGCGAGCCGCGCGTGGCGGGTGAGACAGCCGAGCGGGCGGCTGCCGACGGTGGTGACCGGGCAGGTGATCTCCTGCTGCTGACGCCCGGACCCCCGGCAGAACGCCAGGCGCGGCCCCAGGGCGGACCTACCGTCGTGCAGGACCCGGCGCGACCGCCGCGTCCGCTGACCGGAAGGGAACGCCTGTGTTCATGGGCCTCACGGGACTCCACCTGCTCATCATCGTCGGCGTGGTGGTCCTGCTGTTCGGCGCCACCCGGCTGCCTGCGCTCGCGAAGGGCCTCGGCGCGTCGCTGCGGATCCTCAAGCAGGAGAGCCGGGCGGACGACCATGCCGAGGTCACGCCGCGGGACGAGGACGGGGCCTGACCGCTCCCTGCCGCCGCCCGTTCGTCACCGGCTCGCCCACCGGATGCCGCGCTCGACGATGGTCCGGACGCTCGGGTGCGCGAGGACCTCGGGGTCGTGGCCCGGTGTCGCGACGAACACCCGTCCGGCGCCCCACTCGCGGGTCCACACCGCGGGACACGTCACCGGTCGGTGCCACGGGTCGCCCGGCCGGGCCGCCAGGGTCGTCGTGGCGAGCACGTCCGAGGCGCCGTCGGTCAGCACCCAGTACTGCTCGGTGGTCAGCGTGAAGTCGTCGAGCCCGGCGACGATCGGGTGGTCCCGGCGATCCGGCGCGATGACGATCTGGTGCTCGATGAAGAAGTCGGCGCCGTCGTCCCGCCGATCAGCGACCGGTTTGCCCGGGTGCGTGGCGAACTGCCCGCCGACGAGGTGCAGGTAGTCGGCGCTCGCCCGGAAGGAGTCCACGACGCCGCCGTGCCAGCCCGCCAATCCCGTGCCCCGCTCGACGGCGGCGGCGAGGCCCCGGACGGCCGCGTCACTCGCGGTGCCCATCGACACGCACTGCAGGACGAGGTCGACCGCAGTCATCACGGACTCGTCGGCGTAGACCTCCGGGTCGTCCTCGATCCGCACCTCGTACCCCGTGTCGCGGAGGAACGGGAGGAACGCGTCCGTCGCCGCGACGGGATGGTGGCCGGGCCAGCCGCCGCGGACGACGAGCGCGTGCTTGGTGACGTCGATGTCGGACATGGTCCCGATCATGGCCTGCCCGGACGGATGGCGTCCGTCCTGGGCCCTCCCGTCCTCGCGCACCGAGCGGCGACGAGGCCCGGTGCGAGCGGGATCAGTACTTCGGCCGAGCGAACTTGTACTTGCCGGTGCTGTCCCACGGGTCCTCGTACAGCTTCACGTGGTTGGTGGAAGCGGTGCCCGTGCCGGCGTTCCCCTCGACGGTGCGGATGTGTCCGTCGCTGTGGGAGCGGACCAGTCCGATGTGACCGACTCCGTAGTACCAGATGATGTCCCCCTGGCGGACGTTCGCGGCGGAGACGGGGGTGCAGAGGTCGTAGAACGCCTCGGAGCTGCGGCTGAACCCGGTGTCGGTCCCGCGGAGGCACCAGCTGACGAACGTGGCACACCAGTCGGCGCTCGTGTCGTACTTCGATGTCCAGATCGCGTTCATCTGCGCGAGGGTGTTGCCCTCGTAGCTCTTGGCAAGGGTGATGACGTCGGCAGGGGTGGTGGGAGCGGCCGCGGAGGCCCGCTGAGCGGGTCCGGCGAAGGCCGCCACGGTGGCGAGGGAGAGACCGCCCGCCCCGAGGATGAGTGCGCGTCGGCTGAGCGACCCGGAGGTCGTTGCGGTGATGGTGTTGTCGTCCATGCGCACGAACCTGGCACCGGCGAGAATGGCTCACAAGTCGGCCGAAGATGCGTCTGGCGAGGAACGGTCGGCAGGGACATGATGAGGAGAACGCGGCCGCGCGAGCCGACCGACACCGTGGTCGGGCGAGCCGGCCCGACGTCAGCCGGCCGCGGTGACGAGCGTCACCTGGTCGCGGTGACGACCTCCCGGAGCACGTCCTGCGCGGACCTCGGCGCGCGGCCCAGGAGCTCCCCGAGCATCGGGTCCGTCCCCGCGAACCACCCCTGTTCCGCCGCCAGGTACATGCCGAGCAGGAACCGCACCATCGGCTCCTGCTGTCCACCGGCGACGGCACGCTCGACCCAGACGTCGTCATCGACGACCTCGAACCGGACCTCGTTCCCGACGAGGTCCGAGGCGGTCCGGGTGAGGTCGGCGAACGTCGGCGCCTCCGGAGCGGTGATGGTCACGGGGCCCTCGACGGGTTCGTCGAGCAGCAGGATCGCTGCGGCCGCCTCGGCCGCGTCCTCGCGCGCGGTCCACGACACCGGACCGTCGGCCGGGATCGACACCACGCCGGTCCGCTGCCACGGTCCCAGGAGCCACTGCAGGCTGTGGGCGTAGAAGCCGTTCCGGAGCGACGTCCAGGGCAGCCCGGACGACGCGAGCATGTCCTCGGTCGCGGCGTGGTGTCGCGCCGGCACGAACGGCGACGCTGCACCGGCACCCTGATGGCTGGTGTAGAGCAGGTGCCCGACCCCGGCGGTGATCGCTGCCTCCACGGCGTTCCGATGTTGGCTGATCGTGTCGCCCGCCGGGTCGTTCGACGAGACCAGGAGCAAGTGGTCCGCGCCGGCGAAGGCCGCCGGCAGCCCCGCCGGATCGTCGTAGTCGCCCTGGCGGACCGTCACGCCGCGCTCGGCGAAGCGTGCGGCCCTCGCCGGGTCGCGCGTGACGACGGTCAGTTCCGACGCGGGGAGGTGCTGGAGCAGGTGGTCGACGGTCGCGCCGTTCAGGGCGCCGGTCGCCCCGGTGATGGTGATCATGGTGGATCCCTCTCATATCGATGGAAACGCTGTGTCCGTATCATTGGAAACACCACCACCGTAGCAACAGGATCACGTCGGAAGCAACGGCGCGTTATCGTCGATACGTGGACGACGCCCCCGAGCCCCGCCTCGACGTGCGGATGCGCATCGTGACCGCAGCCGCCGAGCTCCTGCACGACGAAGGCGCCGTCGCTGTCACCACGAGAGCGGTGGCCGAGCGAGCTGGCGTCCAGGCTCCGACGATCTACCGGCTCTTCGGCGACAAGGACGGGTTGCTCGACGCGGTCGCCGAGCACGCGATGACCACGTTCAGCGCGACGAAGGCCGCAGCCGTCGACGCGGTCACCGGTGTCGACCCCGTCGCGGACCTCCGCGCGGGGTGGGCGATGACCATCGCGTTCGGACTCGCCAACCCGGATCTGTTCGTGATCATGAGCGACCCGCGTCGAGGGCGGGACTCCCCCGCGGTCGCCGCCGGGATCCGGCTGCTCGAGGAGCGCCTCCGTCGGGTCGCCGCGGCCGGGAGGCTCGCGGTGCGCGAGCGGGACGCGGTCCGGCTCATGCACGCGGCCGGCTTGGGCGCCGTGCTCGCCATCCTGGACGAGCCGGCGGACGAGCGCGACCCGCGGTTGGCCGACGTCGTCTTCGACGCCGTCATGACGCAGGTCCTGGCTCCGGAGCCGGCTGACGAGGGTCCCCGAGGCACGTCCGGTGTCCGGACCGCCGCCATCACCCTCCGCGCCTCCATCGACGAGCTCGGCGCACTCTCGTCGGCCGAACGGGGCGTGCTCGCCGAGTGGCTCGACCGGATCGTCGACCACGACCCGGCCACGTCGCGGTAGCACCGGGCCGGCCGGAGCCCGGCCCGCCCGCGGTTCTGCCGAGCCGGGATGGCCCGCCTGCCTATCCTGACCCGGTGACGAGTTCCCCCGTCCGCGTCCCCCGGTCGCGGTCCCGGTCCCGGGCCGGCTCGGGCCCCGCGCTCGTGCTGGTGCTCGTCGGTGCGCTCCTCGCCGCGCGGGTGGTCACCACCGGCGACGGCACCGCCGGGCTGCCCGACGAGCTGCAGGACTTCCTGACGCTCGCGATCAGCGTCGTGGTCGAGTCGCTGCCGTTCGTGGTGCTGGGGATCCTCCTGTCCATCGTCGTCGAGGTGTGGGTGCCGCACGGCGTGCTGGAACGGGTCCTGCCGGCACGCCCGGTCCCGCGTCGGGCGGTGATCTCCCTGATCGGCATGCTCTTCCCGGTGTGCGAGTGCGGGAACGTCCCGCTGGCGCGGGGGTTGATGCTGCGCGGGTTCTCGCCAGCGGAGGCGACGACGTTCCTCGTCGCGGCGCCGATCCTCAACCCGCTCGTCATCGTCAGCACGGCGCAGGCGTTCGGGTGGTCGGGATGGATCCTGCCCGTCCGGATCATCGGCGGCTTCGTCGTGGCGAACGTCGTCGGATGGGTCGTCGCAGCGCACCGCCGACCCTCCGAGCTCCTGGTGCCCGCGTTCGAGGCCCGGTGTCGTGTGGAGGCCGGCGGGCAGGCGCGTGGGAGCCGGTGGGCGGAGAGCGCATCGCACTTCGGCGGCGAGACGGCGACGATGATGCCCGCGCTGTTCGTCGGGGCAGCGGTCGCCGCCGCGATCCAGGTCGCGGTGCCCCGGAGCACGCTCATCGCGATCGGCAGCGACCCGGTGCTGTCGGTCCTGGCGATGATGCTGTTGGCGATGACGGTGTCGCTCTGCTCGAACGTCGACGCCTTCTTCGCGCTCTCGTTCGCCTCGACGTTCCTGCCCGGGTCGATCACGGCGTTCCTGCTCATCGGGCCGATCATCGACGTCAAGATGATCGCGCTGCTCCGCACCACCTTCCGCACCCGGTTCATCGGCACACTCGCCGTCATCTGCGTCCTGTTCGCCGCATCGGTGGGGTTGGTGATGGATGTCCTCGTCTGAACGTCGACGGGTGCTGTTCGGGCTCGGCTCGGTGCTCGCGCTCGCCGTCGCCACACTCTGGCTCGGAGCGGCCGGTCATCTCGACCTCTACATCAATCCGCGGTACGGGGTGTTCACGATGGTGCTCGCCGCCATCGCGGTCGTCGCCGCCGCGGCCGGTCTGTCGGCGGTCGCATGGCAGAGCGCGCACCCACACCTCGAACGGGGTCATGGGCACGGGGACGACGTGACGGTCGTGCCCGACGGCAGCAGCGGGCGGGGTGCTGCACGGTCCCTGCGCGTCGTGGCGGTCGCCGTCGCAGTGGTCGTCACGGTCGGCATCAGCACGGCGATGTTCGTGCTCCCGCCGACGACGCTGTCGGCGCGGACGGCCCAGCAGCGCAGCGTCGACTCGGGCAGCCTCTCGACCGCCACGGGCTCCGGCGGCGCCGTCGCGTTGCTCGGCAGCGGCTCCGTCGACACGTCGGAGTACGGCGTGAAGGACTGGGCCGCGCTCATCCGTCAGACGACGGACACGAGCGCCCTCGTCGGGAAGCGCCTCCGCCTCACGGGGTTCGTCGTGCCCGACACGGACGGCGGCTTCACGCTGACCCGGTTCGTGATCAGCTGTTGTGCCGTCGACGCCCAGCCCGTCGGCGTGGGCGTGGTCACGGACGGATCCGTGCCGGCGGCGAACCAGTGGGTGACGGTGTCCGGCGCGCTCGCGGCGAACCCGGACGCCGGGTCCGACGTACCGCTGGTGATCCGCGCCGCCACGGTCGAGCAGGTGCAGCGACCATCGGATCCGTATGAGTACTGACGTCCGCGGTACTCCTGCCCCCGGCCGCCCCCTCCGACGCCGATTCGTCGCGGTCGTCGCGGTGCTCGCGCTGATCGGAGCCCTGGCGGCGATCGTCGGCTCGCATCAGGGCCCGCGCCTCCGCTCCGTGTCGTACTCGGCGACCGACCTCGTCTCCCGTCCCGCGCAGCGCCTGATCCTCACCGCGAACCAGGCACTGCAGCGGGTCGCACCGTCCGACGTCGTCGTGTCCCCCGCCGCAGCGCACACGGTGACCTCGAGCGGGAACACGGTCGCGGTGCAGTTCGACGGCCCGTTGGCGTACGACCGCACCTACGCGGTCGTCGTGCGGCACGTCCGGGCGCCCGGGCAAGCCGCGACGTCCGACCTGCGCACGACCATCCACACGGGCACCACCGACGTCCTCGCGCTCGTCCCGGGCACGAACGGTGCACACGATCGCATCGTCAGCCGTGGCCTCGCCACCGGGGGCACGGACACCGTGTTCCAGGGCACCGGCATCACCGGGTTCGCACGCCTCGCCCGGTCCCTCGTCGTGCTCAGCGACACGGCCGACGGCACCTCGAGCATCGACATCGTGCCGCTCGCCGACGGGCGGCAGGACCCGGCCGTCCCGGTCGAGCACATCACCATGCCCACCGCACGGGGGCACGCGTCGGCGCTCCACGCCGCCGACGACGGCGCGTCGTTCGGCTTCGTGTACGCCGACACGACGACGGGTCGCTCGCAGGACGTCGGGCTCTACGACGTCGACCTCACCGGCACGCACATGCCGACCGCGATCGCGGCGGACGGGAGGCCCACCACGGGTGCCACCCCGATGACGGTGCGCCAGTGGGCGTACGTCCCGCGGACCGAGAGCGCGCTCGTCAGGACGACCGATGACGGCCTCGTGCTCGTGGACATGAGCGGACGGACCGACGCGGCGCGGCTCGGGTCCGCGACGTACGTCCACGGCTTCGTGGGAACCGGCACGACCGCCGTCGTGGAGACCGGGGACGCCATCGTCCGGCTCGACCTGACCGACGGCGACCGGGCCGCCCTCACGGCACCGGCCGCGAGCACCAGGGCGCAGTACCTGGGGCGGATCGGCGCGCTCACGGGCTCCTCCTACGTCCGCCTCGTCGGCGACGTCCGCACGGACGGGACCATCGCCGCCCGACTCGTCCGCGTCGACGGCGAGCACGTCTCGGACCTGCAGGTCCACATCCCGTCCGACGCCAGCGTCACCGCGGTCTGTCCCTCACCGAACGGTCAGTTCCTCGCGATCACCACGCGGACGGCCGACTCGTCGTTGGTGAGCGTCGTCGACGCCACGTCCGGCGCCCTCGAGGCGAGCCTCGACGGCGTGACCCTCGACTGGTGTGCCGCGCTCCCCTCCAGCGCCGACGCCGGGTGACGGTCGGGGCTCACGTCGCGTCGACCCCGTCAGCGGCCTCGATGACCTCGACCGAGGCCACCGAGAACCCGAGGGGCACTTGTCCCAGCGCGCTCAACAGTGCGCCCCGGGCGTCGGCGCTCTCGGCCTCGATGAGTCGTCGCTCGCTCGACACGACGACGAGCCGCACCCGATGCGTCGTCGACGGAGCGCTCCCGTGATGCTCCGGCGTCCGTCGCGGACCGTCGAGTCCGGCCGGACGAGGAGGTACCGGCAGCGGCGGACCCGGCACGCGGCCGCCGAACATCCGCGTGATCACCGCCCCGAACCGGGTTCCGCTGCGCGCCATACGACCCCCTAGTGGTGGTGTTCCGTGGGCCATGCCGGGAAGGGGTCGTCGTATGTCGCCCACTCCATCGGCCCCGCGAGGAGTTCCGCGTCCGTGACCAAGCTGCGGTCGAGGGTGCTGATGATCCGGTGGCGATCGAGGTCCTCCCCGAAGAGGACCAGCTCCTGTCCGGCAGGAGCATTCCGTGCCCAGGTGGACATTCCGGTCGGATCGAGCGCGACGGTGTCGCCGGCGCTCCGCCACGACCCGATCTGGTCGGCGCGGGTCGCGAGTTGGACCAAGCCCCGCGATCGAGCGATCCGGCCGACTCGTCCGGGCGTCAACTGCTTGTCGACGGCGTCGAAGAGCCGTCCGGGGTGGAAGGGGCGCGGATCACGGAACACGATCGCCTCGACGCCGTACCGGGGTCCCGGCTGCGTGGCCGGGTCGGCGAGGGCGTGCATCCAGCCCATCCGTTCCCCGAGTCGACGAGCACACCACCGCCCGCTCGCCCCCGTCCGTCGGGAGGACATCGCGCTCGGGCTCCGGACCACGGTCGCACCGGGGTTGAGCTGTTCGAGGACGCCGAGGGCGCTGCGGAGGGACGCGGGGCCGATGTCGTCCGCATCGCTGAGGACGATCACCGTCGCGAACTCGATCTGCGAGGCCAGTCGTTCCGCAGTGACGTAGTCGTCCAGCGGGGACGGTGCGAGCGACAGGAGCCACCGCTCGATGTCCTGCACCGCCACGACCGTCATCAGGTCGTGTAGCTCCACGGGGGTCCCTTCCGCCCGTCGGCTCTCGAACTCGGTCTCCAGCACGAACCCGATCTCCATCACGTCCGCGGCCTCCTCCAGCTCGACGATGGAGCGACCGGTGGCACCGGCTCGGGCCGACTCCAGGATCCGGTCGGCCAGGACCAAGGCGAACTCGCCGCTGTCCTCGGTACCGTCGTCGACCTCGACCGGTGCTCGGCGCGGTGCTCCGCTCAGTCGCCGGCTGACCTGTCGTCGGTCAGCGGCGCGCAGGCCGCTGACCAAGGTCACCCGGAGGACGGCGCCGTCCGGATGTGCAGACCCGAGTTCGTTCCGTGGCTCCATTGCCCCTACTCTAGTGAGAAACGTTCTCAGTAGGAGGATCATGAAGGTCAGGAACTCACTCAAGTCGCTGAAGCAGCTCCCGGGCGCGCAGGTCGTACGCCGCCGAGGTCGCACGTTCGTCATCAACAAGCTCAACCCGCGCGGGAAGGGGCGCCAGGGGTGAGTGCGACCTGATCATCTTCCGTGCACGTATTGCTACTCGTGCATGCTTGCTCTAGTGTCGGGGTCACGTCAACCGACTGATCGAAGGAGCACCACCATGACCGAGCAGGAAACCGTCGCCGAGCACACCGTCACCGAGCACCACCACGAGGACGGCTGCGGTCACGAGGCAGTGCGGCACGAGGACCACGTGGACTACGTACACGAAGGCCACAAGCACGCCGAGCACGGCGACCACTACGACGAGCACTGAGACCCTCCGCCCGGGGGTAGGGCCAACCCGCCGGACCCCCGGGCGTTGCCCGTCGGTATGCACATCTGCTTACATCGCCAGGTGACCGATCATCGAGTGAGCATCGCGGCGGAACTCTTCAAGGCCCTCTCCTCGCCGGCCCGCCTCCGGGTGCTGGTCGCCCTCATCGAGGCGCCCTGCGACGTGTCGTCGCTCGCTGCGCAGACCGAGCTGTCGCAACCGCTGGTCTCGCAGCACCTCCGCACCCTGCGACTCGCCGGGCTCGTGGAGGTCGAGCGCATCGGGCGGAACGCCGTGTACTCACTCCGGGACGAGCACGTCGCGCACATCGTCAGCGATGCGCTCACGCACGTCGGCGAAGCCGCGGCGTGAGTGCCCGTTCAGCTGCACGTGCGACCCTGCCTCCTCAGCACCACCGAGCGTCCGAGACCCGAGAGGCGTCCATGACCGAAGCACCCGTGGGGAAGAAACCCCAGCGGCAGACCGCCCAGAAGACGGCCATCCGCGACGCCCTGCGAGGCGTGCGGTCCTTCATCAGCGCGCAGGACCTGCACGAGGTCCTCCGCGCAGACGGCAGCTCGGTCGGCCTCGCCACGGTGTACCGCAACCTCAGCGACATGGCGGTGAACGGCGAGGCGGACGTCCTCCAGGCCGAGCCCGGCGTCCAGCTGTACCGGTTCTGCGGCGATGCCCACCACCATCACCTGTACTGCGTCAGCTGCGGTCGCACCGTCGAGATCGAAGCACCGATCGAGGACTGGGTCGACACGGTCGCCGCTGAGCACGGGTTCTCCCGCGTGCGCCACGTGGTCGACATCTTCGGGGTGTGCGACGACTGCCGCGCACGCGGCGTCGGAGCGTAGGGCGCCTCGGGCCGGGGCACGTCTCGCTCAACCGCGCACCGAGCAGGCGCTGCACCTCCCGTGTATGGTCAGCGCAGCATTCTCCTCGAAGAACGCGAGGCATGGTCCGGGGTGCTGTCGTGGGTCCGCGACCTCGCTCGTGCGCCCGCACGTGTCGCACACCAGGAGGTCCCGGTCGGGGAGCCGGTACAGGACCTCGCCGCCGACGTACGCCTCGGTCAGCGCTCGCTCACGCGCCAGAGCGTGGAGCTCCCGGTAGACCGTCGAGAGTCCGATCCGTACCCCACGCGCACGGATCCGCGCGAACACGGACTGTGCCGACGCCGGCGCATCATGTTCGACCAGTGCGGCGAGGACGCTCGCGCGATACCGGTGGCCGCGCGGTCGATCCCCGGCCCACTCCGTCGACACCAACCGACACCATCCGTCCGTGGAACAATCGGGAACGACTCCCGTTACCAACACGCTCCAACGTGCCGTAGTCTGCATCTATCGATAAGCGTTCTCAACAGAGCGCGCGGGTGGGACGCGGTCCCTGGATTGGATGGATGTCAGTGCGCATCAAGAGATTGGCGGCGCTCGGCGTCGCGGCCCTGGCCGTGACCGGTGCTCTCACCGGGTGCTCGCAGTCGGCGAGCGGGGGGAGCGACGGCAAGATCGTCGTCGTCGGCGCGGAGAACGAGTACTCGGACGTCGCCGCACAGATCGGGGGCAAGTACGTCTCGGCCAAGGCGATCATGAGCAACCCGAACACCGACCCGCACACCTTCGAGGCCAGCGCGAGCGTGGCGAAGGAGCTCAGCTCGGCCCAGATCCTCGTCCAGAACGGGCTCGGGTACGACGACTTCATGACCAAGCTCGCCAAGGCGTCGCCGAACTCGAGCCGGAAGGTCATCGTCGCGCAGGACGTGCTCGGCCTTCCCGACAGCACGCGGAATCCGCACCTCTGGTACGACCCGAAGACGATGCCGGCGGTCGCCAAGCGCATCGCCGCCGATCTCGGAGCGCTGCAGCCCTCGCACAAGCAGTACTTCCAGGACAACCTGACGACGTTCAACCGGTCGCTCGAGACGTGGACGAACCAGCTCGCGTCGTTCAAGCAGACCCACGCCAACGCACCCGTCGCCGTGACGGAGCCCGTCGCGGACTACGCGCTGCAGGCCGCCGGAGTCGACGTCGAGACACCCTGGTCCCTGCAGGCAGCGATCATGAACGACACCGACCCGAGCCCACAGAACTCGGCGGCGCAGGACGCGCTGTTCACCGGCAAGCACGTCAAGGCGTTCCTCTACAACCAGCAGGTCACCGACTCGATCACCTCGCACTACCTGTCCCTCGCTCACGACAACGGGATCCCCGTCGTCGGCGTGTACGAGACGATGCCGACGGGCTACCACTACCAGAAGTGGATGGAAGCCGAGTTGACCGCGCTGCAGAAGGCGCTCACCAGCGGCACGTCCACCGAGAAGCTGTGACCGGTCGGACCGACAGCGACGTCCCGGGCGGGGTCCTCTCCGCCCGGGACGTCCGCGTCGTGATGTCAGGGGCCCTCGTCCTCGACGGGGTCGACCTCGACGTGCAGCCCGGTGAGTTCGTCGGACTCATCGGCGCGAACGGCGCGGGGAAGACCACGCTGCTGCGCGTCCTGCTCGGCATCCTCCGACCCACCCACGGTGCCGTGCGTCGACCCGAGCGCAAGGCGAGCACGCACGGCATCGGGTACCTCCCCCAGAAGGTCGCGCTCGACCCCGACACGCCTCTCAGGGCACGCGACGTCGTCGCACTCGGTCTCGACGGCGGGCGGTTGGGCCTCCCGATCCGTCGTCGCGCGGTGCAGGAACGCGTGACCGCGGTCCTCCACGCCGTCGGCGCAGCCGCGTTCGCCGACCAGCGGATCGGACAGCTCTCCGGAGGCCAGCAGCAGCGCGTGCTCCTCGCGCACGCACTCATCAGCGAGCCGGCGCTGCTGCTCCTCGACGAACCCCTGGCGAACCTCGATCCGGCCAGCGCCCACGACATCGTCCGTCTCCTGGACACGCTCCGCCGTGATCGCGACGTCGCGATCGTGATGACCGCGCACGACATCAACGTCCTCATGCCGGTGATGGACCGCGTGGTGTACCTGGCGAACGGCCGCGCCGTCACCGGCGACCCCGGATCCGTCGTCCGGAGCGACGTCCTCTCGCGCCTGTACGGTCGACCGATCCGGGTGATCGAGGCCGAAGGCCGGGTGATGGTGCTCGCGGACGACCGGGATCCCGCATCTGACCTCGCGTCCCCTGGCCTCGAGTCGGTGTCGAGACCCAACGGAACCCCCGCATGATCCCCGCCTCGGTGATCGGCGGATTCCTCGGCAGCCCCACCATCCACACCGCACTGGTGGTCGGTGGCTTCGTCGCCCTGGTCACCGGGATCGTCGGCGTGTTCACGATCGTGCGCGGCCAGTCGTTCGCGGGACACGCGCTCGCCGACCTCGGAGCCGTCGGCGGATCCGGCGCGTTCCTCATCGGCATCAGCCAGGTGTGGGGGTTCATCGGTGCCGGCGTCCTCGCAGCACTGCTCATGGAGCTCATCGGCGTCCGTCGTCTGCAGGGTCGCGACGTCTCGACCGGCATCGTCTTCGGCTTCGGACTCGGTCTGACGGCGCTGTTCCTGTACTGGAGCACCACCATCGGCGGCTCGAGCAACGCAGCCGTGTCCGTGCTGTTCGGATCCCTCTTCGTCATCGCTCATGACGTCATCCCGCTCGTGGTCGGACTCAGCGTCGTCGCCCTCGCCCTCGTCGCGGCGACGTACCGGTGGCTGCTCATGGAATCGCTCGATCACGGCCTGGCAGCAGCACGCGGTGTCCCCGTTCGCATCACCGGCATCGTGTTCCTCGTCGCGCTCGCCCTCGCGGTGGAGCTGTCGTCACTGACGATCGGCGCCATCCTGTCGACCGCGCTCCTCATCGGTCCCGCCGCGACGGCGCTGCTGCTGACCCGACGCTTCGGGACCGCGGTCCTCGTGTCGGCCGCTCTCGCGGTCCTCAGCACCTGGGCGGGGTGCTTCGTCTCCTTCGAGAGCTACTCCTGGGCGGGCCACGACGGCAACTGGCCCGTCAGCTTCTGCATCGTCGCCATCATCCTCGTCGTCTACCTCGCGATCCGCGTCGGAGTGGCAGTGCGACGTCATCGGATGTGGAAACCGGCGCGCGTCGGGTCAGTTCGCGGCTCGTCCCGCGCGCAGGACACCGAGGAGGTGCTGCCCTGATGTTCGCACCGTTCATGCTCAACGCCTGGCTCGCCGGGACGATCGTCGCCCTCATCGCCGGGATCGTCGGCTTCTTCGTCGTCCTCCGAGGAAACTCGTTCCTCGCCCACGCCGTACCCCACGGTGCATTCGCAGGAGCGGCAGGAGCCGTGCTCATCGGCGTCGACCCACTGATCGGACTCGGCGTGTTCGCAGCCGGCGGCGCGTTCATGATCTCGGCGCTCGGGCGGCGCGCTCGCAGTGACGTGGTCACCGCGCTCACCCTCGTCTCGATGCTCGGCCTCGGAGCGCTGTTCCTCAGCCGATCCACCGAGTACTCCGCCGAGGTGTTCGCGCTCCTGTTCGGCCAGATCCTCGGTGTCTCGAGCCTCGAGATCACGCCCATGATCATCCTCGGGGCGGTCTGCCTCATCACCCTGGGCGTCACCTACCGGCCGTTGCTCCTCGCATCGACACTGCCGGACACCGCGCCGTCGCGCGGCGTCTCACCGCAGGCGATGTCGATCCTGTTCGGCCTCATCCTCGCCTGCGCGACCACGATGAGCGTGCCCATCGTCGGGGCGCTCCTGATGTTCGCGCTCCTCGTCGGACCGCCCGCGGCCGCGCGCTTCGTCACCAGACGGCCGGCGACCGCGATCCCGCTGTCGGCCGCGCTCGCGGTCGCAGCGGTGTGGGGAGCGATCTCTCTCGCGTACGTGACCGATTGGCCCGTCGGGTTCTTCGTCACCGCCATCAGCGCCCTGATGTACCTGGCCGGGCGCCTGGCCACGGTGAGACCGACGCGCGGCCGGACGGCAGCATGACGTCCCTCCGACACGCTCCTCGCCGTCGTGGTCCCGCCCCCGATGGTCAGGTCAGCGTGAACTCGTCCCTCCGCCCGCCAGGGCTGCGGTCCTGGCGGTGATGTCCGCGACGAACGCTCTCGTGTCTGCCGCGAAGGGGCCGTCGAGGTCGTCGCCGAGTTCGTCGTCGTCCGCGTCGAGGACGAGCAGCGGACGGCCAGACGCCACGTGCACGCTCCTGGTCGTCCCACAGCCGCATCGGTCGAACGTGGGGACGTCGACGCGATCGGTGCGGGCGTTCCGAGCGAGTGCATCGGCGTAGTCGCACACGGTGCGAGCAACGGCGTCGGCCACGAGGATGAACACCGGCCCGCGGACGAGGTGCTTCATCGCGCTCGCCCGTCCGTCGCCGCGCCGCTCCGGGTCTCGGACCGATCGAGGACGTGCGAGGGATTCGTGCTGAACGGGAGACGTGCCATGCCGACCTCCGGCCGTGGGTGAGAACGTCACCCTTCGGCAGCGCTGGACGTGAAAGGCTTTCATGCCGCTCCACGTGACGGTATCCCTGCTCCCTGACCGCCCCGCCGGTCCGGGCGTCATCCGCTCTGCTGCATCAGCGCAGCACGGAGCACGCGCGCCAGGGCGACGGAGTAGGCCACGGTCAGGTGCCCGCCGTCCGCGCGCACGACGATCCCGCCGACGGCCGCCGGACAGTGCATCGCACGATCGCAGAACCACGAGGCGGTGTCCACGAAGGAGGCCCGCGGCACGTCCGCCAGCGCGCGCCGCTCGGCCGCTCGCTTCGGTGCCCACGTCGCCGGTGGCGTCGACAGGCAGGTCGCCGGGCCGGCGACCCGGACCGCGCAGGCGCTGATGGGCGTCCCCTCCGGTGGCGACCCGAGCAGGACGACCCGGGCGCCGTCGCCCGTCAGGCGCCGGGCGAGGAGGCGCGTGCCGTCGCTCCACACACGACCCCGGGCGGCGGCGGGCTGCCGGTCGTACCCGCCGGCGGCGGAGGACGCGACCACCAGGTCGGGCCGGAGCCGATGGACCTCGGCGAGCGCGGCCTCCCGGGCGGCGTCGCACGAGGTCGCGAAGGCGGGGCGGCGGCCCGCGTCGGTGGTCGTCACGATCGATGCCGGGCAGCTCTCCAGGCCGATCCCGACGACGCGCCAGCCCCGACCGCGGACGGCGTCGACGATGCCCGGCAGCCAGCTGATGGCGATCGAGTCGCCGACCACCACCAGGGTCCGCGCAGCGTGACCGTCGGAGAACGTGCAGCGGGTCGCCGCAGCGGTCAGCGTGCTCGGCGTCGTCCCCACGGGGTCGTTGAGACAGCCGTCGGCCTGCAGCCGTCGAGCCGCCGCGGCCGCCGCACTCACCTGGTCCAGGTCGGGGACGGTCGCGCCCCACGCGCCGTCGTCGACCGCCGCGCGCACCGCCCGCTGCAGCGCGGTCGCGGATCGGAAGGACGCCACGTGCTGCGGGCTCGGGTCCGGCAGGTCGTCCACGCCCGTCAGGCGCCCCGGCGCGACGAACTGCGCGGCCGACAGCGCGAGCACGAGCGCGGAGGCGAGTGCGACGACGAGCGTGCCACGGGTGGTCCGCAGCCGACCCGGCTGGGCGCGCACGGGCCTCCCGGGCGTGCCGGGACGGGGGCTGGGGCGTGTGCGCCCGTACCGGAAGGGCCGCTCGACGAACCGGACGGTGAGGACGGCGAGCACCAGGGTGATCCCGAGGGCGACCGTGGGCACGACGGCTCGGCTGCGTGGTGCGACGGCGTGCAGGAACGACCACACCGGCAGGTGCCAGAGGTAGAGCGCGTAGGACCAACGGCCGACCGCTCGGCTGACCGGGTTGGTGAGCGCCGCGAGCACCCGCGGCGCTGCGGTCGCGCCGCAGAGGACCACCCCCGCGGCGCCGAGGACCGGGAGCGCGGCGGCCGGTCCGGGGAACGGCATGCTGGGGGTGTCGACGGCCCCGGCCAGGAGCACGGCGGCCAGCCCCGCCGCGGTCACCACGCTCGCCGCGCCGACACCGAGCCGAGCGGCGACGCGCGGCTCGGCCACCGCCGCGGCGGCTCCCACACCGAGTTCCCAGGCGCGTGACTCGAACGAGAAGTACGACCACTCGGGCTTCGCCCGGGTCTCCCAGCAGGCGATCGCGAACGACACGGCGCAGCCCACCCCGAGTGCGATCGACAGCACTCGGTGGACGATCCGCTCGCTGGTGCCGCGATCGGCGAGGGCGCCGGGACGCCGGGACCGGCGGCGTCCGAGGGCGACCGCGCCGACGACGACCCACGGCCAGAACACGTAGAACTGCTCCTCGACCGCGAGAGACCAGAAGTGCTGCAGCGGCGAGGCCGCCCCGCTGTCCCCGAAGTAGTCCGTGGCGGCGCGGATGAGATGCCAGTTCTGGACCATGAGCATCGAGGCGACGCCGTCCCACGTGACCGCGCTCGCCCGCGCCAGGTGGTCGACGGCCCAGGCCAGGGCGACCGTGACGAGCACGGTGAGCACCGCGGCCGGCAGCACGCGCCGTGCCCGCCGGAGCGCGAACGCGGCGAGGTCGACCGTGCCGGTCGCACGGGCCTCCCGGAGCAACCCCGTCGTGATGACGAACCCGGAGACGACGAAGAACACGTCGACCCCGACGAACCCGCCGACCGGTCGATCCAGCACGTGGGCCGCGACGACGAGTGCGACCGCGATGCCCCGGAGCCCCTCGATGTCCGGACGGAACGGCGCGGCGCCGACGTGCCCGGAGGGATCCACAGCACGACGCACGGCAGCGATGCTCCGTCACGACCGGGAGGCCCGGCGCGGCTCCGCCACGCATCGCGCGTCCCGAGGACGGGGGCGTCACCCCACGGTTCACCCGGCGCGCTCGACACCCGTCCCCGCGCGTACCGAACACTCGGACGGCGCGCGCGGGGCGGGGCACCACGACCGCCGTGGACGTCCCCCCACTGGTACGTCCACGCGGTCCCGCAGCTCTCGGGTCGAGCCGCTGCGTGTCCTGGAAGGATTCCACAGGACGGTCGTCCAGGGCAATCCTCCGTGGGGATGATCCCGTCCGAGCGCCCACCCAGTTCGGGGGGACCCTGCCGCGGCGGCCGTCGCCGCGCTACCGTTCTGCCCATGGGCATCCGCGAGGACCAGCGACGCCGCACCCGGTGGACGATCCTGCTCGCGGCGGCCGCCGAGTTCGAGGAACGGGGGTACGAGGCCACCTCGTACGCATCCGTCGCCGCCCGCGCCGACGTCGCGAAGAGCCTCGTGAGCTACCACTTCGCGTCGAAGACCGACCTGGTCGACGACCTGTTCGCGATCGCGTACGAGAACGGCGTGTTCGCCGCGGCCCCGGTCGACCTCGACGCACCCCTCGACGAACTGGCGCGGTCGACGGTCCACGTCGCGATCCAGGAGGAGTCGAACGTGATCGCACGGGCGGCCATGCGCCTGCAACGTGAGGCGCCGCTCATCCCGACACGGATGCCCCCGCCCTACCTCGGCTGGGTCGGGCGCTGCCGGAACGCCCTGACCCGCGCGATCGCGCTCGGGCAGCTCCCGGCGTGCACCGACGTGCCGTTCGAGGCCCGCATGCTCGTCGCGCAGTTCGCGGGCGTGCGCGAGGTCACGACCGCGCTCGGCGACCACGAGGGTTTCGCCGCGAGCGCGGCCGTCGGGACCCTGGACCGCTTCGCGACGATGGGCGCGTCGGCCGACGCGCTCCTGCGGGCAGCGGGTCGTTCCGCCAGCGCGATCCGGGAGGCCGGGCTCACCGGTGCGGACCGCGTCGCCAGCCGGTACGAACACGTGGGCAGCGGGCAGGGGCGCTCGGGTCAGTCCACGACGACCCCGAGGGCGCGAGCGAACGAGGTCGCCAGCAACGCGGACTGAACCTCGGACACGGTCGCACCGCGGAGCGCCGCCGCGTCCGCGACGACCGCGACGTCGGCGCCTCGGAGGTCGACGTCCCGGAGGCGGGACCCCGCTGCGGAGAGCTCGTGGATCCGACAGCCCGGGAACGCGACGCGGTCGGCCACGACGCCGCCGAGGTCGAGTTCCTCGATCGTGCAGTCCTCGAACGTGACGTCACGGAGGGTCGCGGCACGCAGGTTGACGAACCCGAGCTTGGTGCCGATGACGCGGACGTCGTCGAACGTCGAGTCGTACCACTCGGCCGACCCGATCCGGCCGGACCGGATCACGACAGACCGCCAGGTGGACCGTGGCGTGCGGAACACGGGCGCGTCGAGCACGTCCACCACGGTGTCCCGGACACGCAGCATGCCGAGGTCCGCGTCGCCGGCTCGCATCGTGCCGATGCGACACTCCTCGACGACGAGTCCGGTCAGTGCACGGTCCACGACGTCGAGGTCACGGATGTCCCGCCCCTCGAGGAGATCGCCGGGGAGCAGGACGTCGCCCCCGCCGGGCTCGAGCTCGACGGGGGCGACGTCCTCGTGTCGGGGCGGCCGGGTGCGGTGCTCGGGCATGCCCCGATCATCGCACCCGGTCACCGGTCAGTCGACGGGGCGCTCCAGCCCGACGCGGTCGACCTTGCGGTGGTAGTGCATCCCGGCGAGACCGCCGACGATCGCGCCGACCAGGCTGAGGACGAGGGCGACCACGACGGTGATGATCCCGGTGACGGTGAGGCTGCCCTCGTCTACGGGGATCCGCGGGAACGCGTTCACCTGCTGGAGGAAGTTCGCCTGCGTGCCAGCGATCGCGACCACGATCGCAGCGACGATCGCGATGGCGACGGCCCAGAACCAGACCGCGAGGCCCTGCTTGACGCCGTCGAACCGTGCCATGCGCCCTGCGACGTACCCGCCGCAGTAGTAGGCGACGAACAGGATCACGGCGAGCGCGATGGCGCCGATGAGTCCGACGGTGCCGGCGTTCGACGTGGCGGCCTTGCCGACCTGGTTCGCGTTCCCGCCGGTGATGCCGAGGCCGAGTCCGGCGCCGATCGCACCGAGGATCGCCGTGAGGATGACGGCCGTGCCCATCGCGGTGAGCCACCCGAAGAAGGCCGATCCGAACTTGAAGCCGCCGAACTCCTCCTTCTGGCGTCCGACGACCTCTTGCCGGGTCAAGGGCGCACGGTCCCGGTCCTCGTGCGCCACGGCACGGTCCCGGTCCTCGTGCGCCACGGGACGGTCGTGCAGGTCGGCCCCGTCGTCGGCGGGACCCCGGTCGTCCACCGGCGCCCGGTGCTCGGGGACGTGCTCGCCGTCGTTCGGGTTGGTGAGTGGGACCGCCGGTGTCGTCTGGCGGCCGTCATCGGCGTTGCTCATGGGTTCCTCCTCGGGGCCCGTCCGGGCCGTCCCGGGTCGGACGCGGTGTGCGTCGTCCGGCCCACAGTGTGCTCGCACCACACCCGGTGCGTCATGACTCCTGGGAACGGGGGACAGCCCCTCCCAGGCGTCACCGGTCGCGGCACCCGCGCTGTCCCTCAGCCGCGGAGCGGCCCCGACGCGGGCACGGACGAGCCCTGCCGGAACCCCTCGACGAGGTCGGCGAAGGCCTCGACCGCGGTGTGCTGTGGCTCCCACCCCAGTTCCTCGCGCGCCTTGTCGGTCCGCATGATCGGCACGTTCGCCGCGATGTCGATCCAACCGGCGTCGGTCGGCTGGATCCGCAGGTGCCACGTCAGGGTGACGACGGCGCGGAGCAGTCGGAGCGGGATCCGGACGGCGCGACGCATGCCGAGCACCGCGGCGAGCCGCGGTGGCGTGAGCACCGGCCCGGCGGCGATGTTGAACGCGCCGGCCGCCCGCTGGTCGATCGTCCGCCAGTACGCGTCGGCGAGATCGTCGGCATGCACCGCCTGGAACACGAACGGTCCCGGGAGCGGGAGCACCGCCCACCGGGCCGCGCGGACGACGCGCATGGGGACGAGGTGCCCGAGGAACAGCCCCCGGATCTCCGCTGCCGCCGGCTGCTGGAAGACCAACCCCGGGCGCAGGCGGGTGACCACGATGTCGGGGTGGGTGTCGGCGAACTCGTCGAGGGCCGCCTCGTTGAGCGCCTTGTGGATGCTGTACGTCGCCGTGGCCATGCCGTCGACCGGCCAGGACTCGTCCACGCGCAGCCGCTTGTCCGCAGCCCGGTAGGTGCCGACCGACGACGCCACGACGACCTGCCCCACGCCCGCGGCGGCGGCCGCTTCGAGCACAGCGGCCGTCCCCTCGACGTTGACGCGGTACTGCGTCGGGATGTCGTGCGTCGGCTGCAGCGCCCAAGCCAGGTGGACGACGGCGTCGACGTGCTCGAGGAGCGGCGTCAGGGCCGCCACGGCACCGTCGGCGCCGACGTCGACGCTGTGCCACTCGACCCCGGCGTACGGGTCGGCCGACCGGTCCGGGATCCGTCGGGCGATGCCGACGATGCCGGTCACGGCCTCCTCGGCCTGCAGGCGGCGCAGCAGCGCCGTGCCGACGTTGCCGGTGGCGCCGACGACGGCGACGCGGGTCATGCCGGAGCGCCGGGGGTCAGGACGACCTTGACGCAGCCGTCCTCCTTCTTCTGGAACACCTCGTACATGTGCGGGGCGTCCTCGAGGGACACGCGGTGCGTCGTCAGGTCGAGCGTGCCGAGCGGGTCGGACGGGTCCTCGACGAGCGGCATGAGGTCGTCGAGCCAGCGGCGGACGTTGCACTGTCCCTCACGGACCGTGATCTGCTTGTCGAACAGCGTCATCATCGGCATCGGGTCGGCCGTTCCGCCGTAGACACCGCTGAGCGAGACCGTGCCGCCGCGCCGGACCAGGTCGATCGCCGCGTGCACCGCGACGAGCCGGTCGACGCCCGCGGTCTCGATGGCCTTCTGCGCGAGCTTGTCGGGCAGCAGCCCGGCCGCCCGCTGGGCGAACCCGGCGACGGCGTCACCGTGGGCCTCCATACCGACGGCGTCGACGACGCCGTCCGGCCCGCGTCCGTCGGTGAGATCCACGAGGTGCTCCACCACGTCGTCCGACATGTCGAACGTCTCGACACCGTACTTCGCCGCCATCTCGCGGCGGACGAGCTCCGGCTCGACGGCGAGCACGCGGTACCCGAGGTGCTTGCCGATCCGGGCCGCGAACTGCCCGACGGGGCCGAGCCCGAGCACCGCGAGCGTCCCGCCCTCGGGCACGTCGGCGTACGCCACGCCCTGCCACGCGGTCGGGAGGATGTCGCTGAGGAACAGGTACTGGTCGTCGGGGCCGGTCGCGGGGACCTTGATCGGCCCGTAGTCGGCGTGCGGCACCCGGAGGTACTCCGCCTGCCCACCCGGCACCTGGCCGTACATCTTCGTGTAGCCGAACAGCGCGGCACCGCTGCCGTACTGCTTCACCTGCGTCGTCTCGCACTGCGACTGCAGCCCGTGCGTGCACATCCAGCAGTGCCCGCACGAGATGTTGAACGGGATCACGACGCGGTCACCCGGAGCGAGGTTCGTCACGCCCGAACCGACCTCCTCGACGATCCCCATGGGCTCGTGGCCGAGCACGTCGCCCTTGTCGATGTACGGCCCGAGCACGCGGTACAGGTGGAGGTCGGACCCGCAGATCGCCGTCGACGTGATCCGGATGATCGCGTCGGTGGGCTCCTGGATCGTGGGATCGGGGACGGTCTCGACCGAGACCTTCTCGGTCCCCTGCCAGGTGAGTGCGCGCATGGTTCCTCCAGCTCGTCGGGCTGCGGCGGTGCCGCAGCGGTCGGCCGGGAGGCCCCTCCCGCGCCGACTTCATCGGTACGCGTCCAGCACGGGTGCCGCCCGGTGCGTGCAGGGCACATCCAGCACTCGCGTCCCCCTTCCCGGTCGTCTGCTCAGGCACGGCCCCGTGCTCCTGACGCCCGGCCGAGCAACCGGGGTACGAGCAGGATGACGCATCCTCAGTGCAGAGCAGGATCGGGTCGATCCGACCCAAAGGAGACACCGATGCTGCCGTTGTTCCGACGATGGCCACTCTGGGCCTACGCACCGATGGCGTTCGTGGTCCTGTTCGTGCTGTGGTACGGGCTCAGCTCGCTCCAGCACCCGCACCGGAACCCCGACGACCAGCTCGTGTCCGCGTTGTTCTACGCCGTCCCCATGTCCGTGTTCGTGACCGTGAGCGTGGCGGTTCGACGACGGCGAGCGGGCGGGACGGAACAGCTCCTCGAGATGCAGCGGTCGCTGAAGACCGGGAGCGTGCCTGACGACGCGGACCCACGCCACTGGACCCCGCAGTTCGAGCGGTGGGACCGACAGTTCCGCCGCGACCGCTGGTTGAACCCCGTGGTGTTCGGCGCCTTCGCCGTCCTCGCCGTGACGATGGTCGTGACCGGGCAGGTCGCGCTCGGCATCCTGTTCGCGGCGGTCTTCGTCGGGATCGGTGCGTGGAGCACCTGGCAGGTGCACGACCGCCTGCCGAAGATCCGCCGGGTGCTCGGGACCCTCCAGCAGCGCGGCAGTTCGTGGACCTACCCCGCCGACGCTCCTACCGGCGGAACCGCACCTGCGCAGCCGCAGACAGGTGCTCCGTCGCCGCACTGAGCAGCGCACGGTCCATCCCGCTCGCGTTCGACTCGAGGAACGCGACGAGCTCCTCGTGCGAGGCCCACTTGCCGACCCCGCGCAGGACGAGCGCCACGGCACGCCGCACGTGCTCGTTCCGCTCCCGCACGAGCCTGCCGACGATGTCGAGCGCGGTGGCGGCCTCACCGCGCTTCACGAACGCCAGGGTCGCGCTGACCGCGATGCACCGCTCCCAGACGACGTCGCTCTTGGCGAGCGCGAACAGCGGGCCACGCGGACGGTCCGCGAGCCACGCGCCCACGATGTGTTCCGCACTGACCTCGACGAGGAGGTCGCTGTCGACGCGCTCGCTGTGGGCCGCTGCCATGTAGTCCTCCACCACGACCGACCTGGTCGCGTCGTCACCGTCCCGGAACCGCTGGACGAGCAGCAGCACCGCCACGAGCCGTGCGTCCTCGACCTCGCTCCAGAGCAGCGCCCCCACCTCGCCGTCACCGAGGGTCGCGTACCGGCGCGCGACGCGTCGAGCGGCGGCGAGGTCGCCCGGGGTGCGGGCGAGTGCGCCGAGGACGTCCTCGGCGGTGTCGACGGCCACGTCAGTCCGCCGAACCGATCGCGACGGGGCGCGTGACGGACGGACAGGACCGGGAGGAGGACGGCACCGATCCAGGCTACGTGTGGCCCGCCGCGCGTCGTTCGACACGGCCGCGAACGCCTCATACCGGCCGAGATCTTCGATGTCGTGGAACAGGTCGCGAACACCCTGGCCGCGGGCAACGGGGTGGCCGTGATCCCGTCGCGGATGCAGCTGACGACACACGAAGGCGCCGACCAGCTCGGCGTTTCCCGGCCCACCCTGGTCAGGCTCCTCGAAGCGGGTGCGATCCCGTTCCAGAAGCCAGGTCGACACCGTCGGGTACCCCTGAGTGACCTCGTCGCGGACCAGGAGCACGAGCAGGACGAGCGTCGCTCGGCGCTCCGAGAACTCGCCGCGCTCACGCAGGGCGTCGGGACCGAGCCGGGTCCGGTCCACCGCTGCGCCGGCGTCGATCCGTGGGGAGACCCACCCCTCCGTCCGCCGTGCGAGGCTGGACCCCTGATCCCCACCCCGCTCGGAGGCACATCCCCATGACCTACGTCGCCCGTGACGACCGCTACGACTCGATGCCGTTCCGCCGGACCGGCCGGTCCGGCCTCGACCTGCCGCTGCTCTCACTCGGGTACTGGCACAACTTCGGTGACGACCGACCGTTCGAGACCCAGCGCGCGATCAGCCGGCGGGCGTTCGACCTCGGGATCACGCACCATGACCTCGCGAACAACTACGGGCCGCCCTACGGCGCCGCGGAGATCAACTTCGGCCGCATCATGCGGGAGGACCTCCACCCGTACCGGGACGAGCTGGTCATCTCGACCAAGGCCGGTTGGGACATGTGGCCGGGTCCGTACGGGCAGGGCGGCGGGAGTCGGAAGTACGTGCTCGCATCGCTCGACCAGTCGCTGCAGCGCATGGGCCTCGACTACGTGGACGTCTTCTACTCGCACCGCCTCGACGCCTCCACGCCGCTCGAGGAGACCATGACCGCGCTCGACACGGCTGTCCGACAGGGCAAGGCGCTCTACGTCGGGATCTCCTCGTACGACACGGAGCGGACCCGCCAGGCGGCGGCGATCCTCCGCGACCTCGGCACCCCGCTGCTCATCCACCAGCCGTCGTACTCGATGCTCAACCGCTGGATCGAGACCGAGGGCCTCCTCGACGCCGCGGACGAGCTCGGGTTCGGGGTCATCGGGTTCACGGCGCTCGCGCAGGGCCTGCTCACGGGCAAGTACCTCGACGGCGTGCCCGAGGGGACCCGCGCCGCCGCCGGCACCTCGTTCGACCCCTCGGTCATCACGCCCGAGGTCGTCGGTCACCTCCGGGCGCTGCACGACATCGCGGCCGCTCGGGGGCAGTCCCTCGCCCAGCTCGCACTCGCGTGGGCCCTCCGCGACGAGCGGGTGACCTCGCTCGTGATCGGCGCCTCGCGGGTCGAGCAGGTCGAACAGAACGTCGCGGCGCTCGACCACCTGTCCTTCACGGAGGACGAGCTGCGCGCCATCGACGAGCACGCGGTGGACTCGGCCGGCATCGACCTGTGGGCGGGGGCTCGGGCCGGCGAGGTCTGAGCGCCGTCGGTCACTGCGCTCAGCTGCGGGGGCGGTTCAGGTCCCGGGGGTGCCGCCCGCCGCCGCGCCCGGGTCGGGGTCGGGGTCGGGGTCGGGGCCTGTTCCGGCCCCGTCCCTCGGGCGGCTGCCGTGGAGGCCACCCGGCGTGAAGTCCCCTTGGCGCAGGCAGTCACGGACCGCGCGGAGGGCCGCAACGAACCCGGCGTCGAACCGTTCGTCGTCCGGGTCGGGGTCCGCCAGCGTCTGCGCGATCCACGTGTCGAGTTGCCGCGCCACCGACAGGTGCGCCAGGTACTCGACGGGCCGGTCCTGCAGGAGCCGGTCGATGCGCGACGCCGAGTAGCTACGGAGGCGGTCCGGCTCGAAGTCGAACACGCTGGGGATCAACATGACATGAAGCTAGACGGTCTAGCGATCTCCGTCCGGGGGGTTGCGCAAAGCGGACCGGATGGAGGCCACTCCGGGCCTCCATCCGGTCGGCGCGATCGAGCGTCAGCGCGTCAGCGCGTCAGCGCGTCAGCGCGTCAGCGCGTCAGCGCGTCAGCGCGTCAGCGCGTCGAGATGATGTACGTCACGGACGAGCCGGGCGTGCTGATGCTCACGGTGTAGCGGTCGCTGGTGTAGGTCGCCTGCGTGGCGGTGCCGCCGCCCTGCTTGGTGAAGCCGGCAGACGCGAGTGCCTGGCCCGCCTGTGCGAAGCCCTTCCCGCCCTTCGGCGAGACGGTGGCGCTCCAGCCGTCGCTGGCGTTGCCGCGGGCGACGATCACGTCGCCCTTGACGACGGGCACGGCCTTCGGGAAGTTCGCCGGCAGCTTCGACGAGGACGACGACCCCGATGCGGAGGAGGCCGACGTGGAGCCGGAGGAACCGGCGGAGGTGCTCGAGCTGCAGCCGGCGAGCAGTGCGGCCGCTGCGAGTGCGGTCGCGGCGCCGACCACGAATCGGGTGGAACGGGTGGTGCTGTGGAGCTGGTGCATTGATCCTTCTGGGACTCGGTGCGTTTCCTGTGGACACACCAGGATCGCACTGACTCCCTGCGTCTCCGGTCGACGTCAGCGCGGCAGGAGCCGGAGCGGCACCCCGGCGTCGCGGAGCGCGAGTGTGGCGAGGACCCGGACCGCGTCGGGCTCCCCGTCCCGCCACCGCTCGACCACGGTGGGTTCCACGGCACGCAGCGTGCGGGGGTGCGCGTGCGCCAACGCCTGTGCCGCGAGGGCTTCCAGTCCGAGCGGTGTGCGCAGCAACGCCCGGACCGCGGCCGCCCGCCGCACGAAGCCGCCCCGCCGGCGCAGCCACAGGACGACGACGAGGAGGACGGGCAGGCCCGCCACGACGACGCCGACGAGGACCGCGACGTGGTGGGCTGCCTCCTGCTGGTCGCGCCCCGCGGCGACGAGGGTCCGTGCGGCGTCACTCGCGTTCCGGAACGGCGCGCTCACGGCACGGCCCGCGAACGGCAGGTCGGCGATGCGGTCCGCCGCCCGCGACATGGTGCTGCGCAAACCCTCACCCGCGTCCTGCACGCGCCGACCGACGTCACCGAGTGCGGCGATCGACGCCCCGACCGCGCGCCCGAGCAGGACCGCCAGGACGATCGCGACGAGGGCGACCACGTCGGCGACCAGCTGCCGCACACGACGGACGGGATCGGTGGCGTACAGCTGCATGGGGCCTCCTCGCGTGGGCCCCGAGGCCCGGAACGGACCCGTTCATCATCGTCGTCCCGCGGACGGCGCGCCGAGGATCGCCGACATCCGCCTCCTGCGCCGGGGCTCAGGCCGCGGTCGGGTCCTCGTCACCGAGCTGCGCGACGAGGTCCTGCACCCGCGCCGCGGTCTCCGACGTCCGACCGGCCGCGGGGGCGCTGAAGAAGTCGTCGAACCCGGGCAGGTCGTCGGCGCCGGTGTCGACGACCGCGCGGTACCCCATGGTCCACGCCGGGAACCGACGCTCGGCGATCGACTCCTGCGCGACGAGCTGGACCGCACCGTGCCGCGGGTCCGACGCGATGATCGCGTAGCGCTCGCGCACGGCGTCGTCGGGGCCCTCGAGCACCTGCATGAACTGCCCGTCCTGGTGCAGCAGGACGCCGGTCAGACCGGCACGGGCGTTGTTCGCGCGGCTGTTCAGGAGCAGGACCGCCAGGTCGTCATCCGTGAACGGGTACGTCGCGGAACTGGTGTAGACGGTGGACAGCACGACGGTTCTCCTCAGGTGGGGATCAGGGGTAGGACCCAGATTCCACCCACGACCGCCGCGAGCGGGACACCCAGTTCGGGGCGCATCGGGGAAGCACGGCCCGAACGGTGCCTCCGAGCCGGTCCAGGAGGCACGAGTAGACGAGACGCAGCCGTCGTACCCCGTCGGCGGAGTCAGCGTCGACAGGACCACCCGAGATCACGACACCCGAGACGGACCCGAGATGCTGCACCGTCGACCGACCACCGACCCCGTCACGACGAGCGATGACGCGCTGCTCATCGCCGTCTGCGGCGGCGACCGCGAGGCCTTCCGCCAGCTCTACGTCCGGCTGACGCCGCGCCTCGTGTCGTTCGCCCGCCGGACGCTCGTCGACCACGCCCAGGCCGAGGAGGTCGTGCACGACGTCCTCCTCGACGTCTGGTCCGACGACACGACACCGTACGACCCCGCGCGCGCCTCGGCGACGAGCTGGCTCCAGACCCTCACCCACCGCCGCGCCGTCGACCGGGTCCGGTCCATCGAGCGCACCCGGCAGCGGGAGATCCGCGTCGGGATGCGGGACTTCGAGCCGGTCGACCACGACGCCGCCGAGCGGTTGGACGTGCTGGCCGAGTGGGTCGCGGTGCGGAACGCGCTCGCCGGCCTCACGCCGAACCAGCGATCCGCCGTGCTGTTGCGGTACCGCGACGGGCTCACGGACCTGGAGGTCGCCGACCGGTTGAGCGTCCCGGTCGGCACCGCGAAGACGCGGATCCGGAGCGGTCTCCGCGGTCTCCGCCGCTGCCTCAGCGTCGCGGTCTGACGGCGTAGGTCAGCGCGACGGCCCAGGGCGGTCCGGGCGGCGTTCGCCGTGACTCAGAGCGACCAGGCGTCGTCGACCCACGTCGACGGCGTGAGCGGAGCGCGCACCTGGTACCGCTCCTCCCAACCGCGCTCGAGGCGGGAGGCCGCCCGGTCGAACGCCGACATCAGGTCGAGGTCCTGCCGGAGCAGGGCCTGCAGCTGCAGGCCCTCGTAGAGGGCGATGAGCTGCTCCGCGCCGCGACGGGGGTCCATGGTGTGCGGTGCACGACCGACGGCGACGTCGTGCTCGAGACCGCGGCGGATCTGCGTGACGAACAGCTGGTACCGCGACTGCAGGTAGGGGGCCATGGGGTGCGTGCAGTCGCTCGCGACGCTCGCGAGGGCGACGAGCAGGCGCATGAGCGCGGGCTGCCGGACGTTCGACGCCACCATCGCGCGGAGGAACTCGACGGTGCTGACGTCGCCGAGGGTGTGCTCGATGGCTTCGGTGCGCTGGCCGTTCCACCGGTCGACGGCGGCGAGCACGAGGCCGTCCCACGACGGGAAGTGCTGGTGGAGCTCCTCGAGCGAGATGCCGATGCGGGCGGCGACGGCGTCCGGACGGGCCTCGTGGAAGGGCACCTCGTGGAGCAGGTCGACGGCCCCGTCGACGATGATGACGCGGAGGTGGAGCGTCTGGGCTGCGGCGGCAGCGGCCGCGGTGTCCGCGTTGGTGTGGTCGAGCATCATGCCCCTTCGTGGAGACGGGAGGGCGGACGACGTTGGCACCCTGGTCCGGTCTGGCGGACGTCGTGTCCGTCCCTACGATCAAACCGCCCAGAAGGTTTCTTCCGCACCCCCCGGTCCGGGGGTCCTCTCTTCAGGGGACAACCGGGGGGCGGCGCCCTCGGGGTATCGGGAGCGACGACGTAGCATGACCACACCCGACGCGGGCCCCGAACCCGCGACCCCGTATCCCAGGAGCACCATGTACCCGAAGCATGCCCTCGTCCGCCGTGTCCGGATCCCGATCGTGGGCGGTGTCACCCTCGCCGTCGCGGGCGCCCTCGTCCTGGCCGCCGGCCCCGCAGCCCACGCCACCGAGGTCTCCGGCGCGATCACGAACGTCACCGTCAGCCCGACCACGCCGGCGCTCGGCAGTCAGCTCCGCACGTCCATCGACTGGTGCGCGCCCGCCGACGCCCACGCCGGCGACACGTTCGGCCTCACGTTGAGCGACCACCTCGGCCACCTGCCGACGGGCTTCGAACTCGACGACCCCGCGACCGGCGCGACGGTGGCGACGGCAACGATCGCATCGAGCACCCCGTGGATCGTCTCGTTCACGTTCACGAACTACGTGGACACGCACCGCGACACCTGCGGCACGGCGTACGTCCAGTCGGACTTCAACGGCACGACGACCCCGGGCGGTGTCACCACCCCGATCACCTCGACGACGAGTGACGGGCGGCAGTTCACGACGCCGATCACGCCGACCGGCCCGGCCTGGGGTGACCCGGCGGCCGCGTCGAAGTACGGCACGTGGGCGCGGCCCGACCAGGGCCGGACGAACCCGACGGACGCGGTCGTCTGGCACATCGACACCCCGAACGGCCCGTTCGCCTCCGCCACGACCACCGACGCCGTTCCCGCCGGACAGACCTGGCAGTTCGACTGCGCCACGGTGCAGCTCTCCGAGGGTTCCTACGTCGACGGCGTCTACACGCACATCGCCGACCTTCCCGGGTCGGGGATCCCGGTCACCTGCTCCACCACCAGCGTGACCGTGTCCTGGCCCACACTCACCGTCGCGGACCAGTACCGGGTCGAGATCGCGGCTTCCGAGCGCACGGCGAACGGGGACGGTCCGTCCCGCACCGAGCAGAACGTGGCGACCGTCACCACCCGCGCCACCGACGGCACGACCGCCACGACGGATGCCGGTGCACAGATGATCCAGGCGAGCGCGGGCGGCATGGGGCAGGGCGTCGCCGTTGCCGTCGCGCCGATCGCGACGCCGACGCCGTCCCCCTCGGGCGGCACCGCGCGCGTGTCCCCGGCCGGAGCGAGCGCCGTACCGGCTGCTGCCGCTGCGACCGACACATCGGGCTCCCTCGCGTTCACCGGGCAGGACGACCGCCCGGCGATCGCGCTCGGTTCGGCCCTGCTCCTGGCGGGGATCGCCGTGCTCGCCCTGGCGCGTCGCCGTCGGCTCACCGTCGACGCGCCCGAGTCGTCCGGATCCGCGACGCCGCGTCACGGCCTCCGTCGGCAGCGCTGACCCACGTCCCGTCGGGACCGCGCCGTCGGGACCGGGCCGGCACGGACCGGGCCGGCGGGACACCGCTGGCGCGGCGCCGGGATCGCGGTGCGAGGATGGACGCCATGTCCCCCGACGATCTGGCACAGGGCCTCGCGCAGATGGCGAGCACCGGGTTCGAGCTCGGTGGCGGCGCGGACGAGGTCGCACGGGACGTCCGGCTCATGTGGGAGCACCTCGGCGCTCCGGCCGGTGCCTTCGAGGCCGCGGCCGAGGCCGTCGCGAAGCTGCCGCAGCGTCCGGAGGTACCCGTCGCCGACCTGGCGCGCCGGGCCGAGATGGAGCGGGCCTTCGGCATCCAGCCGGTCGAGGTCGAACTCGCCGCGGCGTTGTCCGCACGTGAACTGCTGCAGCGCATGGCGCGGATGCGCCCCGCCCCTGACACCCGCTGACGCCCCCGGACGGCCCGGACTTGGAACGCCCAGATCGCAGAACACGCCGCTTCCCGATGGTGGGAAGCGGCGTGTTGCGCGATCTCGTCGCGGTGCTCGGCCGGCGGACCGGTCGATCACGCGCCGGGCGATCACGCGCCGGGCGTCACGGCGTGGGCATGCCACCGTTCACGTGGAGCGTCTCGCCGATGACGAACGAGGACTCACCACTCGCCAGGAACACGAAGGCCGGCGCGAGCTCGGCCGGCTGACCCCAGCGTCCGAGCGGGGTCTCGGCGCCGACCTCGGGCAGCTTCTCGGGGGCCTGGCCACCCGCCGGCTGCAGCGGCGTCCAGATCGGGCCGGGAGCGACCGCGTTGACGCGGATGCCCTTCGACGCGAGCTGGCCCGCGAGCCCCTTGGAGAACGTGTTGATGGCACCCTTGGTCGAGGCGTAGTGCACGAGCGCCGGCGACGGCTGGTACGCCTGGATCGAGGTCGTGTTGATGATCGTCGAGCCCGGCTGCAGGTGCGGCAGCGCGGCCTTCGTGATCCAGAACATCGCGTAGACGTTCGTCTTGAAGGTGGCGTCGAACTCCTCGTCCGACAGGTCGGTGAGGTCCTCGACGTGCTGCTGCTTGCCCGCGTTGTTGACGAGGATGTCGAGCCCACCGAGCTCGTCGACGGCCTTCGCCACGAGCTCACGGCAGAACGCGGCGTCCGTGATGTCGCCGGGCAGCGTGACGGCCTTGCGGCCCGCGTCCTCGATGAGGCCGACGATGCGCTTGGCGTCCTCTTCCTCCTCGGGCAGGTACCCGATCGCGACGTCGGCGCCCTCGCGCGCGTAGGCGATCGCGACCGCTGCGCCGATGCCCGAGTCACCGCCCGTGATCAGGGCCTTGCGCCCCTCGAGTCGACCGGAGCCGCGGTAGGTCTCCTCACCGTGGTCGGCGGGGACGTTCTCCGCCATCTCGGCATCGGTGCCGGATCCGCCGAGGTACTGCTCGTCGGGCACCTTGTCGGCGTAGAGCTTGCTCGGGTCCTGGAACGTGTACTGGTCCGTCATGTCTGGGTCTCCTCCTCCTGGCTGAGGACCCCGACGGTACGCGGGAGACCGGGACGCGCTCACGGCCAGCCGGCGGCGGTTGTCCCCCGGGCGGAGGCGCTCCGGTCCCCGCCCGCCCCGTCGTCAGTCGGCGGGCCGGAACACCGCGATCGGCAGCGCTCCCGGCTCCTCGTCGACGTCGTCGGTGGCGATCCAGGTCCGTCCCTCGTGCTCGATGGTCGTCGGGAGCTCGCCCCGCACGATCAGGCGGATCGGCGGCTGGTCGCCGTCCACGAGGTCCACGCCCCGCGCGCGGTCGTCACCGGTGTTGTCGACCACGTACTCCGTCATGGGTGCAGTCTGTCACCGTCCGGCGGCCCAGGTGTCGAGCCGCTCGAGCGCGCGCAGCGCCGCGGCCCGGTCGCCGCCCCGGTCGGGAGGCACGGGGGCGCCCGCCCCGTCGCGCGCGTCGGGCGAGCCGACCCAGACCCGACCGGAGGCACCGTCGACGGTCACGAGGTCACCGACGCGGACGACCACCCCGGAGGGGCCCGTCGCGGTGGCGTCGTCCCCGGATCCCGTGAGCACGAGGTCACCGGCGCCGACCACGGCCGGGACACCCCACCCCCGCGCGACCACGGCCGCGTGACTGGCCAGGCCGCCCCGGCAGGTGACGATCGCGACCGCGGCGGACATCCCGACGACGTCCTTCGGGCTGGTCTCACGACGCACGAGCACGACGTCGCCGTCCGCGGCGAGCGCCGCCTCGGACGAGAACACGACCGCCCCGGTGACGATCCCGGGCGACGCGCCGAGCCCGGTCACGAGCAGCGTCCCGCCGGCGGCAGCACCGTGCGCGTCGTCACCGTGCTCCGTGGCGGCACCAGCACCACCCGTCTCGAGGTCGCGCCGCGCCCGCTCCCGGACCTCCTCCGGGACGCGCGCCACGGCCTCCTCGGGCGTCAGCGCGACCTCCGGGTCGTCCACCAGGTCGACGGCGGTGCGCACGGCGGCGACCGCGCTGAGCTTGCCGGCGCGGGTCTGGAGGAACCAGAGCCGTCCCTCCTCGACGGTGAACTCGACGTCGCAGACGTGGCGGTAGTGGGCCTCCAGGCGGCGCAGCGCGGCCATGAGGTCGACGTACACCTGGGGGTCGAGGTCGGCGAGGTCGCGGACCGGCACCGGGTGCGCACTGCCGTCGACGACGTCCTCACCCTGGCCGCGGTCGAGGTAGTCGCCGTACGGGCCGGGCGCGCCGGTGGCCGGGTCGCGCGTGAAGACGACGCCGGTCCCGGAGCGTGGTCCGCGGTTGCCGAACACCATGGCCTGCACGGTGACGGCGGTGCCGGCGTCGTCGTCGATGCCGTCGCGGGCGCGGTAGGCGCGGGCACGCTCGCTGTCCCACGACGCGAAGACCGCGGCGATCGCCTCGCGGAGCTGCTGCTCGGGGTCGTGCGGCACGGGCCGCCCGGCGAGCTCGGTGATCCGTCGTTGCAGCGTGCGGGCGTCCTCGGCGTCGGCGAGCGCCTCGACGGACACGCCCATGACGATCGTGGCGTACATCCGGAGGAATCGGCGGTGGCTGTCCTCGGCGAAGGCGTCGTCCCCGGTGGCGCGCGCGAGCCCCCGCACGGTGTCGTCGTTGAGCCCGAGGTCGAGGACCGTGTCGAGCATCCCGGGCATCGAGACGGCGGCGCCGCTCCGAACGGACAGCAGCAGCGGATCGTCCGGGTCGCCGAGCCGGCGGCCCATCCGCTCGCCGAGCGCCGCGACGTGTGCCGCGACGACGGCGTCGAGCGAGGAGGGCCACCCACCGTGACGCCACCGACGGAAGACCGGCAGCGCGATCGTGAACCCCGGGGGCACGGCGAGTCCCAGCGCGGTCATCTCGGCGAGGCCCGCGCCCTTGCCGCCGAGCAGCTCCGGGAGCTCGCGGGCGGGGACGCCGTGGTGGTGGTCGAGCGCGAACACGGCGTCGTCGAGCGCGCGGTCCCGCGGTTCGACGCACGGCTCGGACGGGGAGGACATCACGGCGCTCCTGGGGTCGGAAAGGTGTTCCACAGTAGCCAGTTCGTCGCCGGACGCGACTACGGTTGGCGACCATGACGATCGGGAGCCCGACGGCGGGCGTCGACCTGATGGACCTCACCGCGTTCGCGGACGACCGCGAGATGGCGGTGTTCGCCGCGCTCCGGGAGCAGGACCCCGTGCACTGGAACGCCCCGTCGCACCGCGGGCCGGGCTTCTGGGCGCTCACTCGGTACGCCGACGTCAAGGCCGCGGCGAGCGAGATGCCGCAGCTGACGAGCGCCGAGGGCACCCAGATCCTGGACCGCAAGGTGGAGGGCGCGCTGCAGAGCCTCCACAACATGGACGGGCAGGAGCACGTCGCCCTGCGCCGGGTCACGATCCCGCACCTGCGGGCCGTGAAGATCCAGCAGTGGCAGGCCATGATCGACGAGGCCGTGACGCTCCTGCTCGACGAGGCGGAGGCCCGCGGCACCTTCGACCTGGTCGAACGCATCAGCGCCCGCCTGCCGATGCTCGTGCTGTCCCGCGTCCTCGGCGTCCCCGCGTCGGACGCGCCCCGCATGGTCGACTGGACGAACCGGTTGACGAGCTCCGACCCGGACCACCTGGTCGACGCCGACGCCCTCGCCGAAGCGCGGGACGAGGTCATGGGGTACTTCCAGCGCCTCACCGAGGAGCGTCGCGCCGACCCCCGGGACGACCTCATCAGCGTCATGGCGAACGGCAGCGTGGCCGGGCAGCCGCTCACCTGGAACCAGCTGGCGGCGTACTACATCGTGCTCGTGGCGGCCGGGAACGAGACCACGCGGCACCTCGTCTCGGGCGGCACGGTGGCGCTCCACGAGCACGACGCGTGGGCACGGCTGGAACGTGACCGCGGCCTCCTGCCGACGACCGTCGAGGAGATGTTCCGCCACGTCAGCCCGGTCGCCGCGATGCGCCGGACCGCACTCGAGGACCTGACCATCGACGGACGCGACGTCGCCGCGGGCGACAAGGTCGTCCTGTGGTTCTCGGCCGCGAACCGTGACCCCGCCGTGTTCGAGGACCCGGACGACTTCCGTCTCGACCGAACGCCGAACGACCACCTGAGCTTCGGGTGGGGCGCGCACTTCTGCCTCGGGTCGCACCTGGCGCGGGCGGAGGTCCGGTCGTTCTTCGGTGCCGTGCTCGACCGCGGGATCCGGTTCGAGCTCGACGGGGAGCCGGAACGCCTGCGGGTGAACCTGTTCCGCGGGTGGGACCGCGTGCCGGTGCGTGTGGTCCGGACGGGAGGCGCGGCATGAGTCCCGAGACCGGTGTCAGCACCACCGCCGCTCCCGTCGACGCGGTCGTCGTCCCCGACCGCTCCGTGTTCATCGGCGGCGGCTGGGTCTCGCCCGACGACGAGGCCCCACTCGACGTCGTGGACCCGGCGACGGAACGGATCATCGGCACCGTCCTCGACGCATCCGCCGACCTCGCGCACCGCGCACTGCTCGATGCCCGGGAGGCCTGGCCCGCCTGGGCGGCGCTGCCACCGTCCCGACGTGCCGGGCTCCTCGACGCGCTCGCCGCGGAACTCGAACGGCACGGTGACGCCCTCGCCGAGCTCGCGACGCACGAGATCGGCATGCCCATCCGGGAGTCCCGCGCGGTCCAGGTCGACCTGCCCGTCAAGGTGCTCCGCTCGACGGCGGCGATCGCCCGGCAGCTCGCCTGGGACAGCCGCGACGCCTCGGGCAGCTCCGTCGTGCGCGAGGCGGTCGGCGTGGTGCTCGCGATCACGCCGTGGAACTTCCCCGTCCACCAGATCGTGGCGAAGCTCGCGCCCGCACTCGCCGCGGGCTGCACGGTCGTGCTCAAGCCGGCCGAGCTCACGCCGCTCAACGCGCTGTTCCTCGCCGAGCTCGGGCGCCGAGCGGGGCTGCCCGCCGGGGTGTTCGACGTCGTCACCGGGACCGGCGCGACGACGGGCGAGGCGCTCCTCCAGGACGAGACGTGGGACATGGTGTCGTTCACCGGCTCGCTCGCCGTCGGTCGGCACATCGGCGCCGTCGCCGGGTCGCGGATCAAGCGGGCGACGCTCGAACTCGGCGGCAAGTCCCCCGCGGTCGTGCTCGACGACGCCGACCTCGACCTGGCGGTGCGGACCACCGTGCGCAACTGCTTCACGAACGCGGGCCAGAAGTGCAACGCGCCGACACGGTTGCTCGTGCCGGCGGACCGGCTGCACGACGCGGTCCGGATCGCGGCGGAGTCCGCCGACGCGTACGTGCTCGGGGACCCGCTCGATCCCGGGACGACGATGGGTCCGGTCGTGTCGGCGGAGCAGCGCGCGAAGGTCCTCCGGTTCGTGGACACCGCACGAGCCGCGGGGGCGACGGTCGCCACGGGCGGCACCGCCGTCGACGGCACGGGGTTCTTCCTGCGCCCGACGATCGTCACCGACCTCGCCGAGGACGCCGAGATCGTCCGCGAGGAGGTGTTCGGTCCGGTCCTCGTCGTGCAGGGTCACGCGGGCGAGGACGACGCGGTCCGGATGGCGAACGACACCCCCTACGGCCTGTCGAGCGAGGTCTGGTCGGCGGACGAGGCGCGCGCGGCGGCGATCGCCCGACGCATCCGTGCCGGTCAGGTGCGGGTGAACGGCGTCCGCACCCCGGCCCTCCCGGTCTCGCCGTTCGGCGGGTACGGACAGTCGGGGCTGGGGCGCGAGATGGGGCCGTTCGCGATCGAGGAGTACCTCGAGGTGAAGGCCGTGCTCGGCGACCCCGTGCTCGATCCGACCGCGACCACCGCCGCACCAGCGGCGGCGGGGCAGGACCCGCTCGCGTGAGGGCCGCCGTCGTCACCGAGGCCGGTGGTCCGTTCGTCGTCCGCGACGACGTCGAGCACCGCGCGCCCGGCCCTGGCGAGGTCGTCGTCCGGATCCGCGCCGCGGGCCTGTGCCACACCGACCTGTCCCTGGCCGCGGGCGCGTTCGGGCAGCGGCTCCCGGCCGTCCTCGGACACGAGGGCGCGGGCGAGGTCGTCGCCCTCGGTCCGGCGGTGGACACCGTGGCGGTGGGCGACCGCGTCGTCGTGTCGTGGGTCCCCCGGTGCGGCCACTGCTCCGCGTGCCGCCGCGGCGAACCGTACATCTGCCGGAACCGCCCCCGATCGTCGGCGCAGGGCGCGGCGATGACGGCCGGCGGTGCGGACGTGGTCGCCGGGATGGGCACCGCGACCCTCGCCGAGGAGACCGTCCTGCCCGTGACGGCGCTCGTGCCGCTGCCCGAGGACGTGCCGTTCACCGTCGGTGCGCTGCTCGGCTGCGCCGTCCCGACCGGGTTCGGTGCCGCCGTCGACACCGCGCACGTCGCCCCGGGCGAGACCGCCCTGGTGATCGGGGCCGGCGCGGTCGGGCTCAACGCCGTGCAGGGCGCCCGGATCGCGGGTGCGACCACGATCGCGGCGGTCGACCCGAGCGCGGACCGCCGTCGCCTGGCCGCGGAGCTCGGTGCGACGACGACCGCCGCGCCCGGGGACCTCGACGGTGCCGCGCTGACGGATGGCGAGGGCTTCGACGTCGCGATCGACGCGGTCGGGTCGTCCGGCACGATCCGGGCCGCGTGGGACGCCGTCCGACGCGGTGGTCGGGTGGTCGTGGTCGGCGCGGGCCGGAGCGACGACCCCGTGCGGTTCAGCGCCCAGGAGCTGTTCCACGAGCAGAAGTCGATCACCGGGTCGTTCTACGGCTCGAGCGACATGTGGCGGCAGGTCCCGCGCATGGTCGACGCCTGGCGTGCCGGGGACCTCCGGCTCGACGCGTTCCTGACCGACGTCGTGTCCCTCGACGACCTCGAGGCGGCGGCGGCCCGGCAGCGCGCCGGCGACGTCCTCCGCGTGGTGGTCACACCGTGACCACCCGTCCGACCGACCGACCGGTCCGAACACCCGACGACCACGAACCGCGCAGCGCAGCGCACCGACACGGAGGACCGACATGGCCCAGCAGCTCACCGACGACGAGACCACCTTCGAGCAGGTCGGCACCGGCCTGACGGTCTACGAGACCGACGACCTCGTCGAGGGCGTGGCGAAGTGGCTCGAGACACCCGAGGACGTCATCGCCTTCGCCGACCTCGACGACGTGTCCGACGTCGTCGTGATCGCCCGCGGCGGCACCACGACCTTCCTGACGATGGCGCTCAACGCGGGCATCCGCGGGGTCGTCACGCTGCAGGGCGCACCGGAGAGCCACCTCGGCATCCTCTGCCGCGAGTACGGCATCCCGGCGGTGATGTCGGTCACGTTCGACAAGGGCGTCCGCACGCCGCGCGGCGAGGTGGTCCCCGCCGACGGCGTGCGGATCCGGCTCGACGTGTCGTCGCGGCCGGGAGGCAGGGTGAGCGTCGAGCGCGGTGCTCCCGTCGACGACTCCCCGGCGCCCGAGGGCGCCGCCCCGGCGATGAGCCAGGAGGAGTTGGCGCAGATCATGCTCCTGCTCGAGAAGTTCGGTGGCGTCGTGCCGAAGGGTTCCGAGGGCGATGCCGTCATGCAGGCCGAGATGACCACCCGGGTGCTGTACACCGACGCGGAGTCGATCCACCGCGACCTCACGCGCGAGGAGGTCAACGAGGCGATCCGCTACTACACCTGGAACGAGTGGGACGCCCTCGCTTCGCGTGCCACCGAGGGCGAGTCCGGACTCATCCCCCGCCAGGAGTACGAGGCCATGGGGATCATGAACTGCTGGTTCCAGCACCCGCGGTGGCTCCGTGCGATCGAGGACCGGATCGGGATCGACGGCGTCGTCGACATCGCGTCGATCGCCAAGCGCGAGATCGGCACCAAGGTCAACATGCTGCACATCTGGGCGCTCGCCACCGCGCCGTCGTTCGGGCGGGGCATCGCGCTCGAGCTCGGCCTGCACGACGCCGACTACGAGGCCGACCGGATCCGCGACGCGTTCGGCGTCGTCCGTCGGCTCTACAACGGTTTCTGGGGCGACGGCCCGATCCTCACGTCGATGCAGGGGTACCGTGCCGAGGTCCTCGACCGCGACTGGATCGACCGCTTCAGCCAGGACCGGATCGCCCTGGGCGCGGACGCCGACCGCTCGACGTTCCAGCGGTTCCAGGGAGCCGCGGAGCTCATGGGGTTCCTGCTCCACTTCGACAACCGGCTCGGTGTGTCGGATCACGGGCCCTACCCGACCGACGACGGCGGGTTCGTCCTCGTCCGCGACATCTTCCTCAACGAGCCCGCCTGGCACTGGAACGACCCGGCCTCGCCGCTGCCCTGGTCCGTCACGACCGCGATGTTCTTCGGCCCGGACTCCGGCCTCGACGTCCAGGTCATCGACATCTCGACCGCGTTCACGAACCCGGCCAACTACGTGCCGTACATCCAGGGCGTGGCGGCGTACACCCGACCGACCTGGGACGCGCCGATGTCCGACGTCGACGTCCTGTCGCTCGAGGACATGGCCGCCCTGCGCACGCAGATCGAGGCGCAGTCCGCCGCCCTGTACGGACGGATCGCGAGCATGGACCGCCGCGAGAAGATCGAGGCGGGCGCCCTCACGTACACCGCGGGCTTCGCGCTCCCGTTCGCCCGCGCCGCCGGCCTGCTCGACGAGCTCATCGCCGATCACGACTTCCTCGGGATCCACCCCGCGGTCGCCGCCTGCTACGACACGATCGTCAGCGGGGTCGCGACCGAGATGATCCCACGACTGTTCCTCACGGGGTCGTGGGGCAACCCCGTCCCCGAGACCGCCTCGACCGGTCTCGTCGCCGACGAGACCGAGTTCGCCGTCCTCCAGGCGCTGCGCGTCCGCGGGTTCGCCACGACCGAGCAGATCGCCGAGAGCACCGGGCTCGACGCCGCGGCGATCGACGCGACACTCGCCGCCACCGACGAGCGCGGACACACCCAGCCGACCGGGGGACGTCGGGCCATGCACACGCTCACGCCGGCCGGGCGCGCCCGCGCCGTGCTCCTCGCGGGCGACCGACTCAGCGCCACACAGCGCAGCACCGTGGCAGACGTGTACGAGTCGTTCCTGTTCCCGAACCGCGACGTCAAGCAGCTCACCGCGGACGCGCAGTCGGGAGCGGACGTCACGGAGCGCCTCGAGGTCGTGCACGGGCAGATCGGAGCCGTGCTCGCTCAGCTCGGGGCTGTCGACCCGCGCTTCGGTCGGTACGGCGAGCGGCTCGAGCGGGCGATCACGGCCTACCGCGGAGGCGACCGGGACGCCCTCGCCCGGCCCCTGTCCGGCTCGTACCACGACGTGTGGATGGAGCTGCACGAGGACCTCATCGCGACGCTCGGGCGGGAGCGCACGGAGGACGACGAGTAGCACCCCCCTTTCCTGCGATCGCGTCCGGGCCCACGCTCAACGCGACGACGATCGCGGGGATCGTCGCGTACCTCCCCATGCTGCGGCAGCGTCGGCCCGGAGGGCCGACACCGGTCCGCAGGTCACGATGCGGACACGGGGACGTTGCGATTCGATGAATGCCGGTCGCGGGAGCCCCCACGGCCCCTACGGTCGAGTGATGACCGCTCGAACGCTGCTGCTGCCCACGCTCGTCGTGGGTGCGCTGCTGCTCGGCGGATGCAGCACCCCGGGGACCGCGGCGATCGCCGGGGCCACCACCGACGGGGCAGGCGCTGCCGTCGCCACGCCGCGCGTGGTCGAGACCGCCAGCCTCCTGAGGACCGAAGGCGAGCCGAGCACCGACACGACGATCAGCGCCGCCAGCCTGCGGACCGTCGACGTCATCGAACTCGACGCCGAGCAGCTCCGGCTGTCCGACGGCGACGACCTCGTCGCGGTCGCGCCGATGACCGACGGCGACGCCACCGTCGGCCTCCTCCGTCGACTGCTCGGCAAGCCGCGGATCACCCGCACGGCGGTGGGCGACGGCGGCACCTGTGTCCCGGCGAGCACGTCGTACACGTGGGGCCGAGGCCTCCGGGTCGTCGACCTCGCGCAGACGTCCACCCGCGGGAACGCCGTCGACATCCGCATGCTCAAGGCGTCGATCACCGGACGGTCGGGGGCCACCGTGCACCTCCAGGGGCCCAACGGTGTCACCGTCGGCGACGACATCCGCGAGCGCGTCGCCACGGCCTCGGGCCGCGACAAGGAGTCCTACGCCTCGGGTGACCGCGCGAACTGGCAGATCGTGCTGCAGGAGGGCTGGGTCCTCGATCCGGACGCCTCCGACGCCGAGGTCGACGGCGTCTCCGCGATCACGAAGGGCACCGAGGTCGCCGTCATCGGATCGCCCATGCCGGTGCACTCGTCCGACGACTGCTAGTCCGCGCCGGTCTCAGTCGAGCGGGGTCCCGACCCGGTAGAAGGCGACCGCGTTGTCGACGAGCACGGCCCGGGCGTCGTCGGGATCGAGCCCCTCGACGGCCACGGCGACGTCCTCGTCCCGGAACGGTCGCCGCGCTCGCGTGCTCGGCAGGTCCGTCCCGAACAGGAGCGCGCGCGGGTCCACCCGGCGGATGGCGGCGAGGGTCTCGCGCACGTCGAGGTCCACGCGGCCGAACCCGGTCGCCTTGACACGGAGCCCGCGCTCGACGAGACGCAGCAGGACGTCCCGGTGCGCGTGCGTCATCCCGAGGTGGTCGACGGAGGCACGAGGCAGCGCCCGGAGCACCGGCTCGAGTTCGGCGAGATCCGCCGCGTCGAGGTACAGCTCGACGTGCATGCCGGCGACGTCCCACGCTCGACGCCCGAGCGCCACGAGATCGGTCACCGCCGTGGATCCGCCGCGGTACAGGTTGCAGCGGATCCCACGGACCCCGGCCGCGGCGAGCGCCCGGAGTCCGTCGTCGGCGATGTCCGTCGGCACGTTCACGACGCCGACGAACGACGGTCCGAGCCGGTCCAGCGCGTCGAGGAGGTACGTCGTGTCGACGCCCTGGAACGAACCGGACACCACGACGCCGCCGATCACGTCGAACGCCGCCGTGCGGGTCCGGTAGTCGTCCACCGTGAACCGCGGCGGGAGGTACCCCTCGTTCGGCACGAGCGGGAACCGCGGATCGATGACGTGGAGGTGGCTGTCGAAGACCTGGATCGGCACGCCGCCATGATGCCCACCCGTCCCCGCGAGATCGCACCTGCTGCCGCTCTGGAGCTCCCGAGAGGGGCAACGAGTGCGATCTCGCGGGCGGGCGTCAGACGCCGAGGACGAGCCGCGCCACCACCGGGAAGTGGTCGCTCGCCGCCCAGGTGCTCGGGTCGTCGTGGTCGATGCGGATGCCCTCGACCTCCACGGGTCCGCGCGTCAGGATCCAGTCGATCCGGACGCCCCCGTCCACGGGCGGCTCCCAGCCGTTGAAGCTCGACACGGGGTCGTCGGAACCGGCGCGCGTCCAGGCGTCCGCGAACCCCGCGACCGCCAAGCGTTCCGACGCCGCGGCGAGCCCCGCGCCCTCGTTGAAGTCCCCCGTGACGACGACCGGCCCGGAGGCATCGGCGAGGCGCGCGGCGATGAGGTCCGCGCTCATCCGGCGCACCTCGGCGCCCCGGGACGTCTGGACGTAGTCGGTGTGGGTCGTCAGGAGCGTGAAGCGCTCGTCGGTGACGAGGTCGTGGAAGCGCCCCCAGGTCGCCATCCGGACGTGTGAGGTGTTCCAGGTGTTCGACCCGACGGCGTCCGGGGTGTCCGACAGCCAGAACGCGCCGTCCTCCTCGACCGCCACGCGGTCCCGTCGGTGGAACACCGCCGCGTACTCGCCGCGCTCGCCGCCCTCGCGTCCCTGGCCGATGTCGCCGTACTCGGGCAGCGCTGCTCGGAGGTCCTCCATCTGCGCGTGGAACGCCTCCTGCACGCAGAGCACGTCGGGGTCGTTCCGCCGGATGATCGCCACGAGCAGCGGCAGGCGGTCCGCCCAGTCGTGCGCCGGGTCGTGGTGGTGGTTCTTGACGTTGTAGGTCATCACCGTCAGGGGCACGGCGGTGCGGAGCGTCGCGGCTCCGCCGGTCGTGGAGGGACTGCTCACGCCGTCGACGCTATCGTGCGCCCGTCGTCACGTCCGGTTCCGGACGCGATGCGGTGCCACGTCCGTGCGCGGTCGGAGGGCGTCGGGTCGTGCGATCAGGCGCTGAGCGCCGGGTAGTCCGTGTACCCCTCGGCCGTCGTGCCGTAGAAGGTCGCCGGGTTCGGGGTGTTCTCCTCGGCGTCGCGCTCCCAACGGGTGGCGAGGTCGGGGTTCGCGATGGCGGCGCGCCCGACCCCGACGGCGTCGGCGAGACCAGCCTCGACGAGACCGATCGCCTCGGTCCGGGTGGTCGGCGCGCTGAACCCGCTGTTCGCGATGAACGGCGCGCCGATGGTGCGCCGGATCCCCTGCACGAAGTCACCGGCGGGCTCGGCGTGGAGCACGTCGACGAACGCGAGCCCGAGCGGGGCGAGTCCCTCGGCCACGGCCGTGTACGTCGCGACGAGGTCGTCGCGGTCGGTCTCGAGCGCACCCTGGATGTTGTGCTCCGGGGAGAGGCGGATGCCCGTCCGGCCGGCACCGACGGCAGCGGCCACCGCGGCGGTCACCTCGACCGCGAGGCGCGCCCGGTTCTCCGGCGTCCCGCCGTACTCGTCCGTGCGCTCGTTCGACGCGGGCGAGAGGAACTGGTGCACCAGGTACCCGTTCGCGCCGTGGACCTCGACGCCGTCGAGCCCGGCGCGGATCGCGTTGCGGGCTGCGGCGACGAACTGCTCGACGACCACGTGCACCTCGTCGGTGGTGAGGGCGTGCGGCACCGGGTACTCGGCCTTGCCGAGCGGCGTGTGTGCCTCACCCGGCGCCGCGAGGGCGCTCGGGCCGACGATGCGCGGCGTCAGCGAGATGTCGGTGTGGGAGACGCGGCCGCCGTGCATGAGCTGCATCACGATCGTGCCCCCGGCGGCGTGCACCGCGTCGGCGACCCGGGCCCACCCGGCGACCTGCTCGTCCGTCTCGATGCCCGGCTGGCCGGGGTACGAGCGGGATTCCTGCACCGGCCAGGTCCCCTCGGTGACGATCATGCCGAGCCCGGCGCGCTGCGCGTAGTGCTCGACGAGCAGGTCGTTCGGGACGCCGTCGACCCCGGCGCGGGTGCGCGTGAGCGGGGCCATGACGATGCGGTTGCGGAGCTGGAGGTCGCCGAACTGGGCGGGGTCGAAGAGGTTCACACGAGGCCCGAACCGCGATCCGGGTTGTTCCATTCCGCAACTTGACCCCCAGAACGGGCGCTTTCCACAGGCTCCCGCCACCGCTTGCATGGAAGGACCGCGCACCACCCATGACGCGACGCCCACCGCAGGAGGACCACCCTGATGGAAACGACGACCGACACCACCGAGTCGGCCACCCAGACGCTCGCGGCCGTGGACGTCCGCATCGGCATCGTCGAGGCGGCCCTGCGGGTGCTGTCCCGCCAGTCCTACCGCCGCACGACGTTGCGGGACGTCGCGGACGAGGCCGGGATGACCCTGGAGCAGGTCGGCGAGCACTTCCCCACGTGGCCGGGGCTCGTCATGGCCACCCTGCACCACTGGCAGACCCTCCGGACCGCGCACCTCCTGGACGTCGGACGGGACCACGGCGTGCTCGAGTTCATGCGTCGCCTGGTCGAGGAGAACCTCGACGACCCCGTGATGGCACGGTTGCTCGTCATGGTGCTCGCGGAGGCGATGGACCCGACGCACCCGAGCGCTCCCTACCTGCAGACGCGCTACGAGGCGTTCCACCAGACCATCCTGACCGCGGTCGAACACGACATCGCGATGGGGCGCTTGCCCCACGACCTGCAGGCGGACCACGCCGCCGAGCTCATCCTCGGGCTCTGGGAAGGGCTGTGGATGCAGTTCCTGCTCCGCCCGCAGATGGACATGCAGGCGGCGTTCGACCGCGCGCTCGGCGTGCTGGTCCGCGACTGGCGCGTGGTCTAGCCCAGGTCGCCTGCGTCCGGGGCGAGTGCGCTGAGGTACGCGAAGTGCGCATCGAGCGCATGGCGACCGTCGCGCGTCAGGCCGGCCCAGGTGCGGGCGTGGCCTCGGTCGCGCTGGACCCGGCGGAGCACCACGTAACCGGCATCGGTGAGCACCCGGAGGTGCTTGCTCAGCGTCGCGTCCGAGACGTCGAGTGCGTCCCGCAACGTCGCGAACTCGACCTCGCCACCGCGTGCCAGCAGCGCGCAGATCTGGAGGCGCTGCGGCGCGTGGATCGTCGCGTCGAACGTCGGTTCCATCGGTGCCGTCACGCGTCGCGGCGCCCGAGGTACCGCCGTGCGGCCGCGTCCGCGAGCGGACCGGTCAGGGCGGACACGAGCCCGACGACCGTCGCCACCACGATGCCCTCGGGCACGGTCCACGAGCGCACGACGACCGAGGCCGTGAGCGCGGCGACGGCGACGACCAGGGCGATGACGGACCAGGGAGCGCCCGCGCGGAGGAACTGCCACCGGTCCGGGTTCGCCCGCGAGAACCCGACCACGCCCGTGCGGCGTCGGGCCAGGCCGATGGACAGGACGAGTCCGATGCCGAGCGGGAGGAGGTCCCACGCGGATCGGCTCCGCACGCCGTAGACGGTGAGGGCGATGCCGAGGCCGTGCAGCGCGTGGAACCACCACGGTGAGCGCAGCCGGTCGGTCATCCGGGCGCGTGCGGCACGGACGGCTTCGCGGGCAGCGAGCGGGTCGATCGGCCCGAAGGCCCGGTTTTCGTCGATGTTTTCCATGTTGGCAACAATACTGTTTCCAACACGGAAAGCAAGAGGCACGGGTACGGCGGCCTGCGGACGCCACCGTCACGGCGGACTAGCGTCGGGCCTCCAGACGGAAGGGACGGGCATGACGGACCTGGGACCACGCGAGACGGGGGCCGGCGACGAACACGGCCCGCTGCAGAAGGCGGCCGATGCGTCGACCGGACGGCAGGAGCACGGCATCGGCGACCACGCCCACCGCGTGAAGGACACGGCGTACAGCCCCTCGAGCGACGCCGAAACGGAGGCCGCGCAGGACCTCCAGCGCGACGACGCCGACCTGGCGGAGGACGGCATCGACCCGTCGAAGGTCGTGACGGCGCCGGGGACCGGCGGCGCGGACGACGTCGGCGACGTCGAGCCCGAGGCGGGTGACATCCACCTGCCGTTCCAGGCGTCGGACAACGGCGCCGGCGACAACACGACCGGCCCTCGGTAGTCACACCGTGGCACGCACGGGCGGACGTTCGCACCGGGCCCTGGTGATCCGGAGTGTCGCATTCCTCGTCGTCCTCGTGGTCGACGGCCTCCTCGTCCTCGCCGGCTCGCCGTCGTGGTCCCCACTCGTCGCATCACCACTGCTCATCGCGGCCGCCGTGGTCGGGTTCCTGACGGACCGGCGGGACGACCGGCCGCTCGGCCCACGGTCCCCCGACCGCGACCAGCCCACGGGCCGGATCGCGCGCCAGGTGGGCCTCGCGGCGGTGGGCGTCGTCGGTGTGCTGACGGTCGCCGTGCTCGCGCTCATCGGCCACCCGGAGGTGGCGCTCGTCGTCGCGCTCCTGCTGTCCCTCCTCGCGCTGCTGTTGCTGCGGGGCGGCGTACGCGGGGCGTGACCCCGAGGTCGGACCTCTGGCGCGGTCGGTCATCGTGGCGGCCGATGGACGTCCTGCATAGCTCCCGCGCCTAGCGTGCCCCGGATGTCGGAGCCCGAACTCGCCGCAGCGCAGACCACGCCGCGCTCGCACCTGTACGAGATCGACGTGCTCCGGCTCCTCACGTTCGCGTGCGTCATCGCCGTCCACACCGTCAACTACATCGGCGGGTTCGGCGTCGTCACGGACGCGCTGCTCACCCTGCTCCACTTCACGCGTGGGGCGTTCTTCTGGCTGACCGCGTTCGTGCTCACCTACGGGCAGCTCCGTCGGCCGCGGCCGCTCCGCCGGTTCTGGCCGCGGCGGTTCCTGCTCGTCGGGCTGCCGTACGTCGTCTGGTCGGGCGTGTACGTGTTCCTGAACGCGACGATCTCGGACTCGCTCGGGGACCCGATCGCCCGGCTCGTCGACTGGGGGCAGGCGCTCCTGCGGGGCGACGCGGCGGAGCAGCTGTACTTCCTGCTCGTGACCATGCAGGTGTACCTCGTGATCCCGGCGTTCATCTGGGCCGTGCGGCGGTTCCCCGAGGCCCACCTGCTGTTCCTCTCGGTCGCGTTCCTCGTCCAGGGCGCGGTGTTCTGGGTCGCGCGGTACGAGCCCGCGACCGTCGCCTGGACGCACGGCTCCCTGACGAGTGTGTTCACGAGCTACCTGTTCTTCGTCGTGGGCGGCGTCGTCGCCGGCGCGCATGCCGACGCGGTGCTGAGGTGGGTGCGCAGGCACCGGGTCGTCCTCGCGGTCGCACTCACCGCCACCGCCGTGCTCGCCCTCGCCGTCTACGCGCTGAACCGTCACATCGGCCTCGACCTCAGCGACGCCTCGGACGAGATGCAGCCCGTGCAGCTCGTGTGGAGCACGGTCGCGACACTCGCCCTGCTGAGCGTCGGCGCCTGGTGGGCGGACCACCGCCGCCCGGGTTCGTGGGACGACCGGACGCTCGCGTGGGCGTCGGACCGGTCGTTCGGGATCTTCCTCAGCCATCCGGCGATGATCACGATCCTGCTCGCGCTCGGCATCACGGCACCGTCGAACCCCGCCGCCCTGCGCGTGCCGATCGCGTACGTCCTCGTCGTGATCGGTGCGGTCGTCACGACCGAGGTGTTCCGGTGGACGCCGCTCAGCCTGCCGCTGACGGGGCGCCCGATGGTGCGTCGCACCCGGGAGGCCCGTGCTCAGCCCGTCGGTGAGAACCGGTAGCCCATCCCCGCCTCGGTGACGAGGTACCGCGGGCTCGCCGGATCCGGCTCGAGCTTCTTCCGCAGCTGCGCCATGTACAGCCGCAGGTACCCGCTGTCGCCCCCGTGCGACGGACCCCACACCTCGGTGAGGAGCATCTCGCGGGTCATGAGTCGATCCGGGTGCGCGAGGAGGACCTCGAGCAGCCGCCACTCCGTCGGGGTGAGCCGCACGGGTGTGCCGGATCCCTCGGCCCGCGTGACCTGCTTGGCGGCGAGGTCGACCACGAGGTCGCCGATCCGGACGGTCGGGACCTCCTCGGCCGACGCTCGTCGACGGCCGAGCGCCCGGAGGCGGGCCAGGAGCTCGTCCATCTGGAACGGCTTCGTCACGTAGTCGTCCGCGCCCGCGTCGAGGGAGTCCACCTTGTCGGCGGAGTCCGTGCGTCCGGACAGCACGAGCACGGGCACCTGGGTCCACGCCCGGAGCGCCTCGAGCACCCCGAGGCCGTCGAGCCGCGGCATGCCGAGGTCGAGGAGCACGAGGTCCGGGCGCTGCGTGATGACCGCGTCGAGTGCGGCCCGACCGTCGCGTGCGGTCACGATCTCGTAGCCGCGCGCACCGAGGGTGACGGAGAGTGCCCGGACGAGCTGGGCGTCGTCGTCGGCGATGAGGATCTTCACTGCGGTCCATCCTGCCCCGTGCCGGCGATCGGCAGGCGAACGACGACCGTGAGCCCGCCACCCGGAGTGTCGTCGACGCGGATGGTGCCGCCCATGCCCTCGGTGAACCCGCGGGCGAGCGCGAGGCCGAGGCCCAGCCCGGTCGTGTTGTCCGTGTCCCCGAGCCGCTGGAACGGCAGGAACACGTCCTCACGGCGCGACGCCGGGATGCCCGGACCCGAGTCCGCGACGCGCAGCTCGACGACCGTGCCGGAGGCGGTCGCGGCCACGCGGACCCGCACGCCGTCCGGCGAGAAGCGCTGCGCGTTCGCGAGCAGGTTGACGACGACCCGTTGCAGCAGGACCGGGTCGGCACGGACGGGCGGGAGGTCGACGGGCAGGTCGAGGTCGACGTCCGTCGGGCCGAGTTCGAGCTCGTCGAGCGCGGGGGCGACGACGTCCTCGAGCGCGACCGTCTGCGGCGTGACCGCGAGCACGCCGGCCTGCACGCGGCTCACGTCGAGCAGGTCGGCCAGCAGCGCCGCGAGGGACCGCAGGCTCTCGTCGGCGGTGGCGAGCAGTTCCTCCCGGTCGGTGGCCGTCAGCGCGACGTCGGCCGCGCGGAGCCCGCCGATCGCGGCCGTGGCCGCGGCCATCGGGCGGCGCACGTCGTGCCCGACCGCGGCGAGCAGGGCGCTCCGGACCCGGTCGGCCGCCGCGATCCGCTCCGCGTCGACCGCGGCACGGGCGAGCACGCGGTGCTCGAGCGCGGCGTCGATCTGCTGCTCGACGACGGTCAGGAGGCGGCGCTCGCCCGGTCCGACCGCGCCACCCCGGAACTCCACCACGCCGCCGCCCGGGAGGCTCCGGGTCGCGTCCGGCGTGCCGCGGACCGTCCCGGACGACCCCGCCACGTCGTCGTCCTGCCGGACGAGCACGCTGTCGAACCCGAACGCCTCGCGGGTGCGGTCCACGAGCGCCGCGAGGGCGTCGTCGCCGCGGAGCACGCTCCCCGCGATGCCCGTGAGGAGGGCGGACTCCCCAGCGGCACGGCGGGCGGTGCGGGAGTGCCGCGCCGAGCGGTCCACGACCACGCTGACGAGCACGGCGCTCACCACGTACAGGACGAGGCCCGCGAGGTGCGACGGCGGCTGGACCGTGATGCGGTGGACGGGAGCGACGAAGAAGTAGTCGAGCGACAGTCCCGACAGCACCGCGGCGAGCACCGCCGGCCATGCGCCGCCGATGAGCGCGGCGACGAGCACGAGGAGCTGGTACGCCAACGCCTCGACCGTGATGTCCCCGCGGGCCCCGATCGCGACGAGCAGCCCGGTGAGCGACGGTCCGACGACGACCACCAACGCGACGGCACCGAGCACGCGGGACCGGCTGAGGCTGCCGGTCCGCCCGGTCGCGAACCGCACGGTGCGGCGGAGCACCGAGGAGTCGGGGTGGACCGCGCGATCGGCCTCGGGTCGTCGACGCTCCATGCACTCATCCTGCCGTCTGGCTGCGTGCACCGCCTGTCACCGCACGATATACTACGTATCAGAAAGGGGACACGGGCGACGACGACCCAGAGACGGCAGAAGCTCCGGGTCCGCCGAGGCGGAATACCGGAGCTTCCTTCCGTGGCCCAGGCGACATGCAGCAGAGGTCATCGAGGGCTTTCGAGAGGAACATACCACATTCCATGCCTGATCCGGACGATGCCTGGTTCCGAGGCTGGGTGAGTGAACCGAGGCTCGAACCGTACCTCCGAGCCGCGGGCCACGATGCCCGACGCGCTCGTGCGCTGTACGGATGGAACGCACGGTTGGCGTCTGCTTTCCTCCACGACCTCGCGCATCTCGAGGTCGGTCTGCGGAACGCCTTCGACCGCGCGCTCTGCGACGCGGTCCTCGATGGCGACGACTACTGGACGGACCGCCGGACGCTCCGTCAGCTGTTCCCGGTCCAGGCGCGTCCAGATCGACACACCGGTGGGATCCGAGACGCCAACGCCATCGCGCGCCGAAGGGTGGCCGAGGCGACCGCACGGGCGCGACCAGCAGACGGAAGCACCGTGCTCCCCGGCAAGATCATCGCCGAGCTGCCGTTCGGATTCTGGGCACTGATGCCCACGGACCGTCTGGAACGGGGAGTCTGGCGACCGTACCTGCACCGTGTGTACGGACCGGGAACCCACCGCGATGACGTGCGCGACGCGCTCGACGCCCTCCGGCGGTTCCGGAACCGGGTCGCCCATCACGAGTGCATCATGCAGGGCGCGGAGACCCAACGCCGTCGGCTCGTCGGGCAGGTGCGCCGGCTGTCCGAGGAGGCCGCGCGCGACCTTGCCGCGCGCAGTGAGGTCGCGCGCCTCCTGCGCGAGCGCCCGTGACGCGCGCCGGGGGCAGGTGTTAGTGGTCCGTACGGCTTCGCTCCGGGGGCGTTAGGGATCCGTGAGGACGCCCGGCCGGACTCCGCGCCGGGCGCACGATCGCTTCCGGCATCCGGATCGGGTGCGGCCCCGGCTCCGGCCTCGGCCAGCTGACAACCAGGAGTTGGTCCTCGTGTTCGACGTGTTCGTCGTCCTCGGCACGGTCGCGCTGTTCGGCGTGATCGCGCTCATCGGCAAGGGGGTGGAGCGCCTGTGATCGTCATCACCATCGCCGCGGCCGTGCTCGGCATCGCCGCCATCGGCTACCTCGTGTGGGCGCTCGTCCGCCCGGAGCAGTTCTGATGAGCGCCGCGGAGACCTGGGCGGGCATCGCGTCCGTCGCGGCACTCGTGCTGCTCCTCGTCGTCGTCCACCGCCCGCTCGGCGACCACATGGCCCGCATCTACACCCCCACGAAGCACATGCGGGTCGAGCGCGGCGTCTACCGGCTCATCGGGGTCGACCCCGACGCGGAGCAGTCGTGGCCCGCGTACCTGCGGAGCGTCCTGCTGTTCAGCGTGGTCGGCGTGTTCGCCATCTACACGCTCGAGCGTCTGCAGGCCGTGCTCCCCGCGAGCCTCGGACTCCCCGCGGTCACGCCGAGCCTGGCGTTCGACACGGCGGTCTCGTTCGTGACGAACACGAACTGGCAGTCGTACTCCCCCGAGCTCACGATGGGCTACACGGTTCAGATGGCCGGCCTGGCCGTGCAGAACTTCCTGTCGGCCGCGGTCGGCATGGCGGTCGCCGCGGCGCTCGTCCGCGGGTTCGCCCGGCGACGTACCGGGACCCTCGGCAACTTCTGGGTGGACACGGTCCGCACGGTGTGGCGTCTGCTGCTGCCGGTGTCCTTCGTGTTCGCGATCGTCCTCATCGCGGGCGGTGCGGTGCAGAACTTCCTCGACCCGACCACCGTCCACACGCTCGCGGGCGGCACGCAGACGATCGCGGGTGGCCCCGCGGCGTCGCAGGAGGCCATCAAGGAGTTCGGCACGAACGGCGGCGGGTTCTTCAACGCGAACTCCGCCCACCCGTTCGAGAACCCGCAGCCGTGGACGAACCTCCTCGAGGTGTTCCTGCTGCTGGCGATCCCGTTCAGCCTGCCGCGCACGTTCGGCACGATGGTCGGCGACCGCCGCCAGGGGTACGCCATCCTCGCCACGATGAGCGTCATCTTCCTCGTCTCGCTCTCGGCGATGTCGTCACTCGAGCTCGCCGGCGGCGGCACCGCGGCCCACCTCGCGGGTGCCGCGATGGAGGGCAAGGAGGTCCGGTTCGGCGTCATCGGGACGACGATCTTCAACACCTCCTCGACCATCACGTCCACCGGCGCCGTGGACGGCATGATCGACAGCCAGACCCCGCTCGGCGGCATGATGGCGATGATCAACATGATGCTCGGCGAGATCGCGCCGGGTGGGACCGGGTCCGGCCTGTACGGCATGCTCGTCCTCGCCGTCATCACGGTGTTCATCGCCGGCCTGCTCGTCGGCCGCACGCCCGAGTACCTCGGCAAGAAGATCCGTGCCCGCGAGATGACGTTCGCGTCCCTGTACGTGCTCGTCACACCGGCGATCGTCCTGCTCGGTGCGGGACTCTCCCTCGTGATCCCCGGCGTCGCCCAGCAGGTCGAGCACACCTCGATCTCCAACCCGGGCAACCACGGGTTCTCCGAGCTGCTCTACGCGTTCACGAGCGCCGCGAACAACAACGGGTCCGCGTTCGGCGGCATCACCGCGAACACGACGTGGATGAACTCGGCCCTCGCGGTCGCGATGGCCCTGGGCCGGTTCGTCCCGATCGTGCTCGTGCTCGCGCTCGCCGGGTCCCTCGCCCAGCAGGACCACGTGCCCGCCACCTCCGGGACGCTGCCGACGCACCGCCCGCTGTTCATCGTCCTGCTCGCCGGTGTCGCCGTGATCGTCACCGCCCTGACCTACTTCCCGGTCCTCGCACTGGGCCCCCTCGCAGAAGGACTCGTCCGATGAGCACCATCGCTCCCGACACCGAGGACACGACCGTGTCCGACCACCCCACCCGGCGGAACGCCGCGTTCGGCCCCCGGCAGCTCGCCGCCGGCCTCCCGGGCGCCGTCCGCAAGCTCGACCCCCGCATGATGTGGGGGAACCCCGTCATGTTCATCGTCGAGGTCGGCGCCGCACTGACGACGGTCACCGCGATCGTCGACCCCCTCTCGCACGAGTCGGCAACGGGCGCCGCGGCCGTCCCCGCGTCCTTCACCTGGGCGATCGCGATCTGGCTCTGGCTCACGGTCGTGTTCGCGAACCTCGCCGAGTCCGTGGCCGAGGGGCGCGGCAAGGCGCAGGCCGACGCGCTCCGGAAGACCCGCAGCACGACGACGGCCCGCCGTGTCGTCGCGTACGACCGAGCCGGGGACCCCGCTGCCCACCGGGCACAGACCGAGGAGGTCGCCAGCGTCGACCTGGCCAAGGGCGACGTCGTGCTCGTCGAGGCGAACGACGTGATCCCGGGCGACGGCGACGTCATCGACGGCATCGCCTCGGTCGACGAATCGGCCGTCACGGGCGAGTCCGCCCCCGTCATCCGCGAGTCCGGCGGCGACCGATCGGCCGTCACGGGCGGCACGCGCGTGCTGTCCGACCGGATCGTCGTGCGGATCACGTCGACGCCGGGCGAGACGTTCATCGACCGGATGATCCGGCTCGTCGAGGGCGCGGCACGGCAGAAGACCCCGAACGAGATCGCGCTCAACATCCTGCTCGCGTCGCTGTCGATCATCTTCGTCATCGTCTGCCTCACGCTCCAGCCACTCGCCGGCCTCGTCGGGTCGACCGTCAGCGTCACGGTGCTCATCGCCCTGCTCGTCTGCCTCATCCCGACGACGATCGGTGCGCTGCTCTCCGCGATCGGCATCGCCGGCATGGACCGGCTGGTCCAGCACAACGTGCTCGCGATGTCGGGCCGCGCGGTCGAGGCCGCCGGCGACATCACCACACTGCTCCTCGACAAGACCGGCACGATCACGTACGGCAACCGCCGGGCCTCCCGGTTCGTCCCGGTCGGCGCGGTGACGGAGGCCGAACTCATGGCCGCCGCCGCGCTCTCGTCGGCCGCCGACGGGACACCGGAGGGCCGGTCGATCGTCGAGCTCGCCGCCCAGGCCGGCGCCCCGACCGGCGCTCCCGCGGGCGCGGTCGAGGTCCCGTTCACTGCACAGACCCGCATGTCCGGGGTCGACCTCCGCGACGGCACGCAGGTCCGGAAGGGTGCCGCCGCCGCGGTGCTCGACTGGGCCGGGACGGCGGACAGCGCCGTCGTCGCCCAGGTCGACGCCACCGTGGCGGAGATCTCGGACCAGGGCGGGACCCCGCTCGTCGTCGCGCGCCGGGGCGCCGACGGCACCACGGCCCTCCTCGGCGTCGTCCACCTCAAGGACGTCGTCAAGGACGGCATCGCCGAGCGCTTCGCGGACATGCGCGCCATGGGCATCCGCACCGTCATGATCACGGGTGACAACCCGCGCACGGCGGCCGCGATCGCGGCCGAGGCGGGCGTCGACGACTTCCTCGCCGAGGCGACGCCCGAGGACAAGCTGCGGCTCATCAAGCAGGAGCAGGAGGGCGGCAACCTCGTCGCGATGACCGGTGACGGCACGAACGACGCCCCGGCGCTCGCCCAGGCCGACGTCGGCGTCGCGATGAACACGGGCACGACCGCGGCCAAGGAGGCCGGCAACATGGTCGACCTCGACTCGGACCCGACCAAGCTCATCGACGTCGTGCGGATCGGCAAGCAGTTGCTCATCACCCGCGGGGCGCTCACCACGTTCTCGATCGCGAACGACGTGGCGAAGTACTTCGCGATCATCCCCGCGATGTTCCAGGTGGCGTTCCCCGGCCTGGCGGTGCTCAACGTCATGCACCTGCACAGCCCGGCGTCGGCGATCCTCAGCGCGGTCGTGTTCAACGCGCTCGTCATCGTCGCGCTCATCCCTCTGTCGCTCCGCGGCGTCACGTACCGGGCGGCGTCCGCGTCGAGCATCCTCGGCCGGAACCTGCTCGTCTACGGCCTCGGGGGCGTCATCGTGCCGTTCATCGGCATCAAGATCATCGACCTCATCGTCGGTCTCATCCCGGGCTTCTGAGCCCGGCAACGAGGAGTTCCACACCATGGCATCGACACGCACCACACTCCGCACGGCGGGCGTCGCCCTCCGTCTCACCGTCCTCAGCACGATCGTCCTCGGCGTCGGGTACCCGCTCGCCGTCTGGGGCGTCGGGCAGGTCGCGTTCCCGCACCAGGCGAACGGCTCGATGGTCCGGGACTCGTCCGGCCACGTCGTCGGCTCGTCGCGCATCGGCCAGTCGTTCACGACGCGGAAGGGCGCCACGATCGACCGTTGGTTCCGGTCGCGCCCCTCGGCGGCCGGCAACGGGTACGACGCCAACGCGTCCTCCGGCTCGAACCTCGGCCCGGACAACCCCGACCTCGTCACGGCCGTCCGGGAGCGCCGCGCCGCCATCGCGAAGGCCGACGGCGTGCCCGTCTCCGCCGTGCCGGCCGACGCCGTCACCGCGTCCGGCTCGGGCCTCGACCCCGACATCAGCCCGGCGTCCGCGCTCGAGCAGGTCGACCGCGTCGCCCACGCCCGCGGCCTGTCCACGACGCGGGTCCGGCAGCTCGTCGAGGACCACACCGCCGGACGCCAGCTCGGGTTCCTCGGTGACCCGACGGTGGACGTGCTCGAGCTCAACCTCGCGCTCGCCGACCTGCGCTGAGGACGACGAGCATGCAGCGGGGACGCCTCCGGGTCCTGCTCGGCGCCGCCCCGGGCGTCGGCAAGACCTACACCATGCTCGAGGAGGGCCGCCGCCTCCGCGACGAGGGCCGTGACGTCGTCGTGGCCGTGGTGGAGACCCACGGCCGCGCGGCGACCGCGGCCCTCGTCGCGGGGCTCGAGCTGGTCCCGCGGCGCACCGTCCTGCACCGCGGCGTCCGGCTCGACGACATGGACCTGGAGGCCGTGCTCGCCCGCCGCCCGGACGTCGCGCTCGTCGACGAACTCGCCCACACCAACGCCCCCGGCAGCCCGCACGACAAGCGCTGGCAGGACGTCGAGGCGATCCTCGCCGCCGGGATCGACGTGATCTCGACGGTGAACGTGCAGCACATGCAGTCGCTGTCGACCGTCGTGCAGGAGATCACGGGCACGGTGCAGCGCGAGACCGTCCCCGACGCGGTCGTCCGGGCCGCCGACCAGATCGAGGTCGTCGACCTCTCGCCCCAGGCCCTGCGAGACCGGCTCTCCGACGGGCTGGTCTACCCCGCGGCTCGGATCGACGCCGCGCTGTCCAACTACTTCCGGCTCGGGAACCTGACGGCGCTCCGCGAGCTCGCGCTCCTCTGGCTCGCCGACGAGGTCGACGACGCCCTGAAGAAGTACCGCGCCGAGCACGGCATCCAGCACAAGTGGGAGGCCCGGGATCGCGTCCTGGTCGCACTCACCGGCGGTCCCGAGGGCGAGACCCTGCTCCGCCGCGGGGCACGGATCGCCGCCCGGTCCGCCGGCGGCGAGCTCGCCGCCGTGCACGTCACCACGAGCGACGGCCTCCGCGAGCGCCATCCGGGTGCGCTCGGTCGCCAGCGGGCACTCGTCGAGCAGCTCGGCGGCACCTACCACCAGGTCGTCGGGGACGACGTCCCGACCACGCTCGTGCGGTTCGCCCGATCCGTCGACGCGACCCAGATCGTGATCGGGGTGAGCCGTCGGTCGCGGGTGCTCGCCGCGCTGACCGGTCCGGGCATCGGCACGACCATCGTGCGCGAGTCCGGTGACATCGACGTCCACATCGTGACGCACAGCGCCGCCGGGGGCCGCCTCGCACTCCCCCGACTGGGCGGCAGTCTGTCGCGCTCCCGGGTCGTGGCCGCGTTCCTCCTGGCCCTCGCGATCGGGCCGCTCCTGACGTTCGTGCTGTCCTCCGTGGGCGACCGCGACGCGATCACGGTCGAGGTGCTCGCCTACCAGATGCTCGTGCTCGTCGTCGCGCTCGTCGGCGGGATGTGGCCGGCCGTGTTCGCCGCGGTGCTGTCGGGGCTGTCCCTCGACTTCTTCTTCGTGCAACCCCTGTACACGGTGACCGTGCAGCGGCCCTGGCACCTCGCGGCCCTCATCCTCTACGTGGCGAGCGCCGTCGCGGTGAGCTGGGTCGTGGACCGGTCCGCGCGACGATCGCGCGCCGCCCGCCGTGCCGCCGCCGAGTCCGCGCTCCTGGTCGGGATCGCCGGCAGCGTCCTGCGCGGGGACGACGCCCTGCAGGCACTCGTCGACCGAGCGCGTGAGGCGTTCGGGTTCGACGGTGTGCTCGTCCGGCAGGGTGAGGACGTCGTCGCCGAGGCCGGCGCCGTGCGTGGTGCGCCGAGCGCGACCACGCGCCTCCAGTCCGGCGGCACGGTCGAGTTCCACGGTTCCGCCGACCCGGGCGGACAGCGGTTGCTCCGCGTCGTCGAGCGGCAGATCGACGTGGCGCTCGACCACCGCACCCTGGCGCGGACGGCGGGCGAGGCGGAGCGGATCGCGGCGGCGGACCGGGTGCGCAGCGCCATCCTCGCCGCCGTCGGGCACGACGTGCGTCGGCCGCTGGCCGCCGCGTCGGCCGCGATCCAAGGTCTCCGCGCGCAGGACGTCACCCTGTCCGACCACGACCGGGAGGTCCTCCTCACCACCGCCGACGAGAGCCTGCGGACCCTCGGGTCACTGCTCGCGGACCTGCTCGACGTCTCGCGGGTCCAGGCGGGCGCGCTCGCCGTGGCGACCGCACCGATCGGCGTCGACACCGTCGTCGCTCCGGCGCTCGACGAGCTCGAGCTCGGCCCGGGCGCCGTCGACCTCGACCTGCCCGCCGAGCTCCCGCCGGTCCGTGCCGACGCGGTGCTGCTGCAGCGGGTCGTCGTGAACCTGCTCGCGAACGCCGAGCGCTACGCCCCCGCGGGGACCCGCGTCCGCGTGGCGGCGAGCGCCTTCGCCGGCATGGTCGAGCTGCGCATCGCGGACCAGGGCCCGGGCATCCCACCGGAGCGTCGGGACGACGTGTTCATGCCGTTCCAGCGACTCGGGGACACGGACAACGACACGGGGCTCGGCCTCGGACTGGCGCTCGCCCGCGGGTTCATCGAGGCGATGGACGGGTCGGTCGAGGTGGACGACACCCCGGGCGGCGGCCTGACCGTCGTCGTGCGGCTCCCCATCGCGGGACACCTCGGCGTCGGAACCGTCACCACGCACACGCACGGCACGGCGACGAGCACGTGACGGGCCCGCACCGCGCCTCCCGGTCGCTGGCGCACGAAGCGGGCCGAGGGAGGAAGATCGGAGCGTGAAGACACTGGAGTTGCCACAGACCGACCTGACCGCGTCCGACATCGTGCTCGGACTCATGCGGATCACCGACATGTCCGACGAGGAGATCCGCACCCTCGTCGGCACCGCCCGGGACGCCGGGATCACGATGTTCGACCACGCGGCCGTGTACGGCGGCGCGATGCACCACTGCGAGCGCCGGTTCGGCGAGGCGCTCGGACTCTCGTCCTCCGAGCGGGACGAGATCGTCATCCAGACCAAGGTCGGGATCCGCGACGGGTACTTCGACTTCTCGAAGGAGCACATCCTCGAGTCGGTCGACGGCTCGCTCGAGGCCCTGCACACCGATCACATCGACGTCCTGCTCCTGCACCGGCCCGACGCACTCGTCGAGCCCGACGAGGTCGCCGCGGCGTTCGACGAGCTCCACGCGGCGGGCAAGGTGAAGCACTTCGGTGTCTCGAACCACACGCCCGGTCAGGTCGAGCTCCTCAAGCGCTCGGTCCGGCAGCCGCTCGCGTTCAACCAGGTGCAGCTGAGCATCACGCACGCGAACCTCGTCGCGCAGGGCGTCGCCGCGAACATGGCCGGGCTCGAGCAGTCGGTCGACCGTGACAACGGCATCCTCGACTACTCGCGCCTCAACGACATCACCCTGCAGGCGTGGTCGCCGTTCCAGAAGGGGTTCTTCGACGGCGTGTTCCTGGGCGACCGCGAGCAGTACGGGGAGCTCAACGACGTCATCGACGAGCTCGCCGACACGTACGACTGCACCCCGACCGGCATCGCCGTGGCCTGGATCACCCGCCACCCGGCGCAGATGCAGGTCGTCCTCGGCACGACGAACCCGCAGCGTGTGCGGGACTCGGCCGCCGGGTCGGACGTCCGGCTGTCGCGGCCGGACTGGTATCGGCTGTTCACCGCCGCGGGGCACCTGGTCCCGTAGCGGGGCGCTCGACGTCGCACCGCGTTCGTCCCATTGCACCGCGCGATCCCGCGGTGCAACCGGAACCGCGCGGTGCGACGTCCGCGGAGGTCGTCAGCGCCCGATGGCGTCGAGCTCCTCGAGCGCGTCCGCGGGCAACGCGATGCCCGCGCCCTCGACGTTCTCGTGCAGGTGCTGCACCGACTTCGTGCCCGGGATGAGCAGCATCACCGGCGAGCGCTGCAGCAGCCAGGCGAGCGCGATCTGGAGGGGCGACGCACCCAGGCGCGCCGCCACCCGTCCCAGCGTGTCCGACTGGAGCGGGTTGAAGCCGCCGAGCGGGAAGAACGGCGTGAACCCGATGCCGAGCTCCGCGCAGCGGTCGACGAGCGCGTCGTCGTCGCGGTGCGCGAGGTTGTAGTGGTTCTGCACGGTGACGAACGGGGCGATGCTCCGGGCCTCCTCGAACTGCGTCATCGTCACGTTGCTGATGCCGAGGTGCCGGATGCGGCCCTCCTGCTGGAGTTCGACGAGCGCTTCGTACGGCTCGGCGATCGAGCCCTCCTCGGCACCGAACGCCCCGCCGACGCGGAGGTTCACGACGTCCATGGCCTCGACGCCGAGGTGCTCGAGGTTCTCGTCGATCGCCTCACGCAGGTCCTCGCGGCCGAGCGCCGAGGGCCAGTCGCCGTCGGCCGTCCGCCGCGCGCCGACCTTCGTGACGATGTGCAGTCCCTCGGGGTACGGGTGCAGGGTCTCGCGGATGAGCTCGTTGACCGTGAACGGGCCGTAGTAGTCGCTCGTGTCGATGTGGGTGATGCCGAGCTCGATCACGGCGCGGAGGACCTCCTCGGCGCCCTGGCGGTCCTCGGGCGGACCCATCACCCCGGGTCCCGCGAGCTGCATCGCGCCGTAGCCGAAGCGGGTCACGGTGAGGTCGTCGGCGAGGGTCAGGGTTCCACCGGGGAGCGTCGTCATGCCGTCGATGGAACTCCCGGCGCCTGGGCCGACACCCAACCGCCCCGGTCCCCCGTTCCGAACACCCTGCACAGCGACACGCAGCGATCGGCGAGAGGGAAGAGGTGGTCGACGTGGCTCCGACACCGTTCTGGACCGTGGCCTACACCGAGTCCGGCAGCACCGAGGTCGCGGTGGCCGTGCTCGGTGCGTGCGACCGTGATGACGCCGTGCGGCGCGCGCTCGACGTGCTCGGCGTCGGGGTCACCGTCGTCTGGGTCGAGCCGCGGCACGACGCCGTCGTGGCGGCCTGACCGCCCCGCCGAGGGCGTCACCGGCAGGCCCGCGGCCTGACCGCCCCGGTCGGCAGCGTCAGCCGAACAGGCGCCGGGAGGCGATCGCCGCGCCCTCGACGAGTGCGCCGAGCTTGGCCCACGCGACGTCGGTCGCCACGAACTCGTAGCTCGCGAAGGTGGCGAGCCCGCAGTCGGTCCCCGCGATGACGCGTGCCGGGTCGCCCACGGCCTCGGCGGCCTCGACGATCCGGTTCGCCACGACCTGCGGGTGCTCGAGGTAGTTGGTCGTGACGTCGATGACGCCCGGGATGAGCAGGGCACCGTCGGGCAGCGGGTGCTGCCGGAAGGCGGGGAGTTCGTGCTGGTGGGCGGGGTTCCCGAACGGGATGCTGAACGCCCCGACCTCGGCCCGGTAGAGGTGCTCGAGCAGCTCGTCGACGGGGACGTCGTCCTGGTGCGGGCCCTGCCAGTTGCCCCAACAGACGTGGAGTCGCACGCGGTCCTTCGGGATGTTCCGCAGTGCCCGGTTGATCGCCTCGACGTGCAGGTCGACGGCGGCCAGGAACTCGTCGAGCGTCGCGTCGCCGAAGTGGATGACCCGCTCCATGGCGAGGTCCGGGGCGTCGAGCTGCAGCGTGTGCCCGCGTGCCACGATCTCCTCGTACTCGACGCGGAGCTCCTCGGCGAGCGCGAACACGTACTCGCGGTGGTCGCCGTAGTGGGGGTTCTCCTCGTCGAGGAGCAGGGTCGTCGCGACGATGCCCGGGGTCGCGGCGGACACGAACGTGCCCGCGGGACGACGCCCGGCCTCGGCGTTCCGCGCCAGCTCCCGTTCGAACGCGTCGAGGTCGGACCGGACCCCGGCACGCTCCTCGTCGTAGTGGAGCAGTCCCTGCGCCAGCGGGGTGTCCCAGACCCGGGCGAACTCGGCGCCCTCGTCGATCTGCCGTGCCTGGAAGGCGGCGTACTCCGGGAACTTGATCGAGTCCAGCGTGGGCTTGCGGTGGCCGACCCCGCCGAACCCGTCGATGCGGTCGCGGATGTAGGTCGAGAACCCGACGCGGGGGACCTCACCGTCGTTGACGACGTCGAGACCCGTGGTGAGCTGCTGTTCGACGGTGCGTGCGAGTACGCGGTCGGTCTCCGCACGGAGCGCGTCGACGTCGATGTCGTGACCCTGATCGCGTGCCACGAGCAACCGGGTGAGCTCGGGGGAACGCGGCAGGCTCCCGGTGTGCGTGGTGAGGATGCGGTTGGTCATGCGTCGATCCTGCCGCACCCCCGGGACCCCCGACGACCGACCGTCACCGAGGGCAACACCGCGGGCCGGCGCCAGCCCGACGACCGGGTTCGCCGGTGTCAGTCCCCGAGCTGGTCGTCGCGTTCCTCGTCGCGGAGGTCGTCCTGCAGCTCCTCCTCGGTGAGGCCGCGGCCCACGACCGGCGTGCGGAACACGCTCGGGGCCGCGGGGTCCTCGTCCTCGAAGTCCGCGTCGTCGAAGTCGACGCCCTCGGGCAGACCGCCCTCGGGCCCGTCGCCGCCGGGCAGACCGCCCTCGGGATCGCCACCGCCGGGTGTCAGGGGTTCCATCATCGACATGTTCCGAACATGCTCCTCGGACGGCCCGCCGCGCCCGGGCCGCGCCGGGCCGTCACCCGCTGTTCACTCGAGCTCGGGTCAGTGGTCCGGGAGGCGCGGCCGACGGCACCGCCGTCCCACCGAGGGAGCACGCTGGGTGCACACCACCCAGCGACTCCCCGAGGAAGAGGAACGCCATGCCCGTCCTGGACCGTTTCGACATGACCGGACGGACCGCCGTCGTCACCGGTTCGACCCGCGGGCTCGGCAGGGCCTTCGCCACGGCCCTCGCGGAGGCCGGGGCGAACGTCGTGGTCGTCGGGCGGGACGCGGACGCTGCCGCGACCGTCGAGGCCGAACTCGGCGCGCTCGGTGCCGACGTCCTGACCGTCCTCGCGGACGTGACCCGCCGCGATGACGTCGAGCGGCTCCTCGCCGCCGCGGTCGACCGGTTCGGGCGGGTCGACGTCCTCGTCAACAACGCGGGCGCCTGCATCCACAAGCCTGCCCTCGACGTGACCGACGAGGAGTGGCACGAGGTCATGAGCGTCAACGTCGACGGGCTCTGGATCGCGAGCCAGGTCTTCGGGCGGCACATGATCGAGCGGGGTGGTGGATCGATCGTCAACGTCGGATCGATGTCGGGCGCGATCGTCAACCGCCCGCAGTGGCAGCCCGCCTACAACGCCTCGAAGGCGGCCGTCCACCACCTCACGCGGAGCCTCGCTGCCGAGTGGGCGCCGATGCACGTCCGCGTGAACGCCATCGCGCCCGGGTACATGCGGACGGACATGGCGCCGGTCGACGCCCCCGAGTTCCACCGCCACTGGATCGAGGACACGCCGCAGCAGCGCGCCGGGGAGCCCGACGAGCTGGGGCCGGCGATGGTGTTCCTGGCGAGCGACGCCTCGAGCTTCGTGACCGGGTCGGTGCTGACGATCGACGGCGGCTACACCGTGTTCTGACCGCCGCCGCGGGGCCCACGGGACAGCGCCGTCAGGCGCGGTGGACGTCCGCCGTCCGCGCGCCTCGGGCACGCCCGCGCGGTCCGTCGTGATGGACGAGCACCGGGCACGTGGCGTACTCCGCGCACGCCGAGCTGACCGAACCGAGCAGGAGTCCGGCGAAGCCACCGTGACCACGGCTGCCGACCACGAGCATGACCGCGTCCTCGCTCGCCTCGATGAGCGAGCGCGCCGGGGGGCCGTTCACCACCTTCGTCCGGAACCAGCTCGGCTGGCCGTCCGGGAACACGTCGGCGCAGGCGTCATGGAGGACCGCGCGGACGTCCTCCTCGGGTGACCAATCGGTGAGTACAGCAGCTCCGTAGCCGGCCTGGGGGGTTTGCCAGGTCCCGACCGCGACGAGCTTCGTGTGCAGGGACCGCGCGAGGTCCGCCGCGTAGCGGAAGGCCTCCCTGGACTGCGGCGACCCGTCGACGCCGACGACGATGTCACCCGTGTGCTGAAGTTCGTGATCGCTCATGTGACCAGGTTCCGGCCCCGTCGTAGCGCGGACCAGGGACCGTAGTCCCGGATCGATCACCGCGCCAGCAGTGGTAGCCCGCGTACAACGCGTCGAAGGCAGGCCGTCCATCACCGCGGCTACCCCGTGTTCTGACCGCCGCGCGCGCCACGAGCGAGACGAGCGTTGGCCTGCCGGGCCGCAGCGGTCATCCGTTCCAGGAACGCGATGACCGTCGCCAGCTCGGGGTCCGGCGTCTCACGGAGCCACCCCGCGATCTGCGCACCCGAGAAGGCGAGGAACGCGCGGGCCTGTTCCCGGGCCTCCCGGACGGGTCGCAGCGTGACGCGTCGACGGTCGCTGCCCTCGCGTGACCCCACGATGTGCCCGGCGGCCTCGAGACGGTTGAGCAGCACGGTCGTCGCGCCGGAGGTCATGCCGATCTCACGACCGAGACGGCCACCGTGCTCGTCCGCGGGGACGGGAGCGTCCGTGCGACGCTGCCGTCGGACGGGACCGACGGCGCGACGGCAGAACTCGAGGTCCTGCGCGGTGACTTCGCGCGCGTCATGCTCGACTCCCTGCCTGCCGACGTCACGTTCCACCACGCGGAACAGATCGAGCACGTCGACGACCTGGCGGACAGGGTGCGGGTGACGACCAGGTCGGGCCGGACCCTCGACGCCGACCTGCTCGTGATCGCCGAGGGCGTGCGGTCCACCACGCGCGACCTGCTCTTCGACGACGTGCGTCGTGACGACCTCGGCGTCACGATGGTGTTCGGCACGATCCCGCGCACCGACGCCGACGGCGACCGCTGGCGCTGGCGCTGGTACAACGCGGTGCGCGGGCGGCAGGTCCACCTCCGGCCCGACAACCACGGCACGACAACCACGGCACGACGCGCGCGATCCTCGCGCACGGCCGCGGCGAGGACATCACCGGACTCGACCGCGACGCCGTCATGGCCCACCTCCGCGACCGGTACGACGACGCCGGCTGGGAGGCGCGGCGCGTGCTGGACGGGTTCGCCACCTCCGACGTCGACGTCGACCAGCTGACGCAGATCCGCATGCCGACGTGGCATCGCGGCCGGGTCTGCCTGGCCGGCGACGCGGCGTGGTGTGTCACGCCGATGGGCGGTGGCGGCGCGTCGCTCGCCCTCACGAGCGGGTACGTGCTGGCGGCATCGCTGTCCGACCCGGGGACCCGGACGCTCGACGACGCGCTCGCGGTGTACGAGTCGTGGATGCAGCCGCTCGTCGTCGACGCGCCCTAGCGTGGCGTACTGGCCGCCGACCGCCAGCCACTCCAGGCGAGGGACACCCCGTGCCGGCGTCCGGAGCGGGTGCCATCCGGGGTGACCTCGACCCGCGGTGACCCCCACAGGGTCCGGAACGAGCGCGAGGTGGGCACGTCCCGCGTGGAACGCTCCCGCGATGAGCAGCACCATGCGGGCGCGGACCCCGCCGGTCGATGACGTCGTGGGCCAGCGTCGGCGGGCGTGGACAGGGACGGGGTCCCCCTGGTCGGACGCCCTCGTGGTGGCCGCCATCGCGACGCTCGTCACCGGAGCCGGCTGCTGGGTGCCGTCCGCGACGTGGGACGAGGGTGCGACGGTGAGCGCGGCGACCCGGTCGTGGTCGGAGCTGTTCGCCCTGGCCCGGACCGTCGATCTCGTGCATCTGGCCTGGTACGCGACGATGCACTGCTGGTTCGACCTCGTCGGGTACTCGCCGCTCGCGCTCCGCGCCGTGTCGGTGCTCTGCGTCGGTGCGACCGCCGGGCTCGTCACGGTGCTCGGTCGGATGCTGCTCGATCGATCGGCCGGGCTGCTCGCGGGTGCGTTCTTCGTGCTCCTCCCGCGGGTCACGCTGTCCGCCACCGACGGACGGTCGGGCGCTGCCTCCGCGTTCGTCTCGGTCCTGCTCACCCTGGTGCTCGTGACGGTGGCCGGTCGCCTCCTGCGCGAGCATGGGGAGGACCCGCTCGGACGACGGCCACGGACGACGCTGCTCTGGACCCTGTACGGCATCATGGCGGTGCTCGCGGTCGTCGTGTTCCTGCACGACGCGCTCATGCTGGTCGTGCACGCGATCGCCGTCGCGGTGTGGGCGACCCGCTCCCCGGACCGCACCGCGAGCCGACGCCTCGCCGTCGGCTTCGTGAGCGCCGCGGGTGGGGCCGCGGTGGTGTGCGTGCCGTTCGTCCGGATGGCGGCCGCGCAGGTGGGCCAGGTCTCCTGGCTCCATCGCCCCGACCTCGGCACGGTCAAGCAGATCGTCGTCGAACAGTGGTTCTCCGCCGATCCGCCGTTCGCGGTCCTCGGCGTGCTCCTGGTGGGTCTCGGCCTGGCGCGGTGCTGGCGGGAGCGGTCGACGACCGGCCCGCTGCTCGTGGCGTGGCTCCTGGTCCCGACGATCATGCTGCTCGCGGTGTCCGTGGTCTGGACGCCCGTCTACCAGGCTCGGTACCTGGCCTTCTGCAGCCCGGCCGTCGCGCTGCTCGCCGCCGTGGCGATCCGTGGCTGGCGTCCGAGCCGGATCGTCGTGGTCCTCGTGCTCGCGGCGGTCCTCGCGGCGCCGGCGTACGCGCGACAGCGCACCGAGGAGGGCAAGGACACCGACTGGGCGCGTGTGGCCCGGGAATCGAGCGCGGTGCGTGCGGCGCCGAGGACCACCGCCGCGCTGTACGGCGACGTCGAGGGGGACGCGGACTCGACCCTCGACGTCATCCCCCTGCTCTACCCGGATTCGTTCCCGGGCGCGGTCGACTGCAGAGCCGGGCGCTCCGCCGACACGCGCGACACGCTGTTCCCGAGTCGGCGGCCCCTGTCGCAGGCACTCCGGTGCGCCCGAGGGCACCGGACGGTCTGGCTGGTCACCACCCGGGAGGACCGGCCCTGGCGATCGCGGATGATCGCGGCCCTGACGTCGGCCGGGTACCGCGTCGACGTGCCCGACCGCGGCGGCGCCACGAGCGTGATGCGGTTCCACCGTGACCACGAGCACGCATCTGCTCGTGGTCGATGATCCGACCCGGACCCCACCGGTGGCGTAACGGGCGTCGCATCGTGCAGCTGTGCGCCCCGGGGCCGCCAGTCAGCGCTTGCCGTTGCCGGTCGCGTTCCCGTGCCCGTTCCCGTGCCCGTCCGCAGCGTCCTCCACGACGTTGCCGACGCCCTTCCCGGGGTGCTGCTTCACGGTGCCGGCGGCAGTGGTCGGCGTCGCCACGGGCACGGTCGGCTCGGGCTGCGGCACGGTCGTCGGGGTGACGGACGGCTGCGGCGCGGGCTCGGCGGTCTGGGCCGGCTGGGTCGGCTGGGCCGGCTCACTCGGACCGCTGCTCGGGGCCTGGGACGGCAGGGGCGACGTCACCGGCCCGGACGTCATGGTCGTCGCGGTCCCGGTCGGCTCCGGGGTCGCCGGACCCCGCGACCGGACGGCGAGCGCGACGAGGACGCCGATGACGACGAGCGCGGCGACGACCGCGACGACGATCCACGCGGTCCGGCGGCGCCGCGCGCGCTCGGCTCCCGAGCCCGACGGGCCCGGTCCGTCCGGCCCGGCACCACCACCGCCGGATCCCGCGCCACGTCCACCGGATCCCGCGCCGCGTCCGCCGGCCCCGCCGGCCCTGGCGCCGCCTCCACCCCCACCGTCGGCACCAGCCACGCCGCCACCGAGCACGGCGGTCGGTGCGTCTGCCCCGCCGCCCTGGGTGCTGGTCAGCAAGCGCGTCGGCGCGTCTCCGGTGGGCATCGCCCGCGTCGGCGCGTCCATCGCGGCCGTCGGACGGTCCGCGTGCGCGGCGTCCGCGCCCATGGCGCCGACCGCGGCGCCGGCCACCCCGGCAGCCGCACCGGCTGCGGCGGCGGCCCGCCCCGGACCTCCCGGTCGATCGAGCAGGGCAGTCGGCGCGGCGGCCGTGTCGACGTCGCGGCCGAGGGCGCGGAGTCGGGCGGCGACCTCGGCGGCGGTCGGCCGATCCTCCGGCGCCATCGCGCTCATGGTGTGGAGCAGGGTGCGCCACGCGACGGGCAGCGACGGATCGATCTCGGGGGCCCGGGTCAGTCGCGCGGTGGCGGACTCCATGACGCCGCCCGGGAACGCCTGCCGTCCGGTGAGCGCCTCGAGCAGCAGCAGCCCGAGCGCGTACACGTCCGCCTCGCCGGTGAGCTCCTGGTTCGTCACCTGCTCGGGCGCCAGGTACGCGGCCGTGCCCATGACCATGCCCGTCCCGGTCAGCCGGGCGGCGTCGCGGAGCAGGGCGATGCCGAAGTCCGCCAGCTTCACTCGGAGGCCGCCCGGTGCTGTCGCGTCGTCCTCGATCAGGACGTTCGCGGGCTTGACGTCGCGGTGGACGATGCCCTGCGCGTGGACGGCGGCGAGCGCGTCGGCCACCTGCGCGCCGATGTGCGCGACGACGCCCCGCGGGAGCGCACCGTCGCGCATGCGGGTGGCCAGGTCGGTGCCCGGCACCAGTTCCATGACGAGGAACGACTCACCGTCGCCGTCGGCGATCGCCGCGTCGTACAGGGTGACGAGCGAGGGGTGCCGGAGGCTCGCGAGGACGCGGATCTCGGCTTCGGCCCGGCTGCGCTCACCGTGGTCGACGGGCCCGGTGCGGAACACCTTGACGGCGACCTCGCGCCCGAGCTGCTCGTCGACCGCGCGGTACACGGTCGCCATGCCGCCGTGGCCGAGCGTCCCGAGCACCTGGTAGCGGCCGCCGATGGTCCGTGGGGCACGTCCGTCGTCGCTCATGCTGCCCAACGCTACCGAGGCAGGGGCCGCGTGGTTCCGAGCGGGACGGAAGCACTGCCGGCCAGGCCCTCGCGTGCGACGGCGTAGGAGGGTTCACGGAGGGCGCGGGTCCACGGGTAGGTCCCACTCCCCGGGAGCGGTCGCAGCATCAGGTCGAACCGCGTGCCGGTGTCCGTGTCCGTCGTGCCGGCGTCGCGGGCGAGCACCAGTCGCGCGAAGGGGTGCCACACGCCGAGGGGTTCCGCGTGCAGGAGCTCGAGGACCCACGAGCCCTCGTCGAGCACGGCTGCGCTGGCGCTCGGATCGGACGGCAGCGTCGGTCCGGGCAGCGCACGTGCGGCGACGAGCACGGGGCCGAGCGCGCCGCGGTACGGCACCAGGGACGTGAAGCGGAGACCGTCGGGGGTGCGGGCAGGGCGGAGCATCCAGCGATCCGGCAGCCCGAGCCCGGTGGCCGCGAGCAGGAGGTCTGCGGGCCCGCCCGGGGTGGTGGCGCGGACAGCGAGGCCCCAGATGTCGGGCAGCACCGCCGGCAGGCCGATCCCCCGCGACAACCGTGCCTCGACGACCTGGCCATCGGCAGCGCCGTCGTCGATCCACCCGATGCCACTGGGCTCCGCACGTCGGTACCAGTCGATCCGCCCCCGCAGTGCGACCCCGTGCGGGTGGACCGGGCGGCCGCGACGCGCCGCTCGGACGGCAGCGATGCCCGCCGCGGCGAGCGCGCCGGCCGCGGCGGCGAACGGTACTCGGCTGGCGTCCTCGGTGTGCATGTGCCCACGATGCCAGCGCTCCCCGCACGCGCCGACAGCGGGGCGCGGGGCGCGGTTCCGGCGTGACGGGATCGGATCAGCGTCGTGCAGCTCGGCGGTCGTCGGCCTCAGATGACGTAGGTGGCGAAGAGCGGCCCGTACGTCTGGCCGTTCCCGGGGACCGGGTCGCTCCCCGGGGCCCCGACCGCGGCGGCCTCGACGAGCACCTGCCCGTTGTTGGTGCGCAACGGCAGGGCCCGGTTCGGGATGTGCGCCGAGTGCTCGAGGGTGAAGCTCGCCCCGGTAGGGATCGGTGCGTCCACGCGGTACTCGCGCCTGATGCCGACCGCCCCGCCGGGGAAGGTCGCGGGACCCGTCGGGACGACGTTGCCGGTCGTCAGACCGATCGCGGCACCGTCCGCGCCGACGCCGACCAGTTCGATGGCCGACACGATGGTGGCGCCCCCGATCGAGATCGTGCCGAACGTGTACGTGAGCAGGGACCCCGCGGGCAGTGGCACGCTGCCCGCGTTCCGGATCACACTGCGGAACGTGTAGGTGCCGTTCACCCGGTACGCGGGTTGCCCGCTGATCGTCGTGCCGGGGCCCTGCAGGAACGGCCATGTCGGTCCGCCGGCACTGACCACGGCGATGTCGAAGGCCGGGACCACCGTCCGGGTGGCACTCGCCGGGGCGATGCCGCTCACGGTCGCGGTGAGCGTCACGGTCCCGGCTGCCGTCCCCGCCGTCAGGTCGGTCGCCCGTGCGGTCCCCGAGGCGTCCGTCGTCACCGTGCGCTGCGTCACCCCGGGCGCGCCGAAGAAGGCGGGCCCGGAGACCCGGAGGACGATCGTCTCGCCAGCGACGGGCTTCCCGTCCGCGCCGACGAGCACCGCGCGGCCGTCCGACAGATCACCGCCCGTCGGCCGTTGGTCGGGCTCGTCGAACACCACGTGGAGGATCGCTCCAGCACTCGCCGCCGCTGCGGGCGTGGTCGCGCTCAGCGCGATGGCCGGGATGCTCCATGCCGCTGCACCCACCAGCGTGCGGCGTGCGATCGTCTGCGGGCGCCCGTCGGGGCCCGTCCGCCGCTCGTCGTCGTCGCTCATCCGGTCGTCCACCTCTCGTCGTCGGACTCCGGCCCGTGCCGGAGGTGATCGGAACGGTAGGTGCACAGGGCGCCGAGGACGACCGGGTCCGCGGTGGATCCCCACGTCGACGGGGATCCACCGGATCTCGATCACTCGCCGTGTCAGCCGACGTCGGGTGATCACCGGGGAGCGCCTCACCCTCCCCGGCGAGTGCCGCGCCGCCTACTTGGCCGACGCGTAGTCGTCGGCCACCGCGACCTGCAGCGGGAACTCGACGGGGAAGTCCCCGAACAACAGGCGCCCGGCATCGGCGGCCGCGGACCGGACGTGCTCGACGACACGGTCGGCGTCGCCTTCGGGCGTGTGCACCATGATCTCGTCGTGCAGGAAGAACACCAGGTGCGGGCCGGCGGTGACCGGTCCGGGCCACTCGGCCATCAGGCGCGTCCGGAGCCCGGCGAGCCAGGACAGCGCCCACTCGGCGGCGCTCGCCTGCACGACGAAGTTCCGGGTGAACCGACCCCAGCTCCGCCCACGACTCCGCGCCGCCCGTTCGAGTGCCGGTGAACCCTCGGCCGAGAACGCGTGGGCCTGGGCGGCCAGCTGGTCGGGGGACGGTGCCGGCGAGGTCCGCCCGAGCCGCGACGTGACGACCTCGCCCCGCTCGCCCGCCCGGGCCGCTGCCTCGACGAGCGCGAGCGCCCTCGGGTACGCCCGCGCCAGCCGGGGCACGAGCCGTCCGCCCTCGCCCTGGGTGGCGCCGTACATCGCGCCGAGCATCGCGCCCTTGGCCTGCTGCCGGGTCTCGACCGCACCCGAGGCGACCACGCCGTCGTACAGGTCGCGGCCCCGCCCGGCCTCCGCCATCGCACGGTCCTGCGCGAGCGCGGCGAGGACACGGGGTTCGAGCTGCGCCGCGTCCGCGACGACGAGTTTCCAGCCGGGGTCGGGGACGACCGCGGCCCGGATCTGCTTCGGCAGCTGCAGGGCTCCGCCGCCGCTGGCCGCCCACCGTCCGGAGACGACACCGCCGACGACGTACTCCGGGTGGAACCGGCCGTCCTCGATCCACTCGTCGAGCCACGTCCAGCCGTTCGCGGTGAGCAGCCGGGAGCGCCGCTTGTAGTCGAGCAGCGGTTCGATCGCCGGGTGGTCGTGGCGCGCGAGCTCCCACTTGCGCGTGGACTCGACGACGAGCCCGGCCCGGCGGAGGGAGCGGAGGACGTCCGCGGGCGAGTCGGGGTTGAGCGCGGGGTCGTCGAGCCGTTCTCGCAGCACGGCGGCGAGGTCCTCGAGCCGCTGCGGCCGGACGCCGTACGGCACGCGGGGGCCGAGCACGTCCTCGAGGATCCGCTCGTGCACGTCGACCCGCCACGGCAAGCCCCCGAAGCGCATCTCCGCGGCGACGAGCGCCCCGGCCGACTCGGCCGCGAGCAGCAGTCGGAGCGCGCGCGGATCCCGGGACCCGGCCACGGCCTCCTGTTGCACGCGGAACTCGGCGACGGGATCGGCATCGGACACCGGATCTGCAGCGATCCGTCCGGTGGACGACGGCCCCGACGCGAAGATCGAGTCGTCGAACAGGGCGTCCGCGCGCGGTGCGGGGGTGGCCTCGCCGGGGTCGTCCCACCAACCGTCCGGCGCCGTCGCGAGCGGCGAGCCCGCGGTCGCGACCGCGGTGCGCAGGATCCGGTGACACAGCCGCAGGTCGACGCAGCGCGCGACGCGGCCGCCCGCGGCGAGCACCTGTGGGTACCAGCGGGCCGTGTCGTCCCACACCCACCGCACGCCCGGCGCTTCGTGTGCCGCGATCCAGGCCGGGAGGCCCGCCGCGGCCACGTGCACCGGCGCGCCCTGGGCGGTCCCCGCGTCCGACAGGACGGTCGCGAGCGCGCCGCCGTCGACGCGGTTCAGGACGATGTGCACCCGTCGATCATGCCCGGAACCACCGGCACGACCGGCACGGTCAGCCCTCCTCGGCTCCGACGAGGTACTTCCGAAGAGAGCCGTCCGCGAGCACCGTACGCACGACGGCGGGGTCGTGCAGGGCGTGGCGGTCGAGCGACGACGGGCGACACATCGGGTGAAGGTCCAGCCGCCGATGCCCCGACCCCCGTGCCCGACGCGGACTGGGTGAGGACCGGATGTGACCATGCCCGGACGCTTCCCGACCCCCTCCGACCGAACTGGAGCACAGATCCACATGAGCGACGACCGACCCGACCAGCAGCAACCCCGCACCCTCTCGCCGGCGACGGCGTCGGAGGATCGATTAGGGAGTCCCAGCCGTCGCTCGATCGTCCTCGCGGGGGCGTGGAGCGTTCCCGCGATCGCCCTCGCCACCGCGACCCCTGCACATGCGGCCAGTGACAGCGCCACCATCACGGTCTCGTTCGCCGATTCCGCGCCTCGCGCACCGGGTTCCTCGCTCGCCGACGGGACCGCGACCGTCCGCTCCGGCAGCGGAGTTCCGTTGCCGAACGAGACCGTCGTCCTCACGGTCTCCGGACCCGCCTCCTTCGGCTCCCCGGGGACCACCACGATCACGGTCACCACCGACGCCGCAGGCCAGGCGACTGCCGCCGGTCTCACCGCGGGCACGACCAACGGCACGGTGACGCTCACTGCGACCGTGACCGGTGCGGGGACTGCCACCGCCACGATCAGCGTCCTCCATCAGGGTGTGCTCCACCAGGAGGCCGCGGTCCGGTTCCCGGCGGCGACCGGCGCGTTCACCGCACTCGCCTCGAACAGCACGTCGAACAACCGGTACGGCGTCGCTGGCGTGACGTCGACCGGCGAGGTGTGGACTTACTACTCGGGGACGAACACGGTGCGACGGGTCGCCACCGGTGCCGATCCGTCGATCGCGCCGGCGATCGCCCTCCGGGGGAACTCGAACGACAGCTTCACCCACTACGTGAAGGGAGGCGTGGCTTTGAACGACAATGGCTCACCGCTGTTCCCCGGGGTACCGGGACCGTTCACGCACCTGACCGCGACGAGTACTGCGGACAACCTGTACTGCGTCGTCGCGGTGACGTCTGCCGGTGCCGTCTGGCGGTACTTCTACGGCAACACGTCCTCCAGCGTGGCGCAGGTCGCGTCGGACGCGGATCCGACGATCCCGCCGGTGTCGGCGATCAGATCCGTCAGCAGGGACTCCTCGCAGGTCTTCGTGACCCGGGACGGCGTCCTCCACTCCCGCAGTACTGCAGACGCGACTCCCTTCCCGACGACGGCGCGGTTCGTGGGCGCGTCGGCGACCAGCACCCTGGCCAACCACTACGCGTTCGTCGCCGTGACGTCCACCGGCGAGGTGTGGCGCCTCGGCTACCGCAGCAGCGCGCCGACCCTCATCGACCGCGTCGCCACCGGCGCCGACCCCACGGTCACACCGGTGGTCGGGATCCGCTCCGACGCCAACGACCACGTTCCCGTCTGGGTCGGGACGGACGGCCGGGCGTACTCGACCTGGTCGAGTACGCCTGTCTTCCCGGCGGCGACCGGCCGCTTCACGCATCTCGCCGCGGACGCGGAGGCGCACAACCGGTTCGCGGTCGTGGGGGTCACGACGACCGGTGAGGTGTGGCGGTGGCACTACGGCGGGAACAACTCCAGAACCGACGACTACACGCGTGTCCTCACCGGTGCGGACCCGGCGATCGCACCGGGTGTGGGACTGCGCGACGACTCGAACGACTCCGTCGCGTTCTCCGTGACCGGGGCGTCCGCCTGAACCGGACGCATTTCGTCATTCTCGAGTGGCGCGGGAATGGGCGCGGTCCAGGCTGGGTTTCAGGAACGTCCGCGAACGCACCGAGGGAACCCCATGCACCACCTGAGAACCGCCACCGTCGTCGCCGCCACCGCGGCACTCGCACTCGCACTCACCGGGTACTCCGGCGCCACGGGGACCGCGCCGGCGAGCGCCGCCAGCAGCACGAAGGGCGGGACGCTCCACATCCTGACCACCGCGACGGCGGTGCACCTCGATCCCGCGACGAGCCAGAACCTGTCGACGACGACGCTCGGCCTGGTCGTCCGACGCCTCACCACGTGGGACATCCGGCCAGGGAAGACCGCGAAGGTCGTGCCGGACCTCGCCACGACCACGGGCACGCCGAGCGACGGCGGGAAGACCTGGACCTACCACCTGAAGAAGGGGATCGAGTTCCAGGACGGCACCCCGATCACCAGCCAGGACATCAAGTACGGCGTCGAGCGCTCCTTCGCGCCGACCCTCACCGGTGGCCTGAGCTACCACAAGTCGCTGCTCGTCGGCGGCTCGAGGTACCAGGGTCCGTTCGACGGCGGGCAGCTCGACAGCATCGCGACGCCCGACGACCGCACGATCGTGTTCCACCTCGATGCGGCCTACGGCGACTGGCCGTGGATCGCGTCGATGCCCGCGTTCGCGCCCGTGCCGCAGGGCAAGGGCGACCCGAACACGTACGACGCGAAGCCGGTCGCGTCGGGCCCCTACCAGGTGCAGTCGAACCAGCAGGGCTCCCAGCTGACCCTCGTGCGGAACAAGCACTGGAGCGCCGGGACGGACACGGTGCGCACCGCGGGCCCCGCGAAGATCGTGTTCGAGGAGAGCCAGGACGAGTCGACCGTGACCCAGAGCCTCATCGCCGACTCGGGTGACGCGAAGGACTCGTTCGCCGCCACCTACCTCGGGGCCGCCGAGCTCAACCAGGTCCGCCAGAACCCGTCCGCCGCGTCGCGCGTCGCCACGTCGAAGGCCGGTCCGATCACGTACCTCGCCATGAACACGCAGCGTGGCGCACTGAAGGACCTCCAGGTGCGCAAGGCCCTGGAGTACGCGACCGACAAGCGCGCCTTCCGGATCGCCGCCGGTGGCGCCCAGGCGGGCACGTACGCGTCGACGCTCATCACACCGGGCATCGCGGGCCGCAAGTCGTACGACCTGTACAAGGCGCCGGCGTCCGGGAACGTGAAGAAGGCGAAGGCGCTGCTCAAGGCGGCGGGCCAGAAGGACCTGCACTTCACGCTCCTGACGCAGAACGACCCGTCGTACCTCGCCCAGGCGCAGGCGCTCCAGCAGGGGCTCAAGCGCGCGGGCATCGCGGTGACGCTCAAGCCCGAGGACGTCGACAGCTTCTACACCGACGCCACGAACGACTCGTCGTACGACCTCGTCCTGTACGGCTGGCAGCCGGACTTCCCGAGCGCGAACGCGAACATCCAGCCGCTGTTCGCCTCGTCCCAGATCGGGAACGGCGGGTACAACGTGTCGCACTACAGCAACAGCGACGTCGACGCCCTCATCACGAAGGCGACGGCGACGGTGAACCGCTCGAAGGCGAACGCGCTGTGGGCCCAGGTCGACCGTCGCATCATGCAGGACGCGCCGATCGTGCCGCTGACCTACGCGAAGCAGTCGTTCCTCCGCGGCTCGGACGTCCAGCACTTCTTCGTGCCGGACTTCCCCGCGTACCCGAACTACCTCAAGGTCACGCTCGCCAAGTGAGCGAGGACCGCACCGCGCCCGTCCTCGACGTCCGGGGGCTCCGTGTCGCCTTCGGCCGCGGTGCCCCCGTCGTCGACGACATCACGTTCGCCCTGCACCCCGGCCGGGTCCTGGCGCTCGTCGGCGAGTCCGGTTCGGGCAAGTCCGTCTCGGCGATGAGCGTCCTCGGGCTCCTGCCGTCGACCGCCGCGGTGTCGGGGAGCATCCGCTTCCGGCGCACGCCCGACGCGGAGCCCGTCGAGCTCGTCGGGGCGGACGCGGACGTCCTCCGCAGCGTGCGCGGTGCGGGCATCGGCACCGTGTTCCAGGAGCCGATGGGGTCGTTCACGCCCGTGCTGTCGATCGGCACGCAGATCGCCGAGGCCGCCCGTGCGCACCGGTCCGGCGCTGACGTCGTCGCCCGGACGGAGGCGCTGCTCACCGCCGCCGGCATCGCCGACCCCGCCCGGGTCCGGCGCGCGTACCCCCATGAGCTGTCCGGCGGGCAGCTCCAGCGCGCGATGATCGCGATGGCGCTGGCGGCCGACCCGGTCGCGCTCATCGCCGACGAGCCGACGACCGCACTCGACGTCACCGTGCAGGCCGGGATCCTCGACCTGCTCCGCCGCCTGTGTCGCGAGCGTGACCTCGCCGTGCTCCTCATCACCCACGACATGGGCGTGGTCGCCGACGTGGCGGACGACGTCCTCGTCATGCGGGCCGGGCGGGCGGTCGAGGCGCAGTCGGCCGCCGACCTGTTCGCGGCGCCGCACGCCGCCTACACCCGCGAGCTCCTGGCCGCGGTCCCCGTCCTCGGCGGGCCGAGCCGGGCCTCCCGGCCGGACGCGGAGACGCGGCCCACCACCGGCACGTCGTCGTCCGGACCGAGATCCACGGCCGGGTCCACGGACCGGGAGGTCGTGGCCCGCCTGACCGACGTCGCCATCACGTACGGCGGACGGCGCGCGACGCCCGCCGTCGCCGACATCGACCTCGCGATCCGCTCGGGCGAGGTCCTCGGGCTCGTCGGCGAGTCCGGCTCGGGCAAGTCGACGATCGGGCGGGCGCTCGCCGGCCTCGTCCCGGTGTCATCCGGGACCGTCGAGGTCTCCGGCACGGATCTCCGGCGCGCGCGGCGGCGGCGGCTCCGCGCGGTCCGCAGCCGCGTCGGGTACGTGTTCCAGGATCCCGCGTCCTCGCTCAACCCCCGCGCGACGATCGGGTGGAGCATCGCTGAGCCGCTGCGCCTGCACACCGACCTCGGCGAGACCGCCCGCCGGGCCCGGGTCCGCGAGCTGCTCGAGGCCGTGCGTCTCGACCCCGCGTACGCCGACCGGTTCCCGCACCAGCTCTCCGGCGGGCAGCGGCAGCGCGTGGCGGTGGCGCGCGCGCTCGCCCTGCACCCGGTCCTCCTGATCGCCGACGAACCGACGAGCGCGCTCGACGTCACCGTGCAGCGCACCGTGCTCGACCTGCTCGCGACGCTGCAGGCGGAACTCGGGTTCGCGTGCCTGCTCATCAGCCACGACCTGGCCGTCGTCCGGCAGCTCGCCGACGAGGTCGTCGTGCTCCGCCGCGGCCACGTCGTCGAGCGCGGCACGGCGGCCGAGGTCCTCGAGGACCCGCAGGACCCGTACACACGCATGCTGCTCGCCGCCGCCCCCGTCGCGGACCCGATCCGCCAGGCCGAGCGGCGGTCCACCTGGCGCCGGCTCGTCGCCGCCGGTGGCACGACCGAGGAGGCCCGCGCATGACCGCGAACGTCGTCGACCGCCCCGTCGCCCCCACGCCCGCCGCCACCGGGTTCCGCGCCGTCGCCCGCCGCGTGGGCCGGGACCGCTGGGCACTCGCCAGCGCGATCGTCATCGTCGTGTTCGCGCTCGTCGCGATCGGCGCACCGCTCATCGCCGGACTCAGCGGGCAGGACCCGTACCGGTACCACCTCGGGACGCTCACCGGGTTCGGCGCACCGAAGGGCACGGGCGGCGGGATCAGTGCCGCGCACTGGTTCGGCGTCGAGCCGCTGACCGGCCGCGACCTGTTCGCGATCGTCACCTACGGCGCCCGGACCTCGCTCGGGGTCGGGATCGCCGCGACGATCCTGTCGATGGTGCTCGGCGTGCTCGTCGGCGTCACCACCGGGTTCTTCGGCGGATGGTACGACCGCGGGATGAGCCGGGTCGTCGACGTCATGTTCGGGTTCCCGTCGCTCGTGTTCATGATCGCGCTGACCGCCATCGTGCCGAACCGGTTCCCCGCCCCCGTGCTCGTCGTGCTCGTCATCGGGTTCTTCGGCTGGCCGGCCGTCGCCCGGGTGATCCGCGGGCAGACACTGTCCCTGCGGCAGCGGAACTTCGTCGTCGCGTCGACCGCGATGGGCGCCGGTTCCTGGCACGTCATCATCCGCCAGCTCCTGCCGAACCTCGCCGCGACGATCACCGTCTACGCGACGATCTCGATCCCGAGCATGATCGGGGCCGAGGCCGCCCTGTCGTTCCTCAGCGTCGGGGTGACGCCCCCGACGCCGTCCTGGGGCCGCACCATCGGCGACGCCGTGGGGTGGGTGCAGACCGACCCCATGTACCTCGTGTTCCCGGGAGCCGCCCTGTTCGTCATCACGCTCGCGTTCAACCTGCTCGGGGACGCCCTCCGCGACGCCCTCGACCCGCGCCGGACGGAGGTGTCGCGATGAGGACCTGGCGCTTCGTGCTGTTCCGCGTCCTCGGCGCGATCGTGGTGTTGTTCGTCGTGGCCGCGGTCACCTACGCGCTGTTCACCCTGCTGCCGACGAACGCCGCCCGCGCGATGTGCGACAAGCCCTGCACGCCCGACCGCCTGGCGCAGGTCAAGGCGTTCATCGGCACCGACCTGCCCTGGTGGCAGCAGTTCCTCGACTACCTGTCGGGCATCTTCGTCGGGCGGCACTTCGGCAGCGGCTCGACCGCCGTGGTCTGCGGCGCACCGTGCTTCGGGTACTCGTTCCAGCTCCACCAGAGTGTCACGACGCTGATCCTGTCCCGCCTGCCGGTCACGGCCTCCATCGCGATCGGCGCCGCCGTGCTGTGGCTCGTCGCGGGTGTCGCCGGCGGCACCGTGTCCGCGCTCCGGCGTGGATCGGTCCTCGACCGGGCGGTCATGACGATCGCCGTCGGTGGGGTCTCGGCGCCGGCGTACCTCGTGGGACTGTTGGCGATCCTCCTGTTCGGGTTCGTGCTCCGGATCCTGCCGACCGGCGGCTACGTCGCGTTCACCGACGACCCCGTGCAGTGGTTCCTGCACCTGCTCCTGCCCTGGTGCGTGCTCGCGTTCATCAGCGCCGCCATCTACGCCCGACTGACCCGCGGCGAGATGCTCGAGGTGATGGGCCAGGACCACATCCGCACCGCCCGCGCCAAGGGCCTGAGCGAGTCGCAGGTCGTCGCCCGGCACGGGCTCCGCACCGCGATCCTGCCCGTCGTGACCCTGTTCGGGCTCGACCTCGGCACCCTGCTCGGCGGTGCGGTGATCACCGAGAAGGTGTTCTCGATGCAGGGGCTCGGCGCACTGCTCATCGACGCGGTGCACTCGCTGGACCTGCAGGTCGTCGTCGGGTTCACGCTGTTCGCGGCGTTCCTGGTCGTCACCGCGAACGTCATCGTCGACCTGGTGTACGGGGTCGTGGATCCGCGGGTGCGCACCGGGCGCTGAGGTCGAGCGGCGCGCCCCACCCGGGTCCCGGTTCCTCCGCCGTCGGACTTCCCCGAAGCACGGTCCGATCTGAACCAGGTGACCGAGGGCCGACACGGGCAACGCGACCAGATCAGCCGGTCCGCCGTGTGCCGTGACCTCGGCCAACCGTGTCGCTCCGCACCGGTCTCCTCATCGTCGCACCCGCGCACCCGACCAGAACCAGGCGCTCGTCACGAACACGACGACCGCGAAGAAGAAGCCGAGCGCGTCCGTTCCCCCGTCGTACGTCCGGGCGTCGACGGCATGAACGGTCCCGACGACGAGGACGACGCCGACCACCGCCAGGAGCATCGCGGCACCCCGGAGCACGAGCGCCCGCGTGTTCGACCGGTCTGAGCGCGCCGCCGGCTGGACGTCGTACCGCGACAACCACCGGCGACTCCGGAGAACGGACTGACCGATGCCCGCCACCGCGCAGATCAGAGCCCCCAGGTCGAAGAGCACCATCGCCCACGGAGTCCTGTTGAACCAGAGCGCGGCACCGACGGCCATGACCAGCCCCAGGAGCGCCACCCAACGGGTCAGTGTCCACAGCAGTCGCCACATGCCGTACCCTCTGTCTCCCGGGCCGTGCCCTCAGTCCTCCGTGTCGACGCCACCCGGTCGCACCGCCGCGGTGTCGGCGACATCGATCCGGGTCATGCCGTCGCCACGGTCCTCGGTGGTGATCCGCGGGGCCGCATCCGCCTCGGTCGACCCCGAAGCCCGGGTGAGCTCGTCGTGGCGCCGCTCCGAGAACGTCATGTCCACGCCGTCGTCGGGCGTCTCGAGGGGATCGCGAGCATCCGTCATACGAGGAACGGTACCCGCCGCTGCACGAGTCAGGTGAGTGAGCAGCCCCGATGCCACCAGCTCCCAGCTCCAGCTCGTCCACCACATGGCCGGGACGACGGTCCATGAGGAGCATGGTTGCTCGTTAAATTTAACACCAACATCTGCCGGATGTGCTAAATTTATCAAGTGCGCTCACCTCTCACGAACCCGTTCCAACCGGGTTCCGACGTGGTTCCAGATGTATGGGCTGGTCGTGTCGAGCAGTTGGCCGATTGGCGGGACGTCGTTCGCCCGCGTCGTCATGCGGGCCTGTACGAGACAGGCCGAACCATCCTCGGTGAACCTGGTACCGGCAAGTCGAGCCTGGTACGCCGGATCGCACGCGATGCCGCAGAGGGCGGCGACTGGGTCACCCCCCAACTGCGCATACCTGCCGGTGCTGATCCGTTGAAGATCGTCGCGTCCGCAGTGCTGCGGCTGGCCGACAAGGCCGGCCTCCTGGCAACGAGTCGGCAACGGGTCCTGGACGTCCTCGCGCGAGTCGAACAGATCGCGGTGTCGGGGTTCTCCGTCGCGGTGCGCGGAGAAGCAGGACCAGAGCCGTTCACCGCACTGTTCGACCTGCTGGTCGAACTCGGGCAGGCCGCCATCGCGCAGAACACCGTGGTGTTGATCCACATCGACGAGGTGCAGAACATCACCGACGAGGCAGCGCTGTCGCAGTTGCTCATCGCTCTCGGTGACGCGCTGTCGCACCAGGTCGAGGTCACGGCTCCGGGCGGTGTCCTCGTCGAGCGACACCTGCCCCTCGCCGTGTACCTGACGGGGCTGCCGGACTTCGAGGACATGGCCGGCGCTCGGAAGGGCGCCACCTTCGCCCGGCGATTCCGCACCATCACGCTTGCCGCCCTCGACGAGGCGGATCTCCTGCAGGCGCTGCAGCCATTCGTGTTCGACGGTTGGGCCACCCCCGACGGGAACGGCGGTCTCGAATCCATCCAGATGAGTTCCGGGGCTGCGAGAGCCGTCGTGGCTCTCTGCTGCGGGGAGCCGTTCCTGTTCCAGCTCGCCGGTCAACGCGCCTGGAATGCAGGGAGCGCCTCGACCATCTCCCAGGAGGAGGTCGTGGCCGGGTGGCGCGGAGTTCAGGGTGAGGCCTCGGCACACGTCGAGCGCATCCTGAACCGGCTGCCGGCTCGTGAACACGAGTTCGTCGAGGCGATGGCGGCGCTGCCGCCGGCCGACCGCACGCTGACGAAGATCGCCGCCCAGATGGGCATGACCTCCGCGACGAAGGTGGGGCCGTTCTCGCAGCGACTGGACACGGTCCGCGGGATCATCGACCGGGGCAAGCCCTACTCGTTCCGCAACCGTGCCGTCGAGGCGTACCTGACGACGGACTGGCCGCGCGTCGACTGACCCAGCCCTCCTGGCGACTCAGCCCTTCGTGCCCGTCGACCAGATGCCCGTCGAGCCCTTCTTGAGCACGACGTTGCCGTTGCCCTGCACGACGAGCGTCGTGCCCGACCCGGCCCGGCTGGTGTTCGACGCCCACCGCGCCTTGCCCGAGGTGTCGTAGACCACCAGGTTGCCGTCCGCCTGCAGGCTCATGTACGCGCCGTGGTACTTGCTCGTGTTCGTCGCCCAGCGCGCTCGGCCGCCGATGTACATGACGAGGTTGCCGTCGGCCTGCATGATGAACTGCCGCGTGCCCGAGCCGTCCTGGATGAACTGGCCGCCGGTCAGCGTCACGGGCGCCTTGAGGGTGTCGCGGCCGGACAGCCCCGTGTGCCAGAGCACCGTGCTCCCCCTGGTCAGACGGAGGTCGCCCGTGTTCGTGACCGCCAGGACAGCCCCGCTGCCCTTGCCGCTCGTGCGGGACTGCCACACCGCCTTCTGCGCGGCCGTGTAGATGACCGCGTTGCCGTCGGCCTGCACCGCGAGCGAGGTCCCACCACGGCCGTTCGTCCCGGACGACCAGAGCGCGCGCCCGTTGCCGTACAGCACGAGGTTGCCGTCGGCCTGCATCGTCAGCGTGTACTGCTGGTTCGGCGACGTGATCGAGTGGCCGACGGCGAGGGTCGCGGGCGCGGTCAGCGAGGTGCTGCAGCTGCTCGTCCCGGGCAGCGCGGTCGCCAGGGCCGCCCAGTTCGGGGAACCGAGACCGGTCGCCATGTCGTAGCCGGTGGTCGCGTTGTAGAGCAGGTTGTTGCCGCTCGTGACGTCGCGGAAGTCCCCGCGGTTCCCGTAGAGCGTCGCGTGCACGTCGCCGACGCCGGTGCTGCAGCCGAGGCTCGACAGGGTGGCGGCGAGCTGCCCCGCCATGATCGGCGCCGCCGCGCTCGTCCCACCGCCGAGGACCCAGCCGCCCTCCGCGCCGATGTAGACGCCGGGGCCGGTGTCGGGATCGGCCACCGCGCTGATGTCCGGTACCAGCCGCGTGCTGCCCGGGAGGCCCACACCGCTCTGGTACGTCGGCCGCGCGGTCCGGGTCGAGGACCCACCACCGCTGCCGACCGCGTCGGCCCGGTCGCTCCAGGCGGTCTCGCGCCAGCTCGTGCCGCTGCCCGTGAGGTTGGTCCCACCGACACCGACGACCGACGGCAGGACGGCCGGGAAGTCGACGTCGGGCGTGCTCGAGGTCCCGCCGCCGCAGTCGTAGGCGCCGTCGTCACCCGAGGCCGCGAAGGTGGTGGCACCGGCGACGACCGCGCGATCGATGGCGTCCTGGACGGCGCTCTCGAACGACGAGGACAGCGACGACTCGCACATCCCCCACGAGGTGCTCAGCGCGACGATGCCACTGCTCGTGACGTCGGTCGCGACGCGGTCGTACGCGTCGTAGATGCCCTGGGCCGAGTTCGGCGCGACGTAGATGCGCTGGGACGCCTTCGGCGCGGTGGCGAAGAGCATCTCCTGGTCCAGGGCGACCTCGGAGCCGCCACCGTCGACGGACGTGGTGGTGGAGGCGCCGTCGACGGCGACCTGCGTGATCGACGGCAAGGTGACGCCCACGGCGTTCGCGTAGGTGGTCAGATCGCTCTTCGACCAGCCGGAGAACTGCACCGTGGCGATCGTCGTCCCGGCACCGGTGCTCCCGGAGCGCGTCACGCCGTAGGCGCTGGCCAGGTCGGCCGGGGTCCTGCCGCCGGGGAGTGCGTGGTGCTCGAACACCGGGCGCTGGTCGAGGCCGAGCACGGTCGTCACCGCGCCGGACAGGCCCGACGGCAGGTCCAGCGCAGTCGTCGGGTGCAGGGTGTCCCCCTTGCCCGCGAGGTCGACGCCGAACACGGACTCCGCCTGGGCGACCGTGCCCGAGACCTGGACGTCCCACGTGTCCTGTGCGGTGACGTGGAGGCCCGCCGCACGGAGTGCGTCGACCACGTCGTCCCGGGTGTCCGTGGTCGGGGCGACGTCGGTGAGCGCGTCGTTCCGCTGGGCCTTCGTCATGGTGTCCGCCCGGCGGACCAGGTCGCGGAGTTCACCGCGATCGGACGGCTGCAGCACGACCGTCATGTCGATCGGAGCACCGGTGGGGGCCGGGGCCGTCGCGGTCGCGGAGGGGGCGGGCGTCGTGGCCGAGGGGCTCGGCGACGCGGTCGGCGCGGCCGATGCGGTGGCCCCGGACGCGGCCGGCGCGGCCGAGGGCGCGGC
>NZ_QKTU01000007.1 GCF_003234565.1 Curtobacterium sp. MCBD17_013 | reverse complement strand
GGTGGGGTGTGCTCGGTGGCTGCGGTGGCTGGGGGCCGGGAGGAACGGTGCGGGTCGGGTGGACCGCGCGCCGGTCGGAGCCGCTCGCGGTCAGGCCCGTGAACGGGTCCGGCCCAGACGTCCGGTCGGATGGGTGGTGACCGGGCGTCTGGGCTGACACGGTGTCACTTGATGGTGGCGACGGCCTTCTGGACCTTGCTCGCGAGGTCCGAGGACAGCGGGGCAGAGCCGGCCTGCTGCGCGGCGGCCTGCTGGGCGTCCGACGAGGCGACGTAGTTCAGGTACGCCTTGACGAGGTCGGCCTTGCTGCTGTCGCTGTACTGCTGGCACGCGATGGCGTACGAGACGAGCACGAGCGGCCAGGCGCCCTTCGCGGTGTCCTTGCGGTTGATGTCGATCGCCAGGTCGTTCTTCGCGCGGCCCGACACGACGTCGGAGTCCGCGACGACCTTGGCGGCGCCGTCGGCGCTGATCTTGGTGGCGGTGCCGCCGACCATGAGCTTGGCCTTCGAGAGGCTGCCGGCGCCGGAGTCGTCGATGTAGGTGATCGAGTTCGACGCACCACCCATGGCGCTCGCGACACCCGAGGTGCCCTGCGCGCCGTCACCGACCTTGTACGGGTAGGTCTGGCTCGGGGCGGCGTTCCAGACGTCCGACGCGTTCGCCGAGAGGTACTCGGTGAAGTTCTGCGTCGTGCCCGAGTCGTCCGAGCGGTGGATCACGTTGATCGAGGCGGACGGCAGCGACGCGCTCTTGTTGAGCTTGGCGATCGCCGGGTCGTTCCACTTGGTGATCGTGCCCTTGAAGATGCCGGCGACGGTCTCGGCGTCGAGCGTGAGGTTCTTGACGCCGTCGACCTTGTAGGCGATGGCGATCGGCGAGATGTAGATCGGCAGGTCGATGCCCTTGGTGCCGGTCTTGCACTCCTTGAAGTCGCCCGACAGCTCGGTGTCGGCGAGTGCTGCGTCGGAGCCGGCGAAGTCGGCGGCACCCGAGATGAAGCTCGAGCGGCCCGCGCCGGAGCCCTGCGGGTTGTAGTTGACCGTCACGCCGGACGCCTTCGACTGGAAGCCCGAGATCCAGGTCGTCTCGGCGGTCCCCTGCGCGCTCGAGCCGATGCCGTTCAGGGTGCCGGAGAGGCTGGAGAGGTCCGCGCCCGTCGAGGCGGAGGACGAGGCGCTGGCGGAGCTGCCGCTGCCGCTGCCCTCGTTCGCCGCGCAGGAGGAGAGCACGATCGCGCCGGCGATCGCGATGGCCGCGACCGAACCGATTCGCTTGATGTTCACAGGGGTCCCTTCGGGGATGTCAGGTGCAGGGGCGGCCGGTGGGTGGCCGACCTGCGAGTGACAGTAAGGAAGGGAAGTGACGGGGACGACGCCGCTCGGTGAACGACGGGTGAACGAGCGGGGAACGGGATCGCGGGATCGTGCGGCGCAGTGCCGAGCGCGCTATACGTGGATCCGTGTGTGCCCGCTCCGGCACCGCAGGCGCGTCAGTCGTGGACGCCGGACGAGTGGGTCTCGACGGCGATGAGCTCGTCGTCGGCGATGTGCAGCACCGCGAAGTCCCCGGTCGAGAGCATCGCGGCCCGGTGCAGGTCGAAGCGCGAGTCCTCGCCCGAGGTCGCAGCGGCGATGTGCGCGATGATGTCGGGGAGCACCGGGCCGTGCGAGCAGAGCACGGTGGTGCGTCCCTTCCGGAGCCGCTTGCGCACGACCCCCGGCACGTCGCTCTTGCCGTGCTCGTGGGCGTCCTGGCTGATGTCGGCGGTGCTCGTGACGCCGATCTTCGTCTGCGCCGAGAGCGGCTCGACCGTCGCCAGGCATCGCGCGGCCGTGCTGCTCACGATCTTCCGCGGGCCGAAGGCGGCGATCGCCGGCGCGACCTGCTTGGCCTGCGTCCGCCCGACCGGCAGGAGTGGCCGGGTGGCGTCGGGTCCGCTCCACTGGTGCCGCGGCGTGGTCTTGCCGTGCCGGAGGGCGATCATCGCGAACGTCCGGTGCTGGCCCACGGCGGCCCGTTCGGCGAAGCGGTCGAGGATGGCGATGTCGCGCTCGTACGTGAGCATCGACCGTGCGGCGTCGATGTCCACCCACTCGAGCGCAGCGACCTCGTCGTTCGGGTGGAAGGCCCCGGCCCGCTCGATCTCGGTGTCCTTGACCTGAGCCACCCAGTAGTGGACGACCTTGTCGCGGCCGTTCGGGAGCACGTACTCGGCCGTGCCGATCGGGGCGCCGAGGTGCACGCGGTAGCCCGTCTCCTCACGGATCTCGCGGACCGCTGCATGCGGCACCGACTCGCCCGGGTCCACCTTGCCCTTGGGGAACGAGACGTCCTTGTGGTGCTCGCGGTGGATCAGGAGCACCTGGGGGCCGCTCTCGTGCCGTCGCCAGCACACGGCACCGGCGGCGACCACGAGGCCGTCGGGTGTCGTCTGGCTCATCGGGAGGAACGCTTCCGCGCTGAGATCTGGCGCATCAGGCTGTCCTGCAGGTCGAGTAGGGGTTCGCCGTCGTCGTCCACCGCGTGCCGGGTCCACTCGCCGTCGGACTCGAGGTGCCACGAGCTCGTGGTGTCGGCCATCGCGAGGTCGAACAGCCGCTCCATCTCGTCGATGTGCCGCGGCGCGGTGAGTCGGACGAGGGCCTCGACGCGGCGGTCGAGGTTGCGGTGCATCATGTCGGCACTGCCGATGTAGACCGCCGGGTCGCCGTCGTTGTGGAACGAGAAGACCCGCGAGTGCTCGAGGTACCGGCCGACGATGGAGCGCACGCGGATGGTCTCGCTGTAGCCCTCCATCGCGGGCTTGAGCGAGCAGATGCCACGGACCCAGATGTCGATCGGGACACCCGCCTGGCTGGCGAGGTACAGGGCGTCGATGATCTCCTCGTCGACCATCGAGTTCACCTTGATCCGGATGCCCGAGGGCTTGCCCGCGAGCGCGTTCACCGTCTCGGTGTGGATCCGCTTGAGCAGGCCCTTGCGGAGGTGGAGCGGGGCGACGAGCAGCCGCTTGAACTTCTTCTCGATCGCGTAGCCGGACAGCTCGTTGAACAGGCGGGTGACGTCCTTGCCGACCTGATCGTCGGTGGTGAACAGCCCCATGTCCTCGTAGATACGGCTCGTCTTCGGGTTGTAGTTGCCCGTGCCGATGTGCGTGTAGTGCCGCAGTCCGTTCTTCTCCTGGCGGATCACCAGGGCGATCTTGCAGTGCGTCTTGAGCCCGACGAGTCCGTAGACGACGTGCACCCCGGCACGCTCGAGCTTGCGCGCCCAGCCGATGTTGTTCTGCTCGTCGAACCGGGCCTTGATCTCGACGAGTGCGAGCACCTGCTTGCCGGCCTCCGCGGCGTCGATCAGGGCCTCGACGATGGGGCTGTCACCCGACGTCCGGTAAAGCGTCTGCTTGATGGCCAGGACGTTCGGATCGGCGGCGGCCTGCTGCAGGAACGCCTGCACGCTCGTGGAGAAGGACTCGTACGGGTGGTGGACGAGGACGTCTTCGCGTCCGATCGCACGGAACAGGTCGGGCTTCATGTTCGGCTCGTCGGGCTGCAGCTGCACCGCCGTGGTGGGCACGTGCCGCGGGTAGTGCAACTCCGGGCGGTTGATCTTGGCGATCTCGAACAGTCCGCCGAGGTCCAGCGGCGACGGCAGACGGAAGACCTCTTGCTCGGTGACGTCGAGCTCGCGGATGAGCAGGTCGAGGGTCACCGGGTCCATGTCCTCGGTGATCTCGAGGCGGATCGGCGGCCCGAACCGGCGTCGGAGCAGCTCGCGCTCGAGCGCCTGCAGGAGGTTCTCGGCCTCGTCCTCCTCGATCTCGACGTCCTCGTTGCGGGTGACGCGGAACACGTGGTGCTCGACCACCTGCATGCCGGGGAACAGGTCGTCCAGGTGGTTCGCGATGAGGTCCTCGAGCGGGATGAAGCGCAGCCGCCCCGACCCGTCGTCCGGGAGCTGCACGAAGCGCGGGAAGTTCTGCGGCACCTTGAGCCGGGCGAACTCCTGTCGCTCCGTCTTGGGGTTCCGGACCCGCACCGCGAGGTTGAGGGAGAGCCCCGAGATGTAGGGGAACGGGTGGGCCGGGTCGACCGCCAGGGGCATGAGCACCGGGAAGATCTGGTCGGTGAAGTACTCGTCCATCCGGACGCGGTCGGCCTCGGCCAGGTCCGACCAGTTCTCGACGTGGATCCCCGCGGCGTCGAGGTCGGGCTTGAGCGAGTCGCGGAAGGCGTGCGCGTGGCGGTCCTGGAGCTCGTGGGCGTCGCGGGCGATGTCGGCGAGCACGTCGAGCGGGGCGCGGCCCACGTTCGTCGGCACGGCGATGCCGGTGTCGATGCGGCGCTTGAGCCCCGCGATGCGCACCATGAAGAACTCGTCGAGGTTCGAGGCGAAGATCGCGAGGAAGTTCGCACGCTCGAGCAGGGGAACCGCGCGGTCCTCGCCGAGTTCGAGCACGCGCTGGTTGAACCGGAGCCAGCTGAGCTCGCGGTCGAAGTACCGATCCGTCGGCAACGACTCGTGCTCGACGCGGACGATCTCGTCGAAGTCGTCGAGATCCGGGGTGACGGATTCGCCGTCCAGCTGCGGCTCGGTTTCCATGGACTCATCCTGCCATCCGGGTCCCCCACGCGGTGGTGGTAGGACGACCTCGTGGAGAACCCAGGGTGAACGGACGACGTGGAGGCGTCGGTCAGGGCGCCGCGTACTGCACGTCCACCGCGTGCTCGGTGAACCCGGCGCGACGGTAGAGCGCGAGCGCCGGGACGTTGTCGCCCTCGACGTAGAGCGCCGCCGCGGTGAGTCCCCGCCCGCGCAGACGCGCCATCCCCGCGCGCATGAGCACGCCGCCGATCCCCTGCCCCTGCAGGTCCGGGCGCACGGCCACGGCGTAGAACTCACCGATGCCGTCCTCGACCTTGAGCCAGCAGGAGCCGGCGAGCCGGGGGTCGTCTCCGCGTCGGAGGAGGAGCAGGTCGGCACCGTCGAACCACGGCTCGCGCTCGCGGTCGCGGAGGTCGTCGAGCGTCATCCGGCCCTGCTCCGGGTGGTGCGCGAACGCGGCGGCGTTGAGGTCGAGCCAGGCGTCCTCGTCGATGCCCGGACGGAACGCGTCGACGTGCTGGTCGGCCGGGAGGCCCGGGTCGGCCGCGACGCGGACCTCGCCTCCGCCCGCCGGTGCGGTCCCGGCCCCTGCGCTTCCCTCCGTGAGTGGGGCGCGCAGCTGGAGCAGCCGGCGGACGGGGTGCCACCCGGCCCGGGCCGCGAGGGCCTGCGCCGCCGGTGCGTCGCCGTGGGCCCATGCGAGCGACGGAGCCGGTCGGACCGCGAGCGCACGGTCGACGAGCGCGGTCCCGATGCCGCGGCCCCGGGCCTCCCGGCCGACCGCGAGTTCGAGTTCGCCGTCGCGCAGCACCGCGACCCCGCGGCCGTCGTCGTCGCTGAGGACGCGGGCGCGTCCGGCGCGGACGTCGACGAGGGTCTGGTCGGAGAACGGCGGTGCCTCGCCGTGGGCGGCGGCCTCGGCCGCGAGCGCCCGGACGAGGTCACCCGCTGCGGTGTCAGACACCGTCGCCGGCCAACCGGTCGGCGTCGTCGTCGTACACGTTGAAGCGGTAGCCGACGTTGCGGACCGTGCCGATGAGCGACTCGAGGTCCCCGAGCTTCGCGCGCAGGCGCCGGACGTGGACGTCGACCGTGCGCGTGCCGCCGAAGTAGTCGTAGCCCCAGACCTCGCTGAGCAGCTGCTCGCGCGTGAACACCCGTGAGGGGTGGGTCGCGAAGAAGCGGAGGAGCTCGAACTCCTTGAAGGTGAGGTCGAGCGGCCGGCCGCGCACCTTGGCCGAGTAGCTCGCCTCGTCGATGACGACGCCCGACGCCTGGATCTTCGACCCGGACTGCGCCTGGGAGGCCCGACCCACGACGAGGCGGATGCGGGCGTCGACCTCGGCCGGGCCGGCGGTCTCGAGCACGACGTCGTCGATGCTCCACTCGCTGTTCACCGCGGTGAGTCCACCCTCGGTCACGACGAGCACGACCGGCGTGGTCGATCCGGTGGTCGAGAGGATCTTGCAGAGGGACTTCGCGCTCACGAGGTCCGTCCGGGCGTCGACGAACATGAGGTCGCTCGACGGCGCGTTGACCAGCTGCGAGGCCTCGGCCGGGACATGTCGGATGCGGTGGCTCAGGAGACCGAGCGCGGGCAGCACCTCACCGGGCGCGGTCGAGGTGAGCACCAGCAGCTGGGCCACGGAACCTCCAGGACGGGTCGGGGCGGTCCCCCACATCCTAGTGACGCCCCCGGACGGACCCTGCGCCCGGTCCCGCTCCCGGTCCCGGTCCCGGTCCCGGCACCGGCCGCACGCCCCGCACCGGTGCGATGATGTGACGATGAGCGACACGACACGGACGAGCCGCATGACCACCCTGTCGGTCGTCCCGGTGTGGGTGCTCGCCGTGGTCGGGGCCGTCCTCGTCCTGCTGCTCGCGCACGAGGACCCCTTCGCCTGGATGCTCCTCGTGCTCGTGGGCAGCGTGCTCGTCGGCTTCGTGCTCCAGCTCGCGACCCAGACCAAGGACGGACTCGTGCTCCGCATCAGTGCGGCGTCGTCCGGGGCGTTCGTCGTGGTGCTCGTCGGGACCGTCCTGCTGCTCGTCCGAGCGTGACGGGCGCGACGGGCAGCACGGGCGCCACCGGCCGGACGGGGCCGACGGCCTGACGGATCGCCCGGCCTGCGGCTCGCCGTCCGCGCCGGACGCGGGAGCGTCAGGGCCGCCGCGTAGACTCCGGGCATGGATTCGCTGCTCCCGCTCGAGCTCTTCTACGTGGGTCTCCTCGGGCTCGCGTCGCTCGCCATCGCGTTCACATCGGTCGTCGTGCTCGTCAAGCTCTTCAAGGGTCAGCGCTGACCCGATGATCGACATCCCATCGAACCTCCCGGCCGAGCTCGTCCCACTGTCCTGGCTCATCGGTGTGTGGGAAGGCACGGGCGTCGTGCACTACCCCGTGGGCGACGACGTCCGTGAGCACGAGTTCGGCCAGCGGGTCAGCTTCAGCCACGACGGCCTGCCCTACCTCAACTACTCGTCGTCCGCCTGGCTCCTCGACGAACGGCAGACGCCACTCACCGCCGAGATGGGGTACTGGCGGCTCGACCGTCCGTCCGAGCCGGGGGACCGCGGTCCCGCCATGCTCCTCGGCGAAGGCGCAATGCCGTTCACCACGGCCCGGAGCGTCGAGGCGCTCCGCAACAACGACGACGGCTTCGACATCGAGGCCTCGATCATCCACCCGACCGGCGTCAACGAGCTCTACGTCGGGCGCATCCACGGGCCCCGGATCGATCTGTCGACCGATGCCGTGATGCGCTCCTCGAACGCCAAGGAGTACTCCGCGGCGACGCGCATGTACGGCCTCGTCGAGGGCAAGCTGTTCTGGGCGTGGGACATCGCGGCGCTCGGGCAGGAACTCACCTCGCACGCCTCCGGGCAGCTCGCCCGGGTCGAGTGACCATGTCGAACGCCGACGGCACCACCTCGCCGGACCGGGAGGGCACCCCCTTCGCGACGCGGGACGGGTACGTCGCCGACGGCGCGGGTGTCGCGGCGCACTACGGCAACCCGCTCGGCGAACAGCGTCTGCTCGAGCGGGGCCGCGCCGTGGTCGACCTCGGCACGTACGGCGTCGTCACGGTGACCGGCCCGGACCGGCTGTCGTGGCTCAACTCGATGACGACGCAGCTGTTGCTCGGCCTCGCTCCGGGCGTCCCGACCGAGACCCTCGTGCTCGATGCCTCCGGACGACTCGAGCACGCGGCGCGCGTCGTCGACGACGGCACGACCACCTGGCTCGTGACCGACCCCGGCGACGCCGCACCACTCGCGGCGTGGCTGACGTCGATGCGGTTCATGCTCCGCGTCGACGTGGCCGACCGGTCGGCCGAGCACCGGGTCGTCGGCGCCTTCGCGGACGCGCCCCTGGCCGCGTTCGCCCCCGTCGTCACCTGGACGGACCCCTGGGCCGCGATCGCCGTCGGTGGCTGGAGCTACGCCGACCCGTCCGACCACCCGGGCCGGGACTGGTCGCTCCGTCTCGCCGTGCTCACGCCCGCGGACGCCGCCGCGCTCGCCGCGTCCGACGTGCCCGTCGCGGGCACGCTCGCCCTGGAGGCCCTGCGCATCGCAGCGTGGCGCCCGCGTCTCGCGGACGCCGACGAGCGCACGATCCCGCACGAGCTCGACTGGATGCGTTCCGCCGTCCACCTCGACAAGGGGTGCTACCGCGGGCAGGAGACCGTCGCGAAGGTGCACAACCTCGGGCATCCGCCGCGCCGCCTCGTGCTCCTGCACCTCGACGGCTCCCAGGGGGTCCTGCCCACGCCGGGCGCCGTGGTCCGGGCGCAGTCCGACGACGCCGAGGTCGGCAGGGTCACCGCGGTGGCGACGCACCACGAGCTCGGTCCGATCGCGCTCGCGGTGGTCAAGCGCACGGTCGACCCGACCGCGGTCCTCGTCACGGACGCCGAGGACACCGTGGTCACGGCCGCGCAGCAGGTGATCGTCCCGCCGAGCGCGGGGGCGACGGCGGACGTGCCCCGGATGCCGCGCCTCGGCGCGGTCCGTCGCCCGACCTCCTGACCCCTGTGCCGCCGACGTCGGTCCGGCGGCGGCGCGCTGATCCGGCCGCGCTCACGCCGGCGCGACCGCTGACCACGGCACGGTCACCTCGCCGAGGCGCCATCGGGTGACGCCGTGGAGGACCGGCCAGCCCCGGTCGCGCATCGCCCGGACGGTGGCGATCCACCGCTGGCGGGGCCCGTAGGTCCCGAGCGGCGCGGCGACCGCCCACGCGTGGTCGAGGTCCCGCAGGTAGTCGTGCACGCGCTCCCCGGGCACGTTCCGGTGGATGAGTGCCTTCGGCAGCCGTTCGGCCACGATCGAGGGGGCCTCGAGTCCGGCCAGGCGGAGCGACACCGTGAGGGTCTGCGGGCCGCCCCGCGTGACGTCGATCCAGCTCGCGACGCGGCCGACCTCGTTGCACGTGCCCTCGACCAGGACCCCGTCAGGCTGGAGTCGGTCGGTCATGAGCGCCCAGGCGGCCGGGACCTCGTCCTCGGCGTACTGGCGGAGCACGTTGAACGCGCGGATGACGGCGGGGCGACGACCCTGGGGCGTGGGTGTCTCGAACCCGCCGAGCCGGAACGTCACTCCGTCACGTTCGGCGAGCCGGGCGACCCGGACCCGCTCGGGCTCGATCTCGATCCCGGTGACCTCGACGTCGGGCCGGACCCGCGCCAGGCGGTCCCGGAGTTCGAGCGTCGTCGTCGGGCTCGCCCCGTAGCCGAGGTCGGCCACGAGCGGATCGTCCGTGCGGCGCAGCACCGGGAGTGCGGCGATCCACCGGTCCACGCGCCGCAACCGGTTCGTGCCGGTGGTGCCGCGCGTGACGTTCCCGATCGGCATCCACCCAGGGTAGGGCCAGGGTGGGCTCGTCCGATCGAGCCTCCGGGCCGCTCGGTAGACTCCGGGCATGACCTCGACACTCGTCCTCCTGCGGCACGGCAACAGCGACTGGAACCAGAAGAACCTCTTCACCGGTTGGGTCGACGTGCGGCTCAGTGAGCTCGGCGAGCAGGAGGCGAAGCGTGCGGGGCAGCTCATCGCCGAGTCGGGGATCGTGCCCGACGTCCTCTACACCTCGGTGCTCACGCGGGCGATCCAGACGGCGGACATCGCCCTGCTCGAAGCCGACCTCGCGTGGCTGCCGGTCAAGCGGAACTGGCGTCTCAACGAGCGGCACTACGGCGACCTGCAGGGCAAGGACAAGGCGCAGACGCTCGAGCAGTACGGCGAGGAGCAGTTCATGGAGTGGCGTCGGTCGTTCGACGTCCCGCCGCCCCCCATCGCCGACGACGCCGAGTGGTCCCAGGCCCACGACCGGCGGTACGCGGACCTCGGCGACGACCTGCCGCGGACGGAGTCGCTCGCGCTCGTGATCGACCGCCTGCTGCCGTACTGGCAGTCGGACATCGTGCCCGACCTCGCGGCGGGTCGCACGGTGCTCGTCACCGCACACGGCAACTCGCTCCGGGCGCTCGTCAAGCACCTCGACGGCATCTCGGACACCGACATCGCCGGCCTCAACATCCCGACGGGCATCCCCCTGGTGTACGAGCTCGACGACGAGCAGCGTCCGACCGGTCCCGGCCGGTACCTCGACCCGGACGCCGCCGCCGCGGGTGCCGCCGCGGTCGCCGCTCAGGGCAAGAAGTAGGGGCAGCTCCCGGCCTTCCCCCTCCCCGCCGAGATCGCACAACACGCCACTCACCTCCAGAGGTGAGCGGCGCGTTGTGCGATCTCGGCGCCCTCTTCAGGCGCCGAAGTGCCGGCTGATCTCCAGCACCAGTTGCGCGACGTCGAGGGCCGCGCCGGTGTCGACCCGCACGACGGGCCCGAGCCCGACCGGCCCCGCGGCGGCCGCGTGCTCGTCCCAGAAGGCGAGCAGGTCCTCCAGATCGCCGTGCGTGGGGTGCCGCAGGGGCGAGCCGGGGTCGTACCGGTCGCGCAGGCGTTCCTCGGCGACCGTCCGGTCGACGTCGCACCAGACCTCGACGAACCGCGGGGACCCGGCGCGCGCCAGCCCCGTCACGAGGTGCTCCCGATCACGCGTCGGGAGCCACACCGCGTCGAGCACGACGCCGGCTTCGACCGCCGCGGCCATGCCCCAAACCGTGTCCATCGCGACGCCGCCCAGTGCACGCGACGTGATCATCGGGCCCGCGATGTCTGCGAGCGGTTCCTTGACGGCGTCCTTCGACAGGAGCGGGCATCCGAGCACCTCGGCCAGGCCGGCCGCGAGCGTGGTCTTACCCGATCCCGGGAGTCCGTTGACGAGGATCGCGACGGCAGCCATACGACCATCCTCGCAGAGCCGGGTCGGCCTTCGGCCCGGCGGGTCCGGCTACTCGGCCGCCGCGCCCACCCAGTCGCCGGTCGCCAGGTACTGCACCTTCTTGGCGATGGACACGGCGTGGTCGGCGAAGCGCTCGTGGTATCGGCTGGCGAGGGTCGCGTCGACGGTGTCGATCGTCGCGCCCTTCCAGGTCTCCCCGAGCACGGCGTCGAACACGCTGGCGTGCAGCTCGTCGACCCGGTCGTCCTCGTCACGGATCTCCTCGGCGAGGGTGACGTCCTCGGTCAGGAGCAGCCGCGCGAGCTTGTCGGCCATCGCGACGTCGAGGGCGCCCATGTCGCGGAACGTGGAGCGGAGGCTCTTCGGGACGACCTTCTCCGGGAAGCGGTAGCGGGCGAGCTGCGCGATGTGCTCGGCCATGTCGCCCATGCGCTCGAGCGATGCGCTGATGCGGAGCGCACTGACGACGGTCCGGAGGTCGCGGGCGACGGGGGCCTGGCGGGCCAGGATGTCGATCGCGAGCTCGTCGAGCGACTGGGCGGCGTGGTCGATCTTCGCGTCGTCGGCGATCACCTGCTCGGCGAGCGCGACGTCCGAGTCGTTGAACGCCGTGGTCGCGCGGTCGATCGCGGTCGCCACGAGCGCGGCGATCTCGGCGAGCCGCTCCTGGACGTCCTGGAGCTCCTGCTGGAACACTTCGCGCATCATGAGCCCTTCCGTCGGCACATCTCACCTGGTGCATCGTCGGCGGATGCCCGAACAGTGTCGGCCGTCCAGGTGAACGGACGGTGACGGCCGACTGAACGGTCGTCGCGGCACCCCCGGTCCTCCGTGGACCGGGGCTGGAGGGGTGCGCGTCCGTCCTTACACTGGCGTCCATGGACAACGCGTGGCTCGTGCCACTGTCGATGCTCCTCGGCGGTGTGTTCGGTGCGGGCGTCGTGGTGTTGGTGATCGCGGCGGAGCGGACCGCCCGGGCGGCCGACGTCGCCGAACGGCACCTGCCGGACGGCGTCGCGGCGGTGATCGCGACGATGCACAACCCCGCGGTGGTCGTCGACCCGTCGAACACGGTGGTCGCGGCCTCGCCGCAGGCGCTCGTCGTGGGCCTCGTCGTGCGGCGGCGGCTCGTGCACGACGAGCTCGTCGACCTCGTGGACCGGGTGCGCCGCAGTGGCGAGAACGCGACGGAGGACCTCGAGCTGACCCGGGGGAGCCGCGACGCGATCGGGTACCTCGGGTTCCGGGCGGCGTTGCTCGGGAACCGGTACGTGCTGCTCACCGCCGACGACCTCACCGAGAGTCGACGGATCGACGAGGTCCGTCGTGACTTCGTCGCGAACATCTCCCACGAGCTCAAGACCCCGATCGGTGCGATCGGCCTGCTCGCCGAGACCCTCGTCGCGGCGGCGGACGACCCGGAGCACGTCCGTCGGTTCGCCGCCCAGCTCGTGACCGAGTCCGAGCGGCTCGGCGCACTGACGAAGGACATCATCGAGCTGTCCCGGCTGCAGTCGCTCGACGTCGTCCAGACGAGCGAGGAGGTCGCCGTGGACGGCATCGTGCAGGCGGCGATCGACGCGAACTCGGTCGTCGCCGCGAGCCGCGACATCCAGATCGTCCGCGCCAAGAAGTCGAAGCTCCGGGTCATGGGTGACGCGGCGCTGCTCCAGGTCGCGATCTCGAACCTCGTCGCGAACGCGGTCAAGTACTCACCGGACCACACCCGCGTCGGACTCGGCGTGCGGCGGGCGGACGGCTTCGTCGAGATCACCGTCACCGACCAGGGGGTCGGGATCCCGGAGGTCGACCTGGACCGCGTGTTCGAGCGGTTCTACCGGGTCGATCCTGCGCGGTCCCGGGCGACCGGCGGCACCGGCCTCGGACTCGCGATCGTCAAGCACATCGTCGCGAACCACGGCGGCGACGTCCGCGTCTGGTCCCAGCCCGGCCGCGGATCGACGTTCACCATCCGGATCCCGGAAGCCGACCCCGAACTCACATCAGCCCTCGAAGAGCACCTGGAAGAGCAGCAATCGTGACCCACATCCTCATCGTCGACGACGAACCCGCCCTGAGCGACCCCCTGAGCTTCCTGCTGCAGCGCGAGGGCTACGAGACCACCGTGGCCGCCGACGGCGTCGCCGCACTCGCGCAGTTCGACGCCGTGACGCCGGACCTCGTGCTCCTCGACCTCATGCTCCCGGGGCTGCCCGGCACCGAGGTCTGCCGACAGATCCGGACGCGGTCGAACGTGCCGATCATCATGCTCACGGCGAAGGACTCCGAGGTGGACGTCGTCGTGGGCCTCGAGCTCGGTGCGGACGACTACGTCACGAAGCCGTACTCGACCCGCGAGCTCCTGGCCCGGATCCGCGCGGTGCTCCGGCGCCGCGTCGACGACGACCAGGCGGACAGCGGCGTGCTGCAGGTGGGCGCCATCCGGATGGACGTCGAGCGGCACACGGTCACCGTGGACGGCGCCGAGACGCCGATGCCGCTCAAGGAGTTCGAGCTCCTCGAGCTGCTCCTCCGGAACGCCGGGCGCGTCCTGACCCGCGGTCAGCTCATCGACCGCGTGTGGGGGTCCGACTACTTCGGGGACACGAAGACCCTCGACGTGCACATCAAGCGGATCCGCTCGAAGATCGAGCGGACGCCGTCCGTGCCCGAGGTGCTCGTCACCGTGCGCGGGCTCGGCTACCGCATCGAGGCCTGATCCGCCGGTCGCCGGCCGGGAGGGACGGTGCGGGCCCGACCCGCGCCTCCCGGCCGCGCGCGGCGCTGCCTGCCCGGCGCTGCCTGCGCGGCGCTGCCTGCGCAGCGCTGCGTGCGCGGCGCTGCCTGCGCGGCGCTGCGTCCGCGGCGGCCGGTCCGATCCGATCCCCGTTCGGCGGGGCGGACGACGCGGCGCCCCCGACCCGGAGGTCGGAGGCGCCGTCGGTGCTGCGGGACGTCGGACCGTCAGCCGACCGGCGTGGCCGTCGAGGTCGGCGTCGGCGTGAGGGTGGGGGTCTGCGACTGCTGCGGGGTGGGCAGGAGCGTGCGGTACTCCTCCATCGCGCCGTTCAGCACGGGGACCGAGATCGACTTGCCCGAGGCGCCGGAGTAGGTGAAGTAGACGCGGGCCAGCGAGCCGGCCTTCGAGTCGAGCTTCGGGAACACGACCTCCTGCGCGGTGGGGCTCGTGCTGCCGAGGTCCACCGAGGAGTTGCCCGGGATGACGACGGTCACGGACTGCCCCGCGTGGTCCTTCGGCTCGATCGTCACGGTGCGCTTGCTGTCCGCGTTGTTCACGAGCGACGCGACGAGCCGTGCCCGCTTGCCGTTCTTGGTGAGGAGGAGGGCGTTGCGCACGTCGACGGCACCGACGGAGGTGCTCACGCCGTCACTCGCGTTGTACCCCTTGGTGGTGCCGGCCTCGGTGAGGAACTCGCAGCCGGCGGTCCCGACGGCGATGGACGCCGCCACGGCGATGGACACGAGAACCCGAGCTCTCACACTTTCCTCCAGGAGTCACGATGCTTGACCGGTGGGACAGCCGTCATGGACGCATCCGAGCTTGGCGCGGTGCGGCTGGGGCCGCTGTCAGCGACCCGCGCGACACCGGATCGCAGCGGGCCCACGGCGACCCGCCCCATCCTAGCGATGGGCGGGGGCACTGCCCGTGCAGCCCCACCGGCCGCCCATTACTCGACAAATGCTTGTGGTAAACTGAAGGTCTCGGAACGGAGCTCAACACATGCAATTCGAGGTCGGCGAAACCGTCGTCTACCCCCACCACGGGGCGGCAACCATCTCTGAAGTCAAGACGCGGATCATCAAGGGCGAGGAGAAGGTCTACCTCAAGCTGCGTGTCACCCAGGGTGACCTGACGATCGAGGTGCCGGCGGACAACGTCGACCTCGTCGGTGTCCGTGACGTCATCGGCAAAGAGGGCCTGGACCGCGTGTTCGAGGTCCTGCGCGCCCCGTTCACCGAGGAGCCGACGAACTGGTCGCGCCGGTACAAGGCGAACCTCGAGAAGCTCGCCTCGGGTGACGTCATCAAGGTCTCCGAGGTCGTCCGCGACCTCTGGCGCCGCGACCAGGACCGCGGTCTCTCCGCCGGCGAGAAGCGCATGCTCGCCAAGGCCCGTCAGATCCTGATCTCCGAGCTCGCCCTCGCCGAGAAGACCGACGAGGACCAGGCCTCGACCGTCCTCGACGAGGTCCTCGCCTCCTGACGCATCCGTGACCCACCGGTCACCCACGACGGCGCCGACGTCCCATGACGTCGGCGCCGTCGCCGTGCGCGCGGTCGTCGTGGTCGCGGCGGGTTCGGGGACCCGGCTCGGGTTCGGCGTCCCGAAGGCGTTCGTGCCGGTCGCCGGCCGTCGGATGCTCGAGCGGGCGCTCGAACCGCTGTTCACGCTCGCCGAGCCCACGTTCGTCGTGGTCGTCGCTCCCGTCGAGCGGCTCGACGAGTGCCGTGCCCTCGTCGCCGACGTCGCCGGACCGGCGGTCGGCCACACGGCGGTCGTGCCGGGAGGCCCGGATCGCCACGCGTCCGTCGAGGCCGGCCTGGCAGCCCTGCCGGACTCCGTCGCCTCGGTGCTCGTCCACGACGCCGCCCGGTGCCTCACCCCGGCCGACCAGGTCGAGCGGGTGTTCCAGGCCGTGCGGACCACGGGCGCGGGGGTCGTCCCGGCGCTCCCGGTGACGGACACCGTGAAGCGCGTCGACGTCCTCGGTCCCGATGACAGCGCCGTCGTCGTCGAGACCGTGGACCGAGCCGCACTGGTCGGTGTGCAGACGCCCCAGGGGTTCCCGCTCGACGCACTCCGGGCCGCGTACGCGTCCGCCTCCCGCTCCGAGACCGACGACGCCGGGGTGTTCCAGGCCGCGGGCGGCGTGGTGCACGTGGTGGCGGGTGACGCGGACGCCTTCAAGATCACGACCGCCTGGGACCTCCGTCGCGCGGAGGCCGTGGTGGCCGACCGCGGGGCGGACCGGTGGCCGTCGGGTTCGCCTGGTCCGGGCCTCCCGGCCGGGGTGCCGGTCGCCACACGCGTCGGGCTCGGTGTCGACGTCCACGCGTTCGACGCCGCGGTGCCGTGCCGGGTCGGGCTGCTCGCGTTCCCGGATGAGCCCGGACTCGCGGGCCACAGCGATGGGGACGCCGTCGCGCACGCGGTGTGCGACGCCCTGTTGTCCGCCGCCGGGCTCGGGGACATCGGCGGCCGGTTCGGGACCGATGATCCCCGCTACGCCGGCGCGTCGGGGACCGTGTTCCTGCAGGGGGCGGTGGCGCTCCTGGCCGAGGCCGGTTGGGTGCCGACGAGCGTCAGCGTGCAGGTCATCGGGAACCGGCCGCGGATCGGTGCCCGGCGCGAGGAGATGCAGGACGCACTCGCGGCGGTCGTCGGTGTGCCGGTCGCGGTGTCCGGGACGACCACCGACGGCCTCGGGTTCACGGGCCGGGGCGAGGGGCTCGCCGCCATCGCCACGGCGCTCGTGCACAGGGCGACGGGTGCCGACACCGTCCACACGGCGGCCGTCGACTGAGTCACGCGGACGGACGACCCCATAGTCTTGAGGCCGTGACCGTTCGCCTGTACGACTCCCGCGCGGGGGAGGTCGTCCCCTTCACGCCGCTGACCGACGGCCACGTGGGCATGTACGTCTGCGGTCCGACGGTGCAGTCGTCCCCGCACATCGGGCACCTCCGTTCGGCGCTGGTCTACGACCTCTGGCGGCGGTGGCTCGTGCACCGTGGGTACGAGGTCACGCTCGTCCGGAACGTCACGGACATCGACGACAAGATCCTCGACCTCGCGGCCGGGTCCGGCGAGGAGTGGTGGGCCCGCGCCTACCGGTTCGAGCTCGAGTTCGCGGCCGGCTACCGGGCGCTCGGGATCCTCCCCCCGACCTACGAACCGCGGGCCACCGCGAGCGTGTCCGAGATGCAGGCGATCATCGCCCGCCTGGTCGAGCGCGGGCACGCCTACCCCGCGGCGGACGACTCGGGCGACGTCTACTTCGACACGGCGAGCTGGCCGGACTACGGAGCGCTGACGCACCAGCGTCGCGACGACATGGTGGACGCCACCGATGCCGATCCCCGGGGCAAGCGCGACCCGCGTGACTTCGCCCTCTGGAAGGGCACGAAGGCGGGGGAGCCCGCATCCGCGTCCTGGCCGTCCCCGTGGGGTGCGGGGCGACCGGGCTGGCACATCGAGTGCTCCGCGATGTCCCGGCGGTACCTGGGTGCGGCGTTCGACATCCACGGGGGCGGCCTCGACCTGCGCTTCCCGCACCACGAGAACGAGCTGGCGCAGTCGACGGCGGCCGGTGACGCCTTCGCCACCCACTGGCTGCACAACGGCCTCGTCACGGTCGACGGCCAGAAGATGTCGAAGTCGCTCGGCAACTCGATCTTCGCGGCGGACTTCCTCGCGGCCGCGCGCCCCGTCGTGGTGCGGTACTTCCTGGCGTCGGCGCACTACCGCTCGACGATCGACCACCACGAGGGCTCCCTCGCCGAGGCCGAGGCGGCGTTCGAGCGCATCGCCGGGTTCCTGTCGCGTGCCCGCCGGCGCCTCCTGGACGAGCCCGTGCGCGTGGCCGCCGTCGTCCCCGACGCGTTCGCCGCCGCGATGGACGACGACCTCGCCGTTCCGCAGGCCCTCGCGGTGCTCCACGAGACGGTCCGGGCCGGCAACGCCGCGCTCGACGCCGACGACATCGCCGCGCTCGGCGCCGCCCACCAGCAGGTCACGGCCATGGTCGAGGTGCTCGGGATCGACCCGCTCGCCGACACCTGGTCCGCCGGCTCCGAGGCCTCGGACCGCGCCGCCGGTCCGCTCGCCCAACTCGTCGAGCGGCTCGTCGCCGAGCGCACCACTGCCCGTGCCGCCCGCGACTTCGCCACGGCGGACCGCGTGCGCGACGACCTCGCCGCCGCCGGCATCACGATCGAGGACACCCCCTCCGGAACCCATTGGAGCATCGCGTGAAGAACACCTCCGGCAAGCGCAAGGGCCGTCCGGGCGCCGTCCGCTCCGGCCGCACCGGCAACAAGCAGGTCGGTTCGGGCGGGCAGGGGCGCCAGGCGCTCGAGGGGCGTGGCCCCACCCCGAAGGCCGAGGACCGGCCGTACCACCCCGCGGGCAAGCGCAAGGCCGCGCAGGAACGGCTCGAGACCGCCCGTCAGCGGCACGGTGCGTCGAGCGCGCCGCAGCCCCGCGCCTCCCGGCCGGCACCGCGGCGGTCGGGTGACGAGTCGGAGCTCGTGACCGGGCGCAACTCCGTGCTCGAGGCGCTCCGCGCGCGGATCCCGGCGAGCACGCTCTACGTCGCCGCCCGGATCGAGGTCGACGACCGCGTCAAGGAGATCCTGGCGCTCGCGACGCACCGCGGTGTGCCGGTGCTCGAGGTCATGCGGCCCGAGCTCGACCGCATCTCGGGCCACGACGCGGTGCACCAGGGTGTCGCGCTCAAGGTGCCGCCGTACGAGTACGCCCACGCGGACGACCTCGTCGACGCGGCCGAGCGTCGCGACCAGGTGCCGTTGCTCGTGGCACTCGACGGCGTGACGGACCCCCGGAACCTCGGGGCGATCATCCGGTCCACGGCTGCGTTCGGCGGCCACGGTGTCATCGTGCCGCAGCGCCGTTCGGTCGGCGTCACGGCCTCGGCGTGGAAGACCTCGGCCGGTGCCGCGGCGCGCATCCCCGTGGCGATGGCGCCGAACCTCACGCAGACGCTCAAGGCCCTGCAGCAGCGCGGGCTGTTCGTGCTCGGACTCGACGGTGACGGCGACGTGCAGCTCGACGAACTCGAACTCGCCGACCGGCCGATCGTCATCGTCGTCGGGAGCGAGGGCAAGGGCCTGTCGCGGCTCGTCACGGACACGTGCGACGCCGTCGTGTCGATCCCTATCTCGAGCGCCACGGAGTCGCTCAACGCCGGGATCGCCGCGAGCGTCACCCTGTGGGAGATCGCCCGCCGCCGTCGAGAGGCCTGACGCTCGGATCCGCCGTCACCGGCACTGCGCCGACGGAGGCGTCGTCCGCGGGGTCGGTGCGGGTGCGGCTGCGGCGGGTGCCGTTGCTGCTGGTGCGGGTGCGGCTGCGGCGGGTGCCGTTGCTGCTGCTGTGGCTGCGGAGGCCACTCCCGCGGTCGGTGCGGTCCGAGCGTCCGCGAGTTCGGCGCGCAGCGCGCGGATCTCGGCGGCGAGCTCGCGGACCTGCCGCTGGGTCACCGCCTGGCTCTCCTCGTCGCGGCGTCCGACCTGGTCGATGATCCAGCTCGCCAGGGTCGCCGTGACGACACCGATGAGCGCGATGCCGCCGATCATCACGGCAGCCGCGATCAACCGGCCCTCGGGCGTCACCGGCACGACGTCGCCGTAGCCCACCGTGGTGATCGTGACGAGCGCCCACCAGATCGCGGCGCCGAAGTCCGTGATCGTCGCGTGCGGGGCGTGGCGCTCGACGTCGAGCATCGCCAGTGCCGCGACGAACACGAGCAGCGCGGTCGTCACCGTCACGTAGATGATGACGCGGCCCCGGACCGCCGTGCCGGTGGTGCGTTGCAGGACCCGGAACAGCTGCACGAGGCGGAGGAGCCGCAGCGGGCGGAGCGTCGGGAGGGCGATCGCCGCGAGGTCGAGCAGGTGGCGGCGGAACCACCGGGCGCGGTGCTCCGCGAGGACGAGCATGACGACGTAGTCGACCGCGAACATCACCCAGGTGGCGTTGATGACGAGGTCCGACGGCAGGGCGGCTGCGCCGTGCAGGTCCGCGAGCACCTGGACGGCGAACGCCACGAGGAACGCCACGGCGGCGACCGTGAGCGGCCACTGGCTCAGGCGCTGCCAGCGGGCCTGGTCCCACACGCGCTGTTCCTCGGACGTCACGGTCCGACCGTATCGTCGGTGTCGTCGCCCGCGAGCCGGTGTCGTCACCGGTGCACCGCAGCCGTCAGACGTTCGCCCGCCAGTCCTCGTCCTCGTCCTCGTCCTCGAGGGGCAGCGCGATCGAGTTCGTCGGCGGGTCGATGAGCATGCGCTCGTCGCGGCGGTGCCGCAGCACGTCGTTCATGTAGGCCGTGGTGGCCTCGGGCAGCGACACCGACCGCTGCTCCTGCTGCGCCATGTACCAGCGGTGCTCGAGGAGCTCGTGGAACACCTCGGCGGGTTCGAGCCGCCCGCGGAGCTCCCGGGGGATCGCCCGCACCACGGGTTCGAAGACGCGGGACACCCACTCGTGCGCGACCATCTCCTCGTCGAGTTCGTCGCGGCCGTTGCGGGCACGGTAGGCGTCGAGGTCGTTGAGGAGCCGCCGTGCCTGGTTCTCGCCGGCGTCGATGCCGGTGAGCCGGAGCAGCCGCCGCTGGTGGTGGCCAGCGTCCACGACCTTCGGCTGGATACGGACCTGCTGGCCGCCCTCGGTCGTGCGGATCGCGAGTTCCTCGATGTCGAACCCGAGGTCGTTGAGGCGCTCGACCCGGCTGTTGATGCGCCAGCGCTCCGAGGCGTCGAACTCCTCGGACCCGGTCAGTTCCTTCCACAGCGTCCGGTACTGGGCCACGATGCCGTCGGACACCGTGACCGGGTCCGCGTTCTCGTCGAGGCGACCGCCGGCCTCCAGGTCGAGGAGCTCGCCGGCGATGTTGACGCGCGCGATCTCGAGGTCGTTCTCACGCTGCCCGTTCGACAGGCCGCCGGGGTAGAGCTTGCCCGTCTCGGCGTCGACGAGGTACGCGGCGAACGCACCGGCGTCGCGGCGGAAGAGGGTGTTCGAGAGCGACACGTCGCCCCAGAAGAAACCGATGATGTGCAGCCGCACCAGGAGGACCGCCAGGGCGTCGACGAGGCGCGTCGCGGTGTCCGGCCGCAGCGTCTGCGAGTAGAGCGCGCGGTACGGGAGCGAGAACCGGAGGTGCCGGGTCACGAGGACCGGCTGCAGGGCCTCCCCGTCACGTCCCACGCGGTTCGTGATGACGGCGACCGGGTCCACGCACGGGACGTCCATGCGCTGGAGGGTCCGGAGCATGTCGTACTCACTGCGGGCGAGCTCCTCGCTCGTCTCCTTGACCGCCACGACGTAGCCGCTGAGGTGCACGAACCGCACGAGGTGTCGCGAGATGCCCTTCGGCAGCGCGGCGATCGTGTCGTCGGGCCAGGCGTCGAGCGGGAGGTCCCACGGCAGGTCGAGCAGGCCGGGGTCGACGGTGGCGGCGGTGATGGACATCGAGTCGGGCACGAGGGGGTCGCTTTCGGTGGTGCAGGGTGCGGACGGTACGGTCTGGCCGAACGCCGGGAGCCTGCCGGCCCGCCTTCGTGGGGCGGTCCGGCAGGCTCCCGGTGGTGTCGGTCCGATCAGGCGCTGACGACGGCCTTGTCGCCGAGGCGCTCGCCCGACTCGGTGTCGAACACGTGCACGCGGCCCGGCTGGGCCGTGATGTACACGGTGTCGCCCGCGAAGGGGTGGTGACGGCCGTCGACGCGTGCGACGACGTCGACGCGGCTCCCGGCGGCCTCGCTGTGGCCGTACAGGTATCCGTCGGCGCCGAGCTCCTCGACGACGTCGACCTGGACCGGCAGGCCCTCGCCCGACTGCGAGACGATGACGTCCTCGGGGCGGACCCCGATGGTGACGTTGGACGACTTGGCGTTGCTGAGGACGTCGCGGTCGACCGCGGCGATCGACGTGCCGAAGCGCACGCCACCGTCGGCGATGTCCGCCGGCAGGAGGTTCATGGCCGGCGAGCCGATGAACCCGGCGACGAACACGTTGTTCGGCTTCTCGTACAGGTCGCGCGGGGTGCCGACCTGCTGGAGGATGCCGTCCTTGAGCACCGCGATGCGGTCGCCCATCGTCAGGGCCTCGGTCTGGTCGTGCGTGACGTAGACGGTCGTGACCCCGAGCCGACGCTGGAGCGACGCGATCTGCGTGCGGGTCTGGACGCGGAGCTTGGCGTCGAGGTTCGACAGCGGCTCGTCCATGAGGAACACCTGGGGCTGACGGACGATCGCGCGGCCCATCGCGACGCGCTGACGCTGACCACCCGAGAGCGCCTTCGGCTTGCGCGAGAGGTACTGCTCGAGGTCGAGGAGCTTGGCCGCCTCGAGGACGCGGGTCGCGCGCTCCTCCTTGCCGATGCCGGCGATCTTGAGCGCGAAGCCCATGTTCTCGGCGACGGTCATGTGCGGGTACAGCGCGTAGTTCTGGAAGACCATCGCGATGTCGCGGTCCTTCGGCGGGATGTCGGTGACGTCGCGGTCACCGATGAGGATCCGGCCGTCGTTCACTTCTTCCAGGCCCGCGAGCATGCGGAGGGAGGTCGACTTGCCACAGCCCGACGGGCCGACGAGGACGAGGAACTCGCCGTCCGCGATGTCGAGGTCGAGGCCGTCGACGGCGGGGCGGTTGCCTCCGGGGTAGAGACGGGTTGCCTTGTCGTAGGTGACGGACGCCATGATGCGTTCTTGCTCCTTCACCGGCAGGTACGTGCCGGACGATCCGTAGTGAGGAACGGTGACCCTGAGGCCCCCGGATGGGCGACATCGACCATCAGGGACATACAACACGGTTTCGCACGTCGGCGCCAGTGGCGCGGCCGTCGATGGGCCTCCCGACCACGGTCTCCCAGCCCGCGCAAGTACACTTCCCGTCCGTCCGGGCGGTGCGGGAGGTACCGCGGACGACAGGAGGGCCGGAGGGGCCGGCCCGATCACGGAGGACCGGTATGACGAATCGTCCCGAGGGCGACGAGCGCGCCACGCGGAACGAGCGCCGCGCGGCTGCGAGGATCCGAGCACAACAGGCCAGGGCCCGCCAGAAGCGACGCCAGCGCGGCGTGCGCATCGGGCTGCAGTCGGGCCTCGTCGTCGTCCTCATCGCGATCGTCGCGGTCGTGTCGATCGTGCTCGTCCGTTCGGTGCAGCCGGCCGGACCGGGGCCCGCGCACATGGCGGGCGGCGGCATCACCATCGGGCAGGGGCTGCGCGCGGTCGGAGCGGGGCGCGGTGACGCCGGCGGCGCGGGGCGTGCCACGTCGAGTGCGTCGGCGTCCGCCGGTTCGAGCGGCACCGCATCGGCGACGCCGAGTGCTTCGGCGACCGGGGACGCCTCGGGTGCGGTCGACGTCGCGGGCACCGTCCACATCACGATGTACATCGACTACCTCTGCCCGATCTGCGGCCAGTTCGAGCACGAGAACAACGCGTACATCCGGGGCCTCGTGACGTCCGGTGCCGCGACCGTCGAGATCCACCCCATCGCGATCCTGACGAACCGATCGCAGGGCACGAAGTACTCGCTCCGTGCGGCGAACGCGGCGGCCTGTGTGGCGAACTCGTCGCCCGACCAGTTCTTCGCCGTGAACCAGGCGTTGTACGCCGAGCAGCCCGAGGAGAACACGAAGGGCCTCGACGACGCACAGCTCCGACACCTCGTGGCGGGCGTGCACGGGATCCGGCACCTCGACGCCATCGAGCGGTGCATCGACACCCAGCGCTACGCCGCGTGGGTGGACGCGCGGACGAACGACGTCCTCACCCACGGGGTGCCCGGCACCGGGCTCCGGCAGCTCACCGGCACGCCGACGATCTTCGTGAACGGCAAGCGGTACGACTACAGCCTGCCGTTCACGAACGCCGAGTTCCGGACCTTCGTCGTGACCGCCGCGGGCAGCACGTACGCGTCCGGCGACGAGACGCCGGCGCTGACCCCGACTCCGACCGCGACGTCCTCGGCCGGCTGACCCGATCCGCGGGCGGGCGAGCCGATCCGCGGGCGGGCGAGCCGACCCGCGGCCGGCCGCGCCGACCCGCGGCCGGCCGCGCCGACCCGCGGCCGGTCGCGCCGACCCTCGGGCGGCTGCCAGGGCGACGGCGTTCGATCGGTGGAGGCGGGCCTCCCGGGCCGCGCCCGGAGGGAGCGCCACATGTCCACGTTCGACGACCGACCGCAGCTCGACGCGGAGCATCCCGTGTTCATCCTGGCGATGGACCACCGGGACTCGCTCGCCAAGCACACCTACCGGATCGCGTCCGGACAGCCCGACGACGAGGACGACATCCAGCGGATCCGGGACGGCAAGATGCTCGTCTACCGGGGGCTGCTCGACGCCCTCACCCGCGGAGCCGACCGCGAGCGCACCGGCGTGCTCGTCGACGAACGCTACGGCGCCGAGGTCGCACGGGCGGCCAAGGCCGCGGGACTCCAGCTCGCGATGCCGATCGAGGCGTCGGGCCACGACTTCTTCACGTTCGAGTACGGCGACGGGGACGACGGGCTGTGGATGCAGCACGTCGAGGAGTTCGACCCCGACCACGTCAAGGTCCTCGTCCGCGACAACCCGGACCTCGACGCCGACGAACGACGCGGACAGGCCGAACGGCTCGCCGGCGTGACGCGCACCCTGCGCGACGCGGGCCGGTCGTTCCTGGTCGAACTGCTTGTCCCCGGCACGGACGAGCAGAAGGCGTCGGTCGAGGACTACGACCGGGACCTGCGCCCGTCGCTCACCGTCGACGTCATCGGGTTCCTGCAGGAGCACGGCGTGGAGCCGGACATCTGGAAGATCGAGGGTCTCGACCGCCGCGAGGACGCCGAGCGGGTCGTCGCCGCCACGAAGCAGGGCGGCCGGGACAGCGTGCAGTGCGTCATCCTCGGTCGGGACGCCTCGGAGGACGCGCTCGACCACTGGCTCTCGGTGGCCGCACCACTCGACGGGTTCGTCGGCTTCGCGATCGGCCGGAGCATCTGGGAGCAGCCGCTCGGCGACGTCCTGGACCGCGGCCTCGCCGAGGAGGACGCCCAGGACCTCATCGCCGTCACGTACCTGCGGTTCGTCGAGGCGTACCGGGAGGCGCGGGGCTGAGTCCCCCGGGGCGGGTGCGCTCCCGGTCGGGTCAGGTCCGGACGAGCGGCTCCACCGCGGCGAGGTCCGCGCCGATGCCGACGTCGACGAGCACGACGCGTCCCGCGAGGGCCCGCCCCGGACCGCGCAGCAGTCCCGCCTTGACGCCGCCGAACGTGACGGTCACGTCGGCCTCGAGCACGTGGTCGTCAGCGACCGCGCCCGTGTCGGGGTCGATGCCGCTCGGGACGTCCACGGCGACGACGGACGGAGCGCGCTGGTCCCGCGCGAGGTCCCGGATGACGCCCACGGCCTCCCGTGCGGGCGAGCGGAGTGCCGTCGAGCTCGTCCGTCCGATGCCGAGCACGGCGTCGAGCACGAGGTCGGCCCGCAGCGCCGCCGCCCGCACCGTCTCGTCGTCGTCCGGGTGCTCGAGGAGGACCGCGCCGGCCTGCTGCGCGGCCGCCGCCCCCGCCTCGTGCACGCGCGACCCGAGGCACAGCACCTCGACGCGGTGACCGCGTGCGGCGAGCGCCGCACCGGCGAACAACGCGTCGCCGCCGTTGTCGCCGCTGCCGACGAGCAGGAGCACGGTGCGCTCGCCGTCGCCGGGGACGACCGCGGGGTCGCCGAGCAGCTCGTCGACCACGTCGGCGAGTCCGGCGGCGGCCCGCTGCATGAGCGGCTCGCCCGCGGCGAGGTGCGGCGCCTCGGCCGCCCGGATCTGGTCTGCGCCGTAGCCGTCCATGCCGCCACGATGCCACGTCGTCGGTAGCCTGGTCCGCGCCATGTCGCTCGTCCCCGAAGCCCCCCGTCCACGCGTCGTCGTCTCGCCGGACGGTCTCGACATCGCCACGTACGACCACGGCGACCCGGACGCCCCCGCGGTGGTCGCCGTGCACGGGTTCGCGTCCTCCGGGCTCCTCAACTGGCACGCGTCGGGGTGGACCCGTGACCTCACGCGCGCCGGCCACCGCGTCGTCGTCGTCGACCTGCGCGGGCACGGCCGCAGCAGCAAGCCGCACCGGCCGCAGGAGTACTCGATGGACCTCCTCGTCGCCGACGTCACCGCGGTCGTCGACGCCTACCTGCTCGACGACGTCGCGTACCTCGGGTACTCGCTCGGGGCACGCGTCGGATGGCACACCGCGGACCGGATCCCCGACCGGATCAGCCGAGCGGTCCTCGGGGGCATCCCGGACGCGGACCCGATGCGACGGGTCCGGGTCGACCAGGCGCGGGCGTTCATCGAGCATGGCGAGCCCGTCGAGGACCGCGTGACGAACGCCTACCTGACCATGGCCTCCGGGGTCCCGGGCAACGACCTCCGTGCGCTCGTCGCGATGGTCGAGGGGATGCGGGACAGCGTCGAGCCCAGACCGGACAACGCGCCGACGCAGCCGTTGCTCCTGGCGGCGGGGAGCGAGGACGGCATCCTCGCGGCGTCGCAGCGCCTCGCGGCCGCGGCGCCGCGTGCCGAGTTCGTCGAGATCCCGGGCCGGAACCACTTCAACGCGCCGACCTCGCGGGCGTTCCGGGAGGCCGCGATCGCGTTCCTGCAGCGCACCCGCGCGGACGCGGAGGCCACCCAGGGCTAGCGTCCACGACATGGACTACAGACTCCTCGGTAACAGCGGTGCCGCCGTGTCGTCGTTGACGCTCGGCACCATGACGTTCGGCAGTGAAGCCGACGAACCCACCTCACGCACGATCCTCGACGCCTTCGTCGAGGCCGGCGGTACCTTCATCGACACGGCGGACGTCTACTCGGGCAACGAGTCCGAGCGGATCATCGGTCGCTGGCTCGCAGACCACCCGACCGAGGCGCAGCAGGTCGTCATCGCCACGAAGGGCCGGTTCCCCCAGGGCGACGGCCCGAACGACGTCGGCCTCTCGCGCCGCCACCTGACGCGGGCGCTCGACGCGTCCCTCGAGCGGCTCGGTGTCGACTACATCGACCTGTACCAGATGCACGCGTGGGACGCCCTGACGCCGATCGAGGAGACCCTCCGGTTCCTCGACGACGCCGTGTCCGCCGGCAAGATCGGCGCGTACGGGTTCTCGAACTACCTCGGCTACCAGATCACGAAGGCGGTCTACGAGGCGAAGGCGAACCACTGGGCTCCGCCCGTGACCCTGCAGCCGCAGTACAACCTGCTCGTGCGCGACATCGAGCACGAGATCGTGCCCGCGTGCCTCGACGCGAACATCGGTCTCCTGCCGTGGTCGCCGCTCGCCGGCGGGTGGCTGTCGGGCAAGTACCAGCGGGACCAGGCCCCGACGGGTGCGACCCGGCTGGGTGAGAACCCGAAGCGCGGCATGGAGGCGTGGGAGGCGCGGAACGCCGACGAGCGCACGTGGGCCGTCCTCGGGGCGGTCGGCGCGGCCGCGGAGGCCCACGGCACGTCGTACTCGCAGGTCGCGTTGGCCTGGCTGCTCGCGCAGCCGGCCGTCACCTCGGTCATCCTCGGTGCCCGCACGGTGGAGCAGCTGCAGGACAACCTGGCGTCGGCGGACCTCGTGCTGACCCCGGAGGAGCTGAGGGCGCTCTCCGAGGCGAGCACGCCCCGTATCGACGACTACCCGTACGGCACCGCCGGTGTGGCGCAGCGCGACCGGAAGCTGACCGGGGGCCGCTGAGCGTCCCCCTCGATACCAAGAATCCTCACAGGAAGCGGCGCGGCGTGGCTCGGAGACGTTGTCCGACGTCGATCCGCCTGTCATGCTCTCGGCATCGGTGGGCTGGTTACCCGCTGTCGCGCCGGTCGCTCTCCTGATCCGTGACCGGACGCACCACGAGGCCACGCGCGCTCCCCGGGGGCAGTGCGTGGCCTCGTGCCGTGCAGCGTCCACGTCGACCGAGGGGGACCATGCGGAGCGGACGCAGGCGTCCGGCCCGGCTCACCGCGTTGCTCGTGGCGGTCATTGGCGTGCTCGCGCTCGCCGTCGCGGCGGGTGTGGCCGTCGGGTCCGCACGGTCGTCCCACCTCGCGGCGGACGGGTCGTCCGGTGACCGGTTCACGCCGCTGACCCGCGCCCTCGTGTTCCGCGGCGACGTCGGCACACGACCCGTGGCGGTGCCGGTCGCTGGTCGCGCGGGCGTCGCCTCCGCGGCCGATGCCGTCGTCGTCGACGTCCGCGTCACGGCTCCGACGGACGACGGCTGGGTCCGGGTCACGCCGGCGGGGCAGGACGCACCGGTGGCCACACAGCGCGTCACGGCGGGCACGACCGTCACCGGGCTCGCGACGGTCCGTCTCGTCCACGGTCGCCTCCAGGTCGCGCTGTCGGACGGCTCCGCCTCGGTGTCGGTGATCGTGTCGGGGGCCTACACGAGCGCCGCGCAGGGATCGACGTACCAGCCGGTCGACACCACCAGGGCGTTCCGTGGCACGGTCGGCACGCATCCGGTCCGCGTCCCCGTGGCGGACGGCGTCACGGTGCCCAGGGGCGCCACCGCCGTCGTCCTCGAGGCCACCGTGGTGCACCCGACCGCGCCGGGGTCGTTGCGGGTCGGCCCGGCAGGACGCACGAACCGGATCGGCGTCCAGCAGTTCACGCGCGGGGCCGTCGCGGCGAACGCGGTCGTGGCCCAGCTCGACGACGGCGCCCTGTCCGTCGCGGTGTCGGCCGGCTCGGCCACGGTGACCCTCGACGTGCTCGGCGCGTACGCGCGCTCGGACTCCGGGGCCGTGTTCACCCCGATGACGGCCGTTCGGGCGTACACCGGCACGACGACGGGCGCCGCGACGCAGATCCAACTCGCCGGGGGCGCGGGCGTCCCGGGCGACGCGACCGCCGTGCTCGTCACCGCATCGCTCGAACGATCCGGCCCCGCCGGTGCGCTCCGGGTCGCCCCCTACGGCCGGGACGACGGCGGGGTCGCGCTCGCGTTCACCGCGGGCCGAGCCGTGGCGGGACTCGTGCCGGTCGCGCTCCGACAGGCGTCGGTGCAGGCCGTCGCGTCGGGAGGCGTGGCGACCCTCCACCTGGACGTCGCCGGCTACTTCACGGACGGCTCGGCGCCCTCCGGCCTCGGGAACGACGTCTCGTGGCCGCAGTGCCACGGGGCCCTGCCGGCGGGACAGGCGTTCGCGGTGATCGGTGTGAACGACGGGTCCGGCACCACGACGAACCCGTGCCTCGCCGCGCAGCTCGCCTGGGCGCGGGACTCCGCGGGCGGTGCCGGGCAGCCCCGTGCTGCGCTGTACGTCAACACGGCGAACCCGGGCCGCCATGTGCCGGGCGGTGGCTGGCCGACGTCGAACGTCGATCCCGAGGGGGCCAGGGTCACGAGCGTGTACGGCGTGTGCACGCCCGGTTCCGACGGCGTCGCCTGTTCGTACATGGACGGCTGGGACATCGCGGTCCGCGACGTCGTCGACCGGGGCGTGTCCCATCCGACGGCGTACCGCTGGTGGCTCGACGTCGAGACCGGTGCCACGTGGCGGGACCCCGCCACGAACGTCGCGGTGCTCGACGGCATGACCGATGCGTTCGCCGCCCGGGGGATCGCCGTCGGGCTCTACTCGACCGGGTACCAGTGGGGGATCATCAGTGGCGGGACCACACCGAACAGCGCCCTGGCCTCGGCGCCGAGCTGGATCGCCACGGGTGAGACCCCGCTCGCCCGGGCGAAGGAGGCGTGCGCCGAGCCGGGCCTCGTCGACGGCGGGGTGAGCATGGTGCAGTACGTCGTCGGGGGTGTGGCGAGCGGACTCGACTTCGACTGGTCGTGCCGCTGACACCGCGGCTGACGGACACTGCGGACGCGGCTGATCGGGGCCGGCAGCGGGACTCGAACCCGCAACCCCCGTATTACAAGTACGGTGCGCTACCAATTGCGCCATGCCGGCTGGCCCGCCAAGTGTACCGACGAGCCAGGGGTGTCGCGGTGGAGGTCAGTCCGCCGCGGGGGAGAACCCGAGCGAGATCGAGTTCATGCAGTACCGGTCGCCGGTCGGGGTGCCGAAACCGTCCGGGAACACGTGCCCGAGGTGCGAACCGCAGCTCGCGCAGCGGACCTCGGTGCGCACCATGCCGAGCGTGCGGTCCTCGATGAGCTGCACGGCCTCGGGGCGCACCGACTCGTAGAACGACGGCCACCCGCAGCCCGAGTCGAACTTGGTGCCGCTCTTGAACAGCTCCGCACCGCACGCCGCACAGGTGTAGACACCGGCGCGCTCCTCGTCGAGCAGCTCACCCGTCCACGGGCGCTCGGTCGCGGCCTGCCGCAGCACGGCGTACTGCTGCGGGTCGAGTTCCTCACGCCACTCGGCGTCGGTCTTCTCCACGTTGTATGCCATGGGTTCCTCCTGGTCGTGACCGCACTCGTGACGCGGTCATGTCATTAAACTCGCACCGATGACCGAGCATTCCGTCCACCGTGGCCGGTGGGACGCCCTGACGACGGACGACCTCTACGCCGTCGTCCGCCTGCGCAACCGGGTGTTCGCGCTCGAGCAGCGCGTGACGGCCGAGGACTTCGACGGCCGGGACCGCGAACCGGAGACGGAACACTGGTGGATCCCCGGCGAGGACGGCGTCGCCCGCGCCTACCTGCGCTGCATCCGGCCCGCCGCGGACGAGGTCCAGCCGGCCGTCGACCTGCCCGCGACCCGGGTCATCGGCCGCGTGGCCACGGCCGTCGAGCACCGCGGACAGGGGCTCGCGCGTCGGCTCGTCGAGGCCGTGCTCGCCGCCCACCCGGACGAGGCTTTCCTCCTCCACGCGCAGGAGTACGTCGCCGGCCTGTACGCCGCCGCCGGGTTCGTGCCGTTCGGCGAACCCTACGTCGAGGCGGGCATCCGCCACGTGGGGATGTACCGCGCGGCGGCGGTCGGGGACGATGCTGCCCGCTGACGCACCGGGCCGCGCGGAGCCCCCGCACCAGCCGGAGCCGGACGGCCCCGAGGCCACCCGCCGCCGCTACCGCCACCACGCCGAGCGCATGGTGACCGCTTCGCCGACCTCCGCCCGCTGGGCGGCGTCGATCGCCGAGGACGACGCCGCCGTCGACCTGCTGATCCGTGTCGCCCCGACCAAGCGGCAGCCCGAGCTGCTCTTCGCCGTCGCGCGCCGCCTGGGCGCCGACCCGACCGACCGGGAGGCCCTCCTCCGGCTCGTCCGCGACGCCCCCGACCGGCTGCTCGCCGAGCTGGCCGTGTCCACGACCCAGACGAACGACCCCCGACGCATGGCGCCGGTCGTCCCCGTGCTCGCGGGCATCCCGGGGCCGCTCGCGCTCCTCGAGGTGGGGGTGAGCGCCGGCCTCTGCATCGTCCCGGACCACGCCACCGTCGACGTCGACCGCCTCGACGACACCGTCCGCGTCGCCGAGGCCGCGCGCGAGCCGGAGATCCCGCTCCGGTTCCAGATGCGTCCGGGACCCGCCGCTCCGTCCGCCGGGAGGCGCGGTGCGGGCCGGTCCCGTGCCTCCCGGCCGTCGACGGGTGACGCCGGGAGCCGGGCCGACGGGACGGGGTCGCGCCGGCCTTCCCGGCTCGACGTGGTGGCGCGGGTCGGGCTCGATCCGGCGCCGATCGACCTGCGGTCCCCCGGGGCGTTCGACCGGCTCGTCGAGTCCGTCCCCGTCGAGGCGACCGACCGTGTCGCGCTCATGCGGCGGGCCGCCGACGCCGTGCGGGCCGACCCGTACACCGCCGTCCGCGGGACCGCCCCGGACGACCTCGACCGCGCGATCGACCTGCTGCCGCGCGGGGCGACGCCCGTCGTGCTCACGCTCGGCACGCTCGTCTACCTGCCGGGCTCGGACCGGCAGCGCGTCGTCGAGCGGCTCCGGGACCGCGGGGTCCGCTGGGTGGCGATGGAGCGGACGGGGTCGCTCCACGACGTCGCCGCGACCCTGCCGCCCGTGGGGGAACTCGCCGAGCGGGGCATCGACCTCGCCGCTCCGTCGGCCTTCGCCACGGTCTCGCTCGACGGGGTCGCCCTGGCGCTCGCCGACGCCCACGGCACGACCGTCACGCCCCTCGCCGCGGACCCGTCCTGGACGCTCGGCGCACCGACGGCCTGATCGGTGTCTTTCCGACCTGCCAGGGCCATGCCAGGGTCCGGCGTGGATGCCGCCCTAGCATGACCGGAGGCCAGCCGACCGGCGAGCCATCCGACCAGGAGGACCGACGTGACCGGATCCCGGACCGACTCCGATCTCTCGGAGCTCGCACGGAGCATCCTCACGTTCGAGCACGATCGGGCGCGGCACGACCGGACGAAGGAAGCCGACATCCGCGTCCGCTTCGACATGTCGCCGGCCCGCTACTATCAGGTGCTCAACCGCGTGATCGACTCCCCGGCCGCGCTCGCCTACGATCCGCAGCTCGTGACGCGACTGCAGCGACTGCGCCGGGCACGGACCAGTGCCCGCGCCGCGCGGTCCTTCGCACCGCCTCGCGCCGACCGTGAAGGGCCCGCAGGACAGCCATGACGAGATACCCCCGAGACCGATTCGACGACGTCGCCGACGGCCCGAGGGTCGGGGCACACCGCGGTCTCCCGAGGCGCGGCCGTGGCTGGATCCTGGTGGCCTGGTCCGCGCTCGCCTGCGCGGTGCTCGTCGTGATCGGCATCGTCGTGCTCGAGGTCGCCAACAACAGCACGCAGTTCACCGACCCCGGGACGACCGGGTCGTCCGCGTCCGCGTCGGCCACGAGCGGAGCGTCGTCTTCGTCGACGACGGCCGCGACCGCCGCGCCGAGCGACCAGCCGAAGACCATGACGCTCACGGTGCTCAACGGGACCTCCACCGCCGGACTCGCCGCCACCGGCACCGCGACGCTCGAGAACGCGGGTTGGGTGGTCGCGAGCGACGGCAACGCCGGATCCCAGGACGCCTCGCAGACGATCGTCTACTACCAGACGGATGCCGAGGCGGCGATCGCTCGCGGGATCGTCAAGACGCTCGGCGTCGGAACGGTTGCGAAGTCGTCGGCGTTCCCGAACGCGGCCGTCACCGTGGTGCTCGGCGCCGATTACGCCGGCTGACCCGGGACGGGCGTTTCGCCCCACTCGTCGTGCCGTTTGTTGCACGTTTGTTTCGGGCATGTTGAGTTCCGTCGGCCGGGATGAAGAAGTTGGCCCGCACCTCTTGTCGGCGGCGCGTCCGCCGATACGATCTGGAATTGGTCACCCCAGTGATCCGAGGGCGACACCGTGCCGGTGCCTCCACCGCGAAGACCCGGGTGAGGCAGGTATGCGCTCGGACCCGGCGGTCGCGGACCGGTCGCGCCGTCGTCAGTGGCAATGCAACACCGCAGGGAGCAAGAGAATGGCCAACGGCACCGTCAAGTGGTTCAACGCCGAGAAGGGCTACGGGTTCATCACCGTCGACGGCGGGGGGCAGGACGTCTTCGTCCACTACTCCGCGATCGACATGAACGGCTACAAGGTCCTCGAAGAAGGGCAGGCGGTCACCTTCGACGTCGGCACCGGCTCGAAGGGTCCGCAGGCCGAGTCCGTCCGACCGGCCTGACCTCGGTCGCCGGTCCGCCGGCGACGGTCGTCGACCACCACGCGTCCGAGCGCGTCGTCCCCGACGGGGCGGCGCGCTCGTCGTCGTGTGGAGGGGGCCCCGTGGTGGGGCCCCGACCGGGACTCCGGTGGTGGGGCCCCGACCGGGACTCCGGGCGGCGGGGTCCGATGTCGGGCGATGGCGGGCCTCCCGGTCCGCGTCCCGGAACGCGGCATGCCGCGTGAGGTCGCTGTGTTGCACTCGACAGGTGCGAGTGCCAGAATCAGTTGGCACTCAGTTGTACCGAGTGCCAAGACCATTGCGACGTCCGGGAGGGACGAGGAACACACATGGCTAAGATCATTGCTTTCGACGAGGAGGCCCGTCGCGGCCTCGAGCGCGGCCTCAACACGCTGGCCGACGCCGTGAAGGTGACGCTCGGCCCGCGCGGCCGCAACGTCGTCCTCGAGAAGAAGTGGGGCGCCCCCACGATCACCAACGACGGTGTCTCCATCGCCAAGGAGATCGAGCTCGACGACCCCTACGAGAAGATCGGCGCCGAGCTGGTCAAGGAGGTCGCCAAGAAGACCGACGACGTCGCGGGTGACGGCACCACCACCGCCACGGTCCTCGCGCAGGCGCTGGTCCGTGAGGGCCTCCGCAACGTCGCCGCCGGCGCCGACCCGATCAGCCTCAAGAAGGGCATCGAGAAGGCCGTCGCGGCCGTCTCCGCCGCGCTCCTCGAGAACGCCAAGGAGATCGAGACCAAGGACCAGATCGCCGCCACGGCGTCGATCTCGGCCGCCGACAGCACGATCGGTGAGCTCATCGCCGAGGCGATCGACAAGGTCGGCAAGGAGGGCGTCGTCACCGTCGAGGAGTCGAACACCTTCGGCACCGAGCTCGAGCTGACCGAGGGCATGCGCTTCGACAAGGGCTACCTGTCGCAGTACTTCGTCACGGACCCGGAGCGCCAGGAGGCCGTCTTCGAGGACCCGTACATCCTCATCGTCAACTCGAAGATCTCGAACATCAAGGACCTGCTCCCGGTGGTCGACAAGGTCATCCAGTCGGGCAAGCAGCTCCTCATCATCGCCGAGGACGTCGACGGCGAGGCCCTGGCCACGCTCGTCGTGAACAAGATCCGCGGCATCTTCAAGTCCGTCGCCGTCAAGGCTCCGGGCTTCGGTGACCGCCGCAAGGCCATGCTGCAGGACATCGCGATCCTCACCGGTGGCCAGGTCATCTCCGAAGAGGTCGGCCTCAGCCTCGAGAACGCGACGCTCGACCTCCTCGGCCGTGCCCGCAAGGTCGTCATCACCAAGGACGAGACCACGATCGTCGAGGGCGCTGGGGACTCCGAGCAGATCGCCGGCCGCGTCCGCCAGATCCGCGGCGAGATCGAGTCGACCGACTCGGACTACGACCGCGAGAAGCTCCAGGAGCGCCTCGCCAAGCTCGCCGGTGGCGTCGCCGTCATCAAGGCCGGTGCCGCGACCGAGGTCGAGCTCAAGGAGCGCAAGCACCGCATCGAGGACGCCGTCCGCAACGCGAAGGCCGCCGTCGAGGAGGGCATCGTCGCCGGTGGTGGTGTCGCCCTCATCCAGGCCGGCAAGACCGCGCTCGAGGGCCTCGAGCTCACGGGTGACGAGGCGACCGGCGCGAACATCGTCCGCGTCGCGATCGACGCGCCGCTCAAGCAGATCGCGCTGAACGCCGGTCTCGAGCCGGGCGTCGTCGCCGCCAAGGTGCGCGAGCTCGAGTCGGGCTGGGGCCTCAACGCCGCGACGGGTGAGTACGTCGACCTCGTCGCTGCGGGCATCATCGACCCGGCGAAGGTCACGCGCTCGGCGCTGCAGAACGCAGCCTCGATCGCCGGCCTCTTCCTCACCACCGAGGCCGTCGTCGCCGACAAGCCCGAGAAGTCGGCGCCGGTTCCGGCCGACCCGACGGGTGGCATGGACTTCTGATCCACGCCTGACGGTTCCGAACGGGCCGCTCTCCTCCAGGAGGGCGGCCCGTTCGCCGTTCCTCCCTCCTCTCCCTCCGCCGAGATCGCACTTGTTGCCGGTTTGACCTACCGCACACCGGCAACGACTGCGATCTCGGCGGAGGGGAGTCGGGCCAGGTGTCCGGTCCTCCACCGGGGGAGCCGGGCAGCGGCCGTCCACAGGTCGGGCGCGCACGCGCTCCGCGGTGCGGTACGGCCGGGAGGCTCGGCGCATGACGCGCACGCCGGCCCGCCTCCCGGATCCTTTCCTCGGTCAGGCCTTCCACACGGCTGATGCGGTCCGGAACGGGGTCACTCCGGGTCGGCTCCGTCGGGAGGACCTCGCCGCGCCGACCCGAGGCGTGCGGGTCCCTGCCGAGCTGGACCTGGCGGACCTCTCGGCACGGGTCGCCGCGTTCGGCCTCGTCCTCGGTGAACGGCATCACTTCAGCCACACCACCGCCCTCGCCCTCTGGGAGCTCCCACTGCCGCCCTGGGTGGTTTCCGACGCGACCGTGCACGTGAGCACGGTGGGGGACGGACCGGTCATGCGCCGCACCGGGGTGGTAGGCCATCGCGTCTCGCCACCGTTCGCCGATGTGGTGACGTGTGCGGGCCTCCCGGCCAGCAGCCCGGTGGCGGCGTGGTGCGAGAGTGCGGGCCTGTTGGCCGAGCGTGAGCTGGTGGTGATCGGGGACCACCTGGTCGCGCGGGCGCTCGCCGATCCGGAGCAACTCGAGCGCCGGAGTCGTGAGCGGCGGTCCCGGTGGGCACGGCGGCTCCGGGCCGCGGCCCATCGCGTGCGGCTCGGGTCGGAGTCCCCGATGGAGACGCTCATCCGAATCGTCATCGTCGACGCGGGATTCCCGGAGCCCCAGCTCAACATCGACGTGCACAGCCCCGCCGGTCGATTCCTCGGACGGGTCGACCTCGCCTACCCGGACCTCCGGATCGGAGTCGAGTACGACGGCGAGCACCACCGGACGGATCGTGCCACGTGGCAGCACGATGCGACCCGGTCGAACGGCTTCGTGTCCGCCGGATGGCTGATCCTGCACGTCGCCGCACGTGACGTTGCCGACCCGACGGCGTTCCTCCTGCGACTGTCGGACGTGTTCCGCACCCGGGCGTCATCACCGCTGCCGTGAGATCGCAGTCGTTGCCGCTCTGATGGACCTCAGAACGGCAACGACTGCGATCTCGCCAGAGGGGTCAGGGGGTGGGGGCGACGTAGTCGCGCGGGAGGAGGGGGAGCCACACGCGGAAGGTCGCACCACCGCCCGGGGTGTCGAACACCTCGACCTCGCCGTGGTGCGCCGCCACGATGCCGGACACGATCGCGAGCCCGAGGCCCGAGCCGCCGGTGTCCCGAGCGCGCGAGGTGTCGGCGCGCCAGAACCGCTGGAAGATCTTCTCGCGGATCTGCGGCGGGATGCCCTCACCGTGGTCGATCACGTCGAGGTGCGCCATGCCCCGGGCCTCGTCCACGCCGATCCCGATCTCGATGGGGTCGTCCTGCGGCGTGAACCGCATCGCGTTGCCCATGAGGTTCGTCACGACCTGGCGGATCTTGTTCTCCTCGGCGAGGACGACCGGCGGCCGCACGGGCAGGACGACGGTCGGCAGCGGGGCCGTGGTCGGCGCGGCCGGGCCGGACTCGATGCCGACGGGACGACCACGACGCGCGCGCAGCCGGGCGAGCGTCTGCCCTGCGAAGGCGATCGGCCCGGTGACGTTCGACGGCGGCGAGGTCGGGGACTGTCCGTTCCGCGCTCCGGGTGCCGCAGGACCGACCCACTGCGGCACGACCTGCGGGACGTTCTCGCCGGTGACGGAGTCAGCGAGCAGGACCTGGATCTCGCGGTCGGGGTTCGACGCCATCGTGTCGAGCGCCGAGTCCCGCGCGATGGCGACGAGGTCGACCGGTCCGAGCTCGAGCGGCTTCGACTCGTCGATGCGGGCGAGCTGCAGGAGGTCCTGCACGAGGAGCCCCATGCGCTGGGCCTCCTTCTCGATGCGCTCCATCGCCTGGGCGACGTCCTCTTCTTTCCGGAGGGCCCCCATCCGGTACAGCTCGGCGTACCCCCGCAGGGACACGAGCGGGGTCCGCAGCTCGTGCGATGCGTCACCGACGAAGCGGCGCATCTGCTCGATCGTGCGTTGGCGGTCCTCGAACGCCGAGTCGATGCGCTCGAGCATGACGTTGAGGGAGTGGTTGAGGCGACCGACCTCGGTGTTCGGGGTGTCCGCACCGAGGCGTTGCGAGAAGTCCCCCGCGGCGAAGCGTGCGGCCGTGGCCTCGACGTCCCGCAGGGGGTCGAACGTGGCGGTGACGAGCAGCTGGGTGAGCATGCCGCCGAGCAGGACGACCGAGATGCCGAACCCGAGGAAGATCACCGTGAACCGCGCGATGGTCGAGTCGGTGCCCTGGCTCGAGACGGCCGCGACGATCGTGTAGTGGTTGCCGGCGGCGTCGGTGGTCGGCGACGTCATCGCGAGGGCACGCCACTCGTGCTGGCCCTTGTCGTCGACCACACTGAACGGGTGGTCGTCGTCGACGTGCGAGCTGCCCACGACCCCGCCGAGGTCCGGCGTGTAGTCGCTCTTCGTGTGACAGGCGATGCCGCCGTCGGGCTTGAGCACGGCGATGTAGGCCGCGCTCTGCAGGGTGACGTTGATCTGGCAGTAGCCTTCGACGCTCGTCAGCTTCTGGCCGTTCAGCGAGGTCTTCGTCGCTTGGACGTCGTTGTCGAGCTGCTTCATCAGGTAGGTGCTGAGCACCGTCATGGTGCCGAGCCCCGCGACGAGCAGCCCGAGGGTCACCAGGAGGACGGTGATCCCGGTGATCTTGGTCCGGAGCGAGATCTCGTTCCACCAGCGGGCGAGGCGTGTGTGCATGCTGCGATCACAGTAATCGGCGCGACCCAGCTGCTGCTGGGATCGCGCCGATGACCTGCTGGATCAGGACGCCTTGGCGGCCTTGAGCATGTACCCGAAGCCGCGCTTGGTCTGGATGACCGGCTCGGCCGAGTACTGGTCGAGCTTGCGGCGCAGGTACGAGATGTAGGACTCGACGATGCCGGCGTCGCCGTTGAAGTCGTACTCCCACACGTGGTCGAGGATCTGGGCCTTCGACAGCACCCGGTTCGGGTTGAGCATGAGGTAGCGGAGCAGCTTGAACTCGGTGGGTGAGAGCTCGATCTGCGCCTCGCCGATGCTGACCTCGTGCGTGTCCTGGTCCATCGTCAGCTCACCGGCGCGGATGATCGCGTCTTCCTCGTCGTTCATGGTGCGCCGGAGGATCGCCTTGATGCGGGCGACGATCTCGTCGAGCGAGAACGGCTTGGTCACGTAGTCGTCGCCGCCGACGGTGAGTCCCGTGATCTTGTCCTCGGTGTCGTCCTTGGCGGTGAGGAACAGGATCGGCGACGTGTAGCCCGACGACCGGAGGCGCTTGGTCACGCCGAACCCGTTCATGTCGGGAAGCATGACGTCGAGGATGATGAGGTCCGGCTCTTCCTCGAGCACGGCGGAGATCGCCTGCGCACCGTTGCCCACCGCGCGGACGGCGAAGCCCGCGAACCGGAGCGAGGTGGTGAGGAGGTCGCGGATGTTCGGCTCGTCGTCGACGATGAGGATCTTCGGTCCGTCGGTCATGTGACCCAGTATCTGGTCGTGGCCTCTGGGTTGCCTGGGAACGGATGGGACGCTGTCTGACAGGACGGCGGGATTTCCTGGTGCAGACGTCGAGGGGGCGATGACTGTCCGGAACTGCTCACGCGGCCGCTAGGGAATCGGCGTCGAGGATCGTGTACGCGTACCCCTGCTCGGCCAGGAACCGCTGCCGGTTCTGCGCGAAGTCCTGGTCGACGGTGTCCCGCGTGACGAGTGTGTAGAAGGACGCCGGGAGGCCGTCCTTGTTCGGGCGGAGCAGCCGGCCGAGCCGCTGGGCCTCCTCCTGCCGTGAGCCGAAGGAGCCCGACACCTGGATCGCCACCGTCGCGTCCGGCAGATCGACCGAGAAGTTCGCGACCTTGGACACCACGAGCACGTCGATCGTGCCCTCGCGGAACGCCTGGTACAGCCGTTCGCGCTCGTCGATCGGGGTCGCCCCGGTGATCTCGGCCGCGTCGAGCTGCGCCGCGAGTTCGTCGAGCTGGTCGATGTACTGCCCGATCACCAGGATCTGCTCGCCGCGGTGCTTCTCGATGAGGTCGCGCACGACCGGGGTCTTGGCCGGCGAGGTCGCGGCGAGCCGGTACCGGTCGTCGTCCGTGGAGGCCGCGTACTCGAGGCGGTCCTCGTGGGGCAGGTCGATCCGCACCTCGTAGCACTCGGCGGGGGAGATGTACCCCTGCGCCTCGATCTCCTTCCACGGCGCGTCGTACCGCTTCGGCCCGATGAGCGAGAACACGTCGCCTTCGCGGCCGTCCTCGCGCACGAGCGTCGCCGTGAGTCCCAGGCGCCGTCGCGCCTGGAGGTCCGCGGTCAGCTTGAACACCGGCGCGGGCAGCAGGTGGACCTCGTCGTAGACGATGAGGCCCCAGTCGAGGGCGTCGAGCAGGGACAGGTGCGTGTACACGCCCTTCCGCCGCGCGGTGAGGATCTGGTACGTCGCGATCGTGACCGGCCGGACCTCCTTGACGCTCCCGGAGTACTCGCCGATCTCGTCCGGGGTGAGCGACGTGCGGCGGAGGAGTTCGTCGCGCCACTGCCGCGCCGAGACCGTGTTCGTGACGAGGATGAGCGTCGTCGCCTTGGCGGTGGCCATCGCGCCCGCGCCGACCAGGGTCTTGCCCGCACCACAGGGCAGCACGACGACACCGGACCCCTGGGCGAAGAAGCTCTTGACCGCGTCCTCCTGGTACGCGCGGAGGTGCCACTCGGTCTCGTCGAGGTCGATCCGGTGCGGTTGTCCGGGCGTGTACCCGGCGAGGTCGTCGGCAGGCCAGCCGATCTTGACGAGCTCCTGTTTGACCTGGCCGCGCGCCCACTGCTCGAGCTCGACGGCGGTGTCCGACCGGCGGGCGCCGAGCAGCGGGGCGATCCGCTTCGAGCGGGTGACCTCGGCGAGGATCGACGGGTCCGATGCGGTGAGGACCAGCCTCGGCTGCTGCTCCAGCTCCTCCGTCGCGTCGTTCGCGATCGCCGGCGCGTCCGCCGGGTCCTCGCGGCGGATGACGAGACGGCCGTAGCGGCTGACGGTGTCACGGATGTCGACGACGACGGTCTGCGGCACCGGGAACTTGGCGAACCGCTCGAGCGTGTCGATCATCGCGTCGGCGTCGTGACCCGCGGCGCGCGCGTTCCACAGCCCGAGGCGGGTGATGCGGTAGGTGTGGACGTGTTCGGGGGCGCGCTCGAGTTCGGCGAACACCGCGAGTTCGTGTCGCGCGTCCTCGGCCTGGGGATGCGCCACCTCGAGCAGCACGGTCCGGTCGCTCTGGACGATGAGTGGCCCGTTCATGACCGTCGAGCCTAGCCGCGCCGCCGACGAGACGTCCGGGTCGGTCGGTCAGACGACGTGCTCGACCGCGACCACGAGGGACAGGGGCAGGGTCCGCTCGACGTCGGCGTGCGTGTCGCGGCCCCGGATCCGGCCACCGCTCACCGACGTCGGCACGATCGTGAACGGGGCTTCGGTGCCGTCGGGCATCCGCACGACGACGCGCACGGCCACCTTGCCGCGCACGGCCAGGTCGATCTGCCGTCCCATCCACTCCTGCGCGGGCTCCTGGTCGCCTCGTCGGGTCGCGGCGCGCAGGCGCTCCACGAGCTCGCGCGCCTGCTCCTCGGGTGTGCGCGCGGTCCGGCGACGAACGGGAGGCCCGGCCGGGTCCGCCACGCGGGCGGCGGGAGCGAGCACGGCCGGGTACCGCTGGTCCTCGAGCGCGGAGACCACGGACGAGGGCGGGTACGGGCTGACGAGCACCATCGGGGACCGCCGGGCCCAGGCGAGTGAGCGCAGTTCGGCGTCGACGGACACCAGGTCGAGCTGCTCGGCGGGACCCCGCACCACGCTGCCCCGCTCAGCAGCGTGGTCGACGACGATGCTGCCGGCACGGGCGCTGACCTGCTCCACCAGGTAGCGGACCGGCTGGGGCACGTCGGCCGCCGAGAGTCGGCCGAGCGTGTCCAGGACCGCGGCTCCGTCGTACCCCTCGAGCAGTGCGCGGCGGACGCTGTCCTCGGAGATCCGGTAGCGGCTCGCGAGTCCCGGTGCCTCGACGTCGGCCACGGTGCGGAGTGCGGCGTCGTCGGCCGGTTCGAGCGGGCCGGGGGCGATGACGGTGAGGTCGTTCTGCAGGTACACCCCCGGCACGGTGGACGGCAGGTCGGCGGCGGCGTGGTCGATCGCCGCGGCGTCGTCGGTGGTCCGCGCCGCGAACAGGACGCGCCCCGTCGCGGTGACCACGCCGTCGACCGTGATGCCGAGGGCCTCTGCGGTCCCGGCGCTCCGCACGAGCTCCGCGGGGAGCCACTCCGCGCCGCCGGGATAGGCCCAGCGTCCGAGGGCATCGAGCCCGCGCCAGTCGTCCGCGGCGAGGGCGAGGACCTCGACCACCGGATCACTCAGCGTCGCCCGCCACCGGACCACGAGCTCGACCCACCGGAGGGGCCAGGGCGCCACGAGCCAGCCGCGACCGTCGTCGGTGACGGTCCACGTCGGGCTCGTGGGATCGACGAGCTCGGTCTCGGCGAGCAGGGCCAGCAGGTCCGGGACCCGCACCGGGTCGGCCGCGGCGCGCTCACCGAGGTGCCGCGCGAGCGGCGCCCCGATCCCGCCCTTCGCGAGCTCGTGCACCTCGTCCGCGGCGACCGCGCGGACCAGTTCGGCGAGTGACGTCAGCGTCGCGAACGCCGTCTCGGCGGCCACCGCGCGCACCCGGTCGACGTCCTGCGGGACGGGGGTCGGGCCTCCCGGCCGGGGAGCGTCGTCCGGTCGCAACTCCGGATGCTCGGCGAGTCGCGCGGCGACCGCGTCGTCGAGGTCCGCTCCGTCGGTGAGGCCGAGTGCCACGGCGGGCGCGAGTGCCGCGGGGTCCGCGTCGACGGGGTGCTGGAGGGCGGCGAGCGTCGCGCGCGGGAGTCGTGCCAGCGCACGGTCGATGACGTCGGGCGTCCGGAGGGCGTCCGCGAGGTCGAAGAAGTCGGCCACGGCCGACGGGCCGTGTGCGGCGAGGGCCGCGCCCGGCAGGCGCCGCGCGGCGACGAGCGCGACGAGGTCGTCGTCGGGCATGGCCCGCAGTCGGGCGGCGAGGGCGGCTGCCGTCGTCATCGTCGTGTCCGTCCGCCCCGGAGCGGGGTCAGCGCGCGTCGTCCCGGTTCTCGCGTGCCCGCTTGGTCCAGTTGACCGCGAGCAGCGCGATGATGAGCAGCAGCCCGATCGGGAAGCCGATGAGCGGGAAGGCCTCGACCGTCGGCCAGATGCCCGTGCCGGGGATGGACCCGACCGTGAGCCACGCCACGATGAGCACGAGGAAGCACACCAGTGCGACCGCGATGATCCCCGCGATCATGTACATCAGAATGCGTTCGATACGATTGGCCACCGGGGGCTCGGGCGTCTGCGGGCGCTCCGGGGTCCTGGTCGACTGCGCAGGGCCGGTGGCCTGCGTCCGAACGGGACGCTGTCGCGCGGTTGATCGGGTCTTGGCCACCGGCTCAGGATAGTCGACACAGGATGATCGACAAGGAACGCCGTCCGCGGACACCGCGGACGTCAGATCGAGGAGTGCAGTCATGCCGACCGGCAAGGTCAAGTTCTACGACGAGCAGAAGGGGTTCGGCTTCATCACGGGCGATGACGGCGACCAGGTCTTCCTGCACGCGTCGGCGCTCCCGTCCGGGGTCACCACCATCAAGGCCGGAGCGCGTCTGGAGTACGGCGTCGTCGCGGGCAAGCGTGGCTCGCAGGCGCTGTCGGTCCGCGTGCTCGAGGAGGGTCCGAGCCTCGCGAAGATCAACCGGCGCTCGGCCGACGACATGGCCGTCATCGTGGAGGACCTGGTGAAGGAGCTCGACCGCATCAGCGGCGACCTGCGCCACGGCCACTACCCGAAGAACGGGTCGCGGACGGCGGCCATCCTCCGCCACGTCGCCGACCAGCTGGACGCCTGACCGTGATCGAGGACCCGACTGGGCTCGCGCGTACCGCGCTGCTCGAGGTCACGCCCGAGGACACCGTCGGAGCGGTCGTCGGCACCGTGGACGAGGGCAACGGCGTCGTGTCCGTGCTGTTCGCCAACACGATGCCCGGCTACCCCGGATGGCGCTGGACCGTCAGCCTGGCGCAGGTCGACGGCGAGGACCCCACCGTGCTCGAGGTCGAGCTGATGCCCGGCGACGGTTCGCTGCTCGCGCCCGACTGGGTGCCGTGGTCGGAGCGGCTCGCCGAGTACCGGGCGACGCAAGAGGGCGATGCGGACGCCGATGCCGGCGACGCGGAGGACCTGGGCTCGGACGAGGACGACTCCGACGACGACCCTGACGAGGACGACGACGAGGACGAGTCGGACGAGGACGACGACGACGACGCGGACGAGGACGACGAGGACCTGCTCGACGACGACGACGAGGACGACGACGAGGACGACGACGAGGACGACGACCTGGGCGACGACGCGTTCGACGGCGTGGACGTCGAGGAGGCCATCGCCGTCGTCGAAGGTGACGAGGACGACGAGGACTCGGACGACGAGGACTCGGACGAGGACGACTCGGACGAGGACGACTCGGACGGGGACGACGAGCCTGACGACGACGCGGACGGCGACGACGCGGACGACGACGACTCTGACGCGGACGACTCCGACGACGACGCAGGTCCCACCAGCGCTGGGCATGCCGAGTCGGCGGACGAGGCGGAGTGACGCCGGGCCTCCCGGCCGGATCGGACGCTGCGGCGACCTGTGGCCGGGAGGCGCACGACGGCCCCCGGGATCGGATCCCGGGGGCCGTCGTCGTCCGTCGTGCGGCCGTCAGCCGCGCAGCGCGGCCACCGTGTAGTCGATGGCCTTGATGAGCTGACGGACGTCGTCGGGGTCGATCGCGGTGAACGTCGCGATGCGGAGCTGGTTGCGGCCGAGCTTGCGGTACGGCTCCGTGTCGACGATGCCGTTCTGCCGGAGCGCGGCGCTGACGGCCTTGGCGTCGATCGCGTCATCGAGGTCGATGGTGGCGACGACCTGCGACCGGTCTGCCGAGTCGGCGACGAACGGCGTGGCGTAGTCGACGGACTCGGCCCACTCGTAGAGCGCGTTCGACGACTCCTTGGTGCGGATGTCCGCCCAAGCCAGGCCGCCGGACCCGTTGATCCACCGGATCTGGTCGTCGAGCAGCAGGAGGGTCGTGATCGCGGGGGTGTTCAGCGTCTGGTCGAGGCGCGAGTTGTCCACGGCGTTCTTCAGGCTGAGGAACTCGGGGATGTAGCGGTCGCTCGCGGCGATGCGCTCGACGCGCTCGATCGCGGCCGGCGAGAACAGGGCGAGCCACAGCCCGCCGTCGGATGCGAAGTTCTTCTGCGGTGCGAAGTAGTAGACGTCGGCGGCACCGGTGTCGAACTGCACGCCACCGGCGGCGCTCGTGGCGTCGACGACGGTCAGCGCGCCGGGATCGCCGGCCGCGCGGACGACGGGGGCCATCACGCCCGTGGAGGTCTCGTTGTGCGGGTAGGCGTAGACGTCGACGCCCTCGACGATCTCGAGCTCCGACCGGGATCCACCGGGCGCGGTGACGACGTGCGGGGCTTCGAGCCAGGGAGCGGCGACCGCCTTGGCGAACTTCGAGCCGAACTCGCCGAACGAGAGGTTCTCGGCACGGCGCTCGACGAGGCCGAACGCGGCGGCGTCCCAGAACGCCGTCGAGCCACCGTTGCCGAGCACGACCTCGTACCCGTCGGGGATGTCGAACAGCGTCGCGAGGCCTTCGCGAACGCTGCCGACGAGGTTCTTGACGGGCGCCTGACGGTGGCTCGTGCCGAGGATCGTCGCCCCTGCCGTCACCAGGGACTCGAGCTGCGCACCGCGGATCTTGGACGGGCCGCAGCCGAAGCGTCCGTCGGTGGGGAGGAGGTCAGCGGGGATGACGATGTCTGCCATGGGTCGATCCTAGTGAGGTGGTATCCCACGCCCGGACGAGCGCGCGACCCCCTGTGGAGCACTGTCCGGGCCGCGGCATGTGAACAAGTAGGCTGGAGGAGTTGTGCACGTGACAGGGGAGGCGTTCCGGTGACCGATCTCGTCGACACCACGGAGATGTACCTGCGCACGATCCTCGACCTCGAGGAGGAGGCGATCGTCCCCCTGCGCGCACGGATCTCCGAGCGACTCGGACACTCGGGCCCCACGGTCTCGCAGACCATCGCCCGCATGGAGCGCGACGGCCTGGTCGTCGTCTCCGGGGACCGCCACCTCGAGCTCACGTCTGAGGGTCGCCAGCGGGCCACCCACGTCATGCGCAAGCACCGGCTGGCCGAGCGCCTGTTGTCCGACGTCATCGGCCTCGACTGGGCCTTCGTCCACGACGAGGCCTGCCGCTGGGAGCACGTCATGAGCGAGCAGGTCGAGCGTCGGATCATCGAGATGCTCGGCCACCCGACCGAGTCCCCCTACGGCAACCCGATCCCCGGCCTCGACGAGCTCGGCGACGCCCCGGCCGGACGGTTCCTCGACGGCGTCCGGAGCATCGTCGCCGCGACCGACGGCTCGTCGACGGTGAGCACGGGGACCATCCGCCGCCTGGGCGAACCCGTGCAGTTCGAGCCCGAACTCCTCGCGCAACTCCGTGCCGCCGGGGTCATGCCGGGACGGACCGCGAGCGTGCAGCGCGCCGGAGCGTACGTCGCCGTGCGGGTCGAGGGCGAGGACCAGGGCCTCGAGCTGCCGGTCGAGGTCGCACAGCACGTGTACATCGGCAGCTGACGGCCGGGGATGCCGTCCCCCTCGGCGTACCCCGAGCGGTGGGCTGCGGGGTACCCGGATTGGGGCGCCTACACGACTTCCGGCGGTCCCGCCCGCGCGGCGTCGGAACATGTCAAAACGGCCTCTGACCAGGCTTTCTTGATCGAATCGTTACCAACTTGCTCGCAGGCCTCGACACCGTCGGAGGCGTTGCGTACACTCGACGAGTCCCGCAGAGCCTGGAAGCGAGCTGGCGGGAACCGTGGCAGGACGTCTCGAACCCGTCTCCTGCCTGATCGGAAACGATGACGAACGGATGGGGTTGCACCCGACGGCCTCGGTCGCGTGTGCAGTCGAGGCGCCGGAGACAACACTCTTGACGCAGACCGGTTCCACCACGGACGCCCAGCGAGCCGACACCACCACGGGTGCCGCCGCCCGTTCGACCGACATCCAGTTCGCGAGTCGCCGCGAGCGCCGCGCCGCCGAGGCCGCCGCCGCCCGCACGGGGTCGGCCGCGCCCGTCGCACCGGTCACGGTCGCCGCCACGACTGCCGCGGCGTCCGAGCAGGCCATCGCCGAGGCCGCACCCGCCGCCGAGGCCACCCTCGTGGCGGCGACCGAGCCGGCCCCCAAGCCCGCCGTCGCGGCCGGCGCCGCCGTGGTCCGCTCCGTCGACCCGGAGCTCGAGACCCCCATCGCGCCGGTCACATCGTCGTTCGCCAAGTCCCCGGTCGCCACCGCCGCCCGCCGTGCCGCCGCCAGCCGCGCGGCGGTCGCGAGCAGCGCCTCCCGGCCGGCCGCGCGCGGGAAGCGCAAGGTCCTGCCGGTCGCCGTCATGACGATCACGGCCGGACTCTTCGGCACGATGGCGCTCCCCGCCATCGCCGCGACCGCCCCGCAGCCGACCGCCGGCTCGCAGCAGGCCGTCGCCCAGGGCAACCTCCGCTCGGCGGACAGCCAGTCGCTCACCGTCGCGAACACCGCGGCGCTCGCCGACACCGTCCGCGACGGCTACACCGCGACGGCCCCGAAGGTCGTCGCCCCGAAGGTCACCGCGTCCACCGCGACGACGACGACCACGACGAGCGACACCGCCCTCGCCACGGCCCGCGCGCAGACCGCCGCCTCGTACGCCTCGTACACCGGTCCGAGCGCCGCGGACTACGTCGCGAGCCCGAAGTACCCGAGCTTCAGCCTGTCGCAGGTCGTCTCGGTCGCAGAGCAGTACATCGGCACGCCGTACGTCTACGGCGGTGCGACCCCGGCCGGTTTCGACTGCTCCGGGTACGTCATGTACGTCTACGCCCAGTTCGGCATCTCGCTCGCGCACTCCGTGCCGCTGCAGGACGCCGCCGGCACGACGATCCCGACCTCCGAGGCCCAGCCCGGCGACGTCGTGATCTTCAACACCGAGGCGCACGAGGGCTTCTACATGGGCAACGGCATGATCATGGACGCCCCGAAGCCCGGCGGCTCGGTCAGCATCCGCCCGATCTGGACGACCGACTACCACATCGTCCGCTTCGGCATCAAGTGAACGGACGGGCCCAGGCCCGCTGAACGCACCGGAAACCGGTCCACACGCTCTCGTGTCGGGCCGGTTTCTGGGTTAACCTGGCGACACGGTCCACTCGACCTCGAACGGGAAATCACATGCCAGCCTGCCGCACGACCCGCACCATGGGTCGGCGCGCGCACGTCGACATATGGTCGACCACGACCTGCCGCGTGCCCCAGCACGCGCCCGCGAACTGAGCACCGCCCACCAGGGCGGTGCTCTTCTGCTTCCGGGGTCGGGTCACCCGCTCGAGGACCGAGGGGACCGTGAGCAGCGTCGTCCGCCTGGAAGCCGTCCAGGCACGTCGGAAGGGACCCCATGCGCACTCTCGTCCTCAACGCCGGTTACGAACCCCTCGCGGTGATCTCGTTCCGACGGGCCCTCGTCCTGGTCATGAACCAGAAGGCCACCGTCATCACCGCCGACGCCGACCACCCGGTCTTCGGCTCCACCACGAGCTACGACCGGCCGTCGGTCATCGTCCTCACCCGGTACGTGCGCATCCCGCAGAGCCGGCTCGTCCCCGTGTCCCGCCGCGGGGTGCTGCGCCGCGACGGCAACCGCTGCGCCTACTGCAACCGGCACGCCACGACGATCGACCACGTGCACCCGAAGTCCCGCGGCGGTGCGGACTCGTGGGAGAACCTCGTCGCGTGCTGCCTGGCCTGCAACAACGTCAAGGGTGACCGCACCCCGCACGAGATGGGCTGGACGCTGCGCTTCCGCCCACGTGCTCCGCACGGCACAGCGTGGATCGTGCGCGGCATCGAGCGGCCGCAGCCGGACTGGGACGAGTACCTCGCCGCCGCCTGACCGGACGCGCGTCGGACGGGAGGGACGGGGCCAGCGGGTGCAGGGCCTCCCGTCCGGCGTGTCTGCGGAATGCTGAACCAGCGCTCGGAGTTGCCCCCGAGGTGTCTGCACCCTCTGCACCTCCTGCTCGCTCCGGCGTGGGCCTGCGCTCCGAGCGCGGCCCGATCCTCCTGGCCCTGATGCTCGCGACCGCACTGGTCGCCCTCGACTCCACGATCATCGCGACGGCGTCGTCGTCCATCGCCAAGGACCTCGGGCACTTCCAGCAGCTGCCCTGGCTGTTCTCGGTGTACCTGCTCGCGCAGGCGGTCTCGGTGCCGATCTACGGGCGCCTCGCCGACGTGCTCGGCCGCAAGCGTCTGCTGCTCGTCGGGATCGGCCTGTTCCTGCTCGGCTCGGTGCTGTGTGGCGCCGCGTGGTCGATGCCCGTCCTCATCCTGGCGCGGGTCGTGCAGGGCCTCGGCGCGGGCGCCGTGCTGCCGATCTCGATGACGATCACGAGCGACATCTACACGCTCGAGGAGCGCGCGAAGACGCAGGGCTACCTCGCTTCGGTCTGGGGCATCGCCTCGGTCGTCGGGCCGACCCTCGGTGGCCTGTTCAGCCAGATCGGCGCGTGGCGGTGGATCTTCTGGATCAACATCCCGCTCGCCATCGTCGCCGGCGTCATGCTCATCCGCGCCTACCACGAGCAGCGTGACGCGTCGCAGGACCGGCAGCGCATCGACTACCTCGGCGCGGCCCTGCTCGGCGGCGGGACGACCGCGCTCCTGCTCGGTCTGCTCGAGGGCGGGACGTCGTGGGCCTGGGACGCCCCCGCTTCGTTCGCGATCTTCATCGCCGCCGCGGTCCTCCTGGTCGCGTTCGTCGTGGTCGAGCTCCGCGTCGCGCAGCCGATCTTCTCGCTCGGCCTGTTGAAGCGTCGCGTGGTCGCCGCGTCCACGATCGCGTCGCTCATCATCGGCGTCATCGTGATGGGCCTGTCCACGTACGTGCCGATCTACGCGCAGGACGTCCTCGGGGCGTCGGCCCTCATCGCCGGGTTCGCGCTCGCGGCGCTCACCCTCGGATGGCCGATCTCGGCGTCGCAGGCCGGGCGCTTCTACCTGCGGTTCGGGTTCCGCGTCACCTCGGTCATCGGGTCGACGCTCGTGCTCATCGGTGCGGTGCTCACCATCACGCTCGCCGTGCACTCGTCGATCTGGCTCGTCGCCCTGTTCTGCTTCGTCATCGGCGCGGGCATGGGCCTGACCGCCGTGCCGACCCTGATCGCCGCCCAGTCGTCCGCCACCTGGAGCGAGCGCGGTGCCGTGACCGGCACGAACATGTTCGCCCGCTCGATGGGTTCGGCCATCGGCGTCGCGGTGTTCGGCGCGGTCGTCAACGCGCACGTGCAGCTCGACGCCGCCGGCGTCCCCGAGGGTGCCGGGCTCATGACCGCGATGCACCTGGTGTTCGTCGCAATCGCCGCGATCGCCGTCGTGCTCCTGGTCGCCGTGCTGTTCCTGCCGGGGCACCGGCGGGCGGCGCAGGGCGGGGTGGCGTCTGCCGCCGGGGCCGCTGAGGACGCGGAGCCGGCGCTCGGCGCTGCGCCCGCGACCGCAGCTGCGCGGGCCGAGGCCGGGGCCGAGCAGCCGGTGGCGTCCGCGTAGGAGCCGCCCCACCCCCCCCCCCCACCACGGACGGACGGGAGGCGCGGCACCGGCTGGTGTCGCGCCTCCCGTCCGTCCGTGGTGGGGCCGGTAGAGTGGCTGGCGCCTGCCTCTGTAGCTCAATGGAAGAGCAGTTCCGTCCTAAGGAAAGGGTTGGGGGTTCGAGTCCCTCCAGGGGCACCACCGTCGTCGTCGCCGTGCCGGGGTCGAAGGTCCAGCCAGCTCGGTAGCCGCGCCCTTGGTGGGTCCCTCCTCCTGCCCCCAGCGACCCCAGCACACCTCGTCCGCCGGTTTCTCCGACTGATCCGCGCGCTGCCCATGGGTCGCAGGCGCGCTTCCAGGCGGCAAGAGGAGGCTCGAGGAGCGGCCACCACAGATCCGCTCGGGATCCTCTCGAGCGCGAGCGTGCGGGAGCCGTCGACGGAAGCGGCGACATCATGACCGACACCCATCTCCAATCCCTGGCTCTCGCCGGCGTCGTGGCCTCTGGCCTTCCCAACCCGCTCCCCGCCTCGTCGGCGCGGTACACCGTCCCGGCGGTGTTCAACCGTCGTCCCGAGCCCATGGAGGCCCAGGCGATCGTCACGAGCAGTGTCCGGAACGCCATGGCGACGGCGGGGTACCCCGAGGTCACGCTCGAGATCGCCGATCGTCGCCTCCTGATCGGTCACACCTCGTTGGAAGAGCTCGAGCAGGGTCTCGCGGAGGAGATCGCAACGGTGATCGATGAGATCAGCCGGAACGTGGCCGTGGAGAAGCAGCGACGGATCGATGTGGCACAGGGCGAGGCCGAGGACCGTGATGCGCGGGCGAAGGAAGTGACCCGCGCCGCGGAGAGGATCTCCTTCACGCCCCGGGGTCGAGCGTGAACGACGTGTACGCGGTCGTGGGCGGCCGCGAGTACCGCCTCGACGTCGTGGCCGATGGCCGGCAGCTCGACTCGTTGGTCAACGACCCCGGTGTGAAGCACGTCGACCTCGACGGGGGCGGCACGCTCGTCTACCAGGGTGGGCCCGGTTGCCCGGTCGTCATCGTGCAGCGGCCCCAATCGCGCTCCACGGCCGACGTCCACCGGTAGGCGATCGGACCGAGACCCCGCGATCCGCGCGTGGGTCTTCTCGAGCCGAGCAGCACCGCGGCAGCCTCATCTCGAACCGCTGGCCCCCCCCCGAGGATCGCGAGGACGGACCATGAGCGATCTGCCAGCCGGGACCGACGCGTTCCACGATCTGGCGTGGGTGGAAGCCGATGATGGTCTCGGCGCGTTCCTCGGAGGACACCTCGTCGGCACGGTGACCCACGAGCAGGGCTTCGCGGCGCGTTCGATCGACGGGACCGTCGAGGGAAGTCACCACAGTGTGGAAGCAGCACGAGCCGAGCTCGAAGGCTGGCTCCGATGGGTTCGCGCCCTGTCTGCGCAGCGCCGCAGGAACCATTGACGGCAGCTGCCACGACCTCCGCCCGCGCAGGCACAGCGCGAGCGTCGCCGATAGCCTGCCGTCCGTGGTTCCCGCGTTGCCCGTCCTCATCCCTGCCGCGATCGTCGTCTGGGTGCTCCTGTTGTGGCGGCTGCGGCAGCGCGACCGCCTGACCCTCTCGCGCACGATCACCGCTGGCGCCGCCTGCCTGTTCGGGATCGTGCTGCTCCGGTCGGTGCTGTTCCCCGCCCCGATCGTCCTCGGCGCGGAACGAGCCACGCTCCCGCCATGGCCGGTGTTCGTGCAACTCATCCCGGTGGCGACCGTGCCGCGCGACCCGTCGGGCATGGTCCTCAACATCGTCCTGTTCGTTCCGATCGGGGTGCTCCTGCCGTTCCTCGTCCGGGGATCCGTCATCCGACTCGGGACCATCGCGTTCCTGCTGAGCGTCACGATCGAAGTGGTCCAGCTCGTCGGTGACATGACCGTGAGCACGGGGCGTGTCGCCGACATCGACGACGTGATCGGCAACACCGTCGGGGCGCTCGTGGGGATCGCGGTCGTCCGCCTCCTGTCGCGCGTACCACAGCTCTCGCGCGTCGCGACGCCGTTCGTGTGGTGTCCGAGTGCGGACCCGAGGTCACCGAGGCCCGGGAAGCGCGGAGCCTCAGCCCGCTCCCGGTGGGGATCAGGTCTGCACTGACGGATCGCGGTCGGGCGATCCGACCGGCGTGGCCTGATGAGCGACCCGAGCGATCAACGGGTCCGCTCTCCAGGGGGCCGCGGCAGGGTGGCTCCTCCTCGGAGTTCGTGCCGAGGGAGCTCGGTGGGGGCTGATGTGGAAGCCGTCCCCGGAGGAGACGGGATGGCCGAGCCCGCGCCACTGCGGTGATCGACCGGAGTGCCGACGCTGACGCCCACCGAGGTCTCTCGCCCGACCATTTCCGGATCCCCCCTTGTCCGCGCCGCGCAACTCGTGTTAACTCGCAGTCAGGAAGCGACGCAACACGAGTTGAACAAGGGAGTTCGCGATGACTCGTCTCATCCTCGACACCGACCTCGCCATGGGTGCCCCGGGCAGCGACATCGATGACGGGTTCGCGCTCGCCCTCGCGGTCGCGGAACCCGAGATCGACCTCGAACTGGTCACCACCGTCAACGGGAACACCGACGTCGAGAGCGCCACGCTCCTGACGCTCGAACTCCGCCGTCGGCTGGGCATCGACGTCCCGGTCGTCAAGGGCGCCCCGACACCGCTCGTCCACCCAGAGCGCCGGCGTGAGCCGTCCCCCGAGGTCGTCAGCACGTACGGGGTCGGCCTGGAGCCCGACCCGGGCCACGCGGCGCACCGGATCATCGAACACGTGATGGCGAACCCGGGCGAGATCACGATCTGCGCGATCGGGCCGCTGACGAACATCGCGCTCGCCCTCACGATGGAGCCACGACTGGCGTCGTCGGTCAAGGAGATCGTGATGATGGGCGGCGTGTTCCTCGGGACCATGGCCCACCGGAGCATGCCGGGCGAGTTCAACGTGTGGGTGGACCCGGAGGCCGCCGCGACCGTGCTGCGGTCCGGTGCGCCCCAGCGGTGGGTCGGTCTCGACGTCACGTTGCAGGTCCGACTCACCCGCGACGACGCTCGTCGTCTCACCGACTCGGGCCGCGACTTCGCCGCCCTCGCGGGCGAATCGACGAACGCGTGGATCGACCACATCGCCGAGCGCGACCCGGGCGACCCGCGCAACCGCGATTCGTGCGCGATGCACGACCCGCTCGCCGTCGCGGCGCTGACGCACCCCGAGTTCCTCACCTGGGTCGACGCCGCGGTCGACGTCGTCACCGGCGACGGACTCGCGCGCGGCGTGCTCGTCACCGACCTCGGGCACGGGCCGGACGCACCCGCGCCGAACTGCAGGATCGCGACCGAGGTCGACGTCGCCGCGTTCACCGACCACTTCCTGGGGCGCATCGCCGACCTCTGAGCCGTCGGAGCGCCCGACCGGCACCCGCTCCGCCCGCCGCCCGCCACAACCGTCGCCCGCCCCGGGCGCCGGGCCGTTCACCGTACCCACGATCCGCACACCCAATGGAGGGACCAATGCGATCACACGTCCACCACGGCCGTCGTCGGCTGCTCGTCACCGCCGCCGGCGTCATCGCCGGCGCGCTCGCCCTGACCGGATGCTCGAGCGGCGGGGGTGCCGCATCCTCCTCGGGGAGCTGGTCCATCCCGTCGAAGGACCCGAAGACCACCGTCAAGGTGCTCAGCATCCTCAGCCTCAAGTCCCCGGACAACATGCAGCCGGTCGTCGACGCGTTCGAGAAGGCACACCCGAACATCACGATCAAGTGGCAGACCGTGCCGTTCGACTCCCTCAACTCGACCGTCGACTCGCACGTGTCGAACAAGGGCGGCGACCCGGACCTCTACTGGGCGGACCAGCCGCGCATCGCCGCGCTGGCCAGCCGCGGTGAGGCCGAGGACCTGACGTCCCAGTTCGGCGGGTACTCGTCGTCGTTCGACAAGGTGTCGTACGAGACGGGCGTCCAGAAGGGCAAGCTGTACGCCCTCCCGATCGCGAACTCGACGCAGCTCCTGTACTACAACAAGGACCTGCTGGCGAAGGCCGGGCTCCCCACACCCTCCGCGTCCACGAGCAGCCGGATGACCTGGCAGGACCTGGCGTCCGACGCGCTGAAGGCCAAGCAGGCCGGCGCGCAGTACGGCATGACGTTCGGCCAGTTCGACCGCTACTACCAGCTCGAGCCGCTCTCGGTCCAGCTCGGAGGCTCGGTCGGGGCGGACGGCAAGGACAACCTGACGCCGGACTTCACCAACAGTGCGTGGGTGAAGGCGATGACGTGGTACCGCTCGATCTTCGCCTCGGGCGCGGCTCCGAAGGGCATGACCGCTGACCAGACCGACCCCGCGTTCCTCGCCGGCCAGGTGGCGTACTCGGTCGAGGGGCCCTGGCTCCTGCCCGAGCTCCAGGCGTCGAAGGTGCACTGGGGCGTGGCACCGATGCCCGCCTTCGCGGACAGCAAGCAGGTCGCGACGCCGACCGGTTCGTGGTCCGTCGCGATGAACCCCTTCAGCAAGCAGAAGGACGCCACCGCGGTGTTCATGAAGTGGCTCGCGGTCGACAACGGCTCGGGCTACATCCGCTACCGGAGCAACCCGGAGCTCGCCGCGAACGTCAAGGGCAAGCAGCTCTACTTCGACAAGCCCGTGTTCCAGTCGGCTGCAGGGGCCGACGCGGCGAAGATCATCAACCACGAGACGTCGCAGACCGCGGTGTCGCGCGTCAAGACGATCGGCTACATCGAGTTCGAGTCCATCATCAACCAGGCCTACTCGGACATCCGGAACGGGGCCGACCCGAAGCAGGCGCTCGACGCCGCGAAGGCGAAGCTGACGACCGCCTGGGCGAAGTACAAGTAGGCCGCCCGTGATCTCGACCACCGACACCACGACCGGGGCGGCCCGCACGCGCCGCCCCGGTCCCCGGACCGCACCCCGGGAGGTCCGCAACCGCTTCGGCACGCCCGTCCCGGTTCGGCGCCGCACCGGCCGCGCGGGCGCACGACGCGAGTTCGTCTGGGGCATCGTGTTCCTCGCCCCCGCGGTCATCGCCCTCGCCGTCCTGCGGGTCGCCCCGACGATCGACGCCGTCGGGTCCAGCCTGCTCAAGGCGTTCCCGGGCGGCCTCATCCCCCCGACCTTCACCGGACTCGGCAACTACGAGTCGCTGTTCGGCGATCCGGCCTTCCTGGCGACGGTCGGCCGCACGCTCCTGTTCAACGTCGTCATCAACCCGCTGCAGATCGTGGTCGCGCTCCTCGTCGCCGTGCTCCTCACCCAGCGGATCCCGCTCGTCGGGCTCTGGCGGACACTCCTCGTCGTGCCGGTGACGATCCCGATCGTCGGCTCCTGCATCGCCTGGGGCGCGGCGTTCAACCCGCAGGGGCCGATCAACGCCGCGATCACCGCGATCGGCGGCGGCACGCAGCCGTTCCTCACCTCGCCGCGGCAGGCGCTGGCCTGCATCATCATCGTCGCGTCCTGGATCGGCATCGGCTACTGGATGATGTTCCTGGTGTCCGGCATCCAGGCGATCCCGGGCGAGCTCTACGAAGCGGCCAAGCTCGACCGCGCCGGTCCCGTCCGGACGTTCCTGCGGATCACCCTGCCGATGCTCCGTCGACAGCTGCTGTTCGTGCTCGTCGCCGACACGGTCGCGAACTTCGTGCTGTTCGTCCCCGTGCAGCTGCTGACGAACGGTGGACCGCAGGACAGCACCACGCTGCTCATGTTCGACGCGTACCGGACCACCTACGGGTACGGCAGCCAGAACCTCGGCTCGGCCGAGGTGATCGTGCTGACCGTGATCATGCTGGTGTTCGTCGTCCTGCAGTTCCGGCTGCTCCGCGAGGACGGAGAGGACGCATGACGGCCGACAGCGGCATGGTGGGCCTCCCGGCCGCGGTCGCGTCGACCGTGAGCGACGACGTCGCGTCACCCGGAGCACCCCGTCGGCGGCGGTGGTCGACGACCCGCTTCGTGCTGACGGTCGTCGCGATCGTCGTCAGCGCCGTCTTCATGCTCCCGGCGCTGTGGATCCTCATCGGGTCCTTCCGGCCGAACATGGACGTGCTCACGACCATGTCGCCGTTGACCTGGCGCCTGTTCGTCCCCTCGCGGGTGACGGTGCAGAACTACGTCGGGCTGCTCGTCCACGACGGCTTCGGCACGGCGCTCCTCAACTCGGCGATCGTGTGCATCGCGTCCGTCGTCGTCGGGATCCTCGTGTCCGCGGCCGCCGCGTACCCGCTCGCCGTGTACCGGTTCCGCGGACGGAACGTCGTCTTCGCCGTCATCGTGATCAGCTTCATGGTCCCCTTCGAGGCGATCGCCATCCCGCTGGCGCAGCAGTTCACGGACTGGGGGCTCGGCAACAGCCTCATCGGTCTGATCCTGCCCGGGATCGGGAACGGCCTGGCCATCTTCAACCTCCGGCAGGCGTTCCTCGGCATCCCGGTTTCCTACCGAGAAGCCGCCATGCTCGACGGCGCGAGCGAGCCGAAGATCCTCTTCTCGTTGTACCTCCGGATGTCCGGTCCGGCGCTGACGAACTCCGCCCTGCTCATCTTCCTCGCGCAGTGGACCTCGTACCTGTGGCCGCTGCTGGTCGTCACCGACGACTCGAAGCAGCTCGCGCCGGTGGCGCTCGCGTCGACGTTCGGGGAGCACAGCGCGAACTACGGCGAGAACTTCGCGGGTGCCGTCCTGCTGTCGCTCGTGCCGGCGATCAGTCTCTTCATCCTGCAGCGGTTCTTCGGCCGGCTGTCGATCGGAAGTGGTGAGAAGTGAGCACGGAAGCGCCGGGATCCGCGCACATCATCGTCGTCGGCTCGGCCAACCAGGACTACATCGTGCGGGTGACCGCTCCGCCTGCGCCGGGGGAGACGGTCCTCGCCCAGGACCTCCTGCGACAGCCCGGTGGCAAGGGAGCGAACCAGGCCGTCGCCGCGGCACGGCTCAACGGCGACGTGAGCTTCGTCGCCAGCGTCGGTGACGACCCGGACGGCACCGACCTCCTCCGCGGCCTGCGGAGCGAGGGCGTCGACACCTCGGAGGTCGAGATCATCGACCGCGGTCGGACGGGACTCGCGCTCGTGTCGGTGTACGACTCCGGCGAGAACGCGATCACGGTGGTGCCCGGCACGAACTTCGCGCTCACCGCGAGCCGCGTCGACCGGACGGTGCGACGCCTCGCGGCGGAGGCCGAGCGGGCGATCGTCGTCGTGCAGGCGGAGCTCCGACCGCAGATCATCGCGACGGCGCTCCGGGCGGGGGTGGAGGCGGGAGCGCGGTGCGTGCTCAACCTCGCTCCGTACCAGCGCCTCCCGGACGACCTGCTCGCGGTCTGCGACCCACTGGTGCTCAACGAGTCCGAGGCGACCGCGCTCGTCGGGCGGCCCATCGCGGATCCGGAGCAGGCCGCTGCGGCGGTCCGCACCCTGCTCGGTACCGCCCGTTCGGTGGTCATCACCCTCGGCGCGCAGGGCGCCTGCTGGGCCGACTCGGGAGGCGAGGGGCACCTCCCCGCCACGCCCCCGGACCGGGTCGTCGACACGACCGGCGCCGGCGACGCGTTCGTCGGTGCACTCGCGGCGACGCTCGCGCGCGGCGGCGGGCTCGGCGAGGCGACCGCGATCGGTGTGGCCGCCGGGACGTTCGCGGTCCGCACGCCGGGGGCGCAGTCCTCGTACCCGACGCTCGCCGACCTCACGACGGAGAGGGCCGTCACCGGACCGATCAGCTGACGCGGGAAGATCGACCCATGCCAGTGACACGGTCGGACGTCGCTCGGGCTGCGGGGGTCTCGCCCGCCGTCGTGAGCTACGTCATCAACAACGGGCCGCGCCCCGTCTCCGCCACCACCCGCGAGCGGGTCGAGGCGGCGATCGCCGACCTCGGGTACCGACCGAACGCCATCGCGTCGTCGCTCCGCAACGGCAGCACCCGGTCGATCGGGTACCTCACGCCGAACCCCCGCGATCCGTTCATGGCGGAACTCGGGGAGTCGGTGGAGCGGCAGTTCAGCGCTCGGGGCTACCTCGTGCTCACCGGCAACACGTACTTCGACCGGGCACGTGAGGAGCGGTACCTGCAGTCCTTCATCGACCGCAACGTCGACGGCCTCGTGTTCGCCCCCGGGGTCTCGCTCGCCAGCACCCCGACGTGGCAGGCCGATCGTCCCGTGGTGAGTCTCGACGGAGCGGGGACCCATCCGGGCTGGTCGACCGTGAGCGCTCAGGACGCGTTGGACGCCGCGACCGCCGTCGGGCACCTGGTCCTGCAGCACGGGCACATGCTGGTCGCCTGCATCGCCGGGACGCCGCGGCTCACCAGCGAGGCGGAGCGCATCGCCGGGTGGCGCACCGCGACCGGGAGCGAGGGACTGCCCTCCGGACCGGAACTGCTCGCATACGGGGAGATCTCGGAGGAGGGTGGGTACTCGGCCGCCATGCAGCTCCTGAGCAGTCACGGTCGTCCCTGGGTCGTCCACGGCCGCGGCCCCACCGCCGTCTTCGCCACGAACGACGCCCAGGCGGTCGGCGTCATCTCCGCCTGTGCGGAGCTCGGGCTCCGCGTCCCCGAGGACGTCGCCGTCGTCGCAGTGGGAGGCACGCGGATCGCCCCGTACACCGTGCCGCCGCTGTCGACGGTGCGGCAGGACGTCGAGCTGATCGCGGAACTCGCCGCCCGGCAGCTCATCGCAGGCATCGCGGACCCGACGGCTCCGGCAGCGCGCAGTCGGCTCCGTGGGAACCTCGTCGTCGGCCGGAGCTGCGGATGCGAGCTCCTCGCCCCGTCGGCCGTGGACCACGGGACGACGACCGGGAGACCGACGAGCAGGTGACGCGGTTCGACTCGGGGCGCGACGACGCTCCGAGTGGGGCAGGCGGACGGTCCGCACGGAGCTGCCCCGACGAGCCGGGACGCACAAGCGCCCGGCCGGTGTTCGTCATCCCGGACGTCAGGCGATGTGCGGATCCGATGCCGGTTCCTCGGTGGCGGCGAGGAGCTCACCAGGTGTCGGAGGGTTCGCCCCCGGCCGGCTCACGGCCACCGCCGCCGACGCGGCAGCGACCGCGCCCACTCGGGCCAGCGTGGTCGCATCCACTGTTGCGTCCCGTACCCGGCGGAGACCGTCGCCCCGCAGCAGCGCGAAGAGCAGGCCCGACATGTACGCGTCTCCCGCTCCGATGGTGTCGGCCACATCCACGGTTGGTGCCCGCACCTCCACCCGGCCGGCGGCACCGGCGATGACCGACCCGGCCGCGCCCCTCGTGATTGCAGCGAGCCGGACTCCGGCGTCGAGGAGGCGATCGAGGACGCCGTCCGGGTCGACGCCGGGATGGATCCACTCGGCGTCTTCGTCACTGAGCTTGACGACGTGCGCGCGACCGACGAGGAGGTGGAACTGCTCGAGCGCTGCCTCCCGATCGAGCAGGGCTGGCCGTATGTTCGGGTCGAAGCTGCGGATCGTCGACGGGGGAAGCTGGCGGAACAGATCGGCCGCTGCCCGGTTTCCGGGCTGCAGGAACGCGCCGATGGACCCCGTGTGCGCGACCGCGGGCACGGTGGCAGTCACCGGCGCAACCCGATCCCACTCGATGTCGAAGTCGTATCGCGCGGAACCGTCCGCGTTGAGCTCGGCACGGGCCACCGATGTCCGACCGTCTGCACGGTCGACGGTGACGTGGTCCTTCGCGAGGTGCGCAGCGATCAGGCGGCCGTACTCGTCATCACCGAACTGCGTGGCGAGCGTGACGGGAACACCGAGTCGGGCGAGCCCCACGGCCACGTTCATCGGGCTTCCGCCTGGGGTCAGCCGGCTCCCGGCCGCGTCGACGACCGCGTCGATGAGGGCCTCACCGAGGACCAGGGCAGGTGGGGAGGAGGGGTTCATCACAATCCTTCGCTGCGCGGTGGGATCACCGTCGCATCGTCATCTCGGGGGAGTGGCTATCGATTCACGGCGGACGATCGGGCAGGGCAGGAACACCGGCTCGGTGTCCGCCGTGTGGTCGTCCGCTGGGCTCCCGCCCTGCAGCTGGACGAGTCGCTCGAGGGCCCACTCGCCCATCTCGTAGTGCGGGAGGGCCACCGTCGTCAGTGCCGGGAAGAGCCCTTCCGCGATGATCTCCTGGTTGTCGAACCCGACGATCGAGACGTCCTGGGGGATGCGCAGGCCCATCTCGGCGGCGGCACGGTAGGCGCCCATCGCCATCCGGTCGTTGTAGCAGAACAGGGCGGTCGGGCGGTCCGGGAGTCCGAGGAGCGCGCGCGCGGCCTCGTACCCTCCGGGGCTCTCGGACGGTGCCGCGTGGACGAGCGTCTCATCGACCGTGATGCCCGCCTGCTGCAGGCTCTCCCGGTATCCCGCAAGGCGTTCCCGTGTGGCTGGCACGTCATCGACGTTGTTCATGAAACCGATCCGGCGATGGCCGTGCGTCAAGAGCTCCTGCATGGCGGCCCGTGCACCGCCGCGCTCATCGGGGGCGACGGCGGGATGTGTGCCCGTCCGATCCGTGGAGTCGATGACGACGGTGGGGATCCCGTCGAGTTCGGTCGGCGGCGTGATCTCGCGGTGGAACATCGTGGCGTAGAGGACACCGTCGACCTGCTGCCGGATGAGCGCGGTCGCGTTCGCAGCGACGTCGTCGCGCTCGGTGTTGATGATCACGAGTGTCAGACCATGCCGGCGCGCGGCGTTCTGTGCACCGAGGATGATGCGTCCGGCGTGCGGCGTGGTCGCGATCTCCTCGCTGAGGAGCCCGATCATCTCGGACCGCTGCATGCGCAAGCCCCGCGCCATGCGATTCGGGCCGTAGCCGAGCCGCTTCGCGGCGTCCTTGACCCGTTCGCGGGTCTCATCGCTCGCGCGCAGGAAGTCGACGTCGTTGAGGATGTGCGAGACGGTGGTCACCGACACGCCGGCCTCAGCGGCGACGTCCTTGATGCCGACACGTCTGCGATTCACCGTGGCTCCTTCTCGCTGACCACCGGCCGATTGCTCGGCCGCCTCCCGACGCTCATCGTCAGCATCTGACGGCGTCCTCTGTTCCCCGTCACCGCGCTGTCCCACTCGCACGACGGCGGTGCGTCCAGCGGTCGGCGCTCGACCAGACGATGGCTCCGTCATGCGCTCGGCTGCCTGGTTCACCTTAGATCCAACCGGTTCGACCACCCGCCCGAGACTGTCGTCAGCCCTTCACCGCCCCGAGCGTGAGTCCTGCGACGATGTGCCGTTGCAGCACGAATGTCAGGAGGATGACGGGGACCGAGTAGACGATGCCGAGGGCGGTCATCGTTCCCCAGTCGAGCCCGAACTGGGTCTGGAAGTCGGCGATCATCAGCGGTGTCGTCTGCGCCCGCACCGAGGTCAGCAAGAGCGCGAAGATGTAGTCGTTCCAGGACGCGAGGAACGCGAAGATCGCGGTCACGGCGAGGCCTCCGGCGGTGACCGGGAGGATGACTCGGACCAGCGCACCGATCCGTGACGCGCCGTCGACGCGTGCTGCTTCTTCGAGTTCTTCGGGCACTGCCTGGAAGAAGCTCGACAGCAGCCAGATCGACAGCGGCAGGGAGATCGTGGTGTGCGCGATCGCGAGTCCGAACGAGGTGTCCTGGATGCCGATCGTGCGGAACATCGTGATCAGCGGAGCGCCGACCACGATCGCGGGGACCATCCGTGTCACGAGTGCGACGAGGATGAACACCTGTCCGAAGCGGGTCCGGTAGCGGGTCACCGCGTAGGCAGCCGGAACCGCGAGGACGAGCGACATCGCGGTGCTGATCACGGCGGTGACGATGCTGTTGACGAAGGACGCCGGCACGCCGCTGGTGCCGAGCGCCGAGGCGTAGTTCTGCAGCGTCCAGTTGTGCGGCAGGATCCGCGGCGGCACGGCGATGGTCTCCACCGGCACCTTGAGCGAGGTGAGCAGCATGTAGAGGAATGGGAACGCGTACAGCACCACCAGGAGGATCAGGGCGATCCAGAGGATCGTCCTCGTGCCGGTGCGTTGTGATTCGAGGCCGTTCACTGCTCACTCCCGGGTCGCCAGATCTTGAAGATCGCGAAGATGGCCACGGCCAGCATCGCGATGAGGTAGATGGTGCCCATCGCGCTCGCGAGCCCGGGGTCGCCGTACCTGATCTGCGTCTGGTACACCAGCAGTGACATCGTCTCGGTGGCGTTCTGGGGTCCGCCGTTCGTCTGCAGGACGATCACGTCGAACGCGCGCGCGGCGTCGACGCCGCGGACGATCAGCGCGACCGCGATGACCGGACGGAGCAGCGGGATCACGATGCGGAACAGCAGCGTCGGGTATCGTGCGCCGTCGAGTCTCGCCGCCTCGAGCACGTCTCCCGGGATGTTCTGCAACCCGGCGAAGAGCACGAGGGTGATGAACGACGTCGTGAGCCACACGTCGGGGATCGACACCGACACCAGCGCGATCTCGGGGTCGCTCAGCCATTGGATCGCATTGGGCTGCGGCAGCAGATGCGCGTCGTACAGCAGCTGACCGACGATCCCGAAGTTGTCGCTGAGCAGGAACTTCCAGAGCAGGCCGGCCACGATCGGGGCGATCATCAGCGGGTACAGGAAGATCGTGCGGAAGACGCGCGAGCGGTCCCCGATCGTCGCGAACAGGAGTGCGACGAGCAGACCGATCGCGAACTCGAAGAAGACGACGATGGCCGTGTAGACCGCCGTGCGCCACGCCGAGTTGCCGAAGTCGGGGTCGGTGAACGCGGTGACGTAGTTGCCGAAGCCGACGAACCGACGGGTGCCGGCGAGCTGGTTGATGTCGAAGAAGCTGTTGCTGACGAACTGGATCAGCGGCCAGCCGATGAAGACGAGGAGGAACAGCGCTGCCGGCAGGATCATGAGCGCGGCGAAGCGTCGGTCGGTTGTACGCACGAGCGACTTTCGGTCGGGAGGGATCGGTGGCCCCGAAGGGCCACCACCCGTCACTTGAGGATGCCCTGGATCTTGGTCTTGGCCTGATCCAGGAGCTGCTGGTTGTCGGCGCCCGGCCGAACGGCCTTCTGCAGCATCGGAACGAGCGCGTTGTCGACGATCTGCTGCCACTTCGGGTTCGACGGACGCGGGATCGTGCCCTTCGCCTGCAGCGTCTTCACCATGGGGGCGAATGCTTCGTATCCGGGCTTGCCCTCGTACTTCTGGAAAGCGGACACCCGTGCGGCCAGGCCGAGGTCGGTGGTCGCGCTCAGGTCGTTGTGCTCGTAGGCGAACTCGATGAACTTCTTCGCCGCGGCCTGGTTCGGCGACGCCTTCGGGACGCTGAGGTAGTACGGGCCGGGGACACCGGCGACGCCAGCGGGGCCGGCGATCATCGGTGCGACGCCGACCTTGCCGTAGACCTTCGAGTCCTTCGGGATCTGGCGGTACGCGTGTCCCCAGAACAGCATGAGCGCGGTCTTGCCCTGGTAGAAGAGGTTCTGCGACGCCGCCCAGTCGGTCTGCGCTGCGCCGGGTGCCGACGACTTCAGCATGCTGGTGTAGAAGTCGAGCGCCTTCAAGCTCGCGGCGTCTCCGAGGGTGACGTTGCCCTTGGCATCGATGACCATGTTCTTCTCGCCAGCCTGCGAGAGCGCGGCGAGGTACTCGGTCTCCACCGCGCCCTTGGTCGCGGTGCCGTACGTGCCGTCCTCGGTGAAGAACGCGGCTTCGTCCTGGTACTGCTTCCAGGTGGTCGGCGGAGTGAGGTCGTAGCCGTACTTCTGCTTGAAGGCCGTCTTGTTCGCCGGGTCGTCCAGGAGGTCCTTGCGGTAGTAGAGGATCTCCGAGTTCGTCCAGGCGGGCATGCCGACGTAGTCGCTGCCGATCTTGCCTTCCTGCAGCTCGGCCGGGAACAGGTCCTTCTTCACGTCGCCGGTGAACATCGAGTTCAGCGGCGTCAGGCCGTCCTTGAAGGTGGGGAGCCAGATCGCGTCGAGTGCAGCGACGTCGAAGGACACCGAACCGGAGTTGAGTTCGCTGTTCACGCGGTTGTAGAGCCCGTCGTACGGCAGCTCCACGAACTGGACCTTGGTCCCGGTCTGCTTCTTGTACAGGTCGGCGATCGGCTGCAGCTCGCCGTGACCACCGGCCTCCACGAGCACCGTCAGACTGCTCGTGGCCTTGGCGCTGCCACCACCACCGGCACCGCAGGCACTGAGGACCAGTGCCGAGACCACCGCGACGGCGGCACCGGCGGCGATGCGGGCCTTCTTGCCGGCTCGAACGCCGGGCTTCCTACGAAGCATCATCACTTCGTCTCCTTGGTCTGCAGCAACGATGCTGCGGTCGGGTACGTTGGGTTTGACAAAGCGTTTTGCCAAAACGACTTGGCTCAAGATATACAAGCACGGGAAGGTCGTCAAGCGGACGACACCGCCCGTCCCGAGGGGAACTCCTGCGCATGATCGACGACGATCGCCCGACCATCCACCTGACCGCCCGCGCCGGCTGGATCAACGACCCGCTGTCCCTGACCTGGCATGACGGCACCTACCACGTGTTCTTCCAGCACGTCCCGGGTCAGACCAGCTGGGCTCCCTCCTGCCACTGGGGACATGCCACCTCCGCCGACCTGCGGACATGGACCGAACAACCCGTCGCCCTCGCGCCGGGAGAGGGCGACGACGGCATCTGGTCCGGGTCGCTGGCCGTCGACGGAGACAGGACGACGATCTTCTACACGTCGATCGACGCAGCGGACTTCAGCATCGGCCGGATCCGAACCGCGACGCCCATCGACGAGGAGTGGATCCGATGGTGCAAGGGCGACATCGTCGCTGTCCCGCCAGCGGACCTCGACGTGCAGGTGTACCGCGACCCGTTCGTCTTCCGGGACGGAGACCAGTGGCGGATGCTCGTCGGCGCGAACCTCCACGGCACCACGGCGGCCACCCTGTCGTACTCGTCTCCGGACCTGCGGGACTGGAGGTACGACGGGATCGCGGCGCAACGAGACACAGCTGCCTCCGACCCGATCTGGACCGGGAAGCTCTGGGAGTGCCCGCAGGTCTTCACGATCGACGGAGTCGACGTCCTGATCACCTCCGTCTGGAGTGATGACGAGCTCCACTACGTCGCGTACGGGCTGGGGGCCTGGAACGACGGTGCGTTCACCGTCGAACACTGGGGCCGGCTCACCTGGGGAGACAGCTACTACGCACCCTCGTTCTACCGAGACGCCGACGGGCGCCCCGGGCTCGTCTTCTGGTTGCGGGAGATCCGCGACCGCGATGGCGACGTCTGGACCGGCGCGATGAGCGTTCCCCACGTGCTCTCCCTCGACGGCGACGTCCTCGTCGCCCGCCCGCACCCTGACGTCATCCGGGACGGCGGCGTCACCGCGCACACGGCGTTCGACCACGTCGAGCTCGTCAGTGACGGACGAGCCGACATCATCAACTGGGACCCGGAGTTCGGCGAGCTCGAGGTCATCCGGGACGGCGCGCCGGTCCTCACGCTCGAGCGGACGGCCGGGAAGGTGGTCGTGTCCGCTCCGGTCAGCGGATGGAGCGCCACGGTGGTGGCCGACGACAGCACGGTGCAGATCCTGATCGACGGCCCGATCCTCGAAATGAGCACGGGAGCCGGACTCTTCGCCGCTCCGCTGCGCTCCACGGCAGCCACCTCGCAGTAGTCGATCAGGTCTGGCCCAGCGGACAGCGCGGGCCTGGCCACGACCACGAACGGAAGGATTCCCACCCATGCAGAACAGCAATCACTACGACGTGACCGCATGGCCGGTCGGCGACCCGACCACGGACATCGGCGGCGTGATCAACAGCATCATCGCCGACATCAAGAGTCGGCAGACCGCAACGGACGACGGCGACGGTGGGAGGCCCGGTGCGGTGATCTCCATCCCACCGGGCGACTATCACCTCCGCACACAGGTGGTCATCGACATCAGCTTCCTCAAGATCCAGGGATCCGGGCACGGCTTCACGTCGTCGAGCATCCGGTTCAACGTCCCCGAGGACGAATGGCCCAGCCTGCACGAGCTCTGGCCCGGCGGCAGCCGCATCCTCGTCGACCTTCCACGCACCGGTGGCGAGAGCGCTCGCGACGGCGCCGCGTTCATCGTCGAGCGCCAGGGCAGCCCTCGCCTCAGCTCGGTCGAGTTCGAGAACTTCTGCATCGACGGCATGCACTTCGTCGCGGACGGGGCGGATCTGCACCCCGAGAACACGTACGTCAACGGCAAGACCGGCATCCACGTCGCCACTCCGAACGACTCGTTCCGTGTCAACGGCATGGGATTCGTGTACCTCGAGCACGCGCTCACCATCCACCACACCGACGCCCTGTCGATCCACGACAACTTCATCGCAGAATGCGGCAGTTGCATCGAGCTCCGCGGATGGGGTCAGGCGTCGAAGGTCACTGACAACCTCATCGGCGCCGGTCCCCGAGGCCATTCCATCTACGCCGAGAACCACGGCGGCCTCCTGATCACCGCCAACAACGTGTTCCCGCGGGGTGCGAGCAGCATCCACCTCGCCGGCGTCACCCGGTCGAGCGTCACGAACAACCGACTGCACTCGTTCTACCCGGGGATGGTGATCCTGACCGAGGGCAGTTCGGAGAACCTGGTCGCGTCCAACCACTTCCTGCGTGACCATGAGCCGTGGACGCCGTTCCTCGCGATCGACAACGGCCGACCCGACTCGTACGGACTCCTCCGGGTCGACGGAAGTGACAACACCATCGTCAGCAATCACTTCTCGGAGGTGGTCGACTCCCAGCGGGTGCGGCCGGCGGACCAGAAGCCCGTCATCATCCGGCTGGTGTCCGGGACCGGGAACTCCGTCTCCACCAACCACGTGGTCGCGAAGGACGTGCACATCCAGTCGAACGACTCGGCCTTCTCCGCGCAGGTCGACGCGCTCCTCACGACGGACGCCGCGGGTCGACTGAACGTGACGACGGTCATGGTCGACGCCGGCTCCGCTGGGAACACGGTCCTCGACTCGGGGACCGAGGACGAGTCCGTCCTCGACCGGACGGCCAATGCCTTCCGGGCCACGCCCGCCATCGGTTCGTAGCAGCGCGTCGAATCGGACACGCACCGTCGCCGGGCGTGCGGTCCGAGGATCTCGGTGCTGGGCTTTGCGTCAACTCTGTTGACTGTCTAGCTTCGCATCAACCGATTGACGAGGAGGTTGATCATGCTGACGATGAAGGACGTGGCGACACGTGCGGGCGTGTCCACGTCGACCGTCTCCCTGGTCCTGAGCGGACGACACAAGGGGCGCGTCCGCGATGCCGTCGTCGAGCACGTCCGCGACGTCGCGGACATGTTGGGCTACGTCCCCGACCTCATGGCTCGTGGGCTCCGGACCCGTCAGACGCACACGATCGGGCTGATCTCCGACCGTGTCGCGAGCATCCCCTTCGCGGGCCAGATGATCGGTGGCGCCCAGCGCGTCGCGATCGACGAGCAGTACCTCATCCTGCTCGTGGACACGGACGGTGATCAGCGGGTGGTGCGCAACGCGCTCACCATGCTGCTGCAACGCAACGTCGACGCCCTCATCTACGCGTGCGAGTACCACCAGGTCATCGTGCCCCCCGCGGTCCCCGACCGGGTCCCGCTGGTGATCCTGGACGGGCGACCGGAGGACCCCTCCTCGCCGGTCGACTGGATCGTCCCCGACGAGCGCGGGGGAGCGTTCGCCGCGGTGGCCGAACTCACGGCGGTCGGTCACCGGCGGATCGGTTTCTGCACGGTGTCGCGCGACATCCCGGCTCGCAGCCTGCGGCTCCAGGGCTATCGGGATGCGCTCGAGGCCGCAGGGATCGTCTTCGACCCTGACCTCGTCGTCGAGGCCGTCGAGGCAGGCACCGTGCACACGCTCGAGCCCGCGCGTGCGCTCCTCAGCCGTGACGACCGCCCGACAGCGGTGTTCTGCTTCGGTGACCGGATGGCCAACGCGGTCTACCACGTGGCGAACGAGTTGGGTCTCGCCATCCCTGGTGATCTCTCGGTCGTCGGGTTCGACAACCAACTCGACATCGCCGACGGACTCGTACCCGGCCTCACCACGGTGCAGTTGCCCCACCGGGCGATGGGAGAACTCGCCGCGCAGGTCACCATCCAGCGCGCGCTCGAGGACCTCCACGCACCGCGTGTCCCCAGCGAACACATCGTCCCCTGTCCGATCGTGCGCCGCTGTTCAGTGGCCGCCCCTCGGACCGTCGCCACCATGACCTGATCGCAGAACGCCCGCCATCACCCTCGGCAGGCTGACGTCCCACCACCACTGCAGCGCTCGTCCACCGACGGTTCCTTCAGTGCGCCCGAAAATCCCCATCACAACGAGGTGTCTCACATGAAACGCACCACCCGCAGGCTCTGGCGTCTCGTCGCCGGCCTGATCGCAATCGGCCTCACCACCAGTGTCCTGACTGGATGCTCCAACGCCGGCAGCAGTTCCAAGACGTTCACGATCTGGCAGTACGAGGCCAGCAGCAGCGCCCAGTACAAGGGATGGAAGGAGGCCGTCTCGATCTTCGAGAAGAAGCACCCGGACGTGAACGTCAAGTTCGTCACGACGAGCTTCGGCAACATCCAGAAGAACGGGAAGCTCCTCCTCTCCGGGAACAAGGTCCCCGACGTCCTCGAGGTCAACAAGGGCGGCGCCGACGCTGGTCAGCTCGCTTCCCAGGGGCTGCTGGAGAACCTCAACGACCAGGTCGAGAAGCGCGGCTGGGACGAGAAGATCAAGGGCTCGGTCGCGAGCCTGGCGAAGTACGACTCCGACGGCAACGCCGGAAGCGGCAACTGGTACGGCATCCCGAACATCGGCGAGTTCATCGTCTGGTTCTACAACAAGGACATGTTCGCCAAGGCCGGGATCACCAACCCGCCGACCACGCGTGCCGAGCTGGAGAGCGACATGCAGAAGTTCGTCGACCAGGGCACCACACCGCTCGCCAGCAGCGCGAACGGGTTCGGTGCGCTCTGGACCTGGTACTCGCTCGTGTCGGCCGGCGCGACGCGCGACCAGATCGACGACTTCATGTTCCTCAAGGGGTCGCCGAACGTCGACGGCGCCCCGTGGTCGACCGGCACCAAGCAATTCCAGGACTGGATCGACAAGGGGTACCTCGGCACGCGACTGGCCTCGGTGACCGGCGACCAGATGGACCAGGCCTGGCTCAGCCAGAAGAACCCGCTGCTGCTGGAGGACTCGAACGCGTTCTCGAACGTCAAGGCCTCGGCGAAGTTCAACTGGGGCACCTTCGCGCTGCCGGACGCCAAGCTCAACGTCGGGTCCTCCGGACACCTCTGGGCAGTCCCCACGAAGTCCGGCAACAAGGAGCTCGCGTACGACTGGATCAGCACCACGCTGAGCCCCCAGGTGCAGAACGTGATGGCCAAGAACGCCGGCCTGCCGTTGGCCGGGGATCCGAGCGTGATCACCGACCCGCAGATCAAGGCGCTGAACCAGCAGTTCCAGACGCTGGTCGACGGCGACAAGCTGTCGTACTTCCCCGACTACCCGCTGCCGGGCCTGCTCGACTTCCAGCAGAGCGGCATGCAGTCGCTGACCAACAAGTCGACCACGGCCGCTGCGTTCAGCAAGTCGTTCCAGCAGTTCTACACCAAGGGCAAGGCGCAGTTGCAGTAGCCCCGCTCCTTCCCGTGGGCCGCTGTACCGTCCAGCGGCCCACGGGACCACCCCTCCACGGAAAGGGCACTCGTGGCCACTCTCATCACCGACCTGGCGCAGCCCGCGACCAGGCGGGCAACACCGCGGCGGCCACGGTCGGCCTCCTACTACTGGTACCTGCTCCCGATCGGCGTCGGCTTCGCGGCCATCGTCCTGGTGCCCTTCGCCTGCAACCTGTTCTTCAGCCTGTTCGAGTGGAAGGGCGGTCTGGCGCCGTTCCACTTCGTCGGGCTCGGCAACTACGAGGCCCTGCTCCACGACGAGCTCTTCTGGTCGTCGTTCAAGAACTCGATCTACATGATCGTCGCGATCGTCGTCATCCCGACGGCGATCGGCCTCGTGCTCGCCGCGCTGCTGTTCGACTACCTCGGCAGGAAGTTCGGGCCACGGGTGGCGAGTTTCCTCCGTGCTACGTACTACCTGCCGCAGATCGTTCCCGTGGCCGTGGCCGGAGTCATCTGGAGCTGGGTCCTCGGGGCGCAGAGCGGTGCGATCAACACGCTCCTCAGCACCGTCGGCATCAACGGTCCCGACTGGCTGGGCAACCCGCACCTCGCCCTGTACTCGATCATGATCGTGCTGATCTGGGGGCAGATCGGGTACCCGGTCGTGATCTTCATGTCCGGGCTGCAGCGGGTCGACCCGGAGCTGCTCGAAGCCGCGGAGGTCGACGGCGCAGGCTGGTGGCGCCGGTTCCGAGCGATCACGATCCCGCAGATCCGACCCGAGGTCTTCATCGTGATCCTCACGGCGACGGTCGGTGCCCTGAAGGTGTTCGCCCCGGTCCTCATCCTCACCGGGGGCGGTCCCGAGAGTTCGACCTACGTGCCGTCGTACTACTCGTACCTCAACTTCTTCCAGCTCTCCCGCGTCGGATACGGCTCCTCGATCGCGACCGTCCTGACCATCCTGATCCTCATCATCGCCTCGCTCATCCTCTGGTGGCAGCGCGTCAGCATCGAAAGGGCGGAACGCTGATGACCGCAACGATCGGTACCTCCACGACCCCAGCGACAGCACCGGCACCACCCTCCGCGCGGCGAACACGGAGGAGTCCCGTGCGATGGCTCCTCCTCGCGGTCGCGGTGCTCGTCGGGGTGGTCCTCGCCGCGCCCTTCCTGGTCCTCATCCTCAACGCCTTCAAGACGCGCGCCGACTACTCCGCCAACGGCCCGTTCGCCTGGCCAGAGCAGTTCACCACCGCAGCCTTCGCGAAGTACCTCGCCGACGTCGACTTCCCGGTCGCGCTGGTCAACTCGATCCTCATCTCGGGGATCGTCGCGATCCTCGGCGTGGTCATCGCCCTGCTGGCCGCGTACGCGATCGGTATCGGCCGGATCCGTGGTGGCACCGTCATCACCGCCGTCCTGCTGTTCTCGACGATGCTCCCGCAGGAGTCGATCATCTACCCGCTGTTCTACGGTGCGCAGGCGGTCGGCCTCCAGGGGTCGATCTGGTCGGTCATCATCATCTTCTCGGTCCTGCAGGCCGCCTTCGGCACCTACTTGCTCGGGTCGATCATGGGCACGTTCGAGCCGTCGCTGCTCGAGGCCGCAGCCCTCGACGGGGCCAACCGGTGGCAGATCCTGTGGCGCGTCGTGTTCCCGGTCATGCGACCGACGCTCTCGGTCCTGGTGATCTTCTTCTTCATCTGGACGTGGAACGAGTTCTACATCCCCGTGATCATGCTCACCGACCCGTCGGCGCAGACCATCCCGATCGCGTTGTCGACACTGCAGGGTCAGCTCTCGACCGACATCACCGAGCAGAACGCCGGCTCGCTGCTGTCGCTCCTGCCGACGCTGATCTTCTTCATCATCTTCCAGCGCTCCCTCACCCGCGGCATCACCGCAGGCGCCGTCAAGTAAGGAACCCACACACATGTCGTTCTCCTGGGACACCGTCCTCTCCGCCCCCAAGCGGATCGAGAGCCGGTCCATCAACGCCGAGAACCCGACCGGCGAACGAGGAGCAGGCGCACGGACCCCGTCCGCCCTCGGGACCGGCCGGAAGGGCACCGCATTCGTTCCGATCGCCGCCGGCGAGACCATCACGCTGGCCGACGTCGCCGGGCCAGGAACGATCCGGCACATCTGGATCACGGTGCCGGACCGTACCGACGGCGGTGCCTTCGTGCTCCGGAACCTCGTACTCCGCGCGTACTGGGACGGCGAGAGCGCCCCCTCCGTCGAGGTCCCCCTCGGTGACTTCTTCTGCAACGGGTTCGGTGCCAGGGCTCTGGTCACCTCGATCCCGATCGTCGTCGCGCCCACCGGCGGCATGAACTCCTACTTCCCGATGCCGTTCCGCGAGTCCGCGCGCATCACCCTCGAGAGCGAACACCCCGACGAGATCGGCGCGGTGTTCTTCCAGATCGACTACACGGTCGGCGACGAGCACCCCGACGACCTCGCCCGCTTCCACGCGCAGTGGCGCCGGAGCAACGCGACCACCGCCCTCGGGGAAGACCACGTGATCCTGGACGGCGTCGCCGGACGCGGCCACTACGTCGGCACCTACGTCGCCCTGTCGCAACTCGAGCGCTACTGGTGGGGCGAGGGCGAGGTCAAGTTCTACCTCGACGGCGACGACGAGTTCCCCACGCTCTGCAGTACTGGACTCGAGGACTACGCAGGCGGTGCCTGGGCGTTCCAGGACGAGCTCCGCGAGCATCCGGACCCGAACCCGCTGCCGTTCAGCGCACCGTACTTCGGCTACCCGCACGTGTCTCGGGTGGACGAGTCGAAGGGGTCGCCCTTCTGGCAGGCGATGCCGCCGTCGCACGCCCTGTACCGGTGGCATCTGCCGGACCCGATCGCGTTCCGAGAGCGGCTCCGGGTCACGCTGCAGCAGATCGGCGCCGCCGAGCACGGACTGTTCGAGCGCGCGGATGACATCAGCACGACCGCGTACTGGTACCAAGTCGAACCGCACGCGGCCTACCCGACGTTCCCCGACGCCTCCGCGCGTCGGCCGCGTTGACGAGGAGCTGCACGCCATGCGACCGCAGCTGCACTTCACCGCGGACGGGTGGATCAACGACCCCCACGGGTTCGTCCACGCCAACGGCGAGTACCACGCGTTCTACCAGTACGTCCCGGGCAGCACCGAGTGGGAGACCGGTATCCACTGGGGGCACGCGGCGGGCCCTGATCTCATGTCGCTGCGACCCAGGGCGATCGCGATCGCGCCGGGCGACGGAGACGACGGGATCTGGACCGGCAGCATCGTCGACGGGGGCAGTGACACGCACCTGGCGTTCTACACGTCGGTGGCCGGGACCGACACCGCGATGGGGACCGTCCGGGTCGCGACGACGCAGGACCGCTCCCTCGACAGATGGAGCAAGGGGCCGGTCGTCGTCGAGCCTCCCGAGGGGCTGGGACTGACCGCGTTCCGTGATCCGTTCGTCTTCGAGGACGACGGGTGCTGGCGGATGCTGGTCGGTGGCGCCATGGCCGACGGGGTCGCCGGCCTGCTCTCGTTCTCGTCGGTGGACCTCACGGACTGGCAGTTCGACGGTGTCGCTGCCTCCCGATCGACCCTCGCTCAGACTCCGATCTGGACGGGGGAACTGTGGGAGTGTCCACAACTGATCACCGTCGACGGGCATGACGTGCTGATGTTCAGCGTCTGGGCTGCGGACACCGGGTACGGCACCGTGTACGGGATCGGCCGCTGGCACGGCGGCAAGTTCGACGTCGAGCGATGGGGAACGCTCGCCTACGGATCGAGCTACTACGCCCCGACCGTCTACCACGATGCGGACGGCCTGCCCTGCATCACCTTCTGGATGCGGCACGTGGCGGACCCCGACGGGGCCTGGGTCGGGGCGCACAGTCTCCCCTGGGGGCTCTCGGTGATCGACGGCGATCTCCGGCTGGACATGCACGGCAGCGTCGAACGTCTCCTGGGCCGCGGGTTGGCTGGATCGACCGACGGACGCACCCTGATCCATTGGGATCCGGCCGTCGACGGTGATCTGGAACGTGCGACGGACGACGGGTCCTGGTCGCTCCGAGCGACACCGACCGAGCTCGAGTTCCTCGTCGACGGTCAGCGTTCGGCCATGCCGCGCCGGCAGGGTGGCGCACTGGTCGTGGTCGACGGCCCGATCCTCGAGCTGGCTCACGCTGGTTCGATCCTCGGCGGTGCGATCCCGACCGACAGGTCCACGACCGCCCAAGGCGGATGAGTGCCGCCGGTCCTCGCCGAACCCGTGCATCATGGCGGTGCTCGGCGGAACAGCTCCCGGCTGTCGTGCAGCGGCCCGGACCGCGGTCCACCGCCGACGTGCGCCGGCGAGCCGTCACTCCATCGAGCTCACGGACCCGGCGCCGCCACTCGCCTGGCAGCGTCAGCGACGCCGCGTTCCCCGGTCGTTCCGGCCGGCGTGGGCGGTCTCCCAGAAGTCGAGCTCGATCGAGTCGTCCGGGCCGAGTTCCCGAGCGATGGCCGCGGCCAGGTGCTCGCCCTCGGCGCGTTGTGCCTGACAGGTCCGCGCGTCCGGCCACCCGGTCTTGTACGAGTACAGCTCGTTGAACGTCGCCGCCCAGTCCCGGACCTGGGCTGCCAGCCGCTCTGACAGCTCGGGCTCGCCCTCCGGCGCTCCGCCGTCGTCGCGCCAGAGCGGCCAGTCCACCGTGTACTCGTTCATGAGTCGGTATTCCACGCCCCGCCCTTCGCCAGCCCGCCCTGTCCTCGGGGCTCCGAACTGAGCGTGCCCGAAGGGGCCGGGGGGCGCAAGCGTCATGCGCGAGCACGGTCGACGGGCCGTCGTCACGACGCCCCCGGTGGAGGAGGACCCTGGGTGCCGCGGCGCCGACGGCGGGATACTGGTTCCGTGCGTGAACTCCAAGCGGCCATCGCCGCCGACCTCGACGTCCAGCCGGTCATCGACCCGGAGCAGGAGGTGACGCGCCGTGTCGCCTTCCTCCGGGACTACCTGCTCGCCACCGGCGCCAAGGGCTTCGTGCTCGCGATCAGCGGCGGTCAGGACTCCTCGCTCGCCGGGCGTCTGTGCCAGCTCGCCGTCGAGTCGCTCCGGGCCGAGGGGCATCCGGCCGAGTTCACCACGGTGCGCATGCCGTACCGCGTGCAGGCCGACGAGGACGACGCGCAGCTCGCGCTCCGCTTCATCGCCGCCGACCCGGGCATCACCGTGAACATCGAGCACGGGGTCGACGGCGTCGTCCAGGACGTCGCCGAGTCGGGCACCGCCCTGAGCGACTTCGTCAAGGGCAACGTCAAGGCCCGTATGCGGATGGTCGCGCAGTACGCGGTCGCCGGGCAGCGCGGTCTGCTCGTCGTCGGCACCGACCACGCCGCGGAGGCCGTGACCGGCTTCTTCACGAAGTACGGGGACGGCGGCGTCGACATCACCCCGCTGACCGGCCTGACGAAGAGCCAGGGCCGTCAGCTCCTCGAGCACCTCGGCGCGCCGGCGCGGCTCTACGAGAAGGCGCCCACGGCCGACCTGCTCGACGACCTGCCCGGTCAGACCGACGAGGCGAACCTCGGCCTCAGCTACGCCGAGATCGACGCGTACCTGCAGGGGCACGACGTGCCCGAGGAGGTCGCCGAGGCGATCGAGACCCGCTACCGGGCCACCGAGCACAAGCGCCGGGTGCCCGCGACGCCGTTCGACACCTGGTGGGGCGGCGCCAGCCCGCGTCCGTAGGGCGCGTCAGAGCTGGTCAGGCCGCGCACGACGAACCGTGTCGGGAACAGGAGGGGACATGCCGGTGGTCGATCGAGTGAGAGCAGTGAGCCTCGCGGCTGCGCCGGTGAGTCCTCAGCACGGCGCGGGCGTTCCTCCATGGCTGTTCGTCGCGGGGATCATCGTGGTGTTGGCCATCGCCGCCGTGCTCTTCGTCCGCTCGCGCGGGCGATAGCGCTGCGCCGCCGATGCGACTCCGGCCCTCCGCGAGGGACCGGGGCCTTCGAGCAAGGGACGGGCAGTTCAGATCCCCGCTCCGGCCCGGCTGCGTCGCGATGTCCGTCCGTCGTCCTTCGATGAAGGGTGCCCTACCGTCGCCGCGGCTCCCGGTGGTAGTAGACCGTCATGGTGAGGTCATCCTCGCCGTCGGTCACCTTGCTGCTGAAGGTGACGTCCTGCACGTCGACGTCACCGAGGCCGTCGATGGCGTCGGCGAGCCGACGAAGCAACGCCGGGACGCTGCCCTGCCCCTTCCCCTCGGGATTGCTCAGGGAGAAGTGGTTGATCGTCCAGCCCGCAGGGATCACGTCGGCAGCGTACTGGGACGCCGCAGAACTCGACGGCGTGGAGCGGGACGCGGTCGTCCGAGCGGCACCGGTCAGGAGGCCGGAACGGCCCGGCGCGCGAGAGCGAACGAGCGATGGAGCCGATGATGCTCGACGAGCAGACACACGAGGAGCACGGTGCCCGCGGCACCGAGGAACCAGAGGACCGATCGAGGGATCGCCCGGCGGTGGTCGACGGGCGGTCCGCAGCAACGGCCCTCGTGGATCGCGAGCGACGAGTCGATGTGTGCTGACGACCCGATGCGCGCGGCCGGGGTCGACCGGTCGTCGTCCGCGGTCTGTCCCGCCATGACACGCCCCCGGGGCTGACCGTACCGGGAACGACGCGGCGTGCGCGCGCCTACCGCCCGGCGAGCTCGGCGCGGATCGCCTCGACGGCCAGTCGGACCTCCGCGAACGTGGTCGACAGGGGTGAGAGCCCGAGCCGGATGCCGTTCGGGTTCCGGTGGTCGGGGATGACGTCCTGCGCCCAGAGCGCCGCGGTCACCTCGCGGAACGCCGGGTGCGTGATCGTCACGTGGCTGCCGCGGACGTCGGCGTCGCGGGGGCTGGAGACGACGACGCCGAACGGGGCGAGCAGGTCGTCGACGAGCGCGATCGCGTGTTCGGTGAGCGCGACGGACTTCGCGCGGACCGCGTCGATGCCGACCCGCTCGAGGAGGTCGAGCATGTCCTGCATCGCGAGCATGCCGACGACGGGCGGCGTCCCGCTGACGAGCCGGCGCATCCCCGGCGAGGGCGTGTAGCCGTCGGCCATGCTGAACACGTCGGCGGCGCCCATCCACCCCTGGATCGGCTGCCGCAGGTCGGCCTGCAGCCGCTCGGCGGCGTAGGCGAACGCGGGGGAGCCCGGGCCGCCGTTGAGGAACTTGTACGTGCAGCCGACGGCGAGGTCGACGTCCCACGCGTCGAGCGACGTCGGCACGACGCCGGCCGAGTGGCACAGGTCCCAGAGGACGAGCGCGCCCACCGCGTGTGCCGCCGCGGTGATGCCGGGCACGTCGGCGATGACGCCCGAGCGGTAGGCGACGTGGCTCAGCACGACCACCGCGGTCGACGTGGACACGGCCTCCTCGACCTGCTCGACCGTCACACCGGTGACGGGGTCGGCCACGATCCACCGCACGGAGAGCCCGCACTCGGCGGCGATGCCCTCGACGACGAAGCGGTCGGTCGGGAAGTCGTCGTCATCGATGACGATCTCGGTGCGGTCCGGCCGCGCGGCCACGGCGGCGCGGATCGTCTTGTACAGGAGCACCGTCGTGGAGTCCGCGACGACGGTCTGCTCCGCCGCGGCGCCGAGGCAGACGGCACCGATCCGGTCGCCGAGCTCGAGCGGGAGCGTCATCCACTGCTCGTCCCACGAGCGGATGAGGCGGCTGCCCCAGTCGTGCGTCGCGAACCGCTGCAGCCGCTCGGCGGTGGCGAGGAGCGGCCGCCCGAGCGAGTTGCCGTCGAGGTACGCACGGACCTCGGTGCTCGGGACGAATGCGGCGACGTGTTCCGCGAGCGGGTCGGTGCGGTCGAGTTCGAGCGAATCGGGTGTGGTCGCCCGTGGAGCGTCGCTGCCGACCCGGTCGTCGGCGACGGACGTCTGGTCGGTCATGTCAGGGACTCCTCGGCACGGTTGGCGGTCAGGACCCGAGCGCCGGACAGCCAGCGTACGGCGTCGTGCGGGGCCGCGCTCCGTCCCTGGGCCGTCCGGCCGACGCCGAAGTGCGGTCGCAGCGGCCCGAGCGTCAGATCTGCCGGTAGATCGTCAGCGTCTGCTCGGGCTGGTCGGGCACCAGGAACGACGCGTGCGCCAGGTGCTGGACACGCCCCGACCGTGTGCGGACCCGTTTGACGCCGGCCTGGCTGGACGCAACGCCTCCAGCCTCGAGCGGCTCGCCGCACTCGACCCGCGCGTGCGGACCGTCCGGTCCGTCGGCGACCGCGCTGCGGACGTGTCGGCGATCGCCGCGACGGTCGAGGGTGACGCCGACGTCGTGATCGACGCGCTCGGGCCGACACCGACCGCGGACCTCACGATGGCGGGCTTCGACGTGGTCCGCGTCGACGGCACGATGGTGCTGCTCGGTGGGGTGCGACAGACGCTCCCCGTGCCCTACGACGAACTCATGCGTCGGCGGATCACGCTGCGCGGGAATGCGCATCGCCCGGTCCGGTTGTACCTCGTCAGGAACGACAGGAGCACCGATGCAGCGACCCGTGGTGGACCCACAGCAGCAGACCGATGAGCGTGAGGTCGTGAGCGGACGCCGGTTCGGCGCGTGGCTCGGCCTCATCAACCACGGCGAGGAGCCGATCGCGCGACGCTGATCCGCGCGAGCACGGGCCCGGGCGGCCGGCGAGGAGCCGACCGCCCGGGCCCGTGTCCGTCAGGGGTGGCCGGCGCCGTCCCCGATCTCGATCGCCCCACTCGCTGCAGGTCCGGTGCCGTGCGCGGTGATCGCCGAGACCGACAGCACGGAGGTCGCGCCGGCACCGAGGGACCCCGTTGTGTACCACGGAGCGGCGGCGCCGAGGGCCGTCACCGCCTTCGAAGTCGAGGCCGTCGCGTCCTGCACGGGCTCGGAGTCCCTCGGAAGAGGCACGAGGACCGCCGGGGCAGATCAGGTCGGTGGGACGGGCCGGCGCGCGAACGCGAACGAGCGGCGCAGGCCGACGAGACCGATCGCCCCGGTGACGAGCGCGGCGATCGCGAGCAGGACGAGGACCGGGGCGGGGACGAGCGGCCCGTGCTGCGTGTGGAGGTTGGACGACTGGACGACGAGCGCGAGCGCGTACCAGCCGACCTGGCCCGACTGCACCGCTGCGCGCGCCGAGATGTAGGGCGCGCGCCGGAGGGCCTCGCTGTACTCCTCCTCGCTCAGCTCCCGCGGATCGTCGCGCCGGATCGCGCGCCGGACGCGCCGGTCGCGGACGCGCTGCTCGGGTGTGACGGTCGGGACGTACCCGCCCGGCTTCCCGCGTGCCGCGAAGGCGCAGGCGAGCACGCCGGCGACGGAACCGGCCATGCCAGCGGCGGCGAACGTCCTGGGGTCGAACGGTCGCTCCACGGCCAGGCCCACGACGAGCACGGCCGCCGCGGCCGCGAGGAACCAGAGGACGGACCGAACGAGCGCGCGGTGATGGTCCACGGGCGGTCCGCCGTGGCGGCCCTCGCGGATCGCGAGCACGGACTCGTCCTGGTCAGTCGGTGTCTGTTCGGGCACGCGCACCACCCCCGCACGTGACGGTAACGCCGTGGTGCTCGCGCCGGTCGGAACGTCCCCCGTTGCCTGGCCAAGTCCCCCTCGCTGTACCCCGTTCGCTGAGAACCAGGAACGCTGCGCTCCAACCGGTGCTTTCCTCAGGTCATCTGACCGACCACGACACCGAGGAGCCCGATCCCATGGTCACCAACACCCAGCCCGAGCGGTACGGCACCGCAGACGCCGGACGGCGCAACGGCGTCGCCATCTCCGCACTCGTCATCGGCATCGTCGGCCTCGTCATCAGCTTCTGGGGCGTCCTCAGCCTCGTCGCCCTGGTCCTCGGCGTCGTCGGCCTGCGTCGCTCGCCGGCCAAGGGGGAGCGCGGTCACGGCCAGGCGATCGCGGGCATCGTCCTCGGCGTCATCGGCGTCGTGTGGGGCATCCTCGCGCTCGTCTTCGGCCTGCAGCACTACTTCTTCTTCGTCGACCACTGACCCCGCGTCGGAGCCTCACTCCCATGACACGGCGCCGGTCACCGCTCCGCGAGTAGACGTTCCGCATCGTCACGTCGCTCGCGGGGATGGTGGTCGGCGGTGGCCGCGGACGGGCGGTGCCCGGGCTCGTAGGCTGGCCCGATGCGAGCACTGGTGCGGAGCAGCGGTCCGACGACGGCGGTGGCGGCGCGGAACGGGGTCGGGTTTTCCTCCGCCGAGGCGTACCTGGTGGAGCGACACGGCCGCGACCAGGCGGTCGCCGAGGTCCCGTTCGCGGTCGAGCGGCCGGTGGCCGCGGGCGCCCGGCTCACGTGGGTGTGGTTCCCGGAGCGGGTGCTGCCGGCCGGTCGCGCCGAGCCGACCGAGGCCGACCTCGACGGGTTCTGGGACGCGACCGCGTTCGCGCTCGACGTCGTGTTCACGGACGGCAGCCGTGCCTCCGCGTCGGCGCGCGACCAGTACGCGGTCCCGATGACGCCGGAGGCGCAGGACGACGCGCGCATGCTCTGGGTGGACCAGTGGAACCGCCGCACCGTCGACCTGACGCCGTTCGCCGGGCGCACGGTGGACCGTCTGGAGGCACGGCTCGGCCGCGCCGACCGGGTCGCCGCCGACGGCGCGGCGGCACCACTACGGGGCTGGCTCGACGACGTGCGGATCGAGACGGCGCCGCCCCGGACCTCCCGGCCGCTCGACCACGTCGTGACGACCCGCGGGACGCACGCGTCGTCGCGGTTCTCGCGCGGGAACACGGCGCCGCTCGTGGCGGTCCCGCACGGCGGCGTGTTCGGGCTGCCCATGACCGACGCGTCCGATCCTCGCTGGCCGTACGCGTACCACGAGCACGTCGACGGCAACGGCCGGCCGGCGCTCCAGGCGTTCGCCACGTCCCACATCCCCTCGCCGTGGATGGGCGACCGCGGGGTGTTCCAGATCATGCCGAGCCCGCTCGTCGAGCCGGACACCGACCGCGCGGCCCGCGCGCTGCCGTTCGACCGCGCGGACGAGCTCGCGGGCCCGCACCGCTACCGGGTGGCGTTCGACGGCGGGGTGACCGCGGAGATGACGGCGGGGGAGTTCGCGCTCGGGTTCCGGTTCACCTTCCCGGGGGAGCGTGCATCGGTCGTGCTCGACCACCACGGCGTCGTCCGCTCGGCGTCCGTGCGGGTCGAGGACGGCGTCGGGGTGGTCGACGCGCTCCTCGACGACCGGCCACAGACACCGCCGCACCACGTGCACCTGCGGGTCCACGGCGTGGTGACGGACCGGACGACGGTCGAGGACGGCCGGCTCGGCGGCTGGTTCGTCGTCGACGGCACGGCACCGGTCGACGTGCACCTCGGGATCTCGACGGTGTCGGCGGAGGACGCGGCCGCGAACCTGCGCGCTGCGGGCGACGTCGACGCCATGTGCGCCGAGGCCGAGCGGCGGTGGTCGGCGGCGCTCGCCACGATGTCGTTCGAGGGCGCCTCCGAGGACCAGCTCGTGTCGCTGTACTCGGGCCTGTACCGGCTGTTCCTGTACCCGAACACCGCCGGGGAGACCGCGCTGACCGGCGAGCCCCGCTACCGCTCGCCCTACGGCGCGGTCCTCGACACCCCCGTCCGCGACGAGCCCGGGCCCGAGGTCGGGTCGGGGCCGTTCACGACGACGAACGGGTTCTGGGACACCTACCGCACGGCGTGGCCGCTGCTCGCGCTCCTCGCACCCGAGCGGACCGGGGCACTCGCCGAGGGCTTCGTGCAGCACCACCGCGATGGCGGCTGGACGCCCCGCTGGAGCGCCCCCGGTGCCGAGGACGTCATGACCGGCACGACGAGTGACACCGTGTTCGCGGACCTCGCGGCCAAGGGCGTCCCGGGGTTCGACCTCGCGACGGCGTACCGGAGCGCGGTGCGCAACGCGACCGTGCCGTCACCGGACCCGCGCGTGGGACGCAAGGGGATCCTCCCGGGCGCGTTCCGCGGGTACGTCGACACCGACACGCACGAGGGGATGTCGTGGACCCTCGACGCGGCGATCAACGACTGGGGGCTCGCGGTCATGGCGCGGCTGCTCGCCGACCGCGCCGTGCCCGGTTCGTCGGAGGCGGAACGACTCGACGCCGAGGCCGAGTGGTTCGCCCGGCGGTCCCTGCAGTACCGGAACGTGTTCCGCCCGGGGCTCGGGTTCTTCGTGGGCCGTCGTCCCGACGGGGACTGGCGGGTCGAGGGCGAGGCGTTCGACCCGGCCGAGTGGGGGACGGACTACACCGAGACGAACGCGTGGGGAACGATGGTCACCGCCCCGCACGACGGGGCCGGTGTCATGGCCCTGCACGGCGGGCCGGAGGGGCTCCTCGCCGCGATGGCCCGGTTCCGCGCCGCCGGCGAGACCGGTGCGACGGACCGTTCCGGCTCGTACGGGTTCGCGATCCACGAGATGACCGAGGCGCGGGACGTCCGCATGGGGATGCTCGGTCTGTCGAACCAGCCGGCGCACCACATCCCGTTCGCACCGATGTGGGCCGGCCGACACGACGACGCGCACGCGACGCTCCGCGAGTGCGTCACGCGCCTGTTCGTCGGTTCGGACCTCGGCCAGGGGTACCCGGGCGACGAGGACAACGGCGAGATGAGCGCCTGGTACGTGTTCGTCACGATCGGGCTGTACCCGCTCGCGCCCGCGACCGGGACCTACGTGCTCGTCCCGCCGACCGTCCGACGGACCGAGCTGCACCTGGGCGACGCGACCACGGTCGTCGAGGTCGCGGGGCCGTGCCGCGGCCCGTACGTGGCGTCCGTCACCGTCGACGGTGAACCGTGGGAGTCGGTGTCGATCCCGCACGCGGTGATCGCCCGCGGCGCGCACGTGGTGTTCACGCTGTCGGACGAGCCGCTCGGGTGGGCCGCCGGGTCGCGCCCGGTGTCGGCGTCCGAGCTCCACGGCTTCGCGGACACGCCCGCGGACGTCCTGCCGGTCGGCGCGTCGCCGGTCACCGACGACACCGGGCGGAGCGTCGTGCGGCTCGCCGCGGGGGAACACGTCGAGGTGCCGGTGTCCGTCGCGGCCGCGTCGCTCTACACCGTCACGGTGGCCGAGCCGGGGACGTACGGGTGGACGGTGGCGTGGGTCGACGGGGACGGCCGGGTCGCCACGGCGGACGAGCGGGTCGGCGAGGAGTTCGCCTGGGCCGCGCAGACCCGGGTGTTCCGGATCGCGGGCGGGGTCGAGCGCGGTGCGATCCGGTTCACGGCGTCGCGGCCGGTCGGGCTCACCCAGCTCGAGGTCGTCGCGGCCTCGCGGTCGACTCCCGGACGCTGAGCGTCAGGGCGGGGCCGGGGCGCGACGTCAGCGGGCTCCTGGCCTCGACCTGCTCGAGCAGCAGTCGGGCCGCACGCTCGCCGAGCTCGACGGTGTCGCGGGTCAGCGTCGTGAGCGCGGGCCGGACGAGCCGCGCCATGGCGGAGTCGTCGAACGACGCGATCGACAGGTCGTCGGGCACGGGGACCCCCATCTCGGCGGCGACACCGAGCCCGGCGACGGCGAGCACGTCGTTGTCGTAGACGATCGCCGTGGGGCGGCGCGGGCCGACGAGCAGGGTCCGGGTGATCGCGGCGCCGGCGTCCGACGAGTAGTCGGTGGTGAACGACTCGGCGGACTCGAGCCGGGCCTCCCGGGCGAATCGCTGCAGCGCCGCGGCGCGCATGGCCGTGTGCTCGAACTGCGGTGGCCCGGCGACGTGCGCGATGCGGGTGTGGCCGAGCGCGTGCAGGTACCCGAACACGGTGTCCGCGGCGTCCGAGTCGTCGATCCACATGGTGGGCCAGGTGCCCGGCGGCGATGGATGCGAGCCGACGACGACGGCGGGCAGGCCGAGTTCGGCGAGCAACGCGAGGCGGGGGTCGTCGGCTCGCGGGTCGATGAGCACGACGCCGTCCACGCGGTGCCCGCTCCACCACTCGCGGTACGTCTCGAGCTCCTCGTTGACGTCACGCGCGACGAGGAGGTTCATCCCGACGTGGGTCCCGGCGAGGCCGAGCTGGATCCCGGAGATGAGGTCGCCGAAGAACGACTCCGTCCCGAGCGTGCGCGCGGGCCGGTTGAGCACGAACCCGATGGTGCCGGCGCGGGCGCCGCCGAGGGCCCGCGCGGCCGAGTGGGGACGCCAGTTGAGCTCACGGGCGACCTCGAGGATGCGCGACCGGGTGGCCGCCGAGACACCCGGCCGGTCGTTCAGTGCGAACGAGACCGCTCCCGTGGAAACGCCGGCCCGTGCTGCGATCTCGGCGATCGTCACCCGTTTCGGTTGCGGCATCGTCGCTGCACCGGCCCCCTCGTCGTCCACGCGCTCATCATGGCGGCACCCGCGCCCGTTGGCGAATGGCACCGCGCCCGGCGAGTGACCACCGGGTGTCGCCGCGGCGAACGACCGGGGACACGCCGCGGCTTGACTATAGCGCTTTAGTCCTTCATGCTCACCTGCAACAGCGGTAGCGATGCCGCGACTGATGGCGGATCTGAACCGCTTCAGTTGCTGCGGCGAACAAGGGAGTCCACGCAATGTCACGTCGTACCACCACAGCACCCACCTCCGGCCGGAGGCGAGCGACGTTCGCCGCAGGCCTGGCGACCGCCGCGGCGGCCGCGCTCGTCCTGACCGGCTGCTCCGCGGGCAGCAACAGCGGCGGCAGCAGCGCCGGCGGCGACGTCACCGGCACGATCACGCTCCAGACCTGGGCGCTGACGCCCAAGTTCACGGGGTACCTCAAGGGCGTGATCGCGGCGTTCGAGAAGAAGCACCCCGGCACGACCGTCAAGCTCGTCGACCAGCCCGGCGACGGCTACTCCGACAAGGTCCTGAGCCAGGCGTCGTCGAACACCCTGCCGGACGTCGTCAACCTGCCCCCGGACATCGCGCTGCCCCTGGCGAAGCGCGGGATCCTCGAGGACGTCAGCAAGGCCGACAGCTCGCTGCGGAGCACCTACACGGCGGGCTCGGTCGACGCCTACGACTACAAGGAGACGAAGGGTGGCGTGTACGGGTACCCCTGGTACCTCAACACGGACGTCGACTTCTGGAACAAGTCGATGCTCGACCAGTGCGGTCTCGACTCGTCGAAGCCGCCGGCGACCACGCAGCAGCTCTTCGCGCAGGCCAAGACCATGCACGAGCACTGCCCGAACGACTACCTGATGAGCCGCAAGCCCACGCTGAGCGACTTCACCCTCGCCGGCGTCAAGGTGCTCAACAGCGACGGCACGAAGTTCACGTTCGCCACGAAGAAGGCGGCGTCGCTCATCGACCAGTACGCCACCGCGTACCAGAACGGCTACATGCCGTCGTCGGTCCTCAACTCCGACTACCTCGGCAACTCGACCCTGTTCACGCAGGGCAAGGTGGCCTGGACCACGGGTGGCGCGTCCTCGCTCAGCGACTTCGAGACGAACAACCCGTCGCTCAAGAACGACGTCGTCGTCTCGCCGGCGCTCGACACCCCGCCGCTGTACGTGCAGGGCCTCAGCGTCTCGCAGAAGTCGAAGCACCTCGCCACCGCGAACGCGTTCGCGCAGTTCATGACGAACGCCGCGAACCAGAAGGCCTTCGCCAAGCTCGTCAACATCTTCCCGTCGACGAAGTCCTCGCAGTCGGACCCGTTCTTCTCGAAGGACGACGGCACCGAGAACGGCAAGGCCCGCGTCCTCGCGAACACGGCGCTGAAGACGGCGAAGAACCTGACGCCGGTCGAGGCGAACGACTCCATGACGACGTTCCTCGACCAGCAGATCGCGCTCGCCATGAAGGGCCAGACCACGGGCATGAAGGCGCTGCAGACCGCGCAGACCAAGATGAACACCCTGCTCGCGAACGGCTGACGCCACCACCAGGAGAGGGAGGATCGCCATGCGAGCGAACCGTTGGTACACGCCGTGGATCCTGATCGCGCCGGCCCTGGTGTGGCTGCTCGTGTTCAGCTTCTGGCCGTCGATCAACACCGTGCGGCTGTCGTTCACGAACGCCAGTCCGCTCGGCGGGGTGAGCGCGTGGGTGGGGCTGAAGAACTTCAGCACCCTGCTCGCCGACCCCCAGGTGTGGCAGGCGCTGCTCAACAGCGTCGTCTACATGGCGATCTGCCTGCCGCTGCTGACGATCCTCCCGCTCCTCATCGCGCTCCTGGTCGAGAAGAACCTGCCCGGGATCGCGTTCTTCCGGACCGCGTATTACACGCCCGTCATCGCGTCGGCGGTGGTCGTCGGGCTCATCTGGACCTGGATCCTCGACGACCGCGGCGTGGTGAACGAGGTCGCCCAGAGCCTGCACGTCATCCAGGGGCCGCTCCCGTTCCTCACCGACCGGTGGCTCGTGCTCTTCAGCGCGATCAGCCTGACGGTGTGGAAGGGCCTCGGCTACTACATGATCATCTTCCTGGCGGCGCTCGGGAACGTCGGCAAGGACCTGCACGAGGCCGCGGCACTCGACGGGGCCGGCGCCGTCCGCCGGTTCTGGAGCGTGACCATGCCGGGCGTCCGCGGCACCATGACGCTCGTCGGGATCCTCGTGTGCGTCTCGGCGCTGCGGGTGTTCTCGGAGCTCTACGTCCTCACCAACGGCAAGGGCGGCCCCGGCGGCCAGGACGAGTCGCTCGTCAGCCTCATCCAGGAGTACGCCCGCGGCTTCACCGGCAACCTCGGCTACGCGTCGGCCCTGAGCATCCTGCTCTTCGTCGTCACGCTCGTGCCGATGCTGGTCCTCGCACGCATCAACAACAAGGCGGAGCAGTGACGAACACGACGACGACGTCCGAACCGGTCGTCTCCGGAGACCGCGGGACCGCAGCGAACGCTGCGGGCGGCAGCCGCGCCTCCCGACCGGGAGGGACGGGACGGACCCGGCGCGTCGGTCCGGACGGGCGCCGCCGCCGGAGCCGCACCTTCGGCACCATGAGCACGAAGGAGAAGGTGTTCCGCTACGTGCTGCTCGTGGTGGTGCTGTTCATCACCATCGGGCCGTTCCTGTGGCAGCTGTCGACCTCGCTCAAGGGCGCGGGTGAGGACATCTACACGCAGACGCCGGAGTTCGTACCGAGCCAGCCGACGTTCCTCAACTACGTCAAGGTCGCCGACGCGATCCCCGTGTTCACCTACATCGGGAACTCGCTCGTCGTCGCCGCGCTCGACGTCGTCGGCAACGTCGTGTTCGCCACGCTCGCCGGGTTCGCTGTGGCCCGCCTGCAGTTCCGGGGCAAGAAGGTGGTGCTCGGGCTGTTCCTCGCGACGCTCGTGCTCCCCGGCGAGGTCACGATCGTCTCGCAGTTCGTCACGATCAAGGACCTCGGGCTCGCGGACTCGCTCGTCGGCGTCGCCCTGCCGGGGATGATCGCCGCGCTCAACGTGTTGCTCATGTACAACGCGTTCCGGCAGATCCCGGAGGAGATCGACCAGGCGGCCGTGATGGACGGCGCGAACTCGTGGCAGCGCCTCCGGTTCGTCGCGCTGCCCGCCGTGCAGGGCACGATCGCCGTCATCGCGATCTTCTCGTTCATCGGCGCGTGGGACGACTTCCTCTGGCCGCTCATCGTGCTGCAGACGCCGGACAAGCTGACCCTGACCGTCGGACTCCAGTACCTGCAGGGCACGTTCTCGAACGACCAGCGCCTCATCGCGGCGGGCACGATGATCGCGTTCATCCCGATCGCGGTGATCTTCTCGGTGCTCCAGCGCTTCTTCTTTAAGGGCGTCGAAGAGGGCGGGGTCAAGGGCTGATGCGCTTCGGCGTCAACTACACGCCCGCCGAGGGTTGGTTCCACTCGTGGCTCGACTTCTCGCCGTCCGCGGTGGCGCGTGACCTCGAGCAGATCGCCGGCCTGGGCGTCGACCACGTCCGCGTGTTCCCGCTCTGGCCACTCGTGCAGCCGAACCGGACGCTCATCCGGGCGTCGGCGCTCGACGACGTCGCGACGGTCGTCGACATCGCCGCGTCGTTCGGGCTCGACGTCAACGTCGACGCGCTGCAGGGGCACCTGTCGAGCTTCGACTTCGTGCCGTCGTGGCTCGAGAGCTGGCATCGTCGGAACGTGTTCACCGACCCGGACGTCGTCGCGTCGACCGCCGACTACGTGCAGGCGCTGTCCGCGGCGCTCGCCGGCCGGCCGAACCTGCTCGGCGTCACGCTCGGCAACGAGCTGAACCAGTTCGCGCACGCCCCGCACCCCACGCCGCACGCGGTGACCGACCGGGAGGCCGGGGACTGGCTCACGACGATGGTCGCGGCGGCGCGGCGCGGGCTCGGTGCACCGGTGCCGGACGCGGTCCCGGCTCCGGGCCTCCCGTCCGGCGTCGGCCGGGAGGCCCGGCGCACGGCCGCCCCGTCCGTCACGGTCGCGCAGTACGACGCCGCCTGGTACGACGACGCGCAGCCGTTCGGTCCGGAGCACGCGGCCGACCACGGCGACATGACCGTCACGCACTCGTGGGTGTTCAACGGGGCCGCCCGCGTGCACGGTCCGCTCGGCGCCGGATCCGTCCGGCACGGCGAGTACCTGCTCCAGCTCGCCGCGGCGTGGAACCGGACCGCGGAGCGACCGAACTGGCTCCAGGAGGTCGGCGCCCCGACGAACGTGGTCCCGGTCGACGACGCCCCGGCGTTCCTCGAGGGCACGATCCGGCACGCCGTCGAGGTGCAGCAGCTGTTCGGCATCACCTGGTGGTGCTCGCACGACGTCGCGCGGTCGCTCGCCGACTTCCCCGAGCTCGAGTACGACCTCGGACTCTTCACGAACGACGGACGCCGCAAGCCGACCGGCGAGCGATTCGCCGAGCTCGCCCGTGCGTTCGGCGACGGTGCCGGCGCGGCACTCGAGCGGCTCGCGCCGCCGACGGACGCGCTCGTCCTCGACGACGTCCTGCCCGACGGCCGTCGCGCCCCGGACGTCCGCGCGACGGCCGCCCCCGGGGGCCGGTTCTCGCTCGCCTGGGTCGCGCTGGCCGAGTCGCTCGGCCGCGGACCGCAGGTCGTCCTGCGCTCGCGCGCGGGAGACTCCGGACTCCTGGCCGAGCGCGGCATCCGCACGCTGCACGACGTCCCGGCGGACACCCGCGCCGTCCACACCGCGGTGGCGCACCCCGCCACGATGCCCTGACCACCCAATCCGGAAGGCACTGATGCACGACGACATCCCCCTCACCATCGGCCGAGCGCGCCGGGTCCTCGACGAACGGATCCTGCCGGCCGTGCACGCGACGGCGGTCCCGCTGACGGTCGAGTGGAACGAGCTCCCCGGCGAGCCGATCACCCCCGCCGAGGGCCTCGCGCTCGCCTACCGGCCGTACGAGGTCGGGACGCCGTGGGGTGCCGCGTGGGGGACCACCTGGTTCCACGTCACCGGGACCGTGCCCGAGCAGTGGGCCGGACGTCGGGTCGAGGCGCTCATCGACCTCGGGTTCGACGTGAACATGCCGGGGTTCCAGTGCGAGGGCCTCGTCTACCGACCGGACGGCAGCCCGGTGAAGTCGATCAACCCGCGCAACCAGTGGGTCCTCGTCACCGAGCAGGCCGAGGGCGGCGAGCTCGTCGACCTGTACCTCGAGGGCGCGTCGAACCCCGTGCTGCTCGACTACCACCCCTTCCTCCCGACGCAGGAAGGGGACATCCAGACGTCGTCGTCACGGCGGTTGTACACGTCGCGCCGCATGGACCTGACCGTGTTCGAGGCCGAGGTGCACGAGCTCGCCCTCGACATCGAGGTGCTGCTCGAGCTCCAGGCCGAACTGCCCCAGGGGCCGCGACGGATGCGGATCCTGCAGGCACTCGACGACGCCCTCGACGCCCTCGACCTGCAGCACATCCCCGAGACCGCGCCCGACGCCCGAGCGGCGCTCGCCGACGTGCTCGCGTCCCCGGCCGAGGCCTCGGCCCACCGGATCTCCGCCGTCGGGCACGCCCACATCGACTCCGCATGGCTCTGGCCCGTGCGCGAGACGATCCGCAAGGTGGCGCGGACCACCTCGTCGATGACGGAGCTCATCGACCAGACCGACGACTTCGTCTACGGCATGTCGAGCGCCCAGCAGTACGCCTGGATCAAGGAGCACCGCCCCGAGGTGTACGCGCGCGTCAAGGAGGCGGTGGCAGCGGGTCGGTTCCTGCCCCTCGGTGGCATGTGGGTCGAGTCGGACACCGTGATGCCGACCGGCGAGTCGATCGTCCGGCAGTTCTCGCAGGGTCAGCGGTTCTTCGAGCGCGAGTTCGGGATCCGGCCGAAGGGTGTCTGGTTGCCGGACAGCTTCGGGTACTCGCCGGCCCTACCGCAGCTCATGCGTCGCGCCGGGTTCGAGTGGTTCTTCACGCAGAAGATCTCGTGGAACCAGGTGAACAAGTTCCCGCACCACACGTTCCTGTGGGAGGGCATCGACGGGTCCCGCGTGTTCTCGCACTTCCCGTCCATGGACACCTACAACTCGCAGCTGTCCGGCTCCGAGGTCGCGAAGGCGTCGCGGCAGTTCCGCGAGAACCGCCTGGCGTCCGGGTCGATCGCGCCCGTCGGGTGGGGCGACGGCGGTGGCGGGACCACGCGCGAGATGACCGGCAAGGCCGCGCGCCTGGCGGACCTCGAGGGCAGCGCGCAGGTCGCGTGGGAGCACCCGGACGCGTTCTTCGAGCGTGCCCGCGGCGAGCTCGCGAACCCGCCCGTGTGGGTCGGTGAGCTCTACCTCGAGCTGCACCGCGCGACCCTGACGTCGCAGCACGGGACCAAGCAGGGGAACCGCCGCGCGGAGCACCTGCTCATCGAGGCCGAGCTGTGGTGCGCCACCGCCGCGGCCCGCACCGGGTTCGCCTACCCGTACGACGAGCTCGACGCCCTGTGGCAGCAGGTGCTCCTGCAGCAGTTCCACGACATCCTGCCCGGCACGTCGATCGCCTGGGTGCACCGCGAGGCCGTCGAGCAGTACGCGCGCGTCGCCGACGCCCTCGTGGCGATCATCGCGCAGGCCGTCCGCGCGCTCGTCGGCGAGGGGGACACCTCCGTCCTGGTGAACCCCGCGCCGTTCGCCCGGGGCGGGGCGCCCGCGCTCGGGGCGGTCGTCGCGGCCTCCGTGCCGCAGGTCGCTCCCGTCACCATCACGGAGGACGGCGACGCCCACGTGCTCGAGAACGACCTCGTCCGCATCACGGTCTCCGCCGAGGGGCTCGTGACCTCCGCGGTCGACCTCGGGTCCGGGCGGGACGCGATCGCGCCCGGCCAGGCGGGGAACCTGCTGCAGCTCCACCAGGACTTCCCGAACATGTGGGACGCGTGGGACGTCGACCGCTACTACCGCAACCGGGTCGAGGACATCCGCGGGGTCGACGAGCTGACCGTGTCGACCGGTGCCGATGGTGTCGCCCGGATCGTCGTCCGCCGGTCGTTCTCGGAGTCGTCGATCGAGCAGACGCTGTCCCTGGCGCCGGGGTCCCGCACGCTCGAGGTCGCCCAGGTCGTCGACTGGCACGAGACGGAGAAGTTCCTCAAGGTCGCGTTCCCGCTCGACGTCCGCGCGGAGCACACGATCGCCGAGACCCAGTTCGGCGCGAACAAGCGCGTCACCCACAGCAACACCTCGTGGGAGGCCGCGAAGTTCGAGACGTCCATGCACCGGTACGTGCTCGCGGAGGAGCCGGGCTTCGGCGTCGCGCTCGTCAACGACTCGATCCACGGGTACGACATGACCCGGGACGCCGTCGACGGGGACGTCACGACGACGCTCCGGCTGTCGCTGCTCCGTGCACCGCGGTTCCCCGACCCGGAGACGGACCAGGGCGTGCAGACGCACCGCTTCGGGCTCGTCGTCGGGACGTCGGTGGCCGGTGCGACCGAGGAGGGCGTGCTCCTCAACGTCGACGCCCGGACCGTGACGGGCGACCACGGGTTCGACCCGCTCGTGACGGTGTCCGACGACCTCGTGCTGTCGAGCGTCAAGCTCGCGGACGACCGCTCGGGCGACCTCGTCGTCCGGGTGTACGAGCCCGCGGGTCGTCGTGCCCGCGGGACCGTGACCGTCGCCGCCGCCGTCTCGGCCGTCACCGAGGTCACCCTGCTCGAGGAGCCGATCGTCGACGCGTCGAGCATCGCCGCCGCGCCGGCCGACTCCGCGACCGTCGACCTCGCGCTCGGCGGCTTCGAGGTCCGCACGCTGCGGTTCGCGCTGGGCTGAGGCCGGTGTCGGGCGGCGCGGTCCGGGGCTGACGACCGCGCCGCCCGCGGGCGGCCACGTCGGGCGGCGCGGTCAACGGTCGATGGCCGCGCTCGCCCGGGCCGCAGCGCGATCGGGCGAGAGGAACCCGATGTCGTACCGCGGCCGGACCCCGAGCGCGAGGTCCGCGAGCACCTCGCCGAGCACCGGCACGAACTTGAACGCGTGCCCGGAGCAGCCGGTCGCGACGAAGCACGCCGGCGCCCCGGGGAGCGCGCCGAGGATGAAGTCCTCGTCGCTGCTCATCGTGTACATGCACGAGTACGCGTCGAGGCCCGCGCCCGCGGCCCCGGGCAGGAACCGCTCGAGGACACCGCGGAGTTCGGCGACCTCGTCGGGGCGGACCACGCGGTCGATCGTGTCCGGGGTCGTGTCCTCGCCACCGTCGTGCCGGCCGATCTTGACGCCCTGCCCGTCGTGGTCCGGGAACCCGTAGTACAGGTGCCCGTCGTGCTGGATGGAGAAGCCCGGCATGGCGTCGGCTCCGAGACCCCGGGGGTCCGTCGGCGCGAAGTGCGCGACCACCTTGCGACGGGCCACGATCCGGAGGCCCGTCGCGGCGAGCAGCTCGGGCGCCCATGGTCCGGCCGCCACCACGACCCGGTCCGCGCGGTAGGCGGCGACGTCGGTGCGGACGAGCGGGTGCGCTCCGAACGCGATGTCGACGACGCGTTCCGCGCGGAACTCCGCGCCGTGCTCCTGGGCGAGTCGGTGGTGGGCGCGGACCGTCGCCTCGGGGTCGACGAATCCCGCTTCCCGCTCGAGGACACCCTCCCAGCCGTCGGCGACCCGGAACGCCGGGAACCGATCACGGATCGCGGTCGCCGTGAGGTGCTCGACGGGGAGTCCGTGCGCGCGGGCCGCGGCGAGGGTGTCCGCCACGAGGGCACCCCCGATCGGAGCGACGGCGAGCACGCCGCTCTCGGTGAGCAGACGGGTGCCGGACGCCTGCTCGAGTTCGTGCCACAGCCTCCAGGCGGCGGTCGTGAGCGCGACGTACTCGGGGCCCTCGGCGTACGCCTGCCGCACCAGGCGCGACCGGCCGTGCGACGAACCGTCGCGGTGACCCGGGAGGCGCGGGTCGAGTCCGAGCACCGTCGCACCCCGTGCGGCGAGGTGGTACGCGGCGGCCGAGCCGATGCCTCCGAGCCCGACGACGACCGTGCCCGGGACGCGGACCTCGATCCCCGTGGCGGTGGAGGGGTGACCGACGTCCATGCCGCGATCATCGCAGACGGCCGGGACCTGGGCCGCCCCGCAGGCGTCCCGACGACACTGCAGGGCACAACGACACCGCGGACCGGACGTCGCCGTCCCAGGCGGCGTCGTCGGAGCGAGAACGGCAGGGACCGATGGACGCCGGAGAGTTCGTGGACCTCGTGGCACAGCGAGCCGACATCACCCACACCCGCACCCGGGCTCGGCCCATCACCGACGCGACGCTCCTGACGTTGGCCGAGCGTCTCAGCGGTGGTGAGGCCGCCGACCTCGCCGCGGAGCTGCCCGAGGAGCTCCGCACGCCGCTCCTCCGCGACGGTGAGGCGTCCGAGCGGTTCGGGGCCGACGAGTTCTGCCGACGCGTGGCCGAACGGGCGGGCGTCGACGCCGACACCGCGCTCGAGGGTGCGACCGTCGTGTTCGCCGTCGTGCACGAGGCCGTGTCGAAGGGCGTGTGGGACCACGTGACGACCCAGTTGCCGAAGGAGTACGTCGCGCTCTTCCACCTGAAGGTCTGACGTCCCCGTCTGCCACGATGGGCGCATGCCCGCAACGACGCCGTACGGCTCCTGGACCTCCCCGATCTCCGCAGCGGACCTCACCACGAACGGCCACCCCGTGTCCGGCCCGCGCTGGGTGGGCGACGAGGTCTGGTGGCTCGAGCTCCGCCCGCAGGAGGACGGCCGCTCGGCGGTCCGACGCCGCGATGCGTCGGGCGCGGTGGTCGACGTCCTGCCGGCTCCGTGGAACGCAGCGAGCCGCGTGCACGAGTACGGCGGTGGTGCATGGGCGGCCGACGACCGGGGTGTCCTGGTGTTCGTCGAGTTCACCGACCAGCGGCTGTACGTGCTGGAGCCGGGCGCCCCGGAGCCCCGACCGCTCACGCCACTCGGGATCGACGGCACGCACCACCGGTACGGGGACGTGAGCCTGCGCGGGGACGAGGTCGTGGCGGTGCGCGAGACCCACACGCCCAGTGCCACCAAGACCGGCGAGAACACGACCGACATCGTCCGTGACGTCGTCGCCGTGCCGCTCGACGGCTCGGCGGCCACGGACCCCGCGGCGGTCCGCAGCGTCGTCGGCGGATCCGACTTCCTCGCCGCCCCGCGGTGGTCACCGAACGGCCGGCACCTGGCCTGGATCGCCTGGGACCACCCCCGGATGCCCTGGGACGGCACCGAGCTCCGCGTCGCACCCGTCGACGACGACGGCGTCGCCGGCACGTGGCGGACGCTGGCCGGGTCGCCCACGGAGTCGGTCCTCCAGCCCGAGTGGCTCGACGACGACACGCTCGTCGCGATCGCGGACCCGACCGGCTGGTGGAACCTCGAGCGCATCACGCTCGACGGCGTCCGGACACCGCTGCACCCGGACGCCGCCGAGTACGGGGGACCGCTCTGGAGGCTCGGCACCCGCTGGTACACGCTGCTGCCGGACAGCCGCCTGCTTGCCACCCGCACCTTCGGGTCCACCTCACTCGTCGTGCTCGACCCGACCGGTGAGCGGGACCCCGAGCCGATCGAGACGCCGTGGACGAGCATCGCCGTGGGCGGGGCCCGGGACGACCGCGTCCTCGTGACCTCCGGTGCGTCGACGGTCGGTGCCGGGGCCCGGGTCCTCGACCTCGCGACCGGAGCCGCCGAGGACGTCCGGCTCGACGCGGACGACCTGCCCGACGCCCGGTACCTGCCGGTGGCCGAGCGCCGGGAGTTCCCGGGCGAGCGGACCGTGCACGCGATCGTGTACCCGCCGCGGAACCCCGACCACGTCGCCCCGCAGGGCGAACTGCCCCCGTACGTCGCGGTCGTGCACGGCGGTCCGACCTCGCAGGCGGTGGCCGCGCTCGACATGCGCATCGCCTACTGGACGAGCCGCGGGATCGGGGTGGTCGACATCGACTACGGCGGGTCGACCGGGTACGGCCGCGCCTACCGCGAGACCCTGCGGGGCCAGTGGGGCGTCGTCGACGTCGAGGACACGATCGCCGCGGTGCGGGGTCTCGGGGAGGCCGGGCTCGCCGATCCGGCACGCCTCGCGATCCGCGGCGGCTCGGCCGGCGGCTGGACGGTCCTGTCCGCACTCACCCGGTCCGACGTGTTCGCCGCCGGGGTCTCGTACTTCGGGGTCGCCGAGCTCGAGCGGTTCGCGCAGGACACCCACGACTTCGAGTCGCGCTACCTCGACGGGCTCATCGGGCCCCTACCCGAGGCCGCGGCGCTGTACCGCGAACGCGCCCCCCTGCACGCCGTCGACCAGCTCCGCACGCCCGTGCTCCTGCTCCAGGGCCTCGACGACCGGGTCGTGCCGCCGTCGCAGGCCGAGCTGTTCCGCGACGCCATGCGGGAGCGGGGCATCCCGCACGCCTACGTCACCTACGCGGGCGAGGGGCATGGGTTCCGGAAGGCCGCGACCATCATCGACGCGACGGAGAAGGAGCTCGCTTTCTACGGGCAGATCCTGGGGTTCGCGACGCCGGGCGTCCCCGCGCTGCCGCTCGACTGAACCGGACACGATCGTCCTGTCGGGCGCGCGCCGCCGTCGGGGAGGAGCGGCGGCGCGGCCGCCCCGTCCCTCCAGGCCGTCAGCCCACGCGCTCCGGGAGCCGCCCCTGCAGCGCGCGGGCGTTGAACTCGCCCGTGCTCGTGTCGTGCAGGCCACGCCCCGTCGTCTCCGGTGCCATGACCTGCGAGACGATCGCGCCGACCACGCAGATCGCCGCGGCGATGAGCATGCACGGTCCGATGCCGAGCGTCGTGATGCCCACCGGGAGCAGGAAGGTCCCCGCGGCGGCGCCGACGCGGCTGCACGCGGCGGTGAAGCCCACACCGGTCGAGCGGACCTCGGTCGGGAACACCTCGATGGGGTAGACGGCGGTGAGGTTGCCCTGCAGCGCGTTCATGAACGAGAACACGGCGAAGCACACGACGACGACCGCACCCGGCGCGCTGCCCCAGAAGCCGACCACGGCCAGGGCGACCGCCATGATCCAGAACGGCGGGATGAGCTGCGGGCGACGGCCGATCCGCTCGATGGTGAGCATCCCGACGAGCGCCCCGACGGCGGCCATGCCGTTGACGGTGATGGTGCCGGCCGTCTCGTTGTGCAGCGCGAGCGACTTGAGCACGGTCGGTGCGAACGTGAAGATCGCGAAGTAGGGGGCGACGTTGCAGGCCCAGAACACGGCGATGAAGGTCACGCGCTTCCGGTTCCCCGGCGCGAACAGGGCGCGGTAGCCGCCGGCCTTCTGCTCCTCGGAGCCGTAGTCCTCTTGCTCGTAGTACGCGCCGCCGCCGAGGCGCTGGTCGATCACCGCGCGCGCCTCCTGCTCCCGACCACGGTGCAACAGCCACCGCGGGGACTCCGGGAAACCGATGCGAACGATGACGGTGACGATCGCCGGGAGGATGCTCGTCGCGAGCACCCACCGCCAGTTGAGGTGCCCGAGGTCGACGAGCGCGTACCCGACCACGACCGCGGCGAGGTACCCGGCGTACCAACACACGAGCAGCCCGGACAGGCGCCGTCCCCGGCTCTTCGCGGGGGCGAACTCGGCCAGCATCGCTGCGCCGATCGAGTACTCGGCGCCGATCGCGATCCCGAGCGCGATGCGGACGGCGAGGAGCTGCCAGGCGTCGGTCACGAAGGCCTGCAGCAGGCCGAGGACGACGAACGCGATGATGTCGACCGTGAACACGGTCTTCCGTCCGAACCGGTCGGTCAGGAGGCCCGTCAGTGGCGCCCCGACGAAGATGCCGATGAGGGACGACGCACCGATGAGGCCCGCCTCCAGGGCGTTCACGTGGAGGGCCGTCGAGATGAGCGGCAGGACGACGCTGATGAGGCCGAGGTCGAAACCGTCCAGGCCCTCGCCCCAGGCGCAGGCGAACGTCATGCGCGCGAGGAATCCCTTCCGGCGCTGCTCGGGGGTCCGTGTGGTCGTGCTCATGATCGCTCCTCGTCCGCCGGTCGGAGCACTCCCGCCCGGTACCCAGCGCATGGTACGGATTGGTGGACGAACGGTCTCTCAGGTTCCGCCATGGGCGTCCGAGGTGTGGGATGGGGGCACCTGGACGTCCGACCGAGGAGGAGCCGATGCCCCGACGCCGCGGACCGCGAGCCGAGTTGGCCGCCGCACGCGACGACCTCTCGCCGGTGCTGCTCGACGGGGACGCGGGAGAGGTCGTCGCAGCGCTCGAGGCGTTCGCGCACCGGATCGAGCTCCCGATCATCCGCCCGGACCGCCGTGACGAGCTGCCGGACGACGTGCGCTGCCCGGTTGCCGTCCTCGCCGTGCGGAACAGCGGGCGGCGTTCGTCGCTCCGCCGCGCCATCGACGTCCTCCGCGCGGTCGAGGCGCACCTGACGCCCGACGCCGTCGTCGTCGCGGTGTCGACGAGCAGCGCGGCGCGTTCGGCGCCCGCGCGGCTGCAGCGGCAGCTGTCGGCCGAGATCCTCTACCAGGTGCGTGCGGCCGTGTCGCCCGCGGCGCCGCGGTCGGGGCGGTCGTTCCGCCTCCGGCTCGGACTGTCGGCGCTCGGCGCCGTGGGCGTCCAGGTGTTCCGCATCGCGCTGTCGGGCTGACCCCGCCGCGGCTCGTCCGCCGGCTCGGTCGTCACCGCGCCGGCGCGTACCGGACCCAGTCGACGACCATCTGAGCCGTCCGCGGCGTGCTCGCTGTCGGGTGCGGCACCGACCCGCCGATCGCGAGGCTGAGGATGAGGTCGAACTGTCCGTCGAACACCCACTTCAGGGCGCTGGGCGCGGTCGCCTCGGTGATGTCCGTGCCGACGACACCGTCCACGCTGATGACGACGTGCCCCGGCGACCGGGTGACCGAGTACGTGTGGAACCCCTTGCTCATCGCCCGGGTGTGCATGAGGATCCCACCGGCCTGCACGTTGTGGTCCGGGTCGTCCTCGCCCGGGCCGTGCAGGAAGTGCGAGGTGCGGTGCGTGTCGATCGGGGCCTCGACGACGTCGATCTCGCCGCACTCCGGCCAGCCGACCGTGTCGACGTCGGAGCCGAGCATCCAGAACGCTGGCACGAGCGACCCGCCCTGCGGGACCTGGATCCGCGCGGAGACCGTGCCGTACCCGAAGGACGACTTGCCGTGGGTCGTCAGGCGGGCGGAGGTGTACGGGGGACCGCCGTCGGGGCCGATGTCCGCCGTGATGACGAGGTGGCCGTGGCCGTCGAGCACCCCGTTCGACGCCGTGTAGGTCTGCAGCTCGTGGTTGCCCCACCCGCCCGCGCCGGTCTGGGCGCTCCAGTGGGCCGGGTCCGGGGCGGCACCCGCCGGTCCGTCGAACTCGTCGAACGACCCGGGCGTGGGGACGGCCTCGTCGTGGGACGGCGCGGGCTCCCCGGTCGCCGTCGCGGTGGCCGTGCTGGCGGCGGTGGACGAGCGGGCGTCGAACGTCGGCAGGGACTGCGCGCCACTCCGCGCGGGCGCGCACGCCGCGAGCACGAGCGCGAGGGACAGTGCGACGCCGACGGCGAGCGCCGGCCGGCGGGTGCGTCGGTGGTACGCGTGCGTTCGGGTCCGGTCGGCGCGCTCGGGCACGCCGTGGTCCCAGGGCGTTCGGGGCGCCCTGTCGTTCGAGTCCACGGAGACTCCAGGTCAGATGGCGGGTCGGGATCTGCGCGGCGGGTACAGCGCGACGGCCCAGCCGTTCGGGTCCTGTGAGGCTACCGCCGCCCCCGGTCGGCCCGACACCCCGCGGACGGGGGGTACCGGCAGTGCCCGGAGCGAGGTCGTCGTCGAGGCGCCCTGACCGTGGCGCGTCGCGCACCGGGACCGCGGCGTAGCGTCGACGGACGATGACCACGCCGACGTCCACGGAGTCCCTGACCGTCCGGACCACGGGCGGCGCCGTCCGCGGCGTCGAGCGGGACGGGATCCGCCGTTGGCTCGGCGTGCCGTACGCCGAGCCGCCGGTCGGGGAGCTCCGGTGGCGGGCGCCGCGCCGCGTCAGGCCGTGGGAGGGTGTCCGACCCGCCGTCGCGCCCGGCCCGGCCGGTCCGCAGCGCCCGCACCCCTACACGGGCGGCATCGCTCGGCGGTTCCCGCAGTCCGAGGACTGCCTGTACGTCACCGTCACCAGTCCGACCGACGCGGACGGCCTGCCCGTGCTCGTGTTCGTGCACGGCGGCGCCTACCGGTCCGGCTCGGGCGGGACACCCGACTACGACGGCGGCGCCCTCGCCCGGCTCGGCGTCGTCCTCGTGACCGTCTCGTACCGGCTCGGCGTGTTCGGCAGCATGGACCTCCGCGTGCTCGGCGGCGACGGTGTGACCTTCGACGCGAACTGCACCCTGCGCGACCAGATCGCCGCCCTCGAGTGGGTCGCCGAGAACGTCGCCGGCTTCGGTGGGGACCCGGCCCGGATCACCGTGTTCGGCGAGTCCTCCGGCGGGAACTCGGTGACGACCCTGTTGGCCGCGCCGTCCGCCCGGCCGGTGCTCGCCGGGGCGATCGCGCAGAGCGCACACCCGATGACCGCACACTCGCCCGAGAACAAGGCGGAGCACGCGCGCCTGCTCGCGCGACGACTCGGACTCGACCCGGCCCACGCCGGGCGGGCGATGCGAGCGATGCCGGTGTCGCGCCTCCAGACCGTGGCCGAGGAAGTCGACGACGCGGTGACCCGGGAGTCCCCGCTCGTCGCCGTCATGTCGCCGACGATCGACGGCGACGTCCTGCCGGAACACCCGCTCGCCGCCGCCCGGGCCGGGCGGACGGCGCCGGTGCCACTCGTGATCGGCACGAACCACGACGAGGCGTCGCTGTTCAAGCACGCGCGGACCCCGATCCTGCCGAACACGCGGGAGCGCGTCGAACGACTCGTGGCCGGCACGGACCCGGAGGCCTGGCAGCGCATCCGACGGCTGTACGCCGACGACGCGGACCGCCCTCGCCGCGACTGGGTGTCCGCCGGCGGGGACGGCGTGTTCCACGTGCCGTCGATCGACATCGCCGAGGCGCACGCCGCCGCAGGCAACCCCACCTGGATGTACCGGTTCGACCACGCGTCGCCGCTCATGCGGCTCGTCGGGCTCGGCGCCGCGCACGGGACCGAACTGCCCTACCTGTTCGGGACCTTCCGCACACCGCTCGGGAGGATCGTGGCCGGCACCGACACGCCCGCGACCCGACGGCGGATCCACGAGGTCCTCGCCGGCTCCTGGACCGCGTTCGCGCGCGACGGGGTGCCGTCCCACCGGGGCTGGTCCTGGCCGCGGTACACCGCCGAGGACAGGGCGACGCTCTGCATCGACCGGGTCAGCCACGTCGAGCGAGACCCCGACCGTGCCGTGCGTGCGGCCTGGAGCGGCGTGCACTACGAGTTCTGAGCGTCCTCCGACCCCACGGAGCACGATGGTGCACATGGCCACCACCGACCCGGCGCGCACTGCGTTCGACGCACCGATCGACCCGGACTACGACGACGTCCCCCGACCGCACGCGCACCACCGCCACGGCTGGTGGTGGAAGACCCTGCTCGTCGGGCTGGCGCTCTGGCTCGTCACGATCGTCGTGACCGTGTTCACGCGGAACACGAACCTCGTGCCGACGATCATCCTGCTCGGCAGCTTCCTCGTGCCGTTCACCGTCGTGCTGTTCGTCATCGAGCGGGTCACGGGGACGGTCAGCACGATGCAGCTCATCGTCGCGTTCTTCGTCGGCGGCATCCTCGGCGTGCTCGGGGCATCCGTGCTCGAGGCGAACCTGCACCAGAACGTGTTCCTGTACATCGCCGTCGGGTTCGTCGAGGAGTTCGTCAAGGGCGTGCTCCTGCTCTTCGTCGGATGGCGGGTCCGGCCGAAGACCGCGCGCCAGGGGGCACTGCTCGGCGCCACCGTCGGTGCCGGGTTCGCCGCGTTCGAGTCCGCTGGGTACGCGTTCAACGCGGCGATCACCCAGCAGGGCATCGACCTGTTCTCGCTGCTCCAGACCGAGGTCATCCGCGCCGTGCTCTCGCCGGTCGGCCACGTGCTCTGGACCGCGATCCTCGGGGCGGTCATCTTCGGCCTCGCCCACGGCAGCCAGCGCATCCGCTGGTCGTGGCTCGTGCTCGTGGCGTACGTCGGCGTGGCCCTGCTGCACGGGTTGTGGGACTCGACGAGCGAGATCGCGGCGCTCATCGCGCTGCTCGTCACCGGCAACGCGCGCATGGAACTCATGTACGGCACGCTCCCGCCCGGGTCCGCCGGTGCGGTGTCGGCGCTGACGAACGTGCTCTACCTGATCGGGATCGCGATCGTGTCGGTCGTCGGCGTCATCGTGCTCGTGACGGTGCTGGTGCACTACCGCCGCCGGTACCCGCGGCCGAACCGACCGGCTGCCGGGCCCGGTCCCGAGGCCGCCTTCGGTGCCGGCCACCAGCACGGCGGTGCCGTCGACCAGCGCGGCGATGACGACGGGTGGGGGAGCACGCCGCCGCCGCACGTCCTCCGCTGACGCGCCCGACCAGCGGCGGCACTGGTCCTACACTGACCGCATGCCGCCCGCGCACGACGCCGACCCGGACGTGCTCGCCTGGGCCGGCGCTGCCGTCCGCCGGTACGCGGCGGCCACGAACCTGCTCGTCGCCGGACGCCGGTTCCGCGTCGTGGGCCCCGGCCCCGACGCGTCGACACTCCGCGCCGTGCTCACCGCGATGGGCGCCCGACACACGCCGGAGGGGCCGGTCGACCAGCTCTGGTGCACCGGCGACCCCGCCGAGAGCACCGCGGCCGTCGACGCGCACGGCGCCCCACCCCGAGGCCGCGGGCTCGTCGTGATCGACGCGGGTCGTCACGTCCCCGCGGTCGACGAGGACGCCTTCGGCCCGGTCGTCGTCGCGCGCCCCGGCGTGCTCGCGGTCCCGCACCACGCCGACGGAGTGTTCCTGGTGAGCACCGGACGGGAGCCGGAGCGTGACGCGTTCGCCGCCGAGCGCATCCGGTGGGCCGGCCGGCACATGCCGGTGAGCAGGGCGCTCGCCGCCCAGCTCCGCGCCGACCGCGCGCTCGCCGGGGTCCGCGTCGGCGTCGCGATGGTGCTCGAGCCGAAGACGGCGGTCCTGTCGTTGCTCCTGCAGGACGCGGGGGCCGACGTCGTCGTCTACGCGCACGCGGACGAGACCGACGACGCCGTGGCGGCCGCGCTCCGCGACGCCGGCCTCGTCGTGTTCGCGTCGAGCACGGTCGACCTCGCGGGGCAGCGGCGGCTCGCCCTCGAGATGCTCGACCGCGAGCCGCAGATCCTGCTCGACGACGGCGCCCACGTCATCCGGCTCCTCCACGAGGCCCGGCCCGAACTCCTGCCCGGCATGGTCGGCGCGGCCGAGGAGACCACGAGCGGCCTGCGCCCCCTCCGGACCATGGTGGAACGGGGTGCGCTGCGGCTGCCGGTCGTCGCGGTGAACGACGCGCGCGCCAAGACGCTGTTCGACAACCGGTACGGGACCGGGCAGTCCACGGTCTTCGCGGTGTTCGACCTGCTCGACGCCGTCATCGCGCGCGATGCCGTGGCGCGGCTGCCGACCGCGGGAGGCACGGCAGCCGTGATCGGGTACGGTCCGGTCGGCGAGGGGGTCGCCCAGGTCCTGACGGCGCTCGGGCTGCGCGTCGTCGTCGCCGAGACCGATCCCGTGCGGGCACTGCAGGCCGTGTTCGCGGGGTACGACGTCGCGCCCGTCAGGACCGCCGTCGCCGGTGCCGACCTCGTGATGTCGGCCACGGGCGTGCGGGACACGGTGTCGCTCGACGTGCTGCGGGCGTGCGCACCCGACGCGGTCGTCGCGGTGGCGGGCGGGATCGACCAGGAGGTCGCGACCGACGATGCTCGCGCCGCCGGTAGCGTCCGCACGACCATCGCTCCTCGCCTCGAACGGATGACCGTGCCGGGCACCGAGCGCGCGGTGGTCCTCGTCGACGGGGGCGGGTGCGTGAACGTCACGGCGGCCGAGGGCAACCCGATCGAGATCATGGACCTGTCCTTCGCGGTGCAACTCGCCGCGGTGCGGATGCTGCTCGAGCACGGGGCGGAGCTGCCCGTCGGCGTGCACTCGATCGACCCCGCCGCGGACGCCCGCATCGCTTCGGCGGCACTGGCCGAGCTCGGACTCGCCGTCGACTCGCCTCGCGGACCCGACCCCGACGGGGGCGCGCAGGGGCGGCCCTCCGACGTCCGCACCACGCGGTTCGGAGCCCCACCGTGAGCGCGTCGGTCACCGTGCACTCGGCGCACGTCGTCGTGCCGATGACCGCGCCACCGATCCTGGACGGTGCCGTCGCGGTCCGGGGCGACCGCATCCTCCACGTCGGCGAACGCGCCTGGGTCGTCGACCAGCTCGCCGCCCGTGGCCTGCCGTACACGGAGCGCCGCTGGCGCGGCGCACTCCTGCCCGGTCTCGTCAACGCGCACTCGCACCTCCAGTACACCGGCATGGCCGCGGTCGGCGCTGGCCGGTACCGGGGGTTCGAGGACTGGGCGGCGGCGTTCACCGCCGACTACGGCGGGCGCGAGCACGACTGGGGTGCCGACGCGGCCGAGGGGGCCGCGCAGTCCATCCGGGCCGGCGTCACGAGCATCGCGGACATCATCACCGACCTCGAGGCGGTGTCCGTCCTCGCCGACGCGGGGCTCGGGGGCATCGCGTACTGGGAGGTCATGGACTGGGAGAACGCCGCCTGGCAGGAGCGGGGGCGTGACCAGGTCCTCGGCGAACTCGAGCACATCCCGGAGCACCCGGGTGCCGGTCTGTCGCCGCACGCGCCGTACTCGCTCGACGTGGGTCCGTTGCTCGACCTGCCCGACATCGTGCGTCAGCGGGGACTCCGGTTGCACCTGCACCTGGGCGAGTCGGCGTTCGAGGCGGAACGCCGCGCCCTCGAACCCGTGCCGGGCCTCGCCGGCGTCGTCGGACTGGGCCGGGGCGCCGACTGGCACCAGGCGAACGTGCCGTCGTTCCGGGCGCTCCGCGCACTCGGCTTCGGCGCGAGCGCCACGACGTTCGTCGACCGGCTCGGGGTGCTCGGGCCGGACTGTCACATCGCCCACGGCGTGTACATGACCGCCGCCGACCGGGCGCTGCTCCGCGCGCGCGGGACCGCCGTCGCCCTGTGCCCGCGGTCGAACGCCGTCATCGGACTCGACCCGCCGCCCGTCGCCGACTACCTGCGCGAGGGCAGCGCGATCGCGGTCGGCACGGACTCGCTGTCGTCGTCGCCCTCCCTCGACCTCATGGCGGACGTCGCGGCCCTGCACCGCATCGCGCGGAACCAGGGGTACGGCGCCCGCGACCTGCACGAGCGGTTGCTCGCGGCGGCGACCCTCGGCGGCGCGCACGCGATGGGCCTCGACGTCGGGCCGGACCGGATCGGCCACCTCGCCGTCGGCGCACGGGCCGACCTCGCGGTGTTCGACGTCGACGCCCGGACCGTCGCGGACGCCCTCGCGGAACTCGCGGAGGACGGCGCCGGCCGGGCGAGGGCCACCGTCATCCGCGGTGTGGTCCGCGCCGTCGACGGGACCGTGCTCACCGCCACCCACGTCCCCGAGAGGACCCCGTGAACGACACCCCGCCCCGCCCCGGCATGGTCGCCCGCCGCACCGTCGCCGGTGACCTCGTCGAGTGGCTCGACGTCCCGCCCCGTGCCCGCGCCCTCGGCATGGAACCGCACCCCGAGGGCGGCTGGTACGTCCGCACCTGGACGTCGCCCGCCGTGGTGACGACGCCCGCGGGGGAGCGACCGGCCGCGACGCTCATCCACTTCCTCCTGCCACCGGGGGAGGCGTCGGCGTGGCACCGGGTGACCTCGGACGAGATCTGGATGTGGCACGGGCCGGACGCCGTCGTCCTCGAACTCGGCGGCAGCGGTGACGCCCCGGAGCCCGGCGCGCGGATCACCCTCGGACCGGACGCCGGGCGCGACCGTGTGAACGACGCGCAGGCGTTCGTCCGCGGGGGCGTGTGGCAGCGGACCCTGCCCGGCGAGGGCGAGGTGCTCGTCAGCTGCCTGGTGTCGCCCGGATTCGCGTTCGAGGACTTCACCCTGGCAACCTGACCGCGGCCGGCCGTCGGCCTGCCGGCCGTCGGCCTGCAGGCCGCCTTTCATCCGCCGAGATCGCACTCGTTGCCGCTTCGAGACCCTCCTGAGCGGCAACGAGTGCGATCTCGGCGGCGGGGAGGGTGCAGCCGGCCCCGCGACGTGGTGGAGTGGTGGGATGAGCACGACCTCGTGGCTGGAGATCGACCAGCAGGATGCCCGCCCCGACGCCGCCACCCTGGAACGGTCCCGCGCCGGGCTCACCTTCCGGCTGCGGGAACCGACCGACCCCGCGATCGAGGCCGTCCTCGCCGCGTTCCGATCGGTGATCGTGCGCGGTTCCGTGTTCGGGGCCGCGTTCGACGTGAGGGGTGACGACGAGACGACCGCCTGGTACCTCTGCCGCAACCGGGTGGACGAGTACGGCCTCGTGGAGGCGCTCCTCACGTCGCCCGCGATGGCGGCCGCGCTCCCCGGCATCGACCATGACGTCCGGTTCGACGCCGACACGTTCGAGGAGCGTGCGGCCGTGGAACTCGACGGCATGATCGCGAGCGCCCTCATCTGGGGCGGGTCGTCGGCCTCGTTCAAGGGTCGCGCCGCCGAGGCGAAGCGCATCGGCCGGGCCTTCAGCGACGCCCTCGTGGGGGATCGGTACGAGGACTTCCGCATCGACGATTCGTTCCAGGCCTGGAGTGGGTGGTTCGACGACGTCGCCTGGGACTTCACGTGGGTCATCACGGACCGACGGCAGAAGGTCATGACGGTGGTGTTCGTCACGGACGACGACGCCGAGTCCGATCCGCCGAGCGCCGGCTGACGACCGCGGGACGGAACGGCGCGTCATCAACTCGCGCCGGGCCTCCCGGCCCCGTACGATCCGCAGCACACCCCGCTCGCGACCGCCCCGGAGGCAGCCCGTGTCCCCTCGACGCCGACCCCGCACCCCTCGCACACTCGTGGCGGTCGCCGCCGCGGTCGTCGCGCTCACCCTCGCGGCCTGCAGCGCCGGCGGCTCCGGCTCCGGCAGCCGGACCGTCACGGCCGGCAAGCTGACGATCGCCACCGGCCAGCCCGCGTACTCGCCCTGGGTCGAGGGGAACAAGCCGCAGTCCGGCAAGGGGTTCGAGGCGGCCGTCGCGTACGCCGTCGCGCAGGAGATGGGCTACGCGAAGGACGACGTGGTCTGGAAGCGGAGCACCTTCGACAGCGCCATCGCCCCCGGTGCCAAGGACTGGGACATGAACATCCAGCAGTTCAGCATCACGGCGAAGCGGAAGCAGGCGGTCGACTTCTCGGCGCCGTACTACACGACCACGCAGGCGGTCGTGACGACGTCGGGGTCGAAGGCGGCCGACGCCACGAGCATCAGCGCGCTCAAGGGCCTCGAGGTCGGCGTCGCCACCGGCACCACGAGCTACGACGTCGCGAAGGACGCCCTCGGGCAGCCGCAGGTGTTCAACTCGAACGACGACGCCGTCCTCGCGCTCGAGAGCGGACAGATCGACGCCGTCGTCACCGACCTGCCCACCGCGTTCTACGTCGCGTCCGCGGAACTGAAGAAGGGCAAGGTCGTCGGTCAGTTCCCCGCCTCGTCGGGCACGGGTGACCAGTTCGGCATCGTCCTGCCGAAGGGCTCGGCGCTGACGCCGAAGGTGAGCGGGGCGATCCGCGCGCTCAAGGCCGACGGCACGCTGCAGCACATCACGACCAAGTGGCTGTCGACCGCGGTCGACGTGCCCGTCCTGCACTGATCGGGACGCGGTCCGTGACCACCACCCCGACCACCGTCGTCGCGGCGCCGAGCGAGATCGAGGTCGAGCGGCGACCGTACCGGCGCCAGCGGGGCCGCCGCTCGGTGGCGGTGAGCATCGTCTCGTCGCTCGTGGTGGTCGCGCTCGTCTGGGTCGGCGTCGTCAACACCCCCGGATGGGCGGCGGTGCAGCAGTCGTTCTTCGACCCGGAGACGGCGGTCTCGGCCTTCCCCGACATCCTGCTCGGGCTGTGGCTCAACGTCCGGATCCTGTTCTTCGCGTCGATCGGCGTCGCCGTGTTCGCGACGCTCCTGGCCGTCGTCCGAGGGCTCCGGAGCCCCGTGGCCTTCCCGCTCCGGCTGCTCGCCACCGGGTACACGGACCTCTTCCGGGGCCTGCCGCTCATCATCGTGCTGTACCTGGTCGGCTACGGCGTGCCGGGGCTCGGTGTCTTCCCGCGGTTCCCCGCCGAGGTCTGGGGCACCATCGCGATCATCCTGACCTACTCGTCGTACGTCGCCGAGGTGCTCCGCGCCGGCATGGAGGCCGTGCACCCGTCCCAGCGCCTGGCCGCGCGGTCGCTCGGCCTGTCGCATGCGCAGACGCTCCGGCTCGTCGTCCTGCCGCAGGGGCTGCGGAAGGTCACGCCGGCGCTCATGAACGACTTCGTGTCGATGCAGAAGGACGTCGGGCTCGTGTCGATCCTCGGCGCGGTGGACGCCGTGCGGGCCGCGAACATCGCGCAGGCCGAGTCGTACGACTTCACGCCGTACTTCGTCGCGGGGCTCCTGTTCGTGCTCATCAGCCTGCCCCTCATCCGGCTCACCGACGCGCTCGCGCTGCGCCAGCAGCGGCGGGAGCAGAGCGGTGGTGCGGTGTGACCGCGGACGCGACGAGCGCGCCGGACACCAGCCGCTCCTCCCGGCCCGGTCGGTCCGGTTCGCCGGCCGGTGGGGAGGCCGGGCACCCGTCCGCCGCGGACGCGCCGGTCCTCGAGCTCCGCGGCCTCCGCAAGACCTTCGGGGACACGGCGGTCCTGCGGGGCATCGACCTCGCCGTCGACCGGCACGACGTCGTCGTGGTCATCGGCGCCTCGGGATCCGGGAAGTCGACCCTGCTGCGGACGGTGAACCTGCTCGAGCCGATCGACGACGGCCAGATCCTGCTGCAGGGGCAGGACATCTCCGATCCCCGTGTCGACGTCGACGCCACCCGCGGACGCATCGGTGTCGTGTTCCAGCAGTTCAACCTGTTCCCGCACATGACCGTGCTCGACAACGTCACGATCGCAGCCCGCCGTGTCCACCGGATCCCGCGCGCCGAGGCCGAGACGACCGCGCGCCGGCTGCTCGACCGCATCGGCCTCGGGGCGTTCGCGGGGGCGTACCCGGACCGGCTCTCGGGCGGACAGCAGCAGCGGGTCGCCATCGTGCGCGCGATCGCCACCGACCCCGAGCTGCTCCTGCTCGACGAGGTCACGAGCGCCCTCGACCCGCAGCTCGTCGGCGAGGTGCTCGACCTCGTGCGCGACCTGAAGCAGGGCGGCTCGACGATCCTCATGACGACGCACGAGATGTCGTTCGCCCGCCGGGTCGCCGACCGCGTGGTGTTCCTGCACGAGGGGGCCGTCGCCGAGCAGGGGTCGCCCGACGCCGTGCTCGGGGATCCGCAGCACCCCGCGCTCCGGGCGTTCCTGGCGCGCGTGCAGCGCTGACCCGGTGCGCGAGCCGCCGGATCCCCTCACACACCCCTCCGCGAGATCGCAGTCGTTGCCGTTCTGGAAGGGTTCGAAACGGCAACGACTGCGATTTCGCCGAAGTGGGGGGCGGCGGTCAGGCGGCCGGGGCCGGGGCCGCGTCCGGGAGGACCGCCTGCGTCGGGAGCGCCGACTCCGCCCCGGGTGTGAGCGCCCCGCGTCGGAGCACCCCGCTCGGCAGGAAGAGGGCCAGCACCGCCGCCAGGAGCACCACGCCGGCGCCCACGACCACGGCGGGCTGGGCGGCCGACACGTACCCCGTCGGAGTGAGCTGGCCGCCCGCGCCCGTGAACACCGCGGTGAGGACGGCGATCCCGAGCGCGATCCCGATCTCGCGGAGCGTCGAGTTCGTGCCGGACGCCTTGGCGTGGTCCTCCGGGGGCATGCTCGCCAGGACCGCGGTGGACAGCGGCGCGAACACCAGGCCCATGCCGACGCCCGCCAGCAGGAAGCCCGGCAACAGCACGCCGTAGCCGACGTCCGCCGACATCGTCAGTGCGATCTCGAACAGGCCTGCCGACAGGAGCACGAGCCCGCCGACGATGAGCGCACGGGTCCCGACGCGCGGTGCGATGAACCCCGTGAGCGGTGCGATGACCATGGGCGCGAGGGTCCAGGGCATCGTGGCGACCCCGGCCTGCAGCGGGGTGTTCCCCTGCACGATCTGCAGGAACTGGATGAGGATGAACACCGCGCCGAAGGTGCCGAAGCTGAACGCGGTCGCGACGGCGTTCGCGAGCGTGAACCCCCGGTCCCGGAACAGTCGCAAGGGGAGGAGCGGTGCGCTCGTGCGGGCCTCCCGGACGATGAAGGCGGCGAGGAGCGCGGCGCCGGCGACCAGGGCGCCGACGACCTGCCCACTGCCCCAGCCTGCGTCGTTGCCACGGACGACCCCGAACACGATGCCGAGCACGCCGAGCCCGGCGAGGAGCACACCGATGACGTCGGCGCGGAGTCTCGCGCCGAGTGCGTTCGGGAGCGCGGCGAGCGCGAGCGGGACGGCGATGACGCCGACCGGCACGTTGAGCCAGAAGATCGCCTGCCAGTTCCAGCCCTCGACGACGGCGCCGCCGATGAGCGGGCCGAGCGCGACGCCCAGGCCGGACACGCCGCCCCACACGCCGATCGCGAGGGAGCGTGCGCGGTCGGGCACACTGCCGACGAGCAGGGTGAGCGAGAGCGGCATGATCGCGGCAGCACCGGCGCCCTCGAGCGCTCGGGCGGCGATGAGCGAAATGGGGTCCCCGCTCACGGCGCACAGCGCGGAGGCGACCGTGAAGATCGCGATGCCGACCACGAACACGTGTCGACGCCCGAAGCGGTCCCCGATGCCGACGGCGAGCAGCATGAGGGCGGCGAACGCCAGGGTGTAGGCGTTCGTGATCCACTGCAGGTCCTCGACCGGGGCGCCGAGGTCCTCGTGGATGACGGGGAGCGCGCTCGTGACCACGAGGTTGTCGAGCGTGGCCATGAACATCGGGAGCGAGGCGGCGAGGATCGCCAGCCAGACCGGGATGCGACGGGTGGGTGGAGCTGAAGCGGTCATCGTTGCCTCCGCGGATCGGGTGCCGGCAGGGAGGCCCGACACCAGTTGTAATCGGATGATCACAAACCATAGTAATCGGTTGATACCATGTCAAGCGTGAGTCCTGCATCGTCCCCGACCGCTGCTGCGTCCGCTGGATCCGCCGCATCCCCCGCGACCCGGATGCCCGCGGCGGAGCGTCGCGTCCTCATCCTCGACATCGCGCGCACCGTGTTCGGGCGACGCGGGTACCACGGCACGACGACCGACCAGATCGCCAGCGCCGCGGGCATCAGCCAGCCCTACGTCGTGCGGATGTTCGGTACGAAGGAGAGGCTGTTCCTCGAGGTCCTCGCCGACACGCTCGACACCCTCATGGCGGCGTTCCGGACCGCCCTCGACGGCGCGGTCGCCCGCGGCGAGGACGAGCACGGCACGGCACGGGCGGTGGGCAACGCGTACCTCGACCTCGCTGCCACGCGCGGGTTCCACACGCTGCTGCTCCAGGCGTTCGTGTCGGGCGCCGATCCCGCGATCGGCGCCGCGGCACGAGCCGGGTTCCTCGAGATCTACCGGTTCCTCGTGCACGACGCGGGGTTCACGCCCGAGCGCGTGCACGAGTTCCTCGGCAGCGGCATGCTGTTCAGCGTCCTGCTCGGGATCGAGATGCCCGGCCTGTACGACACGGACGACGACGCCGCGGCGCTCATGCAGGCGAGCTTCGGTGACAAGTGCGCCGCCATCGTGGACGCCGCGCGCAGCCAGACGGACTGACCCGGCCCCGGCCCGGCCGGCCCGGCCCGGCCCTCCTCCGCGAGATCGCAGTCGTTGCCGTTCTGACCAGACTCAGAGCGGCAACGACTGCGATCTCACCGGATGGCGGGGGCGGCCGGAGGGGTCAGAGGGTCAGGGGGTCAGGAGGACCTTGCCGATCGTGGCGCCCTCCGCGACCAGGCGGTGCGCGTCGGCGGCCTGCGCCATCGGCAGCACGGTGTCGACGACCGGCGCGACCCGACCGCGCTCGACGAACGGCCAGACCTCGCGACGGACCGCGGCGACGATCTCGGCCTTCTCCTCGGCCGGACGAGCACGGAGCGTCGTCGCGGTGACGCTGGCGCGCTTCCGCATGAGGAGCCCGAGGTCGAGTGGGGCGTCCGGGGCCGAGCCCGTGCTGCCGATGACGACGAGATGGCCGTTCACCGCGAGCGCTTCGAGGTTCCGCTGCAGGTAGGTCGGCCCGACGATGTCGAGCACGACGTCGACCCCGGCGCCGTCGGTCTGCTCCCGCACGACGGTGACGAAGTCCTCGTCGCGGTGGTTGATGACGACGTCGGCGCCGAACCGCCGGGCTGCCTCGAGCTTCGGCGTGCTGCCCGCGGTCGCGAACACGCGGGCGCCGAGGGCGTGCGCCCACTGGATGGCGTGTGACCCCATGCCGCTGCCGCCGCCGTGCACGAGGAGCGACTGCCCCGGGCGCAGTCCCGCGATCATCCCGACGTTCGAGTACACCGTGCACGCGGCTTCGGGCAGACCCGCGGCCGCGACGAGGTCGAGGTCGTCGGGGACCGGGAGCACTTGCGCGGCGGGGACGGCCACGAGCTCGGCGTACCCACCGCCGCTCAGCAGCGCGCAGACCCGGTCGCCCACGTGCCAGTCGCTGACGCCCTCGCCGACCGCGGCGATCGTGCCGGAGCACTCGAGCCCCAGGATCGGCGAGGCACCCTGCGGCACCGGGTAGTGCCCCCGCCGCTGGAGCAGATCCGCGTTGTTGATGCCGGCGGCGGCGACGGCGATCAGGACCTCACCCGGACCGGCGACGGCGTCGGGGACGTCGGACCAGACGAGGACGGCCTCGTCGCCGGGAGCGTCGAACGTGATGGCGTGCATGCGGTCGACGCTACGCCGGGCTCCTCAGCCCTCCGTGCCGGTGTCGTCCCGGGGCGCGGCCACCCGTTTCGACTGGGTCGAGCCGCGCTGCCGGAGCCACACGGTGGCCACGATCATGACCGAGATCACCATGAACTCCGATTGCCAGTTCTGCATCGACTCGAACCAGAACTGGCTCGTGGCGAGGTAGCCCCACCCGGAGACGACGGCACCGCCGTGCTCGCGTTGGTCCTCGTTGTAGGCCGCAGCGCCGCCGAGGACGTGCCCCACGACGCTGCCGACGAACAGCAGCGCGAAGAGGATGAGCAGCGAGTTCTCGTACAACACGAGTACCAGGCCACCGCGCCGGACCGGCCAGGGAACACGAGCGTCGTCCCGGTGCTCCCGCGGGTCGTCGTCCTGCTCGGCCGCTTCGTCCAGGGGCTTCGACTCGCTCGACCCCCACTGGAACAGGAACGACGTCAGCACGACGTACGACCCCATCTGGAGGAACTCGCTCTCCCAGTTCTCGAACGTCGCCTCGACGAAGTCCCCGCTCCGCAGGAACGCGCCGAGGGACTCCGCCGCCTGGCCGTGCTCGAGTGCGTCGGCGTTCGCGACGTGCCAGCCGCTGAACACCATGCCCGCGAAGAAGACGAGGAACGCGATCAGGTTGACGAGCAGCAGCCCGTTCCGTCGCGCCCACGTCCACTCCTGCGGCCGGTCACGCAGGAAGGCGCTCATGTCGTCCGCCGGGTTCCCGCGTGCCGACCGTGGAGCACGATCACGCCGCGGGTGCCTGCGCGGCGTCGAGGCGCTCGATCTGCTCGGGCCGCAGCTTGACGTCGGCCGCCCGCACGGAATCGAGGATCGACTGCGGTCGCGACGCACCCGGGATCGGGATGACGACGTCGCTCTTCTGCAGCTCCCACGCCAGCGCGATCACCTGCGGGGAGACGTCGTGCTCGCGCGCGACGATCGAGAAGGCCTCGTGGATCGCCCCGAGGTCACCGGCCGACGTGATGCCGCCGAGCGGAGCCCACGGCAGGAACGTGATGCCGAGCTCGTCGCACAGGACGAGTTCGACCTCGCTCGTGCGGAACGCCGGCGAGTACTGGTTCTGCACGGACACGAGCCGCCCGTCGAGGATCTCGTTCGCCTGTCGGATCTGGTCGACGTCGGCGTTCGAGATGCCCGCCATGCGGATGACGCCTTCGTCGAGCAGGTCGACCAGGGCACCGATCGAGTCGGCGTAGGGCACGGCCGGGTCGGGCCGGTGGAACTGGTAGAGGTCGATGGCCTCGACGCCGAGGCGCTTCGCCGATGCCTTGGCGGCCTCCTTGAGGTAGGCCGGGTCGCCGTTCTGGGTCCACCGCTCGTCCGGCCCGGGGCGCAGGTGTCCGCCCTTCGTGGCGATGACGACGTGCGACGTGTCCCCGCCGTACTCCGCGATGGCCTTGGCGATGAGCGATTCGTTGTGCCCGACCTCGTCGTGGCCGCCCAGGTGGTAGGCGTCCGCCGTGTCGATGAGGGTCACCCCGGCCTCGAGTGCGGCGTGGATGGTCGCGATCGCTCGGCGTTCGTCCGGTCGCCCCTCGATGGACATGGGCATGCCGCCCAGACCGATGGCGCTGACGTCGGTGTCTCCGATGGTCCGTTGTCTCATGGCTCCAGCATGCGCCGCACGCACCGAGCCGGTTCCCCGCGAGGCCTCCCTGTGGATGTCGACAGCTCCCCGGCCCCGGTGGAGGGATCAGCGGTCAGCGGGAACGCGGCCGGCGACGAGCAGACCTTCAGCGCCCCGCGGCGTACGCCTGCTCGCCCCGCGGGTTCGCGGCGGCCGACAGGACACCGGTCCGCGGGTCGCGGCCGACGCTCGAGAGGCGACCGAGGGTCCAACCGCCGGCGCGCGTGACGACGTGTCCCCGGGCCTCCAGGCCGGCGATGACGTCGTCCCCGATCCGGTCCTCGACGACGATCCCCGCGGGCTCCCACGTGCGCGGCCAGAACGACCCCGGGAACGAGGTCGTGTGCAGCGCCGGGGCGTCGATCGCCTGCTGCGGCGACCAGCCGCCGACGATCGTCCGGAGCAGGTAGAGCAGCTGCCACTGGTCCTGCTGGTCACCGCCCGGGGAGCCGAGGGCGACGACGGGCTCGCCGTCGCGGAGCACGAGCGTCGGGGTGAGCGTCGTGCGCGGACGCAGCCCGGGGCGGAGCGTCGAGGCGGTGCCCTCCTCGAGCCAGGTCATCTGCAACCGCGTGCCGAGGCAGAAGCCGAGCTCGGGGATCGTCGGCGAGGACTGGAGCCATCCGCCGGACGGGGTGGCCGACACGATGTTGCCCCAGCGGTCGACGACGTCGATGTGGCACGTGTCGCCGCGCGTCTGGCCGTCGGGGCCGACGTGCGGTTCCGCGCCGGCGAACGAGTCGACGGTGGGTTCCCCGACGCCCTCGGGGCGCTCGTCGAGCGCCGGCGGCAGGTACTCGGTGCGGAGCGGGGGCATGACGCCGGCCGGCACGCCGGCGTCGCCCGGGCGGATCTCGGCGGAGGCCCGGTCACCGATGAGCGCGCGTCGCTCGGCTGCGTAGGCCGCGGACAGGAGCCGCTCGAGCGGCACGTCGTGGTCGCCGTAGTACGCCTCGCGGTCGGCGAGGGCGAGCTTCTGCGCCTCGACGATGGTGTGCGCGCCCTCGACCGTCGACGGGTCGAGCAGGGCGTCGTCGAGCGGTTCGAGGATCGCGAGGGTCTGCAGCAGTGCGGGCCCCTGCCCCCAGGCGCCGGTCTTCGCGATGGTGTGGCCGCGGAACTCGAGCGTCACCGCGGGCTCGTACGTGGCCCGGAACCCGGCCATGTCCGCAGCCGTGATGACACCCGCGTGGTCGGTGCCCGACGAGTGCCGGTGCGGCGTCCGGACGAACCGCTCGACGGCCTCGGCGACGAACCCCGACGCCCAAACGTCCCGGGCCGCGTCGATCCGTGCCGACCGGTCCGCCGAGCCCTCTCCGGCGGCGACGAGCCGCTCGAGCACGTCCGCGTACGCGGTGTTCCGGACGACCTCGCCGGCGACGGGGATCCGGCCCTCGGGCATCCAGCGCTCGGCGGAGGACGGCCAGTGCTCCGTGAACAGGTCGGCGACGCGGCCGATCGTGTCCGCGACGCGAGCGGCGACCGGGTGGCCGTCGCGCGCATATCCGATGGCGTAGGCCAGGACGTCGGCGAGGTCCCACGTGCCGTGGTCCCGGAGGAGCAGCAGCCACGCGTCGACGGCGGCGGGCACGGCGGCCGCGAGGGCGCCCGACCCCGGCACGAGTTCCAGACCCTCACCGCGGTAGTGCTCGACGGTCGCACCGGCGGGAGCCGGGCCCTGCCCCATGAGCACGACGGGCGTGGGGTCCGCCGCGGTGGCGAACACCGCGGTCATGTCGCCGCCCGGGCCGTTGAGGTGTGGCTCGACGACGTGGAGCACGAACGCCCCGGCGACGGCCGCGTCGAACGCGTTGCCCCCGCGCTCGAGTACCGACTGCGCCGAGGCCGTGGCCAGCCAGTGCGTCGAGGCGCTCATGCCGTGCGTGCCCTGCAGGTCGGGGCGGGTCATGGTCGTGGGTGGGGTCGTGTAGGTCACGAGGTCCTTCCTGGTCATGCGGGCCGCTCGGTCGGTTCGAACCGTGCCGCGTTCGTGTCGGCGACGATGCCGGTGTCCCCGCCCGAGCGCGCCTCGTGCAGCCGCGAACCCGTGCGTACTCCGTGCAGCTGGTGCGGACCGGGGCCGGAGCGGGCGGCGCCGTCCCCGGGGTTGACGAGGGCGCAGCGGGTCAGCGACAGACAGCCGCACCCGATGCAGCCGTCGAGGTCGTCGCGGAGGGCCTCGAGCTCGCGGATCCGGGTGTCGACCGCGTCGGCCCATCGTCGCGAGAGCGCCGTCCACTCCGCCGGGTTCGGGGCGCGGTCTGCGGGCAGGGCGTCGAACGCCTCGCGGATCTCGGCGAGGGACAGACCGGCTCGCTGCCCGGCGGCGAGGACCGCGAGCCGACGGAGCGTGTGGCGCGGGAACAGTCGCTGGTTGCCGGCCGTCCGTTCCGCCGTCACGAGACCGCGTTCCTCGTAGTACCGGATGGCCGACGGGGCGATCCCCGACCGGCGCGACAGCTCGCCGATGGTCAACAGGTCGGTCGCGGTCGGCACGCGTTCATCGTCGCACCGATCCGGCCCCTCGCGGTCCTGGGGGTTGTCAGGTCCCGCTCCCGCCGGGCCACGGAGAGTCACCGGCCGGGGTCGTGCCGCCGAGGTCGCCGAGTGCCGACGCGGACAGGACCCCGCCGCCGACGACGCATCCGACGGCCACCACGAAGCCGATCGCGGCGATCCACCACGAGCTCCGCCGACGGATCCAGGCCCACACCGCAAGGACGAGCGCCGCGACCCCGACGACGAACGCACCGCCGGCCGCGAGCGCGCCGCCGCCGACGAGCGCTCCGGTCGAGCACCCGCTCGCGGGGTGGCATCGCGGTGCCGATGCCAGGACCGCGACGAGCGCGATCACGGCGGTCACGATGGTCATGACGCCGGTCGCGGCCAGCAACAGGACCGTCACCACCCGGTCGGCGATGCGCCCGACCGGTGGGATGAGCGAGGTGCCGCCCTGCTCCCACGCGATCCGGGCCTCCCGTTCGGCCTGCGTCTCCATGTGCGGCCGGGAGGCCCGGCTGCCGTCCGGCGCGCCGCCGTCCGTCCCCCCGGTCATCGGGGTTCCACCCCGAAGGCCTGCGCGAGGCGTTCGATCTTCTGTGCGCGCCCGAGCCGGGGCAGGTCGCTGCCGTCCCGGACCATGCGGTCGCGCGCCTCGAAGTCGTCGAGGAAGTCGCGGGCCCAGGCGACGTCGGCCGGCGTGGGCGAGATGACCTCGTTGATCACGGGCAGCTGGTCGGTGTCGAGGCACAGCTTGCCGGTGAGGCCGAGCGCCACCGCGACCTGCGCCTGCTCCCGGAGGATCGGGTGGCTCGTGCCGACCGTCGGGCCGTCGATGGGGCCGGGCAGGTCCCCGACGCGGGACGCGACCACGAGCCGGGATCGCGGGTAGGCCATGGCCAGGGTGTCGGCGGAGGTACCGGTGTCGCGGCGGTAGTCACCGCTCCCGAACGCCAGGCGGAACGCGCCCTTCGCCCGGGCGATCGCCGTGGACTCCTCGATCCCGAGGGCCGACTCGACGAGCGCGACCACGGGGTGGGTGCCCCCGAGGCGGTGCCAGGTGTCGGTGACCTGTTCCGCGGCCTCCGTCTTGGCGAGGACGACGCCCCGCAGTCCGGGCAGGCCGCGGAGTGCCTCGACGTCGTCCGCCCAGAACGGCGTCGTGACGTCGTTGATGCGCACCCATGCCGATCCGCCGCCCGCGAGCCGCGCGGCGACGGTGGCGCGGGCCTCCGGCTTGCGCTTCGGGTCGACCGCGTCCTCGATGTCGAGCACGACCTGGTCGGCCCGGGACCGCGCAGCGCGGTCGAAGCCGTGCTCGGCGGTCGCGGCGACCAGGAGCCAGGACCGGCTGATCTCGGCCGGGACGGCACGGCGTTCGGAGGTGGAGGTGCGCGGACGGTCGTCGATGGCCATGCGTCGTTGGTACCACACCCACCCCCGCGCGCCAGGGGCCGCGGAGGGCTGCGTGTGGAGGGTCGCGTGATCACGCTCGGATGTGTCGAAATCGGCGTTCATTGACCGTCGGGGCTCGGCGGGCCGCCTACAGTATCGGTGTGTGGCGTGTCGACAGGACTGCAGAGCGCGAGGACGACGTGGATGACGACGTCCGCGCCGATGACCTGCGCGCGCCCGAGCAGGTGACGAGCCCACAGCAGCTGAGCCTCGGGGACCCGCGACTCACGGCGGGGAACGCGGCCGAGCCCGTGTGGGACGCCTGGCGCGAGCAGCTCTCCGGTGTCGGTGGCACGTCCCCGCTCATCCACTTCTCGGATCACCCCCGGGCTCGCATCGAGCTCAGCACGACCCACCCGGGTGGCCTGGCACAGTTCATCACCGGCAAGACGACCCTGCTGTCGAGCCTCATCCGCGACGAGGTCGCGTTCCGCGCCGCCCGCATCGCCGCGGGGTTCGTGGAGGAGAAGGGCACGGAGCTCGCGACGGTGCGCGGGATCGACGCGGTCGAGCTCGGCATCGGCATGGTGGACTGGCGGCACGCCGACGTCGACCACCGCGGGCCGGTCCTCCTCCGGCCGCTCGCCATCCGCCGCCACGGGCGTGACTTCGAGGTCCGACTGCTCGGCCAGCCCGTCCTCAACCCGGCGCTCGCCGACGCCCTGCGCGACCAGTTCGGGATCGTGCTCGACGCCGAGGCCTTCGTCGCGCTCGCCCAGCAGGACGGCTCGTTCACGCCGAACCCGGTCATCGACCGCCTCCGCGGCCTCACCGCGCACCTGCCGCACTTCAGCGTCCACCCGCGCCTCGTCGTGTCGACGTTCGCCGAGGTCGCGTCGAGCATGGTCGAGGACACCCGCGACCTCTCGCACCCGGTGCTCGACGCCCTCGCCGGCAACCCGAGCGCCAAGTGGCAGGTCGAGCAGTCCTACCGGCCGGTCGAGCAGACGCCGTCCGACGAGCGCAGCCCCGAGACCGACACGCTCCTGCTCGACGCCGACGACGAGCAGGAGAACGTGATCGCGCAGATCACGGCGGGCAACTCCATCGTGGTCAAGACCCTGCCCGGCACGGGTGGCACCCAGACCATCGTGAACGCCCTCGGTGGCCTCGTCGCCGCCAACAAGCGCGTGCTCGTCGTCAGCCCGCGGCGCGCGACCCTGCGCGGCATCGCCAGCCGGTTCGTCGAGGTCCAGCTGCCCGGCGTCGCCGTCACCCCCGCGACCCTCCGGCGCGACCTCATCCGCGCGATCGGCCGCAACGAGAAGTCGACGAAGCCGAACCTCCGCGAGGTCGACGACGCGCTCGTCCGGCTCCGAAAGGTCCTGCTCGACTACCGCGGCGCGCTCGGCCGCGTCGACCCGGCGTTCGGTGTCTCCGTGCTCGACTGTCTGGTCGAGCTGTCCCGTCTGTCGCTCCTCCCGGTCCCGCCCGCCACGACCGCGCGCCTGTCGCGGTCGTCCGTGGAGGCCATGGTCGACGGTCGCGCGCGCGTCGCCGAGACGATGGTGAGTGCCGCGAACCTCGGCGAGTTCAAGTACGGGCCGGACGACTCGCCCTGGTACGGCGCCCGGTTCGCGTCCAGCGCCGCCGCGCACAAGGCACACCAGACCGCGCAGGGCCTGCACGCCACCGAGCTGCCGACGCTGCTGCAGCGCGCGAACGACCTCATCGGCTCGACCCACATGCGGCCGTTCACGACGATCGGCGAACTCGGCGTGTACCTGCGGCTCCTCACCGAGATCCGCGACACCCTCGACCGCTTCCTGCCCGTCGTGTTCGATCGCTCCGTGTCCGAGCTCGTCGCGGCGACGGCCCCGCGGGGTGAGGGTGCCCCGATGTCGGCGACGAACCGCCGTCGCCTCAAGAAGCTCGCCCGCGAGTACGTCCGTCCGGGCGTGCACGTGTCCGACCTGCACGAGGCCCTGACGCGGGTCCAGCAGCAGCGGGTCCTGTGGCAGCGGTACGTGGCGGCCGGCGTCGCCCCGGAGATCCCCACCGGCATCGCCGACGTCCAGGTGCTCTACTCGAACGTCGCCGAGGACCTCGCGCGTCTCGACGAGCCGCTCGGCAACACGTCCCGTGAGCGGCAGCTCGCCAACCTGCCGATCGACCAGCTCGTCGCGGACATCGGCGAGCTCGCGGCCGAGAGCGACGTCCTGCACAACCTGCAGGAGCGCACGGAGCTCATGACGACCCTGCGCGACCTGCAGCTCGAACCGCTCATCACCGACCTGGCGAACCGCCACGTGCCCGAGTCCCAGGTGCCGGCCGAGCTCGAGCTCGCGTGGTGGCAGTCCTGCCTCGAGATGCTGCTCGAGGGCGACCGCGCCCTGCTCGGGGCGAACACCGACATGCTCGACCGCGTCGAGGCGGACTTCCGGCTCGTCGACGACGCCCACGCCGCCGGGGTGTCCCAGGGCCTGGCGTGGCAGCTCGCCGAGAACTGGAAGGTCGGCCTGGTCGACTGGCCGGACGAGGCCGCGCAGCTCAAGGCGCAGCTCCGGCAGCCCGCGATCACGTCGCGGCTGCTGCAGGACTCCGCACCGCACCTGTCCCGCGCCATCGCACCCGTTTGGCTCGCGTCGCCGTACGAGGTCCCGCAGATCGCCGACACGATGCCGTTCGACACCGTGATCCTCGTCGACGCCGGTGCCGTGACGATCGCCGAGACCGTCGGGGCGATCCGCCGCGCCAAGCAGACCGTGGTCTTCGGCGACCCGGTCACCCAGACGCCGTCCCCGTTCCGCATCGCGGTCGACCCGGACCACCGGGCGCTCCGCGTCGACGAGCAGACGCTCGACTCGCTGCACGCCGACTCCGCGCTGGCGAAGCTCTCGACGCTCCTGCCGACCCTGTCGCTCACGCGCTCGTACCGCGCCGGCGGCGAGGACCTCGCGGAGCTCGTGAACCGGCGCTTCTACGGGGGCCGCATCGAGTCCCTGCCGTGGGCGGGTTCGTTCCTCGGCCACGGCTCGATCGCGATCGACTACGTCGCCGAGGGCAAGGCCGTGCCGGACCCCGAGTCCGGCGCCGTCGAGAGCGTCGACGCCGAGGTCGACCGCGTCGTGCGGCTCGTCCTCGACCACGCCAAGAACCGGCCGACCGAGTCGCTCATGGTCATCACGGCGTCCGCCAAGCACGCCGTTCGTGTCGAGCAGGCCGTCCTCGCCGCCGTGCAGGGCCACAAGGACCTCACCGAGTTCGTGATCGGCGACCGCCCCGAGCCGTTCATGGTGGCGACGCTCGAGCAGTCCGTCGCCCAGAGCCGCGACCGCGTCGTGTTCTCGATCGGCTACGGCCGCACGCCCCACGGCCGCGTCCTCCGCGACTTCGGTCCGCTCGGCAAGCCCGGCGGCGAACGCCTGCTCGCCGTCGCGATGACCCGCGCCCGCCGGTCGATGATCATCGTCACGTGCTTCCAGCCGTCCGACATCGAGGCCGAGCGCATGGGTCACGGCACCGTCGCGCTCGCCGAGATCCTCGCCGAGGTCCGGGCCCGCACGAGCATGGAGTACGTGCCCGACGACAGCGACCCGCTGCTCGTCGACCTCGCCCGCCGGCTCGAGATGCGCGGCATCCCCGTGGCGCTCGGACACCGCGGCAAGCTCGGCCTCGTCGCCGCGCACGGCGGGGTCTGCGTGACGATCGAGACCGACGCGTCGCTCGCCAAGGGCTCCCTGCGCGAGTCGCTGCGCCTCCGGCCCGAGGTGCTCCGACGGCTCGGCTGGCACTACGTGCGCGTCCACGCCTTCCAGCTCTTCTCCGACCCGGACCGCGTCGCCACGACGGTCGCCCAGGTGCTCGGCGTCGACCGTGGTGCGACGCAGGAGATCGCGATCCCGCCGGTCCCGGCCCGGCAGTGACCGCGGGCTGGCCACCGACCGCCAGCTGGTCCCGATGACCGGGAGGCGCGCCTCCCGACCGGCCGGACCGGTCACCCCAGGGACGGAACAGCTCCGCGGGAGCTGGGCGGCCCACGCCGACGTCCGTTCCGCCACGGGGGCGGAGGCCGTCGCCGCCGGCCCCGCGGGCGACCCGTCCGCCGTTGGTCCCGCGGGCGACCCGTCCGCCGTTGGTCCCGCGGGCGACTCGTCCGCCGGGCGGACGACGGGCGCACAGGACCGCACGTCTGACGGCGCCACGGCCGCTCATGACCGACGGCCGGGAGGCCCCACTCGCCGCCGCCGGGTCACGACCGCTCCGGCGCCGGGAACGGACCCGAACCCCGCGCCCGAGCCGGAGCGGCACGGCGCGGGGGAGAACGACGCGCGGCTGCTGGGCGACCGGCCGCCGCACTGGGGCTGAGGCGGCCCTCCCGCCGCCCGTGAGCCCTGCCGCCTCCCCGTTCCGCCCTCGCACGGCCCCCGTCGGACCGGGACGACGTTCAACGCGTCGCCCGACAACGGTCGTGTCGGCGGCGGAAGTCGGGGGATGGAACTGTGCGGCTCACGTACCCAGGGGCGACGCGTCGATCGGGGAAGCGTGGCAGCCTCGGCAGCGCGAGGTCAGCGAGGAGACTGCCGTCCGCGCGGTGCCGACCTCAGCGAGCGGGGACGGCGTCGCCGCGGCGCTTCCGCACCATGGCAGCGGCGTACTGTACGCCGGCGAGCACGTGCCCGACCGTGCCGAGGACGATGCACACGAGGGCGACGACACGCACCCACGTGAGGTGTTCGGCGACCGACGTCGACGAGAACAGCAGCACGGGCAGCCCGACGAACAGCAGCGCCGAGCGGATCTTGCCCGTCCAGGTCACGTCGAGGTCTGGTGACCCGCGGAACAACGCGCTCGACATGGCGACGAGCACCAGGTCCACGACCACCACCACGGCGACGACGACCCACGGCAGGAGCCCGACGAGGACCAGCGACAACACGATCGCGACGATCGACAAGCGGTCCGCCACGGGATCCAGCGCCTTGCCGAGTGCGGACTCCTGGTGGAATCGGCGGGCGATGAAGCCGTCCGCCCAGTCGGTGACCCCGAGTCCGACCAGCGACACGAGGCCCCATCCGGGGTGTCCCGCGACGACCAGTCCGACGTACACGGGGATGAGGACGAACCGGACGAGCGTCAGCAGGTTCGGCCAGGTCTGCCAGTCCGGACGGGCTCGCCTCCCACTGATGTCCGCCATGGCGTCGGGCCTCTCGTTCGCCGTCGTGGCGAACCCGCCGGTCGCCCATCCACTCAGGATAGCGGCGGTGCCTCCGGCACCTGGGTGGCGAGCGATCGGCCCGGTCTCAGAGCTTCGTCGTGCCGCTGATGCCCGGTCCCGTCGGCGCGTCGGTGGGGGCGACGTGCGCGCCCGCGGCCTGACCGGTGATCCCCTGCTGCTGTCGGAGCAGGTCGCGGATCTCGAGGAGGACCTCGACATCGGTCGGCGGGACGTCCGCCGGCGGCTGCTCGACGTCGTTCTCGACGCGCTTGAACGCGAGCTTCCTCAGGCGGTTGACCGGCAGCACGAGCGCGAAGTAGACGACCGCGGCCACGATGACGAACTGGATCACGGCACCGAGCACGGAACCGAAGTGGAGCTCGGCGTGCGCCCCGCCGACTCCGGGGATCGTGAGGACCCAGGTGTGCTCGAGGCTCGACGCGTTGAACAGCGCCCCGACCGCCGGGTTGATCACCGCCGTGACGATCGTGTTGACGATCGCGGTGAACGCGGCGCCGATGACGACGGCGACTGCGAGGTCGATGACGTTGCCGCGGAGCAGGAACTCCCTGAAGCCCTTCACGGGACCCCCTCGTGTCCAGGTGTCGGCCCGCGCCACGGGGACCGGCCGGGCGTCCAGTCGACCGGCACGGATCACGCTACCGACGGAGCACGACTCAGGCCGCGCTGGAGCTCCCGGATGAGGACGACGACGGTGAGGACGAGCCTGTGGAGGACGAACCGGATGAACTCGACGAGGTCGAACCGGATGAACTCGACGAGGTCGAACTCGACGACGACGACTCGCTCGGTGTCGATCCGCCACCGGACTCGGACTTCGTCCCCGATGCCCCGGACGACGACCGGGAGTCCGTGCGGTAGAAGCCGGACCCGTTGAACGTCACTCCGACGGGGCTGAACACCTTGCGGAGCACGCCGCCGCAGGTCGGGCACTCGGTCAGGGCCGCGTCCGAGAAGGACTGCTTGACGTCGAAGGCGGTACCGCACTCGGTGCAGCGGTAGGAGTAGGTGGGCACGTCAGCTCCGGAAGGTGAGGATGCGCGATGGGGTGATGATGCCGTCGACGGGCTGGTCGTGGCGCTCGCGAGGGACCTCGTCCACGTACTCCGCGTCGAACACCACAGCATAGACGGGCGGACGCTTGGCCATGGATCCGAGGGTCTTGTCGTAGTAGCCGCGCCCCCAGCCCATCCGCATGCCGGCTCGGTCCACGGCGGCCGCGGGCGCGAGGATGACGTCGACGTCGTTGATCGCGATCGGCGAGAGCACCTCGCCGACGACCTCGGGGACGCCCGCCAGACCCTGGTGCTCGGTCTCGCCGTCCCCCACGGCCCAGTCCAGCAGGCCGTCGTCCCGGGCGATCGGGAACAGCGTGCGGATGCCCGCGTCGAACGCCCAGTTGAGGAACGGGCGGACGTTGGGCTCGTCGGACGACGGGAGGTAGGCCGACAGCGAGGAGATCGCCCGCTCCTCCACGAAGCGCTGGAGCGTGGCGGTGAGGTCCGTGGTGAACGCGCTCCGCTCCGACGCGGTGTGCATGCGGCGACGTTGCCGCAGCTCGGCACGGAGGGCTCGTTTGGCGTTCCCGATGTCGCTCTCGGCGCTCATGGCCACGAGCTTAACGGCTCGTCCCCGCGTGGCCATGTGTCCTCCACACGGTCCCCCGTCCGTTAACGCCCGCGTCGTGGGGGCAGCGGATACGCTCGTCGCCATGGGTTTCCAGATTTCCAAAGCAGTGATCCCGGCCGCAGGGCTGGGGACGCGGTTCCTCCCCGCGACCAAGGCGATGCCGAAGGAGATGCTCCCGGTCGTCGACAAGCCCGCGATCCAGTACGTGGTCGAGGAAGCCGTCGACGCGGGCCTCCATGACGTCCTCATGATCACCGGTCGCAACAAGAACGCGCTCGAGAACCACTTCGACCACGTGTCGGAGCTCGAGGAGACCCTCCGCAAGAAGGGCGACCACGACAAGCTCGCCAAGGTGAACCAGTCGACGGACCTCGCCGACATGCACTACGTGCGCCAGGGCGACCCGCTGGGCCTCGGCCACGCCGTGCTCCGCGCCAAGATGCACGTCGGCCGCGAGCCGTTCGCCGTGCTCCTCGGCGACGACATCATCGACGCTCGTGATCCGCTGCTCAAGCGCATGATCGAGGTGCAGGACGAGAAGAACGCGACCGTCGTCGCCCTGCTCGAGGTCCCGGCGTCCCAGACCCACATGTACGGCATCGCGACCGTCGAGGAGACCGACGAGGACGACGTCGTCAAGATCACCGGTCTCGTCGAGAAGCCCGCCCAGGGGGAGGCCCCCTCCAACCTCGCGATCATCGGTCGCTACGTGATCCGCCCCGAGGTGTTCGACGTCCTCGAGAAGCAGGAGCCGGGCAAGGGCGGCGAGATCCAGCTCACGGACGCGCTCATGAAGATGGCCGGCGCCGAGGAGTGGACGGGTGGCGTGTACGGCGTCGTGTTCCGTGGACGCCGGTACGACACGGGTGACAAACTCGACTACATCAAGGCGATCGTCCAGCTCGCCTCCGACCGCGACGACCTCGGCCCCGAGCTCAAGGAATGGCTCAAGGAGTTCAACGCGGGCGAGTAGCCGTCCCGTCCGGGACACCCGAACCAGGAACGCGATCCCCCGATGACGACCATCCCCACCCTGACGCACGGTCGGATCACCATCCGCCCGCTGCGCCTCCGTGACACCCGTGACCTCGACATGGCCCTGTCGATGAACCGGAGCTGGTTGCGGACCTGGGAGGCCACGAACCCGTCGGGACTCGTGTCGGCGGACGTCCGTGGGAGCATCCGGGCCCTGCAGGCGAACGCGCGTGCAGGGCTCGGCCTGCCCTTCGCCATGGAGCTCGACGGCCGGTTCGTCGGACAGCTCAACGTGTCGGGCATCAGCTACGGCTCGCTCGCCAGTGCGTCGATCGGTTACTGGGTGGTCGAGAGCGCCGCGGGGCACAACGTGACCCCGACCGCCGTCGCGCTCGCGACCGACCACTGCTTCCGTTCCGTCGGGATCCACCGGGTGGAGATCTGCATCCGTCCGGAGAACGCGCCCTCGCTCCGGGTCGTCGAGAAGCTCGGGTTCCGGTACGAGGGCCTGCGACGCCGGTACATCCACATCAACGGTGACTGGCGCGACCACTTCTGCTTCGCGCTCGTGGCCGAGGAGGTCCGCGAGGGCGTCCTCGACCGCTGGGTGCGCGGCGCCGTGCCCGCAGGTCAGGGCAGCGTGCCCGACCAGGCCCGTGAGGAGGCCGCGATGCCGATCGCGACCTCGCGCCGCGGCTGAACTCGTCCTCCACAACCCGAATCCGGCGCGACTCGCTCAACACGCGACGCGCAATGACCGATCGGCGCGCGGCCCGCCCATACCGTGTTCCCCGTGAGCATCGGGTCCTGGAGCGGAGGCATCGTCCTCCTCATCGCGGCGGTGCTGTGGCTCGTCTACCTCATGCCCTCGTGGCACGCGCGTCGGCAGTACCTCGCCACGGAGCGCAACGCGGTACGTCTGCAGCAGACGCTCCGGATCCTCGCACAGACCGCCGAACTCCCGGACGAGGTCCGCATCGAGATGAACGCCCGATCCCTGGCAGAGGCCCAGCGTGTGGCCGCGAGCGAAGAAGCCCGGCGCCGCGCCATCGTCCGAGCACACGAGGCCGCACGCCAGCGTGAGATCACGCGACGCCTGGCGGAGCAGGAGCCAGAGCTCGAGCGGGTCGCCGCGTCGCCGGCGCTCACTGCCCGCCGCATGCGTCGTTCTCGACTGGGGGCGACGCTCATCGGCTTCGTCGGGCTCGTGGTCACCGTGGTGACGCTCGTCGCCGCACCGGCGATGTGGCTCATGGCGCTCGCCGCCGCGCTCGTGGTCGTGGGGGCGGTGGCGGTCCTCGCGCAGCTCGCCGCCGTCGGCCGTGCCCGGATGCGCCGTGCCGCCGGGGTCGCCGCGGCGACCCGGGCACCCGCACCGCGCGCCCGGTCCGCACGGGCACGGAACGCCGCTCCGATCGACACCGCCGTTGGCACAGCGGAGACCGCACCGGCCGCCGAGGACCGGAGCTGGACGCCCGTGGAGGTCCCCAAGCCGCTCTACGTGTCGCGACCCGACGTGGAGCGCGCCCGTGCGGAAGCCCGCCAGGCAGCCGAGGAGTCGTCGGCGGCGCTCGCCGCACGCCTCCGCGAGCGTGTCGCCGAGGCCGCTGCGGCTGCGGACGCGGAAGCAGCGCGACGCCGAGCAGAGGCAGCTGCGGTGGCCGCGGGCGCGACCGACCCCGACCTCGCTCGGGTCACGCCGATCCGATCCGATGTCGAGGCCGCTGCGGCCGCGCTCGCCGAGCACGACCAGGCGACGCCGACGACCCTGGCCGAGCGGATGGGGCTGCGCGCTCCCGCCGCGGACGGGGCCGCTGGTGGACCACAGCCGGGAGGCTCGACCACCGCCACCCGGACCGCGGACGACCGGCGGCCGGAACCGGCCGCACCGTCGGCACCGCCGAGCAAGTACGCGGGTATGGGGATCATCGACGAGGACTCGTGGGAGCGCACGGACCTCGACGCGGTCCTCCGCCGCCGCCGCGCGGTCTGAACGCGGTCGCCCGGCCGGACCGATGTCGTGCCGGGCTCGATTTCGGATCGAGCCTGCTGCGGTGCTAGTCTTGCTGGGCACTCGGGGCTATGGCGCAGTTGGTAGCGCGTCTCGTTCGCAATGAGAAGGTCAGGGGTTCGAATCCCCTTAGCTCCACCGAGAACCGCGCGGCGAGAGGCCCGGGTCCACCAGGATCCGGGCCTCTCGCCGTCTCGGCGGGTGGTCGTTCTGCACCTGTCGTCTCGGCATGCTCGTTCTGCGCTGCGGGCGATGGTGGTGGTGCGCAGCGGCCTCTGGCACCATGGGCGCACCGCGACGGGGCGCACGCCGCTCCACAGCCAGCACGCGAGGAGCGACGATGCCCACCGCACTCAACCCCTACATCGGTTTCCGTGACGAGGCCCGCCAGGCGATGGAGTTCTACCGCGACGTCTTCGGCGGCGACTTGACGCTGTCGACGTTCGGCGAGATGCACGCGAGTGAGGACCCGACCGAGCAGGACAAGGTGATGCACAGCGTCCTGGTGACCCCGCACGGCCTCCTGCTCATGGCCTCGGACACGCCGAACAGCATGGAGGCCCCGACAGGGTCCCGCATCAGCATCTCGTTGAGCGGCGACGACGGGCAGGAGCTCCACGGCTACTGGGACGGTCTGGCCGACGGGGCGACGATCATCGCGCCGTTGACCGCCGCGCCGTGGGGTGACGAGTTCGGGATGCTGACCGACCGCTTCGGCGTCACCTGGCTGGTGAACGTCACCGGTTCGCGGTCCTGAGCGGCGCCGGTCGTCTCGGGGTTCCAGATCTCGGGAACGGTGGGCCACCGGCGCATCCTCGGACGTATCGCTTACCCTGTCCGGACGATGACTGCTCCCGCCGCGCTCACCCGACGTTCCCTGTTCTCGCTGGCGGGTGTCGCCGGTGTCGGCCTGGCGCTCGCGGCGTGCACGGCGGACGACCGGTCCTCAGGGTCCGCGACGCACGGACCCACGACGGGCAGCGCGTCGACAGGCGCGGCGCACCCGGTCGCACGGGCGCTGTCGCCGGCGCAGGTGCCCTTGGCCGGCGGGGTGACCGTGACCATCACGGGGTCCGGGCTGGCGCGGGTCGCGGGCGTGACGGTCGGCGGGCTCGCGGCACGGGACGTCCACGCGACGGACGAGCGGTTGACCTTCACGGCTCCGCACCAGGCCTCCTACGCCCCGGGGCGCGCGGAGGTGGCGCTGTTCACCCGTGCGGTGGAGCCGGTGCCGTCGGCGAACGTGACGACGTCGGACGGCAACGGCAGCACGAGCAACGACGGCGTGAGCGGGGACACCGCCACGAGCGGCGCGACCTCGACCCCGACGCCCACCGCAGCCACCGCGGGAACGCCCGTCGCCACGACGACGCTGACGTACGCCGCGCTGACCGCCGTCGACCGTCAGCTCCAGTACGCGATGGCGCACTGGTCGAACTACAACCTGGCGGAGTACGGCAACATGAACGCGATCGGCGGCGACTGCGCGAACTTCGTCAGCCAGACGCTCGTCGCCCGCGGGTGGCAGCAGCGCGACGACTGGTACAACCACGACGCCGGGGCCGTGCACTCCGCCACCTGGACCTACTGCCCGTCGCTCGACCCGTGGTTGCAGACGAACGCCGCCGCCTTCGGGCTCACACGGCGCACGCTGGACGAGCGCGCGAAGGTCGGGGTCGGTGACATCGTCATGTGGGACTGGAACGGCAACGGGTCACCGGACCACACGACGATCGTGTCCGAGGTGTTCCCGCAGGCCGACGGCACGGTGCTCATCAAGTCGGCGAGCCACAACGAGGACGGCCCCTACCGTGACCTCGACGAGATGCTCACCGTGCAGCACCCCGGTGGCACGGCCTGGTTCCACACCTTCGACGCATAGGGGAGCGCTGGCCGCCGAAGCGGGTCGGCGCATCGGCACAGGGGGGCGAACGCGCCGCACCACAACGGGGAGCCGGGTCACGGGAACCCGATGTACCAGATGAGCACGATCGCGATCGCCTGCAGCACCACGCCGACGACGGCGAGCACGACGGTGCGCCGCCGCGTCCGCACGAACAGGTCGGTCCCGAGCACGGGTGCGGCGGGCATGAGCAGCCGCACGAGGCTCTGCTGTGGCAGGAACACCGCGACGAGGTAGACCCCGTACGCGGCCACGAACCCGACCACCTCGGGCCCGAGCGCGCGCGTGCTCCGCCGGACGAGCAGCCACACCGCGGCGGCGATCACGGCGATCACCAGGACGAACCCGCCGTTCCCGAGCCACCGTCCGGCGAGCATGAACCACGGGGTCATCGGCACGAAGTGGACGTGGCCGACGTACCCGGTCCACCAGGCGAGCTCGCTGTCGAGGTAGGTGTCCGGCCGCCCGGTGACCGCGCTCGCGATGAACGGCCAGGCCAGACCGGCCACCGCGACCACGATCCCGGTGACGGCGAGGCCGAGGCGCGTGGTCCAGGGGACGCGGTGGATCCACCGTCGGGCGGGCAGGCCCCGGGTGCGCGATCGACCGGCCCGGACCTCGATGGCGACGAGGTGCACGGCGACCGCGACGGACAGCGCGAGGGCGCCCGGGCGGGTGAACGCGGCGACCACGCCCAGGGCGGCCACGAGCGGATACCGGCGTTGCACGAGTGCGAGCAACGCGCCCGCGACGAGCAGCAGGGACAGCGCCTCGGCGTAGGGCACCTGCAGCAGGAACCCGAGCGGCCCGAACACGAACAGGGCCGTGGCGCGCCGGGCCCGTCGGGACCCGGCGACGGCGCGGACGAGCCGGTAGAGCACGACCGTGCCGCCGGCGCCGCTGAGCAGGGACACGACGACGCCCGCACCCCAGAAGGACAGCCCGGTGACGGCCATGACGACACGGACGACGGCGGGGAACACCGGGAGGAACGCCCACGCGTTCGGCTCGACGTGCCCGTGGTGGTCCAGGGGGACGGACCGCGGGTACCCGTGCACCGCGACGGTCTGGTACCACCACGCGTCCCAGGAGCCGGAGAACGCCAGCAGACCGTGGGCGCCGCCGTGGCCCTCCGGCTCGTGTCCGGCGGCGGCCCCGACGAGCAGCACGCCGACGAGCAGCACGGTGCTCACCGCACGGGAGCCGACCCACAGCAGGAGCGGGGCGGTCCACCCGCTGTGCCGTCCCTCCAGGGCGATCCGGATCAGGCGGGCGAGCCGCCGCGGCCGGGAGGCCCCGCCCACGCCGTGGACGGCCGTGCTGACGGGCGTCGGCAGAGCTGGCACGACCTCGATGATCGCAGAGGCGCGACGGGCGCGCGCGCTCCGACGGGAGGTCACTCGATGGCGGCCTCGCGGGTGAGGACCATGACGTCCATGCGTCCGGTCTGCACGACCTCGCCGTGCTGGTTCCGGAGGGTCACGGTGCGCTCGACGATGCCGGTGCGGCCGGAGCTCGTGCGACGGGTGGACAGGATCTCGACCGTGCAGGTGAGCGTGTCACCGATGAACACGGGCGCGGTGAACCGCCAGCCGTCGATGCCGAGGAGCGCGACGGCGGAGCCCTCGAACACGCCGGTGCGGGCGATCAGCCCCAGGCACAGGGACGCGCCGAGCATGCCGTGGACGATGCGCTGGCCGTACCGCGTCTGCTTCGCGAACTCGACATCGGTGTGCACCTGGTTGTTGTCGTTCGTCCACGACGCGAACGACACGACGTCCGCCTCGGTGATCGTGCGACCCGGGGTCACGAAGGTCTGTCCGGCGGCGAGGTCCTCGAGGTAGTGCGGCACGGGGCCAGTGTCCCACGCGGGCTCCGACCTGCCGCGCTGCCCGGGTCCCGGGCAAGCCGGAGCCGACCACGGCCTCCCGGCGCGGACCAGGGAACCGCGCCGGTCCGTCCGGCGTACGCTCCGGCGCATGAGCGACGCAGCCCCGACCACCGCCGCGACGGACCCGACATCGACCTCGGAGCCGCGCGACGACCGCCGGGTCGACGCCCTGACCCACGAGGTCGTGGCCGCGTGGATGGCGGGGCAGCGCTGGTACGCCGCGAAGGGCCTCGACCCCGCGCTCCGGCTCATCGCCGCCCTCGAGGGGGAGGTCGACGGCGTCCGGGTCAGCACGCAGCTCGTCATCGACGACGCCCCGAGCACGCCCGTGCTGTACCAGGTGCCGCTCACCGTGCGGACCGAGCCGGTCGACGCGCTCGACGAGGTCCTCATCGCCACGGACGGCGAACGGTGGCTCTACGACGGGCCGCACGACGCCGCGTACGCACGGTGGCTGCTCGGGACGATCGACGGCGGCGCGACCGTGCAGGCCGACGGCGCCAGCGTGGAGGGGCAGCACCTCGCCGACATCGGTGCCGTGACCGCCGTCCGGGTGCTCCGCGGCGAACAGTCGAACACGTCCGTGATCTGCGACGTCGACGGCGGCGGCGGGCAGGTCATCGTCAAGGTGTTCCGGGTCCTGCACCACGGCGACAACCCGGACGTGACCTCCCAGGCCGCGCTCTCGGCAGGTGGCTCGACGCGCGTGCCGAGGTCGTTCGGGGCGCTCCGGGGCACCTGGCCGGACGTCGGGCGGGACGAGGGCAGGGCGACGGGCCACCTCGCGTTCGCGCAGGAGTTCCTGCCGGGGCTCGAGGACGCCTGGCGCGTGGCGCTGCAGGCCGCGCAGGACGGCGTGGACTTCACCGAGCAGGCCCACGGTCTCGGGCAGGCGACGGCCGAGGTGCACGCGGTGCTCGCCGAGCAGCTCCCGACGGTCGCGGCCGGCACCGACGAGATCGCCTCGGCGGTCGGGTCGATGCGGCAGCGGCTCGAGGTCGCCTCGGATGAGGTGCCCGCCGTCGCCGAGCACGCCGACGCGATCCGCAGGATCTACGACGCCGCCGAGGGTCTCGAATGGCCTCGGCTCCAGCGCATCCACGGCGACCTCCACCTGGGGCAGGCGGTCTCGTCGCCCGACCGCGGCTGGGTGCTCCTCGACTTCGAGGGCGAGCCGCTCCGGCCGATGCCCGAGCGGTCACGCCCCGACGTCACACTGCGGGACGTCGCGGGCATGCTCCGCTCGTTCGACTACGTCGCCGGCGCCCTGCAGCACGGCGACCACCCGACCGATGCGAGTGGCTGGGCGCACGATGCGCGCCGCGCCTTCGTGGACGGGTACATCGCGGCGTCCGGGACGGACATCCGTGCCCAGCGGACCCTGCTCGATGCGTTCGAGATCGACAAGGCCGTCTACGAGGCCGTGTACGAGGCGCGCAACCGTCCGGACTGGATCGGCATCCCGATCGCGGCCGTGGCCCGGCTCGTCGAGCGGTCCGCGCCGGACGCGGCCTGACGCCGCCCGCGGCCTGACGCGCCGCCTGGCCTGCCGTGCCGCCCGTGGCCGGACGCGCCGCCCGATCAGGCGGGGACGGCGCCCGTGAGCTGACTCGCGGCGAGCGCCAGGGTCATGATGCCGAGCACGGCTGCCGTGAAGGCCATGCTGCGCGCGGCGACGCGCCACACCCCCGTGGCTCGGGGGCGGGCGATGCCCACGATCGCGGCGAGCACCGCGAGCAGGCTGACGATCCCGAACGGGTCGACCACCAGGGCGAGCAACGCCAGCGCGAGCGAGCCCCAGCCGAACAGGCAGAAGCGCCGCGCGGCGTGCACGCTGAACCGGCCGCCCGGGGTGAGCGCGATCGATCCCGTGCGGGATCCGCACGCCCAGCCGTGCTCGTCGAGGTCCTGCGACGTCACCGAGAAGTGCGGGGCGACGGACTCGGGCGTCGTGGGGGCCAGTGTCCGGTCGGCCAGCGCGGGCGCCTGCGTGGCACTGCCCCACGTGCGACCGTCCCACCACCGCAGACGCGTCGCATCGGCGGGGTCGGGGAACCAGCCAGCAGCCGGCAGTGACACGGGGACGTCTCCTGATCCTGGGAGGGGTGGAACGCGATCGAGCCTACGAAGCGCGTCCCACCCGCCCCAGCCCCAGCACGAGTGTCGGCAGAAGGGGGGACAAACCGGACGGGAGGTACGTTCAGGCCGCGCCCACGGCCTCCCGGTCCCAGCCGAGCTCGGTCCCGACGGCCCTGACGCCGGCGAGCAGGCGCGCGTTGAACTCGACGCCGAGCTGGTTCGGCACCGTCACGAGCACGGTGTCGGCGGCCGCGACGGCCGCGTCCTGGGCGAGCTCGGCGACGAGCTGCTCCGGCTCGCCGATGTACGAGCGTCCGAACCGCGCGAGGCCGCCGTCGAGGTGCCCGACCTGGTCCTGCCCCTCCACCTGCGCCCGGACGCCGAAGTAGTGGCGGGACTCGTCGTCGGTGATCGGGATGATGCTCCGCGACACGGAGACGCGCGGTGTGCGCTCCCAGCCGGACTCCGCCCACGCGTCGCGGAACCGCTGGATCTGCTCGGCCTGCAGCTCGTCGAACGGCACGCCGGTGTCCTCGGTCAGGAGGGTGGACGACATGAGGTTCATGCCCTGCTCCGCGGTCCACTCCGCCGTCGCGCGGGTGCCGGCACCCCACCAGATGCGGTCGGGGAGCGTGTCGGACAGCGGGAAGAGGGGCAGCGACCCCTCACGGCCGGTCATCTGCGGGTTCGCGTTCGCCATCGGCTGCCCGGCGATCGCCTGGCGGAAGATCGCGGTGTGCTGCCGGGCCATGTCCGCGTCGGTCTGCCCCGCCGCGGGCGCGTACCCGAACGACTCGTAGCCCGCGAGCGCCGTCTCGGGCGATCCCCGGCTCACGCCGAGCTGCAGGCGGCCGCCGCTGATGAGGTCCGCGGCCGCGGCCTCCTCGGCCATGTAGAGGGGGTTCTCGTACCGCATGTCGATGACGCCGGTGCCGATCTCGATGCGGCTCGTCCGCGCCGCGATGGCGGACAGCAGCGGGAACGGCGCGGCCTGCTGCGGCGCGAAGTGGTGGACGCGGAAGTACGCGCCGTCCACGCCGACCTCCTCGGCGGCGACGGCCAGGTCGATCGCCTGCACGAGGGCCTCGCGGGCGGACCGCACCCGGGACCCCGGCACGTTCTGCCAGTGCCCGAAGGACAGGAACCCGATCTTCTTCGTCATGTGCATGCGAACGCACGGACCCCGGCGAGCATTCCGGCCGGGAGGCACGCTGCGAGCCCGTCCCGCCACTAGCGTCGAGCAGGTGGCCGATGACGCATGGACGGACGACGACGCCCGGGAGGCCCTGCTCGCCGAGCGGGTCCGCTCACGCCGACTGCTCGGTGCCGTCGAGCGGAGCATGGACGACGTCGCATCTGCGCGGGACGGTGCGAACAGCGACGACGAGCACGACCCCGAGGGCGCCACGCTCGCCTGGGAGCGCGGGTCCCTCGGCGCGGTCCGTGACGACGCCCGCCGACGGCTCGAGCTCGTCGACGCCGCGCTGCATCGTCTCGATGACGGGTCCTACGGACGGTGCCTCGTCGGGGGCGAGCCCATCCCGCAGGCGCGACTCGCCGCCGTCCCCTGGGCGCGGACCTGCGTCGCACACGCGGGCTGAGTCGCACGCGGGATGACCGGTCTGCTCCGGTGTCGCTCGTGGCGGGACCGCTCCCGGTTGTCCGATGCCGGGCCTCCCGGTCGTCGCGGGGGGACATCACCAGCCGCACCCCCGGGGTTTCCCAGCCGGGGTTCCTAGCCTCGAGCCATGGACGGCGACCGCGTGCACACCGACGGGGCCGACCCCCGTGCCGCGGACGACGATGGAGCGGCGCGAGCCCCCGGACAGGCGCTCGTCGCGGCGCCGGTACCGCCGAAGCGACATCGGTTCCACTGGTTCCGCGACGTGCGAGCGTGGATCCACGCGCGGCCCCACGTGCACTTCGTCTACCGCGTCCTCGTCGGGATCGTCGGCGGCCTCGTCATCATCATCGGGCTCGCGCTCGTGCCCCTGCCCGGGCCGGGCTGGCTCGTCGTGTTCATCGGTCTGACGATCCTGTCGAGCGAGTTCGCGTTCTTCCACCGCATCTCGACCTGGCTGCGCCGGAAGCTGCACGACTTCTGGGATCGGGTCCGTCGGCACGCGCCGTCCTCGCGGATGCGGGCTGCAGCCGACCGGGGCAAGGCGTCGGTGGACGCGGCGCACGACGACGCCCATCGGTCGATGGGGGCCTCGTCGCGCTGATCGCGCTGCCGCTGCGGCTCCTCCCGCGTTGAGCCGCGCTTCGCCCTGTTGAACCGGGTTGTTCCGCGGTTCAACACGACGGAACGCGGTTCAACCGGGCGTGATCCAGGTCGGGGGTGGCGTCAGACGGTGCGGATCGTCCCCGTCGCGATGCGCTCGACCTCGTCGGCGGCGGCCTGCTCGAGCGCAGCGGTCCGGGGCGACCGGAGCTGGGCCACGAGCGCGACGACCGCCGCGAGCACGACGAACCCGCCGTAGGCGACGCTCACGGGCACGATCCCGACGCTCGGCTCGAACACCCCCGCGACGACGCTCGGTGCACCGAACGCCAGGTAGCTCGCGACGTAGATCGCCGACAGGAGTCCGGCCCGGTGCGCGGGGGACGCCGTGGCGAGCAGCATCCGCAGCCCTGCCTGGAACCCCGCCCCGAAGCCGACGCCCGCGATCACGGCGCCGACGACGACGCCCACGAGCAGGTGCGCGACGACGAACCCGAGCGTGACGACCGGCCCGACGACGAGCGCCACGAGGCCGAGCACGACCGCGTGACGGGCGTCCATGCGCTGGATGACGACCCCCGTCAGCGCACCGGTACCCGCGAACGCCGCGATGAACCCGCCCGCGGCCACGTGGTCCGTCACGCCGAACACCGCCGGCAGGAGGGACGGCACGATGGACAGGAACATCCCGCCGAGCGCCCAGCTCGACACGAGGGCGCCGACGACGCTGCGGAACAGGCGCTTCGACGACGCCGGGATCCCGAGGGTGGGGCGCAGGGACCGGAGCGCGCCGGGCTGCTTGCGGACGCGTTCCGGCACGACGACGAGGGTGGCCGCCGCGAGCACGAGCAGTGCGCCGAAGACGATGTAGACGAGTTGCTCGGGCAGCGGTGCCCACTCGACGAGCATGCCGCTCGAGAGCGCCCCGACCGCGAGGGCGATGGGCGGGACGGCGCCGTTGAGGACACCGGCGAAGGCGGGATGCCGTTCGAGTGAATGATCGAGGAGCGCCGCACCGAGGGCCCCGATGAGCACGCCCACGAAGACGCCCTGCACGATGCGGGCGACGATGAGCATCGCGACCCCGTTCGCGAGCACGAACAGCACCATCGCGGCGACGACACCGAGCGCACCGACCGCGAGCACGGGCTTCCGGCCGACGTGGTCGGACAGCGCGCCGGCGGTCAACAGGCTGACGAGGAGCCCGGCCACGTAGATCGCGAACACCCCGGTGAGCATGAGCGGGCTCAGGTGCCACTCGGCCGCGTACACGGGGTAGATCGGCGAGGGGATGGCCGACGACGCGACGGAGATGAACATCATCGCCGCGACGATCCAGAAGGCGACGACCGAGCGTCGCGGCTGGGTGGACACGGCCTGTCCGTGGTCGCTCGTGCGCTCCGTCGGTGCCATGCCGTTCCTCCTGGTCCTCGGGCTCGCGCCGCGCGGTCGCAGTACGAGCAGACTCGTACTGTACTCGCAGTACGACCGGAGTCGTACTGCCCAGTACTGGGTGGTAGCCTTCCGCGCATGTCAGCAGCCGTCGCCGTCGCCCCCACCCCGGCACCGCTCCTGCCGCAGCCGGACCCGGACGCGATCGCGCTGCCGAGCGTGATGGCGGCGCTCTCGGACCCCATCCGCCTCACCATCCTGCACCGGTACCTCGTCGACGGCGACGGATCCGAGCAGGCCTGTGGATGGGTGGGGATCGACCGGCCGAAGTCGACGCTGACGCACCACTTCCGGGTCCTGCGCGAGGCCGGCCTGCTCGAGCAGCGTCAGGACGGCCTCGAACGACGCAGCCGCGTCCGGACCGAGGTCATCGCCCAGCGGTTCCCCGGCGTGCTCGACCTCGTCCGCACGTGGCAGGTCCCGCCCGCCGTGCTCCTCGAGGACCTGCCGCCGCTGCCCGCACCGCGCACGGCCGGCGCGCACACCCCGGCTCGCGCGTGACGACGCAGCACGCCCCCGAACTCGCCCCGGCGCCCGCCCGCCGGATCGTCCCCGACGCCGCACTCGCCCGTGCGCTCGCCGAGGACCTGCGCACCGCGGGGTATACCGTCGACGCCGTGGACGCGCTCTGGGGCACGGACGCCGCGGCCGCCCTGCACCGTGGCGACCGCGTCCCCGCGCTCCGGGCCCTGGACGCACGGCGACGCGCCGGCATGACGACCGGTGCCACGAACGACAGCGCGGACGACCGAGCACCCACCGCCACAGCGCCCGTCGCCACAGCGCCCGTCGCCACAGCGCCCGTCGCCACAGCACCCGCCGCCACAGCACCGACCGCCACTGCGCCGACTCCCTCAGCACCAAGCGCCACAGCGCCGACCCCCACCGCCACGCTCGCCACGTGCTTCGTGCTCGGCGTCGCCGTGCCCCGGACCGACGCCGACGCGGCCCTGCCCACCGCCGGCGTCGAGGCGCTCGCCGCCGCGGGCCTCCTGCGCGTCGTGGGCGACCACGTCGTCCCGGCGGTCGACCTCCGGCCCTACGCCTTCGTCGACGACGCCGGCGCGGGCAGCTGGTGGATCCTGTCCGACCTCGGCGAGGCCGTGCTCGGCGGGCCGCTCGGCGAGGACCACGTGCTCGGCGTCGGTGGTGCCACGATGACCCTGAGCGGCCTCATGGTGCCCGTCCCCGTCCGTCGCGTGCTCGACCTCGGCACGGGCTGCGGGATCCAGGCGATGCACGCGCGTCGCCACGCGGACCAGGTCGTGGCGACCGACATCTCGGAGCGGGCCCTCGCGATCGCGCGGTTCAACGCCGACCTCAACGGGCTCGACGGCATCGAGTTCCGCCTCGGGTCCCTGTTCGAGCCCGTCGCGGGAGAGCGGTTCGACCGCATCGTGTCGAATCCGCCGTTCGTCATCACACCCCGGCGCGACGACGTCCCCTCGTACGAGTACCGCGACGGCGGCATGATCGGCGACGGCCTCGTCGAGACCGTCCTGCGCGTACTCGCCGAGCACCTCGAGCCGGGAGGCACGGCGCAGCTCCTCGGGAACTGGGAGTACCGATGGGGTCAGGACGGGCTCGACCGTGTCCGCGGCTGGTTCGACGACACCGCGTCGGCGCGCGACGTCGACGTCTGGGTCGTCGAGCGCGAGCAGCAGGACCCCGCCCGCTACGCCGAGACCTGGATCCGCGACGGCGGCACGCGCCCCGGCACCCCCACCCACGACCGACTCGTCGACGCCTGGCTCGACGACTTCGCCGCCCGACACGTCACCGCCGTCGGGTTCGGCTACGTCGTCGTCCGCCGACCGGACCCCGTGGCGGAGGCGAGCGGCGCGCCGAGCGGCGGGCGGGCCTCCCGGCTGCGGCGCTTCGAACGGATCGCGGACGCGCTCGGCAGCAACCCGACCGGCCTCGGCGCCGCCGTCGCACGGACGCTCGACGCCGTCGCGTGGTCGCGCGGGCACGACGACGAGGCCCTCGGGCGCGCGCACCTCGTGGTCGCCGGCGACGTGACGGAGGAGCGCCACTACTGGCCGGGCAACGACGACCCGACCGTGATCACCCTCGTGCAGGGCGGCGGGTTCGCGCGGCGCGTGGACGCCGACACCGCGCTCGCCGCGTTCGTCGGTGCCTGCGACGGGGACCTGTCGGTGCGGGCGATCGTCGAGGCGATCGCCGACCTCACCGGCGTCGGGGCCGAGGACCTGGCCGCCGATCTGCTGCCGCGCGTCCGCGCCCTGCTGCACGACGGCCTCCTGCGCCCGCCCGCCTGACCTGCTCGGTCCCGCTCGTCCCGCCCCCCCACCGCCGAGATCGCAGTCGTCGCCGTTCCGACGGTGGTCAGAACGGCGACGAGTGCGATCTCGCGGAACCGGCTCAGCGGCCGTCGCGCCAGCTGTACTGCGGGTCGTAGCCGATGAGCTCGCGGGCCTTGTCCGACGACAGGAGCGAGCTGACGCCGTCGATCGCGCTCTTCCGGGGGATGTCGGGGACGAACCGCTCGACGAGTTCGATCGTCGGCGTCGTCATGACGGTGTCCGGCGAGGCGATGATGAACGCCTCGAACCCGGTGAGGTCGCTCTCGACGGCCTTGCGAACGGCCTGGGCGCCGTCACGCGAGTCGATGTAGGACCACAGGTTGAAGATCTTCGCCTCGGGCTGCTCGTCCCACGGGTACGCGGGGTAGTCGGTCTCGTCCATGACGTTCGAGAACCGCAGGCCGATCATCTTGAGGGTCGGGTCCCAGCGGGTGAAGTGCCGCGCCATCTCCTCCTCCACGGCCTTGCCGAGCGAGTACGAGGACTGCGGGCGGACGGCGAACTCCTCGTCGACCGGCAGGTACGGCGGCTGGTGCTCGCCCATGGGGATCCCGAGCAGCGTCTCGCTCGACGCCCACACGACGTTCTTGATCCCCGCTGCCTTGGCCGCGTGGAACACGTTGATCGACGCCGTCACGTTGTTCGTGATGAGGGCGACGTCGGGCACGAGGCCCGGCGCCGGGATCGCCGCGAGGTGCACGACGGCGTCGACGGGAGTGTCGTACCGGTCGTCGAGCCCGATGAACGCGCCGAGCACCTGCCCATAGTCGCTCAGGTCGGTGCGGACGAACGCGACGCCCTCGGGCTTGTCCGGGGACGGCACCCGGTCGAGCAGGACCACGTCGTAGCCGTGCGCGTCGAACTCGCGCACCACGGCCCTCCCGAGCTTGCCGCTGCCACCGGTCACCACTACGCGCGTCATCGCGCCTCCTCGTCGTCGAGTCCCACCGGGCATCGAGCCCGGTCGCGGCCCCAGGCCGCCCGTCCAATCATGCCCGGTCCTGCGCATTCCGGCTCCACCCGGAGAATCGGCCGCGTGATCTGGCTTTCGATGCGGTCGTATCAGTAACATGCACCTCGGTGGACACGGCTGGTTACCGTGACGCCCGCACCGTACGTGGTCGTTCGGAGCGCGCCGCAGCCTCCTGATCCGGCTATCGGTGCCCCATCGGCTTCGGTGTGTCGATGCGCCCTCGTGGTCTCCACGAGGGCGCATCGTCGTGTTCGGGCCGCGGAGCGACGGAGAACAGCCAGGATGCGTACTGTTCCGCGATCGGACTGTTGACGGGTGACAAACGCACAGCGCGATGCGATCATGGACGCACCATCCCGTTCGGATCAGGGCCGGGATGGGCGCCTCGGCGGGGGAGGGGTCCTCACCACGCCGCCTCTCCCGCCGAGGTCAACCCCGGCGAGTGGCATTCCCTGATCGCCGGACGGTCCTGGTCCCCGTCGCCGGGTCGGGCGTCCGCGTCGCTCAGTCGGCGGGCGTCCAGCCCAGGCGCGGCGCGATCCGGTCGGCGACGAGCGACAGGATCCGACGATGGGACGCGGCGTCGCCGTTGGCGGGCAGCGTGATCACGAGCTGGTCGGTCGCGGCGACCGCGGGGTCCGCGAGCAGCGCTTCCACGATCCGCTCCGGTTCGCCGGCCAGCACCTTGCTGAACCGGAACGGCGGGGTGCCGGAGCGCGGTCGACCCTCGTCGTCCATGCCCGCTGCGTAGCTCTCGATGAACTCGCGGTGCGTGGCGGCGTCGGCGTCGGTCTCGAACGGCACGACGATCCGACCGATCGCGACCCGGCCGGTCCGACCCGGGTGCGCCTCCGTCAGGCGTTCGCGGTACGCGACGATCTGCGCGGCCTGGGCGTCCGCGAACGGCGCCCCGGTGTCCTCGGTGTTGAGCGTCGACAGATGGAGGTCGAGCCCCCGCTCCGCGGTGCGCACCGCCGTGCCCGTGCTGCCGCCGCCCCACCACACGCGATCGAGCAGACCGGCGCTGCGCGGCTCGACGACCAGGTCCTTGCCCGCCGGGATGCTCTCGTACCCGCCGCCGCTCGTGCCGAGGGCGTCGCCGCGGAGGGCCTCGAGGAGCCGCGCCGCGCGGGCCTCCGCTTCCTCGCGGAACGGACGGTCGACCGCGCCGAACAGCGGATCGAGCACCGGCCCGGACTGCGGGATCCCCGTGCTGATGCCGAGCTCGACGCGGCCACCGCTCAGGAGGTCCACGGTGGCGACGTCCTCGGCGAGCCGGATGGGGTCCTCGTACCGCATGCCGAGCACCGCGGTGCCGAAGCCGATGCGACGGGTGCGTTGTGCCGCCGCCGCGAAGAACGTCATCGGGCTCGTCAGGAACGGCTCGAAGTGCCGGCCGCGGACCCAGCCCGTGGCGTATCCGAGTCCCTCGGCGTGCTCGAACAGCTGCAGGCCGTCCTCGAGCGCGGCGGCCGCCCCTGCGGGCCCGCCGTGGTTCGGGACGAAGGACAGGAACCCGAGTTCGCGCAGCACGGACCCGAGCCTAACCCGTCCGGTCGTTGCGTTCGCATGCAAATACGCGCGATCGGTTCGACCGGACCACACCCCGGTCGACGACGCTCGCGACGCTGGTGGCCGCCCGGCCCAGGCGGGATGCGGGAGGATCGACCCACCATGACCGACGTCACCGCCCCGGCACCCCTGCTCACCGCGCTCCCGCCGGCCGGCGATCCCGACGCCGTCTACGCCGCCTTCGCCGAGTGGGCCGAGTCCACCGGCCGCCCGCTCTACCCCGCGCAGGACGAAGCCCTCATCGAGCTCGTCTCGGGCGCGAACGTCGTGCTCAGCACCCCCACCGGGACCGGCAAGTCGCTCGTCGCCGCCGGCGCGCACTTCGCCGCGCTCGCCGAGGGCAAGCGGTCGTACTACACCGCCCCGATCAAGGCGCTCGTGTCCGAGAAGTTCTTCCAGCTCGTCGACCTGTTCGGCCCCGAGAACGTCGGCATGGTCACGGGGGACTCCTCGGTCAACGCCGACGCGCCGATCATCTGCTGCACCGCCGAGATCCTCGCGAACACCGCGCTCCGGCAGGGGCCCGACGCGGACGTCGACGTCGTCGTGATGGACGAGTTCCACTTCTACGGCGAGTCCGACCGCGGGTGGGCGTGGCAGGTCCCACTCCTCGTCCTGCACCGTGCGCAGTTCCTCCTCATGTCCGCGACGCTCGGCGACATCGAGGTGATCGCCGACGACCTGTCCCGGCGGACCGGACGCGTCACCGCGCGCGTCACGGGGGTGTCCCGTCCGGTGCCGCTCGACTACGAGTACGTCATGACGCCCGTGCAGGAGACAGTGGAGGCGCTGCTGTCCGACGGCAAGGCCCCCGTCTACATCGTGCACTTCGCCCAGGCGGCGGCGCTCGAACGCGCGCAGTCCCTGACGAGCATCACGGTCGCCTCGCGCGAACGCCGTGACGAGATCGCGGCCGCGATCGGCGGATTCCGGTTCAGCGCCGGGTTCGGCCAGACCCTGTCCCGCCTCATCCGCGCCGGCATCGGGGTGCACCACGCGGGGATGCTCCCCAAGTACCGGCGGCTCGTCGAACAGCTCGCGCAGCGGGGCCTCCTGCCCGTCATCTGCGGCACGGACACCCTCGGCGTCGGCATCAACGTGCCCATCCGGTCCGTGCTGTTCACCGGGCTGACGAAGTTCGACGGCACGAAGATGCGACAGCTCTCCGCGCGCGAGTTCCACCAGATCGCCGGTCGCGCCGGACGCGCCGGGTACGACACCGAGGGCACCGTGGTCGCCGAGGCGCCCGAGCACGACATCGAGAACGCCCGCGCCCTCGCCAAGGCCGGGGACGACCCGAAGAAGAAGAACAAGGTCAAGCGCAAGAAGGCCCCCGACGGGTTCGTCTCCTGGGGCGAGGCCTCGTTCCAACGGCTCATCGCCGCGGAACCCGAACCGCTCGTGTCCCGGATGCGGATCACGCACGCGATGGTGCTCTCCGTGGTCGGTCGCGGTGGCGACGTCTTCGGTGCCGTGCGCGACCTCGTGTTCGCGAACCACGAGCCTCCCGCCCGTCAGTTCGCGCTCGCGCGGCGCGCGCTCACCATCGCGCGGACGTTGCTCACCGCCGGCGTCATCGAGCGGGTCCCGGCCGGGAGGCCCGGGGAGCCCCCGACGGTCCGGCTCACCGTCGACCTGCAGCCGAACTTCGCCTTGAACCAGCCCCTGTCGCCGTTCGCGCTCGCCGCGTTCGAGCTGCTCGACCCCGAGTCGCCGACCTACGCCCTCGACATGGTGTCCATCGTCGAGTCCACGCTCGACGACCCGCGTGCGATCCTCGGCGCGCAGCAGTTCAAGGAACGTGGCGAGGCCGTCGCCGCCATGAAGCGTGAGGGCATCGAGTACGAGGAGCGGATGGAGCTCCTCGAGGAGGTCACCCACCCGCGGCCGCTCGCGGAGCTCCTCGAGGCCGCGTACGAGGCCTACGGCCGGGAACAGCCCTGGGTGCTCGACTTCGCCCTGTCCCCGAAGTCCGTCGTCCGCGACATGTTCGAACGCGCCATGACCTTCGGCGACTACGTCCGCTTCTACGGGCTCTCACGCTCCGAGGGACTCGTCCTCCGCTACCTCTCCGACGCCTACCGTGCGCTCCGGCAGACGATCCCGACCGAGATGCGCACCGACGAGCTCACCGACATCGTGGAGTGGCTCGGCGAACTCGTGCGGCAGGTGGACTCCTCGCTCGTCGACGAATGGGAGGCCATGGTCGCCCCGCACCTCGTCGGCGACGCCCCCGAGGCGGAGATCGCCCCGCCCGCACCGAACCGCCTCACGACGAACACCCGCGCGTTCCGGGTGCTCGTGCGCAACGAGCTGTTCCGGCGGGTGCAGCTCGCCGCCCTCGACGACGCCGAGGCCCTGGGGGAGCTCGACGCCGCCGGCGGTCACGACTGGCGCGCATGGGACGCCGTGCTCGAGGAGTACTACGCCGAGCACGACAGCATCGGGACCGACGCCGACGCCCGCTCCATGCGGTACCTCGTGCTCGACGAAGCCGGGCCCGGGCGGACCTGGCGCGCCCGGCAGATCTTCGCCGACCCCGAGGGCGACAACGACTTCGGGATCGTCGCGACCGTCGACCTCGACGCCTCGGACGAGGCCGGGGAGGCCGTGGTCCGCGTCACCGAGATCGGCCGGTTCGACGGCTGGACCGAGGTCGACGTGGACTGAGGTCGGGCCGGCGGTCAGCCCTGCGCGGGGCGGTCAGCCCTGCGCGGGATAGAACGCCGACGACCGACCGTTCGGGTCGAGGTTGAGCAGGTCGCCCTCGTCGAGCCAGTCCCGATCGTGGAACCCGCTCTGCGGATTGAGCCACCGCAGTTGCGCGACCGTGATCCCGAGGCGCTTCGCCACGGTCACCGCGCGGTCCCCGTGTGCCACGAAGTACTGCATCGGCGTGCCCGAGGCGTCCCGGACGATCGTGCCGTAGGCGTACGGGACCGCCGGCGCGATCGTGCCGAGGTGGAACCCGGGGTACGGGGACGGCACGTGCCAGGTCAGGGGCGCGGCGGCGAGGACGTGGTTCGCCCACGACGGGATCGTGTTCGTGGCGGCCTCGGCGTCGGTGTTCACCGGAACGAGCACCACGCTCCGCAGGAAGCTCGGGTCGTTCCCGGCCTCGGACAGGTCGTCCACGATCGGCGGTTGCCCCCCGGCGCCCCACTGGACCAGACCGATCGCCCCGAAGTCGTAGCCGTCCCCCTGGTGCGCCACGCTCGGGCGGAACTCGAGCGACATCGGCTGGGACACCGTCGTCCGGAACCCCGACAGCTCAGCGGTGAACGTGCCGTCACCGTCCGAGACCACGCGCACGTGTGCGGACGTGTCGCCGCTGGGCGACGTGACGTCCGTCTCGACGACCACCGTGCCGCTCGGCAGGGACGTGTGCTCGTGCTCGTCCACCGTGGTGTCGGGAGCCGTCGTGGCCTGTGCTGCCGGCTGCGACGGCCTCGCCGAAGCGTGCGCGTCGCGCGGATGCGGCGCGGGTGCTGCCCCGTGACCGGCACCGAACACGCTGCAACCGGCGAGCGCGAACGTCACCAGCGCCGCGACGGCAACGCCGGTCGCACGAGCCCCCATGGCTCCCCCCTCGTCAGCCGGAGCCTAACGGCTCGCGCGCGACCGGGACAACCGGCGGACGGAGGGCGTCACCCGGATGATCCCCGCGCGATCTCCCGGTGTCACTTGATGCTCGGGCGGGCGCTCAGAAGAGCGTCGCGGGCGGCGTGGCCTCGGGTAACGGAGCCGGGTCGGTGACCTCGACCCCGGGCCACCCCGGCCCGTGCGGGACCTCGGACCGGCGCTGGTACGCGGTCGCAGCGGCTCGGGCGCGGGTGTCGGCGGCCTCGTTCATCTCGTGGCCGACGTGCCCCCGGACCCACTCGAACGTGACCTTCCGGCCCTGCAGTTCGGCGTCGAGTTCCTTGATGATCTCGACGTTGAGCACGGGCTTGCCGTCGGCCTTGCGCCACCCCTTGCGCTTCCAGCCGGCGAGCCATTCCGTGCAGGCCTTGATGGCGTACTGGCTGTCGCACAGGATGTGCAGCGGCTCGCCCGTGGCCTTCGTGGCGCGCAGCAGCTGGAGCACGGCCGTCAGTTCGCCCTGGTTGTTCGTGGCGCTCGGCCATCCGCCCGCGGCCCATCGGTCGTCGTCCACGTACCAGGCCCATCCGGCGGGGCCGGGGTTGCCGAGGGCGGAGCCGTCAGCGGCGGCGACGATCGTCACGGGACCTCCAGGTGTTGGCGAGTGCCGGACCACGGTACCCGACCTCGGCGGCTTGCCCCGGGCCTCCCGGCCGACCTGTGGACGACGATCAGGCGGGGCCGCGCTCGGCGATGCGCAGTGCGGCAACGAGCGCATCACCGTCCGCGACGTCCCAGAACGCGAGCTCCTGCGGGCCGAACAGGCCGTCGAGCCCCGTGTTGCGGTAGATCATCGCGCCCCTGGTCCGGTTGCCGAAGAACCCGCCGGACGCATCGGTCACCCATTCGACGCTGCAGTGCGAGCGACCTCGCGACCACGTCGTCGTGTGGTCGGTCCGCGTCACGGGCGTGTCCTTCGTCCGGCGCCCCGTGGTCACGAGGGCGCGACGGTCCGTGATGCCGTACGCGGTCACGCGCTTGCGGTGCCGCTTGACGATGAACCGACCGACGAGCATGTGGAGGCCGATCAGCGCGAACACGCCCCCGTACGCGACGAGGAACCGCGGGGCGCCGCCGCTCGCGGCCTCGGTGATCCAGAACGCGACGAACGCACACCACACGATGCTGAAGGGCACGAGGAACGCATCGCGCCCGGTGAACAGGACCGACGGGTCGCCCCGACCGCTCCAGAGCAGGTGCTCGCCGGGTTCGAGCTCGCGTGTCACCTGGTCGCGGGCGCTCGGGTCGTCACGAGGATCGGTCATGAGTTGACGCTACGGGCATCGTTGACGACCCGCTCGCCGCATGAGCGAGCGCTCAGGCGACCCGGTCCGGGTGCGACCCGATCCGCTCCCCGTTCTGGAGCGCCGCGATCGCCGCCATGTCATCGTCGTCGAGTCCGAACCGCCCGACGTCGATGTTGGACGCGATACGCGCCGGCGTGACGGACTTCGGCAGGACCACGACCTCCTGCTGCAGGTTCCAGCGCACGAGCACCTGCGCGACGGACACGTCGTGCTTCGCCGCGATGCGCGCCAGGGTCGGTTCGTCCACCAGACGTCCGCGCCCGAGCGGCGACCACGCCTCGGTCACGATCCCGTGCCGCGCGTGGAACGCCATGAGTTCGGTCTGCGGCAGCCACGGATGCCGCTCCACCTGGTTCACCGCCGGGAGCACGTCCGTCTCGTCGAGGAGCCGCTGCAGGTGCTCGACCTGGAAGTTCGAGACGCCGATCGAGGTCGCGCGCCCCTCGGTCCGGATCCGCTCGAGCGCCCGCCAGGTGTCGACGTAGCGGTCGTTCGCCGCCGCCGGCCAGTGGATGAGGTACAGGTCCACCCGATCGAGCTCCAACCGGTCGAGCGATGCGTCGAACGCCCGCATCGTCGCGTCGAACCCCTGGTTCGTGTTCCACACCTTCGTCGTGACGAACACCTCGTCGCGGTCGACCTCTGCGGTCCGGAGGGCCCGGCCGACCCCGGCTTCGTTGCCGTACATCTCGGCCGTGTCGACGTGCCGGTAGCCGACGTGCAGAGCCTCGCGCACGGCACGCTCGGCCTCGTCGTCGGAGACCTTGTACACGCCGAGACCGACGGCGGGGATGGTGTTGCCGTCGAGCAGGGCGACGGTGGGGACGGTTGCGGGATCGACCATGCAGTCCATGGTGCCCGCGGCGGCGTCGGCTGGTGTTCTCGGCCTCCCGCTGGTCTTTGACGTCCCCGCTGTCGGACGACGCCCGCGGTGTCGAAAACAAGCGGGACGGGCCGGGAGCGGGGCCGGCGGGGAGTGAGTCGGCTGGAAGCGGAACGGAGGGGAGTGGCTCAGGGGGACCGGAGGGGAGTGAGGCCGGCCGGGCCTCAGGTCGTGGGCAGGTCGACCGGCTCGGTGTCCGGGATCGGCGAGGCGTCCCGCCCGCGGAGGTCCGGCAGCCACCGCCGCGCGAACAGCGGCACGAGCACCCCGACGAAGGCCGTGACCGCGCCGACCGCCAAGCCGCCGACCGCACCGTGCGCGTCGATGAGGAACCCGGCGACGGCGGACCCCAGCGCGGCCCCGATGAGCTGTCCGGTCCCCATCCAGCCGTAGGCCTCGGCCGTGTCGCTGAACTTGACGGTCGACGACACCGAGCCGAACATGACCGCCAGCGCGGGGGCGATCCCACCACCGGCGATGAGCAGGGTCAGGCACAGCCACCAGAAGCCCGGGTGGACCGTCGTGAGGACGAGTCCCACGAAGACGATGGCCATCCGGATCCACAGGCCGTTCGGCGCGATCGGACGGTGCCCGAACGCCAGCCCACCGCCGAGCGACCCGATCGCGAACAGGGCCAGGACGATGCCGGCGTTCGGGCTGCCGTCGCCGAACGCGCTCGTCACACCGGCCTCGACCGCAGCGCACGCGCCGATGAGCAGGAACCCGGTGAACGTGGCGACGAGCACCGACGGCCGACGGAGCACGGTGCCGAACGCGCGCTTCGAGCGGGGGATGCGCACCCGACCGACCTCGGGGGAGGCGATGAACCAGGTGCCGCCGACGACGAGGAACACGATGGCGATCACGATCGCGAGCACGGTGCTGATCTGGGTGGCGACGAAGGTCGTGATGACGGGGCCGGCCACCCAGATGAGCTCCTGCGCCGACGCGTCGAGCGAGAACAGCGGGGTCAGCTGCGCCGACGTCACCATCTTCGGGTAGATCGTCCGCACCGCCGGCTGCACGGGCGGCACCGCGAGGCCGCCGACGAACCCGACGAGCATGTACAGCGGAACGGGCATGACGACGAACGCGACGGCGGCCATGCTCACCGCGCAGACCGAGGTCGTGAGGATGAGCACCGGCCGCATGCCCCACTGGCCCATCCACCGACTGGTGAGCGGTCCGGCGATCGCCTGCCCGATGCTCGAGGCCGCCAGGACCAGCCCGGCGGCGCCGTAGGAGTGCGCCACCCGTTCGACGTGGAGCAGGTACGCGAGCGACAGCATCCCGAAGGGGAACCGGGCGGTCAGCTGGGCCGCGATGACGCGGCCGACCCCCGGAGTCCGCAGCAGGTTCCCGTACGCGCTCACCGTCCTCAGTGTACGGACGCCAGGGTGCCGGCCGGGAGGGTCGACACGCGTCGTGGAGAGCGGCGCAGCCTCCACAGGTGGTCGGTCGCGGGCCTCCCGGGACGGCTGGCAGCGTGGTGCCGGACGGATTCTGGCTGCCACGTCGGCGGCGCTGTCCGCCACCTCCACAACGGGGGAGGGGCGCCATCGACGACCGGACGCGCGACACGCCGAACCGCGAATCCCACACCCTGTGGAACACGCCCTCCACCGCTGTGCACAGATGTCGGTGGCCGGGCGGAGACTGGCGGAAATCCGGGCCTCCGAGGGGCTCAACCGGAATGCCCCACCTGTGGGGACTGTTGTGGAGAACTACACGGGTGTAACACTTCCTCTTGTGGTCGACTCCGGTGTCGGACACAAGATGTAGTATCGACCAGCCGGGACAGACCGGCCCCTCGGGGGCTGAAATGCCCCTCACCGGGGCCACCACGGACCGGCCGTCCGGACGAGGATCCGGGCCCACACGCACCAGCAGCACCACATCGAGAACCACCGCCGGACAGCCCGTCCGGAACACCACCTCTGGGGAGATCATGGCCGTCACCGTCTACACCAAGCCGTCCTGCGTCCAGTGCACGGCGACGTACCGCGCGCTCGACAACAAGGGCATCGAGTACGAGGTCCACGACGTCTCCTCGGACCCTGCCGCGCTCGAGCACGTCAAGAGCCTCGGCTACCTCCAGGCGCCGGTCGTCGTGACGGACGACGACCACTGGTCGGGCTTCCGTCCCGACAAGATCGCCGGCCTCGTCGCCGAGATCGGCTGACCCACCTCACCCACCTGCAGGGCACCGCGCCCGCTCCTCGCCCGTCCACTCGTCGGAGGCGCGTCATGAGCCAGCTCGTGTACTTCTCGAGCGTCTCGGGCAACACGGCACGGTTCGTCGACAAGCTCGGACGCCCGGCCGTCCGCATCCCGTTGTTCGCCAAGGAGCCCCCGCTCCGCGTCGACGAGCCGTACGTGCTCGTCCTGCCGACGTACGGCGGTGGCAACGGGCGCGGCGCGGTGCCCAAGCAGGTCATCTCCTTCCTCAACGACGAACACAACCGGTCGTTGATCCGCGGCGTCATCGTCGGCGGGAACACCAACTTCGGCGACGCCTACGGACTCGCCGGCGACATCGTGGCCGCCAAGTGCCACGTGCCCGTGCTCTATCGATTCGAACTCTTCGGGACCCCTGACGACGTGCAGGCGGTCAACTCAGGATTGGATGCATTTTGGACGCAGCAGTTGCAGACGTCGATCTGACGTCACCCGCGACGGGGATGGACTACCACGCCCTGAATGCCATGCTCAACCTCTACGGTCCGAGCGGCGAGATCCAGTTCGACAAGGACCGCGAGGCCGCCAAGCAGTACTTCCTGCAGCACGTCAACCAGAACACGGTCTTCTTCCACAACCTCAAGGAGCGCCTCGACTACCTGGTCGAGAACGACTACTACGAGCAGGCCGTCATCGACCAGTACTCGCTGGACTTCATCCAGCGGCTCAACGACCTCGCCTACGCCAAGAAGTTCCGGTTCCAGACCTTCCTCGGGGCGTTCAAGTACTACACGAGCTACACGCTCAAGACCTTCGACGGCAAGCGGTACCTCGAGCGCTTCGAGGACCGCGTCGTCATGACGGCGCTCGGGCTCGCCCACGGTGACGAGGACCTCGCGGTCAACCTCGTCGAGGAGATCATCGGGGGCCGGTTCCAGCCGGCGACCCCGACGTTCCTCAACACGGGCAAGGCCCAGCGCGGCGAACTCGTCTCGTGCTTCCTCCTCCGCATCGAGGACAACATGGAGTCGATCTCGCGCGGCATCAACTCCGCCCTCCAGCTGTCCAAGCGCGGCGGCGGTGTCGCCCTGCTGCTCTCGAACATCCGCGAGGCCGGGGCCCCGATCAAGCAGATCGAGAACCAGTCGTCCGGGATCATCCCCGTGATGAAGCTCCTCGAGGACTCGTTCTCGTACGCGAACCAGCTCGGCGCCCGTCAGGGAGCGGGCGCGGTGTACCTGTCGGCGCACCACCCCGACATCATGCGGTTCCTCGACACCAAGCGCGAGAACGCCGACGAGAAGATCCGCATCAAGACGCTGTCGCTCGGTGTCGTCGTGCCGGACATCACCTTCGAGCTCGCCAAGAACAACGAGGACATGTACCTGTTCTCGCCCTACGACGTCGAGCGCGTCTACGGCGTCCCGTTCGGCGACGTCCCGATGACCGAGAAGTACCGCGAGATGGTCGACGACCCGCGGATCAAGAAGACCAAGATCAAGGCGCGCGACTTCTTCCAGACGATCGCCGAGATCCAGTTCGAGTCGGGCTACCCGTACATCGTGTTCGAGGACACGGTGAACAAGGCCAACCCGATCAAGGGCCGGATCAACATGTCGAACCTGTGCTCGGAGATCCTCCAGGTCAACACCCCGACGACCTACAACGAGGACCTGTCGTACAACACGATCGGCAAGGACATCTCCTGCAACCTCGGGTCGCTCAACATCGCGCTGACGATGGACTCGCCCGACTTCGGCAAGACCATCGAGACCGCGATCCGTGGCCTCACCGCGGTGTCACAGCAGTCGCACATCCGCTCGGTGCGCTCCGTCGAGGACGGCAACGACAAGTCGCACGCGATCGGCCTCGGGCAGATGAACCTGCACGGCTACCTCGCCCGTGAGCGCGTCCACTACGGCAGCGACGAGGGCATCGACTTCACGAACATCTACTTCTACACGGTGCTGTACCACGCACTGCGGGCGTCGAACACGATCGCGATCGAGCAGGGCACCGCGTTCGAGGGCTTCGCCGACTCGAAGTACGCCTCGGGCGAGTTCTTCGACAAGTACACCGAGCAGGCGTGGGTCCCCGCGACCGCTCGGGTGCAGGCGCTGTTCGACGACGCCGGCATCCACATCCCGACCCAGGCCGACTGGGCCGCGCTCAAGGCCTCGGTCCAGGAGCACGGCATCTACAACCAGAACCTGCAGGCCGTGCCGCCGACGGGATCGATCTCGTACATCAACCACTCGACGTCGTCGATCCACCCGATCGCGTCGAAGATCGAGATCCGCAAGGAAGGCAAGCTCGGCCGCGTCTACTACCCGGCGCCGTTCATGACGAACGACAACCTGGAGTACTACACGGACGCGTACGAGATCGGCCCCGAGAAGATCATCGACACGTACGCGGCGGCGACGCAGCACGTGGACCAGGGCCTGTCGCTCACGCTGTTCTTCAAGGACACCGCGACCACCCGCGACATCAACAAGGCGCAGATCTACGCGTGGCGCAAGGGGATCAAGACGATCTACTACATCCGCCTCCGTCAGCTCGCGCTCGAGGGCACCGAGGTCGAGGGCTGCGTCAGCTGCATGCTGTAGCCGCCGGTCGCTGACCGCGACCATCCGTCGGACGTGAACCTCATTTGTCCCCCGACGCAAACACAAGTCCAAAAAAGCTCAGGGTCAGGTTCGCGAAAACCTGACCCTGAACAGCCCCTAGCGGGGACTCCAACTGAGCGCTGGAGCGTCCACTGTACATGAGTTGAACTGGCCCGGTCGGGCCAGGCTCTCGGGGCTGACGAAGCCCCGAGAGGAGGTGATGACAGTGGCACGCACAGTGAGCAGGAGCGCCTCGAGCGGGCGCTTCGTAAGCAAGGCTGCCGCCGCGCGCTGGCCGTCGAAGACGACCACCGAGCATGTCGGCAGCGGCACGAGCAACGCGCGTTCGGTGAACCGCTCAGCCAGCACAGGTCGATTCGTGACCGAAGCGACGGCGAAGCGGAACCCGGGCGGAACCATTCAGCAGCACATTTGATGCTGCGCTGGGTGGGCGGTGGTGACACCGCTCACCCAGCACCACCACTGATCTGCCGGCACAAGAACTGCGAGGAACCTACGTTGGTCGAGAAGCTGAAGCTCATCGATTCGGTCCAGGCCATCAACTGGAACCGCATCCAGGACGACAAGGACGTCGAGGTCTGGAACCGCCTCGTCAACAACTTCTGGCTGCCCGAGAAGGTGCCGCTGTCGAACGACGTGCAGTCGTGGAACACGCTCACGCCCGAGGAGCAGACGCTGACCATGCGCGTGTTCACCGGCCTGACGCTGCTCGACACCATCCAGGGCACGGTCGGCGCGGTCTCGCTGATCCCCGATGCGCTCACCCCGCACGAGGAAGCCGTCTACACGAACATCGCGTTCATGGAGTCGGTGCACGCCAAGAGCTACTCGTCGATCTTCTCGACCCTCGCGTCGACGCCCGAGATCGACGAGGCCTTCCGCTGGTCGGTGGAGAACCCGAACCTGCAGAAGAAGGCGTCCATCGTGATGGACTACTACAAGGGCGACGAGCCGCTCAAGCGCAAGGTCGCGTCGACCCTGCTCGAGTCGTTCCTGTTCTACTCGGGCTTCTACCTGCCGATGCACTGGTCGTCGCGCGCGAAGCTGACGAACACGGCCGACCTGGTCCGCCTGATCATCCGCGACGAGGCCGTGCACGGGTACTACATCGGCTACAAGTTCCAGAAGGGGCTCGAGCTCGTCACCGAGGCCGAGCGGCAGGACCTGAAGGACTACACGTTCTCGTTGCTCTACGAGCTCTACGACAACGAGGCGCAGTACACGCAGGACCTCTACGACGGCGTCGGCCTGACCGAGGACGTCAAGAAGTTCCTGCACTACAACGCCAACAAGGCGCTCATGAACCTGGGCTACGAGCCGATGTTCCCGAAGAACATCACCGACGTGAACCCGGCCATCCTCTCGGCCCTGTCGCCGAACGCCGACGAGAACCACGACTTCTTCTCGGGGTCGGGTTCGTCGTACGTCATCGGCAAGGCCGTGAACACCGAGGACGAGGACTGGGACTTCTGATCCCGAGCGCTCGCTGACCACGCCTCGTCCCTGACGACGTCCCCGCTGTCGAACGACAGCGGGGACGTTGCTTCCTATTAGATCGCAGCCATAGTTGGGTTTCGTCAACTTAGGTCGCATCTCGGGCTGATTCCGGCACCCAACGTTGCGTAAAGCGCGCAACGTTGGGTGCTGACTCGCTCTCTCGCTCTCGTCGATGTGTGGACGCGCGAGCAGGTGCGTGCGGGCGCGAGCAGGTGCTCGCGGACGGACGCATGTCATCTCACGCCCGCGGTGTGTGCGGGCGCGAGCAGGTGCTCGCCGACGGACGCTGTGTCATCCAACGCCCGGGTGCGCGTTCGGCTTGATCCGCCACTCGCCGATAACGGGCGTTAGGGCGGGGCTCGCTTGAGGGCGTCTGTCTGTCGTTGACCTCCGGGCAATGCCGTGCTGCCACGGTGCCTTCGGAAAAACGTCCGCGCTGCCGGCGGGGCGATACTCCGCAACTCTTTCGGTGTGGAGCGCCTCTTCGTCGTTCGTTAGCTCAAGGTGGCCAACGAGGCCCCGAGGACCCTAGCTCACGTCGCCCAGATCGCTTCGAGCAGATACTGCCAGAACTTCCCTGGGCTATTGGTCGTGCTGTTGGTGTTCGCCTTCAGAACTGCGTTCATGGGCGTCTCTTTCCGGTTGCAAATGTGGCGTTCCCTGAGGAGGCGCACAAGAGCAAGGATCAGGACCACCGCCAGCCACACTACGCCGCGCCCGGCGTTTATCGTGGGCTCGCTGGCACCTTGAACCAACGACCCCCTCATTCTGGCGTAGTCGAACTATCCGTGTCGAGGGCGGAACGCAGGTGATGATGCAGAGGTGACCTACGGCACGGCGCGTGGGACCTCGACACGTCTTGGAAGCGCGGGCCGGACCGTAGCGGCTACTCCTGCGTCCCCCGAACAGGGCACGCGGCGCGAGGCTTCAGCTTTGTAGAGTGATTCTCACCCGAGTCCTGTGATCTCTGCAGTGCGCTTCACGGACAACAGTTGAGGTTCCCGCTCGACAGAAGTTGTCCGTGAGGCTGTAACTTCGTCTCGCGGTGGAACCGTTGAAGGAGCACGGTCTTGGACATGCAGTCAAGTGCGACGTTGGACCTCAACTCATGGGAGCCGGACGCGTCGCTCGTGCGCGAAGTCGAGGACCAGTTCAATCGGACGATCGAGTCCTACCGGATCCATCCGAACTTGATCTCCGAGCACGCCAACCATGAAGAGTCGATCCGTACCGGCGGCTACGCGAACCGCACCTTGCTCGAGCTCATCCAGAACGCCGCCGACGCTCTGGCGGGTGCTGCCGACACCAGCAGGGAAAACTCGGGACGCGTCGAAATCATCCTCGACGCGGCCCAAAGCGTGCTGTACTGCGCGAACGCAGGACGGCCGTTCTCGATGAGCGGCCTGACAGCCGTCACGATGGCCTATCTGAGCGAGAAACGCGGCGACGAAATCGGACGCTTCGGCCTCGGATTCAAGTCAGTGCTCGCGGTCTCGCAGGCGCCGCAGGTGTTGAGCCGCTCGATCTCGTTCGAGTTCAACTCGCCGCATGCTCGAACTGAGATGGCAAAGGTCACAAACGCCAAGCGGTATCCTATCCTCCGGACCGCGACGGTTCTCGACGCAGCAACTGAGCTGGAGCGAGATCCCGTGCTCGCGGAACTCGGATCCTGGGCCACGACGATCGTCAAGCTCCCCGCGGCGACACATCTTGAGCGTTTGCGTGATGAGATCCAGGGGTTCACCTCCGAGTTCCTGCTGTTCGTCGATGCGGTCCGGGAAGTTCGGCTGCGTGTGATCGGAGACGAGCCGTTTGAGACGAGCCACGTATCCCGCGATCTGGGAGCCAACAGGTTCAGGATCGAGCGCCCAGACGGCGGCGGTGACGAATGGATCGTTCAGAGCGATATGCACAAGCCGTCGTCAGAAGCACGCCACGAAGTCGGCGAGGCAGTGTCACGCGAAAAGGTCAAGGTCACGGTCGCCGTCCCGGTTCAACGCAGCAGACTTGGTTCCGGGCAGTTCTGGTCGTACTTCCCGCTTCAGGACAAGACCTCGGTAGGAGCGCTGCTCAATGCGCCGTGGAGCGTCAACGACGACCGCACCAATCTGCTCGAGAACCGATACAACCGCGAGATCATCAAGACCCTCGCCGCGCTCTTCGTGCCGTTGCTCCCAAGGTTGCGGACCTCCGACGACCCTGCAGGGCACCTGGACTATCTGCCCGCTCGCGAGCGTGACCAAGAGAGCCGCGGATTCGCCGGAGACGCCCTACGAACACACATCCTGAGTTTGGCCGGCACGGGCCAGTACATTCCTGACAAGGCTGGAGACCTGCGAAACGGGTCGGAGCTCCGTCCGCTGGACCCAGCCATTCGCTTCGACCCCGTCGTTCACCAGGGGTGGATGGTCTCGCCCAACACCGGTGAGGATGTTCCCCACTGGCACTGCTACAGGACCTCACAGAGGGCGACACGCCTCAGGGATCTTCTCCTGGTTGCCCAGGAGCCTGACCCCGACCCCACCGCCCGCGACCTCCGTGCCGCGATGGAGCGCATGCCGAGGCGTGGCCTCCTGACCTGGCTCCGTGAGTGGGCCGAGGGCGATGACCCTGTCTCGTCGGCAAACGCTCTCAAGACTGTCCTCGGACACCTCTCACTTGAAGGCATCACGTCTGCCAAGGTCATTCCAACGACCGACGGAATGAAGTCACTCGACGACCGAAGCGTCGTATTCCTTCATCAGGAGGAAGGGCTAGTTGTTGACGGCGCCGTGTTCGTTGACCCCGCGTTCCTGGCGGAGAGCGGGGTCGAAGCGCTCCTCCGCAGCCGTGGCTTCCGCGACCTAGACCCAGAAGCGATCCTCGACGCGCGGTTGGCAACGCTGCCCACCGATCCCTCAAGCGAGGACCTCGAGAAGCTCTGGGACGCCGTCGTCTCTGTCAGCCTGGCCATCGCCATCAAGTCGATGACGGCCTCGAATGCGTCGATCAAGGTCCCCACGCGGGACGGTGGCTGGGCGTGGCCGCAGCAGGTAATCGATGTGGATACAACACTGTCTGAGCGGTTCGCCTCGCGAACTCTCGACCGAAGTCGGTCAACGGCCGAGGTCGCGCACAAGCTCGGTGTCGCTCGGACTCCGGTGAAGGACTTCTCTCTTGAGGACGAGGCGGAGTACGAGGCTTACGTCGCCGCCACCGTAGACGCGCTCAACAACCAGCGGGGGCCGGGTGAACGACCCATCGAACGACTGGAGGTCAGTCCGGCGGCAGGGCCTGGACCGTTCTCCGTGTTGCTCATGTTGCGGGATGCTGAGGCGCCGGAACAGCTGCGTGCGTCGTGGACGACTTCGCTCCTGGAGCTTCCGGAGCAGAACTGGGTCGTCGAGGATCTCGACACTGGGCGCACTCACGGAGTACTGCCGCCGTCTCGATGGGCGGTCCAGCAGGCGGGTCTTCTCCCGACGTCGCGAGGGTTCCGGGCGCCGAGCGACGTCGTCGCACCTTCGCTTGTGCGCTTCGGTGCGCTCCTACCGCTTTTCAAAGGCACACACCAGGTCCAGGTTGCCCTCGACCTGCCGGACGAGCTTGAAGCAGTGCCGGCGCACGTGCTCCGGGAAATGCTCGAGGCGGATCTCTTCCCGTCCGTCGACGACTCGGCTCTGACCGAGTTCGTTCTCGGGGCCACGAAGGCCGGGTACGCTGGCGAAAAGCCGTCGACCATCCCGGCCAGGGTCAAGCGACTCGTCGAGCCGCATGCGCCCTCGACAGTGTTCCTTGCCTCCACCGAGGAGGAAGAGGAGTTCCTTCGGAGCCGGCAGCGACCGTTCCTGAGGGTCCATCCGGACATGGTCGACGAGTTCGTCGAGACGGTCGGATGCCGTCGGTTCGCTGACAGCTTCTCGTTCGCAATGGTCGTCGAAGGCCAGCAGGACTCCCAGCGAGTTCTTGACGTCTACACCGGCCTCCGCTCGGCGTACGGGGCGGCGCTCGCATCGGCGAAGGTCTCTCGGGCCCTGCTCATCGCAAAGCGGGTGGTCACAGAGGACGGCACGGAGGATCAGCCCCGAGACTGGCACCTTGACGGTCAGGACCTGATCGTCAGGAGCGATGCTGACGAACGGCGAATCCTCGAGTTCATTAATGACGCCTTCGGTCTTCGCCTCGACAACATCCGACTCGCTGCCGTGCTCAAGGCGGGGCTGGACAACAAGCTCGAGCTCCTTCGTCATGAGGCACAGGCCATCGGGAGCGACGCCGAACGTCTCGACCACTACATCGGCCCCGATGACCTAAGGGAAGCGCTTCCGACCGGGCTTTGGAGCGCGCTTGAAGCGCAAAGCCTGGTCAACGACGGGACGCCCGTCGCGGAACTCTTCTTGACGGTCTACGGCTCGGACGCGCTCCGCATCCTCGCGGACAGGTTCCGAGACCTCGGGTTCTCGGACGTTCCGGAGGCCTGGGGCAGCACAGGGCCCGCTGTGTCCTGGGTCCGGAAGATGGGGTTCAGCGCAGAGTACGCCGGCCAGCGGAACCAGAAGCAGCCCCCGGAGTTCGTCGTCCCTGGCGCGGTGGTGCTGAACCGTCTACACACGTACCAGAAGAAGATCAGCGAGGATTTACGAACCGTCCTGACGCAACCGTCAGCCCACGGTCCTGCGCAAAAGGCCATGGTCGAGCTGCCGACGGGCGCGGGCAAGACCCGCGTCGCCACCGAGACCGTCCTCAAGCTGTTCGTCGACGAGGTGCTCTCGGGGACGATCCTCTGGATTGCACAGTCGGAGGAACTCTGCGAACAGGCCGTTCAGACCTTCCAAACCGTCTGGCGACACCTTGCCGACGAACGACCGCTTACGATCGGCCGCTTGTGGGGCTCGAACACCGTCCAGGAACCAGACACTGAGCTGTCCGTGATCGTCGCGACTGACGCGCAGCTCGCCCAGCTCATCGGTCGGGGCGACTACGAGTGGCTCAGCAAGCCGGCGGCAGTCTTCATCGACGAGGCTCATCGAGCGGGCTCGTCGGAATACACCAAAATCCTTCGGTGGCTTGGTGTCGATGGACGCAGCTGGGAGAGGCCACTTGTCGGACTATCCGCGACCCCGTTCAAGGGGCGAGCCGGTGACGACAGCGGGATCAAGGAACTGAAGGCCAGGTTCGGCACCAAGCTGGCACTGCCCTACCAAGAACCGTACAAAGAGCTCGTAAAGCTTGGTGTACTCGCGAGTGTCAGGCACGAGGTGTTGCCGACCGGCCTCGAGTTCGAGGTCAGCGACTCCGCGCCTGGCGATCTTAGGTCCAACAAGCTCATCGACCGAAACCTCTACGAGCGCATCGGCCGCAACGAACAGCGCATGCGGATCCTTGTCGAGCACATCCTCCAGACGCTTAGAGCACACCCAGAATGGCCCGTCCTTGTCTTCACCCCGAGTGTGCTCTCGGCGCAGGTCCTCTCAGCATCGCTTCGCTATCGAGGGGTCGCCGCTGAATCGGTCAGCGGACAGACCAGCAAGCAACAGCGTCGAAAGGTGATCAAGCAGTTTCAGGACAATGAGATCCAGGTCCTCGCCAACTGCGACCTCCTCGTCCAGGGCTTCGACGCCCCGGGTGTGAGGGCGCTCTACATCGCGCGCCCGACCTTCAGCCCCGGCGCTTACATCCAGATGGCAGGCCGCGGCCTTCGCGGAACTGAGAACGGCGGAAAGGACGAGTGCCTCATCGTCGATGTAGCCGACAATTGGGGCGCCATGAACGACTTCCTCGGCTACCACGACTACGAGGACCTCTGGGCGGAGCAGCGCGAATGATCCTTGTTCCTTCGCTGGCCGACATCGAAACAGCGTCCCGGAGTGACGCCGAGCGGCGAGTCGCCCGTCTCCTTCGGGACGTAGAGGCGGACGGCGACGCAGTTGCCTTCTACTCCGTCGGGCTTCGCTCGCACGGGTACAAGCAGCAGGCAGAAGCCGACTTCGTGATCCTGTGGCGGGGAACCGTCGTCGTCGTCGAGGTCAAGGGCGGTGGCGTGCGAAAGCACGATGGCATCTGGTACAGCATTGACCGCCGCGGAGACTGGCATAAGCTCGGCACGTCCCCGATGGAGCAAGCACGATCGGCGGGGTACGCGCTCCGTGACATCCTCAGGGCGCAGGGGCTCGGCTGGTACGCGCACGAGGCCGTTGTTGTCACGCCGGACATCGACGCACCGCCGAGCTCCGTCGACTGGAAGCCTTCGCACTGGCTGGCTCATGACTCAATGACAGCGCTAGAGCTGACCACGGCGCTTGACGTCGTGGTCGCGGATGCAAGGAACGCGCCGCGCGGAGAGAAGATCGCGCGGCTGGGTGACCTGCGGGAGCGTCTCTTCGGCGAGTTCACTCGAATGCCGGTAGTCGACGCACAACGCGGTGCGGTGATCGAGGAGCAGAACCGTGCCACGGTCGGCCAGGCCCGCGTTCTCGCTGCACTGGCGCGGAACCAGCGGGTGCTCGTATGCGGAGGAGCAGGTACCGGGAAGTCCCTGGTCCTTGTCGAGGCTGCGAAACAGGAGGAGGAGCAGGGGAGGTCCGTGCTCGTGACGTTCCGCTCACCTTCGCTCTCGCGGTACTTCGCACCGCATCTCGGTGACCGCAACGTCGACGTGATTCCTTTCGCGGACCTCGAGGGGTCGGGTCCCTACGACGTCGTGCTCGTTGACGAGGCACAGGACATGATGACCGCCGAGGCGATGGACCGCCTCGATGGTGTTCTTGTCGGCGGCCGAGCGGCCGGTCGGTGGCGGATGTTCCTCGACCCCAACAACCAGGCGCACGTCGACGGCGACTACGACCCGGACGTGGCGGAGCTGATCACCGCCGAGGCGATCACCGTAGACCTGTCGTTGAACGTGCGCAACACGCGTGCGATCGTGCACGTCGTGCAGGAGTACCTGGGTGCTGACGTCGGCGATCCAGGCATCGTTCACGGCGAGCGCGTGGAGTGGCTGACCAGGAATCAGGAGGTCACGGCCAGCGACGGTGTGAGGATCGCCGCCGAACTCGCGGCGGATGGAGCTCGTAGGTCCGACATCTGGGTGATTGACCCGCGGTCCGTCGCGGCGCCCACGACTGTCAACGGCATCGTGATGACGAGCCCTCGCTTCGCGAAGGGGTTGGAGGCTGAGCATGTCGTCGTGTGCGGACTGCCCGAGGCTCTCGACGCCTCCGGGACTGCTGCCTTTTACGTCGCGCTGACCCGCGCTCGTGTCTCCCTGCATGTGGTGCTCTCCAAGGATGACAGGAGTCGACTTCAGCAACTGGTAGGGCAAGGGAGGGCGAGCCGATGACACTTACTCGTGCTCAGGAGATCGTGCTTTCGCACCTGAGGTCGGCCTATGTCGGTCCGGACAGTGGCGACAGCGAGGTGATCTACAACCCGCCGAACAGACAGTACGCCGTCGGGATGTTGTTCCCGCGCGACGGCGAGCCTGAGTCCGACGATGGTGCCGTCGTGCCCGAGAGCGGCGACGTAGACGTCGATCTGATGAGCGCGTTCGACGGTGAGGTTGAGGAGAAGGGAGCGGCGGTCCCGATCGCCGAGGACTGGAGGCCGTCATCGGCGGCGATCTCTTTCATCACCGACAGCGACACGGTTGCGTGCACTGTCGCCGGCGCGACATACGCCGCCATCGAAGGCGATGGGCCGCCGAGCTGGCGTCGAACGCCCTTCACGATCCCTGGTTTGGTCCTTGCACCTGACCGTCGGGTACATGAGCAGTCCGTCGGTGACGTACCAATCGAGATCGGCAGCCGTTGGCGGCGCTTCGGAGACGTACGACTTGTCACCGTTCACCTACGCGTACTGGCTTCATCGACCGGCGACGACCGCGTCGACGCCACCAGCATGCTGTACCAGGTTGCGCTCGCCGTCTCCACGACCGGTGGTGGAACGATCCGTGAGTACGACACCCGGCGCGCTTTCGACGCCGACGACGAGTCCGCGGAACTGCGTCTGAGGTTCAAGAACCGCAAGGTATACGCCGTCGGACACGGCATGGCTGCGGACTGGACCGTCTCCGACGGCGTATGCAGCGAGGTGCGCCTTGATCCGGTCCCACACTTTGTCGTCCCTGACGTCGAGACAACTGGATTCAAGGACGGAACCCTTGAAGCGGACGCCTTGCGTCTCGAGCATCTAGCGACGCTCGACAAGAATGCCGATCAAGTTCTCGAGTCGCTGCGGGCCTTCGTCCGAAAGTTCGGGGTGTGGGTCGAGGCGCAGGAAGGACGGGTTGGTTCGTTCGGCCCGGACCACGAGGTTGCTGGTCGAATCGTCAGCCGGTCAAGAGAAGCGCTGATGCGAATGAACAAGTCTCTCGACCTGCTTGGAGAGGCGTGCAACGGCACCCTTCGGGAAGCTTTCTCTCTCGCAATGGCTGCAATGCGCCTACAGATGCAGCAAGCAGTCTTCACCCGCGACGGCATTCGGCCCGAGCCAAGCTGGCGCCCCTTTCAGCTGGGCTTCCTGCTCGTCGCCCTCACGTCCACGGTGGACGACACACACAAGGAGCGAGGGCTCGTCGACCTGATCTGGTTCCCAACCGGCGGCGGAAAGACTGAGGCGTACCTAGGGCTAGCAGCCATCGAGATCTTCCGCAGACGACTCTCGGACGGCCCGGCGGGTGGTGGCACTGCGGTATTGACCCGTTATACGCTGCGACTGCTTACCTCTCAGCAGTTCCAGCGAGCTGCCTCGCTCGTGTGTGCGATGGAGCTGCTCCGTCGCGCGGACAAGATCGGCGACCCGCGCGCAAGCCACATGACACCGTTCTCGATCGGGCTGTGGGTCGGCAACGAAGTGACTCCCGGGACGCGCAAGGATGCAAAGTCCGCTCTCGAGCGGCTTCACAAGGCCGCGCGGCCTGAAGAGGCCAACCAGTTCCAGGTGGAAAGCTGCCCCTGGTGCGCCACGCCTCTTCTTCCCCGCATCCGGTCTCCCCGCCCGAACGACTATGGCGTTCGCATGATGGGTCGTGACATCGTCATCCACTGCGTGAACTCGTCATGCGAGTTTGCCGATGAGATCCCCGTGTGCGTCGTCGACGAGATGCTCTATGAGGAGCCACCCACCATCCTGCTTGCGACGGTCGACAAGTTCGCGCGTCTGCAGTTTCGCCCTGAAGCTGGCCGTTTGCTCGGTCTGAACACCGCGTTCCGGCAGCCGTCGATGATCATCCAGGACGAGCTCCATCTGCTCTCTGGGCCCCTCGGCACGACGGTTGCAGTGTTCGACGCTGTGATCCAGATGCTGCTCGCCGCGAACGGCTCGACGCCGAAGATCGTTGCGTCGACCGCGACGATCCGTTCCTCGGACGAGCAGGTGCAGGGGCTGTACGGCAGGCCGGTCGCGCTGTACCCGCCGTCCGGTCTTGACGATGACACGACGTTCTTCTCCCGGCCGGTCACGAGCGGCGAGGGTCGCCTGTACCTCGGGCTGATGCCCCAGGCGCTTTCGCAGATGTCAGCAACAGTTTCGGCGTCAGCCCCCTTGATCGAGATCCCGGAAATTCTTCGGCGACACCCGGGTGCGGGGACGAGCCTCGACGCCTACTGGACCGCGGTGATGTACCACAACAGCCTTCGGGAGCTGGGGCGCACCGGGACCCTGGTGGTCGACGACGTCAACGCCCGCCTGGAGCCTCGCGCCGAGCGCCTGGAGCACCAACTCCGCACGGTTCGCGCCGGGCGCGTGCTGGAACTGACAAGCCGACGCGGACCAGAAGAGCTGCCGAACGACCTGCGCGAACTGCGTCGGAGCGCCGACGAGTCCGATCAGGCAGTCGACATCGTCCTTTCTTCGAACATGCTCTCCGTCGGCATCGACATCCCACGACTCGCGCTGATGCTGATGGTCGGCCAGCCCAAGACCACGTCCGAGTACATCCAGGCGACCAGCCGGGTCGGGCGAGGAAAGGTTCACGGCGTCGTCACCACGCTGTTCCGTTCAAACCGAGCGAGGGATCGTTCCCACTTCGAGACGTTCCGCGGCTACCACGAGGCCCTCTACCGAAGCGTCGAGCCGACTAGCGTCACTCCCTGGTCCTTGGCGTCGCGCGAACGCTCGCTCGCCGGTGCGCTGGTAGCGCTGATTCGTCACCTCGGACCAGGGCTGTCCTCCAATGACGCAGCCAAGGACCTCGATCTAGACAATGCTGGCCAGCGGAACTTGGTTGACCTGCTGGTCAGCGGGCTCCTCGAGCGGGTAGCGAGGGCGGACTCCGTCGAGACTTCAGACACGCGCGAGCGAATCACTACGCTGCTCAACGAGTGGGACCGCCGCGCACGCGCTGCTCGCGAGGCGGGCGAGAGCCTGCTGTACGACCGCGCCACGGCGGACGATTCCGCCTTGTTCAAGCGGTTCGGGCAAGCCGGCGAAGGTTGGCTGGTTGCCGACTCGATGCGCTCGGTTGAACCCAACGTTGCCGTCGAGGTGCGCGAGCCATTTGAGGAGGGGACCAGTGCAACGGATCAAACATGACCTGAGACTGTCGGAGACCGTGTCACCGTTCGGCGTCGGGGCAGTCATCGACATTCGAGGGGAATCGTTGATCGCACCCGACACTTCGTGGTGGGATGAGCGCTATTCGCCCGAGATCCACTGCGAGCGACTCGTGGAGCGGCTCGGTCCCAGCGTGCTGCGAGAAGCGCCCACCCACTCAGGGCGCACAGGCAAGGACACTGCGGGACTGCTGTATTGGCGGTTTCCAGCTTGGCGATTCTGCGAGCGGTGCTCCAGGCTCTCCCAGCGAACCGGCAAAGACCGGGGCAAGTGGATCAACAAGTGTGAATGCGGCGGCATGCTCGTCCCGATGAGATATGTCGCCGTCTGCGAAAAGGGCAGCCATCTCCAGGACATCCCTTGGTTCATGTGGGCCCACCGCGGACGCGACGCCGGCGTCACCGAGTCCGTGCGACACTGCCGGGCGTACAAGGAACTACGGTTCGTTCGTTCGGCCAAGCACGGTGAGGGCCTGAAGTCTCTTCGGGTGGAATGCGGCGGCTGCAGGCGTTCCCGCCCAATGTCGGACCTGGTCAGCAAGGGAGCACTCGCCCACGACGGCCTCCGATGCAAGGGCACCCAACCGTGGCAGGACTCACGGCAGGATGACGCTTGTGAGCACGCACTTGTCGCCGTCCAGCGCGGCGCGACGGGCAACTACATAGCGGAACGCATTTCCGCACTGGACATCCCCGAAGAGAAGCCGCCGTCGATCGCGCTCGCTGCCGCCATCCGCGAACACGCTGATTTCGGTCGAGTGGTCGACGACAACGGTGGGCCCAAGGCCGAGATGATCGCGGGCTGGATCGCCGACGAGGTCGGCGCCACGGTTGACGACGTCCTGATCCTGGCGGCAGCGGGCGGCATGCCGCAGGACGACGTCCTCGCAGATCTCAAGGATGGCGAGTGGGCGGCTTTTCTCAAGAAGCTCGGAACGCCCGGGCGTGACCATAGCGAGGGGGACTTCGTCGTCGACTCGTGGTTGACATCCGAACGTCCTGGCATTCCCACGACGCTGGCCGAACGGCTGACCGCGGTCGGCCAGGTTCGGCGAGTGCGCGAGGTCAGAGCTCTCAAGGGCTACCGCCGGTACTCCGCTGAGGCCGACATGATTCCGGCCGATCTGTCGCTCAAGGGCAAGCGCAAGCCAACTCTTCCCGCCATCGAAATGTACGGGGAAGGGATCTTCCTCCAGTTTAGCGAGGAGTTCCTCGCTGACTGGGAGCAGCGTGCAGCGGTTCGCGCACGGGCCAAGATCCTGCTGGACCGACGGTCAAAGACGCAATGGGCGAGTCGACTGGACCTCCCCGAGGCCCGTTTCGTCGCCCTCCACACGATCGCTCACCTGTTGATCCGCCGACTCGCGTACGCGTCTGGGTACTCGTCCGCCTCGCTTCAGGAGCGCATCTACGCGAGCTCCTACCGTCCCGACCGCACGGCCGGAGTGCTGATCTACACGGCAGCGGGCGACGCGCAGGGCACCCTGGGCGGTCTCGTTCGGCTCGGTGACCCCGATCAGCTGGTTCCGTTGCTTCTCGCAGCAATCGACGATGCCGATGTGTGCTCGAACGATCCGGTCTGCATCGAGAGCGACAGGCAAGGTGCCTCAAGCCTCAACTTGTCGGCATGCCATGGATGCTCACTTGTGAGCGAGACATCGTGCGAGACCGCAAACAGATTGCTCGACCGTCAGTTGGTTCTCGGCGGGCGCGACGTTCCAGGGCTGTTGGAGGGCGTACTCAACGAGGTCCGTGCGCTCAGCGTGCCCTAGCCTTACCAGGAGTGTCAGGTGTCAGCGGGGTGCCTTGACGACTGAGCAGGTGCGGTCGGCCACCAGCCGGGGGTCCTCGTGCTCCCAGAACCGCAGAACGCGCCAGCCTGCGGAGCTCAGTACGTCGTCCGTCTCCGCATCCCGCACCTTGTTGCGTCGGAGCTTGGTGGCCCACCAGTCGGCGTTCGCGCGCGGGTGTGTGCCGTGCTCTGGGCATCCGTGCCAGAAGCACCCGTCGAGGAAGACCGCCACCATCACCTTGGTGAAGGCGATGTCGATGCTTCGCCTCGCCATCCCCGGCACCGGGTACGCGACGCGGTAGCGAAGACCGCGAGCGTGCAGGACCCGACGAACGTCAACTTCCGGCTTCGTGTCTCGCCGACGCGCGGAGCTCATGCGCTGGCTCGCTGCCAGGCTTGATGCCCCTGGATGGGGACCGACGATGGGCATGAAACCACGGTAGCTCAAGTGCTGGATGCTCTTGCGGGCGCGCCGTCGCTGGTCCTGCCAGAACGACAACTTCGACGAACCGGCATATGGCGTTGTCGGAGGTCACCTCTGGTCAGCCGCGATGGCTGCCACTCTTCCTGAGTCATTTTGCCATCGCTTGAGGTGCAAGTGCCTTGGCTTGACTGGGGCATCGCTCGGCGACGCTTGCGCGCCTGAGCTGCAGGTGGTGCCGGCTAGTATTGCCAGGTGACATCCGAGGGACACCGCCGCGCCCACATAACTGTTCTGGATCTTTTCGCGGGATGTGGCGGTCTGACCGAGGGGTTCCACCAGTACCGCCCTGAGGGTGTTGCGAACCCGGTGTTCCGAAGCGTCGGCGCGGTCGAGTGGGAGCCAGCGGCCGCCGCGTCTTACGCAGCGAACTTCGGCGCCGGATCGTCTCGGCTTGGTGACCATGAGGCACCGGAGATCGTCTGCCGAACCATCGTCGGTTGGGAGCCACGATGGAAGCCAGGCGAGATCGATGTTGTGGTTGGGGGACCGCCGTGCCAAGGATTCTCCGGACTCAACCGCGAGAAGGTGGGTCCAGAGCGGAACATGCTCTGGGAGGAGTTCATCCGCGTGGTGGTCGCTCTTCAACCGAAGGTGTTCGTGATCGAGAACGTCGACAGATTCCTCCGATCAGCGGAGTTCGTGGATCTGAAGAACCGGATCGGCGGAGCGGACCTCACGAACTATCGCCTTGTCGACCCCGGCTCCAAGCCCGGTGAGACCGAGCTGGACCGTGACAAGCGCTACCTGCTGAACGCCGCGAACTACGGTGCTGCGCAAGCCCGTCGGCGCGCGATCGTGATCGGTGTTCGCACTGACGCCGGTCTGCCTTCTGACTCGCTGCGTTACCCCAAGCCCACGCACTCCCGGAATCTCGCCCGCGGCGCGCTGCCGCTCAGGGGTCCCGGCGGATCGCCCGGCTTGCTCGCCGAGCAGACCGCGTGGGCCACCGTAGACCAATTGTTCGAGGAGAGTGCGCGCAAGAACCTCGCAGTTGACCTGCCGGCCGCCTCCCCGCGACAGGTCCCTGGAATCGAAGGCAGCTTCGTCGGCCCGTTCTTGACGACGGACCTTCACATCGGCCGGCGACCAGAGCCGATCTCGATGTGGCGCTATAGCGCGATCCCGAGAGGTGGGAATCGAAAGGACCTTCGCGGTCGGTATGTGTGCCGCTTCGATGACGGCAGCGACATCATCCTTCAAAAGGTGGGCGACCACAGGTACGACGACGGGGCGCTGAAGGTTCTTGGTGCGCACGACGTCGTGGTCGACGGTGCCGCCACAGAGCGCCGAGTTACCGTGCGCACCGCCAGTCCCGTCACAGATGGCACGAGGTCGGGGGGCCGCCGCAACAAGTCGGAGATGTTCCATATTGTTCTCAGTGAGGGCGATGTACATCGGAAGGCCGTCCTCGAGTACCTCTCCACTGTGGCGTGGGACTTGCATGACGCCGGCTCCGGCGACGTCATGGGCCGACTCCGGAGCGGCGCGCCAGCTGTGACGATCCGGACGGAGTTTTTCAAGCCTGAGAAGGGCCGATACCTCCACCCGACCGAGGACCGCCCGATAACTCACTTCGAGGCGGCCAAGCTTCAAGGGTTTCCGGATGACTTCCAGTGGTACGGGTCTAAGCTCGAGATTGCCAAACAAATCGGCAATGCCGTGCCCATCCCGCTCGGGCGCAATATAGCCGAGTCGATCTACCAATACCTGCACGGCACTGCGTGAGTACCGGGGCGCTCTGAATAGGCGCTTCGCAATGCTTGCCGACTCCGTCAGGCATGCAGGAACCGCTACAAACGCCCTGTTGACAGGTGGGATCTCGCTATAGCCGTCAAGCCGCGGAAGATGCACCAGCAGGGTTGACCGGCTCTTGCGCTCGACGATCGTGCCGATCGCCGACCGGCCCGTTCCGATGATCAGATTGCCTTCCCAGTGCCCGGGAACTGCACGGTCCGCGGCCTGCCGCTGCACTGCCCGCGAGGGCTCAGGACGCCCGGGAGAGCGCATGGGCGGCCGCAACGCACGATCCGACCGCCATTGACGTCGAACGCCCTCGGGAGCCTCGCTCGTCTTCGCGACCCAATCCTTCTTCGCCACCTCGGAACACCTCCACGGTCAAGGTGTTGCGACGACCAATTGAATCCGCCCTGGCTGCCACGATCCGGGTGCACGACCGTGCCCACCGGGTTCCGGCGATGCACCGCCATCTGCAGGGCCGCGCCGGCAAGCGAGGACCGCATCCGGTCACTGATCGCGTAGCCCACGATCCGGCGGGAGCAGGCGTCCTTCACAGCGTAGAGGTAGAGCCTGCCCTCGCTCGTGTTGTGCTCGCTGATGTCGGTCAGCCACAGCCTGTCGATGTCGGGGGGGGCGGTGAACGCTCGCTGGACGCGGTCGTCATGCACCGGCGGTCCGGCCTTCCGGTTCAGGCCTCGCTTCTTCGCGTGCAACGACCAATGCCGCTGCGTGGAGTAGAGCCGCCAGACGCGCCGCTCCGACACGAGGTGGCTGGCCGCTCGCATTTGGCCGGGCACCCGCTCCCGCGCCAGGTTCGGCTCGACGCTGCGCTGCGCGGCGATGCGCAGGCTAATCTACCGATACTTCGCAAGCTTTGATGAGCCGACCGCGAGTGCGGCGCTGCTGCCGACCGCGCTGCGACTGGGGGAAAGCATCTGACCTGTCCCGGGTTTCCCGGACGCTCTCTTTGTGTTGATCATGCCGCGGTTTCGGCGGCGGTGTAGAGGTTTTCGAATTCGATGGGTGAGTAGTAGGCGAGCGCGGAGTGGCGTCGGGTGAGGTTGTAGAACGCTTCGATCCACTCGAACATCGCCGACGCGAGCTCGGCGCGGGTGGGCCAGTCGCAGCGGTCGAGCAGCTCGATCTGCATCGAGCCGAAGAACGATTCCATCAGCGCGTTGTCATACGCGGACGCGACCTGTCCCATTGAGCCGAGGAGCCCGGCTTCGCGGAGCCGGCTGCCGAATAACCATGACGTGAATTGCGCTCCACGA
>NZ_QKTU01000006.1 GCF_003234565.1 Curtobacterium sp. MCBD17_013 | reverse complement strand
TCGTGGAGCGCAATTCACGTCATGGTTATTCGGCAGCCGGCTCCGCGAAGCCGGGCTCCTCGGCTCAATGGGACAGGTCGCGTCCGCGTATGACAACGCGCTGATGGAATCATTCTTCGGCTCGATGCAGATCGAGCTGCTCGACCGCTGCGACTGGCCCACCCGCGCCGAGCTCGCGTCGGCGATGTTCGAGTGGATCGAAGCGTTCTACAACCCCACCCGACGCCACTCCGCGCTCGCCTACTACTCGCCCATCGAATTCGAAAACCTCTACACCGCCGCCGAAACCGCGGCATGATCAACACAAAGAGAGCGTCCGGGAAACCCGGGACAGGTCAGACACCCACCCAGCGGACGTTGGAACCGTAAGCGCACACGAGAGCGTTGCGCCGGTGAGATCGACGACGTATGACGTCGTTGTCGTCTCGACGCGCCAAACGCCGCCCTCCGCGAAGCTCAGCGAGGTTCGCGAACTGCTCGATCTCGTCGCCGTCATGTGGTAAGTCTAATGACCATGAGGCGTGAAAGTCCAGCCTCGATTCGCATCGCGGCAGTGGATGGGATCGACGCGGACCTGGGATGGTTGCGAGGCATCGTTGTGCCAGCCGGGGTGGATGTCGAGGTCGTCGATCTTGGGCGTCATGTCGATGTCGCAGCGTCGCACGGTGACTTGACGGTGACCGTCATTGCGGATCTGGGCACTGGTGAACGTGCGATCCGCACGAACGGGCCGGTCGAGTCAGCGCTGACACGCTTCGTGCTGCACATGGTGCAGCAACGCCAGATAGCTGAGCGTAGTGCGACGCTTCGCGCTCAACCACGATCGAGCATGATCCAGGACTTCGCGCTCCTCGACGGTGCCGTGGTGTTGAACGCGGGCGAGCAGCTGCGGGACGTACCGAGGAACACGGATGATCCCGGGGCGCGAGGTGTGTGAGCTTAGCGCCTGCGTCGTTGCCCGCGGCCGGGGTAGAGGTCTGCGTTCAACCCGTACTCGAGCCGGCCGATCGTCTCCAGGTCGGGCCACACCTTGCCAGCGAGGATGTTCAGCACGGTGACGTGGCTTACTTGCGCCTCAGCCGCCACTGATCTGATACTCCGGTTCCCAATCGTGTCCGTGAGCCGGAGCGCGAACTGCCGAGCAAGTTCGGCGACAGGATCAGAAGCCGGCTCGTGCGGCCATGGCTCCGGCGCCAGCTCGCGCGGCCGGTAGCGATCCGTTCGGGACATGCGTCAAGGGTAGGGGCAGTAGCCACAACTCATCCTCGTTTCCCGCGCGCGGACCGCCCGTCGCCAAAGATCCGAGAGCGGGTCGGACCGCAGCACCACGCATGTCCAGCCCTTTCCCGTGGACGTCGTACCCAGGCACAAGCGACACCACGAGGTGTGCGCGTCGTGAGAGGGAGGAAGCCCTTGAATGAACAACGAAGATGACGAGAAAGATCGGTGCGGAACGATCGACGTCACGCTGAGGAAGCCCTCGCCGACAGGCTAGAGCTGCTTCCGGGCGTACCTAACTGACCGCAATTGAGGGTGACCAGGTCGACTTGGGCCGAGGCGTCGGACTGCCCGTCGACGGCGGTCGCGCAGAGCGCCGAGCGGCGGGTCAGCCTTGCCTCTTGATCCCGGTGAAGCTGCCGCCGGACCTTTTCGCGTCGACGAACCGTCCGGACGAGGTGTCTCGTTTGATCCATGTGCTGGAGGCGCCTGACGCTTGGACCCTGCCGATCACGGTGCCCTGACGGGTGCTCCGCCCAGTGTTCTTTGCCATCTTGTCTCTCCTTTGGTGGATGCTACTGCACTACGCGCAGAGCAGTCCTCTGACATACAGGAAGGTCGCGACCAGCACCAGTACGCCGAGTGCGATCGCCAGGAGCAGCGAGCTGGTCAAGCGCAGACGAGACCCCAGGGTAGATGGTTCTCGTACCAGCAGAACTGATGCCGCAAGGGCGGCTGGTCCGACGATCAGAGCTAGGTCTCGTAGTTGCTCGGGCTTCTCATGTAGTAGGGCAAGGGACAGTAGAACGAGAAGGGCAGTCGCAACATAGGGGATGGTCTGGAGGCGCCGTAGGAGACCGAGTTGGAAGCGGAACCGGATGCGGAAGTCGCGATCCGGGTCGTGTGCGTAAATCGCTCGGCTCTGCTGGTCCTTCCGTGACTGGAAGGCGCCGACTGCGAACTCGTCAGAAGTCATCTGGACGGCTTGAAACACGGATATCCGCACGTTGGGGTCTGTGACCTTGAAGGTCGCGTGATTTGATTGTGCATCCGCGATGACGAGTTCTTGCCGACCCTCGCGACGCGGCCAGGACAGCTTCAGATCTCGGCGCTCCGAGTACTTCACCATGAAGGGCTCGTCGAGCGGAATGCGCATCGCTGCAATGAGGTCGTAGTAGTTACCGTAGTCCGCGAGGGCTTCCAGGAATACCTCAGCTTCGGGCGTCGCGGCACTGTCTGCGGCGAGAATCAGACCTCGATACTCCTCGAGCACTGTGGTCGCCTGTGCCTCCATCGCAATCAAGCCATTCGCTACAAGTTCCGGAAGAGCAAGTGTGGGGTTCTCGGGGGCTGAGTATCCATGGAAGCGATCGAGGTGAGGGCGGAGGACGTGCCGGCAATCGTTCGCCACGGATCGACAGTGCTCTAGAAAAGTTGCACTCGGTGCCTGTCCGATGCCGACGCTGAGGTAGTCTTCTAGTGCGACAGCCTCCCTCGACGAGAAGAACTCCCCGGTAAATCCGAGGATGGCCGTCAAAAGAGTGACGAGGTCACTTGAAGGTGACGGGTGAAAAGAAGACGCCATTGATGTCAGGAAGAGCGCCTGCCTTGCTGCGATCTCCTGTCTGGGAAGTAACCAGGCGTCTCCCAACGGCCCCTCGATGTCGAAATCGACCAGCGGCCCGCGCGGGACGGTTGCTACATTCAAGGCGATGAAGGCGTGCGAAGTATCGGCGTCGAGTTGCAATCCGGGTACGTCCGCAAGCACCGTTCGGAGCGGCGTTGCCTGCAGAGACCGTCGGCGCGAGCATGACGTCGCAGAGTCCACGGTGATTGCCTCGACGGACCGCACACGCCAATCGAGTCCTCTCGCGATGAGCCACGCCGTTATCTGGCGGTCATCGATCAAGTTGACGGTGTTCTCTGCCATGAGATCCCCCGGTGAAAGTGTCTGCCCGCACACTAGTGCAAACGACCGACGCTGCTGCCGCTGCCCGAACGTCAGGTTCTGGCTCGGTGCGGGCACAATCGAGGAGGAGCGGACGTCACCGGGGCCGGGCGGGCCGGCTTGGGCAGTTGCACCCCGTCCGTGCGGCGGCTGCGCGCCGTCAGGGGAACCATCAGGCTGAGCTCACGGCGCTCCGCGCTGGGTCGATAGGTAACGGCGGATGAAGGAGGCCCTATGACGAACCCGCTCATCGAGAACACAGGCGCGGTCGCTGCCGCTGCCGTCGGAGTTGCGGGACTGCTCGTCACCTGGCGAAACTCGCGAGCTGAACGTTCGGACGGCAGACTCGAGCACTCATCGAGATCGAACGAGAAGCGAAGGAACGAGGACCGGTCCGGGTTGATGACACAGACGCCTCAGCCGACGCCCAACAAGCACACCAGCAGTTCCTGAGGGACCTCGACCGTGAGATCCGAGTCCAGCAGGTCGTACACCTCAACGCGACGAGACGAGTCACCGGCGGAGCAAGCACGGGAGCAGGGCTATTCTGCCTCGCATACGGAGCAATCCTGATCTGGATGGCGTTCTCGACGAGCCCCGCACAGGCTACTGAGACTAGGACGGGCGCGACGACGACCGCGGGATGGATCGTCGCTGCTGTGCTTCTGCTCGCAGGTCTGTCGCTGGTCGTAAGCGGCACCGCACTCCTCATCCGGCGCTACGTCACTCGAGCGATTCGCAAGACAATTGGACTGCGTGACACCTACTCCGTCGCGACCCTTCGGAGGGCGATATCAGTGATGCGGGACCTCAAGCGGGGCCCTCACCGTCCGAATGATGCATCCGGACGTGATGCGCCAGTGGCGGAGTTGTTGTAGCTCCACCGCTCATTTGCCGATTGAACGCTCAACCCCGACACAACAAGACGCTGCTCACTGCCTGCGGCGATGACTTCCTGCAGGATGGTTTCCGGTAGTCCACTGATTGACGCGAGTTCTGCAACGTCGTAACCGGCTCCCGCCAGGATTTCAGCCGCACGGCCGATCGCGATTGGCTGCTCTCGAGGGCCAAGCGGTCCACGCTCAGGGTTCCCCTCGGCAGACAACCGTTTGTTTGCCCGGACAAACGTCGCGTCCGACCAAAGGCCGAGTCGATGAGCACGGAACGCAAGCGCGCGAAGGCTCACCCGCCACTTCCGCTTTGCAGCTTGCAAGGCCTCCCAGTCAAGCTTCGTCGGGAGGTCATCGCGCAGCTCCTCGTCTGGGGCTAGGAAGTGCGAAGCGAACGTTTGCGCCTGGTCTTCAACCATCTTCGGGCCCGGTTCAACATCTGGGTGCATCACCAGATGGCCAAGTTCATGAGCAGCATCAAACCTGCTTCGGGCTCTGTCGTTCTTCGACGGAGACAGGAGAACTAGAGGCCTGCGACCTGTGTCAGTGGAAAACGCATCAACTTCATGAGAACTCGCGTCCACTGGCAACATGAGGACAACCACCCCCGCCGCTTCCAATGTCCGAACCATATGACTAATGGGACCCGGCCCGATGCGCAGGGCAGCGCGAACTTCACTCGCGATCTCTGCAATCTGTTCCGGGTTAATGGCACCATCGACCAGATGAGTCGGAACAATGTTGGGAGGGAAGTCGACATAGTCCTCCAACGTGTTGACGACGGCCGCGCTCAACTCGGCGAAAGCCAGAGCGCGGTCACGGCTAATAGCAGGTGTAGAGCGTAATGAACGGAAATGCGCCGCTTCTGTCGGGATTCGAGGGATGACTGCGCCTCGGCGGAAGAAGTCCAATGGCATTCCGAGATTCAACGCAAGTTGAGCTGCCGTCGCCGTGGTTGGTCGGCTTTGATTCCTCTCGAACTGCGTGATTGCAGCAGCCGAGACATCTGCGCCAGTGGCCAACGTCGTCCGGTTCAGCCGTCGAAGACGTCGGGCGAGTGAGAGCCGGTCGCCATCGAAGTCCTCCATGACCCCGCCGGCGCGACGAGCTCGGGCTCGCTGCAACGCGCGCGAGTCAGCGGTCACCGCGAACCACCCGGATGTCCTTCTTGAGCCGGATGTTCAAGTTGGGGGCAGAGCCGGCAGCCGGCTCGGACACCACCGGCGCGTCGGACGTGTCGACACGCGCCTCAGGCTCATCGCGCCACATCGCCTCAGCGGCAATCACGTGCTCCGGGTGGAGCGACGGAAGAGTGACCCACCCGGCAGTAAGCGGCGCCTCTTCGAGGAGACCGTTCCACACAAGGAAGATCTCGTTGATGTTCTCGGCGTCGCCCACTCCGCCGGCCGGGAACAGCGGCTCGTGTCCCGGCACCTGACGCGGCGCTCGGTACGCGTTGTCGTTCCGCTCAGCTGCTTCCTGACGGACGTTGCTCTCCCACTCGAAGTTGCCGCTCCAGTCGGGAGTAAGCCCACTGCTTGCAGGCGCCTTGACGAAGCGGATGGTCAACTCCGCGAAGGTGAGATACGTCGCACCATGGCGGCGGTGCACGATGAAGCCCGCGTCGCGCAACGCGTCGTCTTCACGCAGATCCCACAACCTCTCTGCGAGGTTCTCGGAGCACTGGACGCCGAGAGAGCGTGCAGTGTCGCCGAGCCCCTTCTCGAAGCGGCCGGCGTTCGCGGTCCACATGTCCGAGATCAGACGCTGGATCACTGCCGTTCCGCCAGAGCGAGCGAGACGAGTAGCCACATCAGCGGCGCGAGCCGCAGCACGGGAGTCGAACATCATCGGGATACCCCTTCATCAAGCAGCGAGAGCGGGCGAAACCTCCCAGTTGAAGCGGGGGCCGCGTAAAGTTGGTGAAAAATCAAGTAGAACGCCCTCAAGGTTAGCGGCGGCCACCGACAGCCTTGGCCGCCGACACGCCGAACGCACCACGAATCGCCCAACATCGACCCAAACGGCGAGCAAAATCCTCCAGCACAGGGCCAGAACCTCTCCAGCGTGTCGAACCTCGCGCCAACGAACTCGTGAACGGGTGGAACCACACGCCTCCGGCTCGACCCGCGCATCAGCCGATCGGCGCAACTCAGCCCGAAAGGATTTTGCGACCCGGGCTAAAGGATGGAAGGGACAGGACGTCTTGCAGAGGCCTAGAACCACGCCGGATCAGGGGTTTCCGGGAGAACCCACCAGACATGGAGGCCCCGGGAACACCCGGGGCCTTCGTCGTTACCGGGGATGCTGGAGCCCGCCGGACGGCCTGTCCGACCGCGCCCTGCGGTTCGTGGACCCCACCACCGACGCGCCGACGGGCCGGCTGACGCCGATGCACTCCGCGAGCGGTGCCTCCAGACCCTGCGGTCAGAACGGGCGTCGCTCCGGGCGACATCCGTCGTCACCGCCACTCGTGCGCCCGACGGTGCTGCCCTGTTCCGGTTCGACCTCGAGCACGCGGACGGCTCGGCGGTGACGGCCGTGCTGCGCGCCACGGTCGACCCGTCGACGCGGGAGCCCAGGTACGGGGAGCTGCGGGCGGATCGCGGACCCGCGTTGGTCCAGCCGGGAGGCACGGCACCGGTCGTCGACGCCGCCGTCTGATCCGCGGGACCGACGGGGAACGGGCGCGTCAGAGCACGACGGCCCCGAGCACCCGGTGCGCGATCGAGATCGACTCGCCCGAGACCACCGAGCGCGGGGACGACAGGAACGCGACGAGGTCGGCGATCTGCTCCGGGCTCGACTCGCCGCCGCGGCCCGGGGCGACCTCGGCCGAGGGTGTGTCGGTGACGGTGCCGGGATTGACGACGTTGAGCGTCACGCCCGAACCGGCGAGCTCGTCGGCCAGGTTCTTCGCGATGACGTTCGTCGCCGCGTTCCGCACCGAGGTCGTGACGTTGCCCGTGAGGTAGGCGTTCTGGCCGCTGAGCACGACGACGCGTCCGTGTCCGGCGGCGCGCATGCCCGGGAGGACCGCGTTCGCGACCCGGAGGAAGCCCAGGGCCTTGCCGTCGATGGCGTGCAGCACCTGCTCCGGGTCCGACGCGCGTCCAGGGTCGAGCGTGCCCGCAGCGGGGGCCGCCGTGACGACGAGGACATCGATGTGGCCATGGCGGTCGACGACCTCGGCCACGGCCCGCTCGACGGAGCCGGCATCGCCGGTGTCGAGCCGGACGGTGTCGGGTCCGGGGTCGGCGCTCCGCGACGCGATGACGACGGACGCGCCTTCGCGGCGGAGTCGGTCGGCCACGGCGCTGCCGATGTAGCCCTGTCCGCCGACGACGAGTGCGACGCTGTCCGTGAGTTCGAGGTCCACGACGCCACGGTATGCCCCACGCGGGGTCGAGGTGCGGGTCGTGCTCATGAGGTCGTGCTCGTCGGATCGTGCTCGACACCCCCGATTCGGCATGCCGGGCATGAAGTACCGTGCCGGTACCGGATCAGAGCAGGAGCAGCATGACCACCCCCATCGCGAGCGCACCGCGGCGCTTCGCCGCCCTGCGCGATCGGCACTCGCGCCCCTACCTGTTCACCGCGGGTCTGTCGATGATGGGCGACAACATCGAGCACGTCATCACCTACTGGGTGCTCTGGCAGCGGTTCCACTCGCCGGCGCTCGTCGGGTTCGAGGTCGTCAGTCACTGGCTGCCGTTCCTGCTGCTCTCGGTGTGGTTCGGCACGCTGGCGGAGCGGTACGACTGCCGCCGGCTCATCCAGATCGCGCAGGGCATGTTCATGCTCGTGTCGGTGGCCTGGGGTGTGCTGTTCCTGACCGGGACCCTGCACATCTGGGAGGCCTGCCTGCTCCTCGTGCTGCACGGCATGGCCGGCGCACTGTGGGCACCCGCGGAACAGCTCCTGCTGCACGACTTCGCCGAACCGGCGGAACTGACGAGCGCGGTGCGGCTCAACGCGACGTTCCGGAGCCTCGGGATCCTGTTCGGGCCGGTCGTCGGCTCGGCGCTGCTGCTCGGGCTCGGGTCGACGTGGGGGATCTTCGCGAACGTCCTGTTCTACGTGCCCATGACGCTCCTCATGCTCCGGACGCCGTACACCGGCCACACCCGGAGCGGGTCCGTGCACCGCGCCCGCGTCTCGCTGCTCGACACCGGCAAGGTGCTCCGGAGCGTCGGCGGCGACCGCGTGCTCATCGGGATGATCGTGCTCGCCGGCCTCACCGCGCTGTGCATCGGCGGGGCGCTGCAGGTCGCGATCCCGTCGTTCGCCGACGCCCTGGGGGCCGGGGACGCCGGACTCGCGTACGGGCTGCTGCTGTTCGCCAACGGCGCGGGTGGTGTGCTCGGCGGGTTCCTGCTCGAGGCCACGGGCGCGATCAAGCCGAACACCCGGGCGGCGGTCGCGGCGGGTGTCCTGTTCGGGCTGACGACGATCGCCGTCGCGGTGACCGGGAACTACGTCGTCGCGGTGCTCGCGCTGCTCGTGGGCGGTGTCGCGAACATGGCGGGCATGTCGATCGGGCAGGCGGTCGTGCAGCTCCGGGCGCCGCTCGACCAGCGCGGCCGCGTGGTCGGGGTCTACAACATGTTCGGCAGCGGGCTGCGCACGGGCAACGGCATCACGCTGGCGGTGCTCGGCGCGGCCGTCGGAGTGGGCTCGGCGGTGGCGATCGGTGCCGCGGTGCTCGTGGTCGGGACGCTCGTGGTGGCGCTCGTCATCGCACGGCGGGATGCTGCCGAGCGCGGTGGTGTCACCGAGCGGTGAACCGCGTTCGTCCGTTCGAACACCACGATCGCGGTGTTCGAACGGCAGCGGGGTGTTCGACGCACGGCCGGCGACCGCGCCGGGCGACCGCGGCCGGCGATCAGCGCGCTGGGACCGCCGCCCGGAACCGCGCCCGCACCGTCGAGGGCGTCGACCCCGTGTGCCGCCGGATGAGCACGCGCAGGTTCGCGGTCGTCCCGAGTCCGCTCCGCTGTGCCACGAGGTCCAGGGGCAGGTCGTCCCGCTCGAGCAGCCGTTCCGCCAGGAGCACCCGCCGCCCCGTCAGCCAGGCGAGCGGCGTGCTGCCGACCTCGGCACGGAACCGCCGGTGCAGCGTGGTGACCCCGACGTGCGCGTGGGCGGCGAGGTCCGCGACGGTCAGGGGCTCGGCCAGGTGCTCCTCGGCCCAGTCGAGCGTCGCCGACAGGGGTGTGTGGGTGACGCGCGGCACCGACCGCTCGACGAACTGCCGCTGACCGCCGTCGCGGAAGGCCGCGAACACCAGTCGTCGGCTCACCTGGTTCGCCACCTCGGCGCCGTGGTCGTTCCGCACGATGTGGAGGCCCAGGTCGAGCGCCGCCGCGCTGCCGGCGGACGTCAGGACGTCGCCGTCGTCGACGAACAGCACGTCGGGGCGGAGGTCGACGTCGGGGAACCGCGCCCGGAAGTCGTCGGCGAGCTGCCAGTGCACGGCAGCCGGTCTGCCGGACAGGAGGCCCGCCTCCGCGAGCGTGTACGCCCCGGTGCACAGACCGACCATGCGGGCGCCGCGGTCGTGGGCCTCCCGGATCGCGCGGAGGACCGCCGGGCGTGAGGCGGTCTCGACGTCGGGACGGTTCGGCACGATCACGGTGTCCGCCGTCGCCAGGGCGGACAGGTCGCCGTCGGCGGTGATCCGGAACAGGCCGTCGCGCATGGTCGTCCGGCGACCCGGCGCCACGATCCGCAGGGTGTAGGGCTCGAAGCCGAGGTCCTGGGCACGGCGGGCACCGAACACCTCGCAGGCGCACGCCATCTCGAAGGGGTTCGAGCCCTCGTCGACGACGAGCACCACCCGGTGCGGTGTCCCACGACCACGCGGGACGGTCCCGGCGTCGGGTTGCAACGATCCTTGCGACATCGGGCATTCCTACCACGCTCGACCGCCGCTGCCGATCCCTACGCTGACGGGCGGAGACGGGCGCACGGCCCGGCCCGAGGACGAGGAGGACCACGTGGACGACAAGGTGACGCTGGCGGACGAAGCGGCGACGTTGACCGAGTTCTGGTCGCAGCGTGTCCTCGCCGAGGCGAACGGGCAGCTGTTCAAGGTGGCCAAGGGCATCGGCTCCACGCGGTGGCACGCGCACGACGACCAGGACGAGACGTTCCTGCTGCTCAGCGGACGCCTGCGCATCCAGTTGCGGGACCGCGACGTCGACCTCGCGCCGGGCGACCTGTTCGTCGTGCCGCGGGGGGTCGAGCACTGCCCGGTGGCCGATGAGGAGGTCCGGTTCCTCATCGTCGGCCCCGAGGTGACCTCGACCGCGGCCGGTGGCAAGCCGGAGTGGAGCGAGGACGGCGGGACGCCCCCGGTGTCCTGACGCAGCGGCACCGGGACGAACCGGTGCGTTCCCGTCGAACACCCGGATGACGGTGTTCGAACGGCAGTGGGGTGTGCAACGGCAGCGGGGGTGCGAACGGCAGCAGGGTGCGCGACGGCAGCAGGGTGTGCGACAGCGACAGCGGCAGCGTGTGCGACAGCGGCAGCGTGTGCGAGGTCATCGCTGACGCACAGCCCGTGCACCGACGCCGGACAGGATCGAGCGCTGCTCGCGTGAGCGCTCTCGACACGCTGTGGCAAGAGGGTGTTGCAACTCCATTCCATCGTTGTAAAGTCACCCCAGACCCGCCGCGCCGTCGGTGGGATCGGTCCGTCCCGATGGAGTGATGCCATGACCGCAACCCGAACGACCCGCGACGCCTCCGCGTCCGAGGCCCCCGTGCTGCGCACCGCGCCGCGGGGAGGGTCCTCCGCGGGCCGCACCCCACGCCCGGCGACCGGACGGGAGGACCGGCACCGGTCCTCCAGACAGGATCCGGCGCAGCGCCGGTGACGCACTGAAACCACGTCCGCTTCCCTGGCGGACGAGCACCCAACGCAGCACCCCCGGCGGCCCGTCCACGGGCACCGGAACGACGAGGAGGTCGAAATGGCAACGGGAACGGGAGCCTTCACGAGGCGGGGATTCCTGACCGCGGGCATCGCCGCGGCAGGAACGGTCGCACTCGCGGGCTGCAGCAGCCCCGTGTCGGCAGGACTGGTGGGCAGTCAGCTCAACCCCGAGCAGCTCATCTTCTGGAACCTGTTCGGTGGTGGGGACGGCAACCGCATGCAGCAGATGGAGGCCGGCTACCGCAAGGGACACGGCGGATCGGGATCCCTGCAGGCGACGACGTTCGCCTGGGGCAACCCCTACTACTCCAAGCTGACACTGGCCACCGTCGGGAACAAGCCGCCGGACGTCGCGGTCTCCCACCTGACGCGGGCGAAGCCGCTCTACGACGGTGGGATCCTCGAGCCGATCACCGAGGACGACCTCGCGCTCGTCGGACTCAAGGCGAGCGACTTCAACGCCAAGTCGTGGGCGGCGCAGAAGACCGACGGGAACAACATCGCCATCCCGCTCGACACCCACCCGATCGTCATGTTCTACAACGAGGACGTGTGCCGGAAGGCCGGGCTGATCGGCAGCGACGGCAAGCTCAAGGACCTCACGGGCCTCGACACGTTCGAGTCGGCGCTCGCCGCGGTGAGCAAGGTCACGGGTGGCAACGCGATCACGGTCGCGAACGTCAGCGAGACTGCGACCCCCTGGCGCGTGTTCTGGACGTTCTACAACCAGATCAACGGCGTCACGCCCTTCCTCTCCGACAACGGGGCCAAGCTGTCCGTCGACGAGGACGCCTTCAACAAGGTGAACGAGCGGATGCAGACCTGGGTGAAGAACGGCTGGCTCAACAAGGGCCTCGACTACGCCGGCGCGCAGACGCAGATGTTCACGGGCAAGGCGGGCTTCTACCTCGAGGGCGAGTGGGAGATCAGCACGGCCCAGTCGATCAAGGGCCTGAAGTTCGGCATGGTGCCGATCCCGCAGATCTTCGACAAGCCGGCCGCGCAGGCCGACTCGCACACGTTCGTCCTGCCGAAGAAGGCGCGGACCCTCGACCAGCGCAAGCAGCACATGGGGTTCATCAAGACCATGCTCGAGCAGAGCATGACCTGGGCGCAGGGCGGTCACGTGCCGGCGTACCAGCCGACCGCGACGAGTGCGGCGTACCACAAGCTCGAGCCGCAGGCCGACTACGCCTCGGCCGCCAAGGTCGCCGTGTACGACAACCCCGCCTGGTACGGCGGGTCCGGTTCCACCTTCGAGGCCACGGTGGGCGCCCAGCTCGCGCTCGTGCAGCAGGGTTCGACGTCGCCGCAGGGCGCCATGTCGGCCATCAAGCAGCAGCTCGCCGTCTACCTCAGCACCCCCAGCCCACTGTGACCCCCTCACCCCAGAACCCCGGAGGTACGACGACGTGACCGCCACCGCACCCGTAGCGAACCGTCCCACGCTCACGACCCACGTCCCGAAATCGCGGCCGCGGCGCGCGGCGCTCGATCGACAGGACGGGCGCAAGGCCTGGTTGTTCCTGGCCCCGTTCGGACTCTTCTACCTGGCGTTCCTGCTCGGACCGACCGTGTGGATGATCATCACGAGCTTCTTCAACACGTCGACCGTCCACACGGGCCTCGGTACCTTCGCCGGGTTCGCGAACTACGGCGAGATGCTGACCCGCGCCGACTTCTGGAGCGCGCTGTGGCACACGCTGCAGTTCACCATCTACACGACACCGCCGCTCGTCATCCTCGCGTTCGTGTTCGCGGTGCTGACGAACCGGATCCGTCGGGGACAGTGGTTCTTCCGCCTCGCGTTCTTCCTGCCCTACATCCTGCCGTCGGCGACGATCTCGCTGATCTGGGTGTTCATCTTCACGCCGGGCACCGGCCTCTGGGCGCTGGGCGAGAGCTGGCTCGGCATCACGCCGGGGGCGGGTGTCCTCGCGTCGCCGAAGACCGCCATGATCGGCATCGCGCTCGCCACCGTCTGGTGGACGCTCGGCTTCAACTTCGTGCTGTACCTGGCGGGCCTCCAGGAGATCCCGCGTGAGCTGTACGAGGCGGCCGCCGTCGACGGCGCGTCGAACTGGCAGCAGATCCGATCGATCACGCTGCCCCTGCTCGGCCGGACCACGACCCTCGTGATCCTGCTGCAGATCATCGCCAGCCTGAAGATCTTCGACCAGGTCTACCTGATGACGAGCGGTGGGCCGGGCATATCGACGCAGGTGGCCCTCGGGCTCATCACGAACACCGGCTTCACCGACAACCGCATCGGTGCGGCGTCGGCGGCGTCGGTCCTGCTGTTCATCGTCATCGTCGCCATCGCGGTCATCCGACAGGTGATCGACCGCTCCGCAGCTCGGAAGGAGGCCTGAGATGGCCACGACCACCACAGCGCCGACCAGGACCCGCAGCAAGTCCCCGGTCTCCGCGGCAGCACCGGCGCAGAACGCGACGCGCATCGGTGTCAGCGGCCGGACGTTCAACATCGTCGCCGGCATCGTCCTGACGGTCTTCGCGATCATCTGGCTCATCCCGAGCCTGTTCGCACTCAAGACGTCGCTGTCCGACAACGGCACCGCGGCACTCGGCGCCGGCGCGATCCTGTCGCACTGGAACCCGACACTGCACTCGTACGCGTCGCTGTTCCAGGCCGGCGACATCTGGAACTGGTACCTGGCGAGCGGCATCACCTCGGTGATCACCGCGATCCTCACCGTGCTGTTCGCGTCGATGGCGGCGTTCGCGCTGTCCCGGCTGAACTTCCCGGGTCAGAACCTCGCGTTCCTGCTCATCATCCTCGGCATCATGATCCCGGGGCAGGTGCTCATCGTCCCGATCTTCCAGGAGCTCGGCGCGGTCAGCCTGCTCAACACCTACTGGTCGGTGATCTTCCCGCAGGTCCCCGCGGTGATCGCGGTGTTCATCTTCAAGCAGTTCTTCGACGGCATCCCCCGGGAGCTCGAGGAGGCCGCGCGCATCGACGGCGCCGGGCTGTGGAAGGTGTACTGGTCGGTCATCATGCCGCTGTCCCGTCCGGTCATCGCCGCGGTCGTCATCCTGACCTTCGTCGGTGTCTGGAACAACCTGCTCCTGCCGCTGTTCGTGCTGTCGAACCCGAACCTCATGACGATCCCCGTCGGGCTCGCCACGGTCCAGGGCTCGTTCGGTCAGCGGTACGCGGACATCCAGGCAGGTGCGATCCTCGCGGCACTGCCGCTGATCATCCTGTACCTGATCTTCCAGCGGCAGATCGTCGAGGGTGTGACCGGCAGCGGCCTCAAGGGCTGACGCCACCTGCACCACCGGTCCTCGAGAGGCCCCGCTCCGGCGGGGCCTCTCGTCGTGCCCGGAGCAGCGGTCGGCGGGTCACCCGCGCTCGTCCCACCGGCCGGGAGGGACGGGTCATGCCGGTGCCGCGCCTCCCGGCCGTCGGTCAGGAGGCCCGGCGCGACGCCAGCCAGTCCGTGAACTCGGTCGCGACGATCCGTTCGTCGTGGACGTCGGCGGCCTCGTCCGACGCGAGCCACCGGATCGGGGCCCGCATGACGTCGGGGGAGAGGACGGCGAGTGCCTCGGGCCGGGACGTGCCCTCGAGCATCCCGGTCGCCGTCGCGCCGCCCGGGAGGAGGATGTTCGCTCGGACCGGGGTGCCGGCGAGGTCCGCGGCGATGATCCGGGCGAGGGCCTCGGCGCCCGCGCGGGAGGGTCCGTACGGGACGAAGCCGCGGCGGTTCATCGTGCCGTGGTTCATGCTGATCGTGACCACGCGGCCCGTGCCCGCCGCGAGCATCCGCGGCACGACCGCCCGTGCGACGAGGAAGTAACCAGTCAGGTTGGTGTCGACGACGTCGCGGAAGCCATCGGGGGAGACCTCCCAGAAGTCCTGCGGCGTCGTCATGAACGCGGGGTTCACGGTGCGCATGCCGATGCCCGCGTTGTTGACGAGCAGGTCGATGCCGTCCAGCGCCTGCCACGCGGTGGCTGTGCCCTGCTCCACGGACCGGTCGTCGCGGCTGTCCATGGCGATCCCGATCGTGTCGCCGCCGATCTCGCGCGCGGCGGCGGTGACCCGGGCCTCCGAGCGGCCGGTGACGGCGACGCGGGCGCCCGCCTCGACGAGTCCCTCGGCCATCGCGCGGCCGAGGCCCGACGTGCCGCCGGTGACGAGTGCGCGGACGGTGTGCAGGTCTTCCATTGGGGCCTCCCGGAGGTGTGGTGCGGTGCTCCCTCGATACGCCGTGAGGATGGCAGCGGACCGGGTGCCGGGGGTGGGGCGGCGGGTCAGATGATCGTGATCGGGGTGCCGAGCGGCAGGAGCTTCGTGAGCGCCGTGATGTCCGCGTTCTGCATGCGGATGCACCCGTGGCTGGCGTCCTTGCCGATGCTCGACGCGTCGTCCGTGCCGTGCAGGCCGATCTGCCCCGGACCGCCCCCGAAGCTCGTGAGCACGTCGGAGAACGCGGAGAGCCCGTACGCGTAGGGCCCGTACCCGGCGTTCGTCGGCTTGAGGAGTTCCGTCAGGTAGAACGACCCGTGCGGGGTGGGGGTGCCGCCGGTGCCGGACGCGACCGGGTAGGTGGCGACGGGCCTCCCGGCGCGGTAGACGGTGAGGGTGTTCGTCTCGGTGACCGCGACGAGGTGGTAGGCGACGGTGCTCAGCGCGACGTCACTCGCGCGGACCCACCCGGTACGGCCGTTCGGACGCGTCGGGACGTCGACCTCGACCCACCCGGACTGCTGCGCGACGACGAGGAACACGAGCGGGGCGCCGTTCGACTGGGGGTTGGGGAGGGTCGTCGTGACCGCGCCGGCGGCGGCGGCGTGGACGGCGACGCTGGCGACCTCCGCCGTCGCGACGGTCGCCGATGCCGCGATCGGCGGGATGCTCGGTGCCGTGGCGTCCGCGCTGGGGCTCGGCGAGGCGGTCGGACGCTGACCGAGCGCGCCGCCGACGTGGACGGTCGGCGTCGGTGTCGGGGTGTGACCGGCACGCGCGTGGTGCGGGTGGGCGCCGGAGCAGCCGGCGAGGAGGAGCGTTGCCGTGACCGCGGCGACGGTCACGGGAGCGAGACGGCGGAGCACGGCGGGCCTTCCGGGGACGAGGTGGTGCCGGACAGCGCTGATCCGCCGGACGACGGGCGTCCGGCGGATCGGCGTGTGCGCGGTGGGGGTCAGCCGGTGAAGGTCGCCGTGGTGGTGACCGGCGTCGCGACCGGGGCGGGCGGGGTGGTCGGCGTCGTCACGGCCGGGTCTGCCGTGACGTCGAGCACGAACCCGACGAAGATGCCCGAGTTCTCACCGACGAGCGTGAGCGCGTAGGTGCCGGCGGTCGCGTCGGGGTCGGTGACCGTGCCGACGACGCTGCCGTCCGCGCCCGCGGTGAGGGTGACACCGGTGTCCGTGGCCGTGCCGTCCTCGGCGACGAGCGCGACGCCGACGGGCTCACCGGGCAGGAACCCGTTCGGCTGGGAGACCGCGACGCCGGTGGTGGCGAAGTCGCTCACCGACAGGGTCGCGGGCGTGATCGTGCCGGCGTCGGAGGGCCGCGGCGTGAAGTAGTCGTTCTGCCCGTCGAAGGCGATGCCCGTGACGGTGGCCGGACCGGTGGCGTCGGAGACGCCGTACTCGCGGATCGTGGCGTCCGGGCTCGTCGCGGCGAACTGCGCCTGGAACTGCGCGAGCGTGGCCGGGGTACCGGCGGGGATGGTCCCGACCGGGGTGAACGAGGTGTACTCGCCGTCGATGCCCTCGTCGCCGCCCGTGACCGCGACGAGCGCTGCGTAGTTCTGGTCGGCGATCTCGCCGTCGCCGTCGAGGTCCACCACGAGGGTGAAGTCGGCGTCGTCGCTGCTCACGAGGTCGGCGGTGCCGAGGTCGGTGTCGGTCGAGCTGGTGATCGACGTGAGGTCGCTCGCCGGGTGGCCGTCCGTCGAGTGCAGGAGGACGCCCGGTCCGGAGAACGTCAGGCCGGATGGGCCGAACGTCGGCGTCGTGAACCCCGTCGCGGTGCCGGTGTACCAGGTGCCGGTCGGCGGCTCGCCGGTGCCGCTGTAGGTCTGGAGGTCGGCGCTCGTGATCCAGGCCGACGACTGGGTCGAGGCGTCGAGCAGGCGGGGGCTGACGCCGGCGGTGGTGGCGGCGTCGGCGGTGGCGGTGCCGGTGAGCACGGCGGCGCCGGCGACGGCGGTGGCAGCGACCGCTGCGAGGACGGGGAGACGCTTCACGGGTGGTTCCGTTTCGGGACGGGCGGATCGGGTCCGCGGTTTCGGTGGTGGTGCGCCGTGGGTCGGCGCGCCGGTGCTGCCACGTCTCGGGCCGACGCGGCGGCAGAACCGAAAAGCCCTCAGAACCTCCGGATCTGTGAGGACCCTATCCCCAACGGGACCGCAGCGGTACTCCCGATCGGATGTCAGAACGGAGCGTCGCACACGACATGTCGCACGGTCGGCCGGGTGCTCCGCGCCCTCGCGGAGCTGTGCGCAACGGCACGGGGAACTGGGGGATGCGCCGGATCATTCCCCTGAGTATGATTTCCCTTGGTTAATCGTTTAAGCGGCGATCCCACCCGGCGCCGCGATCAACCACTCCAGCAACGACGCTCGGAAGGAACTGCATCACCATGCACATCGGGTCATCACGGATCCCCCGTCTCAGGCGGATCCCCACAGCGCTGCTCGGAGCCCTCGCCCTCGTGGCGGGCACGCTCTTCGCAGCAACGGCTGGCGCCGGTGGCGCCGCAGCCGCCACGTCGCTCCCATGCGACGTCTACGGGAGCGCGGGGACCTCCTGCGTCGCCGCGTACAGCTCGACGCGGGCGCTGTCCGCGTCGTACAACGGGCCGCTCTACCAGGTGCAGCGCGCCTCGGACGGTGCGACGACGAACATCGGCCTGCTCTCGGCCGGTGGGTACGTCAACGCCGCGACGCAGGACACGTTCTGCGCCGGGACGACGTGCACGATCCCGAAGATCTACGACCAGACCGCGAACCACAACGACCTGACGGTCGCGCCCGCGGGCGACGCGGGTGCGGCGAACCACGCGGCGAACGCGACCGCACTGCCCATCACCGTCGCGGGGCACGAGGCCTACGGGTTGTACATGCCCCCGCAGGTCGCGTACCGGATCCCGAGCACGGCGGCGAAGGGCACGGCGCGTGGCGCGAGCCCCGAGTCGATGTACGAGGTCGCGAGCGGCACGAACAGCAACAACGGCTGCTGCTCCGACTTCGGGAACGTCGAGACGCAGGAGAAGGACACCGGCCAGGGGCACATGGACGCCCTGAACCTCTCGACGCTCAACGCGCCCGGCAGCTCGGGCAAGGGACCGTGGGTGCAGGCGGACCTCGAGAACGGCGTGTTCCAGGGCGGGACACCGACCTACACGCCGAACACCGGCAACAACAGCAAGTTCGTGACCGCCGAGCTCAAGAACAACGGGACGAACAAGTTCGCCCTGAAGGGCGGGAACAGCCAGACCGGCTCGCTGACGACCTGGTACGAGGGCACGGAGCCCGCTGGTGACTACACGCCGATGAAGCTCGAGGGCTCGATCGTCCTCGGCGCGGGCGGCGACAACTCGAACCGCGGCACCCAGTCGTTCTTCGAGGGCGTGATGACGACGGGCTACTCCACGGACGCGGCCGACAACGCCGTGCAGTCGAACATCGTCGCGCAGAACTACCAGGGCGTCAGCACGGGCGGTGGTCCGGGCTCGCAGATCGTCGGACCCGGCGGCAAGTGCGTCGACGTGTCGGGCGACGACACGGGTGGCAACCTCGCCGTGGTCCAACTCTGGGACTGCTCGGCGCTCGCAGCGGACCAGCACTGGTCCGGGACGGCGTACGGCACGGGCACGCTCGGCACGCTCGGGCGTTGTCTCGACGCAGACGGCAACGGGACCGCGAACGGGACGCACCTGGAGCTGTACGACTGCAACGGCGTCGGCGGCCAGCAGTGGATCGTGCAGGGCGACGGGTCGATCAAGAACCCGCAGTCCGGGCGGTGCCTCGACGACCCGTCCGGGAACACCGCGAACGGCACGGCGCTCCAGCTGTACGACTGCAACGGGAACGCGGCGCAGAAGTTCACCGTCGCGGTCCCGATCATCGGCAACGGCGGCAAGTGCGTTGACGTCGCCGGTGACGACCTGCAGCAGAACGGTCAGCAGGTGCAGCTCTACGACTGCCTGACCATCGAGACCGCGCAGCCGGCCGCGCAGGACCAGCAGTGGACGGTCGACCAGGCCGACCACACCATCCGCACGCTCGGCCGGTGCCTCGACGCGGACGGCAACGCCACCGCGAACGGCACCCACGTCGAGCTCTACCAGTGCAACGGCGTCGGCGGGCAGCAGTGGATCCCGCAGGCCAACGGGTCGATCCTCAACCCGCAGTCGGGGCGCTGCCTCGACGACCCGTCGGGCAACACGGCGAACGCCACCGCCCTGCAGCTGTACGACTGCAACGGCAACCAGGCGCAGGTGTTCACCGTGAACTGACGCCCGCGTCGCGAGCCTGTGGCGTGCCTCCAGACCGGGAGGCACGCCACAGGTGTGTCGAGCCGGCTCGCGATCCGCGGGGCGGGCTTGTTGAATCGATAAAGCAGCGCTACAGTTCCAGGAGTCGGGGCGGTTAATCGATAAAGCAGCCCGACCAGCAGCCGTGCGAGGAGGCACTGATGGCGAAGTCCGTGACGCTCAAGGACGTCGCGCAGCGCGTCGGCGTGACCGCTGCCGCCGCCTCGATGGCGCTGTCCGGTCACGAGCGCATCAGCGCCGCCACCCGGGACGCCGTGCGTCGCGCCGCTGACGAGCTGGGGTACGTGCCGAGTTCCGCCGGACGCGCGCTCCGGAACCAGCGGGCCGGCGCCGTGGCCCTCGTCGTCCCGAACAGCTCGCACCACGTGTTCGGGCACATGTACTTCATGCACGTGCTCACCGGCATGTCCCGGGCCGCCAGCGCGCACGACGCGCAGGTGATCGTCTCGACCAACGCGGACGAGGAGGGTGGCGTGGCCGCCTACGAGCGCGTCATGCGCTCGCGGAGCGCCGACGGCGTGATCGTCACCAGCGCGGCCATCGACGACCGGAACATGGAGCGGCTCGTCGCGTCGGGCCTCCCGGTCGTGCTCATCGGCAACGCGCCGTCCCTGCCCGATGCGGCCAGCGTCGGGATCGACGACGTCGCTGCGACGCGGCGGATCACCGAGCACCTCATCGACGCACACGGGCGCCGCCGGCTCGTCCACGTCACGGGCACACTCGACCACCAGACCGGACTCGACCGACGCGAGGGGTTCCTCGCCGCCGTCCGCGTCCACGGCGTCGAGGTCGACGCGCTCGTGGTCGAGGGGGACCTCGGCGAGGAGTCCGGTGCCGACGCGATCCGGACCCTGCTCGACGCGGGCACGGAGTTCGACGGCGTCGTCTTCGCGAACGACGACATGGCGACCGGCGGCATGCGGGTGCTCCGCGCGGCCGGCGTCGACGTGCCGGGAGCCGTGTCCGTGGTCGGGTTCGACGACTTCGGTCTCGCCCGTGTCACCACGCCCGCGATCACGACCGTCCGGGTCCCCGCCGAGGAGATGGCCCGTCTGGCCACGGAGCGGCTGTTCGACCTCGTCGACGGCACGAGCGACGGTCCGACCCACCGCGAACTCCCGGTGTCGATCGTGGTCCGCGAGTCGTGCGGCTGCGGCCCGGAGCACCGCGCCGAGGACTGAACCGCCCGACCACCGGCACGTCGCCGGACCCCGTCCCCCTCAGACCCGTTCCCCTGCCCACCATCACATCCCACCTCCGTGCCGTCCCCTCCCGAGGACGGTCCACAACGCAAAGGAGCGTTCCATGAAGAAGCGCAACACGGCCCTCGCCGTCGCCGCCGGAGCCGCCGCTGTGGCCCTGGCCCTGTCCGGCTGTTCGACGTCGTCATCGTCGTCGGCGAGCGGACCGGTCACCCTCAAGGTCTGGACCGGGTTCACGGGTGGAGACCGCCCCGGGTACGCGCAGATCGTCAAGGACTTCGAGGCGTCCCACCCGGACATCAAGGTCCAGATGACCGTGCAGCCCTGGGACACCATCCAGCAGAAGCTCCCGTCGGCATGGTTGACCGGGCAGGGTCCGGACATCGCCGCGGTGTCGAGCGACCCGAACGCGGTCGCGCAGTACGTCAAGACGAACTCGGTGCTCGCCCTGACGGACACCGGCAGTGGCAAGGACCAGATCAACACGTCGAAGCTCGCGCCCGGCACCGTCAAGGAGTTCACGTACAAGGGCAAGCTCTACGGGATCCCCGCGAACTTCGCGACGCTGAGCCTGTACTACAACAAGAAGCTGTTCCAGCAGGCCGGCATCACGAACCCGCCGAAGACCATCGACGAGCTCGCGCAGGACGCGAAGAAGCTGACGACCGGTGGCCACTACGGCATCTCGCTCGCGGACAACCAGACGATCCAGATGTGGCCCGTCCTGCAGTGGCTCGAGGGCGGCGACATCGTCAACGGCAAGGGCTGCTCGGTGCTGCAGACGAGCGCCGGCCAGAAGAGCCTGTCCACGTGGGCCGACCTCGTGGCGAAGGACAAGGTGAGCCCGGTGGGGCAGACGGGTGCCGAGGCCGACTCCCTGTTCTCCGCGGGCAAGGCCGCCATGGAGATCAACGGGCCGTGGGCCGCGCCGGGTTACAAGAGCGCGGGCGTCGACCTCGGGATCGCGACCATCCCGACCGGGGTCGACGGCACGTCCGTCACGCTCGGGTCGACCGCGCCGCTGTCGGTGTCGGCCAAGACGAAGTACCCGAAGCAGGCGCAGGAGTTCCTCGCCTACTGGACGAGCAAGTCGACGCAGGAGAAGTTCTCGCTGAAGACCGGGTTCCCGCCGCTGCGCACCGACATGACCGACGACGCCAAGCTCACGGCCGACCCGACGGTGTCGGTGTTCGCGTCGCAGGTCGGCAACGCCCGCCTGTACCTGCCGCACGTCCCCCAGGCGACCAAGGTCGACTCGGACGGCTACGTGCCGCTCATCGGCAAGATCACGCGCGGGACCTCGGTCGCGAGTGCGACCAAGGACGCCGCGCAGACGATCGACGGCCTCACGGGCTGCTCGCAGTGACCAGCCACACCTCGGAGCGGGTCCCGTCGCGCAGCACGCGCGACGGGGCCGGCACCACCCCAGGGTCGCGCAGCGGTGGGGAGGGCCGGCGCGCGACCGCTCGTCGGTTCCGGTTCCAGCCGGCCTGGCTCTTCATGGCGCCGAGCCTGCTGATCCTGGGCGTGTTCGTGATCTTCCCGATCTTCCGGTCGCTGTACTACAGCTTCTTCGACTGGACCGTCGGGGCGAGCACGGAGCCGTTCGTCGGGTTCGGCAACTACGTCAAGCTGTTCCACGACCACCAGTTCTGGAACGCGCTCGGCGTGACGCTCGAGTTCACGATCGTGTCCGTCGTGCTCCTGCTCGTGTTCGGGTTCCTGTCGGCCCTGGCGCTCCAGGGCGAGGGGATCGCGACGCGCATCGTCCGATCGATCTTCTTCTTCCCGACGATCGTCTCGCTCGTCACGATCGGCCTGGTCTGGAAGTTCCTGCTCGACCCGGACATCGGGCTCGTCGGCGGCCTCACCGCGGCGCTCGGTCTGCCCTCGATCGGGTGGCTCCAGTCGACGACCCTCGCCCTGCCGACGGTGATCTTCGTGTCGGTCTGGAAGAGCGTCGGCTTCGCCATGATCCTGTTCGTCGCGGGCCTCAAGGGCGTCCCCGGCGAGCGGTACGAGGCGGCCCAGCTCGACGGCGCCGGCCGGTGGGCCACGGTGTGGTCGATCACGATCCCGAGCATCCGGCCCACGCTGCTGTTCACCTCGATGATCCTGACCATCCAGTCGTTCCAGGTCTTCGACCTCGTCTACGTCATGACCGGCGGCGGCCCGGTGTTCCACACCGACTCGCTGGTCAACCTGCTCTACCGCGACGGGTTCGTCGACTACCAGACCGGGTACGCGTCTGCGATCTCGTGGGTGCTGTTCGCGATCATCATGCTCATCTCGCTCGTCCAGCTCAGATTGTTCAGGTACAACGATGTCGACTGACACCTCCGTGGCGGACGTGCCCCGGACCTCCCGTTCGTCACGCGGCGGCGACGACCGCGGCGACCGGTCCACGCCCACGCAGCGCAGGCAGCACGGGCCGCGGCCCGCCGTGCGCACGGTGGACGTGCTCAAGTGGGTCTACCTCGGCGTCGGGGTCGTGTTCGCGCTCGTGCCCTTCATCTGGATGGTCTCCGGGTCGTTCCGGAGCGAGAGCGACCTGTTCCACAACCCCGCGAGCCTGTTCCCGACGAGCATCACCATGCACGGGTACGTCGGCGTCTGGCAGCAGCTGTCGTTCGTCCGGCTGCTCGTCAACACGTTCGTGTTCGCGGGCGTGACGACGGCGCTGACCCTGCTGTTCGACTCGATGTGCGCCTACGCCCTGGCGCGGATGCGGTTCGTCGGTCGGAACGTCGCGTTCGTCATCGTCATCGCGACCCTCATGGTGCCGTTCCAGGTGACCCTGATCCCCGTGTTCGTCGAGCTGTTCCACTTCGGCTGGCTGAACACCTACCAGGGGCTCATCGTTTCGCGGGCGACGAGCGCGTTCGGCATCTTCCTGTTCCGGCAGTTCTTCGTCAGCATCCCGCCGGAGCTCGACGAGGCGGCGCGCATCGACGGCGCCGGGCACTGGCGGATCTACTGGCAGGTCGTGCTCCCGCTCGCCAAACCGGCGATCGCCACCGTCGCCGTGCTCAACGGGATGAACCTGTGGAACGACCTGCTCTGGCCGCTCGTCGTCACGACGTCGAACGACATGCTCACCCTGCCGGCCGGCCTGACGCTGTTCGGCGGCCAGCACGTGACCGACCACGCGATCCTGCTCGCCGGTGCGACCATCTCGCTGGTCCCGATCGCGATCGCGTTCTTCTTCGCACAGAAGTACTTCGTGGCCGGCGTCGCGACGAGTGGACTGAAGTGATGGGCGACTTCACCTGGGTCCTCGGGATCGAGGACACCTCGGTCCACCCGCCGGCGCACTTCGCGATGGCGCCGCTCGACGAGTACGACCTGACGGAGCACACCGAGCACTGGCGCGCGGACCTCACCGCCGCGCGCGACCTCGGCGCGGGGGCGGTCCGGTACGGCGTGAACTGGCCGCTCGTGCACACCGCGCCGGACACCTACGACTGGAGCACCCTCGACGAGCGGCTCCGGTTCGCGGTCGAGGAGCTCGGGCTGACGGTGATCGCCGATCTCGTGCACTACGGCACGCCGACCTGGCTCGACGGCTCGTTCGCCGACCCGCGCTACCCCGACGTCGTCGCGGCGTTCGCGGGTGCGTTCGCGGCGCGCTACCGCGGGTTGGTCGACCACGTCACACCCTTGAACGAACCCGTCACGACGGCGTCGTTCTGCGGCCTCCGCGGCGTGTGGCCGCCGGCGCTCACCGGCTGGGACGGCTGGGTGCGTGTGACGCTCGCGCTGGCCGAGGGGATCACCCGGTCCGTCGCGGCGATCCGGGCGGCCAACCCGGGCGCGGTCATCGTGCACGTCGAGGCGTCGTCCCTGTTCGCCACGGACGACCCCGCGCTCGCGGGCGAGGCCGAGCACCTGACCGCGATCGGCACCGTGCCGACGGATCTGGTGCTCGGGCTGGTCGGCGTGCAGCACCCCATGCACGGGTGGCTGCTCGAGCACGGCGCCGCACCGGAGCAGCTCGCGCGTCTCCGGGCCGACCCGGCACGCATCGACGTGCTCGGCGTCAACTACTACCCCGACCTGTCCCCGCGGACCCTCGTCGCCGACGGCACCGACGTGGTGCAGATCGCGACGGACCGCTGGACCGACGGGCTCGTCACGAGCCTGCGCGGGTTCGAGGCGCGCTACGGCCTGCCCATGATGGTCACGGAGACGAGCATCGAGGGCACGGACGAGGTCCGGACGGCCTGGGTGCGCGACTCGGTCCACGCGGTCCAGGAACTCGTGGCGGGCGGCATGGACCTGCGCGGGTACACCTGGTGGCCCCTGTTCGACTTCGTCGACTGGTCGTACGCGTCCGGCGGTCGGAACGTCGAGGAGTTCGCGGTTCCCGACGAGGTCGTGGCCGCCCGGGTCGTCGGCGGGCGCAAGACCCCGTCGCTGCGCCGCATGGGGCTGGTCCGGCTCGAGGAGCAGGCGGACGGCTCCCTGCAGCGCGTCCCGACCGGGGCGGCAGCGGCGTTCGGGACCGAGACCGGCGCGCCGGCCAACCGTCTGTACAACGTTGTAACGGCTGCGGCAGACTGGACGCCATGACGACGCTGCGCGGCGAGGAAGCCGCTCCCCGGACCCTGTCCGTCCCCGAACCGGCGAGCCGCCAGGACGGTACCCACCCCCGGCCGCAACTCGTCCGTCCGGCCTGGGCCGACCTCGACGGGCCGTGGTCGTTCCGCCACGACGACGGCGACGAGGGCCTGGGCGCGGGCTGGTCGGCGGGCTTCCGGCCGGAGCACGGGGCGACGGACCGCACGATCACGGTGCCGTTCCCGCCCGAGTCAGTCGCGTCGGGCATCGACGAGCCGGGATTCCACCCCGTGGTCTGGTACGCGCGCAGCATCTCGGCCGAGGACCTCGAGCGTGCCGGGCGCTCGGCCGACGCGTCCCGGGTGCTCCTGCACTTCGGTGCGGTCGACTACCGCGCGACGGTGTGGCTGGACGGGGTGCGCCTCGGCGAGCACGAGGGCGGGCACACGCCGTTCTCGTTCGACGTGACGCACGTGCTCGACGCCAGCACGGACGTCGACGCCGGCACCGACACCACGCACACCCTGGTCGTCCGCGCCGAGGACGACCCGCACGACGTCACGCAGCCCCGCGGCAAGCAGGACTGGCACGAGCACCCCCACGTGATCTGGTATCGGCGCACCACGGGGATCTGGCAGACCGTGTGGCTCGAGGCGGTCCCCCCGGTGTCGGTCGCGGCGCTCCGGTGGGAGACCGAGTTCCCCGGCTCGGTGGTCCGGGGCACGGTCCGGATCGCCGGTCGGGTGACCGCGGACACGACACTGTCGGTGTCGCTCCGCCACGAGGACGGTGACGAGGACCTCGGCAGCGCCTCCGTCGTCGTGCCGGCGGGCGCCACGACCGTGGACGTCGTCGTCCCCGTCGCGCGGCAGACGAACGGGCAGGCGTACGACGAGATCGTGTGGACGCCGGAGACCCCGCGGCTCATCGACGCCACCGTCGTGCTCGGGCACCCCGACGGGTCCGGGGACGTCGTCGCGTCGTACCTCGGGTTCCGGTCGGTCGCGGTCGACCGGGGGGCGTTCCTGCTCAACGACCGCCCGTACGACGTCCGGAGCGTCCTCAACCAGGGCTACTGGCCGGATTCGAACCTCACCGCGCCGAGCCCGGCCGCGTTCCGTCGTGAGGTCGAGCTCATCAAGGAGCTCGGGTTCACCGCGACCCGGATCCACCAGAAGATCGAGGACCCGCGGTTCCTGTTCTGGGCGGACCGCCTCGGACTCCTGGTCTGGGGCGAGGCGCCGGGTGCGTACGCGTTCACCCCGACGGCGGTGCAGCGGCTCATGCGGGAGTGGATGGACGCCGTCGAGCGCGACGTGTCCCACCCGTGCATCGTGACGTGGGTGCCGGCGAACGAGAGCTGGGGCGTGCAGCACATCGCGCACGAACCGGCCCAGCAGGCGTACGCCCGGGCGCTCGCCGACGTCACGCGGGCGCTCGACCCGTCACGGCCCGTGATCTCGAACGACGGCTGGGAGCACGCCGCGTCGGACATCCTCAGCGTGCACGACTACGAGGCCTCGGGCGAGGTCCTCGCCGCGACCTACGCCGACGACGCCGCCCGTACCCGCTTGCTCGCCGGGATGGGCCCGGCCGGCCGGCGGATCCTGGTCGGCGACGCCGAGGACCACGGCCAGCCGGTCATGCTCACGGAGTTCGGCGGGGTCAACTACCAGCCGGGTGCCGACCGCGACGACGCCTGGGGGTACTCCGTCGCGGTGGACGGCGACGACTACGTCGACCGGATCACCGCGCTGTACGACGGCATCCGCGCCAGTTCGTTCCTCGCCGGGTCCTGCTACACGCAGTTCACGGACACGCTGCAGGAGACGAACGGGCTGCTCACCGCCGAGCGCGAGCCGAAGGTGCCGATCGAGCGGATCCGCCGCGCCGTCGCCGGACGCGACTGATCGCGGCCGGGAGGGACGTGGCGGGTCCCGCCCCGTCCCTCCCGGCTCAACCGCGCAGCGTGGCGCGGGGATGCTCCCCGAACCGCGCGCGGTACGCCCCCGCGAACCGTCCGAGGTGCGTGAAGCCCCACGCCTGCGCGACCCCGGCGACGGTCGTCCCCGGTACGCCCTGTTGCAACTCCGCGTGGACGCGGTCGAGGCGGGCCTGCCGTAGGTACCCGAGCGGTGTGGTGTCGAGCACGCGCTGGAAGCCCTCCTGCAACGCCCGCACGCTGAGGTGCGCCGCGGCCGCGATCTCGGTGGTGCCGATCGGCTCGTGCACATGGGCCTGCACGTACTCCACCGCGGCCCGGATCCGTGCGTTCCGCGGCAGGAGCACCGCGGACGGCAGGGCGTCGGCGAGGGGCGGGTAGAGCCCGAGGAACGCGATCGCCGTCATCCGCGTGAGTTCGTCCCACAGCAGGGGACTGACCGGGCCGGAGCGCATGGTGTTCGACACGAGTCCCACGGTGCCCTGCCAGCTGCGGACCGCGGCGTCGGTGGGGGCGGCCGTGTGGTCGAACCGCAGGTCCTCGCCGGCGAGGCCCTGCTCGCGGGCGATGCGGTCGACGTGGTCACGCCCCAGGTGCACGAGCTTCTGGTCGTAGTCCGTGAACCGGAACACGAAGGACCGGTGCGCCGGGAACAGCAGCGGCCGCCCGGGGACCATGCGCAGGTCGTCGTGGCCGAGGTCGACCGTCGACCGCCCTGCCGTCAGCCACTGCACGACGTAGTCGCCGCCCGGCGGGACGTCGCCCTGGATCTCGCCGTGCATGCGCGAGGTCCGGAGTGTCAGGTCCGTGTCGCCCATCGCGGCGTAGCGGTAGCGGTAGGGCGTCGCCCGCGTCGGTGCCGAGGACCAGGCCGCGCCGGCGTAGAGCCGGGGCAGGTCGTCCATGGCCTGATCGGCGTCGAGGCCGTGGGCCTCGATTCGGATGGGAGTGGCCGCTGCACCGGTCGTGGTGTCCATCGCTCCCGTGGTGTCCTCGCCGCTCGCGGGCGTCCGTCGGTCCTCGACGCAGGGCGACGAGTCGGGGAGACCGCGCAGTGACGAGGATAGGCGGAAGGAGGAGGAAAAGCAAAGAAAATTGGACAATCCGACCGCGGTGCCCCGCTCGTTCTGCGGTGGCCCGCGCCTCCGGATCAGCCCTGGGGCACGCCGAGTTCCAGCGCCCGCACGACCCGGTCGAGCAGGCCCACCAACCGCTTGCGGTCCCGCGGGCCCACCTCGTCGAGCACCACGCGCAACGCCTCCTGCGTCCCCCCGACCGCCTCCCGCATCGCGGTCTTCGTCGTGTCGGACAGGCAGATCAACTTGCTGCGGCGGTCCGTCGGATCGACCTCACGGAGCACGTGGCCGCGAGCCTCCAGGCGCTCGAGGATGACGCTCGTCGCGGCGCTCGTCATGCCGACGTGCTGCGTGAGGTCCTTGACGCGGACGGCACGACCGACCGCCTCGGCCCGCGCGATGAACTGGAGGACGACGAGGTCCGTGCCACCGACACCGAGCCGCGCGCGGAGCCGTGAACGGAGCGCCGCATCCGCCGCCTCCACGCGGGTCAACGCCGCCACGACGTCGATCGCCTCGTCGATGCGTTCGTCCTCACGACGCGTGCGGTCGTCGTCGGCGGTCGGCTCGGACACGATGCTCCCCGGGGTCGTTCGATCTGCGAACAGTTTGCCACCGCGACCGTCGATGCGCTCAGCTGTCCTCCACCACGCTCATGACGTTGCCCGACGGGTCCGTGAACCAGGCGATCAGCGGCCCGCCGTGGCGGTTCACCCCCGAATCGTCCGTCAGCCCCTCGTACTGCTCGAACACCACGCCGCGCTCCGTCAGGTCCGCGACCGTCGCGGGGACGTCCGGCACCGGGAAGTTGAGGACCGTGAACGACGCCGGCTCGTGCGCGTCGCCCTTCGGGTACACGAGCACGGGCGTCCCGCCGCCGACCTCGAGCATGAGCATGCCGTTCGCCTCGTGCACCGACAGTCCCAGCACGTCCTCGTAGAACGCCCGCGCCTCGGCGGTGTCCCGCACCGAGAACCCGCTGAACGCCCTCGTCGCATCGATCATGGCCGACAGTGTCCCTCCGACCGTGCCGGAGCACCAGACCCCGCACCCTGGCATCCGGACCGTCGGGTGGGAGACTTGCGACATGCCGCCCACCCCCGCCTCCGTCGACGTCGCGGCCGCCGTGGAGCGGGCCCTCACGCTCGTCGCCGACCCTCCGCCCACCGGGAGGGCCGTGCTCGGCATCGCGGGCAGCCCCGGCTCCGGCAAGTCGACCCTCGCGCGCCGTGTGGTCGCCGCCGTCACCGCGGCGCACGGGCCGGGCGTCGCCGTCCAGGTGCCCATGGACGGGTTCCACCTGGCGAACGCCGCGCTCGCCGCCCTCGGTCGGTCCGACCGGAAGGGCGCGATCGACACCTTCGACGCCGCCGGCTACGTCGCGCTCGTGCGCCGGCTCGTCGCCGCCGGCGAGGACGTCACGTGGGCGCCCGACTTCGACCGGCGGGTCGACGAGCCCGTGGCGGGCAGCATCGCCGTGCCACGCGCCGTGCGACTCGTGGTCACCGAGGGCAACTACCTGCTCGACCGGGACGAGCCGTGGGCACTACTGCCGGGCCTCCTGACCGAGACCTGGTTCTGCCGGACCGACGACGCCGTCCGGATCGACCGGCTCGTCGGACGCCACATGCGGCACGGCCGCGACCACGCGGCGGCCCGGGCCTGGGCGACCGAGGTCGACGGCGCGAACGCCCGGCGCATCGAACCGACGGCGGACCGCGCCGACCTCGTCGTCACCACCTGACCCCCACCGCACCCGACCGGGAGGACCGGCACATGTCCGACACGACACCCGCCGCGGCGGATCCCCAGCCCGTCATCGCCGTCACCGGTGCCACCGGGCACGTCGGCGGTGCCGTCGCGCGGGCGCTCGCCGCTGGCGGTCGACCGTTCCGCGCGGTCGTCCGCGACCCAGCCCGGGCACCCCGGCTCGCCGGAGCCGAGGTCGCCGTGGCCGCCTTCGCCGACGCGGACGCCGCTCGTGCCGCGCTCGCCGGTGTCGACGTCCTGCTCATGGTCTCGGCGGCCGAGGCGGAGGACCGCCTCGAGCAGCACCGCGCCTTCGTCCGCGCCGCTGCCGGGGCCGGGGTCCGCCACGTCGTGTACACGTCGTTCGTCGGCGCGGCGCCCGACGCCACCTTCACGCTCGGGCGCGACCACCACGCCACCGAGGAGGCGATCCGCGCGTCGGGCATGACGTGGACGTTCCTCCGCGACTCGTTCTACCTCGACTTCGTGGAGGAGCTCGTCGGCGAGGACGGCGTCATCCGCGGTCCGGCCGGGGACGGTGCGATGGCGGCGGTCGCCCGCGCGGACGTCGCGCGGGTCGCGACCACGGTCCTCCTGGACCCGGACCAGCACGCTGGAGCGACCTACGCGCTCACCGGGCCCGAGGCCGTCACCCTGGCCGAGGCGGCGGCGATCGTGTCGGACGTCCGCGGCCGCACAGTGACCTACCACCCCGAGACGCTCGACGAGGCGTACGCGTCACGGGCGCGCTGGGACCCCGCTCCGTGGCAGGCGGACGCCTGGGTGAGCACGTACACCGCGATCGCCGAGGGTGCGCTCGCGGCCGTCAGCGGTGACGTCGAGCGGGTGACCGGGCGGCGCCCGATGTCCCTGCGCGAGGTGCTCGCGGCGGGCTGATCGCCCGCACTCGAAAGAGATGCTGCTCTCCCCGGTGCCGTTCCACCTCCCCGGCTCATCAGGCCTTTTCGACTATCAACAGGGCATGACCGGCCGGTACTCGAAACCTACTTGAAGCCGTAGGCTCGGTCCGATGAGCGCGAACGACGTAGACCGTGCCCTCACTGCTCCGCGCGACGAGGTCGGTCCCGAGCTGTGTGCCCTCCTCGAGGATCAGTGGTTCGACCGGAAGTCGATCGCTATTGCGACAATCCCTCCCACGGCTTGGCCACCTCGCGCATGAGTCGCAGGCGGACGCCGATGCTCGAGATTCGAAAGGCTGACCCAGCCCCGGGTTGCGTAGGGCGGTCATAGCAGGAGGAGTTGTGTCGTGGTGGCGGTCAACTGGTCCAGGCCGGCCGGGGGTGCGGTGTGGCGCCAGGCGAGACTGACTGCTACTGGTGGTGCGTCGCGGACGAGCCGGAAGGTCACGCCGGTTCGTGGGTGTTGGGCCCGGGTCGCTTCGGTCGTGATGCCGACGGCTTGCCCGGCGGCCACGAGGGTGAGCCAGTCGTCGACGTGTCTGGTGTCCCTGAACTCGGCGGGGTGGTCCATGCGGAACTGACCGACCTCGCTAGTCGACGTTCCGGGCCGCGATGGTCCCCGACACCCCGAGCACGAGCACCGCACCGACGACGACGAGCAGGGGCACGGTCCAGCCGCCCGAGACCTCGTGCAGCGTCCCGGCGACGAGCGGACCCGCACTGCCGAGCAGGTACCCGCCGCCCTGCACCAGCGCGGACATGCGGCGGGCGTCGGCGTCGGTCGTCACGAGCCGCACGACGATGATGAACACGACCGTGATGCCACCGCCCTGGGCGGCACCGCCGCAGATCGACCAGAGGAGCCAGAGCTGCGGTGCGAGGAGCAGCCCGAGCGGCATCGCGAGCCAGAACAGACTGACGAGCACGATGATCGAGCGGGGCCGCCAGCGGGACGCGAGCACGGGGACGCCGAGGGCCCCGACGACCGCGAGGATCTGGAAGACCGAGGAGCTCGCGCCCGCCGAGGCCGTGTCGAACCCGATCTCGTCGTGCAGGAGCGTCGGGATCCACGCGGTCAGGGCGTAGTACGAGAACGCCTGACCCGCGAACGCCAGGACGAGGCCCCACGTGACGAGCCGCCGCGCCGGGGCTGGTGCGGTGGCGTGCCGCTGGGTCTCCGGGACGAGGACCTGGTCGATCGGGCCGGTGACCGGGAGCGGCTCGGCGCTCGCGGTGATCGGACCTCGGAGTGCGGCGCGAACGCCGACCGCGCGCGACCACGCGGCAGCCGCGATGAGCACGAACACGCCCCAGATCGCGATCGCGACGGGCCAGCCGACGACCGCGGCGAGGGGGGCCGTGCCGAGCGAGGTGATCATCGACCCGACGTTGAGCGCCGACGTGTAGACGCCGGTCACGATGCCGACGCGCTCGGGTGAGGAGTCGCGGTGGATGACGACGGGCACGACGACGTTCCCGATCGTGATCGCGATGCCGATGAGCGCCGTCCCGGCGACGAGGGCCCACGACGTGCCGGCGGAACGGAGGAGCGTGCCGGCGAGCACCCCGACGAGCGACGCCGTCACGGCACGCTCCGGGTCGAGCCGGGCGATCACCCACGACGCCAGCGGGGTCGCGAGCGCGAAGCACAGCACCGGGATCGTCGTGAGGAGCCCGGCGACCGTCGGGGTCAGGCCGAGGTCGTGCCGGACGTCGCCGATGACCGGGGCGACCGCCACGACGGGACCGCGCAGGTTGAGCGCGATGAGCACGATCGCCGCGGGCACGAGCCACGCGGCCCGCTCGCGGACCCGGGCGCCGGTGCGGTCGGACATCACAGCAGGATGGGGAGCAGGTCGAGCGGCTCGGCGGCCCGGGCGATCGTGCCGGCGGCCTCGGCGGGGGAGCCGTACCCCCACTCGGCGAACACGACCGGGACGCCGTGGGCGGCGGCGCCCTCGACGTCGTGGTGCCGGTCGCCGACGAGGACCGGCCGCGACACGTCGACCCCGCGCGCGGCGAGCCGGCGCAGTGCCTCGGCGACGACGTCGGCTTTGGCGCTGCGGACCTCGTCGTCACTCGCGCCCGTCACGACGTCGAGGTACGGCAGGAGCCCGAAGTGCTCGAGGATGTAGGTCGCCGGGGTCTCGGGCTTGCTCGTCGCGGTCGAGGTCGGCACGCCGGCCTCGCGCACGCGCCGCAGGACCTCGGGCATCCCCGGGTACACCCGCGCGTCGAGGGTGCCGTGGGCGAGGTAGTGCTCCCGGTAGACCTGCAGCGTGTGCTGGACCTGGTCCTCGTCCATCCCCATGCTGCGGAACGAGTCGAGGATCGGCGGCCCCACGAAGCTGAGGAGCGTGGCGGGCGACGGCACCGGCACCCCGATGCGTTCGAACGTGTACGTGAGGCTCGACGTGATCCCGGGCGCCGAGTCGCAGATCGTGCCGTCGAGGTCGAACAGGATCGCGGAGAACGGGCTGGACATCGGTTCCAGCCTATGGGACGGGCGCTGCGTGGCCGTGGTGGGTGGGGCCTCCCGGCCGGGAGGCACGTCCCCACCCCGTCGCGTCGCTCGGCGAGCGCGCGTGGTTCAGAACAGGCGGGTGTGCCCGCCCTCGATGCCGCGCATGGCGTCGTAGTCGAGGACGAGGCAGCGGATCCCGCGGTCCTCGGCGAGGGTGCGGGCCTGCGGCGCGAACGTCTGCGCCGCCAGGACGCCCTGGACCGGGCGGAGGTGCGGGTCGCGGTTCATGAGCTCGAGGTACCGCGTGAGCTGCTCGACCGCGTCGATCGTGGCGTTGCGCTTCATCTCGACCGCGACGGCGGCACCGGCGGCGTCGCGGGCCAGGATGTCGACGGGGCCGATGGCGGTCATGTACTCGCGACGGACGAGCGTGTGGCCGTCGCCGAGGAGCTCGATCTGCTCGGCGAGGAGCTGCTGCAGGTGGGCCTCGACGCCGTCCTTGACGAGCCCCGGGTCGACGCCCATGTCGTGGGACTCGTCCGAGACGACCTCGTGGATGCTGACGACGAGGCGGTCCTGCGTCTTCTTCTGCGTGACCGTCCAGACCTCGGTGATGCCCGCGGCCGCCTGGTCCTCGTCGGGCTCGGCCGTGCTGATCGTGCAGGGCGGGCTCATCCAGTTGAGCGGCTTGTAGCTGCCGCCGTCGGAGTGGACGAGGAGCGAGCCGTCCGACTTGAGCATGAGGAGCCGGGTGGCCAGGGGGAGGTGGGCCGAGAGTCGTCCGGCGTAGTCGACGGAGCAGCGGGCGATGACGAGACGCACCCGACGAGCCTAGTCAGCGCCGGCCGGCGTGTTCGTCCGTGTCGAACCGGTTCCTTCCGGTCGAACCGCCGGATGTGGGTGTTCCACCGGAAGGGCGCGGTTCGACCTGGGGGCGGGTGCGCTCGCGGGCGGCACCCGACGCGAGCCCTGCGAGGACGATGAACACGACCACGACGAGCAGGGCGTGCAGGAGCCCGAACTGCTTGCCGAGGAACCCGATCACGGGCGGGCCGGCCAGGAACGCGACGTAGCCGATCGTGGCGACGGCGCTCACGCGGATGGCCGCGTTCCGGGGGTCGTCGGCGGCGGCGGACATCCCCATCGGGAACCCGAGCGATGCCCCGATGCCCCAGAGCACCACGCCGACGATCGCGAGGGGCACCGACGGCACGAGGATGAGCACGAGCAGGCCGACGAGGGCGAGCGCCGCACTGCCGCGGAGCACCGGCACCCGGCCGAACCGGTCGATCACGAACACACCACCCGCGCGACCCACCGTCATCGCCGCGACGAACACCGACAGCACGGCACTGCCCTCCGCGTTGGTCAGGCCGTGGCCGTCCACCATCGCGAGGGGCAGCCAGTCGTTCGCGGCGCCCTCGGCCAGGGCCATCCCGAGCACGATGAGCCCGATGAGGATCGTGGCCGGTGACGCCCACACCTGCCAGCGGTTGAGGACGGCGACGGGCGAGGTGTCCGTCGACTCGGGGTGGGGCTCGGCGCGCTCGTCGCGGAGTCGAGTGACGGCGACGACCATGCCGATGCTCGCGAGGACGCCGATGCTGCCGATGTGGATCCACACGGGGACGTCCGCGGCCTCGGCGGCGGAGCCGAGTGTCGCCCCGAGGAGGGTCCCGACGCTGAACGCGGCGTGGAACAACGGCATGACGCTCCGCCCGCCGGCACGTTCGGCGCTGGCCCCGGAGACGTTCATCGACACGTCGCACAGACCGTTGCCGAACCCGAACGCGGTGAGGCAGCCCCAGATCGCCCAGAACCCCCAGCCGGCCGAGACGGCGATCGACGCGCTCACCATGCCGACGACGAGCAGGACCGCGGCGACCTGGATCCCGCGTCGTGCCCCGAGCCGGGCGACGATGTGGCTCGCCGCGGACAGCCCCACGATGGAGCCGACCGACATGCCGAGTACGAGCAGCCCCATCTCGGACGTCGAGGCGTGCAGCGAGTCGCGGACGCTCGGGACCCGTCCGAGCCAGGTGGCCATGTCGAGGCCGGAGAGGGTGAACACGACGAACACGGCGTTGCGCCAGGTCCGCGTGCCCGGGGTCCGGGTGCTCGTCGGCGTGGTCACGCGGCCTCCTCGTCGTCGATCCGGTGCGGGCGGTCATTCGTCGCTCGAATCGATTCGACCCAGGATCGGTCGTTACGCTACCGAGCCATGGACAACGCGGCAAGGGAGACCGGCGCGTCGGACGTGGGCACCGCCTCCAGGCCGCGTGGTGACGCCCGACGGCCGACGCTCGCCGCCGTCGCGCGCGCGGCGGGGGTGGCACCGTCGACCGCCTCGCTCGCGTTCAGCGGTGCCGGTCCGGTCGCCGCGGAGACGAAGGAGCGCGTGCTCGCCGTCGCGGCCGAGCTCGGGTACGACGGCCCGGACCCTCGCGCACGATCGCTCCGCCGCGGCCGGTCCGGGGTGGTCGGCGTCGTGCTCGACGACCGCCTCAGCGACGCCTTCCGCGACCCGGTGAACGTACAGACCCTCGACGGGATCGCCGAGGTCGCCGGTGCCGCGGGCGCCTCGTTGCTGCTCGTGCGGAGCCCGCTCGACGGCGCGGAGGGGTTCGGGCCGCTCGTCGACGCCCCCGTGGACGCGGTCGTGCTCATCGGCTGCAACGTCCGGATCGACGCCGCGGTCGCGGTCCTCCGGCGGCGCGAGATCCCCGTCGTCGCGGTCGAGGCCGAGCACATCGCCGGTGCCGTGCCGATCATGCTCGACAACCGGGACGCGTCACGGCGGGGTGCGGAGTACCTCCGCGACCTCGGCCACACGGACGTCGCCGTCGTCGCGCTGCCGATCGACCCGGACCGCACCCGCGGGCCGCTCACGCCCGAGCTCGCCGGCCGGGCGACGTCGTTCATCGCCCTCGAGCGCCTCCGCGGCGTGCACGAGGTGTTCCCCGACGCCGCCGCCGTCGTCGCGGGCGGCAGCGCGGTCGAGGAGGGCCGCCTCGCCGGGGCGACCCTGTTCGCGGGACCGTCCCGGCCGACCGCCGTCGTCGCACAGAGCGACCTGCTCGCCGTCGGGGTCATCGTCGCGGCGCTCGACGCGGGGCTCCGCGTGCCGCAGGACGTCAGCGTGGTCGGGTTCGACGGCATCCGGATCGACGACAGCCTGCTGCACCGCTCGCCCGTGCAGACCCTGACGACGCTCGTGCAGCCCGCGGTGCAGAAGGGCCAGGCGGCGGCCCGGGCCGCGCTCGCGATGCTCGAGGGCGAGGAGCCCGAGCCCGCGGCCTTCCGGAGCGAGCTGCGCGTCGGGGACACCGTCGGGCCGCCGCCGGTGCACTGAGCCGGGACACGGTCGGGCCGCCGCCGCCGCTGCGCTGAGTCGCGCCGCTGCGTGAGCCGCGCCGCGCCGGCAGGCCGTGCCGGGGGCCACTCCCGCGGTCAGGACGCCATCGCGCGCCGGATCCACCCCGGCCGATGCGCCCGCACGCCGAGCGTGATCGCCCGGATGCCGATGTACCCGAACGAGAACGCCGCCCAGAGCGGCACGGGACCGGCGTGGATGCCGCCGGGAGGCGCGGCGCCGGTCCCGTGGGACCCGGCCCCCTGCGACACCACCCACAGCAGCGGCAGGTACACGACCAGGTTCACGAGCCCCGCCAGCGCCAGGTACCGCGCGTCGCCGGCACCGATGAGCACGCCGTCGAGCACGAACACGTACCCCGCCACCGGCAGCCCGATCGCGGTCACCACGAGCAGCGCGGGCAGCAGGGACCGGACGGTCGCCGCGTCCGAGAACACCGGCCCGAGCACCCCGCTCAGCGCGGCCGTGAGCAACCCGAGCAGCACCCCGCCCGCGACGCCGAGCACCACGAGGCGGGTCGTCACGAGCCGGACCCGGTCCGCCTGCCGTGCTCCGAGCGCGTGCCCGACCAGGGCCTGGCCGGCGATCGCCAGGGCGTCGAGCGCGAACGCCAGGGTCGAGAACACCGTGAGGGCCACCTGCGTCGTCGCGAGTCCGGCGACCCCCAGCCCCGCGGCGACCGACACCGTCGCGAGCATCGCCACCCGGAGCGACGCCGTCCGGAGGAACAGCCACGCGCCGGAGCGGAGCGCCCGCACGACGCCGGAGACCCCGGGGCGCAGCGACGCGCCGGTGGAACGGGCCCCCCGGACCGCGATCACGACGTACACGGCCGCCATCGCCCACTGGACGACCACGGTCCCGAGCGCGGAGCCGGTCACCCCCATCCCCGCCCCGTAGATGAGCACCGCGTTCAGCCCGCCGTTCACGACGAACCCCACCGTCGCCACGACCAACGGCGTGCGCGTGTCCTGGAGGCCCCGCAGCAGCCCGGTGGACGCCGTCACCACCAGGATCCCCGGGAGCCCGACGAGCGACACGAGCAGGTAGGTCGTCGCGGTGTCCGAGACGCTGGCCTGCGCGCCGAACAGCGCCACGAGCGGTCGGGCGAGCGGCCACCCGAGGAGCGCCAGGACGACCCCGAGTCCGAGCGCGAGCCACATGCCGTCGAGGCCGGCGTGCACGGCGCCCCGGCGGTCCCCCGCTCCGAGCGCCCGGGCCACCGCCGGTGTCGTCGAGTACGCCAGGAACACGAGCAGCCCGGTGGCCGTCTGCAGCACGCTCGACGCCAGTCCGACCGCCGCCAGGGGTGTCGCGCCGAGGTGCCCGACGAGCGCCGTGTCGGTCATGAGGAACAGCGGCTCGACGACGAGCGCGCCGAGGGCCGGCAGTGCCAGCCGGACGATGTCGCGGTCCACCCGGGAGGCCCGGCCCCGCCCGCCCCGTGGCGGACGTCCCGGGGTGGCCGGGCGGGCGGTGTCCTCGGGGCCGGGGTCCGGCGTCACCGCCGGTCGGTCGGCGTGTTCCGCGCGGTCGGCGCGGTCGCGGGTCCGCTCTCGGTGCCGGTGCCGGTGCCGGTGGGGACACCGAGTGCGTCCCGCGGACCGGTGTCGGGCCTCCCGATCGTGTCGGCGACATCGGCGGCGCCCACCGCGTCCGTCCCACGTGCCCGACCGATCAGGTCCATGAGGTGGTAGACGACGATCGCGGCGACGGTGCCGATGACGATGCCGCCGAAGGTCGCGCCGCCCACTCCGAACGTGAAGTCCGCGATGCCCATGACGAGCGCGATGCCCGCCGTGAGCTGGTTCTTCGTCCGGGCGAAGTCGACGCGGTTCTCGACCCAGATGCGGATGCCGATGATGCCGATCAAGCCGTAGAGCGCGGTCGTCGCGCCACCGAGCACCCCGGTCGGGACGGTCGCGATGACGGCGCCGATCTTCGGCGACAGCCCGAGCAGGACCGCCACGATCCCCGCGACCCAGTACGCCGCCGTCGAGAACACGCGCGTCGCGGCCATGACGCCGATGTTCTCGCCGTACGTGGTCGTGGCCGAGCCGCCGCCGAGTCCCGCGATGACGGTCGCGACGCCGTCGGCGAGGAGCGCACGCCCCGTCAGCGGGGTGAGGTCCCGTTCGGTGAGCTGCCCCACGCCCTTCACGTGCCCCACGTTCTCGGCGATCAGGGCGAGCACGACCGGGAGGAACCCGAGGTACACGGCGAGGTGGCCGCCGTCGAAGCGCGGCGCGGTGAACGTCGGGAGGCCCACCCACGCGGCCCGCGCGACCGCCGAGTAGTCGATCTGGCCCGCCAGGACCGCGGCGACGTACCCGACGACCACCCCGACGACGATCGAGAGTCGGCCGATCATGCCCCGGAACAGGACCGTGCACAGCACGATCGCCGCCAGGGTGACGAGCCCGATGACGGGGGACTTCGTGAAGTCCGCCTTCGCCGTCGGGGCGAGGTTGAACCCGATGAGCGCCACGATCGCCCCGCTGACGACGGGTGGCATGAGGACGTCGATCCACCGCGAGCCCGCGAGGTGCACCACGACCCCGACCACGGCGAGCAGCGCACCGACGAGCACGATGCCGGACAGGGCCACCGGGATGCCCCCGACCTTGGTCGCCGCGGCGATCGGGGCGAGGAACGCGAAGGAGGACCCGAGGTAGCTCGGCAGCCGGTTGCGCGTCACCACGAGGAACAGCAGCGTGCCGATGCCGCTGAACAGCAGGGTGGTCGACGGCGGGAACCCGGTGATGAGCGGGACGAGGAACGTCGCACCGAACATCGCCACGACGTGCTGGACGCCGAGGCCGACCGTCCGACCCCAGCTGAGGCGTTCCTCGGGGGCGACGATGGTGGTGGCGGAGACCGTCCGGCCGTCCCCGTGGAGCGTCCAGGGAAGAGGCATGGCCGAACCCTACCGGGGCCGGGCCGCAGCCCGGGGGAACGCCATGGGATCGTGGCTATGGTGGTCGGCATGACTGCCGAGCGCGAGCGCCCCTCCGGGATCCAGACCGACGACATCGACGCGACGGTCCGGCCGCAGGACGACCTCTACCGGTACGTCAACGGACGGTGGATCGCCGACACCCCGATCCCGGACGACAAGGCGCGGTACGGGTCGTTCACGGTGCTCGCCGAGGCGGCGGAGGAAGCCGTCCGCTCCATCATCGAGCGGTCGCAGCAGGCCGCCCCGGGGACCGAGGCCCGCAAGGTCGGCGACCTCTACACGAGCTTCATGGACGAGCAGGCGCTCGAGGTCCTCGGCAGCGGCCCCATCGACCCCCTGCTCGGCGAGATCGACCTCGTGCAGGACGTCTCGGACGTGCTGCGACTCGTCGGCCGGTTCGAGCGCCTCGGGGTCTCGAGCTTCGTGCAGCTGTTCGTCGACAACGACCCGGGTGACCCCGAGGCCTACGTCGTGTTCCTGGAGCAGGGCGGGCTCGGGCTGCCGGACGAGTCCTACTACCGCGAGGACCGGTTCGAGGACATCCGCGGTCGCTACCGCGAGTTCGTCGGGGCCATGTTCCCGCTCGCCGGTTTCGACGAGGGCGCGATCCGCACCCAGAACGTCATCGACCTCGAGACCGCGCTCGCCGCGTCCCACTGGGACAACGTCACGACACGGGACAGCCAGAAGACCTACAACCGCATGACCTGGGCCGAGGCCGAGGCGCTCGCCGAGGGCGTCCGGCTGTCCGAGTGGGCCGAGGCCGTCGGCGCGCCGGTCGGCGTGTTCGACACGGTGGTCGTCCGCGAGCCGGGCTTCCTGACCGGGCTGGCGCACGAGCTCCGCACGCGGCCCATCGGCGCGTGGAAGGACTGGCTGCGCTGGCAGGTCATCCGGTCCTCGGCGCCCTACCTGACCACGGCGTTCTCGGCCACGAGCTTCTCGTTCTACGGCACCGCGCTCACCGGTGCGCCGAAGCAGCGCGACCGCTGGAAGCGCGGCGTCTCGCTCGTCGAGGGCGCGATGGGTGAGGCCGTCGGCAAGATCTACGTGCAGGAGCACTTCGACGAGACCGCGAAGGCCGCCATGGACGCCCTCGTCGCGAACCTCGTCGAGGCGTACCGGCAGAGCATCACGAGCCTCGACTGGATGACCGATGAGACCCGGCAGCGTGCGCTCGACAAGCTCGCCAAGTTCACGCCGAAGATCGGCTACCCCGTCCGGTGGCGCGACTACTCGGCGCTCCAGGTGACGCCGGACGACCTGCTCGGGAACGTCCGCGCCGTCGCGTCGTTCAACGTCGACCGCGAGCTCGGCAAGATCGGCAGGCCGATCGACCGCGACGAGTGGTTCATGACGCCGCAGACGATCAACGCCTATTACAACCCCGGGTTCAACGAGATCGTGTTCCCCGCGGCGATCCTGCAGTTCCCGTTCTTCGACCAGCAGCGCGATGCCGCGGCGAACTACGGGGCCATCGGCGCCGTCATCGGACACGAGATCGGGCACGGGTTCGACGACCAGGGCTCGCAGTACGACGGCGACGGACGCCTCCGCAACTGGTGGACGGAGGCCGACCGCGCCGCGTTCGAGGAGCGCACGAAGGCCCTCATCGCGCAGTACGACGCGCTCGTGCCGACCGAGGTCCCGGACGGGCACGTCAACGGTGCGCTGACGATCGGCGAGAACATCGGCGACCTCGGCGGACTCGCGATCGCGTGGAAGGCCTACCTCATCTCGCTCGACGGCCAGGAGCCCCCGGTGATCGACGGCATGACGGGTGCCCAGCGGTTCTTCCTCAGCTGGGCCCAGTCGTGGCGCATGGCGATCCGCCCGGAAGAGGCCGCGCGCCTGCTCAGCATCGACCCGCACTCCCCGAACGAGTTCCGCTGCAACCAGATCGTGCGGAACATCGACGAGTTCGCGGCGGCCTTCGGGGTCACCGAGGGCGACGCCCTGTACCTCGCTCCGGAGCAGCGCGTCGCCATCTGGTGACGAGCCGCGACCGGTCAACCCCGTCTCGAGGAGCGTGTGGGCCCAGTGGTCGAACGCGACGTGTCGCCACGGCGGCACCAGGCACGGTCGCGTGCCGCCGGGCGGCACCGCGGTGACGTCGAGGCCGCATTCGCCGCGACGGTCGACGCGCTCGGGTCACTCGCGTACGACGGAGCCCGCGTCAGTGCGTCGGTGATCGACACGACGACGGGGCGCGCCCTGCTCGCGGTCGACGAGCGGGTGGTGCTCCCGGTCGCCGGGGTGGGGAGGCTCCTCCTGCTCATCGAGGTCGCGGCCCAGCTCGAGGAGGGCCGGCTCCACGGCGACCGGCTCCAGCGCATGGCCCGGGACACCGCCGGCGGCCCTGGGCTGTGGCAGTTCCTCCAGGAGCCCACGCTGCAGGTCCCCGACCTCGCGACCCTCGTCGGGGCGGCCGCCGACGCCTGGGCGACGAACGCGCTGCTCTCCACCGTCGGCATCGAGGCGGTCCGGCTCCGCGCCGAGTCCCTCGGCGTCGACCGCAGCGCCGTGCTCGACCGCGTGCGCGACCGGCGCGGCCCGGACGACGCACCCGACCAGGCCGTCGCCGCCGCGGCGGAGCTCAGCTGGCTCATGCGGGGTCTGGCGCTCGGCGAGGTCGTCGACGAGGCGACGAGCAACCGCGTGCTCGGCTGGGTGTCGCTCGGGATGGACACCACCCTCGTCGCCGGGGCCTTCGGGCTCGATCCGTTGGCGCACCGCGGGCTCGACCACGGCCTCCAGCTCGTCGCGGTGACCGGGACCGGGCCGGGCATCCGCAGCGAGACCGGGGTGCTGCGCGGGCCGTCGTCGTCCGTCAGCTACGCCGTGACCGTCGGCTTCGAGGACGACTCCCTGCAGCGGCGGCTCGCGGTCGTGGAGGCGCTCCGCACGATGGGCGCGGACATCCTCGACCACGTCCACGCCTGACGAGCTCGCCCCGCCCCTTCCGCCTGTTCTCGACGGTGCGGGCGTCGGTCGACAGCACCTTCGCGTGTGCAGAGGGTGCGTGCGCATGCGACGACGAAGCAGTCGTCGTTCGACAGCGGCACCGTCGAGACAAGGCCGAGAGGGTGGGGCCGCTGGTGCGCCGCGGAGGCCGGGACCAGACGGGAGGGGGAGACTGGCACCGACCGGACGCGGTGCCGACGACGACGCCGGACGGTGACCACGGCCGCCCGTGCGACACGGACGGCCAGGAGGGCGGTTCCCGATGGCTGGCAAGCACGAGCAGACCCGGAACGACGACGGCGGACGCGAGGACGGCCCCGCGGTCGTCGCGGGCGAGTACGTCGACTCCGACATCCCGGGCGAGCAGCCGCAGGCCGACGCCGAGCCGGTGGGGGAGTACGTGAGCAGTGACGTCCCCGGCGAGCTGCGGGTGGGCGACACCGACCCCGCGGGCGAGTACGACGACTCCGAGATCCCCGGCGAACCCCGGATCCGGACCGAGGAGCCCATCGGCGCCTACGACGACGCGGACGTCCCGGAGGACCGCGGGGCGTGACTCGCGCCGCCCTCAGTCGACCAGGTCGGCCTCGACCATGCGCCGGAGGGTCTCGGCCCCGGCGGGCGGACACCGGTGTGCGTCGGCGGAGGTCACCCAGTCGACGGCGTCCACCTCGGCCGACGGCACGGGCTCCTGGCCGACGAGGGCGGACGGCGCGACGAGGAACAGGTCCATGGCGACGCGCGTGCCCGGCGCCTGGCCGTGTGCGTCCTCGGTGACCGTGCCGAACGGCTGGCAGTCGGCGGGCGTGAGGCCGAGCGTGGTCTCCTCACGGGCCTCCCGGACGGCGGCGTCGACGGGCGTCTCGCCCGGTTCCACCTTGCCGCCGGGCAGGTACAGGACGTCGCGACCGCGCGACCGCACCATGAGCACACGGCGGTCGCGGACCACGAGCACCGCGCTCACGCGCAGCGTCCGGGAGGCCGTGCCCGGGTCGGTCGTCAGGACGCGTCCGCCGCGTGGTCGCCGAGGTCGCGGGCGCGCTCGCTCAACGGTACGACGGGCGCCGCCGGTGCCTCGGGCTCGATGCCGAAGAGCGCGTCGACCGCGGCGGTGAAGTCCCCGGCACGGCCCTGTCGACCGAGGTCGCGTGCGCGGACGGACGGGCGGTGCAGGAGCACGCCGGCCAGGTGCCGGAGGGCCTGCTCGGTGCGCTCGGACGAATCGCCGCGGTCCCGGGCGCGGCCGATCTCGGCGTCGAGGACGTCGAACACGTGCTTGCGGAGCGCGACGAGCGCGGGGGTGGCGGACTGCTCGAGTGCCGCGGTGTGGAAGCGCGTGACGGCGTCGTCGACGATCGCGCGGGCCTCCGACTCGGCGTTCAGCTCGGACAGCGGGGCGTGCAGGCTGATGGTCTCGAGGTCGAGCAGCTCGACGCCGTCGACCGATGCGGCCGCCGGGTCGACGTTCCGCGGCAGCCCGAGGTCGATCACGAGCCGACGCCCGGGGTGGTCGAGGTCCGAGGCGTGGACGACGGGCACCTCGCTCGAGGTGCAGGTGATGACGACGTCGCTCGCCGCGGCCGTGCCCGCCAGGTCCGTGACGGGCACCAGGTCGTGCTTGGCGGCGAACACCGGAGCGCGCCCGGACGGCGAGTACACGGCGATGTCGGCGACGCCACGGTCGCGGAGGGCGGCGACCGTCGTGGCGGCGTACCGGCCCGTCCCGACGAGGAGCACGTGGGTGTCGGCCCAGTCCGTGACGCGGGACGACGCGAGCTCGAGCGCGAGACGGACGATGGAGCGACCGGCGGCGCCGATGCGCGTGCGCGTCTTGACGCCGCGCGAGGTGTGGGCGGCCTCTTGGAAGAGCCGTTCGAGGTCCGACGTCGTGGTGCCGGCGGCACGGGCGCCCTCGAGCGCGCGACGCACCTGACCCGAGATCTCGGTCTCGCCGACGACGACGGACTCGAGACCGCTCGAGACGGCGAAGAGGTGGTGGACGACGTCGGCGCCGTCGAGCACGCGGACGGAGGCGCGGACGTCGTCGGCGGCGAGGTCGCTGGCGGCGCTCACCGCGTCGATCGTGGCCGCGACGGCGGAGTCGCGGTCGCCCGCGACGTCGAGGTAGGCCTCGAACCGGTTGCAGGTCGCCAGGACCACGGCACCGTCGAGGACGTCCGATCCGCTCACGAGACCGTCCGCGGCAGCCGGTGCTCCGATGCTCAGTCGCTCCAGGAGGTCGAAGCTGGCGTTGCGATGCGACGCCGTGAGACAGATGAGCACGTACTCGATGGTACCGCGGCACGCCGACGGCCGGGGTCAGCGGGGGTCCCCCGGGCTGAGGACACGGCAAGGTGTGCACGGCGAGCGGGTGGGAGACTGGGCGCGTGATCGACTCCACGACCGTCGCGTTGCCCTCGACGCACCCGCTCGCCGACGGCCGGACCGCGGATGCCCCGCTCGTCCGGGCGCTCCGCGGGGACCGCCCCGAGCGCCTGCCGGTGTGGTTCATGCGGCAGGCCGGGCGGTCCCTGCCCGAGTACCGGGAGCTCCGTGTCGGCACCGCGATGCTCGACGCCTGCCTCGACCCGGCGATGGCGTCCGAGATCACCCTGCAGCCGGTCCGGCGCCACGGCGTCGACGCCGGCATCTTCTTCAGCGACATCGTCGTCCCGATCAAGCTCGCGGGCGTCGACGTCGACATCGTCCCCGGTCGGGGTCCGGTGCTCGGCCGGCCGATCCGCACCGCGGCGGACGTCGCGGCGCTCGAGTCCCTCGACCCGAGCGCCCTCACCCCGATCGCGGAGGCCGTGGCCCGGACCGTCGCGGAGCTCGGCACGACGCCGCTCATCGGGTTCGCCGGGGCCCCCTTCACGCTCGCCGCCTACCTCGTCGAGGGCGGCCCGAGCAAGGACCACATCCGTGCGCGGACCCTCATGCACGCCGACCCCGAGACCTGGGACCGCCTGCTCGGATGGGCAGCGGACGTCTCGGGGGTGTTCCTCCGCGCGCAGGTGCTCGCCGGCGCGTCCGCGGCGCAGCTGTTCGACTCCTGGGTCGGGTCGCTGTCCCGCGCCGACTACACGGCGCGGGTCGCCCCACACTCCGCGCGGGCCCTGGCGCACGTGGCCGACCTCGGTGTGCCGACGATCCACTTCGGTGTCGGCAGTGGCGAGGTGCTCGCCGACATGGCGGCCGTCGGGGCCGATGCGGTCGGCGTCGACTGGCGGATCCCCCTCGACGACGCCGCGCGCCGCGTGGCCGACGCCGACGTGACCCTGCAGGGCAACATCGACCCCGCGATGCTCGCCGCGCCGTGGCCGGTGCTCGAGGCCCACGTGCGGGACGTCGTGGTGCGCGGTGGTGCCGCGCGTGCGCACGTCGTGAACCTCGGGCACGGCGTGCCACCCGAGACGGACCCCACGGTGCTGACGCGCGTCGTCGGCCTCGTGCACGACCTCGGCGACGGCCGCGCGACCGGCGACGGCCGCACGACCGGTGCCGGCCGCAGCGCGCACGAGGGGCTCGGCGCATGACCGCCGTCGTGGTGGTCGGCGGCGGCGTGGGCGGCCTCGTCGCCGCGCGTGACCTCGCCAAGGGCGGCGCCGACGTGGTGCTCGTCGAGGCGTCCGACCGGCTCGGTGGGATCGTCGACCGGCACACGGTGGCGGGCATCGAGCTCGACCTCGGCGCGGAGTCGTTCGCGACCCGCGGGGACACTGTCGGCACGCTGGCGATCGAGCTCGGCCTCGGCAACGAGATCGTGACCCCGGACCCCCGCGGTGCCTGGCTCATGACGCGTGACGGACGGGTGGCACCGCTCCCGCAGGCGGGCCTCCTCGGGATCCCGGGGAGCCCGACGGCGGCGGACGTCATCGCGGTCGTGGGCACGTCGGGGGCCCTGCGCGCGCAGATGGACTCGCTGCTGCCCGGACCGGTGGGCGCGAAGGCCCGGACGCTCGGCGAGCTCGTGCGCCGACGCATGGGGGACCGCGTCCTCGACGACCTCGTCGTGCCGGTCGCGGCGGGGGTGCACTCGACCCACCCGGACGAGCTCGACCTCGACCGCGTCGCGCCGGGCCTCCGCGCCGCCCTCCTGCGCGAGGGGTCGCTCGGCCGGGCGGTCCTGGCGCAGCGGGCCAAGGCGCCGGCGGGGTCGGCGGTCGCGGGGATCCGTGGTGGCATCGCCCGGCTCGTCGACGAGCTCGTGGCGGACCTCGACACGTACGGGGTCGACGTCCGTCTCGGCACCCGCGCCGTCCGGATCGACCGCACGGCGGTGGACGTCGTCCCCGTCGACGACGGCAGCGGCACGGGACGCCCGGGTCCGGCCGAGCGGCTGGTGGCGGACCACGTCGTCGCGGACGTCGCGGACCCGTCCCGGCTCGTCGGCCAGCGGGACGCGGCGATCGAACTCGTCACCCTCGTGGTGGACCAGCCGGACCTCGACGCGGCGCCCCGCGGCACCGGGATGCTCGTGCACCCGGACGCCGAGCGCGTGCGGGCGAAGGCGATCACGCACGCGACCGTCAAGTGGCCCTGGCTCGCCGAGCGCGCGGGCGGACGGCACGTCCTCCGGCTCAGCTACGCGCTGTCCGCGCGCGACGGCGCGGACGCCATCGGTGTCGGCACGAGCCTGGCGGTGGACCCGGACAGCGCCGTCGCCGAGACCGCCACCGCGGACGCCGCGGCGCTGCTCGGGGTGCCGATCGACGCGGGCGTCGTGATCGGCGCCGCCCGGGTCCGCTGGCGTGCTCCGGACACCGAGCCGGCCGGCCTCGCCGAGGGTGTGCTCGGCGTCGGCGAGGCGAGCGTCGGCCGGGGTCTGGCCGGTGTCGTCGCGACGAGCCGGTCGGTGGCCGCCGGCATCCTCGACGCCTGACCGAACCGACAGGGCGGCCGGGGGCTACTGTGGGCGGAGTCCCGTCCGTTCGCCGATGCATACCGCTCGGCGCATGCCACAACCGAGAGGTCCCAACATGCGAGGCAGACTGATCTTCCTGACCGGCGTCGGAGTCGGCTACGTGCTCGGCGCCCGCGCCGGACGTGCGCGGTACGAGCAGATCCGCTCGGCGACCACGCGCGTCTGGAACAGCGACGGTGTGCAGAAGCAGGTGCACACCATCGAGGACTTCATCGCCGACCGGACGCCCGACGTCGCGGACTTCATCGGTGAGACCACGAAGAAGGTCGTGCGCAAGGCCGGGCCCAAGGGCTCGGGCGGCTCCTCGGAGTCCTGACCGTCCGAACGGCCGAGGCACCGTGACCCCGGTGCCGGAAGGAGCAAGCACGATGTCCGATACCCGAAGCGGTGAACGCCGCTCGCGGTCGTTGTTCGGCCTGGTCAGCGACGTCCCGCGGCTGGTCCGCGAACTCGTCAGGGGCGAGCTCGCGCTGCTCAAGGCGGAGATGCTCCAGAAGGCGAAGGTCTTCGCGTTCGCGGCGGCGTTCCTCATCGTCGCGGTCGTGATCCTGTTCTACGCGATCGGCGTGTTCCTGACGGCGGCGGTCCTCGGTCTCGCCACGGTGATGCCGGGCTGGCTCGCGGCGATCATCGTCGCGGTCGTGCTGCTCATCATCGCCGCGGTCCTCGGACTGCTGGGGTACCGCCGGATCAAGACCGGCCTCCCGCCGCTGCCGGCGCGCACGATCCAGAGCGTGAAGAACGACGTCAACGCCGTCCGCGGCATGGGCCGCAAGCCGAAGCCGCCGGTGCAGCAGAGCAGCCGCCGGCCGGACGTCGACGGCACCTTCTGAGACGGGACGACCAGTGAGCGACACCCACGACAACGGACCCGACTTCGCCGCGCTCGACCGCCGCGTGGCGGCCACCCGCGCGCAGCTGTTCGACACCCTCGACGCGATCGAGGACTGGTTCGACGTGCCGAAGCAGCTCGGCGTGGCGGTGCACCGCACGCGGCAGGGGTTCGAGGACCACCCCGTGCCCTACTTGGCAGCCTTCGCAGGGGGCGTCCTGGTCGTCGGGGGTATCGTCGTCTCGGTGATCCGCCGCCGGTAGGCACCGGCCGGGGTCACCCGCCCCACACAGCCCGCGCCCGGGCAGCGTGCGCGGCACCGCGACAGCAGCGGTGAGCGACACGCGGAGCAGTGCGCTGGGTGTGCGGCAACGGAGCCGAGGCGACCACCATCCGACCGAAGGACAATGGATCCCATGAGTTCCAGCGCGCCCGCGCACAGCACCGAACCCTCCGCCTCGCCGTCCGACTCCGGCATCGACGAGACCCTCCTGACCGCCTACACGCTGTGGGCGGTCTTCCGGCGTCCGGTGGGCGCCGTCGCTCCCTTCGCGGCGGACGCCGTGCCGGAGCTCGACGCCGCGGTCGCGCGGGCGGCCCAGCACGGCGTCACCGTGCGCGGCTTCTACGACGTCTCCGGGTTCCGCGCCGACGCCGACCTCATGGTGTGGCTGCACGGCGACGACGCCCAGGCGATCCAGGCCGCGCTCCGCGACCTCCGCCGCACGGCACTCCTGGTGGAGGCCGCTCCCGTGTGGCACGCGATGGGCATGCACCGCGACGCCGAGTTCAACAAGCGGCACACGCCGGCGTTCCTGCGTGGCAAGGACCCGGAGGCCTGGCTGACGGTCTACCCGTTCGTGCGGTCCTACGAGTGGTACCTCCTGCCCGAGGAGGACCGCCGCCAGATGCTCGCGGACCACGGCCGACAGGGGGCGAAGTTCCGCCGCGTGCTCACGAACACGGTCGCGAGCTTCGCGCTCGGCGACTACGAGTGGATCCTGCCGCTCGAGTCCCCCGAGCTCGTCGACCTCGTCGACCTCATGCGGGACCTCCGGTACACGGAGGCCCGGCGCCACGTGCGCGAGGAGGTCCCGTTCTTCACGGGCCGCCGCATCGAAACCACCGAACTCCCGGAGGTCCTGTCGTGACCGAGATCACCGACACCCCCAGCGCGACCGGCATCACGAACGGTCGGGCCGTCCTGGCGGCCACGCCGGCCGCCGCGGGCGGCCCGGAGCACGTGAGCGAACCGACCGCGTACGACGCGATCCTCCTCGCCGGGTTCGGTGGACCGGAGGGACAAGAGGACGTCATCCCGTTCCTCCGGAACGTCACGCGCGGGCGCGGGATCCCGGACGAGCGGCTCGAGGAGGTCGCGCACCACTACCGGCACTTCGGCGGTGTGAGCCCGATCAACGCGCAGAACCGCGCGCTCAAGGCAGCGCTCGAGGCCGAGTTGGCCCGGCGGGGGATCGACCTGCCGGTGCTCTGGGGCAACCGGAACTGGGCGCCCTACCTCGAGGACGCCGTCCAGGAGGCCGCCGCCGAGGGCGCCACGAACCTCATCGCGATCGCCACGAGCGCCTACAGCTCCTACTCGAGCTGCCGGCAGTACCGCGAGGACTTCGCGCGCGTGCTCGATGCGACGGAGCTCATGGACACCGTGCGGATCGACAAGGTGCGCCAGTTCTTCGACCACCCCGGGTTCGTCCGGCCGTTCGTCGACGGCGTCCGCGACGGCATCGCACGGGCGATCGCCGAGAACGAGGGCCTCGACGTCGGGACGGAACTCCGGGTGCTCTTCTCGACGCACTCGATCCCGTCGAGCGACGCGGCACGCTCCGGCCCCGACTTCCGGGGCTTCGGGGAGCACGGCGCGTACGAGGCGCAGCACGAGGCCGTGGCCGAGGTCGTCCTCGACGCCGCGTGGGCCGAGCTCCTCGCGTCGCCCGAGGGCGCCGCGCTCCAGGGCGCGTCGAAGCCCGCCTGGAAACTCGTCTACCAGTCACGGTCGGGGCCGCCGAGCATGCCGTGGCTCGAGCCGGACATCAACGACTACATGAACGAGGAGCTCGCGGGCGGTCCCACCCGTGCCGTGCTCATCGTCCCGCTCGGCTTCGTCAGCGACCACATGGAGGTCATGTGGGACCTCGACGAGGAGGCCACGGAGACGGCGCAGGAGCTCGGCTTCTGGTCGATCCGGACGCCCACGCCGGGGGTCGACCCCGCGTACGTCGCCGGTCTCGTCGACCTCGTGCTCGAGCGCGTGCAGGGCACCCCCGTCGCCGACCGCCCGCACCTCACCGACATCGGCCCCTGGTACGACGTCTGCCGCCCGGGGTGCTGTGAGAACGTGCGGGCCGGGTTCAAGCCGGCGGTCGCCGGGCTCGCGCCGTGAGCCCCGAGGCCGAGGCGGGACCCACCCCGATCCGTGTCGGGACCCGCGGCAGCGCGCTCGCGCTCGCGCAGTCGCAGGCCGCGGCCGCCGCGCTCGGCAAGGCGGCGGGTCGGCCCGTCGAGCTCGTCACCGTGCACAGCGAGGGCGACCGGACGAGCGAGTCCCTGGCGACCCTCGGTGGCACGGGCGTGTTCGCGTCCGCGCTCCGCGAGGCCCTGGTCGCCGGCGAGGTCGACGTCCTCGTCCACTCGCTCAAGGACCTGCCGACGGCGCCGTACCCCGGCCTGCGGGTCGGCGCGGTGCCCCGCCGTGCGGACGCCCGTGACGCCCTCTGCGCCCGCGACGGTCTGACGCTCGAGACCCTCCCCGAGGGTGCGCGGGTCGGCACGGGATCGCCGCGCCGGGCCGCGCAGCTCCGCCGTCGTCGCCCGGACGTCGAGATCGTCGACATCCGCGGGAACGTCGACACGCGCCTCGCCCGGGTCGGGGTCGACCTCGACGCGGTCATGCTGTCCGCCGCCGGCCTGGGGCGCCTCGGTCGTCTCGCCGACGCCACCGAGCTCATCGGCCTCGGCTTCTGGCCGACCGCGCCCGGGCAGGGGGCGCTGGCGATCGAGGTCCGTGGGGACCAGGGCGACCGCGCGCTCGAGCGGGGCCTCCGCGGCATCGAGCACGCGGAGTCCCGGCTCACGGTCACCGCCGAGCGCGAGGTCCTCGCCCGCCTCGAGGCCGGCTGCACCGCTCCGATCGGGGCACACGCGGTCGTCGACGCGGAGCTCCTGCTCGTGAGCGCGACCGTGTACCGGCCCGACGGCACCGAGTACCGCACCGCGTCGCACGGCGCACACCTCGAGCCCGGCCCCGCGCACGAGCGCCTCGACGAGGCCCGCGACGTCGCCCGCCGGGTCGCCGAGGAGCTCCTGGCGAACGGCGCCGCCGATCTCGCCGACTTCCACCTGAGCAGCGAGTAGGCACCGACCACGGCCAGCACGAGCGACACCGGCGCCGGAACTCCCGCGACGAGCACGGGCGTGCGCGCCGGCGGCGGTCCGGGGGCCCGGGACGCCCGGCGTCCCACCGTGCTCGTCCCGCGCGGCGGCACCTGGGGCGAGCGGGTCGCCCGGGAGGCCCGGCACCGGGCCCTGGAACCGCTCGTCGTCCCGCTCATCACCGACACCGACCCCGCCGACCCCGCCGCGTTCGCGGCCGCCGTCGACGCCCTCGCCGCCGGGACGTACGCCTGGATCGTCGTGACGAGTGCGACGGCGGTGCGGCGCGTGGCGGAGCGGTTGTCGGGCCTCCCGGCCGGAACGCGGTTGGCGGCCGTGGGCCACGCGACCGCGGCGGCGTGTACCGATGCCGGGTGGCGGGTCGACCTGGTGCCGGCCGCGGCGTCAGCGGCCGACCTGGCCGCCATGGTGCCGGGCACGGCGGGCCGGGTGCTGTTCCCGCGGAGCGCGATCGCGGCCCCGACGCTCGTCGCGGGGTTGCGTGCCCGCGGCCTCGACGTGGACGACGTCGAGGCGTACCGTACCGTGGGGACCGGCACCGGACCGGTCGTGGTGCCCCGCCCACCGGACGCCGTGCTCGTCACGAGCGGCAGTGTCGCGGGCGAGGTCGCGGCCCGGCTCGTCCCGCTCGACCGCCGGACCCGGCTCGTGTGCATCGGGCCCGGGACCGCCGCCGACGCCCGCGCGCTCGGCCTCCCCGTCCACGGCGTCGCCGCCGCCCGGACCACCGCATCGTTGCTCGACGCCGTCGTCGAGGTCCTCGCCCCGCTCCTCGACACACAACCAGGAAGGTGACCGTGTCCGCACCCCACTCCCCCGTCGGCCAGTTCCCCCAGGTGCGCCCGCGCCGTCTCCGCGCGACGCCCGCGATGCGTCGGCTCGTGGCCGAGACCCGTCTGCACCCCGCCGAGCTGATCCTGCCGATGTTCATCCGCGAGGGCGCCGACGCCGCGGTGCCGATCACGAGCATGCCCGGGGTGGAGCAGCACTCGCTCGACTCGTTCCGGCGCGCGCTCGTCGAGGCGGCCGAGGTCGGCATCGGCGGCGTGAACCTCTTCGGCGTCCCGCAGCACAAGGACGCCACCGGTTCGGGCGCCACCGATCCGGACGGCATCCTCAACGTGGCGATCCGTGTGGCGAAGGAGGAAGTGGGCGACGCGCTCGTCGTCCAGTCCGACCTGTGCCTCGACGAGTTCACCGACCACGGTCACTGCGGGGTGCTCGCTGCGGACGGCTCGGTCGACAACGACGCGACGCTCGAGCGCTACCGCGACATGGCGGTGGCCCAGGCCGAGGCCGGCGCCGAGCTCGTGTGCATGAGCGGGATGATGGACGGCCAGATCGCCGCCGCCCGCGACGCGTTGGACGGCGCCGGTCACCCGGGCACGGCCCTCCTGGCGTACGCGGCGAAGTACGCGAGCGCGTTCTACGGGCCGTTCCGCGAGGCCGTCGCGTCGACGCTCGTCGGCGACCGCCGCACCTACCAGATCGACTCCGGCAACGGGCGCGAGGGCCTGCGCGAGGTCGAGCTCGACATCGAGGAGGGCGCGGACGTCGTCATGGTGAAGCCCGCGATGAGCTACCTCGACGTGCTCGCCGCCGCCAAGGCGATCTCGCCGGTGCCGGTGTGGGCCTACCAGATCAGCGGCGAGTACGCGATGATCACGGCGGCCGCGCAGAACGGCTGGATCGACCGCGACGCCGCCGCGATGGAGAGCGTCCTCGGCATCAAGCGTGCCGGTGCGGACGCGATCCTGACCTACTTCGCCGTCGACCTGGCGAAGCGGCTGCGCCAGGAGTCCGGTGCGAGCGGCCGGGTCAGCGGCGCCACCCCGGCGGCCGGTGCCGAGACCGTGGAACTCTCGAGCGTGGGGAAGTCGACCCGATGACGACGAACGACGAGCTGTTCGGCCGCGCGAAGCACGCGATCCCCGGCGGCGTGAACTCCCCGGTGCGGGCCTACGGCTCGGTCGGTGGGACGCCCCGCTTCCTCGTGGCCGCGCAGGGGCCGTACGTCACCGACGCCGAGGGGCGCGAGTACGTCGACCTCGTGGCGTCGTGGGGTCCGGCGATCCTCGGGCACGCCCACCCCGGCACGGTCGCCGCTGTGCAGGAGGCCGCTGGCCGCGGGCTCTCGTTCGGTGCCTCCACGCCGGGCGAGACCGAGCTCGCGGAACTCGTCGAGCAGCGCGTCCGCGTCGGCGGCGCCGGTCCGATCGAGAAGCTCCGGCTCGTCTCGACCGGGACCGAGGCGACGATGACCGCGATCCGTCTGGCCCGTGGCTACACCGGCCGGGACCTGCTCGTGAAGTTCGCGGGGCACTACCACGGCCACTCGGACTCCCTGCTCGCCGAGGCCGGGTCGGGGGTGGCGACGCTCGCACTGCCCGGATCCGCCGGCATCACCGCCGAGACCGCCGCGCAGACCCTCGTGCTGCCGTACAACGACCTCGACGCCGTCCGGGCCGCGTTCGACGAGCACCACGAGCGGATCGCCGCGGTGATCGTCGAGGCCGCCGCCGCGAACATGGGCGTGCTCGCGCCCGAGCCGGGGTTCAACCGGGCGCTCGCGCAGATCGTCCAGGAGCAGGGCGCGCTGCTCATCCTCGACGAGGTCCTCACCGGGTTCCGCGTCGGCCCGGCCGGGTGGTGGGGTCTCGAGGCCGCCGGTGTCGTCCCCGACGGCACCGGATGGCAGCCCGACCTCATCACGTTCGGCAAGGTCGTCGGCGGCGGGATGCCCCTGGCGGCCCTGGGCGGTCGGGCCGAGGTCATGGACTTCCTGGTGCCGCTCGGTCCCGTGTACCAGGCGGGGACCCTGTCCGGGAACCCGCTCGCCGTCGCGGCCGGGCTCGCCACGCTCCGCGCCGCCGACGACGCCGTGTACGCGCACCTCGACCGCACCGCCGACCTGCTGTCCGGCGCGGTCTCCGCGGCGCTGACCGCCGAGGGCGTCGCCCACACCGTGCAGCGCGCGGGGAACCTGTTCTCGTTCGCGTTCACCGCCGAGCCGCCGCGGACCTACGACGACGTCCGTGCGCAGGAGGCCTGGCGGTACCCGCCGTTCTTCCACGCCATGCTCGACGCGGGCGTCACGCTGCCGCCGAGCGTGTTCGAGGCGTGGTTCCTGACGGCCGCGCACGACGACCGCGCCATCGGTCGCGTCCTGGAGGCCCTGCCCGCCGCCGCCAGGGCCGCTGCCGCCGCGTCGGCGTAGGCAGGGCCGGGAGCGGGCCGCTGGTCGGCCGGTCGCCGGTCGCCCGTCGCGGGTCGGCCGGCCCTGTCGCGAACGCCTCCGTTGTGTCAGTCTGGGGATCCCATGGACGCCGCCGCCGAGGACCTGACCGCCGTGCTCCCGCCGTCGGCTGCCGTGCTCGCCTCGCGGGCGATGCTCGGGATCGTCGCCGCCTCGCTCGAGTCCGCGCTCGAGCAGGTGACCGTCCCGCAGCTCCGGATCCTCGTGGTGCTCGTGGCGCGTGGGCCGGTCCGCGCGGGGGTCCTCGCCGAGGAGACCGGTGCGAGTCCGTCGACGCTCACGCGGACGGTCGACCGCCTGGAGCGGGACGGCTGGGTCCGGCGGAACAGCGCGCCGAGTTCCCGCCGCGAGACCCTGGTGGTGCCGACGCGACGGGCGATCGCGCTCGTCGAGGACGTGACGCGTCGGCGGACCGAGGGGATCGAGCGGGTCCTGGCCCGGCTGTCCGACCAGGATCGGGCGGCCGTCGTGCGCGGATTCGACCTGTTCAGCGGAGCCGCCGGCGAGTTCGACCGGCGGCGGCTGCTCGGGCTCGGCATCGGCGACGAGCGCGGCTGACGGATGCCGGAGCGCTGACCGATGTCCTCCCCCCAGCACACCCTCGACGACGACGCGTTCCTCGACCACGTCGCCGACCGCCTGGCAGCGCTCCCCGGCGTGGAGGCCGTCGCACTCGGCGGTTCCCGAGCGCAGGGGACGAACCGCCCGGACAGTGACTGGGACGTGGCGGTCTACCACCGCGACGCGTTCGATCCGCAGGTCGTCCGGGACCTCGGGTGGCCCGGGCACCTGACCGGACTCGGTGGCTGGGGCAGGATCTTCAACGGTGGCGGCGCGGTCACCGTGGACGGACGGTCCGTCGACATCCACTACCGCGACCTCGACCTCATCGACGCGGTCCACGACGACGCCGTCCGCGGACGGTTCACCATCGAGCCCCTGCTGTTCCACCAGGCGGGCCTGCCGAGCACCATCCTCCTGGCGGAACTGGCCTCGAACCGCACCCTCCGTGGGCAGGTGCCCCGGTGGGAGTACCCGGAGGCGCTCCGCACGGCCGCCCCCGGCGTGTGGTGGACGAACGCCGACCTGACCCTGCACTACGCGAAGGAAGGCCACGCCCGCCACGGACGGGTCGCGCAGTGCGCGGGTCTCATCAGCGAGGCCGCGTGCCACGCCGGGCACGCCGTCCTGGCACGTCGCGGCGAGTGGGTGACGAACGAGAAGCGGCTCCTCGCCCGGGCGGGGCTGTCGGGCATCGACGACGTGGTGGCGGGTCTGGGGACCGAGGTGCCGGATCTCCTCCGGGGCGCGGACCGGGCGCGGGCGTTCCTCGAGGCGGCGGTCCGGCGCGAGGGGATCGGGGGCGAGCCGCCCCGCGCCGAGTGAACCGACGGGTCGGCCCCGTCCGCCCACACGCCGGATCCGGCTCGGTCAGTGCGTCAGGACGGCCGCCACCTCGGGGATCCGCGCGACGTACCCGTCGAGCAACGAGCGCGCGACCGTGACGCTGTCGACGAGCGGATGGAGTGCGAACGCCTGCAGGGCCTCCGATCGCGACCCGGTGAGCCCGGCGGCGATCGTGTGCCGCTCGACGTCCTTGACCTGCGCCATGAGCCCGATCTGGTGGAGGTCCGGCTGCTCCGTCGTCAGCGGGTGCACGCCGTTCGCGTCGACCATCGTGGGCACCTCGACCACGGCGTCGTCGGGCAGGCCCTGGATCGTGCCGCGGTTCCGGACGTTGAGGATCATCGTCTGCCGTTCGTTCCGGCTGATCGCGGCCATCACGCCGAGGGCGACCCCCGCGTAGCCCTGGTGCGCGGGGTCGGTCTCGCGCTCCTTCGGGTCGACGGGCTCGTCCTGCGTGCCGCCCTTCGCCTCGGCCATGTACGAGGCGCTGCGCCGGGCGACGGTCTCGCGCCAGAGATCGGCGACCCCGTTCCCCGCGGCCGTGGCCCGGTCGTAGAAGGCGCCCTGGGACTCGGCGAGGAAGTCACCGCGGGTCTTGCCGGAGTCGATGATCGTCCGCACGGCGTCGCGGTTGAAGTAGTAGTAGAAGAGGTACTCGTTCGGGATCGCGCCGAGGGAGCGGATCCAGTCGAGTCCGAAGACGTGACCCTCCTCCATGGCGGCGAGGCGGGCGTCGTCCGCCAGCAGCTCGGGCAGGACGTCGCGGCCGTCGTACAGGACGCGGCGCATCCAGCCGAGGTGGTTGAGCCCGACGTAGTCCATCTGCACCCGCGTGTGGTCGAGCCCGAGGGTGCCCGCGACGCGACGCCCGAGACCGGACGGGGTGTCGCAGATGCCGAGCACGCGGTCGCCGAGCACGGTCTGCATCGCCTCGGTGATGATGCCCGCGGGGTTCGTGAAGTTCATGACGTAGGCGTCGGGTGCGAGGTCCGCGATGACCCGGGCCGCCTCGACCATGACCGGGACGGTGCGGATCGCGTACGCGAGGCCGCCGGGTCCCGTGGTCTCCTGGCCGAGCACGTCGAGGTCGAGGGCGACGTGCTCGTCGCAACGCCGTCCCTCCAGGCCGCCGACGCGGAGCGCGGCGAACACGTACTGGCTCCCCGCCACGGCGTCCTGAAGGACCGTGGTCGGCACGAGTCGCGGCGCGTCCTCGAACCCGGCCGCGAGCTCGGTGAGGATCGCGACCATGGCGGCGAGGCGGCGTTCGTCGACGTCGTACAGCGCGACCTCGTCCACGCGGGGCGTGCCGGTGTCGCGGAGCAGTGCCTGGTACACGTACGGCGTGCGGAACCCGCCGCCTCCGAGGATGCAGAGCTTCATGCGATGGTGACCTCTCCGCCGGCGTTCCGGCACAGTGCGAGCGTGTCGTCGGGGGCGCCCGTGGTGGTGACCAGGGCGTCGACGTCGGTGAGGGAGCAGAGCCGGAGGGCTCCGGTCCCGGGGAACTTGGCCTCGGACGCGAGCAGGACGACCTTGTCCGACGCCGCGATCATCGACTGCTTGATGGGGGCCTCCACGGCCATGTTGTCGACGACGTGCCCGTTCGCGCGCACCCCGGTGCACGACAGGAACAGGACGTCGGCGCTGATCTGGCTCAGCGCGAGCTCGGCGAGGGACCCGACGAGCGTGCGGTAGTTGCGGCGGACCACGCCGCCGAGCAGGACGAGCCGCACGGCGCGGTCGTCGCGGAGCTCGTCGAAGACGGCGAGGTTCGAGGTGACGACGGTGACGTCACGGCCGTGCAGGCGGCGCGCGAGCAGCGGCGTCGTGGTGCCGATGTCGAGCAGCACGACGTTCCCGTCGGCGACCATCGCGGCCGCGGCCTCGGCCATCCGTTCCTTGAGATCGAGGTCGCGCCCGTCGTCGAACGGCCCCTCGGCGCGGACGCGGCCGTGGTCCTCGACGGTCGTGCCGGGCTTCAGGACCGCACCGCCGTACGTGCGGGTCAGCTCGCCGTTACGGTCGAGCACCTCGAGGTCGCGGCGGATCGTCGCCTCGCTCACGTCGAGCGCGGCGGCGAGTTCCCGCACGGAGGCGGCACCCTCGGCGCGCAGGGCGCTGATGATGCGGTTCTGCCGTTCGCGCAGGATCATGCCGTCACTCTAACCACGCCGTGCTCGACTTCGGGCAAACCCGAGCAGAACCGCACCGGAGATGAACAGGATTAACAGAACCGCGTCACTTCGGTAATGTGCCGGAAACACCGAGTGCACAGGCTTGCAGGACATCGGGCGGAACCGCGACGTCGTGCAGCACGCACCCGGACGCGGAACCGCGATGACGAGGAGCCTCCGTGACCGACAGCCAGCGCGCCGACCCCGGCGGGACGGACCTGCCCGCCACCGGCCTGCCCCGCGCCGCCGGCCTGCCCGGTGCGGCGGGCCTGCCCGCTGCGGCCGACCTGCCCGGTGCGATCGATCTGCTGTTCGCGGGCGACGTCTTCTGCGACGTCGTGTTCTCGGGCGTCTCCGTGCCCGAACCCGGCACCGAGGTGTACGCCGACGGGTTCACCGTGACGCCCGGCGGTGTCGCGAACCGCGCGGTCGCCGCGGCCCGGGCCGGTGCGAGCACGCGGATCCTCGCCCGCCTCGGCGACGACCCGCTGGGCACCCACGTCCGCGCCGTGCTCGACGCCGAGCCGGACCTCGACACGAGCCTGCTCGAGCTGGTGCCCGGACACCAGAGCCCCGTCACGGTGGCCCTCACCGGTGCGCACGACCGGAGCTTCATCACCTACCAGGAGGCCCTCGGGCACCTCGAGCTCCCGGACGACCTCGGGCCCGTCGGCGCGACGCACGTCGGCATCGCGCACGAGCTGCCGCCATGGGTCGCCCGGCTGCGCGCGGCGGGCACGACCGTCGTCGGCGGTGTCGGCTGGGACCACACCGGCGAGTGGGGGTCGCACGTGCTCGACCGCCTCGCCGAGGTCGACGTGTTCGTGCCGAACGACGTCGAGGCGATGCGCTACACCCGCACCGACGACGCCGTCGCCGCCGCACGCGTGCTCGCCGAGCGGGTCCCGCTCGCCGTCGTCACGCGTGGCGCGGCGGGCGTCGTCGCCGTCGACGGCGGCACCGGTACGGTGGTCGAGGTCCCGACCGTGACCGTCCCGGTCGTCGACCCCACCGGCGCCGGCGACGTCTTCGTCGCCACGTTCATGGCGTCGGCATCGCGCGGCTGGGACCTCCGCACGCGCCTCCGGTTCGCGGGGCTGTGCGCGTCGATGTCCGTCACCGGACTCGGCGGTGCCGCGAGCGCACCGCGACCTGCCGACCTCGTCGCGTTCGTCGACCGGCACCGTCCGGACGGCGACTGGGCGTTCCTCCGGGAGGCCCTGCTCCCGGCCGCCTGACCGGCCCGCTCCGTCACCACCACCACACCCGCCCACCACCTCCACCGCCGCCGCGCTCCCCGCGACCCGGAGATCGGAACGAACCATGAAGACCACCAGGAAGGCACCGCTCCTCGTCGGTGTGGCGACCGCGCTCGCGCTGGGCCTCGCAGCGTGCACCCCCGGCGGCACGTCCGCCTCGAGCGACCAGAGCCTCGGCCCCGTGTCGAAGAGCGTCGGATCGGGCCGGACGACCCTGACGGTGTGGGACCAGAACACCGACGGCGGCATCGACGAGGCGCAGCAGCAGCTCAACGCGGCGTTCGAGAAGGCGCACCCGAACATCACCGTCAAGCGGGTCTCGCGGTCGTTCGCGGACCTCAAGACGACGCTGAAGCTCGCGCTCTCCGGGGACAACCCGCCCGACGTCGTGCAGGCGAACCAGGGCTACCCGGACATGGGCGCGTTCGTCAAGGCCGGACTGCTCCGTCCCGTCGACGACTACGCGAAGCTGTACGGCTGGAACGACTACTACCCGTCGAGCCTGCTCAAGCTCAACTCGTTCTCGTCGAACGGCACGACCTGGCAGGGCGACCACCTGTACGGCGTCTCGCAGACGGGTGAGCTCGTCGGGCTGTACTACGACAAGGCGGTGCTCGCGAAGGCCGGGATCACGAACCCCCCGACGACCGTGTCCGAGCTCACCGAGGACATGGCGAAGGTCAAGGCGGCCGGATCGCTGCCGCTCAGCTACGGCGACGTCGAGAAGAGCCCGGGCATCCACCTGTACGGCTTCGTGCTCTCGGCGCTCGCCGGGCACGACGCGGTGAACGACCTCGTCACGTCGGAGCGCGGCTCGTGGACCGGCTCCGACGAGGTCACCGCGGCGAAGACGATCCAGGGCTGGCAGGAGAAGGGCTACATCACGCCGGGTGCCAACGGGGTCTCGCGTGACGACGCCGTCGCGGCCTTCGGCAAGGGGCAGTCCGCGTTCCTCGTGACCGGGACCTGGTACGAGGCGACGCTCGAGGCCGCCGCCGCCGCGAAGGACATCGGCTTCACGGCGCTCACCCCGAAGGGCTCGGACACGCCGGTCACCATGGGCGGCGAGGGGCTCGCGTGGGCGCTGACCTCGAAGACGAAGCACCCGGACGCCGCGGCCGCGTACGTCGACTTCATCACGAACGCGAAGGCGTCCGAGACCCTCGTGAAGACGGGCAACCTGCCCACGGTCGTCCCGAGCAGCGACACCCCGGCCTCGGGCACGATCTCGGGCGACATCACGAGCGAGTACAAGGAGATCTCGCAGGCGAACGGCATCACGCCCTACCTCGACTACGCGACCCCGACGTTCTACGACACCCTCACCGCCGCGGCGCAGGACCTCGTCGCGGGCAAGGCGACGCCGCAGGAGTTCACGCAGACCCTGCAGACGGACTACGCGGCGTTCGGCAAGAGCCGCGGCTGAGCATGGTCGACGCCCTGCCCCGGGTCACCGCACCCGCACCCGCGGTCCGCGTTCGGACGCAGCCGCGGCGGCGACGCAGGCGCAGCCTCGTCCCGTACCTGTACGTGCTGCCCGCGTTCGTCGTGTTCGCGGTGTTCCTCGGGTGGCCGTTCCTGCAGACTGTGCAGTACTCGTTCTTCGACTGGGACGGCCTGTCGACCGCGACCTGGGCCGGGTTCGCGAACTACGTCGACGTCGTGCAGGACGCCGAGCTCCGCGGGGCGTTCCTCCACGCACTCGTGCTCATGGTGTTCTACTGCGCAGTGCCGGTCGCGCTCGCGTTGTTCCTGACGGCGCTCATCTCGCGGGCGAACGCGCTGCCGGGGATGAGCGTGTTCCGGACCGTGCTGTTCCTGCCGCAGGTCATCGCGTCGGTCGTCGTCGCGACGATCTGGGTGTCGATCTACTCCACCGACGGCCTGCTCAACCAGGTCCTCCGGCTCGTCGGACTCGGCGGCCTGGCGCGGGTGTGGCTCGGCGACTACGGCACGGCGCTGCCCGCGATCGGGTTCGTGGGCACGTGGCTCAACGTCGGGCTGTGCCTCGTGCTGTTCCTCTCGGGCGTCGGCAACATCGCGCCCGCGCTGTTCGAGGCGGCGCGGCTCGACGGTGCCGGGGCGGCGCGCGAGTTCTTCTCCATCACGTTGCCGTCGCTCCGCGGGCAGATCGCGGTGGCGCTGACCCTGACGATCGTGTCGGCGCTCAAGACCTTCGACCTCGTGTACATCACCACGCGCGGCGGTCCGGGCAACTCGACGACCGTACCGGCGTTCGAGGCGTACAACCGCGCGTTCAACACGGGCCAGGTCGGCGCAGCTGCCGCCGTCGCGGTCACCCTGACCGTCGTGATCATGATCGTCACGGCACTCGTGAACCGGATCCAGCCGAAGGACACCGAATGAGGATCACCACGCGCGAGAAGGTCGTCGACTACGTCGTCCTGAGCCTCTTCGCCCTGTTCGCGATCGTCCCGCTCGTCGGTGTGCTGTTCTCGGCCGTCACCCCGGCGACCGAGAACACCGGCTCGTTCACGCTGCCGACCCGGATCGACCTCGGGAACTTCGGGGACGCGTGGAGCCAGGGGCACTTCGGGTCGTACATGCTGTCGAGCGTCGTCGTGACGGTGTCCGTCGTGCTGCTGACGACGGTGCTCGCGGTGTTCGCCGGGTTCGCGTTCGCGCGCCTCGACTTCGCCGGGTCCGGGATCGTGTTCTTCGTGATGCTCGCCGGGCTCATGCTGCCGGCCGAGGCGTTCATCATCCCGCTGTACTTCGACCTGCGGGGTGTGGGCCTGACGGACACGTACGAGAGCCTCATCCTGCCCCAGACCGCGCAGTCGCTCGCGTTCGGGATCTTCTGGATGCGGAACCAGTTCCGGACGTTCCCGACCGAGGTGATCGAGGCCGCGCGGCTCGACGGTGCGCGCGACGTCCGGCTGCTGTGGCGGGTCGTCGTCCCCGCGTCCATCGCGCCGATCATGACGATGGGCGTGCTCCTGGCGATGTGGACCTGGAACGAGTTCCTGCTCCCGCTCGTCCTCATCACGAGCGAGGACCACCGGACCGCGCCGCTCGGTCTCGCGTTCTTCCAAGGCGAGCACCTGACCGACTACTCGCTCCTGTCGGCCGCGGGCGTGATCGTCGCCCTCCCGATCGTCGTGCTCTACTTCTTCCTGCAGCGGCGGTTCATCTCGGGCATGCTCGGCGGCGTGACCGCGAAGTAGCGCGGATCGTCGGGCCGGTGCCGCGCCTCCCGGCTCAGTCGGCGCGGCGTGCCTGCCAGCGTCCGTCGGTGCGCGTGATCGCGAGCGGGAACGCGAAGCAGGCGGACACGGCCTCGGACGTGATGACGTCGTCCGCGCGGCCCGCGGCGACCACTCCGCCGTCGCGGAGGAGCATCGCGTGCGACGTCGACGCGGGCAGGTCCTCGAGGTGGTGCGTCACCATGACGCTCGCGAGCTCGGGGTGCCGGTGGCGGAGGGCGTCGACCGTCTCGAGCAGGTGCTCGCGGGCCGCGACGTCGAGGCCGGTGGCGGGCTCGTCGAGCAGGAGCAGGCGCGGCTCGGACATGAGCGCCCGGGCGATGAGCGTGCGACCGCGCTCGCCCTGCGACAGGACGGCCCAGGACGCGTCCGACCGGTCGCGCAGCCCGACGTCGGCGATGTGCTCGAGGGCGAGTGCGCGCTGCTCGGGGGTCGGTTCCCACCGCATCATGAGGTCGGTCGTGCCCGTGAGCCCGGTCAGCACGGTGTCGAGGACCGAGAGCGGCGTGAGCATCCGGTGGCGCGGGTCGACGTGGCCGATGTGCTCGCGGAGCTCCCGCACGTCGGTGCGGCCGAGTCGCCGTCCGAGCAGGTCGACGCTGCCGGCGCTGGGGTGGCTCGTCGCGCCGAGCACGGCGAGCAGTGTCGACTTGCCGGCGCCGTTCGGTCCGAGGAGCGCCCAGTGCTCCCCGGCGCGCACGACGAGGTCGACCTCGTGCACGAGGTCGCGTCCGCCGCGGGTGACGCGGAGGCCCCGTGCGTCGACCAGGGGGCTGTCGGAGGTGGTGCCGGTGCTCACCCGGGTCAGATCCCGGGACCGGAGGTGATGACGAGCGCGGCTTCCTCGGGCTCGGCGGTCGCGAGGTCGGCGGCCCGGACGGCGTCGAGGTGGTCGGCCATGCCGTCGGCGAGGGCGCGGACGGCGGCGGCACCGGCCTCGCCGTCCCGGCCGGTGGCCGCGTCACGGAGGCTGGCGACCGCGTCCGCCGCGGCGGCGAACACGGGTTCGGCGCTGCCGACGGTCACGAAGCGCGCCCGGGCGAGGACCGAGGCGCTCAGCTTCGTGAGCAGCGCGTTGTCCGCGTGGTCGACGAGGAACCCGATGAGGGAGTGCACGTCGTCGTCCACGGCCCGGTCCCTCGCCGCGGCGTGGGTGCGGACGTCCGCGAGCAGGGCGTCGAGCGCGTCGGTGTCCTCGTCGGTGAACCGGGGGAACGCCCAGCGGGCGGCGAGTTCGGCGAACCCGAACAGCACCGAGAACGCCTCGTGGTACTGCCGACCGGTCGGGGTGGCGATGCGCGTGTATCGGTTCGCCTCCATCTCGACCAGGCCGTAGTCGACGAGCTTGGCGATGGCTTCGCGGATGGGCGTGCGGGAGACGCCGAGCCAGCGCACGAGCTCGTCGTCGTTGAGCCGTTCGCCGGGCTGCAGCGTTCCGTCGTGGATCGCCGCGAGCATCTTGTCGAACACCACGTCGCGGAGCAGGCGGCGCGGTGCGGCGTCGGCGGAGGGCTGGGGGACCGGCATGGGGGCGACCTTTCGGGCACGAGGGTCGGGACGCGTACCCGAATCCTAGGAGGTGATTTCACAATCACTTGACATGCAATGCGGGGGAACCCGCGGGCGAGGTGACGGTGTCAGGCGCGCACGTCGACGACCGTGCGCCCATGCACCCGCCCGGCCAGGACCTCCCGGCCGACGGCGACCACGTCGGCGAGTCCCACGGTCGTCGTCACGCTGTCGAGCAGCGCCGGATCGAGGTCCGCGGCGAGGAGCGCCCACGCCCGTTCGCGCAGGTCGCGCGGTGCCGCGACCGAGTCGACGCCGAGCAGCGCGACCGAGCGCAGGATGAACGGGAGGACCGACCCGGCCATCCGCGCGTCCTGCGCCAGCCCGCACGCCGTCACGGCGCCGCCCCACGCGGTCTGCGCCAGCACGTTCACGAGCGTCGCACCCCCGACGCTGTCGACCGCACCGGCCCACCGTGGGCGCTGCACCGGACGGCCCGGGGTGTCGAAGTCGTGGCGGTCCACCACCTCGGCCGCTCCGAGCCGGCGCAGGGCCTCGGTGTGCTGCGGCCGACCCGTCGACGCGGCGACCCGGTGTCCCCGCGCCGCCAGCAGCGCGACCGCGATCGACCCGACCCCGCCCGACGCTCCCGTGACGAGCACCGTACCGGCGCCCGGCGTGACGAACCGCTCGAGCGCGAGCACGCTGAGCGCGGCCGTGTACCCGGCCGTGCCGATCGCGGCGGCCCGTTGCGCCGTGATGCCCGCGGGGACCGGCAGGAGCACCGCGGCGGGGACGACCGCGAGACCGGCGTACCCGCCGTCGCGGGTCTCGCCGAGCCCGGCGCCGTTGAGCGTCACGAGGGTGCCCGGGGCCGGGGCGGAGGCGGTGCCGTCGCCGACCGCGCGGACCGTCCCGACGACGTCGATGCCCGGTACGAGTGGGTCGGCGCGCTGCACGCCCGGGTCACCCGCCAGCGCCATGCCGTCCTTGTAGTTGACGCTCGAATAGGCGACGTCGACCAGGACCTCGTCCGGACCCGGGGCGCCCACCTCGTGGTCCTCGACGACCGGTCCGGTACCGGTCCGGACGACGACCGCGCGTGTGCGCTCGCTCACCGGGAGGCCCGGCCCGCGGTCACGGGAGCGTCACCACCGGTCGTGCACGGACGCTCGGAACCAGCGGTCGTACACCTCGTGGACCCGCCGGTCGAGGTCCGCCCCGAGCGCCGGCAGGGACCCCGCCGCCGCGTTCGACCGGGCCTGCTCGACGTTCCGGGCGCCCGGGATCGCCGCCGTGACGCCGTCCTGTTCGACGATCCAGGCGAGCGCGGCCTGCGGGACGGAGACGCCCTCGGGCACGGCCGCGGCGAACTCCTGCGCCGCGTGCACGCCGTCCTCGAAGTCGACGCCGCTGAACGTCTCGCCCTGGTCGAACGCCTCGCCGTGGCGGTTGTACGTCCGGTGGTCCTGCGAGGCGAAGGTCGTCTCGGTCGTGTACTTGCCCGAGAGCAGCCCCGAGGCGAGCGGGACGCGGGCGAGGATGCCGACCCCGGCCTCCCGGGCGGCGGGCAGGACCGCGTCGAGCGGCTTGAGGCGGAACGCGTTGAGGATGATCTGCACGCTCGCGACACCCGGCCGGGCGATCGCGGTGAGCGCCTGGTCGGTCTCCTCGACGCTCACGCCGTACGCGGCGATGGAGCCGTCGGCGACCAGGGCGTCGAGCGCGTCGTACACCGCGTCGTCCTCGAACACGGCGGTGGGCGGGCAGTGGAGCTGCACGAGGTCGAGCGTGTCCTGGCCCAGGTTCCGGCGCGAGCGGTCCACCCACGTGCGGAAGTTGGCGGCGACGTAGTTCGCGGGGACCTGGTCGGCGCGGCGACCCATCTTCGTGGCGACGGTCAGCGGCACGTCCGGGTTGGCGGCGCGCCACCGACCGATGAGCTGCTCGCTCCGGCCGTCCCCGTACACGTCCGCGGTGTCGAACAGCGTGACGCCGGCCTCGGCCGAGGCGTCGAGGAGTGCCATCGCGTCGGACTCCGGCACGTCACCCCAGTCACCCCCGAGCTGCCACGTCCCGAGCCCGATGACGGACACGTCCCGACCAGTCCTGCCCAAGGTGCGACTCTGCATGGGGACGACGGTAGTCCGCGGCGCGCGGTCCGGCGTCCTCACTCGTCGTGGTGGTACCGGCACTGCGCGATGAGGACGCTGTCGTCCGTGACGCGGTACACGAGACGGTGCTCGTCCGTGATGCGCCGGGACCAGTACCCACGGAACCCGTGCTTGAGCGGCTCCGGTCTGCCGATGCCCTCGTTGCCGTTGCGCGCGATGTCACGGAGCAGCCCGTTGATCCGCTTGACGATCTTCCGGTCCTGCTGTTGCCACCACTCGGAGTCGGCCCAGGCAGCGTCGTCCCAGACGTACTTCACTCGTCCAGGTCCCGCTCCGTGCCCTCCCCGCGCTCCAGGCGCTCGATCGAGGCGAGCAGCCGCCGGGCGTTCGCGGGGTTCCTCAGCAGGTAGGCGGTCTCCTTCAGGGACTCGTAGTCGTCGAGGGACACGAGCACGACCGATTCGTGGCCCGCGCGCGTGACCACGACCTCCTCGCGGTCGTCCGTGACGGCGTTGAGGGTCTCGGCGAAGTGGGAACGCGTCTCCGAGTAGCTGAGGATGCGCATTGTGACCTCCTGACGTACGCAGAATTGTACGTCAGCTGCGACGCCAGCGCCATGCGGTCAGCCGAACAGGATCGCCGCCTCGTCGTAGCGCTCCTGCGGCACCGTCTTGAGCTCGCCGATCGCGTCGGCGAACGACACGTGCACGATGTCCGTCCCGCGCAGCGCGACCATGCGGCCCCAGCGTCCCTCGACCACGGAGTCGATCGCCGCCATCCCGAGCCGCGTGGACAGCACCCGGTCGTACGACGTCGGGGTCCCGCCGCGCTGGATGTGGCCGAGCGTCGTGGCGCGGGTCTCGATGCCCGTCATGCCCTCGATGAGCGGTGCGAGGCGCTCGCCGATGCCGCCCAGGCGCGGGCGACCGAACGCGTCGAGGCCACGCTCCGAGTGCGGGTCGTCCTCCTGGTCCGGCACGAACCCCTCGGCGACGACGACGAGCGGCGCCCGACCGCGGTCGTGGGCCGAGCGCACCCAGTCCGCGATCTGCGCCATGCTCGTCTTCTGCTCGGGGATGAGGATCGCGTGCGCCCCGGCCGCCATGCCGCTGTGCAGGGCGATCCACCCGACGTGGCGTCCCATCACCTCGGCGACCATGCAGCGGCTGTGCGACTCGCCCGTCGTCCGGAGCCGGTCCATGGCGTCGGTCGCGATCTGCACCGCGGTGTCGAAGCCGAACGTGTAGTCCGTCGCGCTCAGGTCGTTGTCGACGGTCTTCGGCACCCCGACGATCTTGAGGCCCGCGTCCGTGAGGCGGCGCGCGGCGGCGAGGGTGCCCTCGCCGCCGATCGCGATGATCGCGTCGATGCCGAGCCGGTCGAGGTTCGCCGCGATCGCCGCGGCGCCCCCGTTCTCGCCCTCGAACGGGTTCGTCCGGCTCGTGCCGAGGATCGTCCCGCCCTGCTTGGCGATCCCCTGGATCTCCTTGCGACCGAGCGGCACGACGTCCGCCTGCACCACGCCGCGCCAGCCGTCACGGAACCCCACGAACTCGTGCCCGTGGATCGCGATGCCCTTGACGACGGCGCCGCGGATGACCGCGTTGAGCCCCGGGCAGTCGCCGCCGCTGGTGAGGATGCCGATGCGCATGAGGGAGCACTCCGTGGTGTCGGGCCCGGCCCGTCCGGCCGCGCGGTGGTCCCCATCATCGCGGACCGGGTCGACGACGGCATCCCCTCCGCTTCCCGGGAGGCCCACCCCGGCCGGTTCGGCGATGTCACCGCCGCCACGTACGATCCTCCGCGTGATCGTCGAACCTGCCGCACCCCCGGCGCAGCGACACGACACCGTCTACCGGCCCGGGCACCACGTCGACGTCCGGGCCACGCTGCGCCCGCTCATGCGCGGCACGGGGGACCCTGCCTTCCGACAGGTCGACGCCACGACCTGGCTCGCGCTCCGCACGCCCGCCGGTCCCGTGACCGTCGCCGTCCGCGCCGTCGGCGACGAGGTCCGGGTGTCCACCTGGGGCGACGGCGCCGAGTGGGCGATCGCGCACGCGCCGGAACTCCTCGGTCGGGGTGACGACTGGACGGGGTTCGACGTCAGCGGCAACGCCTTCCTCGCCGCGGCGCGACACCGTCAGCCGGGGTTACGCCTCTGCCGCACGAACACCGTCGTCGCGATGCTCGTGCCCGCGATCCTCGAGCAGAAGGTCACGAGCCGCCAGGCCTGGCGCGCCTGGCGGTCCCTCGTCCGGCGGTACGGCACCCCGGCGCCTGGCCCCGCCCCCGAGGGCATGGCGGTCCCGCCCGACGCCGACACCTGGGCGCGGGTGCCGAGCTGGGAGTGGCACCGGGCGGGGATCGAGCCCGGCCGCTCGGCGACGGTGATGCGCGCCGTGCGGGTCGCCGCGTCGCTCGAGCGGACCCTGTCCCTCGGTCGTGGCGGCAGTGTCGTGGCGGAACGCCTCATGTCGATCCCGGGCATCGGCGTGTGGACCGCCGCCGAGACCACGCAGCGCTCCCACGGCGACCCGGACTCACCGAGCGTCGGCGACTACCACCTGCCGGCCGTCGTGGGATGGGCGCTCGCCGGCGCTCCGGTCGACGACGACGGCATGCTCGAGCTCCTCGAGCCGTGGCGCGGACACCGGGAACGGGTCATGCGGCTCATCACGGGCAGCGGCTTCCGGAAGCCGTCGTTCGGTCCGCGCATGACGATCCAGGACCACCGCTTCCACTGACCGGCCGCACCCGTGGTCGCCGCGGCCGTGCGCCTCCCGCCGCGGCCCGGCCCTCCCGGTGGGGGACGGGCGACACTCGGCCCGCGTCCACCGCGCGCCGGGCGCGCCCCCAGGTCCCGTCGGACCGCCCGAATACCATCGGAGGATGCCGGACCCGCGCCTCCAGGACTGCACCGACGACGCGGTCGCCCTCGTCCGCCGTTGGACCGCGGCGGCCGCGATGCTCCGGCCGGACGCCGGGGCCGTCCGGCTCGCGGGGGTGCTCCGCGACGAGCGCGGCCTCGACGTCACGCTCGGGTTCATCGACCGCGTCGGCCGACCGCAGGACCCGAAGGTCGCCGCGCAGCACCTCGAACGACTCGCGCGTGAGGTCCCGGACCCGGTCGCCTGGCACCTCCGCGGCGCGGCCACCGTCGGCGGTGGGTTCGCGCAGATGATGCCGTGGGCCGTCGTCCCACCGGCACGCCGTGTGCTGCGCCGCATGGCCGGACACCTCGTGGTCGACGCCGCACCGGCACGCCTCGGCGCCGCCCTCGCCAAGCTGGCGGTCCCGGGCACGGTGCTCGACGTCCTGCCGCTCGGACGCCCGGTGTCCGGTGACGACGAGTCCGACCGGCAGCTCCGGCGCACCATCGACCTGCTCGACCGCGACGGCGTGGACCGCGTCACCACCTCGGTCGCCGTGGCGCTCCCGCAGCCCGTGCTCTGGGCGTTCGACGACACCGTCGTCCGCGGAGTCGAGCGCCTGCTGCCGCTGTACCGGGCGGCCGTGGCGGGTGGCAGCCGCGTCACGCTCCGGGTGGACACCCACGACGACCTCGACCTGACGCTCGCGGTGTTCCGGACCCTGCTCGACCGGCCCGAGTTCCTCGAGCTCCCGGCGGGCCTCACCCTGCCCGCCGCGGTGCCGGACACCCGGCGTGCCCTCGACGACCTCACCGCCTGGTCGCAGGCCCGCCGCGCCCGGGGCGGATCACCGATCACCGTCCGGATCGACGCCGGCGCCGCCGACCCCGTCGAACGGGTGGAGGCAGCGCTCCACGACCGCCCGCTGGCCACGTTCGGCACCACACAGGAGATCCAGGCGGCGACCCTCCGCCTGCTCGACGCCGCGCTGACGCCCGCGCGGACGGACGCCGTCCGGATCGAGGTCCTCGGGCACGACCTGTACGACCTCGCCACCGCCCGCGTGCTCGCCGAGCGCCGTGGTGTCGTCGACGCCCTCCAACTCGGCATGCTCCTCGGCGTGGACGGCACCCACCTGCAGGCCGTCCGGGCCGACGTCGGGTCGGTGTTCCTCGTCACACCGGTCGTCGACCCCGACGAGTACGACGCCGCCGTCGGGTACCTCGCCCGGCGGTTGTACGAGCTGGCGGACCCCGAGCAGGCCGCGGGTTCCTCGACGACGACCGACACCGCGAGCGCCGGGTCCGAGCAGCGGCGCGAGCGGTACCTGGCCGCGGTCGAGGCGCTGGACGACCCCGTCCCGTCGACGTTCCGCACCCAGGACCGCACGGCCCCGCTCGGACCCCCGCCGCACGTCGCCGACTTCCACAACGCGCAGGGCACCGACCCGACCATCCGCGCCAACCGCGCCTGGGCCGGCGAGGTGCTGCGTCGCGTGCCGGGATCGTCGCTCGGTCGGCAGACGATCCGGAACGCGGGCGTCGCCGACCGGAACCGGCTCGAGCGCATCGTCGCAGCCACCGCGCAGGCGGGCGTGAACTGGGGACGGCAGGACCCGCAGGACCGCGCCGAGTTGCTCGACCTCATCGCCCACGAGCTCGAGGTCCGGCGGGGCGACCTCGTCGAGGTCGCCGTCGCCGAGACGGGCTCGACGCTCGCCGAGGCAGACGCCGAGGTGGGCCGAGCCGTCGACGCCGCACACCACGCCGCCGACCGCGCCCGTCACCTCGCGGACATCACGGGCGCGACCCCGGTGCCGCCGCGCCTCACCGTCGTCGTGCCGACCTGGACCTCCCCGATCGCCGTCGTCGCAGGGGACGTCCTGGCGGCGATCGCGGCCGGCAGCGGTGTCGTGCTCAAGCCGGCACCGGCCGCTCGGCGGACCGGTGCGCTCGTGGCCGACGTCCTGTGGGACGCCGGGGTGCCGCACTCGCTGCTCGTCCTCGTCGACCTCGACGTCGACCGGCTCGGCCGCGACCTCGTCGCCCACCCCGCGGTCGACCGCGTGCTCCTCACGGGCACGGCGGACACCGCGCGGTCCTTCGCCTGGTGGAGGGCGGGCCTCCCGCTCACCGCCGCGACGACCGGCACGAACGCGATCGTCGTGACGCCGTCCGCCGACGTCGACCTCGCCGTCCGCGACGTCGTGCGGAGCGCCTTCGCCCACGCCGGGCAGGACCGCGCGGCGGCGTCGCTCGTCGTCCTCGTCGGTGCCGTGCGTGAGGACGACCGGTTCCGCCGGCTGCTCGTCGACGCGACCCGGAGCCTCCGCGTCGCCTGGCCCGACGACCCCGCCGCCCAGATGGGACCGCTCGTCGACGAGCCCCGGGGGAGTGTGCGGCAGGCACTCACCGAGCTCGGACCGGGGGAGTCGTGGCTCCTGCAGCCGCGGCCCCTGGACGACTCCGGGCGGCTCTGGTCCCCGGGCATCCGCGACGGCGTCCGACAGGGCAGCACGTTCCACCAGACGCCCGTGCCCGCACCCGTGCTCGGGATCGTCGAGGCCGAGACCCTCGACGACGCGATCGCGATCCAGAACGGCACGGACTACGGTCTCGCCGCGGGCATCCACTCCCTCGACACCGACGAGGTCGCCCGCTGGCTCGACCGCGTGCAGGCGGGTGACCTGTTCGTGAACCGTGCGACGACCGGCACCCTGGTCCGCCGACAGCCCACCGGCGGCTGGAAGCGCTCCGCGATCGGCACCGGCACCAAGTCGGGCGCCCCGCTGTCGGTCGCGACACTCGGCCGCTGGGAGCCCACGCCGCACACCCCGCACGGCAGCATCCGACTGCACGGCGTCCCGGCCCGGATCGCGGCCGTGATCGAGGCCGCGCGGAGCGGCCTGACGTTCGAGGAGTTCGACCGGGTGCGGTCCGGGGCACGGAGCGACGTCGCCGCGCGCTCCGCGGAGTTCGCCCGCCCGGCGGACACCGCCGGTCTCGGGGTGGAACGCAACGTGCTCCGCTACCGGCCCCAGTCGGTCATCGTCCGCGCGTCCGAGGGCACGTCGGCCGGTGACCTCGTCCGCGTGCTCGTCGCCGCGACCGCCGCCCGCGCCCACGTGCTCGTCAGCACCGCGGTGCCGTTGCCCGGCAGCCTCGTGCAGCTGTTCGCCGGTCCGCGGTCCCCGCTCCACGTCGTCGACCACGTCGTCGAGTCCGACGACGAGTGGCTCGGGCGCGCGGCGGCCGGCGCGGTGTTCCGTGAGCAGTGGTCGTCGGACGAGCCCACGCCCGAGGACGAGCTCGCCGCGGTCCTGTCGCCGACGTACGAGCCGGTGCCGCACACCGCGTTCGGTGGTCCCGGCGCCCGGATCCGCCTGCTCGGCGGCGACCCGTTGGCGCTCGAGGAGGCCCTCGGTGCCTCGATCGACGTGGCGGTGCACGCGGGCCCCGTGGTCGAGGCCGGACTCGTCGAGATGCTGCCGTTCCTCCGCGAGCAGACCGTGACGATCACGGCGCACCGGTTCGGGGTGCCGGATCGGGCGTTCGTGGAGCTGCGGGTCTGACGCGGTCGCGCCGATCGCGCCGGTCGCACCCGTCACGACCGTCGGATGTCGTGCCGCTCGGCTCAGGCCGTCCCGCGGGCGAACGACGTCGTCACACCGGGCGACCACAGCACGGAGTCCGGCGGGACGTCGGCGAGCGAGCGCGGCAGCCCGACCTCGCCCATCAGGTCGTCGTGCACCGACTCGGCCCTCGCGTGGTGCAGGGGCCAGGCCGGGTGCTCGTTCGGCCAGAACCGGGTCGCCCCGAAGCGGTGGACGTGCATGCCCCACCGGGCGGTCAGGAACTGCTCGAGCGGTGACGGTTCGGCGATGGGCGCACCGACGTGCACGGCGAACCGCGAGCGCGCCGAGGACCCGTGGCGCCGCATCGCGTACGCCACGCGGCCGCCCTCGCCGTGTCGGCCAGCGGCGGCACCCCGGCCGCGCGTCCCGTCCCCGCCCCACCGCGTCGCCGCGTGCGCCCAGTGGTACGGCAGCCCGAGCATCGCCCGTGCCGCGACCGCCGGCAGGAACCGGCCCGCGTCCAGCGACAGGAACACGACGCCGTGCCGCCCCCGGTCGTCGACCGTGTAGACCCGCACGTTGACCTCGACGAACGTCCCGAGCCGCCGCATCGGCGCGAGCGGCGGGAACGCGGTGTCCGTGAACCGGAACCCGATGAGGCCGACCCAGGTGGTCACCCCGTCGTCGACGCCGTCCGCGCCCATGGTGTCCGGTCGGACGCCGGCCGGGAGGAGCGGGGCCACGGCCGACACGTCGACCCGCCAGTGCAGGAACACGACGTCGTGCCACCCCTGCCGGATGAACGCGCGGCCGGGCAGTGCCGGGGCGGTCGTCAGGACGGGAGCGACCCCCGTCACGACGCGTCCCTCCCCGAGGTCGTCGCGTCGGCCGCCGGGTCGTCCTCGATCGGCGTCACGAGCGGTGCGTCGTCCCAGCCCGTCTGCGGCGTGCGACACGTCCCGCGGAACACGTACTGCGACGGCCGCTTCCGCTCGTTCGACACCCAGTCGATCGCGGGCCGGCGGCGCTCGGGCGGCAGGTACCCGAGCCGGTACACGGCCATGAGCTCGAGGTCGTCCGGCACCCCGAGGACGTCCTCGACCTCGGCCCAGGCGCTCGGGATCTCCATCGGGAACGACACGAACTGGATGCCCATGCCGAGCTGGGTCGTGGCGAGCCAGATGTTCTCCATCGCCGCGCCCATGCTGAACACGGAGTAGAACGCGTTCGTCTCCTCGTGCCGGTACTCGTGCCGGTCGAGCATCACCCCCATCAGCAGCGGTGATCCCGCGACGAGCTTCCGGTTCTCCTCGCCGAGGGTCTGCGGCACCCGCAGCGTGTTCATGAGCTTCTGGCCGCGGGGCGTGAACACCTGCTTCGTGAACGGTCGGAGCGGCGCGGGCAGCTTGTCGAACAGCATGCCGTCGCGCCGGGCCTCCATCTCGGCCTTCGAGAACCGGAAGTACGGCTTGTACCGCTCGAAGAACGTGCCCTCGGCCATCGTCCGCGTCATCGACGAGCCGCTGATCGCGGCGATCCGCTCGATCGTCGGCCGTTCCTCGACGAGCACGAACCGCCACGGCTGGCTGTTGAGCTGCGAGGGCGCCCGCCCGGCGAGCTCGATCAGCAGACGCTGGTGTTCCTCGGAGACGGGATCGGGCAGGAACGCCCCGTTCGTCGTCCGTCGCCGTCTGATCGCCTCGATGAGCTCCACTGCCGCTGTCCTTCCCGGCGGTCGGACGGGAGGCCCGGTGCACGCGGGTGGGCCGGCTCCCGGGTCAGGAGCGCTCGGGCCGTCCCGCGCGGAGTCCGAGCACGGCGCCGAGGTAGGACGGTGCCGCCGCGACCGCGACTCTCCAGTGTGCACGCGATCGGGCGGGGATGCGCGGTGCGGCGGCGAGGGGCACGAGTGCGGGCAGGAGGAACGCCGCGGCCCGCGAGCGGGTCCACACGGGCGTCGTCACGGCGGCGCCGGTCAGGGTCGCCGTCACGACGAACAGCGCGTGGTGCACGACCCGGAGCCGCTTCGTCCGGATGACGCCGGTCGCGACCGCGATGCCCCACGCGCAGTTCGCGAGGTAGGCGACGGTGGCGGCGGTGACCAGGACGCGGGCCGGAGCGGTGCCCGCGCGACGGGTGCCGGGCCTCCCGGGCGAGCGCGGGACGGAGCGGCGGACCGGCGTCCGGGTCGTGCGCGGTGCCACGCTCACAGCGACTCGCGCGAGACGAGTCGCGACAGCACGATCGCACTGCGGGTGTGGTCGACGTGCGGGGCGGAGCGGACGCGGTCGAGGGCTTCCTCGAGCGACGCGATGTCCCGACTCCGCATGTGCACGACGGCGTCGGCGCTCCCGGTGACCGTTCCGGCGTCGACGACCTCGGGCACGTTCTCGAGCACGGCGCGGAGTTCGTCGGGCGAGACGGTGCCGCGGCAGTACAGCTCGACCCAGGCCTCGGTGCCGCGTTCCTCGACAGCGGGGTCGACCTTGATCGTGAAGCCCTGGATGACGTCATCGGCCACCAGGCGGTCCACGCGGCGCTTCACCGCGGACGCCGAGAGCCCGACCACCGCGCCGATGTCGCCGTAGCCGGCGCGGGCGTTCTCGCGGAGTTGGTCGAGGATGCGGTGGTCGAGCGAATCCATCGCCGTCATGCTACGCGCGGTCGTTGCGTCCGCCCCGGAGCAGGCGCACGGATCCTGCGCGGACGCACATGCGATCGGCGCCGCCGCGACACCCCCACGGCGGGGTCTGTCCGCGGGGAGCGCCGCGTGGCACACTGTGCCGGGGCGTCGACCTGGTCCGCCTCGTCCACGGGTGAGTGAGCCTGCACCTCACCCCAGCGCTCCTCGAACGGTGTCCCCTGGCAGGCTCGGGTCCGCCGCCCAGGAGACCCCTTGTCGAACCCGGCCCCCGCCACCACCCCAGCGCCCGCCCGCACGGCGACCAAGCGCACCGTCCTCATGTGCAAGCCGACGCACTACACCGTGAGCTACCGCATCAACCCCTGGATGCACCCCGAGGAGCCGACCGACACCGCGAAGGCGGTCGCCCAGTGGCAGACCCTCGTCGACACGTACGAGCGGCTCGGGTTCGACATCCACTTCATCGACCCGATCGAGGGGCTGCCCGACATGGTCTACGCGGCCAACGGCGGGTTCGTGCTCGACGGCGTCGCCTACGGCGCGAAGTTCCAGTACCCGGAGCGCCAGCCCGAGGGCCCCGCGTACATGGACTGGTTCCGCGAGCACGGCCTCCGCGTCGCCGAGCCGGTCGAGACGAACGAGGGCGAGGGCGACTTCCTGCTCGTCGGCGACGTCATCCTGGCCGGCACCGGGTTCCGCAGCGACAGCACCTCGCACGAGGAGATCGCCCGCGTGTACGGCCGCGAGGTCGTCACCCTGAAGCTCGTCAACCCGGCGTTCTACCACCTCGACACCGCGATCGCGGTCCTCGACCCCGAGCCGGTGGACGGCGTCGCGAACATCGCCTACCTGGAGTCCGCGTTCGACGAGGCCTCGCTCGCCGAGCTCCACCGCCGGTTCCCCGACGCGATCATCGCCACCGAGGAGGACGCCGCGATCCTCGGGCTCAACTCCTACAGCGACGGCCACAACGTCGTCATCGCGGCCCGCGCGACGACCTTCGCCGAGCAGCTCCGCCAGCGCGGGTACAACCCGATCGGGGTCGACCTGTCCGAGCTGGTGCTCGGCGGCGGTGGCGTCAAGTGCTGCACGCTCGACCTGCACCCCGTCGAGACCGCCTGACCGGTCCCTGCTCCCGAGCCCGTCGTGACTACGCGGCGGCGGGCTCGGCCGGGAGTTCCCGCATGCCGAGCAGGGGCGAGAGCAGGACGGGCAGCGCCGCGAGCAGGGCACCGATGCCGGCGACCCACATGGTCGCCTCGACACCGAGCCACGTGCCGAGCAGTCCCGCCGCGATGCCCCCGATGGGCACCACGCCCCACACCACGAACCGGATCGACGCGTTCATCCGGCCGAGGAGGCGCGGCGGACAGATCCGCTGCCGGTAGGTGACCTGCGTGATGTTGTAGACGAGGACACCGGCGCTCGTGAGGAACTCGGCCAGCACGAGCAGCGGGACCGCGAGCGTCGGCACCAGCCCCGGCGTCGCGAGCAGCAGCGCCCCGACCCCGGCCGCGACGGCCGCGACGGGGATCGCCGTGCCCTCGCCGACGCGTCGGGCCACCCTGCCGGCGGCCAGCGCGCCGAGGAGTCCCCCGACCGCGCCGACGCTCGTCGCGGCGCCCCACACGAGCGTGCCGAGGTGCAGGTCGCGGAGGACGAGGAGCGGCAGCACCGTCCCCCCGATCCCCGAGAACAGGTTCAAGCCGGCCGTGCACAGGACGACCCGGACCAGGAGCGGCTGGTGGAACACGAACGCCAGGCCCTCGCGGATCTCGGTCACGAGTGGCAGGCGTTCGTGCTCGGGCCGCGGCTGCTCGTCGTCCCGGATCCCGAGGAGTGCGACGAACGACGCGAGGTAGCTCAGCGCGTCGATCCCGACGACGAGCGCCGGCCGCAGCGCCGCGAGCAGGGCACCCGAGGCCGCGGGACCCCCGACGCGCGCGACCTGCTGTGACGCCTCGAGCTTGCCGTTCGCGTCGCCGAGGAGCGCCGACGGCAGGATCATCGGCGGGTAGCTCTGGTACGCCACGTCGAAGAACACCGTCGCCGCGCCGACCAGGGCCGCCACGACCATGAGCTGCCAGATCGTCAGCGCGCCGAGCAGCCACGCGACGGGGATGGTCGCCAGGAGCAACGCGCGGGTCAGGTCCGCCGCGAGCATCACCCGGCGCTTCCGCATCCGGTCCACCCAGGCGCCCGCGGGCAACCCGATGACGAGGAACGCCACCGTCTCGAGCGCGGTGAGGACGCCGATCTCGAACGTCGAGGCGGCGAGCACCGTGACCGCAAGGGTCGGGATCGCCAGCACGGCGAGCTCACTGCCGACCGCGCTCGCCGACTCGCCGCTCCACAGCCGGAGGAACGGTGCGTTGCGCCACACCGTGGCGGGTTCCGCCGCCCCCGTCGTCCGACCCGGCTCCGTCATCCGCTCAGTATGCCGGGAGGCCCGTCCCGGCCGGGAGGACCGTCCCGCCCCCGCCACCCGTCGCGTCCCGCTTCGCACACCCGCCGTTCGGCTTCGCACACGCGCCGCCCGGCTCCGCACACCCGCCGTCCTGTTGCACCCCGCGATGCCGTTGTTCAACGGGACACGACGTGTTCAACGCTCGGCGGGAGTCCGATCGGCGGCAGTCGGGAACGACGAAGGCCCCCGCTCCCGCGAGGGCCTTGCGATGGTGGCTGGACACGGCATCGATCCGTGGACCTTTCGATTTTCAGTCGAACGCTCTACCAACTGAGCTATCCAGCCGTGGGCGACTCGATGGATCGAGTGGTGCCCGGGACGACTCGGTCCGAGGACCGGACGCCATGGCGACCCTGACGGGACTTGAACCCGCGACCTCCGCCGTGACAGGGCGGCACGCTAACCAACTGCGCTACAGGGCCATGCTTGTTGAGTTGTGGGCGGCGCCGGACACCCCGCCTGCAGTGACCCCAACGGGATTCGAACCCGTGCTGCCGCCGTGAAAGGGCGGTGTCCTAGGCCACTAAACGATGGGGCCGTCAAGCGATGCTTCACAGCTACCGGAGAACCAGCATACGGAAGCTCGCCGCGAATGCCAAACCGAGCGGATACCGCCTCGCCGGTCGGCGTGTCGCGGGCGTCGTGACCGGGGCATCCGGGTTCACTCGCCGCAGAGAGAACCCCGTGCCGTCGTTCCCCGTGGGTCCGACGTCGGTGCCCCATGCCCCTCGCCAGGGGGGTGGAGTGTCCGACACCCCTGTTGTTACTGTTGCGACTGTTGACAGTGTGACTCGGGTGCGCCTCGCCGTGCTGTTACGAAATCGAGACCGATGACTTCTTCCTCCTCCATCAGCCGCCGATCCGCGCCCCGACGCGCCGCTCGGGCCCTCGCCGTCCCCGCGAGCCGACCCCGTGCCCTCGTCCTCGCCGTCGTCGTCGCGCTCACGGGGGGTGTCCTCGCCGCGACCGGGACGCCCTCGTCGGCGTCCGCCACGTCCTACCCGAGCTGGTCCGACGTCCAGGCGGCCAAGGCGTCCCAGGCCGCCCAGCAGGCGAAGGTGACCGAGATCAAGGGACTCATCGCGTCCCTCCAGTCCCAGGTGTCGGCCAAGCAGGCCGCCGCGGAGAAGGCCGGCGAGGCCTACCAGACGGCGCAGACCGAGTACGACGAGGCCGCGCTCAAGGAGCAGAAGCTCCGGACGCAGGCGGACGAGGCCCGCAAGACCGCGGCCGCGTCGGAGCGCCAGGCCGGGCAGCTCGCCGCGCAGCTCGGACGCTCGTCGAACAACGACGTCACCTCGAACCTCCTGGCACACCCGTCCGGAGCGAAGGACCTGCTCTACCAGCTCGGCGCGATGTCGAAGCTGTCCGAGCAGGCCGACGGCATCTACGAGCAGGCGAGCCAGGACCGCGGCACGGCGCAGGCGCTGACCGACCAGGCCGGGGTGGCGAAGAAGGCGCTCGGAACGCTCCGTGACGCCGCGCAGCAGAAACTGGCCGACGCGAACGACGCCGCGACGGCCGCGCAGAGCGCTCTCGACGACCAGAACGACAACCAGGCGCGGTTGCAGGCGCAGCTCGTCCTCCTGACGACGAACGCCAAGAACGTGCAGGCGAACTACGACAAGGGCGTCGCCGTCGCCAAGGCCGCGGCTGCCGCGCGAGCCGCCGCTGCCGCGCGAGCCGCTGCTGCTGCTCGGGCGGCTGCCGCTCGCGCCGCCGCTGCCGCCCGGACCGGGGGCGCCGGCGCGCAGACGAGCACGGGCACCACCACCACGACGCCGAACGGGTCGGGCTGGGTCCGCCCGTCCGCCGGGTACCAGACGAGCCCCTACGGCTACCGCGTCGACCCCTACACCGGTGCGTACGCCCTGCACGCCGGGGTCGACCTCGCGCCGGGCTGTGGTGCGCCGATCTACGCCGCCCACAGCGGGACCGTCACCTTCGCCGCGAACGGCGGGGGTTACGGCAACGAGGTCATCATCGACAACGGTGGCGGCATCTCGACGGCGTACGGCCACATCGTCAACGGCGGGTTCCTGGTCCACGCGGGCCAGACCGTGGTCGCGGGACAGCAGATCGCGCTCGTCGGCTCGACCGGCTGGTCGACCGGCTGCCACCTCCACTTCGAGACCCGGGTGAGCGGCGCTGCCGTCGACCCGGTCCCCTTCATGGCTGCGCGGGGGATCTCGGTATGACCACGAGCGCGCCCAGGAGGCACTGACCCGCATGAAGCCAGCACGCGTCCTCATCGGAGGCGCCGCGACCCTCGCGGTGCTCGGACTGACGTTCACCGTCGCCGCACCGGCGTCGGCCAGTCCGTCCGCTCCCTCGTGGGCCGACGTGCAGGCGGCGAAGCAGTCCCAGGCGGCGACGCAGCACCAGGTCGACACGTTGACCTCGTCGCTCGACGCGCTCCAGACCCAGGCGGAGCGGGCCTCGGTCGCCGAGCAGCAGGCCGGTGAGGCGTACCAGCGGGCGGCATCGCGACAGCAGGCGGCGCAGACCCGGGTCGACACCCTGACGCGCCAGTCGAAGCAGGCCGAGGCGAAGGCGAAGGTCTCCGCCCAGCAGGTCGCCGGCCTCGTGGTCGAGCTCTCGCGGACGGGCGGCGGCGACCTCTCGACGGCGATGCTCGTCGACGGCGCCGACGCGAAGGACCTGCTGTACCAGGTCGGCACGATGTCGCACCTGTCGGCTCGCTCGGCGGGCATCCTCGCCGACGCCGAGGCCGACCAGCGGCAGGTCGACGCCCTGCAGCACCAGGCCTCCGCGGCCGAGACCGCGCTCGGCAAGGCCACCACGGCCGCCAAGACGTCGCTGTCCGACGCGAACGACCAGGCCGCGAGCGCCGCCGGACGGCTCAAGAGCGTGCAGGACCAGCAGTCGACGCTCTTCGACCAGCTGGCGTACCTCAAGGGAACGACGGCGACCACCGAGGCCGCGTACTTCGCCGACCAGCAGGCGAAGCAAGCCGAGCGGGCGATCGCGACCTCGACGACCAGTGGGGGCGCCGGCACGACGAAGGCCGCCGCCACCGGGAGCACCGGGACGACCGCGTCGAAGCCCGCGGCGTCGAAGCCGACCGGTTCGAAGCCGACCGGGACGGGCACGGCCCCGAAGCCCGCCACCGCGCCCGCGCCGAAGCCGGTCGCGCCGGCCCCGAAGCCCGTCGCAGCGCCCAAACCGGCCGCGCCTGCCCCGAAGCCGGCCGCGCCTGCCCCGAAGCCGGCCGCGCCTGCGCCGAAGCCCGTCACCGCGCCCGCGCCGAAGCCGCCGACGTCGAGCACCGGCTCGTCCTCACCGTCCAAGGGCTCCGCAGCGCTGGCGTTCGCGTCCGCCCAGATCGGCAAGCCGTACCTGTTCGGTGCCGCCGGTCCGAACTCCTACGACTGCTCGGGGCTCGTGATGGCCGCGTACAGCAGCGTCGGCGTGGCCGTCGGTGGGCACCGGGTCGACTGGCAGTACGAGCACTTCGCCGCGCTCGGCCGACTCGTGCCGCTGTCCCAGGCGCAGCCGGGCGACATCATCTTCTACTCGACGACGGGCACGAACCCGGCGGGGATGTACCACGACACGATCTACGCCGGCGGCGGTCGGATGGTCGAGGCCCCCAAGCCGGGACTCAGCGTACGGAACTACGCTGTGTACACGTACCAGATCGTCCCCTACGTGGCGCGCCCCACCGGCTCGCTCTGATGACCCGGCCGGGACCCCTTCGGGTGGGGTTCCGAGCCGATGACGGTGCCGACCCCTTCGGGTGGGGTCGTCACCGGACGAAGGCGGCGGGCGCCCCATGGGCACCCGCCGCCTTCACTTCTCCCAGCCGGCCGCCTGGCCAGCGCCGCGCCTCGGGGCGCGACGGACTCAGTGGCCCGGCTGGTACGCGGCGAAGCCCGCCGCGACGATCTCCTCGGCCTCGGCGGCGTCACCCCAGCCCTCGGCGTTGACGAACTTGCCCGGCTCGAGGTCCTTGTAGCGCTCGAAGAAGTGGGCGATCTCGGCCTTCGTCTGCTCGTCGACGTCGGCGATGTCCTGGATGTGCTGCCAGCGCGGGTCCTTCGCCGGGACGCAGAGCACCTTGGCGTCGGAGCCGGCCTCGTCGCTCATCTTGAACACGCCGACCGGGCGGACCTTGACGCCGACGCCGGGGAACGCGGGGTACTCGAGCAGGACGAGGGCGTCCACGGGGTCGCCGTCGAGCCCGAGGGTGTTCTCGAAGAAGCCGTAGTCGGTGGGGTAGACGAACGACGTGAACAGGACGCGGTCCAGGTACACCCGACCGGTCTCGTGGTCGACCTCGTACTTGTTGCGGCTGCCCTTGGGGATCTCGATGACGACGTCGTACGCGGCCATGTGGCACTCCTCGATGTGGATGGTTCTGCGGTCCTACAGCGCCGATAACGTTACAGGGTGGACATGCACCGGCCCCGGCTCGGACCCGCAGTCGCCGCCGTGCGCCGCGCGGTGCGGACGTCCCTCGCGGACGCCCGTTCGGCGGGCGCCCTCGCCTCCGGTGACCTCGTCCTCGTGGCGCTGAGCGGCGGCCCCGATTCGCTCGCACTCACGGCCGCGACCGCGTTCGAGGCGCCCCGGCAGGGCCTCCGCGCGGGCGCCGTCGTCGTCGACCACGGCCTCCAGGCGGGCAGCGGGGCGGTCGCGAGCGCGGCCTCCCGGCAGGCGGAGGCGCTCGGGCTCGCGCCCGTCGTCGTCGACCACGTCCGCGTCGGTGACGCGGGTGGGCCGGAGGCCGCCGCCCGGGAGGCCCGGTACCGGGCGATCGCGGCCGTCGCCGCGGCGGAGCGGTCGCCGCTGGTCCTGGTCGGGCACACGATGGACGACCAGGCCGAGACGGTCCTGCTCGGCCTCCTGCGCGGCAGCGGTCCGGACAGCCTGTCGGGCATGCCGGCGCGGTCACCGGCACCGGTGGCGCCCGGGCCGCTGCTCGCCCGCCCGCTGCTCGGCGTCCGGCGGGCGACGACCGTCGCGGCCTGTGCCGAGAGCGGCCTGGAGCCGTGGACGGACCCACAGAACAACGACCCCGCGTTCGCCCGGGTCCGGGTGCGCGCGCGCGTGCTGCCGGTGCTCGCCGAGGAGCTCGGCGACGGCGTGGTCGAGGCCCTGGCTCGCACCGCCGACCAGATCCGCGAAGACGCGAGCGCGCTCGACCACTTCGCCGAGGAGCTCGCCGAGGAACTCGCGGAGCACGCCGAGGCGGGCATCGCGGTGTCCGTGTCGGGACTCGCGGCCAACCCGCCGGCCCTGCGGCAGCGACTCGTGCGCCTCGCGGTCGAGGGGGAGTTCGGCGTCGTGCTCTCGCGGCTCCAGACGCTCGAGGTGTGCCGGCTCGTGACGGACTGGTCGGGACAGGGGCCGATCGACCTGCCCGGCGTCCGCGTGCGGCGCGAGGGCGACCGCCTGCTGTTCGCGAGCACGACGTCCGGGCGGGTGTCCGGGTCCGGGCGGCCGGTGTCCGAGTCCGGGCCGGGGTCGCCCGGCCGTATCCTGGGAGACCCGGGCGGCACCGGCCCGGCGCACCACTGACCAGAGAGGGCACGCCCCCGTGGAACTCACCGACGTCCAGGCCGACCTGAGCGAGGTCCTGTTCACCGCCGAGCAGATCGACGCCCGGATCGCCGAGCTCGCCCGCGCGGTCGAGGCCGACTACACCGGGCGCGACCCGCTGCTCGTCGGCGTGCTCAAGGGCGCGGTCATGGTGATGGCGGACTTCTCGCGTGAGCTCAAGCTCCCGATCACCATGGACTGGATGGCGGTGTCGTCCTACGGGTCCGGCACCAAGTCGTCCGGCGTCGTGCGGATCCTCAAGGACCTCGACACCGACCTGCACGGCCGCGACGTCCTCATCGTCGAGGACATCATCGACTCCGGGCTCACCCTGTCCTGGCTCCGGCAGAACCTCGTGAGCCGCGGGGCCGCGAGCGTCGAGATCGTCGCGTTGCTCCGCAAGCCCGAGGCGGCCAAGGTGCAGGTGGACGTCAAGTACGTCGGCTTCGACATCCCGGACGCGTTCGTGATCGGGTACGGCCTCGACTACGACGAGCGTTACCGCAACCTGCGTGGTGTCGGGGTCCTGGCGCCGCACGTCTACTCCTGACGAACGGCCCTCCGGACGTCGAGTTCGCCCTCGGAGGACACCCACTCGCCCCACAGAGTCCCGGCCGTATGCTGACTTCCACGCAACATCGGCAGAGAAAGGTGTCGGGCGTGTCGCCCGGATCACATGGACTTCAAGCGCATCTTCCGTGGGCCGTACCTGTACGTGATCATCGCGGTCATCGGGATCTGGATCGGCTGGGCCGTGATCAGTCAGTCCGGGACGTCGCAGATCACGACGCAGAAGGGCCTCGAGCAGCTCGGTGACGGCAAGGTCGCCTCTGCCACCATCAACTCCACCGAGCAGCGCGTCGACCTCGTGCTCAAGGACGGCAACCAGACGGAGCAGTTCTACTACTCCACCCCGCGTGGGCCGGACGTCGTCTCGGCGGTCGACAAGGCGAACCTGTCGAAGGGCTACAACGACACCGTCCAGCAGTCGAACGTGTTCGTCTCGCTCCTGCTGACGTTCCTGCCGTTCCTCGTCATCGGTCTGGTGTTCTGGTTCCTCCTGTCGAGCGCCCAGGGCGGCGGCTCGCGCGTCATGCAGTTCGGCAAGTCCCGCGCGAAGATGAACAACAAGGAGAACCCGCAGGTCACCTTCGCCGACGTCGCCGGCGCGGACGAGGCCATCGAGGAGCTCCAGGAGATCAAGGAGTTCCTGAAGGAGCCGGCCAAGTTCCAGGCGGTCGGCGCGCGGATCCCGAAGGGCGTGCTGCTGTACGGCCCTCCCGGGACCGGCAAGACCCTGCTCGCCCGCGCCGTCGCCGGCGAGGCCGGGGTGCCGTTCTTCTCGATCTCCGGTTCGGACTTCGTCGAGATGTTCGTCGGTGTCGGTGCGAGCCGCGTCCGTGACCTGTTCGACCAGGCCAAGCAGAACGCTCCCGCGATCATCTTCGTCGACGAGATCGACGCCGTCGGTCGCCACCGCGGTGCCGGCATCGGCGGTGGCAACGACGAGCGCGAGCAGACGCTGAACCAGCTCCTCGTCGAGATGGACGGCTTCGACGTCAAGACGAACGTCATCCTCATCGCCGCGACGAACCGTCCCGACGTGCTCGACCCCGCGCTCCTCCGGCCGGGCCGCTTCGACCGCCAGATCGGCGTCGACGCCCCGAGCCTCATCGGCCGCAAGCAGATCCTGCAGGTGCACGGCAAGGGCAAGCCCCTCGCCGCGAGCGTCGACCTCGACGTCCTCGCCCGCAAGACCCCCGGGTTCACGGGTGCCGACCTGGCGAACGTCCTCAACGAGGCCGCGCTGCTCACCGCGCGCTCGAACGCGCAGCTCATCGACAACCGCGCGCTGGACGAGGCCGTCGACCGCGTCATGGCCGGTCCGCAGCGGCGGACCCGCGTCATGAGCGACCAGGAGCGCCTCATCACCGCGTACCACGAGGGCGGTCACGCGCTCGCGGCCTCGGCCATGCGGCACACCGACCCCGTCACGAAGATCACGATCCTCCCGCGCGGTCGTGCCCTCGGGTACACGATGGTGCTCCCGCTCGAGGACAAGTACTCGGTCACGCGCAACGAGCTGCTCGACCAGCTCGCCTACGCCATGGGCGGTCGTGTCGCCGAGGAGATCGTGTTCCACGACCCCACCACGGGTGCGTCGAACGACATCGAGAAGGCCACGGCGACCGCACGCAAGATGGTCACCGAGTACGGCATGAGCACGGCGGTCGGTTCGGTCAAGCTCGGCCAGGGGTCGGGCGAGCCGTTCCTCGGCCGCGACATGGGCGCCCAGCGCGACTACTCGGAGAACATAGCCGAGACCGTCGACGCCGAGGTCCGTGCCCTGCTCGAGTCCGCGCACGACGAGGCCTACCAGGTCATCAACGCGAACCGCGACATCCTCGACCACCTGGCGGGCGCCCTCCTCGAGAAGGAGACGCTCGACCAGAACGAGCTCGCCGAGATCTTCAAGGACGTCCGGAAGCTGCCCGAGCGCCCGCAGTGGCTCTCGAGCGACAGCCGCCCCGTGAGCGACCTGCCCGCGATCTCGCTGCCGGTCAAGGCGCCGGTGGACGAGGGCGCCGTCGACGGCGGCATCGACTCCGAGCCCCCGGCGAAGCCGCGTCGGGCACGGGCCCCGCGCGGGAACCCCGGTATCGCGCCGGCGTAGGCCAGCGGGATGACCGACCTCCCCAGCCGGCGCGAGCGCCGGATCTCCGAGGCGAGCCGCGCCCGCGCCGCCGCAGCCGAACCGGCGACCGTCGCCATCGACCTCCCTGCCCTGCAGCAGGAGGCGGCGACGCGTCGCCGGTCGGCGCGTGCGGCGGGCGCGGCCCCATCGACGCCGGGCCGGGCGCGGATCATGGGCATCCTCAACGTGACGCCCGACTCGTTCAGCGACGGTGGCGAACACCACCGACGCGACGCCGCCGTGACGCACGCGCGCCGGCTCGTGGCCGACGGCGCCGACCTCGTCGACGTCGGCGGCGAATCCACCCGGCCGGGTGCGCCGCGGGTGCCGGTCGACGAGGAACAGCGTCGCGTGCTGCCGGTCGTGCAGGACCTGGTCGCCGAGGGCATCACGGTGAGCGTCGACACGATGAACGCGGCGACGGCCGAGCGGTCGCTCGAGCTCGGGGCGTCGATCGTCAACGACGTCTCCGGCGGGTTGGCCGACCCCGACATGGCCCGCGTCGTCGCCGCGAGTGGTGCGGGCTTCGTCGTCATGCACTGGCGCGGCCACAGCGACGTGATGCACCGGAACGCCGTGTACGAGGACGCCGTCGAGGACGTCCGCCGCGAGCTCGAACTCCGGGTCGCGGAGCTCATCGTGCTCGGTGTGCACCCGGACCAGGTCGTCGTGGACCCGGGGCTCGGGTTCGCGAAGCACGGTCGGCAGAACTGGGAGATCCTGGCCGGGTACGAGCGCTTCGCGTCGCTCGGGCTCCCGGTGCTCGTCGCGGCGTCACGCAAGCGCTTCCTCGCCGGCGTCGGGAGCGATCCGGACGCCGCACCCCGGGACCGGGACCTGGCGACCGCGGCGATCACGCTGCTCGCCGCCGAGCGTGGGGCCTGGGGCGTCCGGGTCCACGACCCCGCCCCGAACCGCGCGGTGCTCGACGTCTGGGACGCCTGGAGGGCCGCGCGATCGTGAACGACGTCATCCGCCTCACGGGGGTCCGGGCCCGCGGTCACCACGGGGTCTTCGACCACGAGCGCGCCGACGGGCAGGACTTCGTCGTCGACGTCGCCGTCGAGGTCGACGCCCGTGCCGCCGCGGGCCCCGACGACCTCGACCGCACGGTGCACTACGGCGTGCTCGCCGAGCAGGTCGTCGCGGCCGTCGAGTCCGACCCCGTCGACCTCATCGAGACCCTGGCGGAGCGCATCGCCGCCGTCGTCCTGGGGCACCCGGCGGCACTCGCCACCGAGGTCACCGTGCACAAGCCCCAGGCGCCGATCACGGTGCCGTTCGCGGACGTGTCGATCACCATCCGCCGGGACCGCTCCGCGCGGGTCGACCCGTGAGGCGCGCCGTCATCGCCCTCGGCGCCAACCTCGGCGACCGGGGGTCGACCCTGCGCGAGGCCGCTGCGGCGATCCTCGCGGTGCCGGGGGTGCGCCCGGTGGCCGCATCGCACGAGGTCGAGTCCGTCGCGATGACCCTCTCCGGGCCCGACGAGACGAAGCCCCGGTACCGCAACGGGGTGGTCGTGGTCGACACCGATCTCGAGCCGCACGCACTCCTCGCCGCGCTGCACGACATCGAGGACGCCCACGGCCGGGTCCGCGTCGAGCGGTGGGGGGACCGGACGCTCGACCTCGACATCGTGGCCGTCGACGACGTCGTGCTCGACGCCGCCGACCTGACGCTCCCGCATCCCCGGGCCGCCGAGCGGGCGTTCGTGCTCGCGCCCTGGCTCGACGCCGACCCCGACGCGGTCCTCCCCGGCGCCGGTCCGGTCGCCGCGCTGCTCGCCGCGGTCGGCGACGACACCGTCCGCGTCGAGGAACCCCGACTGTTCGCGTCCCGTCCGTCCGAGCTCCCGGGAGCACCCCAGTGAGACACACCCGCGCCTCCACCCTGATCAGCGTCGCGATCGTCGCCGGTGTCGCCGGGTTCGCCCTCGACGCTGCCCTGGCGTCCCGGCAGCGGCCCGTCATCGTGCTCTCGTCGGCGCTCGGGCTGACCCTGGGCTTCATCGGCATCGCGCTCGTGCTCATGGCGATCCCGGTCCGTCGGCACGCCCGTGGCACCGCGACCCGCCCCGTCGACGCCTTCTACGCGACGCGGGTGGTGGTCCTCGCCAAGGCCTCGAGCATCTGCGGCGTGCTGTTCGGCGCGTTCACGGGCGGCGGGCTCGCGTTCGTCCTCACGCGGGCCGTCGTCCCCGCGCTAGGCTCCATCCTGCCCAGCGTCGTCGCGGTGTTCGGTGGTCTGGTGCTCATGGTGTGTGCGCTCGTCGCGGAGCACATGTGCACGGTGCCGCCCCGGGACGACGACGACTCCGACCCGGGTGGGACGACCGCGATCTGACCGACCCGGCAGCAGCGACGCCGACGACAGGGGGACCGATGCCGAGGGAACGTCTCGACCTGCCGGGGATCCCCTGGAGCCGGGTGTCGCCGCGCCTGGTCTGGACCGAACTCGTCACCGTCCTCGTCGTCGGGGTGGTCATCACCGCCGGGTGCTTCCTCATCGGCGTGGCGTTCCGGGGGTCCTCACCGACGACCGCGCTCGTGTGGACGCTCATCGGGCTCGCCGCCGCGGTGGTCACCGCCCTCGTCGCTGCCTTCACGCCCCGGCGGATCCGGTCGATCGGGTACGCCCTCCGCGACGACGACCTCGTGGTGCGGCGCGGACTCATGTTCCAGCGGTTCATCGCCGTCCCGTACGGCCGCATGCAGCTCGTCGACATCAGCCGCGGGCCGCTCGGTCGTGCCCTCGGTCTGAGCGACCTCCGGTTCGTGACGGCGGCGGCGAGCACGAACGTCCGGCTGCCCGGGCTCCCCGAGGCCGACGCGGACCGCCTGCGCGACGAACTCGTCGCGATGGCCGAGAGCCGACGGGTCGGGCTGTGACCTCCCGGCCGTCCGGCCCGCCGCTGCCGCCGCTGCCGCCGCTCCCGCAGCCCCACCGGCAGGGCGACGCCGCCGCGGCCGCCGACCTGACCGACGGGACGTGGCACCGCCTGCACCCGCTGACGCCGCTGCTCCGCGGAGGGATCGCGTTGCTCGTGATCCTCGGGTGGGTGGTCAACACCCTCCGCGAGCGGCTGCTCGACCTCGTGATCCCGGGTGGTGCCCGGGGCGGCGAGCAGGGCGACCCGATCGACTACGTCGTCCGCCACGACTACGTGGGCGTCGCGCTCCTCGGGGTGCTCGTGTTCATCCTCGTGCTCATCGGCCTGTTCACGCTGTCCTGGCGCATGCACACCTTCCGCGTGACCGGCGAGGTCGTCGAGGTCCGCTCGGGCGTGCTGTTCCGGAACCACCGCAAGGCCCGCCTCGACCGCATCCAGGCCGTCAACGTCGTCCGCCCGTTCGTGGCCCGGCTCGTCGGCACGGCCCGGCTCGAGATCTCGCAGGCGGGCAACGACGCGAACGTGCAGCTGGCGTACCTCGGCTCGCGGCCGGCCGACGACCTGCGGCAGCGCATCCTGCTGCTGGCGAGCGGTGCCCGCGCCGACGTGCCGGGCGGGTCCCGGGCCTCCCGGCCGGCGGGACGGTTCGTCGACGAGCGGATGACGGAGTTCCTGGCCCCGGAACTCGACCCCGCCGCGGTGCGCGCCACGCGCGTCGTGCGCGTGCACACCGGGCGGCTCATCGGCTCCGTGCTCCTGTCGAACACGACCGTCGTGCTCGCCCTCGCCGCGGTCGGCATCATCGTGAGCGTCGCCGTGACGGGCCAGTACTTCCTGCTCGTGACGTTGTTCCCGGCGATGATCGGCGCCGTCGGGGTCACGGTCCGCCGCTTCACGAAGTCGCTGCAGTACTCGATCGCGGCGACCCCGGACGGGATCCGCATCGGCTACGGCCTCGTGTCGACCTCGAACGAGACCCTGCCGCCCGGGCGCATCCACGCCGTCGCGGTCACGCAGCCGCTGCTGTGGCGTCCGTTCGGCTGGTGGGACGTCCGCGTCAACCGCGCCTCGCACGCCGGCGGCTCCCGTCAGAACCAGCAGACGTCCTCGGTCGTGCTGCCCGTCGGTGACACCGCGGACGTCCGTGCGGTGCTCGAGATCATCCTGCCGGAGCTCGTCGGCACCGCGGTCGCCGGGCCCGCCGCCTCCTTCGCCAGCCTGCAGGAGGGCTCGGCCGCCGCGGTCGACGTCGTGCAGGGCAGCCTGACGGGGTCGGGTGACGCCGGTGGGTTCACGCGGTCACCCGGTCGCGGCGCCTGGCTCCGACCGCTGTCCTGGCGTCGCAACGGCTACCGGAGCGTCCCCGGGGCGGTGCTGCTCCGCCTCGGCGCGGTCTGGCGGTCGCTCGTCGTCGTGCCCCTGCCGCGCGTGCAGAGCATCCGGGTGGCACAGGGCCCCCTCGAGCGCGCGCTCGGGCTCGCCGAGGTCCACGTGCACACCGTGCACGGACCGGTCGTCGCGCGCATCGGCGCGCTCGCCGTGCCCGACGCGATGCGGCTGTTCTCCGGCACCGAGGCCGAGGCCGTCCGCGCGGCCGCCGCCGACACCTCGCACCGGTGGCGTGACGACCGGGAGGCCCGGGGCGCCGACCCCGCGTCGGTCACCGCACCCGTTGGGTGGGAGCACGTGCCACGACCGGACGGAGGACCACGATGAGCGAGCGGGCCGGACGACTCGGGGTCGGCGTCGTCGGTGCGGGCCGGGTGGGCCCGGTGCTCGGCGCCGCGCTCGCGAACGCGGGGCACGCGGTCGTCGGCATCACCGCGGTCTCCGACGCGGGACTCGACCGGGCCGAGGCGCTCCTGCCCGGCGCGCCCGTGCTCGGGACCCCGGAACTCGTCGAGCGGAGCGAACTCGTCCTGCTCGCCGTGCCGGACGACCAGCTGCCGGGGCTCGTGCAGGGTCTGGCCGACGCCGGCATCTGGCAGGCGGGACAGCTCGTCGTGCACACGAGCCCGGACCACGGGGTCGGGGTCCTCGCGCCCGCGACCGCCCAGGGCGTCATCCCGCTGGCGATCCACCCCGCGATGGCGTTCACGGGCACGAGCGTCGACCTCGCCCGCCTCCGGGACGCCTACTGCGCGGTGACCTCGCCCGCGCCGGTGTTGCCGATCGCGCAGGCGCTCGTGGTCGAGATGGGTGCCGAGCCGGTCGTCGTCCGTGAGGCCGACCGCGCCGCCTACGCCGACGCGGTCCGGGCCGCGGTGGACTTCTCGAGCGCGATCGTCGACCAGGCCGCCGGGACGCTGGCGGCGATCGGCGTCGACCACCCGGGACGGGTGCTCGGTGCGCTCGTCCGGTCCGCCGTCGAGAACGCGCTCGCGCAGGCGGACGGGCAGCAGGCGCTGTAGCGGTGCGCGGTCCCCGGCCAGCGTCTCCCGGCCGGCGTCTCCCGGCCGGCTGCGCCGTGGTGGGCCGGTAGCATCGACGCATCCCCCACGACCCCCGGAGCTGCGCGCGCGATGACCGACGAACCCGCTGACACCACCGACCCCGAGGCCGTCGCCCTCGAGACCGCCCGCATCGACGCCGAGGCAGCCGCCGCGGCCGAGACGAGCGAGCAGCGTCAGGTGCGCCTCGACAAGCGGGAGCGGTTGCTGGCGGCGGGCATCGAGGCCTACCCGGTCGAGCTCGGGATCACGACGACGATCCCCGCGGTCCGCGCCGAGCACGCCGACCTGCCGAGCGGCGAGGAGACCGACGACGTCGTCGGGCTCGCCGGCCGCGTGGTGCACGCGCGGAACACGGGCAAGCTGTGCTTCGCGACCCTCCAGTCCGGCGACGGCTCCCGCATCCAGGCGATGGTGTCGCTCGCCGAGGTCGGGGACGAGTCGCTCGCGCGCTGGAAGGAGTTCGTCGACCTCGGTGACCACGTGTTCGTGCACGGCCGCGTGATCTCGTCCCGCCGCGGCGAGCTGAGCGTCATGGTCGACGACTGGGCGATCGCGGCGAAGGCGATCCTGCCGCTGCCGAACCTGCACACCGAGTTGAGCGAGGAGACCCGGGTCCGCGCCCGCTACCTCGACCTCATCGTCCGCGAGCAGGCCCGCACCACCGTGCGCGCACGTGCCGGCGTGATGCAGTCGCTCCGCGCGACGTTCGCGGCCCACGACTACCTCGAGGTCGAGACGCCGATGCTGCAGACCCAGCACGGTGGCGCGTCGGCCCGCCCGTTCGTGACGCACTCGAACGCGTTCGACACCGAGCTGTACCTCCGGATCGCGCCCGAGCTGTTCCTCAAGCGCGCGGTCGTCGGCGGCATCGAGCGTGTGTTCGAGATCAACCGGAACTTCCGGAACGAGGGCGCCGACTCCACGCACTCGCCCGAGTTCGCGATGCTCGAGGCGTACCAGGCCTACGGCAACTACGAGCAGATGGCCGACCTGACGCAGGAGCTCGTGCAGAACGCCGCGCTCGCCGTCACGGGCGGGCTCGTCGTGACGCTCGCCGACGGCACCGAGTACGACCTCGGCGGCGAGTGGGACCGCATCGACATGTACGGGTCGCTCTCGGCCGCGGCCGGTCGCGAGATCACGCCCGACACCCCGCTCGCCGAGCTGCAGGCGCTCGCCGAGGCCGAGGGCGTCGAGGTCGCGCACGCCACCCACGGCAAGTACGTCGAGGAGCTCTGGGAGCACTTCGTCATCGACTCGCTCGAGCGCCCGACGTTCGTCATGAACTTCCCGGTGGACACGTCCCCGCTGACGCGGGAGCACCGGTCGCGCCCGGGCGTCGTCGAGAAGTGGGACCTCTACGTCCGCGGGTTCGAGCTCGCCACGGCGTACTCCGAGCTCGTCGACCCGGTGGTGCAACGCGAGCGGTTCGTCGAGCAGGCGAAGCTCGCCGCGGGCGGCGACGTCGAGGCCATGCGCGTCGACGAGGAGTTCCTGCGCGCCCTCGAGCACGGCATGCCGCCGTCGGGCGGGATGGGGATGGGCATCGACCGCCTGCTCATGGCGATCACGGGCCTCGGGATCCGCGAGACGATCCTGTTCCCGCTCGTCAAGGGGGCTGGAGCTTAGGGCAACGCGCCAGCGTTGCGCGACGCTAGCCCCGGGCGAGCCTGCGAGCACGGCAGTCGACGCACTCCTGCGCACACGGACGACAACGGGACGTGCGGGCGCATGCGCACTCGTCGTCGGCGTGCGCACACGGCGGACGGGCTCCGCTCGCTGGCCGTGCGCTCAGGTCCCCCGCACGGCACCCCGAGCACCGGGACGTACCATGGTCGCGTGCCTCATGGAGTCGTGACCGGGATCATCTTCTCGCTGACGCCGACCGTCGTCGTCGGCCTGGTGTTCTGGTTCGTCATGCGGGCGATCATCCGGGCCGACCGCACCGAGCGCGCGACCTACGCCAAGCTCGAACGGGAGGAACGCGCCCGTTTCACCGCGGAGCGTGCCGCCGGTGGACCCGGCGCGGGTACCGCGGGGCCGCGTGACGTGCAGGCGCCGAGCCGCCCCGCAGCCGTCCCCGCCTCGCCGCAGTCCGCGGAGTAGTCGCTCCCGGACGTCCGGCGGTCAGCGCCGCGACACGAGCCGTTCACCCCGCCGTCGTCGGGGCTGGTCAGCATCGCCGGCATGACCGATCTGCTGCATGCCGTCGCCCGCTCGTTCGTCGGGGACATCGAGAGCGAGTACGACGAGTTCGACCTCGACGCCGAAGCGGAGGGGACCCAGCGACGCACGGACTGGCTCGAACCGAGCTGGTGACCGCCGATCGACCCCCGGGTGACGAGCGTGTTACGGGATCGTTGCCGAAAAGGGGTACGGACGTGCCGCGGGGGCCCCATCCGCACGCGTACCCCGGAACGTGTCGGCCGCCGGGTGACAGGGCGGGGTACAGTCCCGGAATCGGTTCGGACGCGGGCGAGGATCCGCGGATTTCCGGGCTCTTCCCCCAGCATCTTCGGGATCGGAGGGCCGGTCGGCGGAGTGGTCCCGTACCCCCACCCGGGGGTCCGCGATGACGAAGCACGGAGATCCCTGGGAAAAGCAGGAAACGATTTGTGGGGTACACCTCCGGCCCGCTTTACTCGTTGCACGCCCCGATGGAGGGGCAGCAGGACCAGCGCCGAACGACACCGTCCGACGTGATCCGGCCCGGCCCAGCCGGTTCGGCCCCCGTCAACCGTCACCGCGAAGGAGAGTCAGCCATGACCATCGCAACCGAAGCTCCGAGCACCACCCGGCGTTCCAAGACCACCACGAAGGTCGAGGCGGCACCGCGCGAGCTCGACAGCGTCGACACCGCGATCGAGGCCGACGAGCGTCTCGCCGGTGTCCGCGGCGCCTCGGTCGACCAGGTCGGCGACTACCTCCGCCACATCGGCCGCCTGCCGCTGCTCTCCGCCGAGGAGGAAGCGGACATCGCCCGCCGCATCGAGGTCGGCCTGTTCGCCGAGGAGAAGCTCGCGAACACGCCCGACGTGCCGAAGCAGCTGCAGCGCGAACTCCGCTGGCTCGTCCGCGACGGCCAGCGTGCCAAGGAGCGGATGATCACCTCGAACCTCCGCCTCGTCGTGAGCATCGCCAAGCGGTACTCGCAGCGCGGTCTGCCGTTCATGGACGTGATCCAGGAGGGCAACCTCGGCCTGGTCCGTGCTGTGGAGAAGTTCGACTTCACGCAGGGCTACAAGTTCTCGACCTACGCGACCTGGTGGATCCGCCAGGCGATCTCGCGCGGTCTCGCCGACAAGGCCCGCACCATCCGCATCCCGGTGCACACCGTGGAGCTCATCAACAAGATCTCGCGCACGGAGCGCGACCTCACCGTCGACCTCGGCCGGGCGCCGAGCCCCGAAGAGGTCGCCGAGGAGCTGAGCATGGACGTCGAGGAACTCCTCGACCTCAAGGGCCGCTCGCACGAGCCCGTGTCGATCCACACGGTGGTCGGCGACTCGGACGACTCCGAGCTCGGTGACTTCATCGAGGACGAGGACGCCGCGAGCCCGAACGAGATGACCGAGAGCACGCTGCTCCACCGGGACATCCGGTCGATCGTCGCCGAGCTGCCGACGGACGAGGCGCGCGTCATCCGCATGCGCTACGGCCTCGACGACGACCACCCGATGACCCTCGACGAGATCTCGAAGGTCGTCCACACCACGCGCCAGGCGGTCAGCCGCGTCGAGTCCCGCGCCAAGCTCCGCCTGTTCGCCAAGGCGGTCAGCCAGGACATGCAGCTCTACCTGACCGACTGAGGTCCAGGACCACGGCCGACCCGGACGGGGTCGGTGCGGGGAGTCGGGTCGTCCTGTGGGAAGGCGATCCGGCGGGGTGATGGGAACGGCCCGTCCGAGTCACACGACTCGGGCGGGCCGTCGTCGTCGGTCCCGACGGTCGCGTGGGCCGCTCCGGTGGTCCTGCACCGGGCCTCCCGTCCTGGAGGCGCGGCCTCAGCCCTCGTCGGGCTCCGGTCGGTCGTGCTGCCGCAGCCGCTGCCGCACCTCGGAGGGGATGAGCTCGATGAGCTGGTCCGGTCGCACCGGGAGATCGAGCAGGCTCAGCTTGACCCGGCCGGTCCGCCCGTGGCGCTCGGCGTCGAGGCGGATCACCGTGCCGGCGTTCTTGCGCAGCCGGACCTCGAGTTGCGCACCGGTGGCGACCTCGCCGACGACGAGCCCGTCGACCTCGAGCGCGGCGCTCCGCGTGCCCTCGGCGATGTCGAACCGGTAGCGCTCCTTCGCCGCGAGGACCACCGAGCGGTCGATCCCGGCCATCGGGGCGACGGGCGTCACGACCGAGCCGGACAGGGCGGGGGAGAGCACCGGGCCCCCGGCGGCGTAGTTGTAGGCGGTGGAGCCGGCAGGGGTCGAGGCGACGACGGCGTCGGCGCGGTAGTACCCGTACGTGAGGCCCCCGATCGTCAGGTCGGCCGAGACCTGCCCGGCGCCGGGGCGCCGGACGATCGTCAGGTCGTTGAACGCGAGGTAGTTCGTGCGGGCACCCGACCACGTCAGCACGGCCTCGAGCGCGTGGTGCGGCTCGAGCGAGTAGTCACCGGCGGACATCCGTTCGAGCGCCGCCGCGAGTTCGTCCGGCTCGATCTCGACGAGGAACCCGACGTTGCCGTAGTTCACCCCGAGGACCGGCACCGGACGGGCGGCCACGAGGCGCATCGACCCGAGCATCGTGCCGTCGCCACCGAGGGACACGACGAGGTCGACCCGCTCGCAGAACTCGACGTCGTCGAGCACCTCGATCCCCGGGCCGAGCCGCGCGGCGTCGATCCGGCGCGCGACGAGCTGACCCCGCCCCGACGCGTGCCAGCGCTGCAGGGTCTCGACCGACGCCCGGACGTCCTTCGAGGGGTGCATCACGATCCCGACGAGTGGTGCCTCCATGGTCCGGAGGGTAGCGGTGACCACCTGACCGCGGCCAGGGTCAGGCGAGGCGAGCACCGCCTCCCGGGCCGTCCGGACCGACTGCGCACGTGGGTCACGCCCACGGCGAACAGGGGCAGCCCCGTGGAGGCGCGCTGGTTAGTCTCGATGTACGTCGCCGGGCCCACCAGGGACCGGCACATCTGTCGGCTCCACCCCCTCGGAGCCAAGGGAGAGCACATGTTCGAGAGATTCACCGACCGAGCCCGTCGTGTTGTCGTCCTCGCCCAGGAAGAGGCGAAGATGCTCAACCACAACTACATCGGCACCGAGCACATCCTCCTCGGTCTCATCCACGAGGGTGAGGGCGTCGCCGCCAAGGCACTCGAGTCGCTCGGGATCTCCCTCGACGCGGTCCGCGAGCAGGTCCAGGACATCATCGGCCAGGGCCAGCAGCAGCCGACGGGGCACATCCCGTTCACCCCGCGCGCCAAGAAGGTGCTCGAGCTGTCCCTGCGCGAGGCGCTGCAGCTCGGCCACAACTACATCGGCACGGAGCACATCCTGCTCGGGCTCATCCGCGAGGGCGAGGGCGTCGCCGCCCAGGTCCTCGTGAAGCTCGGCGCCGACCTCAACCGGGTCCGCCAGCAGGTCATCCAGCTCCTGTCCGGGTACCAGGGCAAGGAGGCCGTCGCCGTGGGCGGCGAGAACCAGCAGGGTGCACAGCAGGGTTCGCAGGTGCTCGACCAGTTCGGTCGCAACCTCACCCAGGCCGCGCGTGACGCCAAGCTCGACCCGGTGATCGGGCGCGAGAAGGAGATGGAGCGGGTCATGCAGATCCTCTCCCGCCGTTCCAAGAACAACCCCGTCCTCATCGGCGAGCCGGGCGTCGGCAAGACCGCCGTCGTCGAGGGCCTCGCCCAGGCGATCGTCAAGGGCGAGGTGCCCGAGACGCTCAAGGACAAGCAGCTCTACTCGCTCGACCTCGGGTCGCTCATCGCCGGGTCCCGCTACCGCGGTGACTTCGAGGAGCGCCTCAAGAAGGTCACGAAGGAGATCCGCACCCGCGGCGACATCATCGTCTTCATCGACGAGATCCACACGCTCGTCGGGGCCGGTGCGGCCGAGGGCGCGATCGACGCCGCGTCGATCCTCAAGCCGCTCCTGGCCCGCGGTGAGCTCCAGACCATCGGTGCCACCACGCTCGACGAGTACCGCAAGCACTTCGAGAAGGACGCCGCGCTCGAGCGCCGGTTTCAGCCGGTCCAGGTGAACGAGCCGTCGCTCCCGCACGCGATCAACATCCTCAAGGGCCTCCGCGACAAGTACGAGGCGTTCCACAAGGTGTCGATCACCGACGGCGCGATCGTCGCCGCGGCGAACCTGGCCGACCGCTACGTGCAGGACCGCTTCCTGCCGGACAAGGCCATCGACCTGATCGACGAGGCCGGCGCACGCCTCCGCCTGTCGATCCTGTCGGCGCCGCCGGAGCTCCGCGACTTCGACGAGAAGATCTCGACGGTCCGCGGGCAGAAGGAAGCCGCCATCGAGGAGCAGGACTTCGAGAAGGCCGCATCGCTCCGCGACGAGGAGAAGAAGCTGCTCGGCGAGCGGCTCCGCCTCGAGAAGCAGTGGCGTGCGGGTGACGTCGCCGCGTCCGGCACCGTCGACGAGGGCATCATCGCCGAGGTCCTGGCGCAGGCCACGGGCATCCCGGTGTTCAAGCTCACGGAAGAGGAGACCTCGCGCCTCGTCTTCATGGAGAAGGCCCTGCACGAGCGCGTGATCGGGCAGGAGGAGGCGATCTCCGCCCTGTCGAAGACGATCCGCCGGACCCGCGCCGGCCTCAAGGACCCGAACCGGCCCTCCGGCTCGTTCATCTTCGCCGGCCCCACGGGCGTCGGGAAGACGGAGCTCGCCAAGGCGCTCGCCGAGTTCCTGTTCGACGACGAGGGCGCGCTGATCTCCCTCGACATGTCGGAGTTCGGTGAGAAGCACACGGTCTCGCGGCTGTTCGGTGCCCCTCCCGGGTTCGTCGGGTTCGAGGAGGGCGGCCAGCTCACCGAGAAGGTGCGCCGCAAGCCGTTCTCCGTGGTCCTGTTCGACGAGATCGAGAAGGCCCACCCGGACATCTTCAACTCGCTCCTGCAGGTGCTCGAGGAAGGCCGCCTGACCGATGGTCAGGGTCGCGTGGTCGACTTCAAGAACACCGTCATCATCATGACGACGAACCTCGGTTCGCAGGGCATCGCGGGTGGTCCCGTCGGGTTCCAGGTCGAGGGCAACTCCTCCGTCGGCTACGACCGGATGCGCGCCAAGGTGAACGAGGAGCTGAAGAAGCACTTCAAGCCCGAGTTCCTGAACCGCGTCGACGACACCATCGTGTTCCCGCAGCTGTCGCAGGACGAGCTGCTGCAGATCGTCGACCTGTTCGTCAAGCGCCTGTCCGACCGCCTGCTCGACCGCGACATGACCGTCGAGCTGTCGCTCGCCGCCAAGGAGCAGCTCATCAAGGTCGGGTTCGACCCCGCCCTCGGCGCCCGGCCCCTGCGTCGCGCGATGCAGCACGAGGTCGAGGACCAGCTGTCCGAGCACATCCTGCAGGGTGAGCTCACGGCGGGCGACCACGTCAAGGTCGACTTCGCCGACGGTGCCTTCCAGTTCGAGACCGGGCGTCAGCCGGGTCGCGAGGAAGTGCTCGCCGGGGCTGCCGAGCCGGCCGGGGAGCTCGAGGCGTAAGGGCCTCCTCCCCACACACGACGCGATCCCCTCCGCACCACTGGAAACGGTGGTGGGGAGGGGATCGCGTCCTGCTGGGCGCGTCGTCTCGCGCGAGGGGGCGGGTCGTCCGGCCCGGGGGCGTTGGCGCTAGGGGTGGGTGACCTCGCCGTCACGGGCGTCGCCGGCCGTGTAGCCGCCGCCGTCCGTCACGTTGCCGCCGCCCTCGGTGTCGTCGAACGTGAGGCGCCCGTCGCCGGTGCTGCTCTCGCTGCCCTGCAGGTCCTCGTTCTCCTCGCTGTCGCCCGAGAGGCCGTCCGCCAGGCCGTTCGTCTGGTCGAAGATGTGCCCCACCGAGTCGTCGCCCAGGGCACCGATGTTCGTGTGCGGGCTCGAGTCGTGCGTGTGGTCGTGGTCGAGTGCTGCGGCGTCGCCCGAGGGCTCCGCTGCGTGGCGCCCCTCGCTGCCGAGGGGGACCGCCGGGTGCTGTGCTGCGTCGTTGGAGTCAGTCATGGCGCGCACGCTACGCCGGGTGCCTGGTGTGCCGTCAGGTCGGATCCAGCTTCCGCCCACCGGCCGGGAGGGACGGTGCGGATCGGTCCCGCGCCTCCCGGCCGTCGTGTGCGCGGCACCCCGGCTAGGGTGGAGCGGATGGACGACCAGGAGCCGGCGGCACTCGCGCGCGACGAGCACGGGATCCTCGTCCGTCCGGCGCTCGCCTCGGACGTGCCACACATCCAGCGGCTCATCGAGCCCTACGTGGCGCGGCGGATCCTGCTCGGCAAGGACAACGTCACCCTGTACGGCTCGATCCAGCAGTTCCGGATCGCCGAGGGACCCGATGGGGTGCCGATCGGCTGTGGCGCGCTCGCGGTGTTCTGGGACGACATCGCCGAGGTGCGCACGCTCGCGCTCGACCCCGCCTGGCTCCACAAGCGCGTCGGGCACCGGCTCCTCGACGGGCTCGAACACGACGCCCGCCAGCTCGGCATCGGCCGGATCTTCTGCCTGACGTTCGAGGTCGAGTTCTTCACGAAGCACGGCTACCTGGAGATCGGGGAGTCCGTCGTGTCGCCCGAGGTCTACGCGGAGCTCGTGCGGTCGTCGGACGAGGGCGTCGCGGAGTTCCTCGACCTCGCCCGGGTCAAGCCGAACACGCTCGGCAACACCCGGATGCTCAAGATCCTCTGAGCCGCTCGCGCCGGTCCGGCGTCGCTCCGCGGGAACCCCGCCGAGCGGACCTACCCTGTCCGCATGTCGTCGTTCCGCAACCCCGTCGGCGGTCAGCCCGCCGCTGTGTACTGGCGGCGGCGCGCCATCGTCGGCGGTGCGCTGCTCCTCGTCATCGTCGTCGTGCTCCTCATCGTCTTCGGCCACGGCGGCGGATCGGAGGCCGCTCCCGCTCCCTCGGCCAGCGCCTCCCGGACTGCGTCCGCGCACCGGTCGTCGAGCGCGGCCGAGCGTGCCGCTGCGCGCGCCGCCGCTGCCGACGCCGCGGCGAACGCATCGGCACGAGCGAGCGCCGCAGCCACCGCGGCCGCGACCGCGATCGCCACCCCCGAGGCCGGGGCCACCGCCGGCGCGACGTCCGCACCCGCAGCCGGGTCGACGAAGAACGGCGCCACCTGCCGCAAGTCGCAGATCACGCTCAAGGCCCTGACCGACAAGACGCAGTACGGCCCCACGGAGGAACCGAAGATCTCGATGTCCATCACGAACACCGCGTCGACGAGCTGCCACATGGACCTCGGCTCGAGCCAGCAGGTCCTCACGATCACGAGCGGCACCGAGACGTACTGGTCGAGCAAGGACTGCCAGACCGGCGGCACCGACCAGGACATCACCATCAAGGGCGGCCAGACCCTGACGACGCCGGCGATCACGTGGGACCGCACCCGGTCCTCCACGTCGACCTGCGACTCGAGCCGGCCGTCGGTGACCGCGGGTGGCGCGAGCTACCACCTCGGCGTCGCGGTGGGGAACATCACGAGCGCCACCTCGACCCAGTTCGTGCTCCAGTGATGGCCGAGCAACGGTTCCGGAGCGAGCCGCTCGAGGCCGCGCTCGCCGCGCAGGACGTCGCCGCGGTCGCGTTCGCCCTGCGACACGACATCGTCATCGTGCCGAAGCTCGTCACCGGGCGTCCGAAGGACCAGCAGGTCCGGGTGTTCGGCCGCGAGGGCACCGACAAGCGCATCCTGCTGCTGTTCTCGTCCGTCGACGCCTACACCGCGATGGTGCCGGACGAGAAGGTCCGGCAGGTCATGGTGTACGACGCCGCGCGGCTCGAGGAGTTCATCGCTGCGCACCTGGACGTGCTCGAGCAGGTGTTCTTCGACATCGCCGGGCCGAACACGATGCAGGCCGAGCCCGCGGACCTGTTGGCGGCGCTGCGCGCGTAGGCCGGGAGGGCCGGGGCCGGGTCGCGTGGTTCGCACCGGTTCCACGCGGCCGCAGATCGGTGACGTGCGTCCGCACCGGTTCCACGCGGCCGCAGGTCGGTCGCGTGAACACGCACCGGTTCAGCGCGGTCGCGGGTCAGTTGCTTGAGTCCGCGCGCTTGCCGCCGCTCGCCGGGAGGGTGAGCGTGAACGCGGCCCCGCCGCCCGGCGCGTGCCCGGCGCGGAGCGACCCGCCGAGCCGCCCGACCAGCCGATGGGCGATCGACAGTCCGAGGCCGGTGCCGACCACGCGCTGCCGGCGGTACCGATCGGCGAGGAGCCCCCGCTGGAACGCCTCCGACAGGTCGGCGTCCGAGAGGCCCGGTCCGCCGTCCTCGACGGTGATCGTGGTGGACGGCCGCGCCGGATCGTCCCCGGGCGCGATCCGCACGGTCACCGCCGAACCGGCCGGGGCTGCGCGGAGGGCGTTCTCGAGGAGCCCGTCGAGCAGCTGCCGCACCCGCATCGGATCCGAGACGCACGTCGGCAACGGGTGGTGTGCCTCCAGGGCGAGTCGCACGCCGAGGCCGTCCGCGCGCGCGTCCCACGCGGTCAGCGCCTGCGTCGCGATCGCCGCGACGTCGACCGGTTCCGGTCGGAGGGGGAAGTCGTCGGCCTCCAGCCGCGCGAGCTCGAGCAGATCGCGGGTGAAGGCGTCGAGCCGTGCGGTCTCGGTCACCAGGGTCCGCCCGACGTCCGCGACCCCCTGTTCCGGGACGAGTCCGTCCGCCAGCGCGTCCGCGTACCCGCGGATCGCGGTGAGCGGTGTGCGGATCTCGTGGGACACGGACAGCAGGAACTCGTGCTGACGCCCCTCGGACGTGGCGAGGGCGGCGTCGAGGGTGGCGAGGGCGTCGTCGATGTCCGCGACCTCCGTGATGGTCTCGTGCGTCGCCGCACCCGCGGCCATCCCGCGCTCCCCACCGGCGAGTCGTCGCGCGACGGCGGCGGCCCGACGGAGGGGACGGACCACGAGCCGCGCCACGACGATCCCGACGGCGACCGCCACGGCGACCCCGAACAGCGCGGCGACGAGCAGACGGTCGAGCAGGCGCCGTGTGGCCGACCGGACGAGCGAGACGTCCTGCGTCGCGATCACGGTGTCCCCGGCCGACAGTCGTTCGCCCTGCAGCAGGAAGACGTGTCCGGACGCGTGCACCCGCTCCGACAGGACGCCCGCGATCTGCACCCGCCGGATCGCGGCCGCGGGGACCGGTCCGGTCCGCTTCGGCACCGTCGTCCCGTCCGCGTGCACCAGGAGCAGGCGGATGCTCCGGGCGTGGGTGCGGTCGAGGTTGCGCACGAGCGTGCGGCGCTCCCGCGGGGGCGTCGACGCGACGACGAGGGTCGTGGCCCGCAGCTGCTCGCGCGACTGCTGCATCGTGACCTGGCGGACGAGCTGGTACGCGACCCCGACCGTCGCGAACGTCGCCAGGAGCGCGACGGTCACCGTCGTGAGGACGATGCGCGAGGCGAGGCTGGCCCGGCGCGCCATCACGCCGGCCCGAACGCGTAGCCGACGCCGCGGACGGTGCGCAGCGGGACGGCGTCGCCGAGCTTCGCCCGGAGCTGTGCGACGTGCACGTCGACGGTGCGGCTCCCGCGGTAGTCGGCGACGCCCCACACCGCCGCGAGGAGCTGCGACCGCGAGAACACCTGGCCCGGGCTCCCCATCAGGTAGGCGAGGAGGTCGAACTCCGTGGCGGTCAGGTCGACCGCACGATCGGCCAGTCGGACGGTCCGCGAGCGCTGGTCGAGGCGGAGCTCCCCGACGACGAGCAGCTCGGACTGCAGCGCCTGCTGGCTCCGGCGGACGAGGCCCTTGACGCGCGCTGCCAGCTCCCGCGCCGAGAACGGCTTCGTGACGTAGTCGTCCGCCCCGAGCTCCAACCCGAGGATGCGGTCCACCTCGGCGTCCCGAGCCGTGACGAACACCACGGGCGTCCAGTCGCCGACCGCACGGAGCTGCGCGCACACCTCGATCCCGTCGATGCCCGGGAGTCCGATGTCGATGAGGGCCGCGACCGGATGGAGTGACCGGATGGCCTCGAGGCCCGCGCGGCCGTCGCGAGCGATGTGGACACCGAAGCCGGCATCCGCGAGGTAGATGCGCTCCACGTCGGCGATCGTCGGCTCGTCCTCCACGACGACGACCAGGCCGCGGCTGTCGCTCATGACACCATCCAACCCGGTCCCTCCGTCGATCGAGGACGCCTTACACAACCCGTACACAGTCCGAACGTCGTCGTGTCGGAGCGCTCGCAGGATGATCGGCAGGCCGCGGAACCGTCGGCCGCGAAGGAGCAGACCATGAAGACCACCGCATCCCGCATCCTCATCGGAGCAGCCACCGCCGGCGCCGTCGTCGCGCTGACGCTCGGCGTCGGCGCCACCGCCGCGGACGCTGCGACGCCGACCGCCTCGTCGTCGTCCACGTCGTCCTCGTCGTCGTCGTCGTCGTCCACGACGCGGGTCGCGCTCGCGTTCCCGATGCGCACGCTCCGTGCCCACGCCGTCCGACTCGAGACCGGCTCGGTGCCGAGCACGCTGCGGAGCGACGTCACGGCCCTGAAGGGCAAGAAGGGGCACGACCGCCGCGAGGCCGTGCACGCGATCGAGACGAAGGCGATCGGCGGCGGCTACGGCAGCGCCGTCGAGACCATCGCGAAGGAGGCCCAGACGGCGTGGGCGTCGAAGCCGGCCGGGCTCGAGCAGGACCGCCGGGCGCTGAAGGGCGACTCGACGTCCGAGCGCCAGGCAGGTCTCGCCGCCATCGAGGCGAAGGCCCTCAAGGGCACGTACGGCAGCGCCATGCAGCACTACGCACAGTCCGTGAAGACGAGCATCGACAAGCACCTCGCGGCGACGGAGGCGACGTCCATCGGCGCGATCGTCTGACGCGCGGCCCGGACCCGAGTGTGACCTGCTGGCCGCGCCCGGGTCCGCCGCGTCCCCGTCACCAGTCCTGTGCGATCGGGAGGCGCGGCTCGCGTCCGCCTCAGAACGCCGCGTCGAGCTCGCGCTCGCGCACCGACTTGGTCATCGCGAAGGCGACGCGTAACGCCTCACGCAGGTGCTCGGAGTCGGCGCCGAGCACCGTCGTGAACCCGAGCCGCCGGGCCTCGGACACCCGTTGCTTCTCGCCGGTGGTCGGGCGGATCTCGCCCGCCAAGCTGATCTCGCCCGCGGCGGCGAGCGTGTGCGGATACGGGCGGTCCCGAGCCGCGCTCGCCAGTGCCAGGGCGATCGCCAGGTCCGCGCCCGGCTCGGTCAGCCGCATGCCGCCGACGGTCGACACGTAGACGTCGCTGTCCGACAGCTTGATGCCGGCCCGGCGCTCGAGGACCGCCAGGAGCATCGCGACGCGGGAGGAGTCGACGCCGTTGACCACCCGCCGGGGCTGCGGCGCGGAACTCGGCACGACGAGCGCCTGGACCTCGACCGGAAGCGCGCGCCGGCCCTCCAGGGCGATCGTGATGCATGTGCCGCTGACCGGGGCGCCAGCCCGGGACATGAACAGGCCGCTCGGGTCCGGGACCTCGTGGATGCCGTCGCCGGTCATGTCGAAGCAGCCGACCTCGTCCGTCGGGCCGAAGCGGTTCTTGAGCGCGCGGATGAAGCGGAGTGCGGTCTGGCGGTCGCCCTCGAAGTGGCAGACGACGTCGACCAGGTGCTCGAGCAGCCGGGGACCGGCGATCGTGCCGTCCTTGGTGACGTGCCCGACGATGAGGATGGGGAGCGCGCGGTCCTTCGCGACGCGGATGAGGGTCGATGCGACCTCGCGCACCTGGGACACCCCGCCCGCGATGCCGTCGACCGCACTCGACGAGATCGTCTGCACGGAGTCGGCGATGACGAGGTCCGGCTGCACCTGGTCGATCTGCCCCAGGATGACGGCGAGGTCGACCTCGCTCGCCAGGTAGAGCTCGTCGTGCATCGCCCCCGTGCGTTCGGCGCGCATCCGGACCTGGTCCACGGATTCCTCGGCCGAAACGTAGAGGACGCGCTTGCCGGCCGCGGCAGCACGGGAGGCGACCTCGAGCAGGAGTGTCGACTTGCCGACCCCGGGCTCGCCGCTCAGTAGGATCGCGGCGCCGGGCACGATGCCACCGCCGAGCACGCGGTCGAACTCGCCGATGCCCGTGCGCCAGTGGGTGACGCGCTCGCCCACGGCCTGGGTGATCGGCTTGGCGACCCGGCCACCGGTGACTGCGATCGCCGCGGTGCCACGGGTGCTCGCCTGCGTGGCGGTCGCGTCTTCGACCGTGCCCCACGACTGGCACTCACCGCAGCGGCCGACCCACTTGATGCTGGTCCACCCGCACTCGGTGCAGCGGTACGCGGTCTGGGCCCTGGCCATGCGTCGAGGCTAGGCGGCGCCGCTGACATCGCCGCGCTGGCTCGCGGCGTCGTGGCGCTCGGTCCGCGCGTCCGGGTTCCCAGCGACGTGGCTGCCGTGCGATCGGTGCTGCCGCAGGTGCTGGAGGTCCGGGCTGTGCTCGTCCGCGGTGTCGGCGTCCTGGTCCGCCCGCGCCGCCGCCACCGCCGCCGCACGGGGACCGAGCTCCTCGACCTCGCGCGCGGAGAGGTAGCGGCGGATCGCCATGAGGGTGTCGACACGGGCGTCGACCGCCGGCTCGAGCGCGCTCGCCCAGATGCGGTAGCCGTTGTCGTTCGGGTGGAAGAGGTCGCCGTACGTGTTGCGGAAGGTCCGGCGGAGGCCGACGCGCTTCGTGATCTCGTGCAGGGGAGCGACGGTGAGGCCGAACTCGGCGGCCACGCGGTGCACGATCTCGTTCGCGACCTGGACCTTGCGCTCGCGCTCGCGGAAGAACATGCACGGCAGGTCCGCGACGATCGCGTGCGAGGGCACCGCGGCGTAGATGCGGCGGAGGTTCCGCTCGAACTTGTCGGGATGGAAGTCCAGGATGTCGTTCGCCCCGATGACGACCGTGCAGATGTCCGGCGTGTACGTGCCGAGGACCGGGAGCTGCTCGTGCCGGGCACCCCAGGTCGTGGCGCCGGAGACGCTGAGGTTGACGACGCGCAGGGTGGACCGCGACCGCCGCCGGACCCGCCGCGCGAGCAACCCCACGTAGCCCCGGCTCGGGACCGTCGCGCCGACGCCCTGGGCCGCGGAGTCGCCGATCGCCACGTAGGTGAGCTGCCCCTCGTGGTGGATGCGCTCCCGCCACCAGTCCGCGTGCACCGGCAGCATGTCGACGACTCGCTGTGCCGCGGCGCGCTGCCCCCGGACGCCCGCCCTGGCTCCGAGCGCAGCCGCACCGGCGACCGCGAGGCCACCGCCGACGGAGGACACGAGTGCCACGAGAGAGCGCGTCTTCATACCCGGGACGATACGCAGTCGGGCTCAGCGCCAGGTCACCGCGTCCGGGGACGGTGGACAGCCGTGCATCGGGTGCCGCTGGGGACGGCGAGCCGACGGTCCTGCGTTCCTCGGGCCTCCCGGCATGCGGTAGGATGGTCGGCGGTACCGTGTCCGAGCGGCCTAAGGAGCATGTCTCGAAAACATGTGTGGGGGCAACTCCACCGTGGGTTCAAATCCCACCGGTACCGCCACAGAAAACCCCCGTTCGAGCGGGGGTTTTCTGCTTTCTAGGAGTGGCTCTGGTGCACATCTGGTGCATTTCTTGAGCGAACCGCTCCGTGCCGCGGTTCTCGCCGCCGACTCCTGTTCAGCGGGCGGCGCGCCGGGGCTTCTCCCTCAACCAACTCTGGTGCCGCCGGCACACTCGCCTCTTCCCCGAGCATGCACAGTAAAGAGGATGTGCTCGCTTGGGTTCCTCCTGCGGCGGGCTGGATCGGACGCCACGACCGGCTGGCGCTCTTTAGAAGCAGTCGCGCACGGCCGGCCGCGCGCGTTGCTGCCGGGCATACCCAAAGGAAGCAGCCAGGGGATCCACATGGTATGGGACCCGTAGCGCAACGCCTCGCACGCCAGGGTGAGCAGGAGATGCTCCCATGGCCGATTGAAGGTTGCTTTCCACTTCGTTGTCACTAGGCTCATCCCGTGGATACGCCGCTCAATGCCTCGTCTACGACCGCCGGTGCTCTCATAGGTGGTGGACGATTCAATGTACCCGAATTTCAGCGCGAGTACGCCTGGGGTGCCGATGAAATCAACGAGTTCTTCGGGGACCTATCCGGGGCTCTCGGGGACGAAACCTACTTCCTCGGTCTAGTCATCGTGACTGGAGATCAGACCGTAAAGGATGTTGTTGACGGGCAGCAGCGAATTCTGACGCTGACGCTGCTGGCATCGGCCGTATACCATGAGGCGATCCGGTATGAGCGACATGCTCTAGCTGATCGAATCCAGACGACCTTCCTCCGCTCGATCGACTTTGGCACGGACGAAGAGACGCCGCGTGTAACGCTATCTTCGCCAAGGGATGACGCCGCGCTGCAACAGATACTTGCATCACCCGCTCGAGATCTGCCTCAGGCAGATTCCACACACGGCGTGGCCAGCTATCTCGTGAGCGCCTATAAGCGAATAAGCGATAAGCTTCTTGAAGACCTGAAGGACGACCCCTTCCGGCGATTGGGTAGTTGGGCGGAATTCCTTACCGCCAAACTGTATTTTGCAGTCTTCGTTCACCCCGACCCGGCATCTGCCTACCGAGTATTTGAGATCATCAATACGCGCGGACGCGAATTGACTACCGCAGACCTGTTGAAAAGCTACGTACTCAGTCAGACGCCCCCGCAGTTCCGCCCCGAACGCTACGAACAATGGCAAAGTGTTTCGGAGGCTTTCCTGGAGGATGGTCAATCAACATTCGTTCAGTTTATTCGCCATGCTGTAACGGTGCAACGTGGGCACGTGGCGCCCCGAGACCTCTACGATGTTCTTACGGGTAAGCGTCGCTCAGACGACGCAATGTCGCCCGCGGACCTGATGGCCGTCCTGGAGCACCACCTTCCGCTCTACCTCCAGATCGCCGACCCTACTGTCATCGGGAGAGCCTCCAGTGATGAGTTAGGGGTATTCTCGATGCTCAATGCACTGAATGTAATCTCGGTGCGACCCATTTTGTTGGCACTAGCCGACACGCCGGACTCGACTGAGGGGATGCTGCACCTTTTGCGCTTGGTGATGCAGCGGATTGTCACAGGAACGCTCGGCACTGGAAACGTAGAGCGGCGGTTCGGCGTCACCGCACAACGAATTGCGCAGGAGGGGCGGTGGCAAGCGGCGTTAGCCGGCCTGAACGACCTCCGGCCTCAGCCGCACGACTTCGAACAACGAGCAGCGGAACGGTCATTGAACCGTAATGTGCTTGGGGCGATTCGCGCATCTGTGCTGCAGGGAACTATCATTCCAGAACTCGAAGGAAGCGTGTACTTCATCAAACCTAGGAATGCTGAGTGGTCTGCCGAGGACGAGGATCGCGCTTCCTACTGGGCTTCGACACTGGGCAACACGTTCATTTCGACTGAGACACGCAGGCCAATGGGTAGTTCCACCTGGGATGGCTTCAAACGCGAACTCCTCCCGCTCGGGATCGATGCTGAACGTAAGGATCAATATCGCGCAGAGAGCGACTGGGGAGTGGAGCAAATCATCGAGTTCGGAAAGGAGCTCGCGGCGGAGGCGCGGGAGCTATGGTACGAGTAGCGGGGCTGGCGCGACGGCAAAAGCTAATCGGCTCTGATGCTAGATTAGCAAAACTGCTGTCCGTTCTTGATCGCCACGAAGTCCTCGATTCACGCGAGGCCCTCCGTGCGGCACTCGACTCCAAAAACCGACTTGAAGAATACCAACCGCGCGGACCGTTCATTCTGGGATTTGATACTAATGCGGCGTTCAGGCTTGGGCTAAATGGAACGCGCGGTGCCAATGCCGTAGATTATCTGCGCGTTCGGCACGACGGCCCAGTGATAATACCTGGGCAAGTACTGCAAGAGATTTGGAACAATTCGCTAGAGGGCCTAGACCCGAAGGCAAAAAGGATCTCAGCTGCACTGGAAAACCTTCGAAATGAGGCGGCGGGCATCGGGCAGGATTTAGGGGAGACGGGAGAGGCGGTAGAGCGGGCTGTCGCAGAGCTTTCAGGGGTACACGGAAGCTGGATCGACCCCTCGGCGCGGGAAACATTCGAGCGCACTCTCGATGCCCTCATTGCAATTGGTGTAGTGGCCAATGTTCCCCGATCCGAGCTCCTGGCGGTTGCTCGGGCGCGCCATGAAACAAAGACGCCGCCGGGGTTCCGGGATCCTGCAGGTAATCACGGGGACTTTTTTGTGTGGGCTGATTTCTTGTTTGGCGCGATGGAAATGAAGGCCGCTGCCGTGGATGCCGTTGTCTTTGTGACGAATGACAACAAGAAGGATTGGAGCCGTAACGGTGTCGCTCATCCTGTGCTAGCGGCGGAGGCGCGCGCTGTCATCGGCAAACCGTTCTATCTGTGGAGCCTTGAGGAATTTCAACGGTTCGCGACGGAACAGATGGGGTGAGCAGCGCTGTGTTCTACGTGGTGGTCTCTGGTCCGATTGCGGCGGTAGGTGGCTCATCGCATTTGAGGGTGTAGTTGGGGTCTGAAGCCGCCGGACTCGAGCAGGCTCCTGGCGATGTAGTTGGTGAGGTTCCGGAACCCCAGCGCCGAGCCGCGGAGGTGCTCGAGGCGGCCGTTGATCGCCTCTGTCGGGCCGTTGGTGGTGCCGGGGCGGTCGAAAAACGCGAGGACGTCAGCGGCGCGTTGCTGCAGAGTCCGTCCGAGGCGGCGCACCTCGACCAGGGCGGATGGCACGCCGGTGCGGAGTGAGTCGATCACCACTTGCAGGAGCTGTTTCCCGATGGTCTTGTCGGGGTGGTGGTAGGCGGCGATCATGCGTTGGTAGATGCCCCACGTCGCTTCGACCTCGACGTGATCCTCGACTCGGAACACGGCGTGGAGGCGCGCGTGCTGCTTCTCGGTGATGAGGTCAGCCCCGGTATGCAGGGTCCGCCTGGCCCCGATAGAGCGGGTCCCCGGCTCGGCCGCGGTGTCCGTGGAGGGTCTGCTGGACACGTCTGCGGCATTGGTCGAGAGCGTCGCCGGCGAGGCGGATCACGTGGAACGGGTCCATCACCGGGACCGCGTCCCGGAGTTCCTCCGCGGCAGCGGTCTTGAACCCAGTGAACCCGTCCATCGCTACGACTTCGACGGCGTCCCGCCATGCCTGTGGTCGGTCCGCGAGCCAGGACTTGAACACTTGCTTCGACCGGCCGGGAACCATGTCCAGCAGTCGTGCGGGCCGAGTCCTGGTGCGGTTCGGGGTGAGGTCGATGATCACGGTGACGTACTTGTCACCGTGCCGGGTGTGCCGCCAGACGTGCTCATCGACCCCGATCGTGGTGACCCCCTCGAACCGGGCCGGCTGGTCGATCAGGGCTCGGCGTCCTTCGGCGAGGACCGCGCTGTTCGCGGTATGCCAGGACACCCCGAGCCCGGCGGCGACCCGGCTGACGGTGAGGTGGTCCACGACGAGTCCCGTCAGCGCCCACCGGAGTCCCGAGCGGGAGATCTTCGCTCTCGGCTCCGCGGCGGCCGTGGTGTCCTGTCGCCAGACGCGGCCGCAACCCCCGCACCGGTAACGGCGAACCCGGAGCAGCAACGTCGTCGGCCGATGTCCGAACGGGTCATACGCGAGCCGACGCGTCACGGTGTCGCGCGGAACGCCCTCCGCCCCACACCGCAGACACCACTGGTCGTCCGCGATCACACGGCACACGATCTCGGCACGATCCGGACCGAGCCGCTGCCCGACGGCTTCGAGGCCGAGCGCATCGAGGCGGCAGAACGTCGTGAGGTCGGCAGGCGTGAAGGTAGCGTGGGACACGTCGAGGTCTTCCGGATGAGCGGCGTAGGAACCTTCATCATCGGGGGACCTCGACCCCTACCCACTCACAGCCACGCGCCTCCGCTACACCCTCGTTTACGAAGAGCCCGATAGGTCCTCAACCGCTCGTGGCCCCCGCGCGGGGCATGGTTCGTGGGTCACATTGAACGCCTCTCAGATGCGTCAGGGAGCGGCCCAGTTGCTTATTTGTTCTCGCCGGAGCATTCAGAGTCTCAGGCGTTGGCGAGCTTCGGGATGCCATGGGCGCCACGCCGACGGCCAGCCGGGGCCCCGAAAAAAGGTGACTATGAACTCAGCGTGCGGATAGGGGACTCGCGCTTAGCGGTCATTCTCAATCGGGCCGGGCGTCCGTGCTCCCTGGTCAGCGGCGGAGCGGCCATCGATGGCGTCCGCGAGGGCGATGGTTGCCACGTAAATGTGGAACACCCAGTCTAGGAACTCGTCAGAGTAGTCAGCGCGCTGCTTCTCATTACGATGACGGATACTGAACTCGTTCGCTATGCGGAAGAGCGCGCTTTCGTCGTTCTTAAGGAGCTGTTGCCTGATCGTGAGCTTCCGCTTCTCAATCTCACCGGCAAGAAGCGTAACGGAGGCTATCTTCTGTGGTCGCCCGGCGCTACGCGTTCGGTAGTCGCGAATCGCGTGAGCGACTTCATCGTCTGGACTCTGGTGGCGAGTCAAAGTCTCGTTGACACCGGCGGCCAGTTCGGAGGGGAAACGTCGCACCAGACGTCCTCGCTCCCCCCTATTTCGGCTGAGTTCAAGCGGCACGTTGTGCTCTCGTAGTAGGTCGTTAATTCGCCATCGGTAAACCGCGCCACCCGACTGTTTGTTCGCGCCTTCGTCGTAGTGTGGCCCGCACTTGTTGAAGTCGTGGATGAATCCGAACGCGCGTGGTCGTTGGGCTTGGTCGTGGAAGTATTCGATGAGGGTGTATAGCAGATGCTCAGGGTACGTGTCTCGCTGTTCGTAGGGGATTGGCCAGTCGAAACGGATGCCCGTCGCACGCCGGAGATGCTGCTCGACCGCCGCATCGACGCTGTCCTCATATTGATCGGGGCACTCCTTCGGGTAGACGCGAGGGAAGTACCCGTGGGTTCGGAACTCGGCGAGGAGTTCGAGAAAGGCCGCACTCAGTGAAATGTGTAGGTTCGGAGCCTCGTCAGTGAGCCCGTGCCGGTTCGCCCAGTATGCCGGTGCCTCTCGCTCCTGCAGCTTGTTCTTCGATTCGAGTAGTTCGCGTAGCCACCTCTCGGGATCCGGGCCGGTGGCTGGCGTGTCGAAGACGTTCCGTGTCGTCCACATCGATCGATCGAACAGCTCCCGCGGTCCTGTCTCCTCGAAGGCTTCCTCGAGCAAGACAGGGAGCGACAGGGCGAGGGTGCTCGGTGACTTCAGGAGTTGTGTCGCCTCCCAGAAGAACAGATCCCGCGGCCAGCGGAGGGTGTAGTCAGGTTCGGATTCAAGCACTATTTCCTCCAGGCGCCTCGGCAACACCGTACCTTGCGTAACCCGGTCTTAGTGTCCGTGATCGCGGTTGACGTGGGGTGAACGGCGCCGAGCGTGAAACAGCGGACGCGCCTGGGCGAGCTTAGACTCGAGAGCCTGCTCGGCTGTCTCTGGCTCAGCCAACGCGGGTACCAGCGGTGCGACTGCTGCAATCTCTCGAGCAGATGAGTCGCGCGTCGTCGTCGATGACGCGGCCAACGGGGCCGCCGTTGGCGCTTCAACCACGGCCAAGTTGTTCTGAGAATCACTGTTATCGGAAAGGAGGCCGTTGGCAGCGTTGCGCGTCGAGCGTTGCCCCGTGAACTTCTCCAGACTGCGCCGAAAAGTTGCGATAAGTGCCATCACCGTCGGTGTGAGTCGCACCCCTTGAAGTGACCTGATGGTGCATTTGTCTGCGGATGCCGACTGCGTCGATCGTCTCGGCCGCGGTCGGCGTCGTAGCCTGAGCAGCGAGCTAAAGGGGCTCTTCGGACATTTGGTGGGGGTGAGGCGCGCCGGGTGATGGTGAGCGGGTAGGGGCCGAGGTCCCCGAGGATCAGAAACGCTAACTCACTGATCATCACGAGGACCTCGACGTGCTTCACCCTACTTCGGGGTGCGCTGACGCGCGCTCCGCCGATCCGTGTTCCCGCTGTGACGTCCTGCTCGGACTGGATGGCGTCCACGTTGAGCGCGTCGATCGCTCTGATGTGCTGCTGCTGGTGACGGTCTCGACACCGACATCGCTGACAGGATGCCCGTCGTGCGGAGTCATCGCGACCGGTCGCGGACGCCGACGGCGGGTGCTGCATGACGTGCCCGGGACCACGCGGGTCCGGATCGTGTGGCGGCAACGGGTCTGGCGGTGCGACGACGACGGCTGCCACCGGAAGACGTTCATGGAGCAACTGCCTGCGCTGGTCGCCCGGCGCGGATCGATCACCACGCGCGCCGTCGGCTGGGCGGTCGGGCAGTTGCGCCGCGAGCACGCCACCCTTCACGGCCTCGCCCGTCAACTCGGCACGTCATGGAAGACGCTGTGGCGGGCGGTCGAAGCCGAACTCGTGCGACTCGCCGCGGATCAGTCCCGGTTCGAGTACGTGACCGCGCTCGGCGTTGACGAGCACATCTGGCATCACGTCGACCGATCTGAGCCGCGACAGCCACGGGAGAACGCGGGCGCGGCTGCTGGATCTCGTGCCCGGCCGGTCAGGCAACGCCTACAAGACGTGGCTTCAGGACCGCGGCGACGCCTTCCGGCAGGGCGTGAAGATCGCCGCGTTGGATCCGTTCGCCGGTTCCAAGACCGCGATCGACGACACGCTCGAGGACGCGACCGCCGTGCTCGACGCGTTCCAGGTCGTGCAGCTCGGCACCGCCGCCGTCGACGAGGTCCGCCGCCGCGTACAGCAGGACACCCTGGGCCATCGAGGACGCAAGGGCGACCCCCTCTACGGGATCCAGAACATCCTCCGCGCCGGCGCCGAGAACGTCACCGACAAACAACGATCCCGACTCGTTGCGGCGATCGAGGCCGACCCGGCACACGACGAAGTGCTCATCACGTGGCAGTGCGCAGGAACTCCGCTCCGCCTACCATGCGACAGATCTCCCAGAGGGGCGACGCATCGCCGAGAAAGTCATCGACACGTTCCACACCTGCCCGATCCCGGAAATCGCACGACTGGGCCGCACGCTCCGCAGGTGGCGGTCATCGTTCCTGGCGTACTTCACCACGCAGCGGGCGAACAACGGCGGCACCGAAGCCATGAACGGCATCATCGAACTTCACCGCCGCCTCGCCCGCGGCTACCGCAACCGGCACAACTACCGCCTCCGCATGCTTCTCGCCGCCGGAGGCCTCACACCCTGAGCCCCACCAAATGTCCGAAGAGCCGGTGAACTCGATCTTCAAAGCCGAATTGATACGCAACCGTGGTCCTTGGCGCGATATCGAGGACCTCGAGATCGCGACGGTCGAGTACATCGACTGGTTCAACCCAGGACGTCTAGCCAGCCCGAGGCGATCACGACGACGGGTAGAACGCTTCGCTACTGTTCTCGGCTGGCGACGACGGCGCGTCCGCAAGGGAGCAGCCCGCCCGGATGTGGCGTAGTGGATCGGGCGTCCTCGACCGTATCGATGTGCCAATCCGGTCGAGCGTGCGGCAATTTCGTCTGTGAGTGCGGCACGGACAGAGATACCAGCAGATTGGAGTGAAGCGTGAGACTCCGCCTCATGCTGCCGTTGGTGGGACGGGCTTCGATCCCGCGGCGACGACCGGCTGGTCGGACCCGAGTCAGTGCGTTCTGCCGACAGGTTGGAACACCGCGACGACGGCCGATGTGGGCACCATTGCGGCGCCGAGCAGGACCGCCGTACGTGCGGCGTCGACGTGGCCCGGGAGGCGCGCTGCTAGCCCGCACCGCGCCTCCCGTCTGCGACGCACGCGCTGGCTGGCTCGGCCAGGGTCTAACAGGCCGGCGCCGGGTCGACGTGCCGTCACTGACGACCCCGACCGAGGAGCACAAGTGACGAATGACTGGCCGCTGTCTTCGCAGAGCTTGAGGTCCGTCTCTGCTCGTGTCGAATCACTCACAATGACTGGCTGCGCTTCCGGGAAGCCTGTCCAGGCTCCTTGACGTACGGGCATTGTGTGAAGGTAAGCTTCACATGTGTCCGACGACCTGTACGAACTCGCCACCCAGCTGTACCGGGATGTCGGCGGCATCATCGCGTCTCCTGTGCTGCAGGAAGCCGATCAGCCGCTCGACCGGATCGCCGCGGTGCGGGCGCTCGGGGACCAGACCACGGCGATGCTGTCCGCCGCGGTCGTGGCCGCGCGGCGGTCCGGAGTCACCTGGCAGCAGGTCGGAGAGGTCCTGGGAGTCAGCCGACAGGCGGCGTTCCAACGGTTCGGCCGGCCCCAGCCGGTGTCGGGCCACGAAGCGGAGCCGCCGGTCGCTGCCGAAGAGGCTGTGGTCGAGCGTGCGACCACCGTCGTCGACGAACTGGCCCGCGGTTCCTGGCAGGCCGTTGTCGATCGGTTCGATGACGCGATGCGTGCCCGCCTCTCGGTGGACGGTTTGGCTGCGGCGTGGTCGCAGGTGGTGGACGCTATCGGTGCGTTCGACCATGGTGGTGAAACCCGGGTGTCACGCGCTTCCGGGTTTACGATCACGACCACGCCGCTCCGGTTCGAGCAGGACGAGTGCACCGCCCGGATCAGCTTCTGGGACGACGGTCGCATCTCCGGGCTGTTCATCCTGGCGGGATCGCCGTCGTGACCGATCTGCAGCGCACTCAGGGGAAGCCGATGGTCGACATCGACGGAGTCGTGGTCGTCGTGGACGACATGGTCCTGCTGCCGCCGACCAGTGCATCCGTCCGCGCGGGGGAGGCGCTGGTGGTCCGAGGGCAAAACGGGGCGGGCAAGTCCACGCTGCTCAAGGTGCTCGCTGGAGTGCGCACGCCCACGGGAGGATCGGTGGCGATCGGCGGGGAACCGGTCGACCGCCGGGACCGAACACTCCGACGACGAGTCGCGTCACTCCTCGGGCTGCCACCGACCGCGCCGGACCTGACCGTCGAGGACCACGTGCGTCTCGTCGCGGCGACGTGGTTCCGCGAGCGGGACGTTGCTGAGGAGACTGCTCTCGGTGGGCTGGCGGAACTGGGGTTGAACGGACTCCTCCGTCGGTTCCCGCACGAGCTCTCGTCGGGACAGCAGCAGCTCTTCGCACTTGCGCTCGTGCTCGCGCGACCGTTCGACGTCCTCGTCCTCGACGAACCGGAGCAGCGGCTCGACGACGAGCGCGTCGGGGTGGTCGGCGACGTGCTCGCCCGCCGTCGGTCGGGTGGCGCGGCGATCGTCGTCGCGACGCACAGCTCGGCCCTGACGGAGCGCCTCGCCGACCGCGTGCTTGAGCTGGACCGATCGTGAATCCGCGTCTGCGAGCCGCGACGGCGATTTGGCGCGGGCGACAGCAACGAGCGGCCGGTGACCGTGCTTTCATCGCGTACTCGCTCGTCCTGTTCGCCCTCATCGTCGGCGCACCCGTGCTGCGAGCCGCCTGGTTGGCGGTCACCGAGCGGACCACCGCGGTCGCGATGACCGAACCGATCGCCGCGGTCACCGCAGCGGCAGTCGTGCTCGCGGTCTGGTCGACTGCACTGATGGTGGGCAGGAGTCGCGGCCCCGCGGTCGCAGCGCCGTTCCTCGCCCACGCGCTGACGTCAAGTGACCTCCCCGGCCGGACCGCGTTCGGTCGGCAGACCCTGGTCGGGGTCGCAGCTCTGGCGGCCGTGGGTGGCGGCGCAGCGACGTTCCTCGGGGCAGCCTTGGCATTCGTCGGACTGGTGTCCGAAGGGAGCGCGCTCGGCTTCGCGGTGCGTGGTTTGCTCATCGGCGTGCTGACCGGACTGTGCTGGCTCCTCGGACAGGCAGCCCCGCGTGCAGCAGCGGTCCTCGCCGCGGTCCTCGCGATCGGGGCCGCCGCGCTCGCATTCCTCGGCACAAACGCTGCACCGAGCGCCTGGGCATGGGCCACCCCGACGGTCGACGTCCCGGGGATCGTCGTCCTTGGAACGGTTGCGGTCGTTGGTGTCGTGGTGATGCCGTGGCTGCTCGACAGGATTCGCGGGGCAACCATCGCCGCACAGTCGGCCCAGTGGAACGTCGCGATCGCCCACGCGGTCAGCCTCGATTTCGCTGCCGCATCCGAGTCATACCAAGCGCTCCCGACGGCAGGACGTCAGTTGCGCGCGGTACTCGACGGTGCGTCGCCCGTCGTGATGGTGTTGGTCCGTGACGCCGTCGGCGCGTTACGGACGCCGGCTCGACTCGTCGGCGGGGTGCTCACGATCGCTGCTGCCGGTCTGGCGCTCGTCCTCGCGGCGCAGAGTGTGACGGCAGCGCCCCTCCTCGGAGCGGTCGCCGCCGCCCTGGTGTACGTCGGGGCTGGCGCCTCGACCCGCGGCGTCCAGCATGTCGCACAGGTGTCGCGCGACCAGCCCTTGTACGGCTTCAGCGACGGATCGTTGCTCCTCCTGCACAGCATCTTCCCCGTAGCGTTCAGCGTCGTCATCACACTCGCGTCCACGGTCGGCGTCGGCACGTTCGTCGCTGCCAGTTCCCTCGCTGCGCCGATCTGGGGGGCAATCGCGCTCCCGACGGTCGTGGTCGCGGCGCGGGTCAGCAACGCCCTCCGGGGCCCCTCGCCGCTCTTCTTGATGACACCAGCACCGTCCGCGGTCGGCGATCCGATGCCGTTGCTTCGGATCCTCTGGGCTCTCGATGCCCCGCTCCTCGCGATCCTGGCGGGCTCATCCGCGGGGGCGGGATCCCTGCCGTCGGTCGTGGCGGTCGCCGTGGTCATCGCTCTCTTCCTGCTCGTCCGGTGGGCACGCCGAGGCTGACCGTTCTCCGTGGTGGACAGGTCGTTCTGCGTCTGTTAGCGTGCCAGCCATGGCACCCTTTCAAGGGGGAGTGGTGCCAAAGGCACGAGGCTCGTGGACCACGGCGGTCCAGGGCCCGGCGTCTGAAAACATGTCGAGCGGGGGCTTCGAGTGATGTTCAGTACCGAGTGATCTCGACTGCAGCCGCGCTGATCGGACCCGCGCGTGCTCGTCATCTCGCACTCCGCCACGCCGAGCGTTGAGCCGCAACGCCTGACGTCCCGTCGCACCGCACGCTCCCCGTCGGTGCCTCCCGCGCGCCCGGATGCCGGTCGCGCACGCAGCATGCTCCGACTGCGAGGCGCTGCCCCATTGCCACCTCCTCACGAGGTGCACCATGCCGGGACGACCGTTCCGGCACACGAGAAAGGGAATCCGATGAACAGTGAAGTCCTCGAAGTCCAGGCGTTCGCAAACACGGCGCTGTCGTCCGCAGAAGCAGGCGCACGCGCCGATGCCTCCATCCCGGCCATGACAACCCCGACGATCGTCGCCGCGGCCGAGTTCGTGGTCGCCGGCAGCACCATCTGCCTCATCTGCTAGGACTCGCGGCTCCCCGCTCGGCGACGAGCGGGGAGCTTCCCTCCTCGTCCGCACCCTCCGGAGGCCAACGTCTTGCTGCTGCACCGCATCCGTCCACCCCGCCGATCCGTCAACGACCCACGGCAACGTGCGATCAACGCCACCATGGCGCCGATCGCCGTCGGCCAGATCCTCAGCTCGGTCGAGGCGCTCACGATCGGACCCCTCTACCGGCGCGACGGGCTCCTCCGGGGCGTTTCCGCGCGCGGCACCGTCCCCGGGACGCTGCGGCACCGCCTGGCGACCGCCCTCGACGCCCCTGCCACCCCGAAGGTGCTGGCCGCCGTCAACTTGGCGGCGTCCGTTGCGCTCCTGCTCGGCCGGAACCGTCGCCCCGTGCAGATCGCCGCTTCGGCGGTAATCGGTGCATGCAACCGCTTGAACGAGGTACGCACTCCGTACGGCCGGGACGGCGCTGACCAGATGACCGCCGTCATCACGCAGTACCGGGCTGTCTCCGCACTCATCCCGGGTGCCGAGCGCTCGGACGACCTGTTCCTCCGTGCCGTGAACCTGCAGGCCGGGCTGAGCTACTTCGTCTCCGGGTTCGCGAAGTTGTTTGGGTCGAGCTGGGTGCAGGGCGATGCGCTCGGCGAGGTCGTCCAGACCCAGGCGTACGGCAGCGGTCCCGCGGCGAAGTTCCTCAAGTCGCGACCGCGGCTGACCCGGGCGCTGACCTGGGCGACGCCGGTTTGGGAGATCGCGTTTCCGATCGTGTACGTCGTCCCCGAGCGGTGGGGCAACGTCCTGCTCGTCGGCGTCAAGGGCTTCCACGTCGCCGTCGCCGCGGTCATGGAGCTTCCGCGCTTCATCTGGGGCTTCACGGGTTCGCATGGCGCGGTCCAGTACGTGGTCGGTCGGCATGCGCTGCCCTCCGTCAGGCTCGAGCGTCTCGTCCTGACGGCGGCCGTCGCGATCACCGCGACGACTGCCACGTACGCGGCCGGACAACGGGCGATCGACGTCGAGCGGCGGTGCGGCTTGAAGGGGACGGCGCTGCTCCCGGTCGGTGACGGCGAGGTCGAATATCTGCACAGTCCGCCGACGGCGGCCGGCACCGACCCCGCGACGGCACCCGTGGTGATCCTCGAAGCCGGCCTTGGCAACCCGCTGGACGCCTGGGCTTGGGTGTCCGCGATGGCCCGCTCCGACTTTCACCTCGTCGCCTACCACCGTCGCGGGTACGGTCAGACGACCTCGTCGGCGGACCCGCACACCGCCGTCGACGCGCTCGTTCGGCAAACCGGGTCGTCCGGTCCGCTCGTCGTGGTGTCCCACTCGATTGGTGTGCTGGCGCTCGCCGGCTACGCCGACCGTGACGTGGCCGGCCGGAGGATCACATCAGCGGTCGTGGTCGACGGGACTGACCCCGACCTCCTCGCGACCGACCGACGAGACCGCAAGCGGGTCGGGTCGTTCCTGCAGTCGCAGCTGCGCAGCATGTTCGCCGCGCTCACCGGCATCTACAACTTCGCCCCGCACGCCGTGGACCGCCAGTCCCGGTACGAACCGGACCAACAGATGGGCACCGTGCAGTTCGTATTCAGTCCGCGCAACATCTACCGCGCGACCCGCGAGTACTTCGAGTTCGACACGGATCGGGCGCTCGAGGTCCTTCGGGGCATCCCGAATCGGTATCTCGTCGCCTCCCAGGAGAACGCCGCACAGCAGGCCGAACTTGCCCGGAAGCTCGGCGCGGCACACCGACTCGTCGCGGACTCATCGCACCGGTCCGTCATCGGGTTCCGTCAGAACGCCGCACAGGTGGCAAAGGTCGTCGAGGAGGCCGTTGATGCGGCTGCGTAGAGTTCGCCGAGCGATCGGTGCGGTGGCCGCCGGCGCGCTCACCGCGCACCTCATCGCGACGACTTTGTTCAACACTCCGGACTCGTTCAACCTCGACCTCCGGCGGTACGTCGGTGGATGGACGCTGCCCGGCTGGCGGTTCTTCGCACCGAACCCCGGCGTGCAGAACGTCCACCTCCTCGTCCGGACTGGCGACGGTGACACGACGGGGACACCTTCCCAGTGGCAGGACATCACGCCGACAATCGGTCACCACATCGCGAACGTCGTCTTCCACCCGCGGAGCCGCGGGCCGAAGGCGCTCTTCGACGCCATGCAACAGCTGTCGGTGATGAAGGCCAACTACTCGCGGTTCGATTGGATCACGTCGAGCACGCCGTACGAACTCGTCACCGATGCCGCGCGCGGTCTCCTCCCCTCACGCACGGACGAGCGCTTCCAGTTCCTGCTCGTCAATTTCTTCCCTTCCGCAGTCGACGACCAGCGGGTACAGCCGATCCTGGTCTCCGAGTGGGAACACATCAGGCCAGAGGGGCGCGTCACGACTGGGGAGCGCAATTGACCACGCAGTCGTCGCTAACGCCCTTCGCAGGCCACGAGCTGCACCTGCACGTGTCGGGCTCGATCTCAGCCTCGCTCGTGCCCTGGTGGGTCAACTGGCTGCGCTTCACCACCCCGGACGTCGTGGTGAACCTGTCGGTCTCGACCCGCGCGACGGCGTTCGTGTCGGTCAATGCGCTCCGAGCCCTCGCCAACGGCCAGGTCTGGCTCGACGACTGGGACGAGCCGTCCGTCCCGCACTCCTGGCGGGACGGACAGAGCGGTACCTCGGAGTGCTTCGTGGTGTTCCCCGCGACGCTCGACACCGTGATGCGCTTAGCTCAAGGACGCGCTGATTCGCCAGCCCACATGATGCTGCAGATTACTGATTTACCCATCATATTCGCCGACGTCTTCCCCGCTGAGAACGAGGTCATCGAACACTGGCTTGAGGTCCTGCGCAAGCGTCCGAATGTGTCGTTCGCCCCGCGCATCGAGACTCCTCGAGTGACTGACCGGTCGACCACCTCGAGCGGTTTCAACCTCCCCGGTGCGCTGGCGCTCGCGAACCAAGCGATCGCAGATCGGCGAGGGTGACGGCGTCACACTCCTGAACACGACCACTGCGGACGGCAGGCGCGGTCTCGAAGCGCCTCGCGTCGATCCGGGCCGGCGCCGAGCAGCTGTTCGACGTCTAGTCCGAAGCCCCTCCTGATCAGGGTTTACCCGAAAAAGTGGGAAAATCGAAGCCGGCCCAGGGGAAACCCAGCCAGCGAGGCCGAGCCGGGGTGCCTGCGTCCGCCCAACCGCGCGGGTCCCCGAGAGCTGCAAAGGACCCGTCAGTGTGATCGATCTGCAGTCCGATCTCCAGTAAAGCTCTCGGCCTCGGCCGGGAGCTTTCTCTGGTTGGCGCCCACGGTCTCGACGATCCTCATCCTGCTGGCAGTGTTCGATCTTCTGCTTGCTCCTCATCGGAACGGCGCGTGGCTCCCACTGTTGGTGGTCATGCCCTGCATTCTTTGGCGTTCGCCATCGAGCGACCGGCGCGACCGACCCCGCCTGCTGGTGTTCCCGCTGAGGTTGTCGTTCACCTGAAGAAGTCGGCGTACTTCGGCCCCATGTCACCGAAGGGCGGTACGTACTCGCTGCGGTCTTCGATCGCGTCTGCGGCTTGCGGACTGACGGTGGTCGAGCTGTCCTCGCGGAGCCGAGCTTCGATCATCGCCGCGAGTTCGCTCGGAGGCGTCAGCCCTCGGCGTCGCCACTCCCGCGGTGACCGCCGCAAGGCATCGAGTTCCGAGTTCCCCAACTTCATCTGACATTCCCTCTTTGCGTGTGGTGATCGCGCCAGACGGAGCGGCAGCACACGATGAGCATGTGCTGCAGTGCCATGCCGCACAGCATCCGTGTCTGGCCCTGAGGAGCTGCATCTCGTGAGCGCCGCGGGCTCCGCGGAGCGTTGCCTCGCTCTGCCGCTGCGATGCGCGGCGCGTCCTTCACAGACGGCTTCTCGTACCCCGCCCGGAGGACGCCGCCCTCGAAGTGCGCGTCGTCCAGGCGCGGGAAGGATTCGGAGGAGCCGAACGCGCCCGTGCGAGTGGTGACCATCGCGGCGCGCTGCGTCTCGTTGTCGACGGAGACCTGGCCGACCGTTCCGGCGTTCGCGTCGTCGGCCCCGCGAACGTCGGCGCCGGTGAGCTCGTTGATGCCGCTGTTGTCGATCACGTACTTCTCCTTCTCAGCGGCGTCGTCGTCCGAGCGCCGATGCGGCGCGTCTCGAGGTGCGCGCACCGGGCACGCTCGTCCGGCTTACGGCGTAAGTCATGTCGGAACTTACGCCGTAAGCGCGGGTAACGTCACGGGGGCCGGTCCGCGCCTCCCGGTGCCGGCAGGCGCGGGATCGCGAACCAGCAGGGAGGCGTGTCCGTGGCGGAGCATCCGAGGACGAACCGATCAGGATCGGGAGCGCTGAGGCTCAGTCGCGACCTCGTGGTCGAGACCGCGCTCGCGCAGATCGACCGGTCCGGCACGCAGGGCCTGTCGATGCGATCCCTCGCGCAGGAACTCGGTGTCGAGGCGATGTCCCTCTACCGGTACGTCCACGGGAAAGAGGACCTCCTCGAGGGGGTCGTCGCGTCACTGATGGGCGAACTGACCTCGCAGCTCGAGGAAGCGCAGGGGGAGCACTGGCAGGTCTTCCTGCAGACGGTCGCGCACGAGGTACGACGGATCGCCGACAGCCACCCGAAGGCGTTCCCGCTCGTGGCCACACGCCACCCGGCAGCACCGTGGCTGCGTCCGCCGCTCCGGAGCATCGAGGTCGTCAACACGTTCCTCACCGCGCTCACCAGGAACGGTTTCACCGATGCGCAGGCCGTCAACGCCTACCGCGCCTTCAGCAGTTTCCTGCTCGGGCAGCTGCTGCTGCAGTCCGTCGTCCGCGGAGCCGAAGCAGGGCCCGCTGAGGAACCCCTCGACGAAGGAGGCGCCTCGGTCCCCGAGGGAGATGGATCGATGTCGTTGGACGCCGCGCCGGAAGTCCGTCGACTCCGGGCGTTGCTCAGCGAGGACCGGAGCGACGAGGAGTTCGAGGTCTCCCTCGAAAGTCTCCTCGATCGTCTCGACCGCGAGCTATCGCAATGAGCACCGCCAGAGTCGCCTGCTGTCAGGAGGGGGCCCTGGTCACGCGACACGCTCCGGGCCCGCCGACTCGGTCGGGGCAGCCCCACCCGTCGACGAGCGCGATGAACCTGCTGCCGATGCCGTAAACCTCGCTGCGCGTGGATCCCGGAGCGGGTGCCGGCGCTTCGTCGGGAAGGTGGTGGTCACAGACCAGGAGGTCCCAAGTCGGCCACCTTCTCTTCGACCGTGCTGCTTCGGAGTACCCGCACACCGCGCACTCGAGGTGCACCCAGACCTTCTTCGCACCGATGCGGTTCGCCCGTGACTGCACGAGCCAAGCGGGCGGGTCCTGCTCGATCGCGGGGCGAGGTCGGCCTCGCTCAGGTGCGCCGTCAACGGCGGTGTCGTTGTTGACACGTATCCGGGAAACGTGGCAATAGCGGCGACGCTGTTGACGTGCATCGGGGGAAAGTGGCAACAGCGGTGCCGTTGTTGACACTAGGCCGCGACAAGTGTCAACAACAGGCGGGATGCCGCCACAGTGGACGTGGCGGCGACCTCCCGGGTCAGGCAGGCAGGAAGCGCTGGCCGATGGCTGCGGCGGTGGCGGCGACGTCGACCTGCCCGTCGAGCGAGATGAGCCGCTTCGCGAGCTTCTTCGGCCAGCAGACCTCGACGCCGCGGGTGCTGAAGGAGCCTCCGATGAGTGGCCAGTCCGCGTCGACGAAGCAGAGTGCACCGGACACGGGGACCGGGTCGATGAGCTCTCGCACGAGTTGCATCTGGTGGAGCACGCTGTCGACGAGTCTGGTGCGGTCGCCACCGACCATGAGCTTCTCCACCCGCGGCCGGAACAGCCCGCCTTCGACACGTAGCGACGGGCGCTTGTCGCGGTAGCGCTTGGCGTCGACGACCCAAACGCCGGAGCGCGTGACTGCGATGTGGTCGATGTTCGCCCGGGAGCGGGGGATGCGGCGGTCGTGCAGCACGACGAGGTCGTCCGAGGCGATCGCATCGAGCGTGCGGCCGACAACAGCTTCCCCGACAGCGCCAGACTTCCACGCGACAGTGCTCTGGCGTTCGCTCGAGAGCGCGACCGCCATCGTGCCGAGGCGTCCCTCGCCCCACGTCTCGCGGATCTTGGCCTCGTCGCGCGCCCGTCGCCGGTCGTATTCACGCTGCGCGGAAGCGCCAGCGCTGGTGGTGTCGTTCGTCCCCATGGAGCAATCCAGTCAGATCAGGAGGTCCGGCGACAGCCCCAGAGCGCGGTGCATGAAGCAGCGCTCTGGAGACCACCTCAGTGCTGGATGGCAGGCACCAAGGGCAGGTCGCGTTCGGAGTCCAGCTGAGCCGCGAGGTCGTTGTGCAGGTCGATGAGCTCGGCGAACGGGACCGGCCGTTCGCTGGCGGATCTGACGTTCATGGCACTGATGGGTGCAAAGGCTCGGACGCTTGCCGACGCGGTGATCGATGAGGGTCCTGACAGCAACTACGTCCTCGGCCGCGGAATCACTGGGGACCCCTCGGACAGGGGCGCCCAGCGCTGTCACGCTGCTCGCTAGCATCGCGCCTGAGTGAGAGTCGCTCGTACTTCTCACCGATCGCACTCTGGGGGAAGCATGGCCGGCATCGTGGCGCGGGCGTATCGGCTATCGGCGTCAGCCGCATGAGCCACCACGGACGTGGCCTGCGCTCGAGAGCATCTCTGAGTCGGGCTGCCGTCGTCACGATCGGAGTCATGGCGGTCGTCGCAGCCGCGCTGACCGCGACACCGGCGACGGCCGCGTCGCTCAGCGCGGCCCCGGGGACGTCGGCCACCGGCCACGTCGCGAGCCCGGCGCTCGTCGCCGCCGCGCCGGCATCCTCCACGAGCGTCAGCACGCCCGCCGTCAGCCGGCCCTCCGGGACGTACACGGTGGCCCTGAATGCGACGCGCTGGACCGCGGTCGGCGGGACTGGCATCCAAGTCAAGTCGCAGGGCAGTTCGTCCAGTGCGGTCCGGAGCGTCTCGATCAGCGTCGTGAGCTCGACCACCGCCCAGACGCGACACCTCGACGGCCTGGCCCTCGACATCAAGCGGACCGATCGCACCACGAGGTCCGGGGCGGTCCAGCTCCAGGTGCCGAGGAGCCTGCTGACGAACGCCGGCGGCGCTGACGTCGCGGACCGGACGACCTGGGTGACCCTGCCCGCCGGAGCGGCGCTCTCGGCGACGAACGCGACGCCGGTGACGACGACGGCGAGCTCGGGCTCCGTCGTGCTCACCCCGAAGATCACCACGACGGCGGCCACCGTCGCGGCGACGAGCGGACCGGTGTCGGCGAGCGGCACGGGGTCGTTCGCCGCGGCCCCCACCGTGCCGACCGCGGCCCCCACCGTGCCGGCCTCCGCTCCGACCGTTCCGTCCTCCTCCCCGACCGTTGCGTCCTCCGCCGCGACCGTCCCGTCGTCCGCCCCGGACGTCGCCGCGCAGACGGGGTCCCTCTCGTGGACCTACCCGATGACGGTCCCGCCTGCGGCCGCGGGCCCGACCCCGCATCTCGCTCTCGCGTACGACTCGCAGTCGGTCGACCGCGAGACGGGTTCCACGAACAACCAGCCCTCGGCGATCGGCGACGGATGGAGCCTCACCGGCGGCGGCTCCATCCAGCGACAGTACGTCTCGTGCTCGCGGGACGACAGCGCCGCCGTCGCGACCTCCGGCGACCTCTGCTGGAGGACCGACAACGCGACCCTCGAGCTCGACGGTCACAGCACACCCCTGGTCCGCGACAGCGCAACGGGTGCGTGGCACCTGCAGACGGACGACGGGTCCCGCCTCGAGCACCTGGTCGGGACGGCGCACGGCTGCGCCGCGAACGGGACGTCCGACACCGACTGCTGGCGCCTCACGACCACCGACGGCACCCAGTACTGGTTCGGGCTGAACGAGCTGCCCGGCTGGGCCAAGGGCAAGGCCACCACGAACTCCGCCTGGACGGTCCCCGTGTTCGGGAACGGTGCCGGTGAGCCCTGCCACGCGTCGACCTTCGCGTCGTCCTCGTGCATGCAGGCGTGGCGGTGAAACCTCGACTACGTCGTCGACACGCACGGCAACGCCGAGGCGTACTACTACGACGCCGAGACGAACAGCTACGGGAAGGACGGCAGCAGCACCACCTCGTACATCCGCGGCGGACAGCTCGACCACGTCGACTACGGCCTGACCAGGAGCACGGTGTACTCGTCGAACGCGGCCACGGCCCGGGCCTCGTTCGGTTACGACGTTTACGGCCGGTGCAGCGACACCACGCACAAGACGTGCACCAAGGAGAGCATCACCGCGGCGGCGACCAAGCCGGCCACCGCCTCCGCCTACCCCGATGTGCCCTGGGACCAGTCGTGCAGCGCCAGCTGCTCCGCGCACCGCGTCCCCACGTTCTGGACCGACGCGATGCTCGACACCGTCACCACGAGCGTCCGTTCGGGTTCGGGTTCGGGCTACGCGACCGTCGACAAGTGGACCCTGTCGCACTCGTTCCCCTCGCCCGGCGACGGCACGAGCGCGGCCCTCTGGCTGACCCAGGTGCAACACACCGGGTACGCCGGGAGCACGAGCATCAGTGAGCCCGCGACCAGGTTCGCGGGTGTCAGGATGCAGAACCGGGTGTCCGCGACGGGCGGGCTGGCGCCGCTCGACAAGTGGCGGATCTCGTCGATCACCGCCGCGACGGGCGCGGTGACCTCGGTGAACTACTCCGCACAGCAGTGCACCGCAGCGCGGGCATCGGCGATCGAAGCGGCAGCGGCGAGCAACGACGAGCGGTGCTTCCCGCAGCCGTGGGCATCGTCCGTGGTGCCGGCGGCCGCAGCGCGCCAGGACCTGTTCCACGAGTACGTGGTCACGAGCGCGGTCCGCGACCCGAAGACCGGCGGCGGGAACGACCCCGCGCAGGAAACCGACTACGTGTACACCGGCGCGCCGGCCTGGAGGTACGACACGAGTCCGTCGACGCCGGCCGCGCAGCGCACGTGGTCGGTCCCGGTGGGCTTCGACCGGGTCGAGGTGCGCGAGGGCGCGCCCACGACACCGGCGGCCCAGAAGACCACGGACTACACGTTCTTCCGGGGCCTCGACGGCGATCGCGCTGCCGCCAGCGGTGGGACGAAGACCGTCGCCGTCACCGGGACGACGATCCCTGACGCGCGGTGGTTCGCGGGCCGGGTGTACGAGGAGAAGGACCTCGACGGGGTCGGCGGCTCGCTGTTGTCCGACACCGTGCACACACCGCGGGCCGGGAGCGTCGAAGCGGACGACGGCCTCGACACGGCCCGGGTCGTTGCCGACGGGAACAGCACCACCACGGAGCCGATCGCGTCCGGTGGGAGCCGCACCACGCAGACCACGGCGACCTACGACGCCCACGGGGACCCGACGTCCGTGACCACCGCGACGTCGGACGCCGGCACCACGTGTGTCACGACGTCCTACGCGCCGGCGAACACCGACGCTTGGATCGTCGACCTGCCACAGGAGGTGACGGAGACGGGCGCTGCCTGCGGTGGCGACCCGGGCCTCCCGGCCGATGTGGTGTCGGACACCGAGACGAGCTACGACGGGCACGCGTTCGGCGCCGTGCCGACCGTCGGCGACGCGACGTCGACCCGCAGGGTCACGTCGTACAGCGGATCCACACCCGTGTGGACGACGACCGACACGAGCACGTACGACGCACTCGGTCGGAGGACCGGATCCCGTGACGCGCTCGGCCGGACGACCACGACCGCGTACACGCCGACGGTCGGCGGGCCGGTCACGCGCGTGACCACGACCAACCCGATGGGCTGGACGAGCACCACCGGGTACGACGGCACGCGCGGCGAGGTCCTCACGCAGACCGCGGCGGACGGCGGTCTCACCACGACCGCGTACGACGCCCTCGGGCGCCGTACCGACGTGTGGCTGCCCGGTCGGCCACGCGCGACGTACCCGACGTCGCCGTCCTCGGCCTACGCCTACACCGAGTCGCAGACCGCGCCGTTCGCGGTCGCCACCACCACCTTGAACGCCACCACGAGCGTGACGACCGACACCCTGTTCGACGGCCTCGGGCAGCAGGTCCAGACGCAGGCGCCGTCGCCCTCCGGCGGCTCGATCGTCACCGACGACCAGTACGACGCCCAGGGGCGCGTGGTCGTCGTCGACCACGACTACTGGGCGAGTGCGGTGGCGCCGTCGGCCAAGCTGTTCGTGCCCGCGAACCAGCAGCAGATCCAGTCCTCGACCCAGACGCAGTACGACGCGGCCGGCCGCACGCTGGCGACGGCCACGCGGTCCTTCGGCAAGGAGCTGTACCGGACGACGGACACCTACCCGGGGAGCGACGAGGTCGTCACCACGCCGCCGAGCGGTGGGATCCCGACGGCGACCTCCACGGATTCCCTCGGGCGGTGGACGAAGCTCGTGCAGTACCTGGGCAGCACCCCGTCGAGCAGCACGGGAGCCGACACGACCACGTACGGGTACGACGCAGCCGGACGGATGACGTCGATGACCGACCCGGCCGGCAACGAGTCGCGGTGGACCTACGACCTCCAGGGCGACCAGGTGTCCGCCCTCGACCCCGACTCCGGGACGACGACCGCCACCTACGACCCGGACGGCGAGCAGCTCACCCGGACGGACGCGCGGGGACGGACGGTCGCGTACACGTACGACGACGACGGCCGGAGGACCGCCGAGTACGACGGCAGCACCAGCGGCGCGCTGCTCGACTCGTGGACCTACGACAGCCGCAAGGTCGGTCAGCTGACGTCATCGTCGAGCTACACGGGCTCGGTGCCCGGTGTTCCCGGCGCCGCGTACACGACGTCCTACTCCGGGTACAACGCGTACGACGAGCCCACGGGCGAGACGATCTCCATCCCGTCGTCGGCACCCGCGTTCGGTGGCACGACCTACACGCTCGCCTACGGGTACGCGGTGGATGGTTCGCTCCTCGCGACCACGTACGGAGCGATGGGGGGCCTCGCGGCCGAGAAGGTCGTGACGAACTACAGCGCGCTGGGTGACCCGGTCGGGATCGGTGGTGCGGCTGATTACGGTGACGTCCTCGTGAACGCGCTCGGCCAGGTCGCGCAGATCGACCGCGGCGGAACCGTGGCGAACTCCTCCGCCTACTCGTACGACGAAGCGACCGGGGCGCTCACCGGCATCGAGGACCGGACCGGCACCGGATCCGCCACCGTGGTCCAGGCCGACCGGACCTACCACCGGAACGACGCCGGCGTCATCACCTCGGCGGTCACGACCGGTGCGGCGGGGGCCGAGACGCAGTGCTTCGGACACGACTCGCTCCAGGAGCTCACCGACGCCTGGACCCCTGCCTCGGGTGCCTGCGCCAGCACTCCCACGGCCGCTGGCCTCGGCGGCGCTGCGCCCTACTGGCACAGCTACACCTACGACACCGGCACCGGGAACCGCCTGTCGGAGACCGATCACTCCGTGACCGGCGGTCCGGACACGACGAGCACGTACGCCTACCCGGCAGCGGGCTCCAGCCAGCCCCACGCCGCGCAGTCGGTCACCACGACCGACGGGACCACCACGACGACCGACCAGCTCACCTACGACGCGGACGGTGACACCACGAGTCTCGACGGGCGGACCGTGGCGTACGACGCCGGAGGCAGGGTGCAGTCGATCAGCACTGTGGACGGCACGCAGACCCAGGGCGACGTCTACGACGCCGAGGGCGACCTGCTGCTGCAGGATGACCCGGTCGACGGCGCCTCCCTCCTCATCGGCGACACCGAGCTCCATCAGGCGCCGGGGTCGACCACCCTGACCGCGTCGCGCACGTACTCCGTCCGGGGCATCCCCGTCGCCGAACGGGACACCGACGGCACCGGTGCCGCGACCGTCTGGTTGCTCGACGCCGACGTCGACGGGACCGTCGACCTCGAGAGCAACTCGAGGACCGGCGCGGTCGTGCGGCGGTGGTTCGACCCGTTCGGCGTCGCCGTCAGCAGCGGTGCCGGCTGGAGCTCCGACCACGGGTTCCTGGACCAGCGGACCTCGAGCTCCACGGGGCTGACCGAGGTCGGACCGCGGGTCCTCGACACCGCGCTCGGGCGGTACCTCGCCCCCCAGACCGTTGCCGGAGCCGGAGCCGGAGCCGACCCCGGACCGACGGGCGTGCAGCAGACGAACCGGTACACGTACGGCGCGAACGACCGGGTGACGCCGACTGGTCCGGGCGGCGCGTGGTCCTCTACGGTCACTGGCCCGCAGGCGTCGGCCGGCCTGGAAGACTGCCTCGACCATCACCTCTACGAGTGCGGATGACGGGATTCGGGTTGTGGTGAGTCGGGAGACGGGCCGAGTTGTGGCGATGAGACCTCAATGATCGACGACGGTACGCGTGCTCGAGGCAACATCGCTCACGCCCAGCGTCTCATCCTCCTATTGCAATCCGGAGCCACGTCGTTCCGGGTTTTCTGCTCGGAGATCGAGAATTCGCTGCGAGAACTCGACGGATACTTCGATGCTCATGGGTCGCTCATCGATAGTTGGGAGTACTTCGAGACCGTGAATGCCCTGATGCTGGAGAGTGAAGCTTTTCGCCCAGACGTACGGACGGTAGAACAGCACGTGAATAGACTGCGCGAAAACCTCATGCGCCTCTCCGAGACGTCATCAGGAGAATGACGGCATGGGAGTGCAGCGAGAGCGAACACGGAGTCGGCTCAATCCTTCTGCGCCTTTTCGCTGCTTGCTCCGGTCCGCGTGTTCGGGTCCCGACAGTCCCGTCTCGGTCCCGACCGTCAGTTCGCCGCCGAGCGCGCGAACCAGCTCGATGCGCTGACTGGGATTCGGGGATCCGTCGGAAGTGATGAACAAAAAGGAGATGGGATGGCTGGTCGAACGGCCCGCGATGCACTCGAGCAGTACGCTCCCGTTACCTGGTCGATAGGGCTACTGCAAGCACCGGCTGAGCAGGTGGCCGAGCAGCTGTGCAGTTGGCGTGAGGAGATCGGCCGAGCGGTCACGTCTGCAGCGCTGCCGTCAGGGCTGGGCGCAGCGATCGACGCGCTTGCTCCATACACCGCACCCTGGACTCGCGAGGTGGTGCTCGGAACGAACGGACAGTGGTCGGCGATCTTCGACAACAGCGCCATCGGCGGGGACCCGACGTCGAGTGTGAGTTACCTAGCGGGACGGCTGCGAGTGCCAGGACTGGTCGTATTGAGAACGCCTTATCGACCTGACGCGAAGGGTGCGCGACATTCGTACCAAGGGACCGCGTTTCGCCTGTACAGCCCAGATCCTGTTCCGGGCGCTCGAGATGGCAGTGGCCTGCGTTCGGTAGACCTCATCCAGGATGACAACCGTTGGCATTTCGGCGCATGGGGTGAGCAACAAGAGTACGAAGACGTCGCTCGCTACGCGAGTCGGCGAGTACGGGACAGGTTCGACGAGGAACTCCTCAGGACGTACTGTTCCGCTCTCGGCGCGGACTACCTGGCGGACGACTTCTTCCGTGGCCCCTCGTACCTGATCCGTTCACACCCCGCGCGCGGCTTGCGGAATGCCGGGAGTACGTTCGCCGAGATCCGACAGAGTGCGGGACTGCCGCCCGATTGGCCCGAATCCCCGAGCGTTCCCGACTGATCGAGTCCGAGGAGGCGCGCTCGCATCTGCTGAGGATGGGTCCTGCTCAGGGTGCCCCAGAGTCAGAGACAGCATCACCGGGCTGCTTCGGTCAGGGCTGATCAGCTGACCCGCACAGACCCCGTCTCGATCCCGACGTTCCCGTGCCCGTCGAGCGCGTACACCGCGATCTTCCACACGCCCGCCGTGCTCGGCGCGCTGATCCGGAGGGTGCCGGCGCCGGTGCTCGTGGCCGAGACCTGCTGCATGGCGGCATTGCCGTCGATGTACTTGCTCGTCTCCCATACCTGGTAGGTGATCGGGTCGCCGTCGGGGTCGGTCGCGGGCGCAGAGACCGCGATGAACGAGCCCGGGGCAGCGCCGGTCGAGGGCGTCAGCGTCAAACTCTGGATCACCGGCGGGGTGTTCCCGGTGACGGACCCGCGGTAGGCCTTCCCGATGGCGTAGTAGCCGAGCCGCTTGAGCCCGTCGGTCCGCAGGTTGAGCCAGACGCCCGGCTCGTCGTTCTCGGTGCCGTAGTTGAACATCGTCGCGCCGAGCGCCACTCCCGGGTCACCGACGATGTCGCTCCAGGCGTTCGTGTAGGCCTGGGCGGCCGCGGTGTCCGTGGGCTGGCGAGGGATGCCGTTCGCGTCGTCCGCGACCTCCCACGAGCCGGCCGGCCCGGTCTCGGTGACGAGGTAGGGCTTGCTGTACCCGCCGCTCGCCCAGGCCTGCTTGACGCCGGAGATCCCGTTGTAGGTGTTCACGGCGTACAGGTCGAGGTCCGGCGCGTACTTGGCGTAGTACGCCCAGGCGCCGGTCCAGGCGTCCGTCGAGGTCACCGGGTGGTTCGGGTCGATGGCGTGGATGGCCTTCGCGACCTGCTCGACGTACTTGGCGTACGCCACCCGCTCGGTCTCGCTCTGCCCGATCATGACCTCGTTCCCGACGTCCCACATGAGCAGGCCCGGCTTGCTCCGGTAGGCCGTGACCGTCGCCTGGATGCTGGCGAGCGTCGACGACTCGTACGACGTGTTGGTCGCGTAGTCGGCGTTCTGGTCGAGCCACAGCCCCGCGACGACGTGCAGGCCGTTCGCCGCGGCGGCGTCGAACAGCTGCCCCGACGACGAGTCCGTGCCCCAGGTGCGGACGGTGTTCGCGCCCATCGCGGCGATGTCCGCCAGGTAGGTGGCGGCCTGCGCATTCGCGGGCCCGAACGTCACGCCCTTGACGAGGTACGGCTTGCCGTCGACCGCCAGCTGCCAGTGCCCCTGCGTGCCGGTGACGTGCACCCCGGTGGTCGGGGCGGCGCTCCGGGTCGGGGTGGGCGTCGGCGTCGCGGCGACCGGGGTGCCCGACACCTGGAACTCCCACAGCGAGTACCCGTACTGCGTCGCCCGCTTGACGCCGAGCATCCGCACGTAGCGACCGGTGGCGGCGACCTTGGTCGTGGTGACGCCACCCGTGCCGGCGGTCGTGCTCGCGACGGTCTTCCAGGTCGTGGCGTCGCTCGAGACCTGCAGTTTGTAGGCCTTGGCGTAGGCGGCCTCCCACCGGAGCGTGATGCTCGAGATCGCGGCCCGCGCGCCGAGGTCCACCCGCAGCCACTGCGCGTCGCTCCGAGCACTCGACCATCGCGTCGTCGTGTTGCCGTCGACCGCCATGGCCGCCGTGTGCGCCGAGCTCTCGACCGAGGACGCCGTGACGGGCTTGCCCTGTGACAGGAGGGTGGCGGCCGCGCTCGCCGAGGACGGCGTGCGAACGGCGGCCAGCAGGACGGCCAGGAGGACCGCGGCGGCCACCATGACCCCGGTCCGGACAGCGGCGCTGGCGCTGGTGTTGGATCGCATCGAGTTCCTCCCGTCGGCCGGACCAGGGTAGGCAGCGCCGCGCGGATCACGCGACCCTCGGACGAGGGGATGTGGTTGAACAGCGAGCCGAAGGCCTTGGTCGCAACTGATGACCACACCTCCCTGCTCCCGCACATCGAGTTCTGCACACCCTGGACCCCACTCGACGCCACTGCACCGAATCCGGGCGGTTGCACGAGAATGTTCCGCGTGCGGGAGTGCGAGAGCTGCTGCGATGATCGACAGGGGACGGTGGTGGACATGGTGACGATGTACCGCTGTCCTGTGTGCAGATATCCCGGCTTGTACGAGCCGGCGCGTAATCGGTACGGTCTTCCCTCGTTCGATATCTGCCCCTGTTGCGGCTATCAGTTCGGAGTGTCGGATGACGACAGGGGCATCGATTACGACCGATGGCGGCAGAACTGGCTTGATTTTGGTGCGCCTTGGTGGTCTCGCGAGAGTCCACCAGAAGGATGGGATCTCGAGCGGCAGCTCAGGGATGTGTGAGCGTGAAGATCACGGATCTGGATCAGCCCGTCGCGTTCGGGACGCGCACGTTCCCCCTCTCGACCCTGATCGAGGATTGGGCGGCCAGGGTTCTGAAGTTCGCCGACGACTCGAGGACGGAGACCGTGCGCCCGTGGACGCTCGACGACTACCTCGGCGCGCTTCACCTCCGCGACGTCATCGACCGTGAATTGGTCGGGTCTGCCTCAGGGACAGCGCTCCCCCCGACGTTGCGGCTCGCGGATTGGGTGCTCTCCGACATCTCCGAGACCGTCGAACCACTCGTGCTCGAGGCCGATGTGGGGGAGGCGGCGACCCGTTGGTGGTGGTCACGGATACCCGCAGCTGGGCCCGTGGCGGAGGACTATCGCGAGAGTATGGAATGGCAGCGCGCGTCAGCGCGGGAGCAGGCAGACAGCGAGATCCTCACGGCACTTCGGGGCGTTGGTATCGACGTCGGGTCGGTCCTCGAGATGACGGAGTTGACTCCGGAAGGAGCCCGCGTGCTCGCCGAGTCGTTGCGAGATCGCGAGCTCAGCGACCACGTCGCGAGCGATGTCGGCGCAACGCTGGCGCGTCCTGGTGGGCAGACTGCGTGGAAGCTCATGGTGGAGGCGTACACGGTCCTCTCGCTGTATCCGAATAAGGCGATGGGTCTTGCTGCGGCGCTGGCCGAGCACGTCACGCCGGACACCGTGGACGATCTCTTCCCCCTCGTTTCCGATGTCCGCCGGTACAACCGCGACTGGTTGGTCAACGCGGTGTTGCGGGCGGGTGGCGCACGCGGTCGCGACGTCCTGTTCGCCCTGCGTGACGATCCGCAGATCGGGGGGATGGTGAAGGCCGATCTCGAGGACGAAACGAATAGGTGATCCAGTGGCCGGCTGCGCGCCCGGAACAGCGGTCGTGGTACTCGCAGGCTGCTCCGCACTCAGCCTCGCTCGACCCCCGCGTAGACCGCCCGCCGAGTGAGCAGGTGGTCTCGCTCGGCCGCGTTCTCGACCAGGGCGAGTGCGCGATCGCACGCGACCACGGCCTCCTCGGGCTGCCCGCTGCGGTGGAGCAGCTCGGCGCGCGTCGCCGCGAGGTGGTGGTTCCGGGCGAGCTGGGGATCGTCTCGCAGCCGGTCGAGTTCGACGAGCGCGGCGTCGGGGCCGTCGACCTCGGCGGTGGCGACCGCCCGGGCGAGCAGGACCATGGGGGACGGCCACGCGCGGACGAGCGCGTCGTACAGCGCCCGGATCTGCCTCCAGTCCGTTGCCGCGGTGGACGGCGCCTCGGCGTGCAGGACGGCGATGGCGGCCTGCAGCGCGAAGCGTCCGGGCGGGGGCCGGAGTGCCCGGAGTGCTCGGGCGCGCGCCTCGTCGATCATGGCGCGGTCCCACCGGCTCCGGTCCTGGTCGGCCAGGGGGACGAGCGCGCCGGCGGCGTCGACCCGCGTGCTGCGTCGGGCGTCGGTCGCGAGCATGAGCGCGAGCAGGCCCTGCACCTCGGGGTCGTCGGGCAGCACGGCCACGAGCATCCGTCCGAGTTCGATGGCCCGGTCCAGGAGGTCCGGCTGCAGCAGTCCCGCACCGGACGGAGCCGTGTGGCCGGCCGTGAACACGAGGTGCACGGTGGCGAGGACCATCGGCAGCCGGTGCGGGAGCTCGGCGGTCGGCGGAGTGCGGAACGGGATCCGCGCGTCGTGGATCTTCCGCTTCGCCCGGGTGAGCCGAGCCGCGACGGTCGCCTCCGGCACCAGGAGCAGCCGCGCGGCGTCCGCGGTGGGGATCCCGCACACCAGACGGAGCGTCAGCGCGAGCTGCGACTCGGGGGCGAGCGCGGGGTGGCAGCACAGGAACACCAGGTCGAGGCGGTGATCGGGGGCGTCCCGCGGCTCCGACGGGGATGGTGACCGATCGGGCTCGACGAGCAACGGGAGCTTCCGCCGCAGCGTCACCGCCCGGCGGACGGCGTCGAGTGCGCGACGACGGGCCACGGTCGCGAGCCAGGCCACCGGGTCGTCGGGCACGCCGCCGGTCGACCAGGCCTCGATCGCCGTGGCCGACGCCTCCTGCACGCACTCCTCGGCCAGGTCGAGATCGCGCGTCACCCGCGCCGTGGCGGTGAGGAGGCCCGCCCACCCGCGGCGGTGGGCCTCCTCGAGCGCTGCGCGCACGACCGCCGGGGTCGTGCCCGTCATGCCCCGTCGGCGGCGGGGACGCCAGGAGCCTGCCCGGAGGCCGCTCTCACGTCGCCTCGGACCCATCCGCCGACCACCGGCCGGACCTCCACCGCGCCGCCCTGCCACGTGGCCGGGTTGCGGGCGGCGATCGCGAGTGCGGCGTCGAGGTCGGGCGCCTCGATGATGCCGAGGCCGGCGATGACCTCCTTCGTCTCGGGGAACGGGCCGTCGCTGACCACGCCGTCCCGGACCGTGGTGGTCACCTCGGGCGGTGTCAGTGCGAAGGCCGCCACGAGCGCGCCCGACGCGATGAGGTCGGCCGCGTGCTGGTCGTGTTCGGCGAGGTCCTCGGCGGTGGCCGGACCTGCACCGGGGTAGATGAGGATCGCGTACTGAGTCATGTCGTCTCCCGTCGTCGTCGCCGGTGGTTCCACCGGTACTCCCTTGTCGAACGGGGTGTGCGGGAATCGACAGGCGGCGGGGACGACGTTTCCACAGGGGCAGGGTCGGGACGGACTCCGACTACCCGCGGCGCTCTGCCGTGATGGCGTTCCGGATGCGCAGGTCGAGGTCGTCGAGTTCGTCGAGGACGTCGCGCGCCGCGAACACACGGTCACGCTTCCGGTCCGTGACCTCGTGGATCACGCCGGAGTCCTCGAGTCGAGCGACAGCGCGGAACACCGTCTGCTCGTCGCGATGCGTCTCATGGGCCATCTGCTCGACGGTGAACACCGGGAGCGCGAGGAGATGGTCGATGACGTCCTCCGCGCCCGAACCCCGGCGTGGGCTGGCGGCGGCACGCCAATCGGAGGGCAGGGTGCGGAACAGCGCGGCCGTGTGCTCCGACTCACGGGCGGCGATCTGCGTGGAGAGCGCGATGTCCTCGACGATGCGGTCCGCGTCGCCATCCCGGTAGGCAGTGAGCGAGTCGAAGTAGTGCTCTGTGTCGGCCGAGAGCGCCGAGGCGACCGGCACGACCGTGCTCCGGGCAACGCCGCGACGGCGGAGCACGGCACCGAGGAGCGCTCGTCCGATGCGGCCGTTGCCATCGGTGAACGGGTGGATGGTCTCGAACTGCGCGTGCACGATCGCGGCCTGCGCCACGGGATGGACGTCGTCGGCGTTCGCGAACGTGATCAGGTCAGTCATGAGGTCGTCGACGGTCTCGGCCGGTGGCGGGACGTAGAGCGCGCCTCGCGGACTGTGGTCGCTGCCGCCGATCCAGTTCTGGACGTCGCGGAGTCGCCCGGCGTAGATGCGCTCGGACGGATCTTCCGACATCAGGGCGTGGTGCGCGGCCAGGATCGCGTCGAGGGTGATCGCCGGGTGCGCCGTGTCGATCAACTCCGTCATGGCGCGACCGGCGGACACCATCGAGACGGCCGACGAGTTCGACCGGACCCCGCCCAACGCACGCGCGAAGTCCTCGACGGACGCCGTGACGTGCTCGATCTTCGACGAGGCGACGGACTCGGTCCTGACGAGGAACCCGGCGAGCGGTCGGAGGACGTCGGCGTAGGTCTCCTCGAGCGTCCGCACCTCGCGCATCGCGCGCTCGAGTTCTCGCGTGGCCACGGCCGTGAAGGGGAGCCCGGCGATGTGCGGTGGCACCGAGACGTCGACCTCGGTCAGGCGCCGATCGGCAGAGGACCCACGCCGTGAGGACGGAGTCCACGGAACGGTCCGGAACGTCCGCGCGGGCCAGGACACCACGTCTCCCTCCTGCACACAACTGACATCAGCGAGGGTCAAACTATCAGTTGTGGCCCGTAAGTGACAGTAACGGCGCCGCTATTCTCACTTAGAAGCGACAAGTGACAGTAACGGGAGCGTTGCTGTCACTTCCGAGGCCAGCGGGCGGGCCCCCGCTCAGCGTCTCAGCGTCTCAGCGGCACCGCGGATCGCGACTCGGCACGAGCCCCTGCACGAGGTACGCGTCCACCGTGTCGTCGACGCACTCGTCGCCGTAGTTGTACGCCAGGTGCCCCTCGCCGACGTGGGTGACGAGGTGCCCGGACGGGAACAGCGCGGCCAGGGTCTTCGCCTGGTGGTACGGGGTCGCGGGGTCGCCGGTCGAGCCGATGACGAGCACGGGGTCCTGCCCGCCGTGTGTCGGGGGCGGCGGGGACGCGACCATGCCGTCCGGCCACTGCCCGCAGGTGACGTCGCCGTACGCCTGGTAGCGGCCGAGCGTCGGTGCCGCGTGCGCCAGCTGCTTCGCCTCGTGGCGCATGTCCGCGGTCACGTCGTCGGCGCCGCCGTCGAGGCAGCCGATCGCGGTGAACGCCTCGGTCGCGTTGTCCCAGTACTTCCCGTTCGATCGCCGGCCGTTGTAGGCGTCGGCCGCGTGGAACGCCTTGGCGGGGTCGCCGGCCGCGACGCCGCGGAGCATGGTGGTCAGGGCGGGCCACTCCGTGGTGCTGTACAGGTCGTTGACGATCGCGGTCGAGAGCGTCGCCCCGTCGAGCCGCCGACCGTCGCTCGCCGTCAGGGGATCCGTGTCCGCCGCGTGCAGCAGGTGACGGATCCGGCTCATCGCGTGGTCGACGGTGCCCGTGAAGGGGCAGGTGGCGTCGCCGACGACGGCGCTCTCCGATCCGCGGACGCAGGCCCGGGCCCAGGCGCGGAGGTCGCCCTCGAAGCCCTTCGCCTGCGCCACGACGCCGTCGGTGGAGGTCGGGGTCCAGATGTCGACGGCGCCGTCGAGCACGAACCTGCCGACGTGGTGGGGGTAGAGGGACGCGTAGACGCTGCCGAGTTCGGTGCCGTACGAGTACCCGAGGTAGTCGAGGCGCCGCGTGCCGAGATCGGCGCGGAGGAGCTCCATGTCGCGGGCGGCGCTCACCGTGTCGACGTGCCCGAGCAGCGCTCCGGTGTGCTCGGCGCAGTCGTGGGCGAACGTCCGGGCACGCTCGCGGTCCGCGGCGAGCCACGTGCTCGATCCGATGGTGCCGGGGAGGACGCTGTAGAGGTACCGGTCGAGCTCGGCGGCGCCACCGCAGTGCACCGCGCTGGAGTACCCGACGCCGCGGGGGTCGAACCCGACGACGTCGTAGTGCCGAGCGACCGTGGCCGTGACGGCGTTCCGGACGCTGCTCCCGACGAGGTCGACGCCGGATTCGCCCGGCCCGCCGGGGTCGACGAGCAGCGTACCGAGGCGCTTGCCGGTGGCGCGGTGCTCGATGAGCGCCAGGTGGATCGCGCGCGTGCCCGGGTCCTCCCAGTCGAGCGGGGCCTCCACGGCGGCGCAGCGGTCGTGACCGCACGCGGTCCAGTGGACGGCCTTCGTGAACTCGTCGAGGACCAACCGGTGCGCGATCACCGGCCCGGTCGTGAACGCGGCGATCGCCCCGCCGATCAGCCCGGCGAGCACCGCCACCACGATGAGCAGCAGGACACCCCCGGTACGGCGTTCGGTGGTCCCCGGATGCTCCCCAGTCGTCCAGTAGGTCACGTGCTCCCCCTCGTCGGCCCGGGAACGCTACCAGTCGTGCCGTCCGCCGCGGTCCTCCCCAGAACGGGGATGTGGAGGGTCCCCGCAGCACACCCGGTGGGGAGGGCCGTCACGGCCTCACCCCGAGGGTCCCTCCGCGTGGACCCTCGGGGTGGGCCGTCTGGTCAGGGCAGGCGCGTGGCGCGCACCACGACGTCGTGGAGCACGACCGGGCCGCTGCGGCGCACGATCTCGCGCCGCGGCTCCTCCGCGCGGTCGACGCGCCAGTCGGGTCCGTCGAACAGGGCGGCGACGTCGGCGGCACCGACCGTGGCCTCCTCGGGCGGTGCGGCGTCGTGCCGGTGGTGCGACCCGTGTCGATGCCCGACGACGAGCAGCGTGCCACCGGGCGCGACCCACCCGCCGATCCGCTCGTAGAGCGCGAGCTGCGGGATCGTGGCGTGCGCGTAGGCGGTCGTCACCAGGTCGAAGCGGCGCTCGGGTTCCCAGGTGGTCAGGTCCGCGGCCACCCAGCTGACCGCGTCGGGGACCTCCGCCACGGCTGCGCGCCGTGCGGCGCGTTCGAGCGCGGTCGGCGCGATGTCGACGCCGGTCACGTGCCAGCCGTGCTGCGCGAGCCACACCGCGTCCGTCCCGGTGCCGCACCCCGCGTCGAGCGCGGAGCCGGGAGGCCCGGCCTCCGCCGCCTGCACCAGGTACGGGGTCGGAGTGGTCGGTCCCTCGGCTTCGTCGCCGTCGGCGTCGCGCCAGTGGGCGTCCCAGGAGTCGCGGTCGAAGCCGATGGTCATGACGGCATCATGCACCCCGGGCCGCGCCCGGGCGAGCCGTGCGTGGGCGACTCGTGCTCGGCCGACCTCGCGCGGGGGCCCGGGCGCGAGGGCCCGGGCGCGCAGGGCGGAGCCGTCAGGGACGCCCGGTCGCGTACTGGTTCGCCGTGATGAGCCGGTACGTCACGTCGGGGCCCGAGTCGGCGACCTTCACCCACACCCGCTCGCGGTCGCTGAACTTCATCGACACGCGGTCGTAGGCCTCGCCGCCGATGCGGTGCCCGGCGAAGTACGACGGCCGCCCCTCGGTGCTCGACAGCAGGACGCCGACGAACTCCGCGTCGGTCGGGGGTTCGCTCAGCAGCTCCGCCGGGTCGAGCTGCAGGATGATCACCTCACCGCGGACCACGTTGCCGGGGGTGCCGTCGGAAGCGTTGCGTTCGGTCATCGTCGACTCCTGCTCTCCGGGCGATCTGAGGACAGCGTAGGCGCGGGCCGATGGAAGCGGTAGGGCCGCGGGAGCGGTCGGGCTGCAGAAGCGACCGTGCCGCAGAAGCGACCGTGCCGTCGATCGCGCCGGACGGGTCAGGCGTCGAGCTCCGCGACGAGCGCCGTGACGCGCCGCCGGATCTCGTCACGGACGGGCCGCACCTGCTCCAGCGGCAAGCCCGCGGGATCGGTGAGCTCCCAGTCCTCGGAGCGCTTGCCGGGGAACACCGGGCACGCGTCGCCGCACCCCATGGTGATGACGACGTCGGACGCGCGGACGGTGTCCGTCTCGAGCACGGTCGGCCGACCGGCGGTGATGTCGATGCCGTCCTCGGCCATGGCCGCGACGGCGACGGGGTTGATGTGGTCCGCCGGTTCGCTGCCCGCCGACAGCACGGTCACGCGGTCGCCCGCGAGGTGCTGCAGGTAGCCCGCGGCCATCTGCGATCGCCCGGCGTTGTGGACGCACACGAACAGGACGGTGGGGCGGTGGTCGGTCATCGTGCTCCGGGGCCTCGTGGGGCGGTGCGTGCCGCGGGACGTGCGGCACGGTGAGCAGGTTGCCCTCCCCGTCGCTCCGGTGCAACCCGACCGGCGGCCGATCTCGGGAACGTGCCCCCGGCCCTCCCGGCTGGCGCTACGTTGGGGGCGTGACCAGCGCTGGAGCCGCCGAGGACGCCCCACGGCGCGGGTACCGCAAGGGGGCGGAGCGGCGCGCGCAGATCCTCGACGAGATGATCCGGATGGTCGCCGAGCAGGGGGTCGACGCGTCGTCGATCCGTTCTGTGGCGGACGCGCTCGGCATCTCGCACGCGGCGCTGCGGCACTACTTCTCGTCCCGGGACGAACTCCTCGTCGCCGTGTACCGGGAGCACGAGGTCCGCACCGTCTCGGCGGCCGACCCCCCGACCTCGGCGATCGGGGACATGCGCGAGAGCACCGACCGCAACCGGTCCGTGCCCGGGCTGGTGCAGCTCTACACGACACTCGCGGCCGACGCGGTGCAGGAGGGCCACCCGGGGACGCGGGAGTTCATGCGCGAGCGTTTTCGATCGCTGCGCCACGACCTCGCCGAGCTCATCCGACGCGACCAGGAGGCCGGGCGGATCCGCGCGGACCTCGACCCGCAGGACCTCGCCTCGCTGAGCATCGCGGCGTCCGACGGGCTGCAGGTGCAGTGGCTGCTCGACCCCGAGGCCGTCGACGGCGCGCGGGTCCTCCGGCTCCTCGAGTCGATCGTGCCGCCGGGGCCGGCCGCCTGATCGGGACGGCGCTGCCGATGGGAACGGGGCGGGGCCGCGCCGGATCACCCGGTGCGGCCCCGCCGTCGAGCTCAGCTCAGTGGTCGTTCTCGCGCAGCCAGGCCAGGGACTCGGCGATGCCCTCGAACACGTCGCCCTTGTAGGCGTCGAACTCGACGACACGCAGGGCCTGCGGGGCCGCGGCGAGGATCGCGGCGACGTCGACGTCGCCCTGACCGGCGGGGGTCTGGTTCTCGAACGCCGCCTTGAGCGCGTCCGGCACGACGAGCGCGCTCTCGCTCGACGGGAGGGCCGTGGCGATGTCCCCGGTCACCTTGCCGTCCTTGACGTGGATCGCGACGACGCGGTCGCCGAGCCCGCGGAGCACGGCCGGTGCGTCGGCACCGCCGACGGTGGCCCAGAACGTGTCGACCTCGAGGACGACCTCAGGGGCGAGCTGCTCGACGAACAGCTCGTAGATCGGACGACCGTCGACCTTGTTCGTGAACTCCCACTGGTGGTTGTGGTATCCGAAGCGCAGACCGGATCCCGCCGCCTGCTCGGTGAGCGTGTTGACGCGCTCGGCGAGGCGCTTCGCGTCGTCAGCGGTCTGCCACCGGTCCGTCGGGATGAACGGGTCGATGACGGTCGTGATGCCGAGGCGCACGGCGGCCTCGAACACGGCCTCGGGGGCCTCCGAGTCGATCACGGCGGCGTGACCGGACGGCGCGGTGAGGCCGGTCGCGGCGAACACGCGCTCGTAGTCGTCGACGCGCTCCTGGAACGCGTACGGCTCGACGTGCTCGTAGCCGATCTCGCGGACCCGCGCGACGGCGGCGTCCAGGTCGGCCGCGACGGCGTCCCGCAGCGAGTACAGCTGCACGGAGGTGGTGGGCATTCGGAACTCCTTCGGTCCTGGCAGGGGTGTCCACCCGTCGCGGCCGTGGGATGCTCCGGCGTCGTCGACAGGATCGGGACGACGCTACACGCAATACCTTCCGGTGTGTAGTTTCCCCGGCGCGTCCCGCGGCGCCGTTACGATCCGGAGCGTGACCGACTCCCGTTCCGGTGCCGACGCCGTCGTCGACCGCCGTGTCCTCGTCCGATGGCGGACCGCGATCATCGTCGCGTTCGGCATCGGTGGCATCACCCTCGCCGCGTGGGGACCGCGCCTGCCGGAGCTCCGCGCGGAGCTCCACGTGACGACCGGCACCATCGGCGTCGTGCTCGCCGCCGTCACCGTCGGGTCCGTCGCCGGGCTGCTGCTCGCCACCCCGCTGCTGCGGACGCTCGGGAGCCGACGTGCGATCGCGAGCACGATCCTCCTGGTCGCCGTCGCGCTCGCCGTCATCGGCCTCGCCGCCGCCCTCGGGTCCGTTCCCCTGGTCGCCGTCGCGTTCGTCGCGGCCGGGCTCGGGATCGGGTCCCTCGACGTCATGATCAACGTCGAGGGCACGGCTGTCGAGGCCGCGATGGGCCGCACCTTCCTGCCACTCATGCACGCGGCATGGTCGGGAGGCGCGGCACTCGGGTCCGGGATCGGTGCGGCTTGCGCGGCGCTCGGCATCGCACCGTCGGTCCAGTTCGTCGGCGAGGCGGTCGCGATCGCCGTGGCGGGCCTCGTCCTGACCCGCTCGATCCCGGCCGGCGCCCGGACCGAGGGGCCGGGGGAGCCCCAGACCACCGGCCGCAAGGTGCTCGAGTGGCTGCGCGGATGGGCCGACTGGCGGCTCCTGCTCATCGGGGTCGTCATGCTCGGCGTCGAACTCGGCGAGGGGTCTGCGAACAACTGGCTCACCCTCGCCACCCGGGACGACCACGGCGAACCCGCAGCGGTCGCCGCGCTGTTCTTCACCGTGTTCGCGCTCACCGAGGCCGCCACCCGGGCACTCGGCGGCCCGTTCGTCGACCGGTTCGGCCGCGTGTGGACCGTCCGCGTGACGGCGGCGCTCGGCGTGCTCGGCGCGGTCGCGTTCATCCTCGGCGGGACCTGGTGGATCGCGCTCGTCGGGGTGCTGCTCTGGGCGGTCGGGGTGTCGATGGGGTTCCCGCTCGGCATGTCCGCCGCGGCCGAGTCCGGCCCGGACCCCGCCGCGCGGGTCAGCGTCGTCGCGTCGATCGGGTACTTCGCGAACTTCGCCGGTCCGCCGGCCATCGGGCTCCTCGCCGAGCGGTCGAGCGTCCTCACCGCGCTGTGGCTCGTGGCGGCCGCGTTCGTCGCCGCGTTCGTGGCCTCCGGGGCGCTGCGGCCGCGGACGGCCGGGCCGAGGGGAGCGGCGGCGGCCCGGGCCTGAGTGCGGTCGGACGGGGCTGCGTCGTCGGGCTGCGCGCGGGGACGGATGCTGCTGCGTCGTCGTGCTGCCCGCGGTCGGCTGCGTGGTCGTGCTGTGCGAGGGCGGCTGCGGCGCCGGCGTCGTCCGCGGCGTCCTGGGACCGGTGGACCCAGGACACCGCCGCGCCGGTCGCGGAGACTGGACGGATGCAGACCTGGGAGTTCGGACGGACCGTGCGGCGCTGGCGAGACCGCGTCGCGCCCGAGACCGTCGGCGTGCCCGTGGGCGGCCGCCGACGTGCGGTGGGCCTCCGGCGCGAGGAACTCGCAGCGCTCGCCGGGATCTCCGCCGACTACCTGACCCGGCTCGAACAGGGGCGGGCGACCTCGCCCTCGGCGCAGGTCGTCGAGGCGATCGCCCGAGCCCTGCGGCTCTCCGACGCCGACCGCGACCTCCTGTACGACCTCGCGGGACACGCCGCACCCGGCCCCGACCTCGTGCCGTCCCGGATCTCGGCGAGCGTGCAGCGCCTCCTCGACCGGCTCGCGACCACCCCGGTCGCCGTGTACGACGCCACGTGGACGCTCATCGTCGCCAACGCACCGTACGACGCGCTCATGGGACCCACCTCGACCTGGCGCGGGATCGAGCGCAACGCAGTCTGGCGCAACCTGATCGGCCCCGGCACCCGCGTGGTGCACAGTCCGGAGGAGCTCGCCGCGCTGCAGGCCGGACAGGTCGCCGAACTCCGTCGTACCGCGAGCCGCTACCCGGCAGACCGGTCCGTGCAGGCCCTCGTGTCCGAACTCGCCGCCGGGAGTCCACGGTTCGTCGAGCTCTGGGAGGCGGAGACGGTCGCCGGGGACCGTGGCACCGTCAAGCGCAAGGTCGTGCAGCACCCGACCGTCGGGCCGATCGCGCTCGACTGCGACGTGCTGGTCGTGGCCACCGACGACGTCCGCATCATGCTCTACACGGCCGAGCCCGGCACCGAGGACGCCGAGCGGCTCGCCCTCGCGATCGTGCTCGGGACGCAGACGCTCGTCGACTGAGCCCGCGTCGGACGGAGGTCCGCTGCTGCGGTGGGCGCGCCTCCCGGATGGCTGGCGAGTCCGGTTGCCGCTCGAAGGTGGGTCGCGGGTTCCGGCTGCCGCCTCGGGTGGCTCGGGGCTCGTGGGGCTCGGGCGGCTCGGGGAGGGGCTCCCGGGTGGCTCCCGGGCGCGCTCGGCCAGGATGAGCCGATGGACACGCGACCCCGGACCGCCTCGAGCCGGGCACGCGTCGCCACCGCGGGTGCCGTGCTCGTCGCGCTCGTCCTCGTCGGCGTCGTCATCACGCACGACGCCGACTGGCACGCCGCCGAGCTCGCCGTGGACCAGGCCGCGATCGACGGCGCGCCGCCGTGGGCGCACGCGATCGCGCTGGTGATCGGGATCACCCTCGCCCCGGGTGGGGCCACCGTCATCGTCCTCGTCATCGCCGCGATCACGTGGGCGGTCCGGCGCCGGTCGGAGGCGGTGCTGACCTCCCTGGCGCTCACCGTCGTGCCGTGGTGGGCGACCGAGGCGCTCAAGCTCATCGTCGAGCGGCCGCGTCCAGCCGTGCGGGGCGTCGCGGCGATCTCGACCCCGTCGACGTGGTCCTACCCCTCCGGTCATGCCGCCGTGGCGACCGCGCTCGTGATCGGCGTGCTGGTCTTGCTCGCGCCGACGCTCCGGGAGCGGCCCGTGGCGCGGCGGGTCGCCATCGGCCTGGGCGTCGTGGTGGTGGGGGTGGTCGCGGTGTCGCGTGTGGTCCTGGCGGTGCACTACCCGAGCGACGTCGTGGCGGGACCGCTCTGCGCGGCCGCGTTCGCCGTCATCGTGGGGGAAATCCGCCGGGCGATCATGCGGCGGAGCGGGCGCGCGTCATCGCGTCGGTGACGAAGCGGGAGCGGAGGCCCGACCGGACGACCGGCTCGAACAGCCCGGCAGCTCCGGTCAGGCGTCTCGGCGCTCGGCGGCGAGCACGCCGAGACCGACGAACACCCCGGCCCAGAGCCCGAGTACGAGCGCGGCTTGCCAGGGGTCGAGCGACGACGTGAGGCCGTGCGGGTCGTACGACGACATCGTCGAGGCCGCCTGGCTCGGCAGGTAGGCGATCAGGTCGGTCACCCAATGCGCCTGGGTGACACCGCTGAGGATGCTCATGATGATCGGGAGCACGAACAGGATGCCGACCGAGAGCGTGATCGCGAAGGCCGAGTTCCGGACGAGCATCCCGATCCCGACGGCGAGCAGACCCACGAGTGCCAGCGCTCCCGCTCCGCCCAGCAACGCCCCCCACAGACCCGGCTCGCCGAGGTCCGGGTGGAGGCCCGCGCCGGTGACCACGGCGATCGCGATCCCGGTGCTGATCGCGACCGCGACGATCCCGACCCCGAACGCGACGAGGACGAACACGAGCGCCTTGGCGCCGAGGGCGTCGAAGCGGCGCGGCGCGGCGAGGAACGTCGTACGGATCATGCCGGTGCCGTACTCGCCAGTCACGATCAGGGCGCCGAGCACCGCGACCACGAGCTCCGCGATGCTGGTGCCACCCGTCGCTGCCTGCGCGAGCGCCGAGGTCGCTCCCGGGCGGCTGCCGGTGTCGCCGAGCCCGGTACTCGAGATCGCGACGGCGACGAGGAAACCGAACCCGACCGTCAGCGCGACCGCGATGAGGAAGCACCAGTACGTCGACCGGAGCGTCCAGAGCTTGATCCACTCGGCATGGAGCAGACCGCCGAAGGTCAACCGGGCGGCGACGCCGGAGCGGGGAGCGGTCGACGCTGCCCGCTCGGTGGACGTCCCGGTCTCCACGCCGCTCATCGCGCGCCTCCTGACACGTACTCGGTCTGGTCTCGGGTCATCGCGAGGTAGGCCTCCTCGAGCGAGGCGGAGCGTGGCGTGAGTTCGTGCAGCACGAGTCGGTACTCGGCAGCGAACTCGCCGATCCACGCCGCGTCGGGCCCGGTGATCTCGAAACGATCCGGGGCGACCTGCTGGACGCGTCCGCCGCCCCGCGCGACCGCCTCGGTGAGCGGATCGAGCGCCGGGCCGGCGACGACGACGGACGACCCGGACCGCGCGAGCAGGGCCGCCATGGGTTCGTCGACGAGGAGCCGACCCTTGCCGACGATGACGATGCGATCCGCCGTCTGCGCCATCTCGCTCATGAGGTGGGACGACAGGAACACGGTCCGGCCCTCGGACGCCAGGTGCTTGGCGAGGCCGCGGACCCAGAGCACGCCGTCGGGGTCCAGGCCGTTGACCGGCTCGTCCAGGATCACGACGGCCGGGTCACCGAGCAGCGCAGCCGCGATCCCGAGGCGCTGACCCATGCCGAGCGAGAACCCGCCGACGCGCTTGCCCGCCACGCTGTCGAGCCCGGTCAGGCCGATCACCGTGTCGACGCGGGCCTGGGAGATGCCGTGCGTCGCGGCGAGGGCTCGGAGGTGTGCTCGCGCGCTCCGCCCCGGGTGCACGGCCTTGGCGTCGAGCAGCGCGCCGACCTCGTGCAGGGGCGCGCGGTGGTCGGCGTAGCGACGGCCGTTGATGGTGGCGGAGCCCGCGGTGGGACGGTCGAGGCCGAGCATGAGCCGCATGGTCGTCGACTTGCCCGCGCCGTTCGGCCCGAGGAACCCGGTCACGAGCCCCGGTTGCACCGTGAACGTCAGGTCCTGCACGGCCGTCGTCGCGCCGAAGTGTTTCGTCAGTCCTGCAACGTCGATCACGTCGTCGCCCTCCCCCTGGCTCCCGCGCCTGTGCGGCGGTGGCACTCACCATAGGGGAGGAACGGGTCACTCCGGCAGGGTCAATCGGCGCGGATGTGGATCGACTCGGCACTCGACGCGCGTGTGGAGGACCTGGCACGCTGTGGCTGACGAGGGGAGCGACCGATGGCCGAGGACGAGCGAGATCGCGCACCCGCGCCCGAGGGGGTCGGACGCTTCGCGCATCTGCCGCCGGAGGTGGATCCCGCCGAGGTCGTCATCGAGATCCCGGCGTTCGAGGACGACCGCCTTGCTCCGCCGCCCGTTCCGCCCGCCGCGGCACCCGAGCTCGTCGCCGCGACCCAGGTCGCCGAGGCGTCCGGCGGTCGGAGGACGATCCACCGGACGCAGGTCCGCGCCGGACTGGTCATCGCGGGCGTGCCGATCGCGGGCGTCGTGGTGGTCGCCCTGCTGGAGATCCTGTTCGGGGAGTGAACCCGAGGGCGGTCAGCGCACCCGGAGTTCGGCCACGAGCGGGCAGGCGAACGGGTCGCGCGCGGCGAGGCCGACCTCGTTGAGGTACCGGACGACGATGCCGTAGGACCGCACGAGCGTGGTCTCGGTGTAGGGCACGTCGAGCGTCGCACAGTGGTCGCGGACGAGCAGACGGGCCTGCTTGAGCGCCGGCCGCGGCATGCTCGGGAACAGGTGGTGCTCGACCTGGTAGTTGAGGCCGCCCATGAGGAACGACACCCACCAGCCGCCGCGGATGTTCCGGGAGGTCCGCACCTGTCGCGAGAAGAAGTCGACCTGGGCGTCGTGCGCCAGCACGGGCATGCCCTTGTGGTTCGGGGCGAACGAGGCGCCCATCATCACGCCGAACACCGCGAGCTGCACCCCGAGGAACGCGAACGCCATGCCGAGCGGCAGGAACCAGAACACCACGGTCAGGTAGATGCCGAAGCGGGCCGCCAGGAGACCGCCCTCGATCCAGCGGTGTCGGGCGTCCGCCTTGGTCGCGGCACCGGTCACGACCGAGCGGACCGCGAGCCAGTGGAGGTTGATGCCCTCGAGGGTGAGGAGCGGGAAGAACGCGTACCCCTGGACCCGCACGAGCAGGCGGAGCGGACCGCGCGCCGCGGCGGCGTCCTCCGGACGGAACCGGATGGTGTCCGGCGCGATGTCCGGGTCCTTGCCGACCGTGTTCGGGTTCCCGTGGTGCCGGGTGTGCTTGTTCATCCACCAGGAGTAGCTCAGCCCGACGAGGAAGGTCCCGAGCAACCGGCCCGCCTGGTCGTTCCACTTGTGCGATGCGAACACCTGCCGGTGCGCGGCTTCGTGCGACAGGAACGCGAACTGGGTGAACAGGACGCCGAGCGCGGCCGCGACGATGAGCTGGAACCAGGAGTGGCCGAGGAGCGCGAACGCGGCCCACACGACCCCGAGCGACCCGATGAGGGCACCGAACAGCGCCCAGTAGAAACCGATGCGGCGGCCGAGGAGGCCTTGCTCCTTGACCTGGGCGAGGATCGAGGAGTACGTGGACGTGCCGCTCGTGGTGCCGGAGCGGGGACGCGTGCGGACGATGCGCGGCACGGTCGGATCGGTGGTCGTCAGGGCGACTGCTTCCGTGGGGGGAGCGGCCCTTCGGCCGGCTCCTGTCGGGTTCCCCCGCGGGTGCGAGGTTGGCGTCAACGTAGGGGGACGAGATGCGCGTTCGCTGTCCATGCGCCCTGAGTCGGCCTGGCTCGCCCGTACCCCGTTCGGTCCTCGCTGCCATCCCCGAAAGCCCGGGTGCCCGCTGTGTCGCGGGCCGGTGCCGCCGATCAGCCCAAGGACGACACGAATCGGCCGAGGCGCGCCAGGCCCTCGTGCAGTGCGTCCATCGACGCCGCGTACGACAACCGGACGTGCGACTCCGCCGTGTGGACTCCGAAGTCGCGGCCCGGCGTCAGGGCGACGTGCGCCTCGTGCAACGCCCGCTCGCAGAACTGCCACGAGCTGAGTCCGGTCCCGGTCACGTCGAAGTACACGTAGAACGCACCGTCCGGCGGGACCGGCACGGGGAGGCCGATCCGCGCGAGGCCGTCGAGCACGACCGCCCGCCGCTCGGCGAACTCCGCTCGCCGCGCCTCCGCCACGGCGAGCGATTCCGGGGTGAAGCACGCGAGTGCCGCCGCCTGCGCCGGGGCGGACGCGCACAGGAAGTAGTTCTGCGCCAGGCGTTCGGTCACGGGCACGAGTTCCTCGGGCACGACGCACCAACCCAGGCGCCACCCCGTCATGCCGAAGTACTTCGAGAAGCTGTTGACGACGATGGCGTCGGGATCGATCGACAGCACACTGCGCGGACGCCGACCCTGCTCGTCCGGGTCGCTGAGGTCGAGGTAGATCTCGTCCACGATCCGCCATGCGCCGCGCTCCCGCGCCGTCGCACAGATCGCCGCGAGGTCCTCGGGACGGATCGAGGTGCCCGTCGGGTTCGAGGGCGTCGCGATCATCACGCCTGTGGTCCGCTCCGTCCAGTTCGCCCGGACGGCGTCGTCGTCGAGCTGGAACCGCGTCTCGGCGGTCGTCGGGACGAGGGTCACCCGTCCCCCGAACGTCTCGACCAGTTCGCGGTTGCAGGGGTACGACGGGTCCGCCATGAGCACCTCGTCACCGGCGTCGACGAGCGCGGCCGTCGCGAGGAGCAACGCCGCCGACGCGCCCGCCGTCACGACGATCCGCGCGGGGTCGATCTCGACGTCGTGCTGCGTCCGGTAGAACGCGGCGATCGCCGCGCGCAGCGCCGGGAGGCCCAACGCGGCCGTGTAGGGGAGTGGCCGTCCGTCGGCCACCTGGCGCAGGGCCTCCAGGACGGCGGGTGGTGCGCCGGAGTCGGGCTCGCCGAGGCTGAGCTTGACGACGTCGTGGCCCTCGGCCTCGAGGGCTGCCGCCTGCTTGCCGAACTCCATCGCGTAGAAGGGTGCGACGGCACGGGCGCGGTGCGAGAGCTGCATGGGGACCTCCGGATGCTGCAGGCACTCGATTCTCCCTCAGCCGCCCGGCAGGTTCCGGCCCCCGAGCCCTTCCGCCGCTCGCCGCTCGCCGCTCGCCGCCCGCCCGAGCCCGAGCCCTTCCGCCTGTTCTCGGCGACCGGCTCCGCGGGAACCAGCGGTTCCTGGGGAGGTCAGCGCGGCGGGCGGACCAGCACCACCGCGACGAGGAGCAGCACGATGCCGACCACACCCGCGACCGTGAGCGGCTCGTGGAGCACCACGACCGACAGCACGGTCGCCACCAGCGGCTCCACGAGTGACAGCACCGCCGCGGTCGTCGCCGCGACCCCGCGCTGGAGTCCGCCGTAGAACGCCAGGTACCCGAGCACGGTCTGCACGAGCGCCAGGAACGCGACCCCGCCCCACGCCGAGGGCCCCGCGCTCGCCAGGTGGAACCCGGTGCACAGCGCGAACACGGCGGACAGCACCCCGGCGAGGGTGAACGACACGGCGATGAGCGTCGACGGCCCGAGACCCGGGATCACACGCCGGTTCACGATCGAGGTCCCCGCGAACGCCAGCCCGGCCACGAGCGCGAGCAGCACGCCGACCGTGTTCGAGGACCCGACGGCAACGCCGGCGCCGGAGACACTCGCGCTGCCGGCCCCGGGCTCGGAGCCCGAGACCTCGCTGACGAGCAGGAGCCCGACGACCGCGGTGGCGAGCGCGAGGACCACCGTGGCGCGGGGCGGCCGGCGCTCGTGCAGTGCCGTGGCGACCGCGACCGCCACGGGCGCGACCCCGAGGGAGATGACGGTCGACACCGCGACGCCGACGAGCGAGACCGACTCGAAGTACGCGGTGCCGTACACGCCGGTCAGGACGGCCGTCAGGAGGACGTGCCCCAGGGCCTCCCGACTGCGCGGCACGCGCCGGAGGCCGCCCATCGCCGCGGTGACCGCGAGCATGACGATTCCGCCGCCGAGCAGACGGAGCGCCGAGATCGCCGGCCAGGACATCGCGCTGTCCGCGGCCACGATCGTGCCCGCGACGCCACCGGTGCCCCAGAGTGCGGCGCCGAGTGCGACCAGGACGCTGCCGGAACGGGCCGAGCGGGGAACGGCTCGGCCGGTGTCGCGAGGATCGCGCACGACTCAGTCCTCGATCAGGCGCTTCCCCATGCTGACGGCCTCGTACGGGGCGTAGCCGAGGTGCTCGTAGAAGTCGACGACCCCGGTGTTGTCGGGCCGGACCTGGAGCTGCACCTTGGGGCACCCGAGCGCCAGGAGCGCCCCCTCCGCGCGTTCGACGAGCGCGCGACCGAGTCCCGTGCCGCGCTGGTCGCCTCCGACCGCCAGGTAGTTGATCCAGCCGCGGTGCCCGTCGTACCCGGCCATCACCGCGCCGACGATCCGCCCGGCGTCCTCGGCGACGAAGAACATCTCGGGCTGCACGGTCTGCTTGCGGCGGACGTCCTCGTGCGGGTCGTTCCACGGGCGGGTCAGCCCGGCCGCACTCCAGAGCGCCACCACGGCCTCGGTGTCGGTGTCCTCGAACGAACGGATCTCCATCGCACACACTCCTTCTGCGGCCATCCTCTCGTGCACGGCTTCTCCGCTCGGGCGCGGGGAGCCAGCGACGGCGTGTCAGATGAGCCCGTCCGACAGGTGGTTCGGCGTACCTTGCCATCGCTAGTAAGAAATCGCCCTCATGGCGCGTGAGCCGAGCGCCGACGAACACCTACGCGCGGCACTCACCCACAGCTAACCCCACCCGACACAAGCCCCGACCGCACTCCGGCGAACGGACTGAAGGCACTCCATCCGTAAGTCGGACGGTAAACGGTAGACACCTATGCCCGACCGACTACGACGATCCGATCGCCCTCTTCGAGGTGCTGGTTGCCCAAGGGCTGAGAGAACTCAGGCGGGCCGCGCTTGCCTGACGGTCGCAGTGGGCATCTCGCTCCAGGTGCGGCCTTCCAACTCGCGCCCGTGCTGCTTGGGCGTCCGTCCGCCCCACTGCTTGAAGAAAAAAGGAACGTTCGTCGCGACGCACTGGTCGCGGATGTCTTCCACCCAAGCGGACTCGATCGGGCGGTGACTAGGGCCCGACTCCCCACCTGCGATGACCCAATCCATCCCGTTCAGGTCCATGGCGGGCAGGGGTGCGATCAGTGGTTCGCAGGACAGGAATCTGACAGCAGCTGGCACGTCCCGAAGGTGGTCGATGCGGTTCAATACCTTCGGCTCTTCAACGGAGACACCCATCCATACGTTTGCTGGCCAGTTGAGCTTGTCGGCCATGCGTCGCAACCGCAGCGACCTCTTGGTCAGCACCTGGTATGTGTGCTGAGGGGTGTCAGCCATCACATCGAACACGTCCTGAACGAAGCCCGCTGGCACTTTGGCGTGGAACAGATCGCTCATGGAATTGACGAACACGGTGACGGGCTTCCGCCACCCGTAGGGCTGCTTTAACGAGGCAGGGTGAGTCGTGATGCCGAATCCTGGCCCCGACGTTCGCGGATCGCCGTCGTTCTGGTACTTCTGAGCCCCCATCGCTTTGAGCCGTTTCGACAGGGCGAGCGCGTAGCAGTTGTCGCAACCCGCCGACGTCCTGTCGCAACCCGTGACCGGGTTCCATGTGACCTCAGTCCACTCGATCGTTGTCTTCGACATGGTGTCTCCTCACGGTCGCCGGATCAGTTGCTTCTCAAGGTCGCCCTTCGGACAGTCAACTATCTGTCCCTCCTTGGCTAGTTCCTTCCACGCCGCGCGGACGTGAGTTGTGCGCCCGACGCCAAGTGCGTCGCCCATCACGAGCGCGAAGTCGTTGCGCATCGAGAACGAGCTCCTAATCGCGAGCGAGGAGACGATCGACGCCTTAATTGCGTCTATAGCGGCGCGATCGATGCCCTCCTCGCTGGCAGCGAAGACCGCTTGAAGCTCTGCGACACGCGGATACAGCTGCGGGTCCTCCGCGTCCTGCCGTTCGGCCTCCGCCAAGTCAAGGTCGTGCAGGAACGCCCGCCAGTCTTTCAGCGCGAGGCTGACGCACTCGTTGAACTTGGCGAGCGCGAGTCGACGAGGGCAGAACAAGGTGAGGATGAACAGCGCCTTGTCATTCGCGTTCCTTCGGATCGGAACGGCATAGGAGATGCACCCCGTCGCTTTAGCGATCATCTGGCGGTGGGCCCTCGCGACCTGCTCAGCAGCGGCGTTAGCCCGCTCGGGCTTCGGCAGAGCGCCGACTTCGGGAGCAAGGAAGTGTTGGCGCCACCACTGGCCACCGAGCCACGCATCCACGCGATCGAGGGTGGCGCGCCTTCCGGAAGCTCCGTCTTCCTCCCAGATTCGTGCACCCATGCGGCGGAGCGCTTGGAGCGAGAAGTTGAGCAGAAGTTCGGTGGGCTGGTTGCCGTCACGCTTGAGGATCGCGTTGACAGTCGTCTCGTGGTCGAGTGCGCTGCCGAACGGATCGAGGAAGACTAAGGCGGGAACGTTCGCGAACCTGGCGAGCGCTGGCCCGAGGTGTACGCCGATGTCGCCTTGGTAAGCCACCGCGTTGGCGGACGAGTAGCTCGAGACGACGCTCTCGAGCGCCGCGAACGCGCTCTTGTCCTTCTCGACGAAAACGCAGTCAAGAATCGAGCCCCGCGCCAGCAGATCCTGGGCGATGTTCAGCGCGATTCGCGGGGATCCCTCCGCCGTGCGCCCAGTGGTCGGATTGAAATACTCGCCTTCTCCAGCATAGCCGTCGAGGAAGCCGACGCGGCGATCGGGCGCGGTCGTGGACAGCGCACCCGCGAAGATCGCGAGGTGGCGACGCAGCACGCCATGCTTGAGCACCGCTGCGGCCTTCTTGTCTTCGCTGAAGAACGTTGCATTGCTGACCATCCGCGCCCCTAGTTCGAAGATAAACCTACCTCTGGTCGACCGCGCGATGGGTAGGGCTCGCCTGTGCAGGGGCGTCCACCGAAGATGGGTTCCGGAGGGGTAGGTCCCGAGCGCCCGTCGCATAGACGGACCTACTTCACAGGAGCTACAAGTGAGTGGACGGCGGTTTCGAACCCGCGTATCCAGCTTTGAAGCCTGACTGGCTGCCTCCGTAGCTCGACTGGAGCGTGGTGCCGATCGTCAAGGTTCTCGCTCCGCTCGTGGCGCAGTCGCTCCGGCCACCGTGGCGTCCTTATGTCGCAAGGGGCGTCGGCATGCTGTCCGGCATCGTCGTGTCTCGCCACGCCCGTTTACAACTTCTACCTGTCCCGTCGCACGCCTGGAGGCATTCGATGCAATACAAAATCACCCCCGCCCGAGCACACGCCGTCGCCATGCATACCCCTCGCGCCGTGGGGAAAGCGCAGGCCCGCGGCGGCGACCTCCCGTCGTTGAGGCGTGCGCAGCAGTACGGCACACACCCATCGGCCGCGCGGGACTGGGACCGGCACGTGCCCAGTCGCGGCTTCGCGTACTAGCCGACTAGGACTAGCCCGTTCCGTTGCGCCATGTTCCATGCCGGTCCGACTCTCGTGCCATCGCCACGAGTTAGGACTTTCACGCTGCTCAGCACCGCCTACGTCGCCGCCGCCTTCGACACAACCGAAGCTGTCATCACGGACTGCCTCAACCTCGACGACCTTTGGGAGGACGACGGCACCGGTACCGCCGCTCTGCCTGCCGATGCCATTGCACTCATCGCCGTCCGCCTCGATGCCTGGCCTCGCTAGGTAGCCCAGGCCGTCGCAACAGCGACCGGCGCGGACCTCTTCGCGACGCTCTGGGCCTCGCGTCTCGACGCCGCCGCATGAAGCCACCGCGCAAGCGCCTGCTCATCCGCCTGCGCACCGCGCCTGACCCGACGCCACGGCTGGCACTTAGCCTCAACGTCTACCGGAATCTGCATCCGGGCCAGACGCTCATCGGCCTCATCGGTGAGGTCGCGGCGCTCTACCCAATCGGCTCCGAGGTGACGCTCCTTAGTCACACGGTGAAACCGGTCGATTGCCCGCTATACACCGCGGGCTACACATCGGTCATCGTCGGCGACGAGCACGACGCCTTCCGAATAAAGAAACGTCTTCGCGAGCGCCGCCGACAGAGCGACTGGGAGTGAGATGAGCGGCCTCGGCCGCGACCACAACGCACAGCCCCCGTCACTGCCCCGGCAGCGGCGGGGGCTTCTCGTCGTTCAGTCAGGGCCTGACGCACGTGGAAACCCTGGCAAGTGACCCCCCGTTGCACTCGCGGGACCTAGGATTCACTCATGTTCTTCGGAAAGCGCCGTGCATCGCAAGTGTTCACCCCAGGCGAGCTACCACTCGAACGAAGTAACGTCTACGTCTCGCGTCGGGCGAGTGAGGAACTGCTGACCCGAGGTGTCGAGCGAAACTGGTGCCCTGTCGTTTACGGCGATTACGGCGTCGGCAAGAGTACGCTAGTCCGACGCTACTTCCGCCACGAAGAATCCGCTAACTGGTTCGAGCGGACATTCAGGGGGAAGCCTCGGCGAGGCCGGCTCGTGTATTTCGCGAGTACCAACGGTCTTACTATGCCCAAGGTGTTTGCGACGATCCTGGAGCACCTTCAGTACAGGGTGGAGACAGAAGTCACGACTTCTTCCTCCGTTGACTCCGGGCTGAGCTTCGAACGATCAAAGCTGACCGCAAACCTGACGGCGAAGCGCGGTCGAGAGGCCGTGAGGAAGCTTGTCGTAAGCGCGCCAACTGACGAAGCGATGCTACGAATCATCAACGAGAACCGTCTGACCATCATCATCGACGAGTTGCATCAGTCGACAAAGTCGTTCCGGGATGAACTCGTGCCGTTCATCAAAGCCAGCCGCATCAGCGCGAAAAAGTCGACCCTCGTGCTAATCGGCACAAGTGCCGAGCCGTTCTCCCTCGTCTCCTCGGACCCGGGCATCGACCGCTTCGTGATCGACACGCCAGTCGCCTCAATGGGGCCGGATGAAGCCCGCTCGCTCATCACTGACGGATTTTCGAAGCTAGGTCTTGAAATCGACGACAGTATAGTCAACGTCACCGTTTCTTCCGCATCCGGCGCACCCTCCATCCTGCAAGCTCTTTGCCTGGACATGGCGGAGGCGACGATGGACGACGGACGGCGACGCGTTTCTCAAGCTGACCTCATTTCAGCGGTCAAACACTACGTCGAGGACCGGCACGGCCGGATGACCCGGAAGTACATGGCAGCCATTGAAACGACCGGTCCGAAGCGCTACCGCAAACGCATCCTCCACGCGATCGCCGGTTTGGAAGGCGATTACGCGACCATGGATGATATTCGAGCAGCAGTCGTAAAGGAGCTCGGTACGGAAGTCCGGTCCTCCGATCTCAGTGGACCCCTTCGCGCTCTCAAAACAGCGGAATACGGATCAGTATTGCAGGATGTCGACCGCGAAACGGGTGGTCGTATTCAGAACCTGAACAGCTTCACCGATCCAATGATGAAGTCGTATGTGCGCTTCATGGCAACAATCACGACGACCGAAATCATCCACGAAGATGAGTTGAGAGAAAGCCTCGCCGCTGACAGTTCCCTCTAACTCAGAGCGACCGTCGCCAAGCTGCCGGACACGGCGCCCTCTGCCGCCAATGCGGCTTACTCGCCGATCCGGACCGACCCGATGGCTTTCCAGAGATGGTTCGGTGTCCCGAAGCGGTGGGCCGTGATCGCGATGGACTGCTCTCGCAGGAACGGCAGCAGCTCGATGCGGCCCGCCTCGGTGACCGGTCCGGCGTACACGGCGAGGTCGGGCCTCCCGTTCGTCGCGACGGCGAGGGCACGCACGGCCTCGGCATCCCCGTCGATGAGCCGGATCCGCCCGCCGCCGAGTCGGCCAGCACGGGCCTGGAACGCCTCGGCGGACTCGACGGCCACCGATCCCACGTGGGGCTCGGCGCGGAGTGCGGTCCGCACGGCCTCGGGGAGCGTGCACTCCGGGTCGACCGAGACGGCGACCGCCGCCCCCGCGGCCGCCGCCGCACCAACCAGCGGACGAGCGACGCGACGGGGGCGCCTGCGACGAGCCGGACGAGCACGGGTTCTGGCCACGGCAGGTACCGGGCCACGTTCCGCTCGGCGCTGAGCCCGGAGATGTCCGCGGCGGCGCCGAACAGCGTCGACCACGCGTGCGCGTCGGACCGGAAAGCGCGCGCGAGCAGCGCACGGTCCGGCTCGGACAGCCCGGCACCGGCATCAGCCTGGAGGCGCGCCACGGCCGCGGACGTCACCGCATCACCGGCGCTCGCCGCGGTCGGCTCCCACGAACCGAGGCCGATGAGGTAGTTGACACCCCCGGCCTTGGTGCCCGGCCCGACGGCGGATCGCTTCCACCCGCCGAAGGGCTGCCGCCGGACGATCGCGCCCGTGATCCCCCGGTCGACGTAGAGGTTCCCGGCCTCGACCCGCGACAGCCATGCGCCGATCTCGGCGGGGTCGAGCGCGTGCAACCCCGAGGTCAGCCCGTAGTCGACCTCGTTCACGATGTCGATGGCCTCGTCGAGGGTGTCCGCGGTCATGACGCCGAGGATCAGCCCGAAGTACTCCGTGCGGTGGTAGTCCGATCCGCGCCGGACCCCACCGCGCACCCCGGGGCTCCAGAGCAGACCGCGATCGTCGAGCTGCTCGGGCCGGAGCTGCCACGTCTCGCCAGGGCCGAGCTCGGTCAGGCCCGTGAGCAACTTGCCGCTGGCTGGCTCGATGATCGGGCCCATCTGCGTCGTCGGGTCCCAGGGGTACCCGACGGTCAAGGACGACACCGCGTCGAGCAGCTGGTGCTTGAACCGCTTCGAGCGGGCGACCGAGCCGACCAGTACGACGAGCGACGCTGCGGAGCACTTCTGCCCGGCGTGCCCGAAGGCGGACTGCACGACGTCCTTGACGGCGAGGTCGAGGTCCGCGGACGGCGTCACGATGATCGCGTTCTTGCCGCTCGTCTCGGCGAGGAGCGGCAGATCGGGCCGGAAGGACCGGAAGCGCTCCGCCGTCTCGTACGCGCCCGTGAGGATCACCCGATCGACGAGCGGGGAGGCGACGAGGTCTCGGCCGAGGTCCTCCTCCGACACCTGTATGAGCGTGAGCACGTCCGCCGGCGCATCCGCGGCGGCCAGCGCGTCGATGATGACGCCGGCGAGCACCGCGCCGCAGCGCTCGGCCGGACCGGCGGGCTTGAGCACGACTCCCGATCCGGCCGCCAGCGCCGCGAGCGCCGACCCGGCCGGGATCGCGACGGGGAAGTTCCACGGCGGCGTCACGAGCGTCAGCGCAGCGGGGACGAACCGGGCACCGTCGACCGCGTCGAGCGACCGCGCGAGTTCGGCGTACCAGTGCGCGAAGTCGACGGCCTCGGACACCTCGACGTCGGCCTGGTCGATCGTCTTGCCGGCTTCGGCTCCCATGACCTCGACCAGCTCGGTGCGGTGCGCCTCGAGCGCCGCACCGATGGCGTGCAGGACCCTCGCTCGGTCCTCGCCGGACCACGATCCCCACGTCGAGCCTGCCTCGCGCACGCGCTGCAGGGCGGCGGCGAGGGTGTCGGGATCGGTGATCCGGGCCTCCTGGACGGCATCGATGCCGAGCGCGCTCGTGGACATCCGCTCGATGACGCCGCGCGCCCACGCGCGGTGCTCGGCGACCGACGGATCCGTGTCCGGCGTGTTCTCGAAGTGCCCGAGGGTCGGCCGCGGGACTGCCGCGAACCGGTCGGCGACCCGATGCGGAGCAGGAGCCTCGAGGCCGCCGGACTCGGCGAGCGGAGCGAGTGACGCGCGGAACCGGTCGGCCTCGCGCTCGAACAGCGCCTCGGACGTCGACAGCTCGAACACGGCGGACATGAAGTTGTCCGGCGAGGCGCCTTCTTCCAGGCGACGGATCAGGTACGCGATCGCGACGTCGAACTCGCCCGGGTGCACCACCGGCGTGTAGAGCAGGAGACCCCCGACGGTCCGCTTGACGGCCTCGGCCTGCCCCTGGGCCATGCCGAGGAGCATCTCGAACTCGATGCCGCTCTGCACCCCGCGCTCCTCGGCGAGGAGCCACGCGTGCGCGATGTCGAACAGGTTGTGCCCGGCGACCCCGACCCGGACGTTGGCGATGCGCGACGGCGTGAGGGCCCAGTCGAGCACGCGCTTGTAGTTCGTGTCGGAGTCCTGCTTGGTGTGCCAGGTCGCCAGGGGCCAGCCGTGGATCGAGGCCTCGACCTGCTCCATGGGCAGGTTCGCGCCCTTGACGAGCCGGACCTTGATCCCGGCGCCACCGCGGGCGCGGCGTGCCGCGGACCACTCCTGGAGCCGCTGCATGGCGCCGAGCGCGTCCGGCAGGTACGCCTGGAGCACGATCCCGGCCTCGAGGTCGAGGAACGCCGGATCGTCGAGCAGCGTCGTGAAGACCGCGATCGTCAGGTCGAGGTCCTTGTACTCCTCCATGTCGAGGTTGATGAACTTGTGAGGGGAGGCGGCGGACGCTCGGGCGAACAGGGGGCGGAGCTTGGCGACGACGTCGGCGACGGCTTCGTCGAAGGCCCAGGGCGAGTGCGGGTGCACGGTCGACGACACCTTGATCGACACGTAGTCGACGTCGTCGCGGGCGAGGAGCCGCTCGGTGCCTTCGAGTCGACGCGCGGCCTCGCGCTCGCCGAGGACCGCCTCGCCGAGCAGGTTCATGTTGAGGCGCACGCCCTCGCGCTTGACCCGTCGGATGGCCGGCCCGAGCGCGGAGTCGGACGCGTCGATGATCAGGTGCCCGACCATCCGCCGGAGCACGCGGCGCGCGATCGGCACGACGACGTCCGGCAGGACCGGGGCGAGCCCGCCACCGGCGCGCACGAGCGCACGCATGGCGGCCGGGAGGAACGTGGGGACGTTCGGCGCGATCCGATGGAGCGTCCGGGCGGCGACGGTCCGGTCCTCCGGCCTGACCACGCCGTCGACGAAGCCGACGGTGAACGCGAGGCCCGTGGGGTCGCGGAGCACGCCCGCGAGTTGAGCAGCCGAACCGTCGACGGGGTGGCCGTCGGCCTCGGCGAGCCACCGACGGACGAGCACGATCGTGGCGTCGACGAGGGGATCCGCGGCGGCGCCATCGATGTCGTGCCGTGGGGTGGCGAGGTCGGTCATGCGCCCAGTATCGGGCTCCGGTTGCGGTAGCACCAGTGACGGTTGGTTCACGGTTATCGGTAGCGTTCCTACCGGGTTATCCACAGGCATGACAGGTGGACCCGCGCACTGGTCGCGATCCAGCCACAGTGACATCCCACGGTCCACACACCCACACGAGGAGTCCGCATGCTCGACGTCCGGCGCATGGTGATCCTGCGCGAACTCGCCATCCGGGGCACGATCGCCGCCGTCGCCGAGGCGATGTCCTTCACGCCGTCGGCGGTGTCCCAGCAGCTGAACGCCCTCGAGCGCGAAACGGGCCTGGAGCTCCTCCGACCCGCCGGGCGGCGTCTGCAGCTCACCCCGCAGGCCGAGGTGCTCGTCGCCGCGGCGAGCGAGGTGCTCGACGTGCTCGAACGGGCCCAGGGTGCGCTCGACGAGTCACTCCCGAGTGTGCAGGGGCGGGTCCGCGTGGCGGTGTTCCAGTCCGCGGCGCTCGCCCTCATGCCGCCGGCCCTCCGCGCCATGGCCCGCACCCACCCCGACGTCCGCGTGGAGATGGTCCAGCACGAACCGGAGAGCGCCCTGCGCGCCACGTGGGTCCGGGACTTCGACCTCGTCATCGCCGAGCAGTACCCGGCGCATGCCGCCGCGTGGCACGCCGGGTTGGACCGCCAGGACCTGACCCGCGACGCCGTGCGCCTGGCGCTCCCGCCGGTCGACGCACTCGACCAGTCGGTGGACGACCTGCTCGGCGCAGCCGCCATGCCGTGGGTCATGGAGCCGCGCGGGGCCGCATCACGACACTTCGCGGAGCAGGTGTGCCGATCAGCGGGGTTCGAACCCGACGTGCGGTACGAGACGCCGGACCTGCAGACCCAGATCCGCCTCATCGAGTCCGGCAACGCGGTCGCGCTCATGCCGGACCTCGTGTGGACCGGCCGGAGCACCACCTGCCGCCTCGTGCCGCTCCCCGGGCGTCCGCAGCGGACCGTCTTCACGGCACAGCGGGAAGCCGGGGCCGGCTCCCCGGCGCTCCGAGCGCTGCGGCGGACCCTGGAGGCGGCGGCACGGCAGCTCCGGGCATGACCGGACGACGCGGGCGACCCTCAGCCGTCCGACGACCGACGACTCCCGCCGAGCGCCGGGACGAGCACCGCGACCGCGACCGCGACGATCGCCACCGCCGCGAGGACGGCGATCCACGTGATGCCGTCATCGGCGCCGCCACGGACCCCGACCAAGCGCACCACGGCCGCCACGAGCTGCGTCCCCGCCTGCACCGCGACGAACCGGAGTGCCGACGGCCGCAGTGCCCGCAGTTGCACGAGGGCTCGCCGGGGTACGACCGACGCCACCATGCCGACCGCGACGATCAGGTGCGTGCTGAGGAGCACGACTGCGAGCGGACCCCATCCAGCCCCGGCACCCCCGGCGACGGCGGCCACTGCGAGCTGCACGACCAGTCCGGCGGTGAACGGCCCACGCGGGAACACCGCCGACGCGGCGACGAGCGCCACCGCGAGTGCGAACCACCACCCGCTCGGACCGACGGCCACCCACGCCCCACCGAGGCCCGCGACGACACCGAGCGCGGTCAACACCCACGCCGGCAGGGCACGTCCGACATGGGGGAACGACCGGGAGGCCCGGCTCGCCTCCGCACTCACGGCCGCCGCCTCGCCCTGCTCAGCAGCCGCACGGCGACCGCGGGCGGCGTCCCGTCGGCGGTCCGCCAGGTGATCGGTTCCACCCCGGCCGCTCGCATCCGATCGAACCGGACCCGGCGTTCGAGCTCGACGAGCCGCGACGCGACGCGCTCCTGCCGGTCCGCGTCGGAGCGATCGAGCGGCGGGAGCACGTCGACGGCGACCACGCGGCGGCCGGTCGCCGCCCAGGTGATCGCCATCGCTGCGGGATGGTCGTCGAGGAAGGTCGAGAGCACCACGACGAGCGAGGCCGCGGGCACGGTCGGCGCGCGCACCGGCCCCGGGGTGTCGCTCGTCGGGACCGCTCGTGCCGTCGCTGAGCGGAGGCGGTCGAGCTGCCGCACGCCTCCGCGGGGTTCGATGCCCGTCACCGCACCGGCGAGGTCCCGGAAGCCCACTCGGTCGCCTGCGCCGATGTACGCCGAGGCCAGGGTGGTGGCGGCCTCGCGGGCGAGGTCGAGCGACGTCGCGCTCCGCTCGGGTCCCGCGGTACCGGACCAGCGGGTGACGTCCGGCCCGACGTCGTCACGGTCGTCGAGCACGATGACGACCACGGCGTCGGCGGTGGACGACGTGCGCCGCACGTACAGCTCGCCGGGCTGCTGCGCTCGTCGTGCCGTTCGTCGCCAGTCGATCCGTCGGAGCCGGTCCCCGGGGGCGAAGAGCGCGAGGTCGCGGAACTCCCCGCCGTCGCCGCGGCTGCTCGACTCGTGGGTCCCCGTGGTGCCGACGAGCCGGTGCGGCATGGGCAGCTGTTCGATCCGCAGGCGCGGTGGCGGGACGACCGCGCGGAGCGTCGGTCCCTCCTCCGGCAGGGTGACCGCGGTGCCGCCCTGCGCGATGAGCGCGAGGTCGAGCCGGACCACGGCCTGCGGCCCGGAGTGGAGGACCGTGACCGGCCCGCGGAGTGCCGCCGCGGTGGACGGCGTGACCAGGACACGCCGGGCGGATCCGTCGGCGAGGGTGGCCACGACGGCGACCGCCTCGGCGACCTGGGGTGCCCGGAGTTCGACGTCGACCATGACGCCCCGCCCGTTGTCCTCGGGTCGCACCGCGGTTCGGGTCCGGATGACACCGGCGCGGCCGCGAGCGGGGTCGTGCCCGAGCGCGGCGATCACGAGCAGCGGTGCGGCCACGAGGGCGAACTCGACGCGGGCCGTCACGAGCGCGAGCCCGGCGAGGAACACCGCGGCTGCGATCGCAGCGGTGATCGGCGGGTTCGGCACCCACCGCACGCGGTACGCCTGGTCCGTCGAGCGCACGCCGGGCGTGGCGTCCTCGCGCACGGCGGCGGACGAGGACCCGGGGGGCGCCCCTCCGGGCAGCAGCGCTCCGGACGGCGCCCCTCCGGACGGGACAGCTCCGGACGGGACCCCGACGGGCAGGTGCCATCCGTCGTCGTCGCTCACCGGGCCTCCCGACCGGCAGTGGCGTCCGTCGCCCGACCCGTGCCGATGCCGCCACCCGTGCCGATGCCGCCACCCGTGCCGGCGCCCCGACCCGAGGCCACCGCGGGCGGCCCCGCCACCTGCCCGGCCACCGTCCGGACGACGGTCGCCGGATCGACGCCGTTGGCCCAGGCCTGCGGGGTGAGCGAGAGTCGGTGGGCGAGCACCGGGACGGCGGCGGTCTTGACGTCCTCGGGGGTGACGAAGTCGCGGCCGGCCATCACCGCACGGGCGCGTCCGACGAGCAGGAGCGCCTGTGCACCGCGCGGCGAGGCCCCGACCTGGACGTCGCGGTGCTCCCGTGTGCCGACGGCGAGGTCGACGCAGTACAGCGCGATGTCCTCGTCGACGTGCACCTGCTCCACCGTCGCCTGCATGCGCAGGAGATCTGCCCCGCTGATCACCGCCGGCACCGTCGCGACCTCACGCTGGCGGTCGACGCGGTTGAGGAGCACGCGCTGCTCCTCGGTCCTGCTCGGGTAGCCAGCGGCGAGACGGACCATGAAGCGGTCGAGCTGCGCCTCGGGCAGGGCGTAGGTGCCCTCGTACTCGATCGGGTTCGACGTCGCCACGACGTGGAACGGCCGCGGCAGCGGGAAGCGGTCACCCTCGACGGTGACCTGCCCCTCGGCCATCGCCTCGAGCAGTGCCGACTGGGTCTTCGGCGACGTCCGGTTGATCTCGTCGGCCAGGAACAGCCCCGTGAACACCGGGCCGGGCCGGAACACGAACTCCGCCGTGCTCGGGGCGTAGACGAACGAGCCGGTGATGTCCGCGGGCAACAGGTCCGGCGTGCACTGCAGGCGCCGGAAGTCGAGCCCGGAGGCCTGCGCCAGGGACCGTGCCGCGAGGGTCTTGCCGAGCCCGGGCACGTCCTCGAACAGGACGTGCCCGCCGGCGAGGATGCTCGCGAACGCCAGCTCGAGGGGCTCCCGCATGCCCACCACGGCGGTCCCGACGGCGTCGAGGACGGCGGCGCTGAGCCGGGCGACCTCGGCCACGGACAGCGGGCTGGGGGTGGTGGTGTCGGCGGTCTGATCGGTCACGGGAGCCTTCCGGACGGTTCCCCGAGCGCCTCCACGGCGATCAGGAGGGACGAGAACGTGGCGAGGTCGAGTTCGGGGTGCCGCGGACTCAGGAGCACGCGGACGACGTCGGGCGGGAGCAGGCGCTCGACCGCGGGTCGGGCCTCCGGGTCGTCGATGTCGACCCCGTGGTGCACGAGCAGCAGGTGGCCTGCGGCCGCGCGGAGGCGCACGACGGGTCGCTCGGGCACCCCGCCGCGTGAGCGCAGGGACCACGCCAGCGCCTGGACGTCGCGGCGCGCCCCGCGGACCACGTCGGTGGGTGGTGCCGGCCACGTGAGCCGTTCGTCGTCGCGCACCGCCGACCAGGTCAACCCGACCGCGGTGATCACGGCCGCGACGACGACGGCCTGGGGCACCGGGAGTCCGAAGAACCACCCTGCGGCACCGACGACGACCGCGACGACGACCACCTCGACGACCCGGCGCCGAGCGGGTAGTCCCACCGTCCGGCCGCTCACCGGCGCTGCTCCGAGGCCGCGGTGGGTGTCCCGCCCGGCCACCGCTCCTGCAGCGTCCGCAGCGCCACGCGGGCCGCCTGCACCTCCGTCGGCCCGGCCGGCGTGGTGCCGAACCGCACCATCACGTAGAGGTCCCGGAGCGTCCCGACGGCGTTCCGGTCCAGCTCGAGCCGGAGCAGCACCCGCGCCGTGAACTCGGTCGGGGTCTCCGCGATCTGCCGCCGGTAGCCGGCGTCCTCGGCGGCCTCCTGCAGGCCGAGCCACGCGGCGGTGATCGCGTCCGACGCCGGTCGGTCCTGGTCGATGACGTCGAGCGCGCGCGCGAGGCCGCGGTGCACCGTGCGCATCGCGGCCGCCGTGGTCGGGACGTCGACGTCCGACACGTCGTCCGTCAGCAGGCCGGTGGGGAGGCCCGGCTCGGCTCCGCCACGTCGCCGCCGTCCCAGCAGGCGGACCAGGAGCACCACGACGAGTGCGAGCACGACCAGGCCGGCGATCAGCAGTGGCCAGGTCAGGTCGACGTGGAGGGTCGAGCGGTGTCCGGCGGCGCCGGGCTGCGCCGTCGGGGTGGTCGCCGCGGTCGGTCCCGGTGCGGTCGTGGCGGTCGGCAGCGCGATCGTCGGGGACCATCGTGGTCCGCCGAACCGCAGCGGCCCGGCGAACGCCGCTGCCGCGACGACGAGCAACGCGGACACGATCGTGACCACCAGGACCGCGGGGGACCGCCGTCCGGATCCACTCGCGCCCGCGCTGGCCCTCATGGCAGCACGGTAGCCCATGGGTCTGAGCCGCGAATCGGACTCCGAACCGGGACGTTCCCCGGCTCGGAGTCCGATTCGCGGCTCGACTCGAGCGGATCGCCGCGGCTCAACGGCGGCTCAGCGGCGGCTGCGGATCACCGACTCGCGGTGCAGGAACAGCAGCGCGAGTCCCACGAGCAGGAGCAGCAGTCCGATCCCGCCGAAGACCGCGATGCCCGTCGACCCCGTGTACGCGAGCGCCGCCGTGGAGGCGGTGGTCGCCATCGCGGCGATCGTGCCGGTGGTGGAGGCGGTGCGGGTCATCGCCGCGGCCGGAGCCGTCGAGACCACCGTGGCCGGGACGATGCCCGCGGCGCGGCCGGTCACCGTGCCCTCGTCCCCCGTCGTGGCGGTCGGGTCGTTCCCGGCCGGCGTGGTCGACACGGGGTCGGTGCCGTCAGCGGGGTCCGTGGTGCCCACCGGCGTGGTGGGCTCGGCCGGGCTGGTCGGGTCGGCCGGGCTGGTCGGATCCGTGACGACCGGGTTCGTCGGCCCGGCGGGCGTGGTGGGGTCCGGCGTCGTGGTGCTGTTGCCGCCGACCGCCACGGTGGTACCGCCGATGGTGACCGGCAGGCTGATCACCGGGGCGATCTGGGTGCCGGACGCGGTGCCGTCCGAGCCGGAGGTGGTGGTGCCGCCGGTCGTGCCGGTGTCCGTGCTGCCGGTGCTGGTGCTGGTGCTGGTGCCGGTGCCGGTCGTGCCGGAGGTGCCGCTGCCCGAGGTGCCGGTGGAGCTGGCGTCGCCGAGGAGGGCGATCCCGTTGCCGCCGATCGTGACGGGTGCGCTCACCACGGGCGCGACCTGCGTCCCCGAGGCCGTCCCGTCCGAGCCGGAGGTGGTGGTGCTGCTCCCGCCGGTCGACCCGGACCCTGTGGTGCTGCCGCTGGCACCGCTGCCACCGTTGCCGGTCGAGCCGGAGGTGCCGCTGCCCGAGGTGCCGGTGGAGCTGGCGTCCCCGAGGAGCGCGATGCCGTTGCCGCCGACGGTGACGGGTGCGCTCACCACGGGTGCGACCTGCGTCCCCGAGGCCGTCCCGTCCGAGCCCGAGGTGGTCGGACCCGACCCCGACGCCGGGGTGGACCCGGCGTTCGTGGCCGGTGCCGAGCCTCCCGAGCTGGTGCCGGTGGCGTCCCCGAGGACCGCGATGCTGTCCCCGGTGGCCCCGATCGGTGCGGCGACGTCGGGGGCGACCTGGGTGCCGCCGAGGACGCTGTCGGAACCGGAGGTGGTGGCGGCGGGAGCCGCCGGAGCCGACGCCGCCGACGCGGAGGCGGCCGCCGGAGCCGGGGCAGCGGCCGGAGCGGGCGCGCTGGTCGCGTCACCGCCGATCGCGACCGCCGTCGAGCCGAGGTCCACCGGAACGCTCACGGTCGGCACGACCTGCGTGCCGGACGCGATGCCACCGGAGCCCGAGGTGGACGCCGACGAGGACGCCGCCGCAGCCGGAGCGGGCGCAGCCGGTGCGGACGCCGCCGGCGCGGTGGAGGTGCTGGTCGCGTCCCCGAGGACGCTCACGGCGTCACCGGTGGCGGAGACGGGGAGGCCGAAGCTCCCGGCGACCTGCGTGCCGGAGGCGATGCCGTCGGTCCCCGTGGTCTCGGCGGCGTGGGCGGCGAGCCCACCCCCGAGCGAGAGACCGCTGACGAAGAGGGTGAACCACAGCCCTCTCGAGACGTACTTGTTCATGGTCGTGCTCCTGATCTGATCGAGACTGGTGCGCCGCGTGTGCGGCGATGACGCGTCCTGCCAGCGGGGCAGGTGCGTCGGGCTCAATCAGGAGCGACGTCGTGGTCGGCGACGACGGATGCGGGGAGCACGTCGTCACCGGTGGGGAGGATCGGGCCGGCCGCCAGGACGACGGACGCGGGAGTCGAGATGGTCGCCACCGGGGTGGTGGGCGCACCACCGGCGGCGGCGCTGCTGCCACCGGTGGTCCCGGTGGGGGCCGCGGGGGCGGTCGGTGCGGCCGGCGCTGCCGGGAGGACCGGGGTCGCGTCGCCGGGGCGGGTCCCGCCAGCGGTGGAGACGGTCGGGACGGAGTCCGTCGTGCCGAGGCCCGATGCGCTGGAGGCCGAGGTCCCCGCGCCCGCGCCCGAGCGGACGAGCGTGCTGTCGGCCACGGCGGAGTCGGTCGCGCTGCCGGGCGTCCCGGCGGGCTGACCCTGGGCGGGCTGGCCGTCGCCGGGCTGACCCTGGCCGGGTGCCACGGGGAGGACCGGACCCACGACCGGGGTCGTCGGGTCGAGGACGGTGGTCGCGGGCGGGAGGGTCGACGTCACGGGCGAGAGGACCGGGGCGATGCCGCCGAGCACGGGATCGACCACGGAGCCGATGCCCCCGAGGACGGGTGTGACGACGGGGGAGACCGCGCCGAGCACCGGGCCGACCACCGGGTCGAGGACCGGCGAGGTGACCGGGTCGACCGCACCGGGGAGTTCGCCGACGGCCGCGCCGGCGCCCCCGAGCGCGCCGTCGACGAGGCCCGTCACGGGAGCGGTCACGGACCCGAGGGCGCCGGCGCCGAGGACGGGTCCGACCACGGGCAGCGCACCGACCGGCCGCGACCCGAGGACACCCGCGACCGGCCGGAGGGCGCCGTCGAGGGTGCCGGCCGTCGCGCCGAGCGTGCCGCGCGTCCCACGGTCGGCCGTGGGCGTCGTGCTCGTACCGGTGCGCGTGCTCGCGCCGGTGGGTGCGGGCCGGGTGCTCGGGGTCGTCGCTGCGCCGGAAGTGGTCGTCGGCGCGGTGCTGCCCGGAGCCGGCGTGCTGCCCGCGGACCTGCTCGGCGCGGAGCTGATCGGGACCGCCGTGCTCGGGGCCGGGGTGCTGGGGGCCGGACTGTGCGCACTCGGGGCCGGGGCCGCCGGGCGGGGCGCGGGGGCTGCCGGGCGGGGCGCGGGGGTCGGAGCTGCCGGGCGGGGCGCGGGGGCTGCCGGGCGGGGCGCGGGGGCTGCCGGGGGGGGCGCAGGTACCGCGGGAG
>NZ_QKTU01000005.1 GCF_003234565.1 Curtobacterium sp. MCBD17_013 | reverse complement strand
GGCGGGGACCGCGGGTGGGCGGGTGACCTCGTGGCGACCCTCCGAGCTGCTGACGGCGCCTCGGGCGAACTCAGGACCGCCGTGCTCGTGAACGCCAGCGGCACGTGGGGCACGCCCTTCGTGCCGTGGTACCCGGGCCGCGACCGGTTCGCCGGTCGGCAGCTCGACACCACGGGCTACCGCAGCGCCGAGGAGTTCCGGGGCCAGGACGTGGTCGTGGTCGGCGGCGGCACGAGTGCGATCGGCTTCGTGCTCGAGCTCGACGGCGTGGCGGCCTCGGTCACGTGGTGCACCCGCCGTCCGATCGAGTGGCGGGACGAGTCGACGCTCGGCGTGGAGTCCGCCGTGGCCGCCGTGGCCGAGCAGGACGCAGCTGCCCGAGCGGGTTCGGTCCTGCCGAGCATCGTGCACGGGACGGCCGTTCCGGTGTCACCGCGGATCCGGAGTGGCCTGGATCGCGGCGTGCTCGTCCCGCGCCCGGTCCCCGAGCGCATCGAGCCCGACGGCGTGCGGCTCGCCGACGGGTCGTTCCACCACGCCGACGCGATCATCTGGGCCACGGGGTTCCGGCCGGACGTCCGGCACCTCGGTCCGCTCGGGCTGCGGACCCCGGCGGGCGGGATCGAGGTGGCCGAGGGCCAGGCGATCCGCGACCCGAGGGTGTTCCTGGCGGGGTACGGGCCGCAGGCGTCGACGCTCGGGGCCGACCGTGCGGGGCGGTCCATCGCGCGGCGCGTGCTCGCCCGGCTCGAGCGCGGGGCGTCCTGAGCCGGAGACACGGCACCAGCACCGGCACCGGCACCGGCACCGGCAGCGGCAGCGGCGTCAGTCCTGCCCGCGCCCGGTCTCCTGCTGCAGCCGGTCGATGTTCTCGGACGCCTCGGCCTTGGTCAGGTCGGCGGGGAGTTCCTCACCGGCCTCACGCGCGAGCGTGTCCAGGTAGCTGCGCTGCGGGCCGGTCATCGGCTCGTCACCGGTGACCCAGTCCGACGGGTCCTTGCTCGCGGTGGTCGAGGGGTCGGGGCGGGGGCCGCCGAGGGTCTCGCCGGCGTGGTCGTCTGCGTTGCTCATGCCCGGGAGGCTACGCCGCACCCCCGACACGCACCTCGACGGCCGGGACCGAGCGGGGTACGCCTACGCGGCGATGGCCTCGGTGACGTACCGGACCAGGTCGGGCCCGACGCCGGAGACCGCCACGGGCACCGGACCCCGGTGGCCGCGGTCGACCCACATGGTGTTCGCGGGGGCGTCGAGGCGGACGATCTCGGCCCGCTCGCCCTGCTCGACCCAGAAGGCACGGACACGGACCGACCCGGGTGCGGGCGCGGGCGGTAGACCCGCGCGGTCGCCAGCGTGGTCGGGGTAGACCCCGGGCGCGAGCACGGGCAACACGGGCGTGGTGAGCACCGCGACGGCCGATGCACCGTCCTCGGTCCGGGCGTCGTCGCGCACCTCGACGACGCGGACGACCTCGTCCCGCGGCAGGGGAGCGTCGAGCCGGAGGTCCCCGGGCGACCCGGCCAACGCGCGGAACGCGGGCCGACCGTCGGGGCCGACGTGACCCTCCCGGTCGTCGATGCGGACGCGACCGCGCGTGCGGGTGTCCGCGAAGAGCCCGGGGCGCAGTCCGGCACCGTGCGCTTCGGGGAGGGGCACGATCACCAGGTCGGGCCGGTACCAGTCGCGGAGCGTCGCGGGGTCGACCCAGCCGACGGTCGGTGTGCCGCGGACGAGTTCAGCGCCGTCCTCGGCGTGTTCGTCGAGCGCGCCCGTGGGCCAGGGGCCGCGGACGGCGACCATGCCGTCGTGGCGCCCGTCAGCGGCCGAGGACGGCACGTCCGTCAGCACCTCGACCCGCTTGGAGACCTTGCCGCCGTGGCTGTCGAGCGTCGCGTAGGTCCGGAGCGCCTCCGGCGCGCTCGTGGTCCAGTCGGTCATGGTCGGCCATCCTACGTCCGGGTCCGGGTCCGGGTCCGGGTCCGGGTCCGGGTCCGGGTCCGGGTCCGGGTCCGGGTCCGGCCCGGTCAGTCGTGCGAAGCGGGGGTGCGGCCGTGCGCGGCGGGGACGAGCGCGGGCAGCTCGCCGCAGTCGCCCGCCGGGTCCACGCCCTCGGCGGGGCCCGCCGGTCGCGTCGCGCGGCGGACGTGCACGCTGTTCCGCTGGTCCGACCGGAGCAGCCGGTCGGTCCGGAGGAGGTCCTCCGTGCCGCGGTTCGTCTGCTCGGCGCCGCGGTGCACCTGCGGCCGGATCGGCTCGCCGCGTCGCTCCTGGCCGGGCAGCGGCCGCGAGCGGCGGCCGTACAGCAGCTCCGAGGAGTCGAGCAGCCACGGGACGAGGGCGACCGTGACGCCGTGCACGAGGAGCAACTTCTTGCGGATCCGGCGCCCGCGGTGGTTGTGGAGCAGGGCCTCCCACCAGTGTCCGACGACGAAGACGGGCGTGTAGACGGTCACGACCTCGGCGCCGTGCTCCTGCCGGTGCGCCTTGATGTGCTTGATGAGCGGCATCGAGATGTCGCGGTACGGGCTCGGCACGATGGTGAGCGGGCACGTGATGCCGTAGTCGCGCCACTGCTGCTGCAGGGTCGCGGCGTCGGCCTCGTCGATGGCGACGTGCACCGCCTCGAACGACGCGTGCTTGGCCGCGATCGCGTAGTCGAGCGCCTTGATCACCGGCTTCTGCAGCTTGTTGACGAGGACGATCGCGTGGTCGCCCGTGGCGCCGAACCGGGTCTCGTCGTCGGCGGCGATCTCGTGCGAGACGTCGCGGTAGTACCGGTTCACGCCGAGCATGAGCAGGAACAGCACCGGCATGATGACGAACACGAGCCAGGCGCCGTGCGTGAACTTCGTGATGGTGACGACGACGAGCACCACGAAGGTGAACGACGCACCCGTGGCGTTGATCGACAGGCTGCGCCAGATCTGCCCGCGGTTCGGCGGGTCCGTCGCGAGCAGCCGGAGCCAGTGCCGGACCATGCCCGTCTGCCCGCACGTGAACGACACGAACACGCCGATGATGTACAGCTGGATGAGCGCCGTGACGTTCGCCCGGTAGACGATGAGGAGTGCCGCGGCGACGAGCGCCAGGACGATCACGCCGTTCGAGTAGATGAGCCGGTCGCCCCGGGTCGACAGGGCCTTCGGGGCGTACGAGTCGCGGGCGAGGATCGACCCGAGCAGCGGGAACCCGTTGAACGCGGTGTTCGCCGCCAGGAGCAGCACGGCCGCGGTGGTCGCCTGGATCACGAAGAACAGGACACTGCCCCCACCGAACGTCGCCGCCGCGATCTGCGCGATGAGGGACCGCTGGGGCGTCGTCGTGCAGTGCGCCAAGCCCCGGAGGTCGCACGCGCTCTCGGCGTAGTGCACGTGCGCGATGAGCGAGAGCGCGACGAGGCCGACGAACAGGACGATCGCGATGCCGCCCATGAACACGAGCGTCGTCTGGGCGTTGCGGATCTTCGGGCGGCGGAAGGCCTGCACCCCGTTGGCGATGGCCTCGACGCCGGTGAGGGCGGAGCACCCCGACGCGAACGAGCGGAGGAGCAGCAGCACGAACGCGGCGCGCGTGATGCTCTCGGTGTTCGCGATCGTGTACCCGGCGCTCTCGGCGACCGGGGCGTGCCCCAGGGCCGTGCGGACCAGGCCCGTGACGACCATGACGAACACACTCGCCACGAACAGGTAGGTCGGGATCGCGAACGCCTTGCTCGACTCGCGCACCCCGCGCAGGTTCACGGCGGCGAGCAGGACGACGAACACGAGCGCGAGCTCGACGCGGAACTCGTCGAGCATCGGCAGCGCCGAGATGATGTTGTCCACGCCCGAGGCGACCGACACGGCGACGGTCATCACGTAGTCGACGAGCAGGGCGGAGGCCACGACGAGCCCGGCCTTCTCGCCGAGGTTCCGGTGCGCGACCTCGTAGTCCCCGCCGCCCGACGGGTACGCCTTGATGAGCTGTCGGTAGGACGCCACGACGACGACGAGCAGGAGCACGACCAGGGCCGCGACCCACGGCGCGAAGGTCAGGAACGACATCCCGCCGAGCAGCAGGATCATCAGGAGCTCCTGCGGCGCGTACGCAACGCTCGACAGCGGGTCACTCGCGAAGATCGGGAGCGCGAGGTGCTTCGGGAGGAGCTGACCCTCGAGCTGCTGCGAGGGCAGTGGATCCCCGATCAACCGGGCCTTGAGCGACCGGATCTCGTTCGTCACGAGGGGACAACCTACTCAGGATGGAGGGGCTGTCAACACGGCACCCGTCCCCGTTGTTCCCGATCAGTCCCGGAGTGTCGACCGGATCCCGTCGAGTCCTCGCCGGAGGGCGGCGACGACCTCGGGCGTGAGCGTGCCCCGGGTCGCGCGTCGGCGGGCCTCGGCCCGGACCTCCTGCCGGAACGTCGCGAGGAGCAGTTCGACCTCGCGGAGGGACCGGGTGCCCTCGTTCGGCGTCGAGGTCGGCGCCCCCGCCGGGTGGGGACCCGATCGGTGCGGGGCGGCCGGTCGAGCGGACGCGGCGAGGTCGGCGCGGAGCGACCGCATCGCCTCGCCGACCGAGGCGCGCACGCCGTCCGCGAGGGAACGCACCGAGTCGGTGACGCCGGACTCGAGGTCGGCGACCTCGTCCTGGCGCGCGGCCAACTCGTCGCGACCGGCCTCGGTGATCGCGTAGACGGTCTTGCGGCCGTCGGCCTCGCTGGTCACGAGGCCGTCCTCCTGCAGCTTGCCGAGACGGGGGTACACGGTGCCGGCGCTCGGGACGTACACGCCGCCGAACCGGGTGCCGAGCGCCTGGATGAGTTCGTAGCCGTGCATCGGGCGCTCCGCGAGCAGCACGAGCAGGTACAGGCGGAGCTGCCCGTGGGCGAACACCGGGCTCATGCGCCGAGCCCCTCGGTGCCGTCCGTCGTCCACGTGCCGTCGGTGTCGTCCGTGGCCGTCGCGCCCGCCGTCGCGCCCGCCGTCGGGCTCGCGGCGCTCGGCTCCGGGTCCGCGTGGAACAGCGCGAACCGGCCGGACACCGTGGCCACGCGCACGTCGGCCCAGCGCCCCTCGAGCGTGCCGGACCGGCGGGTGTACGGGCCGTGCACACCCCGCACCTCGTCGTCGTCGAACTGGAGGCGTCCGGTCGCCGTGGTCACGGAGCACGCGTACCCCACGCCGTCCGCGAGCCGGAGGCTCACCGCGCCCGAGACCGTGCTGACCCGGACGCCGTCCGGGACCCCCTGCAGGTCGAGCAGGACGTCGGCCGAGATGCCGTCCGCCGTGAGCCGGGTGACCGCGCCGGTGGCGGCGACGTCGCCGGAGACCGTCCGCACGGCGAGGGCGCCCGCGTGCTCGCGGACGGTCACGGTGCCCGAGACGCTGTTGACCTGGAGGTCGCCGCTCACCCGGTCGACGACGAGGTCGCCGGACACCGCGTGGAGCGCCGCGTCGTGCGTCAGCCCCGAGACGAGTGCGCCGGCCGAGACGACCCCGAGCGTCAGTGCCACCTGCCGCGGGACGAGGATGCTGACGTCCGCGGACTCCTGACCGCGGAAGGCCCGGAGGAAGCCGAGGGGGTCGTCCCAGCGGACCTGGGCGTGGTCCACGGTGAGCACACCCGCGTCCATCTCGACCCGCAGCGGCCGCCCAGAGACGGCGTGGACCTCGACCCGCGCCGTGGGTTCGTCGTGCGCGACGACGTCGACCTGACCCCCGACGAGGCCGACCTTGAGCTGCCGGACCACCCCGGTGTCGATGACCTTCGGCTCGTCGACGAGCCACTTCTCCTGCGCCATGGTGCACTCCGATCTCGCGATGTATCGCGTTGTCGTGCCGGCAACCGTACGCCCGTGGGACGGGGCGATCAAGGGTCATCCGTCCGGCGGATGCCGAGCGAGCCGCCCTCGCCGATCCTGGAGGCATGGAAGCACCGGTCCTGCCCCGTCGCGTCGTCGTCCCCCCGCGATCCGGCGCGCTCCCGCGTCCCGCCGGCGTCGTCGTCGCGCTCGCCGGGGCCCTGCTCGTCGGGATGCTCACGAGCATCGGCCAGAGCGGGTCGGCGTTCGTCGCCACGTTGTCGAACGCAGCCGGCCCGTGGTTCGTCGCCGCGGTCCTCCTGGTGCTCGTGGTCCGACCCGGCGCGCGTTGGGCGGCGGCGCTCGGGGTCGTGTGTCTCGAACTCATGCACGTCGGCTACTGGGCCGCGACCGTGCTCGCCGGTCGACCCGACGCGCTGTCCCCGTTCGGGACATGGGAACTCCTCGGGGTCCCCGCGGGCGTCCTCGCCGGACTCGTCGCCGTCGGCGTCGTGTCCCGTGACGGCCGGGTCCGCGGTGCGGCGGCCGGCGTGGTCGGCGCCGTCCTCGTGGGTGAGGGGATCCGGGGACTCCTGGTCGTCGCGGCGACGACGAGCAGCACGGCCTGGACCTCCGAGGTCGTCGGCGGCGTCCTCTGCGTCGTCGCCGCGGTCGTCGCCGGTCGCAGCCCGATCGGCCGCGTCGTCGCGCTCGGGACGGGCGTGGTCGGGGCCGCCGGCGTGCTCGGCGCGCTCCTCGTGGTCTGACCGGCGGTCGACCCGCGGGGCACGTCCGGCCGGGCGCGGTGTCAGGCCCCGCTGGGAGGATCGACCGGTGCACCTCCTCTCGGTCCTCAGCCTGCGCAACCGCGCCCTCATCGCGCTGGTCACCATCGTCGTCGCGATCTTCGGTGGGGTCGCCCTCACGAGCCTCAAGCAGGAGCTGATCCCGAGCGTCGAGTTCCCCCAGGTCGCGATCGTCAGCACCTACCCCGGCGCGACGCCCGAGGTCGTGTCGAACGACGTGTCGACCAAGATCGAGCAGGGGATCCAGGCCGTCCCCGACCTCAAGGACACCACCGCGACGTCGTCGACGAGCCAGAGCGTCGTGTCAGCCGAGTTCCAGTACGGGTCGAACCTCGCCAGCGCCGAGGACAAGATCCAGACGGTCGTCAACGCCCTCGACCTGCCCGACAGCGTCCAGACCCAGATCGTCACGGGGTCGTTCGACGACATCCCGGTCCTCCAGCTCGCGGTCTCCGAACCCGGCACGAGCGAGCAGACCCTGGTCGGGCGGTTGAACAAGACCGCGGTGCCGGACCTCGAGAAGCTCGACGGGGTGCGTGAGGCCGACGTCTACGGCAACCCCGGACGCCGCATCGTCATCACGCCGGACCAGACGGAACTCGCCGAGCGCGGCGTCGCACAGACCGCGATCAGCGACGCCCTCGACGACAACGGCACGCTCGTCCCGGGCGGAACGATCACCGAGCACGGCCGGACCCTGTCGGTGCAGACCGGGTCGAGCCTCGGGTCGGTCGGTGACATCCGCGACCTCCCGTTGGCCGGCGCCCGCGTCGCGACCACCATCGGCGACGTCGCCGAGGTGAGGCTCGTCGAGTCCCCGCGCACGTCGATCAGCCGGGTGAACGGCAAGCCCGCGCTCACCATCGCCATCACGAAGACGCAAGAGGCCAACACCGTCGACGTCTCCCGCACCGTGCAGGACGCGCTCCCCGGCATCGAGGCGAAGGTCGACGGCTCGCCGCGGTTCACCGTCGTGTTCGACCAGGCGCCCTACATCGAGCAGTCCATCGACTCCCTGGCGGAGGAGGGCCTGCTCGGACTCGGGTTCGCGGTCGTCGTGATCCTCGTGTTCCTGCTGTCGTGGCGCTCGACCCTGGTCACCGCGATCTCGATCCCGACGAGCGTGCTGCTCACCGCGATCGGCATGGAGGCCGCCGGGTACACGCTCAACATCATCACCCTCGCCGGCCTGACGATCGCGATCGGCCGTGTGGTCGACGACTCGATCGTCGTCATCGAGAACATCAAGCGGCACATGCAACCGGGCGTCGACCGGCTGCGCGCGGTGCTCGACGGCGTCCGCGAGGTCGCCGGTGCCGTGACCGCGTCGACACTGACCACGGTCGTGGTGTTCCTGCCGGTCGCGTTCGTGCAGGAGCTCGTCGGCGAGCTGTTCCGGCCGTTCGCGCTCACCGTGTCGATCGCGCTCGCCGCGTCGCTGCTCGTCGCGCTGACGATCGTGCCGGTGCTCGCGTACTGGTGGCTCCGGCCCGGACGGGGATCCGGGCAGTACCAGTCCGCGACCGCCGACACGGCCCCGGTCGACCCCGTCGGAGCACACCGCGCGGCGCCCGCCGAACTGGTGGCGGCCGAGTCCCGGTTCGCCGCGGGGGCCTCGTCCGTCGACACGACGCTCGGCAGCGCCGCGGACCTGCACGACGCCGGGCACCGCGACCGCCTGCGCCGGGGCTACCTGCCCGTGCTGGACTGGGTGCTGCGGTTCCCGGCGCTCGTCCTCGTCCTCGCCGTGCTCGTCCTCGGTGGCACCGCGGCTGCGCTCCCGTTCGTCAAGACCAACTACCTCGGCGACTCCGGGCAGAACACCTTCACGGTGAGCCAGTCGCTCGCACCGGCCACGAGCCTCGCGGAGCAGTCCCGCTCGGCGCGCCGGGTGGAGCGTGCGCTGCGTGACGTGGACGGCGTCGACACCGTCCAGGTGACGATCGGCTCGAGCGGCAACTCGATCCAGGCCGCCTTCGGCGGTGGGGGGAGCGCGTCGATCACGTACTCCGTCACCACGGACGACAGCGCGGACCAGACGGCCCTGCAGTCCCGGGCGCGTGCCCGGCTCCGGGCGCTCTCCGGCGTCGGGACGGTCTCGCTCGCCTCGACCTCGGGCTTCGGGTCGACGTCGGACATCGACGTCGACGTGACCGCCCCGACGCAGGCGCGGCTCCGGTCGGCGGCCGAGCAGGTGCTCCACGCCATGCAGGACGTGCCGAACACCACGGGTGCGTCGAGCAACCTGTCCGCCGCGCAGCCCTACCTGGCCGTCCGTGTCGACCGCGCGAAGGCGGCCGCGGCGGGCCTCACCGAGACCCAGGTCGGCGGGATCGTCGCGGCATCGGTGTCGCCGCAGGACAAGGGGACGGTCGAGTTCGGCGACCAGACGCTCGACGTGTACATCGAGAACCCGCACCCGCCGACCAGCGCGCAGGCCCTGCGCGACCTGTCGATCCCGGCCGCCGCAGGTGCCGTGCCGCTGTCGTCCGTCGCCACGGTCGACCAGTCGAACGGGCCGACCACGGTCACGACCTCGAACGCGGTGCGCACGGCGACGATCACGGTCACGCCGTCGGCGACGAACCTCGGCGCCGCGACGCAGTCCGTGACCGACGCCGTGGACGGCCTCCACCTGTCGAAGGGTGCTGAGGCCTCCATCGGCGGTGTCGCATCGAGCCAGTCGTCGGCGTTCCGACAGCTCCTCCTCGCCGCGCTCATCGCGATCCTCATCGTCTACGTCGTGATGGTGGCGACCTTCCGCAGCCTGCTCCAGCCGCTCCTCCTGCTCGTGTCGATCCCGTTCGCGGCGACCGGCGCGATCCTGCTGCAGGTGGCGTCGGGGATCCCGATCGGCGTCGCGTCGCTCATCGGCGTGCTCATGCTCGTCGGCATCGTCGTGACGAACGCGATCGTGCTCATCGACCTCGTCAACCAGTACCGGCGACGGGGGTTGCGCGTCCGAGAGGCGCTCGTGGAGGGCGCGGCCCGACGTCTCCGGCCGATCCTGATGACGGCACTCGCCACGATCTTCGCGCTCGTGCCGATGGCGGTGGGCATCACCGGACACAACGGGTTCATCTCGCAGCCGCTCGCGCTCGTCGTGATCGGAGGCCTCGTGTCGTCGACGCTCCTGACCCTCGTGGTCCTCCCGGCGCTCTACTACGTGGTCGAGCGTCGGCGGGAACGGTTCACGGACGTGCGGACGAGCGTGCCCGTGTCGGTCCCCGGTGCGCGGGAGGCCCACCACCCGCGGCACTGACCCCCGACCGAGCGGCACCCGCTCTCGGGACTGTCACAGGGTGCTCCCACCGCCGACACTGGTGGTCGTGACCATCCGCGACGTCCCGAGAGCCCAGCGCGCGACCACCGAGTGGTCCGGGATGACGTACATCCACACCGGTGCGGAGCTGCTGCTCGGCATCTCGTTCATCGTCACCGTGGTGTTCGCCGCGCTCGGTGTGGTCGAGCACCACCGCTCGATCGTCGCGGAGGTCGCGGCGATCGCGTTCATCTGCTCCCTCGCCGCCGTGCTCCTCGACTGGGTCACCGCGACCGACGAGGACCCGCGCGGCTGGGACTGACACCTTCCCACGGAAGCGGCCCCGTTCCTCCCGGGAGGAGCGGGGCCGTCGTCATGTCCCTGTCGGGCGTCAGCCGAGTCGGCGACGGAAGTACGCGACGACCCGTTCGCTCATCGCGCGGTCGAGCTGCGCGATCGAGTGCGCGGTGCCGCGGACCTCGACGAGGGTCACGGGGACGCCGTGCCGTCGCAGGGCGCGCGCCAGGTGCTGCGACTCCCACAGCGGGATGAACTCGTGGGTGCTGTGCCCGATGAAGAAGGGCGGGGTCTGCGCGGTCACGTCGTCGACGGGGGAGGCCCGCCGCGCCGCCGGACAGTCGGCGTAGCGGGTGCATCCCAGGTAGAGCAGCTGTTTCCGAGCGAACGACGGCGTCACGCCGCCGGCGCCCGTGGAGGCCGCGGTCAGGTCCGAGGGCCCGCTCAGCTCCGCGACGGCCCGGATCCGGTCCCCGTTCGCGTACGCGGTCGACGCGTGGTCCTGCACCGCGAGCATCGCGGCGAGGTTCCCGCCGGCGCTCCCGCCGAACACCCCCACGCGTTCCCGGTCGACGCGGAACCGGTTGAGCGTCGTCGTGCGGAACACCCAGTCGAGGGCGCGCCGGACGTCGTCGAGTCCGGCGGGGAACGGGTCCGTCGGCGCCAGGCGGTAGTCGACGTCGAACACCACGAAGCCCTGGGATGCGAAGTACTCGCACACCGCGTGGTAGGCCGCGGTCGCCTTGTCACCGTGTGACCAGCTGCCGCCGTGGATCATCATGACGGCAGGGCGGTCGGTGGTGCCCTGTCCCGCCTGCGCGCCGACCCCGCCACCCGGCAGGGGCGCAGCGGTCGCGGTCGCGGTCGCCGCGGCGGCCTCGTGCCCGGCGGGCAGGCAGACGTCGAGGCGCTGCAGCCGGTCCTCGCCGTATGCGACGTCGGACACGGTCCGGACGTCCGGGTACCGCAGCGACAGCGGGTAGATCACCGGTCCCGCGTCGACCGTGGCGTTCGTGTCGCCGGTGGGGCCCTGGACGCATCCGGTGAGCACGAGCACGAGCGCGAGCGCGACCGTGGTGAGGGCCGGGAGCCGTCGGTGGTCCCCGACGCGTGCGACACCGGGGGCGTGACGGCGCTGACGGACGGGAGACGGCATCGCGCCCAACCTATCGGGAGCATCCGTGCGGGGCTGGCGTCCCTCCGGGTTCGCGACTAATGTAGGTAGGTCAGCTCTCGACAGCGCGGCATGTGGCCGCGACGGGTGTGTGTGTCTCGAGGGCTGGAGTCACGTCGATCACGACGGGACGGACCCCCTCCCCGCACTTCGATCCGGCCGACGGCGCCTCGGGTCCTGCGGCATGTCTGCACGCCGGAAAGAACTCGCATGTCCCCCTTCAAGAAGGGCGCGCCCTCGCGCGCCGACAACACCGCCCGCCACGCGAACGGCACCCCTGCCTCGCGGAGCCCGAAGCACCGCGGCTACCGTGCCGAGGAGCCGTCCGCTGGTCGCCAGAAGGCGCGGTGGGACGCGGCGGAGCGCCGCGACCGCGCCGCGTCCGGGGAGCGCTCCGGCCGCCCGAACTGGGAGCCGCGCAGCAACGACGACGACCGCAGCCGCGGGCGGTTCCCGCGCGACGACCGGCGCGGCGCGCGGTCGTCCGACCGGGACGACCGCGGCGGCCGGTCGTACGACCGGAGCGACCGGGGCGGCCGGTCGTACGACCGGAGCGACCGGCCGCAGCGTCCCAACGACCGAGATGACCGTGGCGGCCGCTCGTACGGCCGGAGCGACCGGCCGCAGCGTTCGTTCGACCGGAACGACCGGAGCGACCGGCCGCAGCGCTCGTTCGACCGGGACGACCGGCCGCAGCGCTCGTACGACCGGAACGACCGGCCGCAGCGTTCGTTCGATCGCAGCGACCGGAACGATCGGCCGCAGCGTTCGTTCGACCGGAACGACCGGAGCGACCGGCCGCAGCGGTCGTACGACCGGGATGACCGTGGTGGACGTTCGTTCGACCGGAGCGACCGGAGCGACCGGCCGCAGCGTTCGTTCGATCGGAACGACCGGAGCGACCGGCCGCAGCGTTCGTTCGATCGGAACGACCGGAGCGACCGGCCGCAGCGTTCGTTCGACCGGAGCGACCGGCCGCAGCGCTCGTACGACCGGGACGACCGGCCGCAGCGTTCGTTCGACCGGAACGACCGGAACGACCGGCCGCAGCGTTCGTTCGACCGCGATGACCGGACCGGTCGCACCCCGCGCGCCGCAGAGCGCTCGGGCCGCCACTTCGGCGATGCCCGTGAGGACCGTCCCGCTTACGTGCCTGCGGACGACGTCAAGCTCGAGAAGCTCCAGGCCGATGCCACCGTCGCCGCGGACGTCGAGGGCGTGACCTTCGGCGACCTCGGCATCGGCTCCAACATCGTGCGGGTGCTCGCGGAGCTCGGCGCGGATCGTCCGTTCCCGATCCAGGCCGCGACGATCCCGGACGTCCTCGCTGGCAAGGACGTGCTCGGTCGAGGCCGCACGGGCTCCGGCAAGACGATCGCGTTCGGCGCGCCCCTCGTCGAGAAGCTCATGGAGAACGGTGGGGGCAAGAACCGCCGGATGGGCCGCAACCCCCGTGCGCTCATCCTGGCGCCGACGCGCGAGCTGGCGCTGCAGATCGACCGCACCGTCCAGCCGATCGCCCGTGCGGTGGGCCTGTTCACGACCCAGATCTACGGCGGGGTGCCGCAGGGCCGTCAGGTGGGCGCGCTGCAGCGCGGTGTCGACATCATCGTGGGCACGCCGGGTCGCATCGAGGACCTCATGGAGCAGGGCCGCCTCGACCTCAGCGAGGTCGTCGTCACCGTGCTCGACGAAGCCGACCACATGTGCGACCTCGGGTTCCTCGAGCCCGTCCGGCGCATCCTCCAGGCGACCGCCGACGTCACGCCGACCGGTGCGCGCGCGCAGAAGCTGCTGTTCAGCGCGACGCTCGACACCCAGGTCGCCGCGCTCGTCGACGAGTTCCTCGTCGAGCCGTCCGTGCACGAGGTCCTCGGGGAGAACCAGGCGTCCTCGACGATCGACCACCAGGTCCTCGTCGTCGAGCAGCGCGAGAAGGACCGCGTCATCGAGGAACTCGCGAGCGGCGACGGCAAGACCGTGGTGTTCGCGCGGACCCGTGCCTACGCCGAGCGTCTGGCCGACCAGCTCGAGGACGCCGGCATCCGGGCGACGAGCCTGCACGGCGACCTCAACCAGTCCCGACGCACCCGGAACCTGTCGCTCCTGACGAGCGGCCGGGTGAACGTCCTGGTCGCCACGGACGTCGCGGCGCGCGGCATCCACGTCGACGACGTCTCGCTCGTCATCCAGGCGGACCTGCCGGACGAGTACAAGACGTACACACACCGCGCGGGGCGCACCGGCCGTGCCGGCAAGGAGGGCACCGTCGTGACCCTCGTCACGCGGAACCGCGTCCGGAAGATGGAGGGCATGCTCGAGCGCGCCGAGATCGACGCCCCGATGACGCCCGTCGCTCCCGGCGACGCGCTCGTCACGGAGCTCGCCCAGCGCTGAGGCCGGGCGCGATCACGGACGGGAGGGACGGTGCGGGGTGACCCGCGCCGTCCCTCCCGTCGTTCCCCACCTGCGCGTCAGGACACGAAGAAGAGGAGCCCGCGGACGTACCCGGCCTGTCCAGCGTGCTGGACGCAGTCGTCGAGGATGCTGACGAGGCGGACGCCGGCGGTCACGGGCGGGTCCCATGCCTCGTCGACCACGGCGTCGAGGTCCTCGGGTGCGAGGCCCCGGACGTACTCGAGTGTCCGGGCGGTGGTCGCGCGGAGGTAACCGAGCAGCAGGTCGGACGATGCGCGGACCCGTCCGACGTCGTCGCGGGACATGCCGTACCCCAGCGCGTCGGCCGGGAACGGCAGGCCGAACCGGTCGTACCAGCCGTCGCTCGTCCACACCTGCTCGCTGCCGGTGAGGTCGGCGATCTGCGCGTCCTGCCCGCGGGCGATGTGCCAGGCGAGCCAGGCGAGCGTGTTCGCACCGGCGGCGGGCCGAGCGGCGAGCTGGTCCTCCGACAGGTTCCGGACGGCGCGTTCGACGGTCTCGGGGACGCGGGCGAACGCTTCGGCGAGGAGTTCTGCTGGTGTCATGTCCGCCACGCTAGCCCCGGGCGCCGACGGTGGACGGGCGGACCCGGGACACTGTGGAGGATCAGCCCGCGGCGTGGACCGCGTCCGGGCAGCCGTCGGCGCTGGCGCACTCGCCCAGGCGCGCGGCGACCTGCTCGAACGCCCGCGCGAGCGGGACGAGGTACTCGGTGGGGATCCCGGACTCGAACGCCGCGCGGTAGACGACCCCGATCTGCTCGGCGGTCTCGGCCCCCGTCGGCGTGAGTTGCAGGAGGACGCTCCGCCGGTCCTCCGGGTTCGGGCGTCGCTCGATGTGCCCGCGGTCGACCAGGCGGTCGACGAGGTTCGTGGTGGCACCGGTCGAGAGTGCGAGGTACTCGCTCGCCTGTTTCGGGGTGACGCCGGCCTCCGCGACCGAGAGGAAGAACACGAAGCGCGCGTCCGTGGCGTTGAGTCCGCGCGCGGCGCTCTCGCGGGTCAGCACGCGGGCGTGGTGCACCTGCATGAGGCGGTACGCGTTGAGCACGCGGGCGAGTGCCGCCGCGTCCGTGCCCGCGTCCGTGCCCGGGGCCCTGTCCGTGGCCGTGGTGGTGGTGTCCGTCATGTCGTCCCTGATCGTCGGCGGCGCCGAGCGTGCTCCCGCCGGCACTCCATCCTCGCTCGGCGCACCTCGATCAGCAAGTATCTTGATAATCAAGCCATGTCCCCAGCAGTGGGGGTATGGCTCGGGTTGTAAGCAGCACGATGGCAAAGTAACTTGATGGTCGTACCAAGCGCCCCATCGCAGACCACATCGCAAGGAGTACCGTCATGCCCCGCGTCAGCCCCCGCACCGCCCGTGTCGCCGCCTGGATCGCCATCCCCGCCGCCTTGATCGCCTCCGGCGTCGTCGTCTCCACCGCCTCGTACTCGGCCTTCTCCGCCACGACGGTGAACCCCACCAGCAACTGGACCGCCGGGACCGTCGCCCTCTCGGACGACGACGCGAACACCGCGCTCTTCTCGGCCACCAACCTCAAGCCGGGTTCGACCGGCTCGAACTGCATCACCGTCACCTCGACGGGCTCGCTCGCTTCGGCCGTCAAGCTCTACGGCACGAGCGCGGCCACCACGAACGGGCTCTCGTCCTACGTGAACATCTCGGTCCAGCAGGGCACCGGCGGCGGCTTCGGCAGCTGCACGGGCTTCACCCCCTCGAGCACCAACGGCACGCTCTACACGGGCACGCTCGCGAACTTCGCGTCCTCGTACACGAACTACAGCAACGGCCTCGGCACCTGGACCCCGACCGGCTCCGCCTCGGAGTCGCGCGTCTACCAGGTCACCTACACGGTCTCGTCGACCACCCCGAACTCGGCGCAGGCCGGCACGGCGGCGCTCGGCCTCACCTGGGAGGCCCAGAACAGCTGAGCCCCCACCTCCTGACCGCCCGTGACGGCGAGCGGTCAGGACCGGTGGGACCGGGCGCGCCCCCACTGCGCCCGGTCCCGCCGACACCACCACCGTCGACCGGGAGGCACGACCTCCCACCCAGCACCACCCACCAGCCCGATCCACCACCAGCGGTGCCGCCCCCGAGGAACGAGTCATGACCACGACCAACATCGCCATCCCGGCCCCCGCCGCGGTGCCCGCGGTGCGCGTGGACCGGCTCCGTGACCTGCGCGACTGGAACCGCCTGGTCATCGCCACCGTCGCACGCGGCGTCATCGCCACCATCCTCGGCATGGCGCTCTGGGCCGTGGCACCGGCCGTCATCGGCTGGCACCCCACCACCGTCATGACGGGTTCGATGGAGCCGCGCCTCCAGCCGGGCGACGTCGTCGTCTCGAAGCCGGTCGCGCCGACCTCCCTCCACCTCGGTCAGGTCCTGCTGTACGACGACCCCGACCAGCCGGGCGAGCTCCGTCTCCACCGCTTCCACGAGGCGGGCGAGGACGGCCAGATCATCACCAAGGGCGACGCCAACCCGCAGGCGGACTCCACGCCGATCACGCGCAGCGCCGTCCACGGTGTCGGGTTCATCCGCGTGCCGTACATCGGGATGCCCGTCATGTGGCTCCGCGACGGTGAGTGGAAGAAGGTCGCGATCCTCGTCCTCGCGCTCACCGCCATGGCGTTCCTGTCCACGATCGACGCACCGCTCCGTCGCGGCCCCGTCGTCGCCGCGACGGACGACGACGAAGCCGGGGAGGGCCTCCCGGACGACGTCGACGACCTGCTCATCCCCGTCCTCGTCGACGAGGACGAGGACGACGACGCGGACGTGCCGTCCGGTGCCCCCGCGGCACAGGGCCGGGAGGGACGTCGCCGTCTCCCCGCTCGCCTGTTCGCCCTCATCGTCGGCTCGGCCGTCGTGCTCGCCGCCGTCGGGACCGGACTGCTCCTGCCGAGCAAGGCCGAGGCCGCGCCCTTCGGCGCCATGACCTCCACGAGCGCGTCCTTCGGGGCCGCCTCGTCGTTCTCCTGCCTCGGTCGCACCGTGACCTACTCGCCGACGATCGACTACGCGTTCAACGCGGCGTCGGGCACGAGCGAGACCGACCTCGGTTCCAGCGGCACGACGGCCACGCTGTCGAGCGGTGTCACCCGCGTCGCCGGCACGTGCGGTTCGAGCCCGTACGTGACGCTCGACGGCGCGACCGGTCAGGTCACCTCGACGTCCACCACCAAGATCACCGCCCCCTCCGTGTTCACGGTCGAGGCGTGGATCCGGACCTCCACCGCCGCGGGCAAGGTCATCGGCTTCGGCAACAGCCAGACGGGCAGCTCGAGCGCGTACGACCGACAGCTGTACATCAACTCGGCGGGCGCCGTCTCGTTCAGCGTCTACAACAGCGGCAACATCACGCTCACGTCGACCAAGACGGTGACGGACGGCCGGTGGCACCACGTGGTCGGCACGATGTCGTCGAGCGGCATGGTCCTCTACGTCGACGGCGTCAGCGTCGCCACGAACACGAACACCGCTGCCGAGCCCGACTCCGGCTGGTGGCGCATCGGGTACGACAACCTGAGCGGCTGGCAGAACGCGCCCACGAGCAACTACTACAAGGGCGACCTCGACGACGTCGCGGTCTACAACTCGGCCCTGTCGGCTGCCCAGGTCAGCGCGCTGTACTCCGCCGGCCGCTGATCCTCCCAGACCCCCGCGGTGCACGGTGTCCCTGACCGGCACCGTGCCCGCGGGCCCCACACCCCGGCGCAGCCGGCGATGTCCGCGGTGCCCGCTACCGTGACGTGGTCCGGACGCTCCGGGCGCAGCGGCGGAGGGGGCACATGCGGATCCTGCACACGGGGGACTGGCACCTCGGGCGGACACTGCTCGGCGCGGACCTGCTCGACCACCAGGCGGCCTTCCTGGACCACCTCGTCGATCTCGTGCAGGAGCACGCGGTGGACCTGGTCGTCGTCGCGGGCGACGTCTACGACCGGGCGGTCCCACCCGTACCGGCCGTCCGCATGCTGTCCCGCGTGCTGGAGCGACTGAGCGCCCTCGCCCCCGTCGTCGTGACGCCCGGCAACCACGACTCCGCCGTGCGCCTCGGCTTCGGCGCCGGCGTGATGTCGGAACGGGTCCGGATCCTCGCCGAGGTCGAGCGGCTGCACGAGCCGGTCCTCCTGGACGACGACCACGGCACGGTCGCCGTCTACGGGGTGCCCTACCTCGCGCCGGACATGGTGCGCCATGCGCTCGCGGCCGATCCCGACGCGCCGCTCGCACGCTCGCACGAGGCCGTCGTCCGTGCCGCACTCGACCGGGTCCGCGCCGACCTCGCTCGCCGTCCCGGTGTCCGGAGCGTCGTGGTCGCGCACGCGTTCGTCGGCGGCGGCGCACCGAGCGAGAGCGAGCAGGACATCCGCGTGGGCGGTGTCGACCGCGTGCCCGCGGGCGTGTTCGACGGCATCGACTACGTCGCTCTCGGGCACCTGCACGGCCCGCAGCGGGTCGGCGACGGCGACCGCATCCGGTACGCCGGTTCGCCGCTCGCGTTCTCGTTCGGCGAGCGGCACCAGCGCAAGTCGGTGACCCTCGTGGAGCTCGGTGCGGACGGCGGGGTGTCCGTCGAGTTGCTCCCCGCACCCGTGCCGCGGCGGCTCGTCGACGTCCGGGCGACGATGGCCGAGATCGAGCAGGGGGCGGCCGCCGAGCACGCCGATGCCTGGGTCCGTGTGAGCGTCACCGACACCGTGCATCCGGATCGCATGTACGCGCGGGTGAAGGACCGGTTCCCCCACGCCCTGTCGATCCTCCACGAGCCCGCGGGCGGTGCCACCGATCGCACCGCCGCGACCGTCACCGCCGCGTCGGACCCGGTCGAGGTCGCGGCCGACTTCGTGGCGTTCGCGACCGGTGGCCCGGCGACCGAGGCCGAGACCGCCGTGTTGCGCGACGCGTACGAGGCCGCCCTCGCCGCCGGAGGGGAGCGCTGATGTACCTGCACCACCTCCGTCTCGCCGCCATCGGCCCGTACGCCGAGACGGTCGACATCGACTTCGCGGCGCTCGGGGCCTCGGGTGTGTTCCTGCTGGAAGGGCCGACGGGCGCGGGCAAGTCGACGATCATCGACGCCGTCGTGTTCGCCCTCTACGGGTCACTCGCGGGCGAGGGTGCGAGCAAGGACCGCCTCCACAGCCACCACGCCGAGGCCGGGGTCGAGCCGTTCGTCGAGCTCGTGTTCGAGACCGCGGCAGGGGTCCACCGGGTCCGGCGCACCCCCGCCCACGACCGCCCGAAGAAGAGCGGAGGCGGCACGACGCGGCAGAACGCGTCCGCCCGCCTGTGGCGGCTGGCCGCGCCCGGGGACGCCGTCGGGGAACCCCTGTCGATCGCGACGCAAGAGGTCGGCGCCGAGGTCCAGCGCATCATCGGGCTCGACCGCGCTCAGTTCGTGCAGACCGTCGTGCTGCCGCAGGGGGAGTTCGCCCGCTTCCTGCGCGCTCCCGGTGAGGACCGCCGTGCACTGCTGCAGTCGCTGTTCGGCACGGACGTGTACGAGCGCACGACCGAGGAACTCGTCGCTCGCCGCCGTGCGGCCGCCGCGGCGGTCGAGCGTGCGGACGCCGCCGTGCACGACGCGCTCAACCGCCTCGCCGAGGCGGCGGGCCTCGAGACCGTCGACGAACTCGCCGCCGATGCCGTGGTCGTCGAGGTCACCGCCGCCGCGCACGAGGCGACCACGGCCCGGGACGCCGCGGCGGGTGCCGCCGCGCGCGCTCGCGCCGACCTGGCGGACGCGGAACGCCGGGCGCGGTCACTCCGGCGCCGGGCGGACCTGCTCCGCCGACAGGCCGCGCTGTCGGACCGCGCGGAGCAGGTCGCCGGTGCCCGGGCCCGGCTCGAGCTCGCGGAACGGGCCGGCCGCGTGCTCGGCCTGGTCGTCGGCCTCGACACCGCCCGCACGCGTGCCGAGCGTCGCGGCGCGGACCTCGCGCGGGTCGTCGCCGAGCACCGGGACGCCCTCACACGCCACACCGTCGGGGTGGGCGCCGGAGCCGGTGGCGCGCCGCTGGACGCGGACGGCAGCGTGTTCGAGGACCTCGAGTCGATGCCGGCGGTCGACACCACCGCGCTCGCCGCGCACGCCGCCGCGCTCCGCGACGTCGTCGCGGGTGTGCGGCACGCCGTCGCGCTCGAGCGCGATCTGCCGGCCCGGCGCGCAGCCCTCGCCTCGGCCCGCACCGAGCTCGCCCGCGCCGAGGAGCGCCGCGCCGCGCTCGAACCCCTCCTCGACGCCCGGCCCGCCGAACGGCTCGCGCTCGTCACGATCTCCCGCGCGGCCGCGGACCGGGCCGCCGACGGACCCGTCGCGGAGCGCGCGCTGGCCGACCTCGACGCCGTGCGGGTCCTGCTCGACGACCGCGACCGCGCCGCGGCCGACGCGACCGCCGCCGACGCCGACCTCGCCGCCGCGTCGCTCCGGGCGCAGGCGGCCATCACGCACGAGGCCGACCTGCGGACGCGACGGGCGGCGGGCCTCGCGGGTGAGCTCGCCGGCGTCCTGACGCCGGGAGAGCCCTGCCCGGTGTGTGGTTCCGTCGATCACCCGGCGGTCGCGGCGCCGCTCGACGGCCACCCGACGGACGACGACATCGAGGCCGCCGCCGACGCCCGCGCCACCGCCGACGTCGACCAACGCGCCGCCGCCGCTCGGCAGGCGGTCGCGCGGCGTGAGTGCGACCGGCTCACCACCGCGATCGGTGCGGCGACGCCCGAGTCCGTCGCCGCGACCGCGTCGGCGCTGCGCGACCGGATCGCGCGTGCGCACGCTGCCGCGGCCGAGGTCGCCCGGGCCGAGGAGCAGCTCGAGGCGTTCGACCGCGACACCCGCGCCCTGGCCGAGGAACGCAGCACGCTGGCCGCGCAGGTGGCGGCCGGGCGCGCCGGCCACGCCGCCGATACCGCCGCCCTCGCCGCCGACGAGGCCACCGTGGAGCGCTGCCGTGCCTCGGTGGTCGACGCCGGCGGTGTCGGCACCGGCTCGCTCGACCAGGCCGTCGCCGCGCTCGATCGTGACGCGGCAGCCTGTGCAGCCGTCGCCGCCGCGGCCGACGCCCTGCGGAGCGACGACCGTGACGTGCTGGCCCGCGCAGCGGAGGTCGAGCGCGCGCTGGGGGACGCGGGGTTCGCCGACGCCGACGCCGCCCGCGCCGCCGGGCTCGGGCCGGACGAGGCGTCGCGGCTCCGGTCCGAGGTCGCGGGAGCCGAACGCGAGCACGCGGTCGTGCAGGCCGGCCTCGCCGAGGCGGACGTCGCCGCGGCCGAGCACGACGCCGTCGACGGAGCCGAGTTGGAGGCCGTCCGGACGCGTGCCGACGGAGCCGAGGAGGCCCTCCAGACCGCCACCGGTGCGGCGGCGACCGCGGAGGCCCGTGCGGTCGCGACCTCGGCTCGACGCGCCGACCTCACCCGGGCGGTGCGGGCACGACAGGAGACCTCGGCCGAGAGCCGCGCGGTGGTCCGCCTCGCCGACATCGCGACCGCGGCGTCGAGCGTCAACCCGACGGGCATCACGCTCGGCACGTACGTGCTCATGCGGCGGTTCGAGGATGTCGTCGCCGCCGCGAACAGTCGACTCGGCGCGATGCTCGGGGGCCGGTTCGCGCTCGAGGCCTCGGACGAGCGCGAGACGTCCTCGCGCGCCCGTCGCACGGGCCTGGCGCTCGCGGTGCGCGACCACGAGACCGGACGCACGCGCGATCCCCGGAGCCTGTCGGGTGGCGAGACGTTCACGACGTCGCTGTGTCTGGCGCTCGGCCTCGCCGACGTCGTCCAGGCCGAGGCCGGCGGTGTCGAGCTCGGCACCCTGTTCGTGGACGAGGGGTTCGGCACGCTCGACCCGGAGACACTCGACGGCGTCGTCGGGCAGCTGACGCGTCTGACGGCCGGCGGACGCCAGGTCGGCATCGTCAGCCACGTCGAGGAACTCAAACAGCGGATCCCCGACCGGATCGAGGTCCGGCGAGCACCGGGCGGAGGGTCGACGGTGCGGACGACGGTGTGACCCGCGCGGCGCTCAGGCCCCGACGACCGGCAACGCGTACCGGACGACGGGGTCGCCGCCGAGTGGATGCGGCACGGGGTCGCCCTCCGGCCGGAACCCCGCTGCCTCGTACACCGCGATGGCCCGGGCGTTGGTCACCCGGCTCTCGAGCTCGACGAGCACCGCGCCGCTGGCCTCGGCCTCGGCGAGGACGCGCTCGAGCAGGGCCCGTCCGACGCCCAGACCCCTGGCGTCCGGCCGCGTGGCGAACAGCTCGAGCCCGACCACCGCGTCGCCCCGGTCACTCGTCACCGCGAAGCCGACGATCTCCGACCCGGCGCCGCCGTCACCGGTGCGGGTCGCGACGAGGAGCTCCGCCCCCGGCAGGGCGAACTTGGACCGGGCGCGTTCCCGCACGGGCGCGCCCTGGTCCTCGCCGTCGCGGTCGGTGAGCGCCGCCAACCAGAGGTCGACGCACGCGTCCGCCTCGATCGCGGTGCCGGGCCGGACCTGGATGCCGTCCAGCGCGCTCACGCCGCCACCCCCGCCGCCAGTGTCGCGAACCGGCTGCGGATCTCGTCGGGTGTGACGGCTCCGGGCTGGAGGTGGTCGCGGGCGGCGACCCGTGCCAGGTGCTGCACGAGCGCGTTCCGCGGTGCGTGCGTGCCGGCCGACCGCGCGAGCAGCGCGATCTCGCCGTTGAGGTAGTCGGTCTCGATCGAGCCGGACCTGCGCACGAGCGATTGCCAGGACGACCCGCCGAGTTCGTGCTCCACGCCGGGGACGGGGCGGGAGCGGAACGTGTCGCCCCGTCGGGCCTTCTCGGTCGCGTCGGACACCGCCTGGACACCGGCGGCGGCGTAGACCCCGAGGGCTTCCTCGCGGAGCGCTGACGCGAGGTCCCGCCAGGACGCCCCGTCCGGACCGAGCAGGGCCTGGAGGCCGTTCGCCAGGTTCGACAGCAACTTCTGGTACTTCCACACCATCACGTCGGCCTCCGGGTACACGTCGATGCCGCTCGCGCGGAAGTCCGCCGCGAACGCCGCCACGACCGGGTCGTCGTCGACCGGGCGGGCCGGGTACGCGCCGATGGTGAGGATCCCGATCGTCGGCGCGATGCTCACGACGACCTCGGCGGGGTCGAGGCTCACCGCGGGGAGCCAGACGCAGACGCCGTACACGCGTTCGAAGTACCGGAGGGCGATGCGTTCGGACTCGACGCCGTTGAGTGCGGTGCAGACGGGGAGCAGGTCGCCCGCGGTACCGACGACCGTGCCGCCGGCGTCGTGCACGGGCGCGTCCGCCCAGGTCCGGAGCGCCTCGTCCGCCTGCTGCGTCTTCGTCGTCAGGACGAGCACGTCGTCGTCGCGGAGCGCGGCCTCGTCCGGGGCCTCGACGACCGCGACCCGGACGGTGACGTCCTCGTCGGGTGTCCGCAGCCGGATCCCGCGGTCGCGCAGGGCCGCGGCCCGGGCCCCGCGGGCGACGAGGACGGGCGGGTTCGGGCTGTGGCGGGCGAGGCGGGCCGCCAGGGCGCCGCCGATCGATCCGGCCCCGATGATGACGTAACGCACACGTCATGCGTACCACGGGCCTCCCGGCAGGCTCCGGGCGGACGCGGACGCGGGTCCCCACGCCGGAGCGGAGTGTCCGGCGAGGTCGGCCCGGTAGCCTTCCGGCGTGAGCGTCCCCTACCACCGCCTGTTCCGCGTCCACTCGCGCTGGCGGTGGTGGCGACCCCTGGTGGCGCTCGCCGTGTTCCTCGGGTTCTACCTCGTCAGCCAGGTGCTCATCGCGATCGGGTTCTTCGTGCCGATCCTGGCGCGATCGGGTGTGTCGGGCCTCCAGCGGTTCGCGCACGAGATCCAGCACGACGCGCTGTCGTCGACGGATCCGCTCGTGCTCGGGCTGACGCTCGCCTCCCTCGTGTTGCTGTTGCCGGCGATCATGGCGGCGGTCCGGATCGCCGGGCTCGGACCGTGGGGTCAGCTGTCCTCGGTGCGGTTCCGCGTGCGCTGGGGGTGGATGGCGCGCTGTCTGCTCCCGCTCCTCGTGCTCGCGGTCCTCACGGTCGGCATCCAGGGCTGGTCGATGTTCCACACGCCCGGCGCCGGCTTCCTCACCTTCGGCACACGGCAGCTCGGGCACCAGACGGTGTCCTCGACGACGCTCATCGTGACCGTGGTCATGGTCGTCGTGCTCGTGCCGTTCCAGGCCGCAGCCGAGGAGTACATCTTCCGCGGGTTCCTCATGCAGACGATCGGCTCGTGGGTGCGGAACCCGATCCCGGCCGTCCTCGTGTCGACGATCTGCTTCGCCCTGCTGCACCTGCCGAACGGGTACGACGTGTGGGGGATCGTCGACGTGGGGTCGTTCGGCGCCATCGCGGCGATCCTCGCCTGGCGGACGGGTGGCCTCGAGTCGGGGATCCTCGCCCACGCGCTCAACAACGTGGTCATCTTCCTGCTGCAGGCCCCGGGGTGGTCGCGGCTCGACACCACGTCCTCCGACGGCTCCGCCGGTGGCGCGATCGTCACCATCGTCACCATGGGGATCTACGCGCTGCTCGTCGACCTGCTCGCGCGGCGGTCGCGGCTGGACCGTCGACGCCCGGGCGCGGAGGGTCCGCGGTTCCGCGGGCGGACGCCGATCTGGAGCAGCACCGTCGAGCCCGGTTGGGAGGCCGTGCCCACCACCGCGGACGTCCTCCCCACCTCGGACGCGAGCGTGATCGCCAACACCGGGACGGACCGGGAGGACCGTGTCGGCGGACGCCCGTAGGCTGCCGGCATGAGCAGTCCCTCGTCCGTCCGCGCGCCCGGGGTCTCCGGTGCCCGGGACGCGTCGAGTGCGCGGTCGGCACCGCTCGAGGTCCTGCAGCGCGTCTGGGGGTACGACGCCTTCCGCGGGCAGCAGGCGGCGATCATCGACCAGGTGGTCGGTGGCGGCGACGCGCTCGTGCTCATGCCGACCGGCGGCGGCAAGTCGCTGTGCTACCAGGTGCCCGCCCTCGTGCGCGACGGCGTCGGCGTCGTCGTGTCCCCGCTCATCGCGCTCATGCAGGACCAGGTCGACGCCCTCGCCGCGAACGGCGTGCGCGCGGCGTTCCTCAACTCCACGCAGACGCCCGACGAACGTGCCCGGGTCGAACGCGACCTCGTGGACGGTCGGGTCGACCTGCTCTACCTGGCGCCCGAGCGACTCCGGCTCGAGTCGACGCGGGCGTTGCTCGACCGCGCGGCGATCAGCCTCTTCGCCATCGACGAAGCCCACTGTGTCGCCCAGTGGGGGCACGACTTCCGGCCGGATTACCTCGAACTCAGCGTCCTGCACGAACGGTGGCCGAGCGTGCCCCGGATCGCGCTCACGGCCACCGCGACGCCGCAGACGCACCGCGAGATCTCCGCCCGGCTCGGCCTCGACGACGCCGCGCACTTCGTGGCGGACTTCGACCGCCCCAACATCCAGTACCGGATCGAGCCCAAGGCAGCCGCGTTGCAGCAGTTGCTCAAGTTCATCACCACCGAGCACGCCGGGGACGCCGGCATCGTCTACTGCCTGTCCCGGGCGTCGGTGGAGCGGACCGCCGCAGCGCTCGTGGAACGCGGGGTGCCGGCGCTGCCGTACCACGCCGGACTCGACGCCGGGGTGCGCGCCCGGAACCAGGCGACGTTCCTGCGCGAGGACGGCGTCGTCATGGTCGCGACGATCGCGTTCGGCATGGGCATCGACAAGCCCGACGTCCGGTTCGTGGCCCACCTCGACCTGCCCAAGTCGCTCGAGGGCTACTACCAGGAGACCGGCCGTGCCGGACGTGACGGCCTGCCGTCGACCGCCTGGCTGGCGTACGGACTCAACGACGTGGTGCAGCAGCGTCGGATGATCGACCAGTCCGAGGGCGACGCCGCCCACCGCCGACGGCTCAGCATGCACCTCGACGCCATGCTCGCCCTCTGCGAGACGGTCGAGTGCCGCCGCGTGCGACTCCTGGCGTACTTCGGGCAGGAGTCCACGCCGTGCGGCAACTGCGACACGTGCATCGCCCCGCCCGAGGCCTGGGACGGCACCGTGCCCGCGCAGAAGCTCCTGTCCACCGTGGTCCGGCTCGACCGTGAGCGCGGCCAGCGGTACGGCGCGGGGCACATCGTCGACATCCTGGTCGGCAAGCAGTCGCCGCGGGTGCAGGAGCTGCGCCACGAGTCCCTCGCGACCTTCGGGATCGGGCAGGACCTGTCCGAGGGCGAGTGGCGCGGCGTCGTGCGGCAGCTCCTGGCGCAGGGGTTCGTCGGTGTCTCGGGCGACGGCTACGGCACCCTCGTGCTCACCCCGACGAGCGCCGACGTCCTGGCCGGGCGTGTCCAGGTCCGGCTCCGGCGCGAACAGCCCCGTCCCGTGCGGGCGACCCGGCGTCGGGCGGCGCCCACGGACCTCCCGAGCGAGGCCACCGGCCTGTTCGAGGCCCTGCGCGCGTGGCGGAGCACCCGCGCGCGAGAACAGGGCGTGCCGGCGTACGTCGTGTTCGGCGACGCCACCCTGCGCGGTATCGCCGCGACGCGACCGGCGACGCTCGAGCAGCTCGCGCAGATCAGCGGCGTCGGGGCCGCGAAGCTCGAGGCCTACGGCCAGGGTGTGCTCGAGGTCGTGGCGAACGCAGCCTGACTCGCCGTCCTCGCGGCCTCCTCGGCGTAGCGTCGGCGGCGCTGCCGCGGCGACCGAGCCGGGCACCGGACGGAGGAGGCGCGCATGCGGGTGACGGTGTTGGGAACGGGCGCGATGGGTGCCGGCGTCGCGGGGTCGCTCCTGCGCGAGGGGCACGACGTGACCGTGTGGAACCGTTCCGCCCAGCGTGCGCAGCCCCTCGGCGAACAGGGCGCCACGGTCGCGACCTCGCCCGCTGACGCCGTGGCATCGGCGCAGGTCGTCCTGCTGACGCTGTTCGACATCGACGCCGTGCTCGAGGTCCTCGGGCAGGCGGCGGACGCGGCCCCCGAGTCGGCCATCTGGGTCCAGAGTTCGACCATCGGCCTCGAGGGCACGGAGCGCGTGGTGCACGTCGCCGCCGAGCACGGGATCACCCTGGTCGAGGCGATGATGCTCGGGACGAAGGGACCGGCGGAGCAGGGCAAGCTCACCATGCTCGCCGCCGGTCCGCAGGAGTTCCTCGACCGCGTCCGGCCGGTGCTCGAGGCCATCAGCGTCAAGATCGTCGTCGCCGGGGACGCGGTCGGGGCCGGGACCGCACTGAAGCTCGCCGCGAACGCCTGGATCGCCTCGATCACGGCCGCGACGGCGCAGTCGCTCACGCTCACCACCGCACTCGGACTCGACCCCGACCTCTTCCTGCAGGCGATCGACGGCAGCGCCTCCGACTCGCAGTACGCGCACACCAAGGGCGCCGCGATGATCGCCGACCGGTTCGACCCGCAGTTCGCGCTCGACGGACTCCGGAAGGACATCGGCCTGATGGTCGACGCGGCGAACGAGTCCGGCGTCAGCACGACGCTGCTCGACGCCCTCGTGGCCGTCTACGGCCAGGCGAGCGCCGCGGGGCACGGTGGAGACGACATCGCCGCCGTCGTCACGGGGTTCCGGCCGCAGGGCGCGGCCGACTGATCGCGAGCGTCGCCGACCCACAAGGACGCGGCGGGCCGGGTCGGACCGGACCGGGTCGGCCGGGCGGTGTGCGCGCCTCCAGGCCGTTCGCGGCGGTGCGGCGGTGACCGCGTCAGTGTCGCCGGAACCAGCGGGTGAGTCGAGCGCGCACGCGCGCGACGGTCTCGTCGTTGAGGGTGTTCGCGAGGTCGAAGGCCTCGCGCCCCGGGTCGCTGCCGGCCGCGATGCGCCGGAGTGCCGCCTCGGCGCGGGCGTGTGCATCGAGCTCGGCGAGGGGCATGGTGTCCTCGGGGTGCACGCTGCGCTCGTGCTCCGCCGTCCGCTCCTGATGCGGGTCGGGCACGCGCTCGGGGTCCGATCCCTCGTCCGCCTGGTCGTGCCCCATGTGCCGACGATACCGCCGGACGGATGGACACCGGTCGGGAGCGCGGCAGGACGGACCGAGTCCCGTGAGCGGCGAGGAGAAGGGGGACGGTGCGGCCATCGACCCGAACGAGGCCGCACCGTCCAAGGGAGGAGAGAGGTCCGGCTCCGACCCGAACGGCGCCGCACCTCTTGCCTCGCGGGTCACAATCTAGATGGCCTAACTAGAATTGTCCATACCCGCGGGTACGGAATCTTCGGCGCCCACCGCATCGGCCATCTCGGTGAGGAACCGCAGGACCACGTCAGCGGCTCCGGCAGGCAGGTCCGCCACCGCTCGACCCCGTGTCGCGTCGAGTTCCGCGATCACGCGACGGGCGCGGTGGGCGGCCGGGCCGGTGGCCGTGAGGAGCACGCCACGGCGGTCCTGTGGGTCCGGGTGACGCTCGACGTACCCGCTCCGGACGAGGCGCTCGACCAGCACCGAGGTGGAGGCCGCGGTCACCCCGAGCCGGACCGCGAGGTCCTTCGCGTTGACGTCCTGCCCGACGGCACCGGCCTCGAGCAGGAAGCGCAACGCGTGCAGGCCGTTCTCGCCCACGTGGAGGGACGCACACGCTCGGCGGTGGGCGCGCTGCTCGGCCTCGCGGAGCTGACGGAGCGCCTCGAGGACGTCGGTCACCGATGCCGGGGAGGCACTGTCCCAGAAGCCCCGGGCCTGCGTCGTTGGCTCGGACATGGAGGACATGCTAGATCATCTAGCAGCTAGTCAGTCGAGGGATTTGCCGGGTCGCCGATCGGCCGCGGGCACCGCAGCTGCAGCTGCATCATGGGGTCGCTGGAGGAACAGCCCCATGGACCGCACGGCAATGCTGCCCACGATCACCGTCGCGAGCGCCACGACGACCCAGGCCGACGCGATGCCGAGCGTCCCGAGGCCCGCGGACGTGAGCAGCCGGATCCCGTAGGTGGCGCTCGCGGCTGTCGTGAAGGTCATCGCCCAGAAGCCGATCGCGAACCCGGACCTGAGGTAGCGACGGACGAGGAAGGCGTGCGGGAGCAGGAAGGCGACCATGATGCCGGCGAGGGCGGTGTGCACGACGGACGGGGCGCCTCCCGTCAGCACCCACCAGGCGTTGCCGGCGACCGCCGGCGGTGCGGAGACGATCGCGAGCGTGGGCAGGAGTGCGGCCGGGATCGCCGGTCCGGTCGCGAACCGAACGAGGAGCACGGCGCCGACGAGGAGCCAGAACAGCACGCCGGTCGCGAAGAAGCCCGTCGCGAGTGCCGGGTGACCGATGGTCGCGAGCGCCTGCGCGCCGAGCAGCGAGCTGGCGACGGTCGGGAGCAGGTACCCGCCGTGGAGCGTTCCCGGGTCGCGAGGCGTGGTGAGCAGGTCGGTCACGAACCACGCACCGAATGCCGTGGTCAGCGCGAGCATCGCCCAGACGCCGACCGCCCCGACCGTCGGCGCCCACGTCGACACGTGCACCGCGAGCAGCGACCCCACCGCGGGCACGAGCGCGGCGAACGGACCGAGGACCGGGTGGCGGAGGTCGGCGACGATGGCTCGGATCCCGCCCGGTCGGCGCAGGTACCGGACGATGGTCACGACCCAGGCGACCGCCGCGGCGGCCCACAGTACTTCGCCGATGGCGGCCGGCGCTCCGAGCAGGTCGCCGGCCGTGGTCCAGGTACCGGCGATACCTGCCGTGCCGAACGAGATCCCGAACGTGTTGAGCGGCAATCGTGCTCGCGGTGTCATCGTGGTGGTCATCTTGGCTCCTTGTTCGGGTGCCGATGTAACCCTCATAGGCGGCACAGCATTCCCCGCCCACTCCCGTTGCGACCGGCACGTCCGGTTCGTGCACGTCGTTGCTGCCCGGCGCGCCTCCGGACATCGCGGACGCGCTCACGCATCCGCAACATCCGTGACCCGGGCATGAAACACCGCGGCAATCACGAGTCGTTATGTTCTCGGCATGGCCGCTCCGTCCGCTGCGGCCGACGGGTCCGGAGCGTCCGAGGAGGCGACGTGCTGAGCCGCACCGCCGAGAGCGTCTTCGGGATCGGCCGCTCCGTCGAACGCGCGGACGGGACCGCCCGGCTCCTCGACGTCCACCTGCAACTGCTCAACGAGGAGCCGTGGATCGAGGAGGACCTCGCCTGCCGCAGTCTGCTCGGCGTCCTGGGGGCATCGGTGCCGGACGACGAGCGACTCACCCGTGCGGACGTGCTCGGCATGCTCGCCGTCGACCGGCACAACGCCGCCTCGATCGCGTACTCCCTGGGCGCGGCCCGGGAGGACGCACGCCGCGCCCGCGAGTTCGTGTCGACCGAGCTGTGGGAGTGCCTCAACACGACGCGGGCGCGCATGCCCCGCAAGGTCGCGAGCGACAAGGTGCACGAGTTCTTCGGGTGGGTGCGGGAGCGGAGTGCGCTCGCGGTGGGGATCATCGAGTCCACCACGAGCCACGACGAGACCTGGAACTTCTTCACCCTCGGACGCTCGATCGAGCGGGCCAACCTGACCGCGCGCTTGCTCGCCAGCCGCATGCTCACCGAGGTCGCCGGGCCGAGCTGGACCACGATCCTCCGCTCGTGCGGCGCCTACGAGCCGTACCTGCACACGCACCGCGGTGTGCCGTCGGCGCGGACTGCTGCCGAGTTCCTCCTGCTCGACCCGTCGTTCCCGCGCTCCGTCCTGTTCTCGGTGCGCCGCGCCGAGCAGTGCCTCCGCGAGGTCGAGCCGGCGACGGAGCGGGCCGGTACGGAGGACGATGCCCAGCGCCTCCTCGGTGGGATCCGGTCGTCACTCGAGGTCGCGCCCGTGGCCGCGATCCTCGAGGACCTGCCGAGCCGCATGGAACAGGTGCGGCAGGCGACGACGGAGGTGTCCGACGCGATCCGTGCCCGGTACTTCCCGACGGACGCGGCCCCGTCCTGGGCCGGAGGCCGCTGACCTCAGGCGGAGCTGGTGCGGTTCGCGACGGCTTCCTCCGAGGCGAACTCGGCCTGCATCGCCGCGCGCGCCCGACGCCCGCCGACCACCGGGATCGAGCTCGTCACGGCCAGGTGGAGCCGACGGTCCGCGTCGTACCGGAGTCGGAGGTGCTGGAACCGGGACAACCAGACGAGCGCGATCGCGAGGGCGACGAACCCCGACAGGGCCCCGACGCCGAGCGCCCACCGGGGACCCCAGGAGTCGGCCACGGCGCCGACGATCGGCGCTCCGATGGGTGTGCCACCCGCGAAGATCGCCATGTACAGCGCCATCACCCGGCCGCGCATCGCCGGTTCGGTCGTCGTCTGGACGAGGGCGTTGGCGGTGGTCATGAACGTCATGGCGGAGAGCCCGACGAACACGAGCAGGATCGCGAACGTCGCGTACGTGGGCATGACCGCGGCGACGGCGCATGCGAGCCCGAAGCCCGTGGACGCGACGACGAGCAGGCGCAGGCGCGGACGTTCGCGACGGGCCGACAGGAGTGCACCGAGCACCGAACCGATCGCCATGACCGAGTTGAGCAGGCCGAACTCGCCCGCGCCGCGGTGGAACTCCACGCGCGCCATGGTGGACGTGAAGATCGGGAAGTTGAGGCCGAACGTCCCCACCACGAAGATCATGCAGAGCACCACGACGATGTCGGGGCGGGTGCGGACGTAGGTGAACCCCGCGCGGATCTGACCCTTGCCGCGCTTCGGCCGGATACGCCGAGCGAGCTGTGCCGGGTCGACGAACCGCAGCGCGATGAGCACCGCCAGGAACGACGCCGCGTTGATCACGAACACCCAACCGGAACCGATGGCGGTGATGAGCACGCCGGCGATCGCGGGGCCGATGAGTCGGGCACCGTTGAACGAGGCGGAGTTGAGTGCGACGGCGTTCGCGACGTTCTCGCCCTGGACGACGTCCGACACGAAGGCCTGGCGCACGGGGGTGTCGAAGGCGGCGACGATGCCGAGCGCGAGCGCGAACCCGTAGACCGACAGGAGCGAGGCAGCGCCCGTGACCACCATGATCCCGAGTGCGAGACCGAGCGCTCCCATGAGGGCCTGCGTGACCATCAGGGTGCGCCGGCGGTCGAACCGGTCGGCGACGAGTCCGGTGATCGGCATGAGCACGAGCTGCGGCCCGAACTGGAACGCCATCGTGATACCGACGGCGACGGCGCTGTCGTGGGTGAACTGCGTCAGGACGATCCAGTCCTGCGCGGTGCGCTGCATCCACGTGCCGACGTTCGACACGAGGGCGCCGGAGAACCAGATGCGGTAGTTGCGTCCCGAGAGGGAACTGAACATGGCGGTCACTGCTGGGTGAGCCTCCTCAGGATGTCGGTGGCGTCGGCGAGGGTGCGCCGTTCGGCGGGTGTGAGCTTGGCGATGCGGGGCGCGAGCCAGGCGTCGCGGCGACGACGGGTCTCCCGGACGAAGGCGGCACCGGCATCGGTGGCGCTGATCAGGACCTTGCGCTTGTCGACGGTGTCCTCGGTCTTCCGGACCAGCCCACGTTCGATGAGGGCGTTCACGGTCTTCGTCATCGAGGGGGGCGTGATGCCCTCGGCATCGCTGAGGTCGGCCAGGGAGCGAGGACCGTTCCGGTGCAGTTGCGCGAGGGCGGAGAACTGGGCATCCGGGACGGAGGCGTCGGCCTTCTGGGCGCGGAGGGTCCGGGACAGGCGGTTGACGGTCATCCGCAGATCGCTGCTCAGCGATGCGTGCGGTGTCGCCCGGTCGGGGCGAGCGGGGACTTCGACGGACACATCGTTAGCCTATCAAATTAGTTCGGCGAACGAACTGGTTCCGCCGACGGCGCAGCCGCGTGCCCGCGCGGTCGCCCGCGCCCACCGGTCGCCATGGGGTCGCCCCCATTGCGTCGAGATCGCAGAAGATGCCGCTTCGGAGGGGGCCAAAGCGGCAACTTCTGCGATCTCGAAGGATCTGGGAGGACCGGCCGGACCTGGAGGACCGGCCAGCCCTGGCCGGGTTGGCCAGCCCTGGCCGGGCCGGCCAGCCCTGGCCGGGGCGGCCGTCAGTGGAACTGGGGGACCGTCAGCCAGATCCCGAACAGCACCGCGGCGGCGCCGACCGCGAAGCACAGTCCCGCACCGGCGATCGCCGCGGGCGGCGTGCGGCCCGAACGCGGGGCCTCCTGGTCGGAGGTCGTCGCCTCACCGCGCGGGTCCTGCGGCTGGCCGACCCCGAGCAGGCGGAGGCCCAGGGTGTAGACGACGACGATGCCCACCGCGGCGACGAACCCGACGCCGAACACCTCGCCGATGGCGCTCCAGTCGATGGTGGACCCCATGTCAGGCCTCCGCTCCGGCGGCGACCGGCTCGCGCTCCGGGGCCGGCTCGTCGTTGACGTTCTCGTGCGTGATCGGCTTGCGTCGGGCGAGCATCACGAAGGTCCCGCCACCGGCGACCGCGAGCAACGCCACGATGACGAGCCCGATCGCCGAGGACGACGCAATCCAGGTCGCGATGCCACCGGCCACCGCGGCGGCGGGCAGCGTGATCACCCAGGCCGAGGCGATCCTCCCGACCACGCCCCAGTGCACGTCGGCGAGCCGCTTGCCGAGGCCCGACCCGACGACGGACCCGCTCGTCACGTGCGTCGTCGACAGGGCGAACCCGAGGTGGCTCGAGATGAGGATCGTCGCGGCCGAACTCGTCTCGGCGGCGAACCCCTGGGGCGACTGGACGTCCGAGATCCGCTTGCCGACCGTCCGCATGATCCGCCAGCCGCCGGTGTAGGTGCCGAGGCCGATCGCCAGTCCGCAGGCGAGGATCACCCACAACTCGGGGCCGGTCCCGGACTCCTGGTAGTGCGCCGCGACGAGCGTGAGCGTGATGACGCCCATCGTCTTCTGCGCGTCGTTCGTCCCGTGGGCCAGGGACACCAGCGACGCCGAGATCGTCTGCCCGTGCCGGAACCCCGTCGCAGCACCGTGCGTCGTCGCGTTCCGGGTGAAGCGGTAGGCCACGAACGTCGCGACGAGTGCGATGACGCCCGCGATCACGGGGGAGAACAGGGCCGGCAGGACCACCTTCGACACCACGGTGGTCCAGCTCACCGACTGGAACCCGGCGCCGATGACCGCGGCCCCGATGAGACCGCCGAACAACGCGTGGGTCGAGCTCGACGGCAGGCCGAGGTACCACGTGGCGAGGTTCCAGAGCACGGCGCCGACCAGGCCGGCGAAGATCATGACGGGCGTGATCTCGATGCCGCTCTGGCCCTCGTTGATGATCCCCTGCGACACCGTCGAGGCGACCTCCGTGGACAGGAACGCGCCGACGAGGTTGAGCGACGCCGAGATGAGCACCGCGGTGCGCGGTCTGAGGGCACCGGTCGCGACGGACGTGGCCATCGCGTTGGCGGTGTCGTGGAACCCGTTCGTGAAGTCGAACACCAGGGCGACGACGATCACGAGGACCACGGTGACGAGGACGTCCATGCTGCCTCCTGTCGTGAGGGCGTCGGCAGCGGGACTGCCGACACGGGCGCCACGCTAGGCGAGTGCCGCATGCGCCGATGTGAACAGCGGGTGAACTCGGGCGTCGGCGCGGCAAGATGGTGCGGTGACCGCACCGCAGCAGACACCGCCCGGTCCGAGTGCGCCGATCGAGGCGACGTTCAGGGACGCGTGGGGGATCGACGTCGTCTACGACACCTGGAGCGCGGCGGACCCGCACGGCGTCGTGCAGATCGCCCACGGGGTGGGGGAGCACGGCGGGCGGTACGCGTCGCTCGCCCGGGACCTCGTCGCCGCGGGGTGGACCGTCGTCGTCAACGACCACCGCGGGCACGGGCGGACGGGCCTCCGACAGCACGGTGACGACCGGACGCAGCTCGGCCGGCTCGGACCCGGCGGTCTCCGCGCCGCCGTGGCCGCCGTCCAGCAGATGACGCAGGTCGCGCGGCAGGCGCACCCGGGGCTCCCGATCGTCCTGCTCGGCCACTCGTGGGGATCGATCATGGCGCAGAAGATCGTCAACACCGCCAGCGGCGAGTACGACGGCCTCGTGCTGTCCGGGTCCGCCTACCGTGTGCCCGGTTGGATGAACGGCGGCGACCTCAACAAGCGGCACGCGCACCTCGGGCCGACGAAGTACGAGTGGCTCACCCGCGACCGCGCGATCATCGAGGCGATGGCGGGTGACCCGCTCGCGGCCGAGGCGGACGTCATCGGGCTGTTCGGGATCGCCGACACCCTCCGGCTGCTCGGCGTCCCGCGGCGTCGGATCCCGCACGACCTGCCGCTGCTCCTGCAGGTCGGGTCCGACGACCCGCTCGGCGGCCCGCGCTCCGTGCACCGACTGGCCCGCGCGTACCGTGGCCGCGCCGGCCTCACCGACGTGCGGGTGCACGTGTACGAGGGCGCGCGACACGAGGTCTACAACGAGACGAACCGGGACGAGGTCATCGCCGACCTGGTCGCCTGGCTGAACGCTCACACCCGCACTGCGGACGTCCGGGGCGGGGGCGTAGCCTCGGCCGGATGACGACCGAAGTGCGGAACGACGCCGACCAGAACCAGTACTCACTCGTCGAGGACGGTGCCGTCATCGGCTTCGCCGCGTACGAGATCGACGGCGACGTCATCCGCTTCGTGCACACCGAGGTCGACCCCGAGCACCGTGGCGGCGGCAATGCGTCCATCCTGGTCCGCGGAGCGCTCGACGACGTCCGTGCGGGATCCGACCGGTCGGTGGTCGCGCAGTGCTCCTACGTGCACGCCTGGATCGAGAAGCACCCGGACTACCAGGAGCTCCTGGCGGTCTAGAAGCTGCGCTCGTGCGCCCCGGCACGAGCCGGCCCGCGGTCCGCACGGACCGTGGGCACCCGGATGAGCACGTGGCCGCTCAGCAGGTCGTGGTCGTCGTCCGCCGGCGTCGGCGCCTCGACCGGGAGGCGCGACTGCCGATCGAACTCGGCCTGCGTCTCGTGACGGGTCGGCGCGAACACCTCGTCCATCATCGCGATGGCACCACCGGACGAGCCGCCCCGGCTCGCCTTGTTCGACAGGTCGACCCAGCCGAGTCGGTCCGCGACCCACGTCGCGAGCACGGCCGCCGCCACCGCGCCGAGCAGGATCAACCAGTTCACGAGCACCGAGGCTACGTGGGTCGTCCGCGCGGGGGATCAGCCGCGCGGGTGATTCTCATGATCCTCGAGTCCCCGTCTCTGGTCCGGCGTCGACGATGCTCGCGTGGCGTCCGGGAGTCCCCTCCTCCCGGACGCCACGCCCTGCATCAGGGGACGCGCTCGAGCCACTCGCGAGTGGCGAACTTCGTCGCGACGAGCTCCTGGGCGCGGGCACGTTCCTCCGGCGTGACGTGGCCCTCGTGCGCGCCGTACAGCCGGGTGAACGTCGCGATGAGTCGGTCGATGATCTCGGCGCGTGAAAGACCCGTCTGCGACCGCAGGGGATCGACCCGCTTCGCAGCGCTCGTGGTGCCCTTGTCGCTCATCTTCTCGCGGCCGATGCGCAGGACCTGGACCATCTTCTCGCCGTCCATGTCGTAGCTCATCGTCGCGTGGTGCAGGATCGCGCCCGTGCCGAGCCGCTTCTGCGCGGCACCGCCGATCTTGCCCTTCGCCGAGGTGATGTCGTTGAGGGGCTGGTACCAGGCCTCGATGCCCAGGGACTTCAGCGCCTCGATCACCCACTCGTCGAGGTACGCGTAGGAGTCGGCGAAGCTCATGCCCTGCACGAGGTCCGCCGGCACGTAGAGCGAGTAACTGATGATCGCGCCCGCGTCCATGAACATCGCGCCCCCGCCGGAGATGCGGCGGACGACCTCGACGCCGTACCGCGCCGCGCCGGCCGGGTCGACCTCGTTGCGCAGGGACTGGAAGCTGCCGATCACGACGGCGGGCTGGTCCCATTCCCAGATCCGCAGGGTCGGACCGCGGCGTCCGGCACCGACCTCCTCGGTGAGGACCTGGTCGAGCGCCAGGTGCTCGTTCGGCGGGATGGGGCCCTCGTGGATGATCTCCCAGTCGTGGTCCTGCCAGGTCGAGGCCCGGGCCAGGGACCGACGCACCGCCGTGGCCACCGCCTCCGGGGTGAACCCGAGCAGGACGGCGCCCTCGGGCAGGGCGGCCCGGACGGCGGCCGCGATGCCCGCGGCGTCGGTCTCGACCGGCAGGCCGTTCACCGCCGCGTCGATGCGGGGGAGGGCGTCGTCCGGTTCGAGGAAGAAGTCCCCCGCCAGACGGAACCCGTCGATCCGGCCGTCGACGACCTCGAGGTCGACGACGACGAGCTTGCCTCCGGGGACCTTGTACTCGCCGTGCATCCCGTCAGCCTATGCCGGACGCGACGCACGCGAGCGGCGCGGGGCGTGCCTCCCGGCCCGCGGAGCGCGTCATGATGAGCGGGTGCACCCCGTCCCCGTCACCGACGTCGAGCCCCGCCCCGCGGTCGAGCCCGACCGGGTGGTGCACGGCGACAACCTCGACGTCCTCGCGACGCTGCCCGACGGGCTCGCGACGCTCGTCTACCTGGACCCGCCGTTCAACACCGGACGGACCCAGACGCGTCGTGCGTCGACGGCGGTCCGCGCCGTCGACGGCCCCGTCCGGGGGTTCCAGGGGCGGTCGTACGAACGCGTCCGGGGTGACCTCATGCGGTACGACGACCGGTTCGAGGACTACTGGTCGTTCCTCGAGCCGCGGCTCGCGGAGGCCTGGCGGGTGCTCGCCGACGACGGCACGCTGTACGTCCACCTCGACTACCGCGAGGCGCACTACGCCAAGGTCCTGCTCGACGCGCTGTTCGGCCGCGACGCGTTCCTCAACGAGATCATCTGGGCCTACGACTACGGCGCCAAGTCCCGGACCCGCTGGCCGACGAAGCACGACACGATCCTCGTCTACGTCAAGGACCCGGAGCGGTACCACTTCGACTCCGAGGCGGTCGACCGCGAGCCCTACATGGCGCCCGGCCTCGTCACGCCCGAGAAGCGCGAACGCGGCAAGCTCCCCACCGACGTGTGGTGGCACACGATCGTGTCGCCGACGGGTCGCGAGAAGACCGGGTACCCGACGCAGAAGCCCGAGGGGGTGCTCCGCCGGATCGTCCAGGCGTCGAGTCGGCCCGGGGACCTCGTGCTCGACTTCTTCGCCGGCAGCGGGACGACCGGGGCCGTCGCGGCGGCGCTCGGACGGCGGTTCCTGCTCGTCGACGACAATCCCGAGGCGATCGCCGTGATGCGGCGACGTCTGCCCGCAGCGGTGTTCACCACGGCCGAGCCGCCCGCCGCGGACGTCGAGGACCCGGCCGTCTGACCGCGGGCGTCCCCGCGGAGTTCCCCGTTGTCGGCGAATCCCGGGCGCCGCTCGGCGGTTCCGCTCCGAGACGCACGAACGCTCCGAGACGCACGAACGCCCCGGAGTGGTCTCCGGGGCGTTCGTGGTCGTCGAGGTGCGACGTCAGGCGCTGTGCTTGCCGTGCCGCTCGGCGTGGCCGACGTCGGTGGTGCCGTCGGTCGGCGAGGCGGCGGGGGCGGCTACCCTGCCCCGCTCGGCCTCGAGGACCGGTGCGGCGTGCTTGGGCGCGTCCGACTCGTTGTGCACACGACTCGGGGAGTCGACCGCGGCGGCGGCGGAGTGTGCCCCGTGCGTCGGCGCATCCGCGAGCGGCGCGCGGGTCTCACCGCTGTCGAGCGACACGTCCGGTGAGGTCGGCACGGTGTCGACCGCGCCGGTGTCGGGGGACACGAGCGAACCCATCGACGCGGCCGAACCCTGAGCGCCGACGTCGAGGTCGTCGCTCCCGCCGTTGTGCCCGGCAGCGCCACTCGGCACGGACCCCGCAGCGTCGTTCGCCTGCTCCTGCAGGGCCGAGACCTTGCGGAGCGGCGGCGTGCGGAAGAACCACGTCAGGATGAACGCGAGCAGGAGCACGCCGAGGCCGACGTAGTAGATCTGCACGGCGGAGTTGTTGAACCCGGTCAGGAACGCCCTGGTCAAGCGCGGGTCGGCGCCGTTGAGGAACGACGTGTCGCTCGTGTCACTCGTCGTGCTCTTCGCGTTCGACGAGCCCTTCTTGACCTGCTTGATGATGGTCGGCGCGACCGCGGTGACCACGTGCTTCCGCTGCGAGGCGTTCGCGTAGTCGATCCGGAGCCCGCCGTTGCGGACGGAGGCGTGCGCCTGTGCGGCCGCGGCCCGCAGTGCCTTGCGCTCCGCGGCAGGCCGCGCGGCGGCGACCTGCTGCTGGATCACCGACTGCGCGGCAGCCGCCGGGACCTTGCCGGCGCTGACCTGCTGCTGGACGGCCGTCGTGACCTGCTTCGTGACGGCCTGGTCGGCTTGGCCCTTCGCCTGGGTCGCGCCCTGGTCGAGCTGGCTCTGGATCTTCTTCTTGACCGGGGTCACGATCGGGTTCCAGATCTGCTTCATGACGCCGGCGTTCTTCGACGCGCTGGCCACCGACGGCGTGAGGGCTGCGTCGAGGCCGTTCGTCAGGGTGCTCTTGTTCTCCATGGCGGTCGAGATGTTCGTCGGCATGCTCGCGAAGAGCACCGACAGCAGGATCGCCGTGCCGAGCGTTCCACCGATCTGCCGGAAGAACGTCGACGCGCTCGTGGCGACGCCGATGTCACGCGGACCGACCGAATTCTGCGACGCGAGCGTCAGGGTCTGCATGAGCTGGCCGAGCCCCAGGCCGATGAAGAACATGGCGATGAGCAGGAACCACAGCGGCTTGTCGACGGTGATGAACGTCAGGACGATGTAGCCGATCGAGGTCACCGCGGTGCCCGTCACCGGGAAGATCCGGTACTTGCCGGTCCGCGAGATGATCTGGCCGGAGGTGATCGAGGCGATCATCAGTCCGAGGACCATCGGGAGGGTGGCGAACCCGGACTCGGTCGGGGTCAGGCCCTTGACGATCTGCAGGTACAGCGGGAGCGTCAGCAGCGCGCCGAACATGCCGAACCCGACGAGGACACCCAGGATCGTCGACATCGAGAACACCCGCGAGCGGAACAGCTTCATCGGGATGATCGCGTCGTCGCGCATCGCGCGCTCGACGAGGATGAACGCCAGCAGGCCGAGCCCGCCGATGACGTAGCAGGTCCACGATCCGACCGAGGTCCAACCCCAGTCGCGACCCTGCTCAGCGACGAGCAGGAGCGGCGCGAGGGTCACCACGACGAGCGCGGCACCCCAGTAGTCGATGCGGACCTTGCGCTTGTCACCGACCCGCGGCAGATGCAGGAAGACGATGACCATGATCAGCGCCGCGATGCCGATCGGCACGTTGATGAGGAACACCCAGCGCCAGCCCGTGATGAACAGGATCTGCGCGGCGCCGGAGAACAGACCACCGACGAGCGGGCCGATGACCGACGAGACGCCGAACACCGCGAGGAAGTACCCCTGGTACTTGGCGCGCTGACGCGGGGCCAACATGTCGCCCATGATCGCGAGCGGCAGCGACATGAGGCCACCGGCACCGAGGCCCTGCACGCCACGGAACGCGGCGAGCATGACCATCGACGTCGAGAACGACGCGGCGAACGAGCCGATGATGAAGATCGCGATGGCGATGAGGAACAGCGGTCGCCGCCCGAAGAGGTCGGACAGCTTGCCGTAGATCGGGGTCATGATCGTCGACGCGATGAGGTACGCGGTCGTCACCCACGCCTGCTCGTTCAGCCCGTGCAGGTCGTCACCGATCGTGCGGATCGCGGTCCCGACGATCGTCTGGTCCAGGGCGCCCAGGAACATGCCGGCCATGAGGCCGTAGATCACGAGCAGGATCTGCCGGTGCGACATCACCGCGTTCGATGACGTGGTGGGGGACGACGAGGTGCCGGCCCGTTGCGTCGCGGTCTGGGTCATTGTGCTGGTTCTCCGTCTGGTGCGGGGTCTGGGATGTCCGGCGGCGCTCGGTGCTCGAATCGATCGGGCCGCCGTTGCCGAGAAGTTTGCGCCGCGTGCAAAGTTACAGGTCACGCAACTCAGGCGACAACGCGACGATCACGCCAGGGTATTCCCCGTCGCTCCGACCTGATCGAGCTCCGGGCGACCTGTGGACGGAGGCCCCGCGATCTGTGCCGATGCGCAGGTAGGCTCCGCCGCATGGTGTCCGAACCCGCCGGGCTCACCTACCGACCCGCGGATCTGCCCGGCCCCCGTCCCACCGTCCTCGTGCTGCCCGGTGGTGGGTACGAGGAACACGGCCGCCCGAGTTCGGAGCTGCTCGCCGAGTGGTTCGCCGGGATCGGCGTGCACGGGGTCGTGCTGCGCTACCCGGTCGCCCCGCACCGGCACCCCGAACCCCTGGACGCGGCACGGGCGGCGTTCCGCTGGCTGCGGTCGGGCGCGGCGCCGATCGACGTGGATCGGGCGCGCGTCGGTGTCGTCGGTTCGAGCGCCGGCGGGCACCTCGCCGCGTGCCTGGCGAACGGGATCGATGACCCCGACGACGACCGGCCCGCGTTCTGCGTCCTCAACTACCCGTCGTCTCGATGGAGCACCCGACGCGGACCCGGCCGATGCGGAACCTGCTCGGCGATGCACCGTCGTGGCGGCTCCGGCGCGAGCTGTCCATGGAGACCCGGGTCGACGCGCGGACGCCACCGACCTTCGTGTGGACGACGGCGGACGACCGCATCGTGCGCGCGACGCACGCACTCGCGTACGTGGAGGCCCTGGTCCGGAACGAGGTGCCGGTCGAGTTCCACCTGTTCCCGCACGGGAGGCACGGGCTCGGCACGGCGGTCAAGGAACCGCACACCTCGCAGTGGACGCGCCTGTGCGAGAACTGGCTGCGGTACCAGCGCGTGCTCTGACCGTCAGCTGATCGGGAGGCGCGGGGCGGAGCCGCACCGTGCCTCCCGACCGAGTGCCCGGGTCGTCAGGCGTCGCCGAGTGCGGCGTCGACGATCTCCCTGGCCTCGCGCTGGACCTGCTCGAGGTGCTCCTGCCCGACGAACGACTCCGCGTAGATCTTGTAGACGTCCTCGGTGCCGGACGGGCGTGCGGCGAACCACGCGCGGTCCGTGACGACCTTGACCCCACCGACGGCCGCGCCGTTGCCCGGTGCCTTCGACAGCTTCGCGACGATGGGGTCGCCCGCCAGGGTGTCCGCCTGGATCGCGTCGCCGTCGAGCTTGCCGAGCGCTGCCTTCTGGGCCTTCGTCGCAGCGGCGTCGACGCGCTGGTACACGGGGTCACCGAAGCGCTCCGTGAGCTCGCGGTAGAGCTGCGACGGTGTCTTGCCCGTGACGGCGATGATCTCGGACGCGAGCAGCGCGAGGATGATGCCGTCCTTGTCGGTCGTCCACGCGGTGCCGTCCATCCGGAGGAACGAGGCACCCGCGCTCTCCTCGCCACCGAAGCCCACGGAGCCGTCGATCAGGCCTGGGACGAACCACTTGAACCCGACCGGGACCTCCCACAGGGTCCGGCCGAGCGACTCCGCGACGCGGTCGATGATGCTCGAGGAGACGAGGGTCTTGCCGATCGCGGCGTCCTGCCGCCAGTGCGGACGGTGCGAGTACAGGTACTCGATCGCCACCGCCAGGTAGTGGTTGGGGTTCATGAGCCCACCGTCCGGCGTGACGATCCCGTGCCGGTCGGAATCGGCGTCGTTGCCCGTGAGGACGTCGAATTCGTCCTTGTGGGCGAGCACCGACGCCATGGCGGACGGGCTCGACGGGTCCATCCGGATCTTGCCGTCCCAGTCGAGGGTCATGAACGACCACGTCGGGTCGACGTCGGGGTTCACCACCGTCAGGTCGAGGCCGTAGTGGTCCCGGATGCGGTTCCAGTAGGGCAGGCTGGCGCCGCCGAGCGGGTCCGCGCCGATCCGGACGCCCGCGCGCTTGATCGCCGCGATGTCGATGATGTCCGCCAGGTCGTGCACGTACGTGTCGAGGAAGTCGTACCGGCCGGGGCTCGCCTGCTCCTGGCGCTGCACGTCCACGAGACCGCCGGCGATGATCGCGTTGGCCCGGTCGGCGATCCACTTCGTCGCGTCGCTGTCCGCGGGCCCACCGTGCGGTGGGTTGTACTTGAAGCCGCCGTCGCGCGGGGGGTTGTGGCTCGGCGTGATGACGATGCCATCGGCGGTGTCGTCGTGGCCCTCGCGGTTGTAGCGGATGATCGCGTGGCTCAGCGCGGGCGTCGGTACGTAGCCGTTGTCCTTGTCGGCGAGCACGGTGACGCCGTTCGCGGCCAGGACCTCGAGCGCGGTGCGTTCGGCCGGACCGCTCAGCGCGTGCGTGTCGCGGCCGATGAACAGCGGCCCCGTGGTGCCCTGCTGCGCGCGGTACTCGACGATCGCCTGGGTGATGGCGGCGATGTGTGCGTCGTTGAACGCGGTGTCGAGCGAGGAGCCCCGGTGGCCGGACGTGCCGAACACCACCATCTGCTCGGGGTTCGATGCGTCCGGGACCCGCGAGTAGTAGGCGTCGACGAGCTCTTGGAGATCGACGAGGTCCTCGGCGGTCGCGGGCGTTCCGGCACGGTCGTTCATGCGCCCATCCTGGCACCGCGCCGTGTCCTGTGCCCGACTGTCCACAGGCCGGCGCCCGACGGGGTCCAGGGAGGAATGACACCGGTTGCATCGACAACCATTCCCTAGGATCGGGGGATGACGACGGACGACGTGCCCTGGCTCGACCGCGAGCAGGTCCGCGTGTGGATCCGCCTCGTCGCCGTCATGGAGCTCCTGCCCGCGGCGCTCGACCAGCAGTTGCAGCGCGATTCCGACCTGACGCACTTCGACTACATGGTCATCGCCATGCTCTCCGAACGCGACGACCGCACGCTGCGCATGACGGCCCTGTCCGCCGCCACGAACAGCTCGTTGCCGCGGCTGTCCCACGTCGTCACCCGCCTCGAGAAGCGCGGGCTCGTCTCGCGGTGCCCGTCGACGGACGACCGGCGGGCAACGGACGTCCGACTCACGGACGCCGGGTGGGAGGCCGTGGTCGCCGCTGCCCCCGGCCACGTCCGGAACGCCCGCCACCTCGTGGTCGACGCGATCGGCGAGGACCGCTTCCGGCAGCTCGACGCCGACCTCCGCGCGATGCTCCGCCGACTCGACCCCGAGGGTCGCCTCGCCGCCCTCACCGACCCGGATGGCCGCCCGCCCGTGCAATAGAGTCGGCCGCATGGCCGAGCCCGATGCCTCCGCGTCCGACACGTACAGCTACCTCGGACCGGCCGGGACCTTCACGGAGGCCGCGCTCAAGCAGGTCGCCGCGGCCGCCGGCAAGCCCTGGCGGTCGGTCAACAACGTCGGCGAGGCCCTCGACGACGTCATGAGCGGACGGAGCGTCGGCGCGGTCATCGCCATCGAGAACAGCGTCGACGGTGGGGTCACCGCCACGCAGGACGCCCTCGCGCGCATCCCGGGGGTCCGCATCATCGGCGAGTACCTCGTGCCGGTCGACTTCGTCCTCGTCGCGCGGCACGGCACCGTGCTCGCGGACGTCCGCACCGTGAACGCCCACCCGGTCGCGTACGGGCAGACCTACCGCTGGCTCGAGGACCACGTCCCGGGGCACGGACACATCCCCGCGTCGTCGAACGTCGCGGCGGCGGCGGCGCTCCTCGACCCGGCCGCGGGGGCGCTCGCCGAGGCCGCGGTCGCCCCGCCCGGCATCACCGACCACCACGACCTCGCCGTCCTCGCCGAGCACATCGGCGAGAACCCGTTCGCCGTCACGCGGTTCGTCCTCGTGTCGCGGGACCTGGCGATCCCGGCCCGGACCGGCGCCGACAAGACGAGCGTCGTCGTGGAGCTGCCGGACGACCGCGCAGGTGCGCTCGTCGACCTGCTCGAGCAGTTCGCCACCCGGGGCATCAACATGGGGCTCCTCAGCTCGCGGCCGATCGGCGACGAGCTCGGCCGCTACCGCTTCGTCATCGACCTGGACGGCCACGTGCACGACGAGCGCGTGGCGGACGCGCTCCTCGGCCTCCGGCGGTTCAGCCCCCGGGTGACGTTCCTCGGGTCGTACCCCAGGGCCGACGGCCACGCGTCCGAGGTGCAGGCCCGGTACCGGGACGAAGCGTTCACCGAGGCACGCGAGTGGCTCCGACGGATCGTCGCGGGCGAGCCTGGTTGACCCGGCCGGGCCGGACGCCGGTGACCCACCAGGTGGGCGCCTGTGGAACGACCCGGCCGTCCACAGAAGCCGGGGGCCGAGAAGACGGATCTGGCGGTCCCGGTAGCGTTGTCGCATGACGACGCCCCCCGAGACCGATGCGGCCCCGCGCGACGACGTCGCCGCGGTGCCCTCGACCGCCGCCCACTCGGCCACGAGCCAGCACACCGCCGCCGTGGTCTACAACCCGATCAAGGTCGACCTGCCGGCCCTGCGCCAGAGCGTGAGCCGCTACGAACGTGAGGCCGGGTGGAGCGAGACCCTTTGGTTCGCGACGACCGAGGAGGACCCGGGCGCCGGCATGGCCCGGGCCGCGCTCGAGGCCGGTGCCGATGTGGTGGCCGCCGCGGGCGGCGACGGCACGACGCGGATCGTCGCCGAGGTCGTGCACGGATCCGGCGCGTCGCTCGCGCTGCTGCCGAGCGGCACCGGCAACCTGCTCGCGCGGAACATGCGGTTCCCGCTCGACGAGATGGACACGAGCGTGCAGACCCTGTTCCACGGCGAGGACCGCGCGGTCGACATCGGCATGCTCACCGTCGAGCGTGAGGGTGGGGAGCGTGAGGACTTCGGGTTCCTCGTCATGGCCGGGCTCGGGCTCGACGCCCGGATGCTCGCCAACACGCGCCCGGAGCTCAAGAAACGGGTGGGCTGGCTCGCCTACGTCGACGCCGTGGCCCGATCGCTCCGTGACTCCGACAGCATGGAGGCCCGCTACAACCTCGACGGTGCCGGCAACCGCTCGCTCCGCGCCCACACGCTCATCGTGGGCAACTGCGGCACCCTGCAGGCCGGCATCCTCCTGCTGCCCGACGCCACGATCACGGACGGCGTGTTCGACGTCGTCGCGCTGCGGCCGAAGTCCGTGTTCGGCTGGGCCCGGATCGGCGCCCGCCTGATGTGGGAGAACGCGATCCTGCGGCGTGCGCGATCGACCAAGATCGGCCAGACCGCGGTGGGGGAGCGGATCATCGCCCGGGCACGTGAGGAACGTCCGCTGCGGTACATGCGCGGCAAGGAGATCGTCGTGCGGCTCGAGACGCCCGACGAGTTCGAGATCGACGGCGACCCGGTGGGTCGGATCCGGGCGTTCCGGGCGCGCATCGACGAAGGCGGCTTGACCGTGCGCGTGCCCGTCGGGCACGTGCTGCACTGAGCGACGGCCGCCGACGACGGACGTCCGGCACCCACCAACCTCCTGCACGATCCGTGCGGCGGCCGGGAGGCGCGGGACGGGCGCGCGCCGTCCCTCCCGTCCGATCGGCGCCGGACCGGCGCGAGGGGGCGGTCGGTAAGATGCTCCAGTGATCGATCCGCAGCTCCTCCGCGACCACCCCGACCGGATCAAGGCATCGCAGGCGGCCCGTGGTGACTCCGTGGAGCTCGTCGACCAAGCGCTCGCCGCGGACACCGCACGTCGGCTCGCGATCTCGTCGTTCGAGGCGCTCCGTGCCGAGCAGAACGCGTTCGGCAAGACCGTCGCGAAGGCACCGAAGGACGAGAAGGCGGCGCTCGTGCAGCAGGCGCAGGCGCTCGCCGCCCGGGTCAAGCAGGCCCAGGCGATCGTCACCGAGTCCGAGGACGCGTTCCGCACGACCGTCGGGAAGCTCGCGAACCCGATCATCGAGGGCGTCCCGAGCGGCGGCGAGGAGGACTTCGTCACCCTGCGCACCGTCGGCACGAAGCCGGAGTTCGACTTCGAGCCGAAGGACCACGCCGACCTCGGCGAGCACCTCGGGATCATCGACATCCCGCGTGGCACGAAGGTGTCCGGCTCGCGCTTCTACTTCCTCCGCGGCATGGGGGCGCGGCTCGAGATCGCGCTCATGAACCTCGCGCTCGACCGGGCGATCGCCCACGGCTTCGAGCCCCTCATCACGCCGACGCTCGTGCGCCCCGAGACGATGGCCGGCACGGGGTTCCTCGGTGAGCACGCCGACGAGATCTACTACCTGCCCGCCGACGACCTGTACCTGACCGGCACGAGTGAGGTCGCGCTCGCGGGCTACCACTCCGACGAGATCCTCGACGTGTCGAACGGCCCCCTCCGCTACGCCGGGTGGTCGACGTGCTACCGACGCGAGGCCGGGTCCGCGGGCAAGGACAACCGCGGGATCCTCCGGGTCCACCAGTTCAACAAGCTCGAGATGTTCGCGTACGTGCACCCCGACGAGGCCGAGGCGGAGCACGACCGGCTCGTCTCCTACCAGGAGGACATGCTCGGCGCGCTCGGCCTCCACTACCGCGTCATCGACGTCGCCGCCGGTGACCTCGGGCAGAGCGCCGCCCGCAAGTTCGACATCGAGGCGTGGGTGCCGACGCAGGGGACCTACCGCGAGCTCACCTCGACGTCGAACTGCACGACGTTCCAGGCCCGCCGCCTCGACATCCGGCACCGCACCGAGTCCGGCAAGACCGCCCCGGTGGCGACGCTGAACGGCACGCTCGCCACGACCCGCTGGCTCGTCGCGATCCTCGAGACGCACCAGCAGGCCGACGGCACGGTCGTCGTGCCCGAGGTCCTCCGCCCGTACCTCGGCGGCACCGAGGTGATCGAGCCGCGATGACCGACGACCTCCGCGAGCAGGCCGTCCCCGACCCCGGGGCGAGCTCGGGTGCGACGTCGACGGCGCCGCGGCCGGACCACTGGCTCGTGGCGCTCGACATCGACGGGACGGTCATGCGCGAGGACGGCGTCATCACCGACGCGACGAGCGCGGCCGTCCATGCTGCGGTGGAGGCCGGACACGAGGTGATGCTCTCGACCGGTCGCAGCGCCTCCATGACGTTGCCCGTGGTCGCGGCCCTCGGGATCCGCCCACGGTTCCTGGTGTGCGCGAACGGCGCGATCACGCTCGAGCGGAGCGACGCCCCCGAGGACGCCGAGCACGGGGGCTACCGCCGCGCGTTCGTGGAGTCCTTCGACCCGACCGAGGTCCTCCGCACCATCCGCGGGTCCCTGCACGGCGCCGCGTTCGGCGTCGAGGACGAGACGGGCCACTACCGCGTGCACGGGATCTTCCCCGAGGGCAGCCTGAGTTCCGACGTCGAGCACGTCGCGTTCGACGACCTCTTCGGCGTCGAGGCCACCCGGGTCGTCGTCATCTCGCCGAACCACGACCTCGACGACTTCCTGCGGGCGGTGGACCGGATGGGCCTCCACAAGGTGTCCTACAACGTGGGGTGGACCGCCTGGCTCGACATCGCGCCCGAGGGCGTGACCAAGGCCAGCGCGATGGAGCGGGTCCGGTCCGTGCTCGACGTCCCACGGTCGCGCGTGTTCGCGGCGGGCGACGGCCGGAACGACATCGACATGCTGCACTGGGCCGCCGAGTCCGGCCGCGGCGTCGTGATGGGCCAGGCGCCCGAGGACGTCGTCGCGGCCGGCGGTGAGGTCACCGGGAGCGTCGCGGAGGACGGTCTGGCCGCCGCACTCGCGACGCTCCCGCGCTGACCCGGCCCGGTTCCCGGTTCCAGGTTCCCGGTTTCCGGTTCCCGGTTCCGCAAGATCGCAGTCGTTGCCGTTTCGACGGTGGTGTGAGCGGCAACGACTGCGATCCCGGTGGGATGACGTGGCGTCAGCCGCAGAACTCGTAGGGCGGCACCCTGTCCGTGCTCACCCAGATCGACCGCACCTGCTGCGGCGTCGACCGCACGTCGAACACGATCCAGGCGCCGTGGTCCTGGTAGCCGCGGTAGTCCTCCTGGTCGTCCTCGCGGATCTGCACGAGGTCGGGGTGGTGCGCCTCGAGGGTCGCCAGCGGTGTGCCGAGCGTGTCGCCCTGCGCCGTCTTCGGCGAGGAGGCCCCGGCGCCCTGCAGGAGGATCCCGTGCACGACGTCGCGCGCGTCCGGCAGTGCCTGGGTCCACACGGAGGAACCGGTCCGCCGCCATATCGCGATGTTCGGGTTCGGGCAGTCGTCCGAGCGCGTGTACGCGGTCATGGACGCGCCCTCGGCCGTCACCGAACCGCCGATGGTGAGCGGCCCGACGCCGGCACCCGTGATCGTCCACGTCGTCGGGTCGGCGAGGTCGAGCGTCGGGGAGGCGGATGGTGTGGCGGCCGGCGGCGTGGTGGGCGTCGCGGTCGTGCTGGGCGTGGGCGTCGTCGTGGTGGCCGACGCACTCGGGCGTCCGGTGTGGCCGACCGTGGTGGCGGTGTCGGCCGCGGTCGAGGTGCTGCAGCCGGCGAGGGTGACGACGAGAGCGGTCGCGGCGATCAGGACGATCGCGGACCGCGGTGTGGTGGACATCGAGGCGTTCCGTTCCGGGAGACGCCGGTGCCCCGTGGCATCCGCTCCACGTCCCCCGTCGCTCATCTTGGCGGACTGGTCGACGGTGCGTGGCGGCTCCACGATCACGGTTCCGTCACACCGATCACGGTTCCGTCACGGTGTGCGGGAGGCGCCTCCCGGCCGTCCCGGCTGCCGCTCGTCCACCGCATCGCGAGATCGCAGAAGGTGCCGCTCTGGGGGTGCTCAGAGCGGCAACAACTGCGATCTCGACGGGAGGGTCGGCGGGGCGGGCGCGGGCCGTGCCTCCCGGCCGCGAGGCTCGCTAGACTCGCACGCGCCGGTCGCCACCGTCAGGTGGTCCAGCCAGGAGGGTTGTCCGAGCGGCCGATGGAGCTTGTCTTGAAAACAAGTGGGCAGTGATGTCTCGTGGGTTCGAATCCCACACCCTCCGCCGACGGGCTACGCGGCGTCCGCGGCGGCGCGCGCGAGCAGTCCGAGCGTGTCGACCACTCGGTTCGAGAACCCCCACTCGTTGTCGTACCAGGCGACGACCTTGACGTGGCGGCCGCCGTCGACGCGCGTGAGGAGCGAGTCGAACACGCTCGACTCCGGACGTCCCATGATGTCGGTCGACACGAGCGGGTCCGCCGTGTACGCGAGCACCCCGGCGAGTGGCCCGTCGGCAGCCGCACGGTAGGCGGCGTTCACCTCGTCGACCGTGACGTCACGGGCCACGACGGTGTTCAGCTCGACGATCGACCCCACGGGGACGGGCACCCGGATGGAGTCGCCCGAGAGCTTGCCGTCGAGTCGGGGGAGCACGAGTCCGATGGCCTTCGCGGCGCCGGTGGTCGTCGGGACGATGTTCACGCCCGCGGCCCGCGCTCGCCGGAGGTCCCGATGCGGGCCGTCCTGCAGGTTCTGTTCCTGCGTGTACGCGTGCACGGTCGTCATGAACCCGTGCTCGATGCCGGCGAGGTCGTCGAGGACGCTCGCGAGCGGCGCGAGGGCGTTCGTCGTGCAGCTCGCGTTGCTGACGACGGTGTGCGTGGCCGGGTCGAACGCGTCGGTGTTCACGCCGTAGGCGAGCGTCACGTCCGCCTCGGTGGCCGGTGCGCTCACGAGCACGCGACGGGCGCCCGCCTCGAGGTGCTGCGCAGCGGCCTCTCGTGTCGTGAAGCGGCCGGTCGACTCGAGGACGACCTCGACGCCCAGGTCGGCCCAGGGCAGTGCCGACGGATCGCGCTCGGCGAGCACGCGGATCCGCTGACCGTCGACCACGAGCGTGTCGTCGTCGACCTCCACGCTCCCGTCGAAGGGTCCGAGTGCGGAGTCGTAGCGGAACAGGTGGGCGAGGGTCGCGGGTGCGGTGAGGTCGTTGACGGCGACGACCTCGAGGTCCTCGCCGCCGCGGGCCAGGAGCGCGCGCAGGGTGTTGCGGCCGATGCGGCCGAATCCGTTGATGCCGATGCGGGTCATGTGGGTTCCTTCCGTTCCTCCGCTCATCGTCATCGAGCCGGGAGGCCCGCTCCAGTGGCAGGAACGCCATGATCCGGGAGGATCTCGCCAGGGCTACTGCTGGAACACGCGGCGGTAGGCGGTAGGGGAGATGCCGAGGATCCGCCGGAAGTGCAGACGCAGGTTGGTGTCCGTCCCGAGCCCCACCCGCGCGGCCACCTGGTCGACGGCGAGGTCGGAGCGTTCGAGCAGCTCCCGCGCCAGGTCGACGCGCGCGCGGAGCACCCACTGCATGGGCGTGTAGCCGGTGCTCTCGACGAAGCGGCGTGAGAACGTCCGGGTGGACACGTTCGCGTGGGCAGCCAGTGCGTCGAGTGTCAGGGCGTCGCCGAGGTGTCGCAACGCCCATTCTCGCGTCGTCGCGAAGGTTTCGTCGGTCGGGTCCGGCACGGTCCGTTCGATGTACTGGGCCTGGCCGCCGCTCCGGTGGGGCGCGCTCACGAGCCGTCGGGCGACGTGGTTCGCGAGCCCGACGCCGTGGTCGCGTCGGACGATGTGGAGGCAGAGGTCGATGCCGCTCGCCGCCCCCGCGCTCGTGAGCACCGACCCCTCGTCGACGAAGAGCACGTCCTCGTCCACCTCGACGCCGGGGTACCGGTCCTGCAGCACCCGCGTGTAGTGCCAGTGGGTCGTCGCCCGGCGCCCGTCCAGGAGGCCCGCCGCAGCGAGCGCGAACGCCCCGGTGGAGATCGCGGCGACGCGCTTGCCGCGCTCGTGGGCACCGCGGAGTGCGGTGACGACCTCGGGAGGCGGTGGCGTGTCCGCCGGGAACCGGTACCCCGGCACGAACACGGTCTGCGCCCAGTCGACCGCCTCGAGTCCGCGCCCCACCGCGTAGGCGAGGCCGTCCCCGCCGCGGACGGTGCCGACGCTCGGGCCACAGAGGCGCACCTCGTACGGCATGCTCGGCCGGTTGGCGAACACCTGGGCGGGGATCCCGACGTCGAGCGGCTTCGCGCCGGGCAACACGAGCACCGCCACACGGTGCGGTCGGACAGGCATCCTGCGACGGTAGCCCGAACCCGCGAACACTCGACGCGCGTCCAGCGTACGGTCACCGGTGCGTGCCGCCGAGGGGCGGCCGTGCGAGGAGGAACACCGACATGAGCAGCACCGGCGCCGTTCGTGATCAGCCGACCAGGAGTCTCGTCCCGGCTCGGATGGATCGCTTGCCCTGGACCCGGTTCCACTGGTCGATCGTGGTCGGCCTCGGGATCTCGTGGGTCCTGGACGGTCTCGAGATCCAGATCGTGTCGAACGCGGGATTCCAGAAGCCGCTCGGCCTCTCGACCCAGCAGGTCGCCGACCTCGGCACGATCTACCTGTTCGGACAGGTCATCGGCGCGCTCGTGTTCGGGCGGCTCTCGGACCGGCTGGGTCGACGGAAGCTGTTCCTCCTGACGCTCGCGATCTACCTCGTCGGATCGGGGATCGCCGGGTTCGCGCCGGACTTCGCGTTCCTCGCGGTGTTCCGGTTCGTGGCCGGGCTCGGTATCGGTGGCGAGTACGCGGCGATCAACTCCGCGATCGACGAGCTCATCCCGTCGCGGTTCCGCGGACACGTGGACATCGCGATCAACGGCACCTACTGGGGCGGCGCCGCGATCGGTGCGGCCGCGAACATCTACCTGCTCAACACCGCGAACTTCTCGGAGAACGTCGGTTGGCGCATCGGGTTCTTCATCGGCCCGGTGCTCGGCATCCTCATCATCTTCCTGCGGCGACACATCCCGGAGAGTCCGCGGTGGCTCATGACGCACGGGCGCGAGCAGGAGGCCGACGACACGGTGACCCGGATCGAGGCCGAGGTCGAGCGGGAGTCGGGGCATCCCCTCGAGCGGGTCGACGAGTCGAAGGCGATGGACGTCACGCCGCTCGACCGCGTCGGCTTCCGCACGATCGTCGGTGTGCTGTTCCGGCAGTACCCCACGCGGACCCTGGTCGGCGCGACCATGATGATCACGCAGTCGTTCCTGTACAACGCGATCTTCTTCACGTACGCGCTCGTGCTCACGAACTTCTACGGCCTGCAGACCTCCCAGACGTCGATCTACTTCTTCCCGTTCGCGATCGGCAACCTGCTCGGGCCGCTCGTGCTCGGTCGCCTGTTCGACACCTGGGGCCGTCGGCAGATGATCTTCCTGACCTACCTGGTCTCGGGGATCGTGCTGGCCGTCTCGGCGTTCATGTTCCAGGCCGACGCGATCAGCGCCACGTGGCAGACCGTGTTCTGGTGCGTCTCGTTCTTCTTCGCGTCGGCCGGCGCGTCGAGCGCGTACCTGACGGTGAGCGAGATCTTCCCGCTCGAGCTGCGGTCGCAGGCGATCTCGTACTTCTTCGCCCTCGCGCAGATCTTCGGCGCGGTCGCGCCCCTCATCTACGGCGCGTTCATCGGCGACGGGTCGAGCCGTACCCCGCTGTTCTGGGGGTACCTCATGGGCGCCGCGATCATGGTGCTCGGTGGTGTGATCGCCCTGATCTTCGGGGTGGACGCGGCGCGGAAGGGCCTGGAGTCCGTCACGCAGCCGCTCTCGGTCGTGGGAGGCGGGGCGCGCACGAGCGACCGGGCCGACCGGGCTCGCGCGCGCCGGTAGGCGCGGCTCCGCGCCGCTCGGGGTTCGACTTCGTACTTCGTATCCCGTATTCAGGATGTTTGGCGCATCGAACGGTCGCCTGGCAGCCTTCCGGTTCGAGCGTGTGGAAGCCACGCGCTCCGGACCAGGGGCGGAGGCGACATGGGGTCAGCGCAGGGCGGAGTCGAACCGGGGCGAGCGCGGGGCATCCAGGTCGGTGCGGTGGCGTGGACGGGTGCGGTGGCGCGGACGACCGTCGTCGGGGTCGACCGGACGGCTGCGATCGGCAGCTGCGGCAGCGCCCGCGATCTGAGGTGCTGCCCCGTCCACATCGAGGGTCCGAGTGCGCTCGTCCCGAGTCGGCACATCCAGCGGGGCACGGGCCGATGCCGCTGAGCGAGGGTGTCGTGATGCACCGCTCAGATCGCACCCCGGTCCCGGGTGGACGGACGACGTCCCCCACCGATGGTGGTGCGCGGAACAACGCTGCGCCAGCCGCCGGGCTCGGTCGGTCAGCGACGGGCGCGGGTGCTGTCGGGCTCGACACCGGCGTCGTGCCGATCGACGAGACGCCGGGTGCGGGCATGACCGGTCCGGACGCAGGGGTGGGTGGCGCGGTGCGCCGTGACCTCCTGCGCGACGCGGTGTTCACGCGGCTGGTCCACCGGATCCTGCGCGGGGAGTACCGGTCCGGGCAGCGGTTGCGGCTCGACGGGATCGCCGCCGAACTCGGGGTGTCTCGGACTCCGGTGCGCGAGGCCCTGGTCCCGCTCGAGGCGTTGCGGCTCGTCCAGGTACAGCGCTACGTCGGCGTGGTCATCGCGCCCTGGACGCCGGCGCACATGGTCGAGCGGGTGCAGATCGCGCAGGGTCTGCTCGCGGTGCCGTACCCGACGTCGTCCATCGAGCGTCATCGGAGCGACCCGCCGGTCGACGTCGGGGCGTTCGATGCGACCGCGCTCCGGGCCTGCCGATCCGACGCCGGTCGGTTCGCCGTCCTCGCCGAGTGGACGCTCCGGCGCCTCGATCGCCCGGTGAGTGCGGACTGGCTCGCGGCGCAGCTGCCCGTGCTCGACGCCTTCTACATGCGTGAGGTCGCCGGTCGGCACGGGTTGGACGTCGCCGTCGGGGCCGCGCAACGCGCGAGCTCGCTGGCGTCAGCGCTCGGGGCGGTGTGGGACGAGGACCTCGTCGCGGCCATCCGTCACCTCGACGCCTTCGCCGACGCGCTCGCTGCATTCGACCGAGGGACCCACAGACGCGACCTCTGAACGACCGCCATCGCGGAACTCGGCTACCGCTGCTACCGTGATCGCAATTCATGATAGGAGGGCCATGATGTTCGAGACCGCACTGCTCACGAGCTTCCTCGCCGTGGAGCGCACGGGGGGCTTCACCGCTGCTGCCAAAGACCTCGGTCTGCGGCAGTCGACGATCAGCGGACACGTCGCCCGACTCGAGCGACAGACCGGTCGGCAACTGTTCCGACGGGACACGCACGCGGTGGAGCTGACACCGGACGGCATGGCCATGGTCCGCTTCGCCCGCGAGATCCTCGCCGCACAGGGACAGGCCGAGGCGTACTTCACGGACACCGGACTCGCCGGTCACATCCGGTTCGGTGCGTCCGAGGACATCGTCGCGACCGGTCTGCCGGACATCCTGCTCGACTTCCGGAACGCGTACCCCTCGGTGGACCTCGACCTCCGGGTGGGGCTGACCGCGGAACTGCGCGAGGAGGTCCGGAGCAACCGGCTCGACCTCGCCCTCGTCAAGCGCCGTCCGAGCGAGGACGTCGGCGACCTGGTGTTCCGCGACCCGCTCGTGTGGGCCGGGCGCGAGGGTGAGGTCGTCGACCCGGACGAACCCGTGCACCTCGTCACCTACCCCGGCACGAGCGTGACCCGTGATGCCGCCGTCGCCGCGCTCGAGGGTGCCGGCCGGCCCTACCGGATCACCTGCGTGTCCGCGAGCCAACAGGGCATCCGGGCAGCGGTGTACGCCGGGCTGGGCGTGACCGTGCACCCCGGGTCGATCCTCCCGGCCGGGTTGGTCCCACTGACCGGACTGCCGGACCCGGGCTGGACGGAGTTCACGCTCGTGTCGCGTGCCGGACCGCCGAGCGTCGCGATGTCGGAGCTCGTCAACGCGATCCGTACGGGCGCGGACCGCGTCATCAAGGGGCATTCGATCGCGCGCGCGGGGGCCTGACGCTCCCTCGACGTGACCCCCGTTCGGGGGCACGCCGAGGGGATCCCGGCGGTGGCCACCCGCTCGGGTATCGTCCCCGCGGACGACGGCACCCGAGCCGTCAGCCCGAACTGCCAGGAGGAAGCGTCGTGTCCGACTTCGACGACCTCACCGACCCGCGGCGGGAGCCGACGATCCTCCGAGGTCCGGGCGGTCGTGTGATCGGCGCACGGCACGGTCGACGGCACCGCGGGTTCCGGCCGGCGCGACTCCTGGTGGGCGTGGCGATGCTCGCCGGCATCAGTGTCGTGACCGCCGGCTCACTCACTGCCTACGCCGCCTACGACCTGGGGCACCGGATCGCCCAGAACGCGGTCGACGTCGGGGGAGCGGGCGGGCAGAGCACCGACGGCGCGTTCAACGTCCTGGCCGTGGCTGCCGACAACGACCCCGGGCAGGGCACCGAGTACGGGGTCCGGCAGGCGACGCTCAACGACGCGAACGTGCTGCTGCACGTGTCCGCGGACCACACGCAGGCCGTCGCGATCAGCTTCCCCCGCGACCTGCTCGTCGACCAGCCAGCCTGCACGAGCCACGGGACGACGACTGCCGCGGTGCAGGACACCCCGCTCAACGAGGCGTACGGGCGCGGCGGCCTGGGCTGCGTGGTGAGGACCGTCGAGCAGGTCAGCGGACTGCGCATCCCGTACGCCGCGCAGATGAGCTTCGACGGCATCATCGGACTCTCCGACGCGATCGGGGGTGTCCCCGTCTGCGTGACGGACGACGTCGACGACCCGTACACGGGCCTCCGGTTACGCGCCGGCGAGCACACGGTGTCGGGGGCGACCGCGCTGGCGTTCCTCCGCGACCGCCACGGGATCGGCGACCAGAGCGACCTGTCCCGGATCTCGAGCCTGCAGCAGTTCCTGTCGTCGCTCGTGCGGAAGGTCAAGGGCAACGGCACGCTCGGCGATCCGGCGAAGCTGTACGGGCTGGCCCGCGTCGCCTCGCACACGGTCAAGCTCTCGACGACACTCACGGATCCGTCGACCATGGTCGCCATGGCGCGGACGTTCCAGGGCATCGGACTCGACCGCATCACGTTCGTGCAGTACCCGGGCGCCACAGATGACCCGGACCACCCCGGCAAGGTCGTTCCGGACTCCACGACCGCCCGCCAGCTCATGGCGGCGGTGCGCTCGGATCGGTCGTTCTCGCTCGCCGCGGGGTCGGTGGGCCGTGGGTCGGAGTCGGTCAGCGGTGGGTCGAGCGGGTCGGGCGTGTCCAGCGCGGCGGGCGGGTCCTCGAGCGCGAGCGGCGGTGGCTCAGGCGGCAGCGGCAGTGCGGGCTCCGGCGGCTCCGGCTCCGGTGGCTCCGGCTCCGACGCCGATTCCGGCTCCGGCTCCGGCTCCGGCTCCGGCTCGGCAGGGTCGGGAGGCGCGGGGCACGAGGGGACTTCGGCCTCCGCACGTCCCGAGACGATCAGCGGCGTGACCGGTCAGACCGCGCAGCAGCGGACCTGCGCGGTCGCGGCCGGTTGACGAGCCGGACCGGGCAGCGGAGCCGAATCGGTCGCGGCCGAGTGACCGGAGGAACACTCGGGTCGCGGACGCGACCACGAGGTGACGTGCGGGGTGAGCGGGGCCGGAGCCGGGCCTCCCGGCCGGTGCGCTCGTCGTACCGTCCTGCCCGAGTCGACACATCGTCGGCTCGGACAGGAGGAGTGCCATGAGCGTCGTCCGAACCGTCAGCGTCCCGGCCCCCGACGGGAGTCCCGCGCGCTGCTGGGCGGGGATGATGATCCCGCAGGCGGTCGTGCGGAACCCCCGGAACGGGCACGTCCTCATCGCGCGGTACCGGGCCGACCGGACGATGGGCGTGCTCGACGTCGACGTCTCCGGCGCGACGGCCCGCACCCGATCGGACACCACGCTGCTCGACGGTGCCGGCGCCGCCGTCGTGTTCGACCAGGGGCAGGCGACGGCGACGGCGAGCAACGGGAACATCAACGACTCGCACAACTCGGTGTCCGCGGTCGTCGACCGGCAGGGGGACCTGCACGTCACCGGGAACAACCACAACACCGCGCTCCGGTACTGGCGGACCACGTCGGCGGACGACCCGACCACGCTCCGGAGCAAGGACGCGCCGGGGCCCATGGACGGCGTCTGGGTGGTGAAGGACCGCACGGGTGCCGAGGTCCGGCGGTACCTCGACGCCGGTGCGGAGCTCGGCGCCTGCAGCTACCCGACGTTCTTCCGGGGCCCCCAGGGGCAGGTGTTCCTGTCGTGGCGGAACGGGGAGTCCGGCCGCGGCAACCAGTTCCTGTACGGGTACGTCGAGTCGTCGAAGCGGTGGGTGAGCGTCGCGGGGGAGGACATGCGGTACGCGCCGTACCCCGACGGCCGCATCCTGCTCGAGGGCATGTCGAACGACGTCAGTCCTTACCCGACCCTGCCGGTGCCCGGTCCCGACGGCTGGTGGTGGATGGTGTGGGTCTGGCGCGGGGACCCGACGGACGCGGACACGAACGGACGGCTCTCGGCGGCGCGGAGCCAGGACCTGCGCCAGTGGTACGGCCTCGACGGGACGACGCTCCCGCCGACCATCACGTTCGGGACGTCTGGGGTCGTGGTGGACGACCTCCCACTCACCGGGAGCGGTCTGCTCAACGACGCGACGCGCATCGGGTTCGACCGCGCAGGGCGACCGGTGATCGCCTACTACAAGTACGTCGGCAGCGGGAGCGGGCGGACGACGCAGCTCTTCGTGGCCAGGCCGGACGGGGCCTCCCGGCAGTGGGTCGTGACGCAGGTTTCGGCCTGGAGCGGGGCCTACGACCTCGCCCGACTCGGCACCGCGCAGCAGGGCATCGCGGTGACGAGCGTGTCGACACCGGTCCCGGCGGCGGCACCGAACGACGTCGTCGTCGGCTACGCGCGATCGAACGGACCGGCTCGCGCGATCACGGTGGCGAGCGGGGCGAGCGGGGCGAGCGGGGCGAGCGCCGGCAGCGCACGCAGCGTCGCGGACGCGCCCATCCCGACCACCACGACCCCGCCCGAACTCACACAGCGGTCCGTCGACCCCGCGCGATACCCCGGTCTGGCCGTGCGGACGGCCGTCACGGACGCTTTCGACGACGACGGCCGCCGCGTCGCGTGGACGCTCCGGTGGGACGCGGGGCCGTACCGGAACGATGGGCGGGCGCCCGACGTCGCGTTCCCGGCCGAGGGGTCGCCCCTGACGCTGGTGCTCACCGACGTGGACGACTCGGGGGTCGCGGGGTAGGCGGTCGGGCGGGGCGGGCAGCGGTGGCTCAGAACCCGTAGAGCAGGGATCCGTGGAGCTCGACGCCGGATACGGCGGAGACGGTGGGATTTGAACCCTGTTCGATGCCGCACCAGCAGTGAGGACGGCCCCGGCTTCCCCGTATCTACCGCTACTGAGGACCGTTTCGAGTTGACTCAGTTGCTATCGATTACCGAGAGTTGTGGGTGAAACGTGGGCAGTCTCGCCCCAGACCCGCGCGCACCGCGAGACGCAGGACCAGGCGGTCCCGCGGGCTACGGCGGGGGGACGGGTGGCCGGGGGGGCTTAGCCGAGGTACTTGACCGTTGTGAAGGTCTGGGTCTCAGTGACACGGACGGAGCACTCGAAGTTCGAACGCAGCATCGCGCCGAAGCTGTTCTCCGAGTCGACCGTGCCGGTCACGGTGAACGGTCCGACCCCGGACACGGAGTCGTTGAACTTGGCCGTAGACGGTGACTTCAGGTGGTCCTTTACCTGGTTCTCACACGCACTTTTCGCCTCGAAGCTGTTGTCTGAAACGCTGTCGTCGCTCGAGTGTGAGAACGATCCGATGACGGTCAGGATGATCGCGAGGGCGACGATTCCACCGCAGCCGATCCCGAACACCTTGAAACAACCGGGACCGCTGGTCGGCTGACCTCCCGGTGCGGCATTGAGGTTGGGCTGCGGCGGTAGCTTGTCGGACATGATCCCCCTTGAGGTCGGCTCAAGGAACGTAGCGCGTCCCCGAGCCAAATGCATCTCGCACTCTGCTCGGCCCGTAAGGGCGGGCAGCTCCGGATGTCCGACGTCCCGGCTAGCGTTCGTCCCGTCCGGAGCAGGACACCGAACACCATGGGGAGAGCACGATGAAGTACATCTACAAGATCAACTCGCACGTCAACGGGGGCGTCGCGCTCGCCTTCGACATCGAAGCGGACAGCTACGCCTTGCACACCGGCGGCTTCTTCGACTTCTACCAGGGTTTCGGGCAAAACCGAGAACTGATCGCCACGGTCGACGCAACCAAGGTGTTCGACATCCAGCGCACCGAGAACAACGCGAAGTAGCTGTCAGCGGTACTGTTCACGACGAGCGGTCTCCGGACGTACCCTCCGGAGGCCGCTCCTTGCATCAGCGTCCCCTCGAACCGTTGCTGCGGACACGTGCTTCCTGCCGCAGCTTCCCGTCAACGCGGATATCGACGAAGCTCGAGATGTCCGCACCGTTGATGGTTACTTCCACGACGGGTGCCGGCGCAGGCGACACGTACACGGAAGGTGCGGCGGCGTAGTTAGGCGTCACAAGTCCACCGTCTGCGTAGCCTCGTGGCTTGCCTGAGTTCAGCCCGTTCAGGAACCCGAGGCCGAGCCGGTCGACCGCCGCTGCCTTGAACACGAACTCGCCGTTCGAGAGCTTCGCGTCGATAGAGTCCGACGTTCCCGTGCCGGGACCGGACACGTACCCACCAGAGGCGAAGGCGACGTTCCCCGACGACGCGTGCGCCACGATCGGCGTCGACGCACCAACCGAGGCGGCATGCTGAATCGCGGCGGCGAGTCCGTTCACGGCATTCTTCGTCGCGTTCACGTTCTCGGCACCGGACACGATGACGCTCATACGGGTGCTGTACGTCTTGGGGATGGACTCGATCGCCAGCTTCAGCGTGTCGACCGGTCCCTTGGAGCTTCCCGCGTTGTTCGAGAAAGCGGTTGCCCAGTCTTTCGGCGTGCCAAGGATCTTGTCCGCGTACTGCTGCGCTGCCGCGCCGGTGATGCCGTACTGTCCCAGCGCAGCAATCAGCGAGTTGCGCCCAGATTCCATCGCCTTGGTCGCCTGGTCCTGCGAACCCGTCTGCGTGTACAGCGCACCCGCGTAGCTCTCCGTGGACGACGCGATCGCATCAAGCGCCGCCTCGTTCGCTCGACCCTTGTCTGTGTTGTCGTCCAGCGTGGTGCCGTTGTCCTTGATGCTTGACGTCACCGCATCGATCGCGGCCTGGTAGTCGCGGTACGCGGACCGCGCATCCAGCGTCGGGGACGACAAGTCCTTCAGCGCGTTCGATACGTTCTCGATGCTCTGCGCTGCCGTGTCACTCGAGCTCGACAGGGAATCGATGTCAGTAGAAGCCCCTGCTGCCGCGTCACCAGCCGAGGCGGTAGAGGAGGAGCTGTCGTCAGTAGCCTTCTTCTGGTCCTGGAACTGCTTCTTGCTGTCCTCGACAGACTTCGACAGCATCGCGATGTTCTGGCCGGCCGAGTGAGCCGCCTCCGACTGGCCAGTGAAGATGCCGCCGAAGGTGTTGGTCTTGCCAATCTTCCGGAGCACGTCGTCGAGCGCATCGCCGCCCTCGCTCACCGCGTCGGTAAGCTCCTTCTGCCCGACGCCCGCCTTCTTCGCCGCCTCGTATGCGTGATCCTGCGCAAGAACCTGCGCCACGTACGCGCGTGTGTTCTTCGTGACCGCGCCCGTCTGCTGATCAAGCGTCGCCAGGAGCTCCGATGCGTTGTTCGCGATCTTGGACTGCTGGTTCGCGTACAGCGCGAACACGGTGGTAGCAAGCGTGATGCCAGCCGTTAGCGAACCGATCGCGAGGCCGGCCGACTTCCCGGACACCTGCATGCCGGTGAGCGCAGCCTTCGCCGCCGCGATCTTCGGCACCAGCACCAGGAACGCGCCACCAGAGAGCCCCACCGCCGCCGTCACGCCAACAACCGCCAACGTCAGGTCCTTCGCAACAGGACTCGCGCTCGCATACGCCGACACGAGCCCCGTGAGGCCCTGAGTAGCTGACCGCAGAAGGCCCGTGGAACCCTCACCGGTGGAAATTTCAGCGGACTCGAGCGCCGCCTTCAGCTTTGACAGGTCCCCATTGAGGGAATTCATTTTGCCAGACGCCTGCTCAGCCGCGAACCCCTGGTCGTTGACCTTGTTCGTCCACGAGTCGACAGCCTTCGCCCCGCCCTCGTAGAGAACGTTCGCCGCAGTGATCTGCGCGTTGCCGAAAATCTGCCCCAACGCCGCGTTCCGCGTCGCCTGATCCAACGGCCCCAGGTTCTTCTTCAACTGCTGCGCCGCACCATCAACGCCGATGAAGTTCCCCTGCGCGTCGTACAGGTTGATGTTGTACTTCTCCATCGTCTGCGCCGCGAGCTGCGACGGCGCAGTCAGTGAGAGCAGCACACCGCGCAGCTCCGTGCCAGCCTGCTCGCCGATGATGCCGTTCTGCGCGAACTCCGCGAGCACGCCCGTGGTCTGCTCGATCGACACTCCAAGCGACTCCGACACCGGACCCACGTACTTCAGTGCTTCGCCGAGATCCTGCACCGAACCAAGAGCCTTGTCCGCACCAGCCGCCAGCAGGTCAGCGATGTGGGGAACGTCCGCACCCTTCAGCTTGAACTGTGTCATCGCAGACGCCGCAATCGACGTCGCATCAGCCACATTCAGCTGACCGGCCGCCGCCAAGTCGAGCGCACCCTTCAGTGCACCACCAAGCTGATCCTTGACCGAAACGCCGGCCTTCGTCAGCTCAGTCTCCGCATCCGCAACCTGCGTGGCAGAGAACCCGATGCCCTGCCCCATCGTCAGGGCGGCGTTCCGGAGCCCCGTCATCTCCGCAGCAGTCGCATGCGAAAGGGTCTGCACCTGCGCCATCTGCGCATCGAAATCGGCGGTCGCCTTCACCATGGACGCGAACCCGGCCGCAGCAAGCGCACCGATACCGCCGATAGCGATGCCCAGAGAAGTGAACGATTCCTTCTTCTTCGCCAGATTCTCAGCCTCGGAGCCCATGTTCCGGGTTTCCGCAGCAGCCTTCTGCATGCCGGAGATGTAGCCGTTGACCTGCGCGGTCAGGGAGACGCTTACGCTTCGATCTGCCATTGGTGGTTCCTCATTCCGCGTCGATGAATGGCCGACGCCTTTAGTCCCACCGTTAGCATTCCGCCAATCCCATTCTAGTTGTTGCCCGCCGATATCCGGAGCATTTGGGAAAAGAAAAGACCCCGACTCGCCAGTGCGAGCCGGGGTCTTCCTTGGGTGTTACGTCACAACTTGGACGGGTCGAAAATTCCGTCTGGAACGTCGCCGTGAATAATGCTCTGGTCGTCCAGATGCCGGATCTCGCTGTCGAGCCGCCCGAGCTCCCCCACGAGGCGAGCAAGCGCGTGTGCCGGGACACCGTTGTCGATCTCCCGCGCGATCTTCCAGCGAGCAACCGCTAGGAGGTCGCGGCGTTCGAGCTCGGTTGCGTCTGCCAGTGAGGTCACAACAGGCCCCAGAGGGCTGTCCTGGGCCGTTCTGGCGGTGTTCTTGGCCGTCATGTCAGTTGCCTTCCAAATCGTTTTTTGGCCGGAGGGGGATTCTCCGAAGGCCCAGAGGCCTTGGCACCGCCGTCTGGGGGGTGGGTGCCCGGGGGTGTCGATCAGCGCACGAACGCTGACCGAGCGGCCTGCACGAACGTCATGTCCTGCTTGCCCGACGCCGTGTCCGCCGCGGCGCCAGCGATCTGCTGGTAGCCGGCTTCCATGGCCTGCCCCCGTGCGATGTAGTCGGCAGAGGACGCGAGGCTGAGCTTGAGCCCGAGGCCGTACGCGTCCCATGCGTTGTACTTCGCTTCGCTGAGCGGGATGCTGTCCCACTGATCGAACGTCGGGTCGGTGAACCGCAGCATCCCGTTGCGGTTGTTCAGCGGCACGAACCGGGTCTGCATCGCCAGCGTCGTCCACGCACCGACGATGGTGTCGATGGTGGCGTTCGCCTGACTGGCCTTCGCCCACTGGTCCGCAGCCTCGCCACCCTGGCGAACCACCGCATCGGTGGCGGCGAGGCTGATCGGGCCGAGCTGAGCGGCGGTCGTCGCGATGTCCGCAGCGGCGGCGTTGAACGGCTCCTGCCACGCGGCCACCAGGTCGTCAGCACTGTCCGTGAGGGCTGCCACCAGGTCCTGCAACACCTTGCTGCGCACCTGCGTGGCGACCGCCTCGTTGCCGGCCGCTGCTGAGGTGACGATGCGCTGCACCTCGTGGTCGACATTCGGATCCTGTCCGGCGTCCAGGGCTGCGAGGACGGCGGTGGCGAGGGCGCCGTCACCGACGTAAACGGTGCGGAGTGCGGTGTCGGTCTTGGTGTATCGGGCGTACGCGTCCGCAACCGGCGTCGGCACTGCGACGCCGAGATTCTCGGTGGTGGTGATGATCGTGTTGATCATCGAAGCGGACGGGCCGGTCAGGTTCATGATGCTCATGTTGTTCTCCTTGTTGTGTACGGCCGGCTCAGTTGCTGGCCTTGAAGAGCTGCTCGAGGAACGTGGGTTCCTCAGGCGGCGAGGTGGAATCGTTCGGAGTGTCTCCCGCGTCCTCAACGGGCGGGGAGAACAGTCGGGTCAGGAAGGGGTTGGGATCGGTCATGGTCAGTCCTCCGTTGTCGGGTTCAGGTCGTCGAGCGCGAACGTGGCGAGCATCCGACGGATGGCTTCGACTGACTGCTGTTGCGGGTAGAGCTGCCGGACCGACATCGCTGCGATCCCGACCAGCGCCCCAACCGCGTTGACCACCGACCGGTCGCCGCCCTCCAACACCTCCCCCAGCGTGAAGTTCAGTTGCACGTCATCGCCCGTCATCGCCGCGAGCACCAGCCGGTACGCACGCGCTTGATCGGCCGCGGGAATGTCACTCACAGCTCCGACTCCTCTCCCGAGCCGATGTACCCGCCGTCCTCCAACGCACCCGCCAACCCCTCGACGAGACGACCGAGCAGGGTGTTGTACTTCCGCTCCCACTCATCCCGATCCGCCTCCGCAGCAACCGCGCGGTCCCGCCACTTCGTCGACGCTGACGTCCTCGACATGTCATCTCCTTCCATCACGCCGCACTCGCAGCGCTCATGTAGTTCCGGTGGTTGTCGTCCTGCACCCCACACCAGGGCACCGGACTGTCGACCGCGATCGGCTTGCTGCACACCACGCACGAACGCGAACCCCAGGCAGCAGGGACGACAGCAGGTGGAGCGGAAACCTCGCCCGTCTCGTTGTCGACGAACCAGCTCTCTTGATCCCTGCCTGCCTGTCCTTCCTGTCCTGTGCTGTCCTCGGGGACACGTCCCCGGGACGTCCCCCGGGACAGTCCCCCGGGAACGTCCCCCGGGACGTCAGTGAATGAGGGGGTGTCTCCGCTGCTGCTTCCCCTGCCTGCCCGCTGGCGCTGCTTCTTCTCGCGTTCGCGTCGGCGGGCGTTCTCGAGCACCTCGAGTTCGTGCCGGCTGGTCTGGTTCTGCTCGAAGTCCGATATGAGCCAGCCGTCGTCCACGACCGTCCAGAGCTCGCGAGTGACGAGGGTCGCTGCGATCTCGTCCGTCAGGAAGGGCACGAGCGGCACTTCGTCGGCGAGGATCAGGCCATCTGTCCTGTTCGACACTGACCAGAGCGTCGCGAACGACCATGCGCGGTACTCATCCGCGGAGAGCCGCAACACGCGTCGGTCAGACAGGTAGCGTTCGGGCAGTCGCGCGTCCGTCATCGCCCCTCCTTCCACGTGGGGAGGACGGCGGGTGCTGGGGATGACACCCGCCGTCCAGTCATGGTCACGGCCAATCAGGGACCGTGGGGTGTTCCGCGTCGGACGCGGCTTCGATTAGCGCGATCGCGAGCCGTCGAGCCTCGTCGGGGGCCAGCAGGGCGACGTTCATGGGCAGGGTGACTTCCACCATCTGCTCTGCCTCGTCGTGCGGCAGCGGAGCAGTGGTGACCTCGAGGTGGCCGCCCGAGAACCGGGCGTCGATGACCGCCATCAGCACATTCCCTCGAGACGGATCCGCGTCGTGGCTGCGACGATCTCCTCGGCGAGCGAGTGCGCTTCCGCCACGGTCATGTGGTGGTTGAGCTCGAGGGTGTACTCGTCGTTCGTGACGAGGAGCACGACTGTCGCCTCGCGCGTCTCGGGCTTGCCGTCGTCACCCACCCACCCGGTCGTGACCTCGACCATGCCGACGTTGGCCCGTTCGATCGGGCCGTCGTCCACCGCATGCGGCGTCGGGAAGTTGATGATGTCCATCAGCGGTTCCCCCAGATCGTCTCGGTGGAGACGCCCAGCGTCGCCGTCGCCCGGAGCACAGTCCACGCTGGGAAGTCGACTCCGATCCAGAGGCGCACGAAGCCCGCGAACGGGATGCCCGTTGCTTGTCGGAATCGCCTGGGGCTGAATCCCTGTTTGCGGGCCTCTCGTCGGATGTTCCGGCTGACCGCTCGGATCTGCTGCTTGGCAGTGTCAGTGGTGTGGTGGATGCTGAGCGTCGTACGCTTGGTCATGGTCGGATCTCCCTCGTAGGTGTTCTGGTCGTCAGGGCCGTCGAGTTGCCGCTCGGCGGTCCTTTTGGTTGCGGCGGTCATGCGGTGGCCTCGTTCGCGTCACCGATCGGCACGAGCTCCCAGACGGTCGCGAACGACCCCGCTCGTGTTGGCCTGCGTTCGCCCGTCGGTCGGATCGTCCCGGCGTGGTGCATCGCTGCGGTCCTCGTGCGGACGTTCTGCGGTGTCACACGACGCAGCCACGGCCGGCCCTCGACGTAGCGGTCGTACTCGTCGACCAGCTGCTCGTGCGTGAGCGGTCCGCGTGCGCCGAGCAGAACGCGGATCGTGGCGGCGACCTGCGACGTCTTGTCGTCGGTCTGCCGTCCCGCCGCGTCCCACGACGTCTCCGGGCTGCGGTCGCGCACCTTGCCGTCGTAGAAGCCGGGCATCAGGACGCCTCCGCGGTGCTGTTCCGGGCGCTGGCCTCGATCCAGGAATCGATGTCCTCAGCGCTGTAGAAGATCCGCTTCGGCGTGGGCTTGAAGTAACGAGGTCCACCCCGTCCGGTGAACCGCAGCTGAGCCAGATGGTTGCGCGTGATGCCGTAGATCTCCTCTACCTGCATCGGGGTGAGGTACTTGGTCATTCGATGCTCCTAACTTGCGAGGGCTTGACGTGACCAGAGAAGCATGTTTGCGACTCGCCGTCAAGCATGCGCAATGGCGAGCCCCTGACAGGGGCCGTACAGTGGCCCACGTGATACACGTCAAGAACGCGGCGACAAGGCGGAACACCCTCGACCTCGGGGACGGACTCGTCATCGTCCGCAAGTTCACCGCCGAGGTCGTACAGGACGACACCCTCCACTGGGGCGAAGACCGTAGGTCTCGGTTGCGCCTCGACATCGTTTGGAACGAGGCGGCCTACACCTATGAGATCTCGGAACTTTGCGTTACGTCCGAGGGTGGCGGCGAAGGGATCAACAGCGCGCTGCTACGCGAATTGCCCTTGGGCTGGATTCTCAAGATGTGTGTGAATCGAGGACTTCTACTCAAGGAGGGTGCCGGCAGCAAGGCTACCTATCAGTGGTTGAATAATGTCGCGAGCGACGAGTATTTCGGCGAACTGAGTAAGCAGGGGCCAAAGCCGGACACCCTTGCATCGGTATCTCGGATACATCGGCTAGCACGGATCAAGCTAGAGCCCCCGACGCAGTATGTCGCAGACGTATTCAGCATTCCCCATCGCACGGCGTCGCATTGGATCAAACTAGCCCGCGAACGGGGATTCCTGAATGAGTAACCATGGGTAGCGTCGTGCGCTACGAAACCGCGCGCAAAGAACAGCGGTACATGGTGCGGTACCGGACACCGGATCGCCGTCAAACCGACAAGCGCGGGTTCAAGACCAAGCGCGAGGCCGAGCTCTTCCTGGCTTCGGTCGAGGTCAGCAAGGCGCGTGGGGACTTCATCGACGAGTCCGCGGCTCGTGTCGCGGTCCGCGATCTCGGGACGCGCTGGATTGAGACGCGCACGCACCTCAAGCCGTCGTCCTTCCGCCCGCTTGAGATCGCGTGGCGGCTGCACGTCGAACCGAGGTGGGGCAAAGTGCCGGTCGGACAGGTACAGCACAGTGACGTGCAGGGGTGGGTGACCGGCCTCAGCGCAGAGAAGAGCGCGACCACCGTCCTTCGGGCATACGGGATTCTCGCGTCGATTCTCGATGTGGCGGTGGCGGATCGAAGAGTACCGACGAACCGCGCGCGCGGAGTCAAGCTTCCCCGAAAGGTGCCCAAGGAGCACGTGTACCTGACGCACCAACAGGTTCACGATTTGGCCGATGCGTCCGGTGGAAGGCGCACGCTCGTGCTCGTACTGGCCTACACGGGGCTGAGGTGGGGTGAAGCAATTGGCCTGCGAGTTCGTGACCTGGACCTACTGCGGAGGCGGCTCAATGTGAACGTCAACGCGGTGGAGGTCGGCGGGGACATCGAGGTGGGCACCCCGAAGACTCACAAGCGCCGCTCGCTGGTGTTCCCCGCCTTCCTGGCGAATGATCTGGCTCGGGCTTGCGAGGGGAAGGGCAGGGACGATCTCGTGTTTTCAGACAAGCACGGTGCCCACTTGCGCCGCACTCGAGTCTCGGATGGATCTCGATCCTGGTTCAAGACTGCGCTCGTGACGGCCGGCCTCGAGCCAATGACGATTCACGGGCTTCGGCACACCGCGGCGAGCCTCGCCGTGAGCTCGGGTGCGAATGTGAAGGCGGTGCAGCGGATGCTCGGGCATGCTTCCGCCGCTATGACCCTGGACGTGTACGCGGACCTCTTCGACGATGACCTCGAGGCACTCGCCGACCGCCTCGATCACGCTGCGCGGGAATCGATTGTGGGTAAAACGTGGGCAGGAGGCGCATCGCAGTAGCTACGAAGCCCCCTGCATCACCGGATGTACGCGGGTGCAGGGGGCTCGCGAAGTGCGGAGACGGTGGGATTTGAACCCACGGTTCCCAAAAGGGAACTCCACCTTAGCAGGGTGGTGCACTAGGCCTGACTATGCGACGTCTCCCGGTGCCCACCGGAGCGAGCACGCGACCACCATCATAGGGGAGCCGAGCGGCGGGCGGGACCACCGCCTCCCGGACCGGTGCGCCTGAGCCGCGCCACGCAGACCCTCGAAATGGGGACAACGCGCCCGTTGTCCGCCATTCTGGGGACTCGTAGCATCGGCTCCGTCGCGCGCGCGATCACATCCGGGTCGTCTGATCCGGTGCGCGGACACGTACACAGCAGAGGCGTCGCTCCTCGCGAGCCCCAGGGCGCGGCCGTATCCGATCGGCATGCGCGGGGTGGGGAGCGGCTCGAGGGGGCGCGGCCGTCGTGTCGCGTCCCCTCCTGTGCCGCTGCCCGTCGCGCGTCGTGTGCGAGCCCCGCAGATTGCTTCGGCCTGCCGCCGACGCCATGTCGACTCGCGTCCCAACGGGGTCGCCGGATCACCGCGGGGAGATCGGCACGATGGCGACGCGAGCAACGGAGCGACGGGTTGCTTGTTCGAATGATGCTCGCTAATCTACGGGCGGCCGGGTGTCGGGGGCTGGCGGTCATCGTGGTGGTCGACGCAACGAAGCGTTTTCCCGGGAGCTGGTCAACCGCAGCGGTGAGTCAGGGGCACATGCGAAGCGAGACGAGCGCACGACCAGGGCGGGCAGGGGAAACCGTCGTTGAATTTGCCGCGTTCTCGAAGTCGTTCGGGGAATTCCCCGCGGTGCAGGATCTGGATCTCGAGGTCCGCCGCGGCGAGGTGTTCGGTTTCCTCGGTCCCAACGGAGCAGGCAAGACGACCACCATCGAATGCATGGTGGGCTTGCAACGTCCCACCAGCGGAGTCATCCGCGTACTCGGACTCGACCCAGCCATCGAGCGACAAGCGATCACACGTCGTGTCGCGGTGCAGCCGCAGTCGGCGAGCCTCTTCGACACGCTCACCGTGCGGGAAACGCTCGAGCTGTTCGCCTCGTTCCACGAGCAACCCCGCCCCGTCGCGGACGTGCTCGCCGAGGTCGGTCTCTCGGATCAAGCGGTCGAACGGACGAAGGGATTGTCCGGCGGGCAGACGCGCCGGCTCCTCCTCGCTGTGGCCCTGGTCGCAGATCCCGAGGTCCTCGTCCTCGACGAACCGTCCGCGGGCCTCGATCCTGCGGCACGACAGGCACTGTGGCAGATCATCCACGGCCTGCGGGACAGGGGAACGACGATCGTCCTCTCCACACACCACATGGACGAAGCGACGACGGTCTGCGATCGTGTCGCCATCATCGTCGGCGGGCGCCTGGCTGCACTCGACAGCCCGGACGAGTTGATCCGTCAGCACGCGACCACCAGTGACGTCGCCTTCACCGTGGCCCCGACCGTCACCGATGAGCAGATCGGCGCCGCCCTGCGGACTCCGTACAGCTCCGAACCCGTGCTGGGAGGTGTCCGCGTGCAGGTCACGACAGAGGACCCGGACGAAATGATCCGTCGAGTGACGTTCGCCCGGACCCTGCGGGCTCGCGAGCTCAATGTCCGCCAGGCGAGCCTCGAGGACATCTTCCTGCAGCTCGCAGAACTGCCGGACGAACGTCGCGTGCGCCGGGGGGCGACGACGAAAGGGAACCGGCCATGAGAACCGCACCGAGCGCCTCCGCGCGGTCGACCCATCGCGACGCGTTCCGGCAACTGGTGTTGTTGAGCTCTCGAGAGCTGTTCCGGAACATCAAGACGGTCATCGCCTTGATGTTCATGTTCTTCTTCTTCCTGATCCTGATGGTCGGGATCGACTTCGTCATCAACGGCGGTCGGCCCGCTCCAGTTGCGTCGGTCGCGAACGGGCCACACAGCGCGCAGGTCGTCGAGGCGTTGCGGAACCGCGACATCGCCGTGCGGGCGGAGGACGCGGCGACCGCCAGGATCACGGTCGAGGATGACAGCGCGCGGATCGTGCTCGCCGGCAAGACCAAACCGGCGTGGAAGCACCTCGTCGCCGCGGTGCACTCCACCGGGATCCCGTCGGCGGACATCGTCGTCACTGATGCCTCCGGCGAGGCCGAGAACGACATACTCCGCGTCAATCTCGCCACGGTGCTGGTCACCGGGTTCATGGCGATCGCGTTCATGGGGACCTCCGTGCCGTTGGTCGCGCTCCGGCAACGCGGCACACTCCGGCTGCTCGGGACGACTCCGGTCAGACGGATGGCGTTCATCCTCGCGCAGAGCCCGGTGCGCTTGGCCCTGGGCATCGCCGAGGCGATCGTCATCGTGCTCATCGCCTGGAGCCAGGGGTACGTGGAGTCGTTCAACATCGTGCGACTGTTCGTGACCCTCGTCCTCGGGTTGGCGATGCTGTTCGCCTTCGCCTACCTCTTGGCGAGCCGGTCCGCCAACCCTGATGTGACCACACAGATCACCGGGTTCCTCCCGGTCATCGTCATCCTGACCTCCGGCACCGTCGTGCCGATCGACGTGTTCCCGAACGCAGTGCGCTCCATCACCGACGGGTTCCCGAGCACGTGGTTCATGCAGGCCATCGGGGCGGACATCACCGGGACGGACCCGTTCGTCTCGGTCTACTGGCTGTGGCTGATGATGGCCGCGGTCGGCATCGCAGCTGCGCTGCTCGCGGCGCGACTGTTCAAGTGGGACCAGGGCGAGCTGTAGTCGCGATGTTGAGGAGATGCCGCTGGCGTCCGCGGGTCGCTTGGGTGTCCCGGCCTTGTCGTTGCGCGGGCCTTACATAAGGTTGTGCCATAACCTTATGCAAGGAGGTGGCGACCGATGAGTTCAGGAGCGAGTCCGGCAGGGCAGGACGGTCCGGCGGTGCGGTACGAGGAGCGCGTGCTCCCGCCTGTGCACAACCCGGACCTGCTCTCGCGACGAGCAGCCGAGCGGCGTCGCGCGCCCTACCTCGCCGCCGTTCCACCGGCGATCGCCGCGATGCCCTTCACGATCCCCACCGAGGTCGTCGCCGAGGTCGATGACGCGTCCAGGACGATCACCCGATTCGACGGCGAGTTCGCGGGATTCCCGGCGCCGTTCTCGGCGGTCCTGCTCCGCAGCGAGTCCGCGTCGAGCTCGCAGATCGAGCACCTGACCTCCGGTGCGCGGGCCATCGCCGAGGCGGAGATCGACGAGCGGATCCAGGGCAACGCGCCGCTCATCGTGCGGAACGTCCGCGCCATGGAAGCAGCGATCGCCCTCGCCGACGACATCAGCGACGCGACGATCATCGAGATGCACCGCCAGTTGCTCGAGAGCTCCGCACCCCGGCTGGTCGGCGGGTACCGCGCGGAGCAGGTGTGGATCGGGGGCGCACTCCCGCACGACGCGGCGTTCGTCCCGCCGCACCACGAACGCGTGGCGGATGCGATGGCCGATCTCGTCGCGTTCACCAGGCGGACGGACCTCCCCGTCCTCGTCCAGGCGGCCGTCGCACATGCGCAGTTCGAGACCATCCACCCGTTCCCCGACGGGAACGGCCGGACGGGCCGCGCGCTCGTGCAGGCCATCCTCCGCAACGGTCGGCTGATCCGACACATGACGATCCCGGTCAGCAGCGGCATCCTCACGGACGTCGACGCGTACTTCGATGCGCTCGACGCCTATCGGCGGGGGGACGTGGCCCCGATCGTGGCCGTGTTCGCGACGGCCTCACTCGCAGCGCTCCGCAACGCGACCGTGCTCGCCGAGGACTTGGCGCGACTGCAGCGCGAGTGGGACGGTCGGTTGACGGGCCTCCGTGCGGACTCGACGGCGCGACGGCTCGCGCGGGTGTCCATCGAGCACCCGGCACTCAACGCTCGGCTCGCACGCGAGCGCACGGGCGCAAGCCAACCGGCGGTGGACAACGCGCTGCAGCAGTTGACCGAGCGCGGGATCCTCCGGATGGTCAACGGCCAGCGGCGGAACCGGGTGTGGCTGAACCCGGAGGTGCTCGACGCCCTCGACGCCTTCGCGGAGCGGAGCGGCCGGCGCCAGGATCCGTCGTACTGACGACCCTCCGGACACCGCCGCTTCGGAGGTACGCGAGGACTCCTCGCGACCCCTATGCTGACGCTGATCGGTGGATCCGGTCGCAGCGCCGCGGACCCGAACCCGGCGGCGCACGGAGGGGAAGATGCGCAAGCGCGCCATCACCATCGGCCTCGTGCTCACGGCGGTCGCGGTCGCCGGGGTGGGCAACGCCACCGCCGCCGAGGCAGCCACCACCAAGTACGCCAACTGCACCGCCGTGCACAAGGTCTACTCGGGCGGCATCGCCAAGACCTCGGTGACGTACAACACGGTGCACCACACCAACGGCACGGTCGAGCACCGCAAGCTCAAGGGCACCGTCAAGAAGGACAACGCCCTGTACTCGGCGAACAGCAAGCTCGACGCCGACAAGGACGGGATCGCCTGCGAGGCGGACTGACCCGGCGCCCCTCGGCGGCCGCGCCAGCGGGATGAGCCGCGGAACGGACCAGGAGCCGCGCATCGCCCCGGTTCACAGTCCGTTCCGCGGCTCATCGACGCCGGTGCGACGTCGGTGCGACGTCGGTGCGAGTCGGTGCGACGCCGCGCGACGGCGGAGGCGGTGCGCCGCCTCAGACGAGGATCGCGTCGTGCGGCAGCAGCGCGTGCACGCCCCACGTCTGGTTCGCGATCTGGGTGACCCGCATGCTGACGGCGACACTCGCCATCGCCAGGGCCTGCGCGCGGGTGACGTCGTGCAGCGCAGCGATCCAGTCGACCATGGCGTTGAGGGCCGTGGCGGTCGCCGCGTTGAGGTCGGCGTCGAACCCGAAGGTGATCCGACCCGCCGGGGTGTCGGCGTGGACGCCCGGGACCGGTGCCGTGTCGAGCAGGGACAGCGTCATCGTCGTCGTCATGTCGCACTCGACGGCGGTGCCCGAGACCTCGCCGTCGCCCTGCGCCGCGTGGCCGTCGCCGACGAACAGGAGCGCGTCCGGCACGGTGACCGGGAGGTACAGCGTCGCGCCTGCGACGAGCTCGCGGCAGTCGATGTTCCCGCCGCCGACGGGCCGCGGCGGGATGGTCGAGTGCTCGCCGGTCGGCTCGGGAGGCACGCCCACGACGCCGAGGAACGGTGCGGTCCGGACGCCCAGGCCGAGCTGGTTCCGTGCCACGCCGGCCTCGGCGTCGATGTCCCAGAGCAGCGGCCCCCGCGTCGCGGTGTCGGCGAGACCGAGGGCCCGGTTCAGCTCGTTGTCGACGCCGCCCGAGCCGGTGTAGCCCCAGGTCCCGGGGACCAGGGCGTCGAACCGCACGGCGAGCACCTGCCCGGGCAGCGCGCCGGTGAGCGCGACGGGGCCGACGAGGCAGTGGCCGCGGCGGCTCGTGATGAGTGTCGGGACCTCCTGGCCCGGCTCCTGCTGCCGTTCGAGGTACCCGGCCGCGCTCAGCGTGCGGACGGTGACGGTGTCGCCGGGGGACGCCCGCAGGACGGGCGCGCGCTCCGCCGTGAAGACGTCGATCGCCGTGTCGGTCGTGGGCTCGAGAACGTGGTCCGCCATGCACCGATCCTGCCACCGAGAGGGGTACAGGACGGCGCCCGCCGTCGCGGAGGGGGCTGCCATCGGCCCGAGGTAGCATTCCCGGACACGTCCTACGAGCCTGGAGGTCCGGCTTGCCACACAGCGCTGACGTCGCCGATCCGGGGGGACCGGGCGGGGCGGGGGCATCGTTCCCGGTCGACGAGATCCGCTCCGCGGGCGACGCGATCGTGCGTGCGGTGGGCACGGTCGTGGACGGCAAGACCGAGGCGATCCGCACCGCGCTGACGGTCATGCTGGCCGAGGGGCACCTGCTCGTGGAGGACGTCCCGGGTGTCGGCAAGACCGTGCTCGCGAAGGCCCTCGCGGCCACGGTCGGTGGGTCGGTGAGCCGCATCCAGTTCACGAGCGACATGCTGCCGTCCGACGTGACGGGCGTGAACATCTACGACCAGGCGTCCGGGTCCTTTCGGTTCGCCCCCGGGCCCGTGTTCGCGAACGTGGTCATCGGTGACGAGATCAACCGGACGAGCCCCAAGACCCAGTCCGCCCTGCTCGAGGCCATGGCGGAGTCGCAGGTCACGGTCGACGGCGTGACACGGCCCCTCGAGTCGCCGTTCATGATCGTCGCGACGCAGAATCCCATCGACATGGAGGGCACGTACCCACTGCCCGAGGCACAGCGTGACCGCTTCATGGCCCGTATCACGATGGGCTACCCGAGCCTCGACGCCGAACGCGAGATGCTCCGCAGCCGTGGCGTCGGCGACCCGATGTCGGCACTGCGGCCCATCGTCGACGTCGCGACCCTCGCGGCGATGATCCGGGCCGTGCACGCCGTGCACGTCGCGCCCGACGTCGAGGGCTACGTCGTCGACATCGTCCGCTCGACCCGGAGGCACCCGGACCTGCTGCTCGGTGCGAGTCCGCGGTCGACCCTGCACCTCGCCGGTGCTGCACGGGCTCGCGCCGCGCTCGAGGGTCGTCCGTTCGTCACCCCCGACGACGTCGCCGCGCTCGCCCCGGTCGTGCTCGCGCACCGCCTCGTGCCCGTCGCCCGGAACCTCGGCGGCGGTGCCGAGGACGCCGCTCGTGACGTCGTCGTCCGTATCGTCGCCGACACGGCGGTGCCGTTCGGCGCCGCGGCCGTGCCGTCCTGATGCCCGGGACCCGCCGCGGTCGGGTCGCCCTGCCGCGCCCGACCTCACGTGGGTGGACCACGGTCGCGGTGGGCATCGGTCTGGTCGGGGCCGGGCTCGTGGCGACGACGAGCCTCGCGGTGACGGCCGGGCTCCTCGTCCTCGTGCTCGTCGTCCTCGGCGCCGTCGTCGCGATGGTCGCCGCCGGACCGATCCGGGCGACGCGGCAGGTCCCGCGTACGACGATCGAGGCCGGTGCCGTGTTCCGCGCCACGCTGCTGGTCGAGGGTCGGCAGCGGGCGCTCGGCGTCGTGCGGGTGCTCGTGCGTGACCGCCTCGACGACCACTTCGCATCGGCAGGGGACCTCGAGGCCCTCGTCGACGTCGGGTCGGGTCGTCCCCCGGCGCGGCTCACCGTCGAGGCCATCGCCGCGCGCCGCGGTCGTCCCCGGTTGGGTCCGGCGACGGTCCGTGTCGCCGACCCGTTCGGACTCGTCCACGTCGACCGGGTCGTCGTGGCGGCGCAGGAGATCGTCGTCGTGCCCCGCACCACGGTGCTCGGCGCGATCGAGACGGGCGTGCTCTCGGGTGCGGTCTCGGCCGAGGCCGGACGAACCGGCCAAGGCGGGTCCGCGGACGACAGCGAACTCCGGCCCTACCGACCGGGCGATCCCATCCGCCGCGTGCACTGGGGGCAGAGCGCCAAGCGCGGCGAACTCCACGTCCGGCAGACCGCACAGGCCCAGCCGCCCGAGGCGACCGTCCTGCTCGACGTGCGCCGCGCCTCCTACCAGGAGCTCGGCCGCGACCCGTTCGCCGAGCTGTCCGACATGGCCGGGGACGCCGCGTTCGAGCACGCGGTCGTCGTCGCCGCGAGCGTCGCACGGGTGCTCGCCGCGCGGACGTCCCGCGTCGCCCTCGTCACCGCGGACGACGTCCAGCCGTCGCCCGCGGGGGACCTGGCGTCCGTGCTCGTCGGACTCGCCGACGTCACGCTGCGCTCCGACGCGCGCCCGGTGGCCGAGGTCCTGCCCGAGGTCCGTGCCGTCGACGTGCACGGCATGACCGCGGTCGTCACGGGCCAGTGCACGGCGGAGCAGGCGTCAGAGCTCGTCGCTCGCACGCCCCCGGCCTCGCGCGGGCTCCTCGTGGCGATCACGCCACCGGACGCAGCCGCTCGCGGGGTCCTCGACCGTGCCGGATGGCGCGTCCTCGTGGTTCCCGTGGGCGGGAGTGTCCGATGACCGACACCGCCCGTCGCCCGGTCACGGGCCGTGACGTCCTCGAGCGCGACGACCGCACCGACGAGGACCCGGGCACGCCGAGCCGCACGCTCGTGGCCGCCGCGGCGCTGCCCGTGGTCGTGGCGTCGCTCGCCGTCCGCCCGCTCGTGCAGGGGATCGCGTGGTGGGTCTCCGCGCTCGTCGTCACCGCCCTGCTCGTGGGCGTGATGCTCGCCGTCCGCACCCGCCCGCGGTGGGCCCGCTTCGTCGCGCTCGTCGTCACCCTCGTCGGCGGCTCATGCGCGCTGGCGATCCTCGACGGCACGGAGCCGCTCGGGTGGCTCGACCGCAGCGGCGCGCTCGGGCAGGCGCTGCTCGCGATCAAGGTGAACCCCGCGCCGCTCCCCGAGACCGACGCGGTGCAGCTCGTCGTGTCCGTCACGCTCGTCTGGACCGCCGGCGTCGCCCTGTTCGTCGCGGTCATCGCGCCCACGGCCGCCCTCGCCGCCGTGCCCGCGTTCGTCGCACTCGTCGTCCCGGGGACCGTGACGGGAACGGCGCCGAGCGTGGTGCTCGTCGTGCTCACGGGCATGGCGTTCCTGCTCGTCCTCTGGTTGTCGGTCCGGCCCGTGCAGCAGGCGTTCCCGGCGATGGTGATCGGCGCGGTCGCCCTCGTCGTCGCGGTGGGCCTGCCGACCGTCGTCCCGATCGACGCCAGCTGGCTGTCGGGGGTCACGGGCGCGATCCAGGCCCCGATCAACCCCGGGCGCCCCGGCACCCTCCTCAAACTCGGTGACGACCTGCGGCGTCCGAGCGAGATCGAGGTGTTCCGCTACCGGACGACGACGGGGGTGCCGGAGTACCTCAAGCTCGCGGACCTCGACGAGTTCGGCACGGGCGACTGGGTGCCCTCGGTGGTCGATGCCAGCACCGCCCCGAGTGCCGACCAGGGCCAGTTCGCCACCGGGGTGAACCCGCGGGTCGCCAGCCGCGAGGACGTCCAGGTCCGGGTCACGGGGCTGTCGAGCCAGTACCTGCCGCTGCCGTCGGGTGCGGTCGGGATCCAGTCCCGGTCGACCGCGCTCGACCTCACCCAGTGGCGGTGGATGGGGCGGTCGAACACCGTCCGGTCCACCGGGCAGACGACCCGCCGCGGCGACGTCTACCAGGCGTACGGGGTCGCGACGTTCGCCAACCCCTACCTCGACGCGATCGCCCAGCACGGTCGCTTCGGCATGATCGCGAGTGGCGACTGGAACCGTCCGACGTCCGCCCAGCTCCACACCGACCTCCAGCTGCCGCGCAACCTCCCCGGGAGCATCCGCGCCGCCGCCGAGCGCGTCGCCGGGACGGCGGGTGACCAGTACGAGCAGGCACGCGCACTCGAGTCGTGGTTCCGGAGCGGCCGCTTCACCTACTCCGAGACGGCGCCCGTCGAGCAGGGGTACGACGGCGACAGCATGGACGTCGTCGCGAAGTTCCTGCAGGTGCGGGCCGGGTACTGCGTGCACTTCGCCTCGGCGATGGCGGTCATGGCCCGGGTGCTCGGGATCCCGTCGCGCATCGCGGTCGGGTACCGGCCGGGCGGCACGCAGAAGGACGGCGAGTACGTCGTCTCGAACCGGCAGCTGCACTCGTGGCCCGAGTTGTACATCAAGGGCGCCGGCTGGGTGGGCTTCGAGCCGACGCCGGTCGCACAGGACCAGTCGGACGCCGAGCTGCCCGCCACCGCGTCGCCGACCTCGCTCCCGACGGTCACGCCCCTCCGCTCCGCGCCCGCGAACCAGCCGACCGCGCAGCCCTCGTCGGCGTCGCCGACGCCGGATGCTGCGTCCGGCGCTGGCACGGGCGGACCGGACGGCGGCTCGGCGACGTGGGAGATCGCCCTCGCGGTCCTCGTGGCGCTCGGTGCGCTGGTCGGTCCGGGACTGTTCCGCACCCTCCGCCGTCGTCGACGTCTCGGACTGGTCCAGACCGGTCGCGATCCCGCCGCGAACGCCTGGCGCGAGGTGATCGACGACGTCGCCGACCACGGGTTCACGCCGGCGACGGTGCCGCCGGACGATCCCGCGCTCGCGGCCCGGACGGCCCGAGCGGTGCTGACGCGCCTGGGCGCCACCCTGCCGCCGGTGACGCTGACGCCGCTGGGGACGGTGGTCGACGCGCTCGACCGCGAGCGCTACGCACGACCGGGTACCGCACCGGTCGACCAGGACCGGTTGCGGGACGCCGTTCGGGAGGTCCGGGTCGGGCTCGACGCAGCCGTGTCACCCTGGCGCCGGGTGCTGTCCCGGGTGTGGCCGCCGTCTCTCGCGCCGTCGAGAGCGTGGACCGGTCGCGGGCGCCGACATGCCGCACCGCAGGCGCCGCGACCCGCCGAGTAGGTCCCGTCGCGACCCGCCGAGGAGGTCCCCGCCGCGCTGCTGAGGACGTGCTGCAACCGGCCCCGAGGCGGTGTCCCGGCCCGCCGCCGAGTAGACAGGACGGGTGGACGGACTCGAGCTCGCCGTCGTGCTCGGCGCGACCATCCTCGTCGGGGGCGTGGTCGCCCAACGCATCCGCGTCGCGGCGCCGCTCGTCCTCCTGGTGCTGGGCGCGGGGGTCGGGTTCCTGCCGGGGCTCGGCGGCGTGCGGCTGCCGTCCGAAGCGGTGCTGCTGCTGTTCCTCCCCGCACTCCTGTACTGGGAGTCCCTCAACACGTCACTGCGCGAGATCCGGAGCAACCTGCGCACGATCGCGCTGCTCGCGGTGGGTCTCGTGTTCGCCACGGCCGCGGTGGTCGCGGTCGTCGCACACCTGCTCGGGCTGACCTGGGCGCTGTCGATCACGCTCGGCGCGGTCCTCGCCCCGACCGACGCCACGGCGGTCGCTGCGGTGGCCGCGCGGTTGCCCCGGCGGCTCATCACGACGCTGCGGGCCGAGAGCCTCGTCAACGACGGCACCGCGCTCGTCCTCTACTCGGTCGCCGTGGGCGCCGTGGTGAGCGGGCAGGACATCGACGTGTGGGGCGCGGTCGTGCGGTTCTTCGCCTCGTACGGGTTCGGCATCGCGATCGGCCTGGCGGTCGGTCTCATCGTCTACTGGGTGCGGCGGTACCTCGACAACCGGCTGCTCGAGAACACGCTCAGCGTGCTCACCCCGTTCCTCGCGTACCTGCCCGCCGAGCTGTTCGGCGTCTCCGGGGTCGTCTCGGTGGTCACGGCGGGGTTGCTCCTGACGCAGATCGGGCACCGCGTCATCAGTGCGCACGCGCGGGTCCAGGGGTACGGCTTCTGGCAGGTCACGTCCTACCTGCTCAACGGCGCGCTGTTCGTGCTCGTCGGACTCGACTTCCACCCGACGCTCCTCGCCGTGCTCCACGACGACTGGGTGACGGCACTCGCGCTCGGGCTCGGGAGCACCGCCGCGGTGATCGGCATGCGGTTCCTCTGGGTCAACACGACCCCGTACGCGAGCCGGTTGCTCGACCGGCGGGCGGGGGAGCGCGACCGGCACCTGCACTTCCGGGAGCGCATGCCGATCGCGTGGGCCGGGTTCCGGGGTGCGGTGTCCCTCGCGGCCGCGCTCGGTGTCCCGCGCGCCATGTCCGACGGGAGCCCGGTCCACGACCGCGACCTCGTCATCGCGGCGACGTTCGTCGTCATCCTCGTGACGCTCGTGGTCGAGGGACTCACGATGCCCGTGATCGTGCGATGGGCACGCCTGCCCGAGGATCCCGAGGAGCAACGGGAGGAGATCGAGGCAGAGCGGGCGGCCCTGCAGGGGGCGCTCGATTCGCTCGACGACGTCGCGAGCCGGCTCGAGTCGCCCGAGGAGGTCCGCGAGGACCTGCGCGCCGACTACGGGCGCCGCCTCGAGCGGCTGCGGCGCGATGCGGAGGCCGCCGAGGGCGACGCCGCGGCGGCGAGTCGGGCGGCGGCGGACGCCGGGGTGACCGTGTCCGCCGCGGTGATCGGCGGCACGGGCGGATCGGCCGGCGAAGCCATGGCTGCAGGTGCCGACGGCCCCGACGCGGAGGACCTGATCGGCGGGGCTGCTGAGGATGCGACGGACGGCGAGCCCGACGAGATCCAGCTCGAACGGGAGGCCGAGCAGGCCGACATCGCGCTGCGGCTCGCGCTGCTCGAAGCGAAGCGGACGGCCGTCGACGACCTCCGACGCTCCCGGGCCATCGACGACGCGGTGATGCGTCGCGTGCAGGGCCGGTTCGACGTCGAGGAGCTCCGCCTCGCCGCGATCAGCGAGGACGACTGAACCGAGCCCGAGCAGATGGCGGCGGACCGGGACGGCGGGCGACGGCCCTCCGGCGGATCCCCACCGCTCGGGGTGAGGCCGCGGGTGACGCGACGGGCGCGGACCGGTGGTGCCGCGCCTCCCGGCGGATGCGGCGCGCCGCGGTCCCGGCAGCATGCCCGGAACGCCGAGGAGGACCGCCATGCCCACGATCACCTGCGTCATGCCTGCCCGGAACGCGGCCGGCACGGTCGGCACGGCCGTGCGGACGGTCCTCCGCGCGCTCCCCGAGGACGGCGAGCTCCTGGTGCGCGACGACGGCAGCACGGACGACACGCTCGGGGTGCTCGAGCGGATCCGGGACGCCCGGCTCCGCGTCCTGGTCGGGCCGAGCGTCGGGATCGCCGCCGGCATGAACACCCTGCTCGACGAGGTCACGGCGCCCGTCGTCGCACGCATGGACGCGGACGACGTGTGCGCGCCGTTCCGGTTCCGGCGACAGCTCGCCCTGCTGCGGTCCGCGGACCTCGTGTTCGCGCCCGCGGTCGACTGGCTCCCCGGTACACCCGTCGCGCGCCCACAACCGCTCCGCCGACTGTCCGCTGCGGCGGCGCCGTTCGCGCTGCTGCTCGAGAACCCCTTCATGAACCCGACGATGACCGCGCGCACCCGGCTGATCCGAGACCTCGGCGGATGCCGATCCGTCGCGTCCGAGGACTACGACCTCTGGCTCCGCGCTGCCGGTGCGGGGCTCCGGCTCGTGCGGGACCGGGTCCCGGCGGTCCTCTACCGACGCCACCCCGGCCAGATCACGGCACAGTCGTGGTGGCGGGCCGCCCGCGCGGACACCGAGCTCGTCCACGAGGCGTTCGACGCGCTCGCGCTCGCGACCGTCGGGTTCCGTCCCTCGTGGTTCGCGTGGCGTCGGGCCGGACTGCCGGCGGGTGGAGCGCCGGACGGGATCGGCGAGGAGCTGCGGCGGTTCCGGGGCGCGGTGGCGGTCCTCCCGGCCGGGCAGCGGCGGCCGCTGCTCCGCCGGATCGCGCTCATGGAGCGGCGGGCGTTGCTGCGCTGACGGCGACGGCCGTCAGCGGCGTTCGGGAGGCCCGTCCGAGGTCGCGGAGGCCGGCCCGTCCTGGTCGTCGCGCTCGCGGCCGCGTCGGGACCGGCGCAGGAGCCGCATGCGCTCGGGCCGCCGACCCCGGCGGAAGAGCGTCGCGAGCGCGGACTGCGGCTGCCAGTCGCGGCCGTTCGGCAGCCCCCAGCCGTACCGGACGGCGCCGAGCCGGAGCAGGAGCGACAGCAGGATCGCGACGACGATGCCGATCGTCGGGACGTGCAACGCCGACGCGACGACCATGACGATCGACGCGGCCACGGCGACGGACGCGTAGAGGGCGTTCCCGCCGAGCACCGCGGGCACCCGCCGGAGCAGGAGGTCACGGGCCGCACCGCCCCCGACCGCGGTCACGGTGCCCATGATGATCGCCGGACCCCAGCCCAGGTGCGCGTCGAACGTCCGCTGCACGCCGACCACGGCCCAGAACCCGATGACGGCTGCGTCGAGCACCGTGAACAGGCGGTCCCACGCCCGCTCCGAGATCGAGACGAAGAACGCCACGAGCGCTCCGACGAGCGCCACCGGGACGTACAGCGGGTCGGTCAGCGCGACCGGCGGGCCGTCCTGGAGCAGGACGTCGCGGAGGATCCCGCCGCCGAGCCCCGAGACGAACCCGACCACGAGGAACCCGAACAGGTCGAAGTCCATCTCGCGCGCGAGCGACCCGCCGAGCAGCGCGGACGCGAACACCCCCGCGAGGTCGAGGACGTTCGTCACGGTCGCGAGCGCGTGCGCGGGGACGACCAGTGCGTCAGCGGAGGAGAACTGCACCGGTCCATCTTCGCGGTTCGGGCCGGGCCGTGGACGACACCCGCGCTCTTAGGTTAGCCTTACCTCCGTTCCACTCCGCGGGGTCGTCGCCCCTCACCCCACCGGGATCCCACTCCATGCTCGCCACGCTCGTCATCGGCCTCCGCGAAGGCCTCGAAGCGACCCTCATCGTCGGGATCATCGCCGCGTTCCTCCGCCGCGGTCGCATCTCGCTCGTGCCGATGTGGGGCGGGATCGCCCTCGCCGTCGTGCTCAGCGTCGCCGTCGGCGTGGGGCTCGAGGCGCTCGAGCAGGCGCTCCCGCAGTCCGAGCAAGAGGCGATGGAGTCCGTCATCGGCGCCGTCGCCGTCGTGTTCGTCACCGGGATGATCGTCTGGATGCGGACGCATGCCCGCGACCTCAAGGGCGACCTCGAGGCGAGCGCCGCCGCGGCCGTCGGTCGCGGCACCGCCTGGGCGCTCGCGGGCATGGCGTTCCTCGCCGTCCTCAAGGAGGGCTTCGAGACCTCCGTGTTCCTGCTCGCCACGTTCCAGGCCGCGAGTTCGGCGGGCACCGCGGCGCTCGGCGCCGTGATCGGCGTGCTCGTCGCCGTCCTCATCGGCTGGGGGATCTACACCGGCGGGGTCCGGCTCGACCTCCGGCGGTTCTTCACCGGCACCGGCGTGTTCCTGGTCTTCGTGGCGGCAGGGCTCGTGCTCACCGCACTCCGGACCGCGCACGAGGCCGGCTGGGTGACGATCGGGCAGCAGCGCACCGTCGACCTGTCCTGGCTCGCGCCGACCGGGTCCGTGCAGGCCGCACTCGTCACCGGTGTGCTCGGGATCCCGGCGGACCCCCGCGTCGTCGAGGTCGTCGGCTGGGTCGGCTACCTCGTCCCCGTGCTCGTCGTGAGCCTCTGGCCGCGGTCCCTCCGCCCGTCGCCGGCTCGCGTCCCGCGGGTGCGCGTCGTCGTCGCCGCGGGCCTCGCCGTCGCGGCGGTCGCGCTCGCGGTGGCCGTCCCCACCGGCCGGGAGGCCCTGCCCACCTCCGCCACCCTCGCCACCGGTGCCGCGGACCCGCACCCCACCACGCGGCACACCGCGACGGCGACCGTCGACGGTGCCAGCGCGACCCTCGTCGTCCGCGCCGGCGACACCGTGCAGCGCGCCCGTTTCTCCTCCGCCGACCACACGACCACCACGCACGCCGGCGTCACCGCCGACCGCTGGCGCGCCACCACGCGCGTCCCGAGCACCGGCCGACCCGCGACGCTGACCCTCGACCAGCTCACCGACCTGTTCGGACGCGTGCCCGTCGGCATCTCGCCCGCGCAGCAGCCCGGCCCGTTCACCGCGCACTGGACCTCGACCGCGACCCGGACGCTCTGGACCGTCGACGGCGGCCTCCTCGACGCGCGCCGGACCGAGCGTGCCGTCCTCACCGTGTCGGGCGGCGGCCTGCCGAGCAGCCGGACCTACTCGTTCGACGCCACCGCCTGGGCGGTCCCCGCCACCCGGGTGACCGCCGCGGGCGAGGCGGTGGCGAGCGGCGCCTCCGCGGGCCGCGAAGCGCTCCTCTGGAAGGCGTGGCTGCCCATCGCGCTCGCGATCGCCGCGATCGCCCAGGCCCTGCTCGCCCTGCGGGACCGCCGCCGACTCGGAGCGGCGACCCGTTCCTCCCGACCGACCACCACGACCCCCGTCGCCGACCGGCACGGGGCGACCAGCAGGAAGACCGCCGATGCCGTTCGCTGACCGCCGCACCCGATCCGTCCTCGTCCTCGGAGCGACCCTCGCCGCCGCAGCCCTCGCGCTGACCGGCTGCTCGACCGCGTCGTCCTCCGCCGAGGACGCCGCGACGCCGTCCGGCGCGGTGCACCGGGTGGCCGTGACCCTGACGAACGACGGCTCGGACAAGTGCGCCGTGTCGACGACCTCGGTGCCCGCCGGACCGGTGACGTTCACCGTGCGGAACACCTCGTCGACCGCGATCACCGAGGTCGAGCTCCTGCAGGACCAGAAGATCCTCGGCGAGAAGGAGAACCTGGCACCCGGACTCGACCCGGTCAAGTTCACCGTGACGCTCGGCGGCGGCAAGTACCAGGTGTACTGCCCCGGGGCGACCAAGGAGCTCACGACCTTCACCGTCACCGGCAAGGCCGCATCGACCGCGAACAGCAGCGCGGCGACCCTCCTCCGACAGGGCGCCAAGGGCTACGCGGACTACGTCGACGCCCAGGTCAACGACATGGTGACCGCCGTGCGGCAGCTGCAGGAGGACGTCGACGCGGGGGACCTCGCCGCCGCGAAGACGGACTACGCGAACGCGCGCCCGTACTACGAGCACGTCGAGAGCGACGTCGACGGGTTCGTCAAGAAGGGCCACAAGGCGACCGACAACGCTGGGAACCTCGACTACCTCGTCGACATGCGCGCCTCGAACCTCGACCCGTCGGTCGGATGGCACGGGTTCCACGCCGTGGAGCGCGATCTGTTCCAGGGCGGCGCCATCACCGCGAGCACGAAGCAGCTCGCGGCCGAGCTCACCGAGAACGTCACCCTGCTCGACAAGCTCGTCCCGACGCTCACCTACAAGCCCGAGGACCTCGCCAACGGCGCGGCCGGCCTGCTCGAAGAGGTCCAGTCCGAGAAGATCACCGGCGAGGAGGAGGGCTTCAGCCACATCGACCTCGTCGACCTGGCGGCGAACGTCGAGGGTGCGCGGCAGGCGTTCGCGTACCTGAAGCCCGGCCTGCAGAAGCTCGACCCGTCGATCACGAAGCAGATCGCGACCCAGTTCGACAGCGTCGACACGCTCATGGACGGCTACCGGGACGGCACCGCCCTCGGCGGTTTCCGCACCTACGACGCCGCCACCCGCACCGCCGACGCGAACACGATCTCGCAGACGATCCAGGCCCTGCAGGACCCGCTGTCCCGGCTCGCCGAGAAGGTCGCCACCGCGTGAGCCGAGAGCAGGAGCAGATGCGCGGGGCGTCGTCTCGTCCGTCGGTGTCGCGCCGCGGACTCATCGGCGGACTCGCAGCCGCGGGAGCAGGTGTCGGTGCGCTCGCGGGCATCGGTGGCAGCCTCGCCGCGGGAGCCGCCGGGCATGCCCCCGACGACGAGTCCATCGACCTGTCGCGGACCCACCCGTTCTACGCCACCTCGGCGCGGCAGCCGCAGGGCGGCATCCGCACCGAGCCGCAGCGGTACTGCGTCTTCATGACGTTCGACATGGCGTCGACCCTGGCGACGGACCTGCAGGTCCTGCTCGCCCGGTGGTCCGCCGCGATCGCGCAACTGCAGTCCGGCGGCACCATCGGCGCGGTCGTCCCGGCGCACGCCGACGGCGTCGGTGCCGACACCGGGGAGGCCCTCGACCTCGGCCCGGCATCGCTCACCGTCACCGTCGGGCTCGGCCCCGGGCTGTTCGACGAGCGGTTCGGCCTGGCGGCCCACAAGCCCGCCGCGCTCGCTCCGATCCCCGCGCTGCCGAGCGACGCCCTCGACCCCGCCCTGAGCGGTGGTGACCTGTCGCTGCAGGCGTGCGCGGACGACCCCCAGGTCGCGTACCACGCGATCCGCGACCTCGCCCGCATGGCCCGGGGCACCGCGACCGTGCGCTGGACCGTGCTCGGGTTCGGGCGTGCGTCGGCTGGAGCGAACCAGACCACCCCCCGGAACCTCATGGGGTTCAAGGACGGCACACGGAACATCACCACCGACGAGGACTACGAGCGCTTCGTGCGGCTCGGGGACGACGCGGACTGGATGGCGGGCGGCACCTACCAGGTCACGCGGAAGATCCAGATGAACATCGAGATCTGGGACGCCGACGTGATCAGCGACCAGCAGCGGGTGTTCGGACGCACGAAGGTCGAGGGTGCGCCGCTCTCCGGGGGGACCGAGCACACGACGCCCGACTTCCACGCGACCGACCATGCCGGCGACACGAAGATCGACGCGCGCGCACACGTCGCCCTCGCCGCGCACGAGAACAACGGCGGCGTCAAGATCCTGCGTCGCCCGTACAACTACACCGACGGGCTCAACCAGTACGGGCAGCTCGACGCCGGGCTGTTGTTCACCGCGTTCATGAACGACCCCGATCACTTCACACGGATCCAGCGGCGGCTCGGAGCGTCCGACCGGTTGAACGAGTACATCTCGCACATCGGCTCGGCCGTGTTCGCCGTGCCGCCGGCGCCGCGCAAGGGCTCGTACATCGGGGAGCGGCTCTTCCGCTGAACCGTGGGGCCGGCGCCGGTCCGGCCTACCGCCGGTCCGGCGCCAGCAACGCGGTGACGACGTCGCTGAACGGTCCGGTCAGGTCGCTCGCCGACGCGTTGACCAGGGGGCCGAGCCGAGTGGAGGCACGCAGGAGCGTGATGCCGAAGGCCGTGGCCAGCGCGACCTCGGCGCGGAGCAGGATGCCGTTCGTGTCGACGTCATCGGGGTCCCACCCGGCGATGCGCGCCATGCGCTCCGCGTACGAGGTGAGTGTCGCGTTGCGGATCCGGTCGGCCTGCTCGTCTCCGGAGGACCGGATGAGCAGGAGGAGCTCGACCGCGTGCTCCCCGGTCGGCGCGTTCGTCACCCGCTCGACGAGGCTCTGGAGCATCCGTTCGACCGAGTCGTCGTCCGGCCGGGGGGCATCGAGGTCCTCCACCGCGCGCTCGAGACAGGCCTCGAAGAGGCCCTCTTTGCTCGTGAAGTAGCGGTTGATGAGCGCGACGTTCACTCCGGCGTCGGCTGCGATCTCCCGGACGGTGGTCGCGGAGTAGCCGTCGTACGCGAACCGACGTCGAGCCGCGGCGACCAGGAGCTGCCGGGTCTTCGCGGCGTCGCGCGTCCTCGACGGCACCTGCGACTCGAGCGTCATGACGTCCTCTCCATCTCCACAACGGTACCCGCACCGGGAGGTGCGGTGTAAACGCGCTTTGACTTCCGCGCGAGGAGCAGTAGGCTCACGACTTGTAAGCGCTTGTTTACGTCTTTCGATCACGGAGAACGATGTCCCGAGTCACCGAGGGCCCCCGCACGGGCTCCACCCCCGTCGCGGAGCGACACAGCAGCCCGAACACCACCCTCATCGTCGTGTACCTCGCACTCGGCGGCTTGGCCTACGCGGTGCTCCAGTCGCTCGTCGCTCCGGCACTGTCCACGATCGGCAAGGACCTCGGGGCCTCGACCAGCAACGTGAGCTGGATCATCACCGCCTACCTGCTGTCGGCGTCCGTCCTCACGCCGATCTTCGGGCGCATGGGCGACATGATGGGCAAGCGGCGCATCCTCATCGTCGTGATGAGCCTCCTGCTCGTTGGCACCGTCGTCGCCGCCCTCGCGCCGAACCTCGCCACGTTGATCGTGGCCCGCTGCCTGCAGGGTGCGGCCGGCGCCGTGCTGCCGCTGTCGATCGGCATCGTGCGCGACGAACTCCCGAAGGACCGGGTGAGCGTCGTGATCGGTCTGCTGTCGGGCATCTTCGGCATCGGGGCCGGTATCGGCATCGTCGCGGCCGGACCGATCGTGCAGCACCTCGATTGGCACTGGCTGTTCTGGCTGCCGCTCGCGCTCATCGTCGTCGGGCTCGCCGGCATCGTGTTCGGGATGCCGGAATCGGACGTCCGGAAGCCCGGGCGCCTCGACCTCGCCGGGACGGCGATCCTCTCGATCTCCCTCGTGGCGCTGCTGCTCGCTGTCAGCGAGGGCGAGACCTGGGGCTGGGGTGACGTCAAGACCATCGGTCTGCTGGCGGTCGGCGTCGTCGCGCTCGTGGTCTTCATCGTCGTCGAGCTCCGCGTGAAGGCGCCGCTGATCGACGTCCGGCTCTTCCGCATCCGTGGCGTCTGGACCGCTCACGTCGTCGCGCTCGTCTTCGGGTTCGCGATGTACGGCACGTTCGTGCTCGTCCCGACGCTGCTCCAGCTGCCGTCGTTCACCGGGTACGGCTTCGGCAAGACCGCCTCGCAGGCCGGCCTGTTCCTGCTCCCGACGGTCCTCATGATGATCGTGGTCTCACCGGTCGCGGGGGCCCTCGTCCGACGGACGGGTCCGAAGCCGCCGCTGGTCATCGGGGGTGTGCTCCTCACCGCGGCGTTCGTGCTCCCCGGGCTCGCGCACGATCAGGTCTGGCAGATCCTGGTGTCCGGCATCCTCACGGGGGCCGGGATCGGATTCGGTCTCTCGGCGGCGTCCAACGCGATCATCGAGAGCGTGCCGATCGAGCAGACGGGTGAGGCGATCAGCGCCAACACCGTCGTCCGGACGATCGGCTCGAGCGTCGGAACGGCCGTCATCGCCGCGCTGATCTCGTCGCACACGAAGGTGTTCACGTTGCCCACCGGGCACGTGGGGCTCCCTGGGGCCGCGGCGTTCACCATCGGCTTCTGGGCGTGCGCTGGGGTCGGCGCCCTCGCGATCGTCGGCGCCCTCGCCGCTCCCGGCATGCGGAAGCGCCGCGCTGACGCCATCGCGGCGGGCGTCGAGGACATCGACGCTGTCGTCGACGAGCGCTGACGAGGCCAGCTCGACGCTGCCGGTACATCCGGGCGCGGAGGAGGGGTGCCCTCCGCCGTTTCCCTGGAGACGGAGGGCACCCGCGCCGCCGGGTTCGTCGGGCGGAACCACCGCCCGGGATGAGAGGACACCGCAGCGGCGCCGTCGCCATGCGACGCCTCAGGCTACCGCCGCCGCTGCCGAAAACACAGGGTGCGGCAGACGAGCAGCCTCGTTCCACCCGCCTCGTTACTTCCGATCGCCGATGTGGAGCGCGTCCTTCACCCGCTCGATGCCCTCGGTCGCGAGCGCCGATGCCGAGTCCCGGATCACGCCGACCTCCATCGGGTCGCCCTTGAGTAACGACTTGGCCGTGTTGAGCGCGTACTCACGGGTGATGTGCGGTGGGAGCGGCGGGACGTTGCGGCTGACGTAGGCGTCGATGAGCGTGACCCCGTCGTGCGCGAAGGCCTCGGCCACGGCGGACTCCACCTGGTCGTCACTGCGCACCTGGACGCCCCGGAACCCGAGGAGCTCGGCGTAGCCGGCGTAGTCCATCGACTCGACGTCCTGCGAGCCGCGCCACAGCGGATTGCCGTCCTCCGTGCGCATCTCCCACGAGACCTGCGCGAGGTCGTCGTTGTGCATGACCACGATGATGAACTGCTTGGTCTCCCACTGCTGCATGTACTTCTTCACGGTGATCAGCTCGTTCATGCCGAGCATCTGGAACGCGCCGTCACCGATGGTGCAGACCACCGTCTTGTCGGAGTGGGCCAGCTTCGCCGCGACCGCGTAGGGCATCGCCGCGAGCATGGTCGCCAGGCGGCCCGAGAGGTCGCCGCGCATGCCCCGCTTCAGGCGGATGTGGTGCCCGAACCAGTCGGCGGTCGTCCCGGCGTCCGCGGTGACGATCGCCCCGTCGGGCAGGTTCGCGTTCACGGCCTCGGTCACGCGCCGCGGGTTGACCCCGTCGTGGTACTCCTTCTGTGCCTGCGCGTGCATCTCCTGTTCCCAGTCCTGCATCTCGGCGGCGATCCGCTCCTGCCAGGACAGGTCGGTCTTCTGCTCGAGCAGGGGGAGGAGGGCCTCGAGCGTCGACTTCACGTCGCCCCAGAGGTTCAACTCCGTCGGGTAGCGCACGCCGAGCTGTTCGGGCTTGAGGTCGACCTGGATGCCACGCGCCTGGCCCGTCGCGGGCAGGAACTCGCCGTACGGGTAGTTCGTGCCGAGCAGCACGATGGTGTCGCAGCGCTTGATCTGGTGGAGGCTCGGCAGGGACCCGAGGAGACCGACCTGCTGCGTGTGGTACGGCACGTCGGACGGGATCACGTCCTTGCCGCGGAGCGCGGTGATGATGCCCGCTCCGGCCTTCTCGGCGGCGGCGAGGACCTCGTCGGTGGCGCCCGTCGCGCCCGCGCCGACCAGGAACGTGACCTTCTCGCCCGCGTTGATGATGTCCGCCGCCTGGCGGATCTGCTCCATCGGGGGCGTGATCGCCGTCGACGGGATGGCGTCGCTCGAGCGCGAGACCCAGTGGGCCGACGGCGTCGCCTTGATGGTCATCGCCTGGACGTCGTGGGGGATCACGACGACCGCGGGCTGGAGACGGAGCCGGGCCGTGCGGAAGGCGGTGTCGATGACGGCGCTGGCCTGGTCGGGCGACACGATCGTCTCGACGTAACAGGCGACGTCCGTGAACACGCGCTCGAGGTTGCTCTCTTGCTGGGTGAAGGTGCCGATCGAGTCGAGACCCTGCTGCCCGACGATCGCGACGACCGGCTGATTGTCCATCTGGGCGTCGTACAGCCCGTTGAGCATGTGGAACGCGCCGGGGCTCGAGGTCGCGACGCACACGCCGACCTCGCCCGTGAACTTGGCATGCGCCGTCGCCATGAGCGCGCAGATCTCCTCGTGCGTCGGGCGGATGTACTCGATGCCCGTCCCCGCACGATCGGTCTTGCCGAGTGCTCCGTCGAACGCGCCGATGCCGTCGCCGGGGAACCCGAAGATCCGGCTGACGCCCTGGTCCTTGATCCGCTCGATCAGGAACTCGCTCACGGTGGTCATCGCGTACCTCTCTTCGGCGCCGGGGTCGGGCGCCTGGGACTCGGGTGGTGGGACGGGGCCGTCCTCGTGCCTCCAGCGTGCTCCCTCCACGGGGCCGGGTTCCCAGCCCGTCGCCCGTGGTGGAGGATCGGGGGAGCGGACCGGATGTGGAGGAACGGGCAGCATGACCACGATCGATCTCAACGCAGACCTCGGCGAGGGCTTCGGCCGGTGGACCCTCGGGGACGACGCCGCGATGCTCGATGTCGTCACGAGCGCGAACGTGGCGTGCGGATTCCACGCGGGCGACCCGTTGTCGCTCCGGTCCGTGCTCGAGCAGGCCGCGGAACGGCAGGTGTCGGTCGGGGCGCACGTCGCATACCGGGACCTCGCCGGGTTCGGACGGCGGTACGTGGACGCCTCCCTGCACGAACTCGCAGCGGACGTGATCTACCAGATCGGCGCGCTGGCCGCCCTCGCCCGGGCAGCCGGGACGACCGTCCGATACGTCAAGCCGCACGGCGCCCTCTACAACACCATCGCGGAGGGCGGACCGCACGCCGAGGCGGTCGTGCAAGCGGTCCTGGCGGTCGACCCGGGCCTCCCGGTCGTCGGTCTCGCCGGGTCCGCGTTCCTCGACCTCGCTCGCGACGCCGGGCTGCCCGTCGTCGCCGAGGCGTTCGCGGACCGTGCGTACGCCGCCGACGGGTCCCTCGTGTCCCGACGCCTTCCGGGCGCCGTGCTCCACGATCCGACCGAGATCGCCCAGCGCGTCGTCGCGATGGTCACCAGCGGGGCGGTCACCGCGGTCGACGGGACCAGCGTGCCGATCGACGCCGCGTCGATCTGCCTGCACGGGGACTCGCCCGGCGCGGTCGCCGCGGCGCTCGCCGTCCGGTCCGCACTCGGATCAGCGGGCGTGGTCCTGGCGCCGTTCGCGGCGGTCCGAGCGGCGTGACGGCGACCGGCGACGTGACCGGCCCGGAGGGCGAGAGCGGGTCCGGGTACGTGACCGACTCCGGCGTCCGGGCGCCCCGGGTGCTGCGCCTCGGCGTCGACGGCGTGCTCGTCGAGGTCCCCGACACGGCCGCCGCGCTCGCCCTGCACGCCGCGCTCCGGACGCTCGACCTGCCCGGGGTGACCGAACTGGTGCCCGCCGCGCGGACCGTCGCCGTCCGCTTCGCACCGGGCGCCACGACCGCCGACGCGATCGCCGCCGCGCTGCGCGGCGTACCGCTCGACGCGCCGCCGCCCGCCGCCGACGGTCTCGTCGAGGTGCCAGTGGTCTACGACGGCGAGGACCTCGACCACGTCGCCGACCGCACCGGCCTCAGCGTGGACGAGGTCGTCCGCCGGCACACCGCGCCGGAGTACTCGGTCGCGTTCACCGGGTTCGCGCCGGGGTTCGCCTACCTGGTCGGAGGCGACACGGTCCTCGACCTGCCGCGGCGCAGCAGTCCGCGCACGGCGATCCCCGCCGGTTCCGTCGCGATCGCGGGCGGCCACAGCGGCATCTACCCGCGGCCGAGCCCCGGCGGCTGGCATCTGCTCGGGCACACCGACCTGGTGATGTGGGACCCCCATCGGATCGGGGCGGAGGCCCTGCTCCGTCCCGGCATGCGCGTCCGGTTCCGCGCGGTCCACGCGGCGTCATCCGCGGCTGCGTCATCCGCCGCAGTGTCCCCGGCCGCACGCCCGACCGCCGTCGGTCGGGAGGCCCGACCCGCTCCGACGGAGCCGTCACGTCCGACCGCTCCCAGGCGAGGCCTCGAGGTCCTGTCGCCCGGGCTGCTCAGCACCGTGCAGGACCTCGGCAGACCGGGCCGCGCGGCCCTCGGCGTCACCCGCTCCGGTGCGCTCGATCGCGTCGCCCACCGTCGCGCGAACCGTCTCGTCGGGAACGCGGCGGGCGCCGCGGCGGTCGAGCACGTCGGGGGAGGGCTCACCGTGCGGGCTCGTGGCGAGCTCGTCCTGGCGGTCACGGGCGGCGTCGGCGCGATCGAGGTCCTGCCCGCGGCGGAAGGGACGCTCGACGAGCGATCGGTGCTGCTCCCGGGCGACGACGAGCCCGCGCGCCGGGCGGTGCCGATCGAGCCCGACCGTCCGTTCGCGCTGCACGACCGTGAGGTCCTGGTGCTCGGTGCGCCGACGACCGGGGCCGTCGCGACCCTCGCCGTCCTCGGTGGACTCGACCTGCCGCCCGTGCTCGGATCACGCGCGACCGACGTGCTGTCCGGTCTCGGGCCGGCACCGCTCCGGGCCGGCGACGTCCTGCCCATCGGGTCGGACACGGCGGCGGCGGTGGCCGACGCGGCGGAACCGGGCCCGGTCCTCCCGACCGTCGAGGACGTGGTCGACGTCCGGTTCGTGCCCGGACCCCGCGACGACTGGATCGACGGGGGTGCCGACGCCCTGCACGCGGTCGTCTGGCGGGTGACGCCACGCTCGAACCGTGTCGGCGTGCGGCTCGACGCGGGCACGCACGCACTCGCGCGGAGCGTGGGCGGCGAGCTGCCGAGCGAGGCGGCGGTACCCGGGGCGATCCAGGTGCCACCCGAGGGTCGACCGGTCGTGTTCCTCGCCGACCACCCCGTCACGGGCGGCTACCCCGTGGTCGGCGTCGTCGTGCCCGAGGACCTCGGGCTCGTCGCGCAGGTACCGGTCGGCGGCGCGATCCGGTTCACACCGACGGCGAGTGCTCTTCGGCGATGAGCGGACGTAACGTCCGGTGCGCGATCCGGAGCCCCTCGAGCACCTTGTCGTCCGGGCCACTCCACAGCGGGTCTTCGTGCTCGACCGACAGCGTGCCCGTGAACCCGGCCTCGTACAGGCGGTCCACGACGTGCGACCAGTCGACCACGCCACGACCGGGCACGCGGAAGCGCCACCACCCCATGTCCCACGGGTCGTCGCCCTTGTCGACGAGCCCGAAGAAGCCGTAGCGGTCGCGCCGCGCCGGGAACAGTTCGACGTCCTTCGCCTGCGCGTGCACGATGTGCTCCGCGAACGGCAGGATCGTCTCGACCGGGTCGATGCCGATCCACGTCAGGTGCGACGGGTCCCAGTTCAGGCCGAACCCGAGGCCCGTCACCCACTCCCACAGCTCCGGGCTGTAGGCGATGTTCCCCGGGTAGCCGTCCGGGTGCCAGCCCTCCATGACGCAGTTCTCGATGATGAGCTTGACGTCGCGCTCGCCCGCGTAGTCCACGAGCTCGGGCAGCACGCGGTCGCCCTCTGCCATGTTCTCGCGCACGCTCTTGCTGTTGTCCCGGCCGATGAACGTGCCCACGTAGGGGACGCCGAGCCGCTGCGCTGCATCGATCGCGTGCTTGAGGTGCGTCCGGACCGCGTCACGACGCTCGGGGTCCTGGTGCAGGTTGTTCTCGTAGTAGGCGAGCGCGCTGATCTCGAGTCCCGTGCGCGCCATCAGGTCCTCGGTGGCGCTGGCGTCCTCGTCGGTGAAGGTCGCGACGGGCAGGTGCGAGGCCTCGAAGTCGCGGCCGCCGACGTTCGGCCACACGGCGACCTCGAGTCGCTCGTACCCCTGAGCGGCCGCGAACTCCGCGATCCGGCCGAGGTCCCATCCTGGCAGGCAGGCCGTGAGCATCCCGAGCTTCATGCGATGTCCTTCCAGGCTCCGTCACCGGCACTGGCGATGACGGCGTCGATGACGTGGGCGGCGCGCGCGCCGTCCGCGAACGTGGGCAGGCCCTCCGGCCACACGCCGCCGTCCCGTGAGGCACGGACGGCGGCGTAGGTGTCGCCGACGAACGCCGTGAAGGCGTCGAGGTACCCCTGCGGGTGACCCGATGGCACGACGGCCAACCGCCGCTGGTCGGGCGACCCCTGCGAGGGGTCGCGCACGAGGATCGTGGCGCCGGTCTCGGTGCCGAACCAGGCGGACTCCGGTTGCTCCTGGTCGAACGCGGCGCTCGAGCGGGTGCCGTCGACCTCGAACCACAGGCGGTTCTTGCGTCCGGCCGCGACCTGCGACACGACGACGTTCCCGATCCGGCCGTGGGTCGTGCGGAAGGTGGCCACCGCGGTGTCCTCGGTGGTGACGGGGGCCTGCGCGACGGGCACCGCGCCTCCCGGCACCGGATCGGGGTAGGGGGCGCCGGAGAAGGACGGCCCCGACGACGCCGGGCGCGTGGGGTAGACGATGTCGGCCGTGGCCGTCACGGTCGCGAATCGCTCGCCGGTGACGAACTCGACGAGGTCACACCAGTGCGACCCGATGTCGGCGAAGGCGCGCGACACACCGCCCGCTCCGGCGTCGACCCGCCAGCTCGACGAGCCCTCATCGAGCATCCAGTCCTGCAGGTACGAGCCGTGGATCGCGAGCACGCGTCCGAGATCGCCGCCGGCGATCCGCGACCGGATCTCGCGCACGATCGGGTGGAAGCGGTAGACGAACGGGACGGTCGCGACGACACCGGCACGCTCGGCGGCGGCCGTGAGCTCGTCGGCCTGTGCGGCGTCGACCGCCAGGGGTTTCTCGCACACCACGTGGATCCCCGCCGCGATGATCGCCATCGTCTGCGGGTGGTGCTGGTCGTTCGGGGTGCACACGTGCACGACGTCGGGTGCGTCGGCGAGGAGCTCGTCGAGGTCGGCGTAGCCGCGCGGGAGCCCGAGGTGCTCGGCGACCTGTGCCGAGCGTTCGGGAGTGCGTCCGAGGACCCCGGTGACCACGGCACCGGCGGCGCGCGCCGATCGTACGTGGACGGTCGCGATCATGCCCGTGCCGATGACGGCGACGCGCAGCGGGGGTGTGTTCATGGATGCTCTGCGTTCCTCGGTTCCGGAGTGAGCGTATTGGTGACGCACGGCCACGTTCAAGGACTCGCCGCCGAGCGTAACGTCGGGCCCCAACAGGTGCCGCTGGCCGCTCCGTGCGGTGGACGGCCGCTCTCGGCGGACGAGTGTGGAGGAACGATGACGGTGTCCGGGGACTACCAGCTGCAGGGTCGGACCGTGATCGTGACGGGTGCGGGCTCCGGGATCGGGCAGGCGATCGCGCGCGCGTTCATCGGTCAGGGCTGCAACGTGGTCCTCGCCGGACGGCGCGAGGACGCACTCGCCGAGACCGCCGAGGGCGCGCCGGCCGAGCACGTCATCGCGGTGCCCACCGACGTGACCGACCGCGAGAGCGTGGCCGACCTCGTCGCGATCGCCGCCGATCGCTTCGGTCGCATCGACGTCGTGGTCAGCAACGCGGCCGCCTACACGGCGGGCGAGATCGACGAACTCGGTGAGGGCGACTACCGCGCCATGGTCGCGACGAACCTCGACGGCACCGTGCACCTCGTGCAGGAAGCGCTCCCGCACCTCGAGCGGGCGCGGGGCGTCATCCTGTTCACGACGAGCGCCTCGGGACTCCGGGGGGACTGGCGCCAGGCCGTCTACAACGCCACGAAGGGCGCCATGACGACGCTCATGCAGTCGCTGGCGCTCGACCTCGGGGCGCGCGGCATCCGCGTCAACGCGGTGGCGCCGGCCCTCACCCGTACGGCGGCGAACGCGGAGCACTTCGCCGACCCGGACGTGGTCGCTCCACACGCCCAGCGGACCGCGCTCGGACGCATCGGCGAACCCGAGGACGTCGCGCCGGCGTTCCTCTTCCTCGCCAGCGACGACGCCCGCTACATCACGGGCGTCACGTTGCCGGTCGACGGAGGCACCACGGCGTCGACGGGTCAGGCGCACGTCGTCGGCTGACCCCCGGTCGCGACCGCGCCCGGTCCTCGACAGCCGGGAGGCCCGTTCGAGGTTCCACAGTTCGGCCGGCGGTCGGAACCGGATCAGCGGTGCGTCGGTACGTTCGGAGCCATGGCGATCCAGACCACCCTCCTCATCCTCGGTGCCAGCGGCGACCTGACGAAGCGGCTCCTGCTGCCCGGCCTCGCCACACTCCTCGACGTCAAGCAGGACTGGGACATCGAGCTCATCGGCGCGGGCGTCGACGAGCTCTCGGACGAGGACTGGAAGCAGCGCGTCCGCGAGTCCTTCTCGAGCGCCGAGTGCTCCGGCGACCGCTTCGAGCAGATCATCGCGGCCAGCCACTACCGGAAGACGGACGTCACGAGCGCGGACGACCTCGGCGAGCTCCTGACACAGTGCTCGCACGCGCCGGCGATCTACTTCGCCCTGCCGCCGGCGATCACCGAACAGGCGTGCGAACAGCTCAAGGGCATGGACCTGCCCGATGGTGTGCGGCTCGCGATGGAGAAGCCGTTCGGCACCGACGCCGCGAGCGCCGAGAAGCTCAACGAGCTCCTCCACTCGTTCATCCCCGAGGAGCGCATCCACCGCGTCGACCACTTCCTCGGCCGCTCGACGGTGCTCAACCTCCTGGGCCTGCGGTTCTCGAACCGGATCATCGAGCCCCTGCTGTCGTCCACCCACGTCGAGAGCGTCGACATCATCTACGACGAGACCCTGGGCCTCGAGAACCGCGCGCGGTACTACGACCACGCCGGCGCGCTCACGGACATGATCCAGAGCCACCTGCTGCAGGTGCTCGCGGTCGTCGCGATGGAGGCCCCCGCCACGCTCGACGCCGACGACCTCCGCACGCAGAAGCAGCTCGTCTTCCGCGCCGTCAAGCCGTGGGGTGACGACCCGGCGACCGCTGGCAAGCGCGCCCGGTACACCGCCGGTACCGTCGGAGACCGCCAGCTGCCGTCGTACGTCGACGAGGACGGTGTCGACCCGGCGAACCAGACCGAGACCCTGGCGCAGATGACCGTCGAGGTCGCGAACTGGCGGTGGGCGGGCGTTCCGTTCACCCTCCGCTCCGGCAAGGCCCTGGGTGAACCGCGGCGCGAGATCGTCATCAACTTCCGCCCCTCGCCGCACGTGCCGGACGGCGTCGGCGGCGAGCACGAGCAGGACCGGCTCCGCATCTGGATCGCCCCCGACGAGATGAGCCTCGAACTCAACGTCAACGGTCCCGGCGACCCGTACGTCGTCGACCGCGCCAAGCTCGAGACGAAGTTCAACCCGGGCCGACTCACGGCGTACGGCGAGGTCCTCGCCGGTGTGCTCGAGGGCGACGCCACGCTCTCGGTGCGCGGTGACAGCGCGGTGCAGTGCTGGCGCATCGTCCAGCCGGTCATCGACGCCTGGCGCAACGGCGAGAGCCCGATCGACGAGTACCCGGCCGGTTCGCACGGTCCGTCGAACTGGGACAACCTGCTCCACTGATCCCGGGCGTACGGTCGGACGCGTGGCAACCATCCAAGACATCCTGAACACCGTTCCCGAGCCCGCCGGGGCCGATGTCCGCACCGGCATCGTCGACTACGACCACGACGGCACGCCGCTCGAGGGCATCCTCGCGAAGGACGCGAACCTCACCGGTCAGCGTCCCGCCGTGCTCGTCGTCCACGACTGGCACGGCGTGAACGAACACGTCGAGGCCCGCGTCACGATGCTGGCCCGCTTGGGCTACGTCGCGTTCGCGGCCGACATCTACGGCAAGGGCGTGCGCCCGACCGGAGCAGAGGCCGGAGAGGTCGCCGGCAGCTTCTACCAGGACCTCGGGCTCCTGCGTGCCCGTGCTCGTGCCGGACTCGACCGCCTGCTCGAGGACCCGCAGGTCGACCCCTCGCGCGTGGTGGTCATGGGGTACTGCTTCGGCGGCTCCACGGCCCTGGAACTCGCCCGGACCGGTGCGGACCTCGTGGGGGCGGTGTCGTTCCACGGCGGTCTGATCACCCACGATCCGTCCGACGCCGGCGACATCCGGGCGAAGCTCCTGGTGCTGACCGGTGCTGCCGATCCGATGGTCGGGGACGACAAGGTCCACGCGTGGGAGGACGAGATGCGCTCGGCGCCGCACGTCGACTGGCAGCTCGTGTCGTACGCGAACGCGATGCACGCGTTCGCCGTCCCCGGTACGGACGCGCCCGACCACGGCGCGCAGTACCAGGCGCTCGCCGACCGCCGCTCCTGGCGTGCGCTCGAGGACTTCCTGACCGAGGTGTTCGGTCCGGAGCAGCTCGCGGCCTGACCGTCCGGGCGGGAGGTGCACCGTGCCTCCCGTCCGGCGCCGCGCTGGCACCACCCGTTCGCGCCTCGATCGGCGCGCCGGGTCCCGTGCCCCGGGTCCCGTGCCCCGATTGGCGCGCCGGGTCCCGAGCCTGGTAGAGTCTTCCACGGCCGTTCGGCCACTGCGCTCGTAGCTCAATGGATAGAGCATCTGACTACGGATCAGAAGGTTGGGGGTTCGAGTCCCTTCGAGCGCACACTGTGTTGAGACAGCAGTGAACGAGAACGCCCCGGCATCGCCGGGGCGTTCTTCGTTGTCCCGGTGATCTCGGAACCGGAGCGACGTCGCGTCGGACGTCCTGGTGGCGACGCCCAGCGGCCGCCGCGCCCGCGCTGCTCGAGAGCGGCTGCTGTCCGCAGTCCGTGCGCAGCGGACCTCGACCGAAGCCGGGAGGGCCACGCGAGGAGGCCGCCCGCTGGACGCCGGCCTCGCTGATCGGCGGTATCCGCGCGCATCGGTCCGCGACTGCGCGGGAAAACTCTGTGTTACAGCCTTGCCGTGACCGATTTCAGCACTGGACGCCGCTTCTGTGACGGATTACCGTCGCCATATGACAAGTTCGAGTGATCGCGGGTCCGTTCGGCCACCGGCCGCGGGGGACGTCGATGGCACTCCGGCCGACGGCAACGCTGGGACGCCCGATCCGATCGACCTCGCGCTCCTGACAGCGCTCGCTGCGGACGGTCGCGCTTCCTGGGCCGCCCTGGGCGAGGCATCCGGATGCTCGGCATCGACAGCACAGCGGCGGGTCGGTCGCTTGAACGTGCTGGGCTTCGTCCGGATCATCGCCGCGACCGACGTGCTCGCAGCCGGGTTCGGGGTGTCGGCGATGGTCCGGATGCGCTGTGGCGCGAGCCGGACGACCGATCTCGTCGCACGACTGCAGAGCCGCCCCGAGGTCCGGTTCCTCGCCACGCTGACCGGCACTGCGGACTGCGTCGCCGAGCTCGTGGTCGAGCGGATCGCGGACATCGGACCCCTGCTCGCCGACATCGCGCCGGACGGTGATGTCGAGACCGAGGCGTTGCCCGTGCTCCGCACGTTCACGGCACCCTTCACGGTGTTCCCGGGGAAGTCCCTCCCGATGCCCCTGAGCGCGACGGCCAACGCGCCTGCTCCGGACCTCGGCGCCGATGACGGGGTGCTGCCCACCGAGGTCGCCGCGACGCCGCTCGAGCGCGCGATGGTCGGCGCTCTCGTCCGTGATGGGCGGACGCCGCTGAACGACCTCGCGCGGCACCTCGATCGAACCGAGACCGCCACGCGTCGCGCGCTCGAGCAGCTCATCGCCTCCGGGCGGGTCCGCGTCGGACCACTGGTCGCGCCGGCGCTGCTCGGCCTGGGCACCGAGCTCATGGTCTGGATCTCGGTGGCGCCGGACCTGCTCGGTGCGGCCGCACGACAGCTCGCCCAGCACCCCGCCGTGCACTACGCGGCCGCGACCCTCGGACGGTACAACCTCATCGGCCAAGCGTTCCTCCGGGACTTCGCCGCGGTCTACACCTTCGCCACGGACGTGCTCGGAGCGCTGCCGGGTGTCCGCGAGGTCGACGTCACCGTGCAACTGACCACCAGGAAGCGCATGTGGCGCCGCATCGAGGACGGCCGGTTCGTCGACGCCGACGACGCGCAGGCCCCCGTGCTGACATGACCGGCACCGCGGCGGCCCCGACCGGGGTCGCCGCTCCGACCAACCCACCCGACGAGGAGTGACCCCATGAGCGAGATCGAGCAGCAGGAGCCCTGGCGCTGGCCCGAGGAGGTCTGGCGCGGCCACGTGGAGCGGGTGCGGGCCGGCCGCAGCCTCCTGCCCGCAGCGGGCCCCGGTCGCTGGCCGGACGAGGCACGCGTCGCGGTGGCGATCTCGTTCGATTCGGATCACGAGACCCCGGCACTCCGCGACGGCGAGACGTCACCCGGGCGCATGGCCCAGGGGGAGTACGGGGCCCGTGCGGCAGTGCCACGCATCCTCGAACTGCTCGACCGGTACGAGGCGCCCTCGTCGTTCTACATGCCGGCGGTCTGCGCGCTGCTGCGTCCGGACGAGGCCCCGACGTACGTCGAGCACGGCCACGAGGTAGCGGTGCACGGCTGGATCCACGAGCGGAACACGCTGCTGGCGCACGACGACGAGCTCGATCTGCTCGGGCGTGCGATGGAGGTGCTCGAGTCGCAGACGGGTGTGCGCCCGACCGGCATCCGAACGCCGTCCTGGGACTTCTCGGACTCGACGCTCGACGTCGTCCGCGAGCTGGGGTTCACGTACGACTCGTCCCTGATGGCGGACGACGACCCCTACGAGATCCTGCAGGACGGTGAGCGCACCGGCATCGTGGAGATCCCGGTGGAATGGATCCGTGACGATGCTCCGTACCTGATGATGGAGCGGTTCCAGTCCCTCCGGCCGTACACGCCGCCGCGCGAGGTGGGCCGGATCTGGCGTGACGAGTTCGACGCCGCGTACGCGGCCGGTGGTGTGTTCCAGCTGACCATGCACCCCCACTTCATCGGGCACCGGTCGCGGCTGCTCGTGCTCGACGAGCTGCTCGCCCACATCCGCACGCACGACGACGTCTGGTTCGCCACACACGCCGACCTCGCCGCGCACGTGGCGCCCGGCCTGGCCGACTGAGTCGCCGGCGAGCACCCCGTCCGTCGACCGCGTACCGCTCCACCCGCCCATCCACCCCGTCCCGTTCCACCGACCAGAAGGGGTCATCGTGACCCAGGACGCAACCCCCGCAGCAGCGCTGCCCAACGCACCGACGGCGACCAGCACACCCCCGCCCGTCGCGACGAGTGACACGAAGCTGTCCCGCCGTGGCCGCAAGGCGATCCTCGCCGGCGGCATCGGCAACGTCGTCGAGTGGATCGACTGGTCCGTCTACACGACGTTCTCGTCCGTCTTCTCGCACCACTTCTTCCCGTCCGGTGACGACGCCGCCGCGCTCCTGGCGACGCTCGCGGTGTTCGCGGTCGGGTTCGTGATGCGCCCGGTGGGTGCGGCGGTGCTCGGGGCCTTCGCGGACCGCCACGGGCGCAAGAAGGGCCTCATGCTCACCATCGGGTTGATGGCGGCCGCGTCCCTGGTGATCGGCGTCACGCCGAGCTACTCGGTGATCGGGATCGGCGCGCCGATCGTGCTGCTGCTGGCCCGGCTCGTCCAGGGGTTCTCGGCCGGTGGCGAGTTCGGCTCCTCCTCGGCGTTCCTGGTCGAGTCCGCGGCACCGCGCCGCCGGGCGTTCGCGGGCTCGTGGCAGCAGGTCTCCGTCGGGGCGGGGGTGCTCGTCGCATCCGGCATCGGCGCGATCATCACCTCGACGTTCTCGGCGAGCGCCCTCGACGCCTGGGGTTGGCGCGCCGCCTTCGTGTTCTGCGCTGCGATCGGGCTCGTCGGGATCTGGCTGCGCACCAGCGTCGAGGAGACCGACTCGTTCACCACCCAGCGCCGCGACGACGAGGCCGGGGAGGTCCGGCGCCGCAACCCGATCGTCGCGATGTTCCGCGACCACCCCGGTGCCACGGCACGGGTGTTCGGCGTCACGATCGCGGGCACGCTCCTGTACTACATGTGGGTCTCGTACATGCCCACCTACGCCGCCGTCACGACGGGCCTGCCGCTCAACGAGGCGCTCCTGGCCAACGTGATCGCGATGGTCGTGTTCCTGGTGCTCCTGCCGTTCGCGGGTCTCCTGTCGGACAAGATCGGACGGAAGCCGACGATGTCGATCTTCGCCGGCGGGTTCCTCGTGTTCGCCTGGCCGGCGTTCACGATGCTGAACGGATCGTTCTGGATGCTCGTCCTCGTCGAGGTGATCGGGATCGTGCTGTTGCTCGGCTACTCGGCGAACTGCGCCGTGATCATGGCGGAGCAGTTCCCGCCCGAGGTGCGAGCCACCGGGATCGGCCTGCCGTACGCGTTGGCCGTCGCGATCTTCGGCGGAACGGCGCCGTACATCACGACCTGGATGAGCGGCGCGGGTCTCGGTCACGTCGTCTGGGTCTACTGCGCGATCGCCGCGGCGATCGGACTGGTCGTCTACCTGACCATGCCCGAGACCAAGGGCAAGGTCCTCAAGTGACGCGGCACGTGCTCGTGACCGGCGCCGCGAGCGGCATCGGTCTCGCGGTCGCGACCCGGTTCGCGACCGACGGCGCGCTCGTGACCATGGTCGACCTCCGCGCCGAGCCACTCGACGCGGCGTCCGCGTCGGTCGCGTCGGTCGCCGCACTCGGTCGGGAGGCGGTGGTCACCATCACCGCGGACCTCCGCGAACCCGACGCGCCCGCCGCGGTCGTCGACAGGGCATGGGACCGGGCGGTCGTCGACGTGCTCGTCAACGCGGCGGGCGTCTACCCGGCAACCCCGTTCCTCCAGCTCGACGCGGCCACCTGGGACGCGGTCCAGGCGGTCAACGTCCGCGCCCCGATCCTCGCCACCGTCGCGCTCGCGCGGCGGGCCGAGACGGCGGGGACGCGGCCGTGCGTCGTGAACATCTCGTCCGGTTCTGCGCTGCGTGCGCGTCCCGGCGCGGCCCCGTACAGCACGTCGAAGGCCGCGCTGGAGATGGTGACCCGTGCCTCCGCACTCGAGCTCGGCGCCGCCGGCATCCGCGTCAACGCGGTCGCGCCCGGGTTCGTCGACGTCGACAGCGACGTCAACCGTGTCACCGACGAGTACGCCGCAGCGGTGTCCGCCAACCCGCTCGGTCGTCGAGGCCGCCCGACCGACATCGCGAACGCCGTGGTCTGGCTGGCCGACGACACGGCGGCCGAGTGGGTGACCGGCTCGATCCTCCGGGTCGACGGCGGATCGTCGACCGGAGCCCACGCACTGCCCCTGAGTTGGGACCCGGTCGACGCGCGTGCCGACACGGACGACCAGCCCATCCGAGAGGAGACATCCGCATGACCACCGACCGCACCACCACGATCGTCGGCGCCGGCGCGATCGGGGGCACCCTCGCCGTGCACCTCGACGCCGCGGGCGTCCCGGTCCAGCTCGTCGACGCCGATCCCGCCCACGTGGCAGCGATCCGTGAGCGCGGGCTCACCCTCCTCACGCCCGACGGGGCGACGACCGCGCACGTGCCCGCGTACACGCTCGAGGACGCGCCCGACGAGCTCGGCCGGGTCCTGCTCGCCGTCAAGGCGCTCGCCACCGATGCGGCTGCCGCCTGGATCGCACCGCGGCTCCGCTCCGACGGGTTCGTGGCGTCGCTCCAGAACGGCCTCAACGAGGCCACCATCGCCGGGCACGTCGGTGTCGACCGGACCGTCATCGCCTTCGTCGACCTCTTCGCGGACGTGATGGAGCCGGGGGTCGTCAAGGACGGCGGCCACGGGGGCATGGCCCTCGGCGAGTTCGCCGGCGGGACGAGTGACCGCGTGCGCGACCTGGCCGCCGATCTGGCGCACTGGGGGAGCCCGGTCGTGTCCGCCAACGTCGAGGGCTTCCTCTGGTCGAAGCTCGGCTTCGGCGCGATGCTCACGGCCACCGCGCTCGCGGACGACGACATGAGCGACCTCATCGACCGCAACCGCGCCGTCATGACGACACTGGCGCGCGAGGTGTTCGACGTCGCGGACGGCCGGGGGATCGCACTCGAGCCGTTCGACGCGTTCGACCCGCAGGCGTTCCGTTCCGGTGCCGATCCGGCGACCACCGAGCGTGCCCTCGACGACCTCGTCGCCTGGCTCGCCACGCAGTCGAAGACGCGGTCCGGCATCTGGCGGGACATCGCCGTCCGGCACCGGCGGACCGAGGTGCCGGCGCACTACCGCCCGGTCGTCGCGATGGGTGCCGCGCAGGGCGTCGCGCTGCCCGCGATCGAGGCGCTCATCACCGCGATCGTGCGCCTCGAGGAGGGCGAGAGCGCGATGGACGAGGCCGCGATCGCCGCGCTCGCGCCGTCGACGGTCGGGGAGGCGCGATGACCGCCACCGGGACGACCACCGATCTGCTCGACTGGGTCGCCGGGCACCGCGACGCGATGGTGGGCGACGTCCTGGCGTACGTCGGGATCGAGACGCCCTCGGACGCGCCGGCGCTCCTCGCGGAGGGCCTCGCGTGGGTCGAGCAGTGGCTCGGCGAGACGGTCGGCGCTCCCACTGCTCGCACCGTGCACCCGACCGACGGCCACGGTGACGTCGCGGTACTCGACCTGGAGGCGCCGCTCGGCTCCGACGTGTGGGTCACCGCGCTCTGTCACTACGACACCGTGTGGGCCGCCGGGACCATCGCTGCGCGTCCCGCCGCCGTGGACGGCGACCGGATGACCGGACCCGGGGTCTACGACATGAAGGCCGGACTGGTGCAGCTCGCGTGGGCGATCCGTGCCGTGGACGCCGCCGCACTCCCGCGTCCGAACATCCGCCTGCTGCTCAACGGCGACGAGGAGGTCGGCAGCAAGGGATCCCGCACCGTCATCGAGGACACGGTCCGGCGCACCGACGGGCCCGTGCTGGTGTTCGAGGCGTCCGCCGGAGAGCACGGCGCACTGAAGACCGCCCGGAAGGGGGTCGGGCTGTTCGACATCGAGATCACCGGCGTCGAGGCGCACGCGGGACTCGACCCCCGCGCCGGGGCGAGCGCGGTGGACGAGCTCGCCCGGGTCGTGCTGACGCTCCACGGCGCGACGGACCTCGAGGCCGGGACGAGCTGCAACGTCGGTGTCGTCGCGGGCGGGACCCGTCCCAACGTCCGTGCGGGACACGCGTCCGCGGCGCTCGACGTCCGCGTCTCGTCGTCCGAGGAGGCGGACAGGATCGACGGCGTGCTCGCGGCGCTCACCCCGGAGGACCCACTGGCGACGATCACCGTCCACGGTGGGTGGAACCGACCGGTCATGGAGCGCACCGAGGCCAACGTCGCCCTGTTCGCACGTGCTGAGTCGGTCGCCCGCGGCATGGGGCTGACGGTCGAGGAGACGGCGGTCGGCGGCGCCAGTGACGGGAACTTCGCCTCTGCGCTCGGTCGCGCCGTGCTCGACGGACTGGGCGCCGTCGGTGACGGAGCGCACGCGCGGCACGAGTGGGCGAGCGTGCAGGGCATGGTGGAGCGGACCGCACTCGCGGCGGGCGTCCTCGTCGACCTGGCGAGTGGGACTGACGTGCGCCGCTGAGTCCCGCGAGCAGGACGGCGGACGGGAGGCCGGGTCTCCCGTCCGCCGGTGTCAGGGGTGGGCGGGCCCGACCACGACCGCGCCCGTCGTCAGCAGGTGCACGGTGCCCGATGCGCAGGCCGTGTACGCCGTGTCCTTGATGAACAGCGACGTCTTCGACCCGGGCGGGTAGACCCGGAACCCGTCGGCCGGCTGCGGCGAGCACTCGGCGGCGTCGTATGCGGCGGCCTGGGTGATCTTGAGCGCGACCTGTCCCTGCGCTCCCGGCCCGAGGGTGACGGTGTCGTGCTCGGAGGTCCGGTCGAGCTCGGCCGGCGCGCCGATCTGCTCGCCGTCCCCGCCGCCGACGAAGGACACGCCAGGCCAGCCTTGCAGGGTGCACGGCGTGGTGCCGGTGTTCGTCAGCGTCAGGACGATGCCGACGCTGCCGGCCGCACCGCCGGTACCTTCCGCGGTCCCTCCGCTGAGCTGATCCGTGGTGCAGCGGCCGCCGGCGGCCGAGGTCGAGCCGTCCGAGTCTCCGGTGCCGCTCCCACCGGTGCCGCTCCCGCCGGCGGTGACCGACGGGCTGGCGGTCGCGGTCGTGGTCGTGGTCGCCGTGGCGGTCCGCGTGGCCGTGATCGTCGGTCGGTCGGAGCCGCTGCCCGAGCCGGCGCAGCCGGTCAGGGCGATCACCGCGGCCAGGGCGGTTGCGGACGTGAGCACCATCGTCGTCGTCTTCACCAGGCCGACCCTAGCGCCGGCCTGGAACGGACCACGATGCGACTCGGAGGCTCCGATGCGGAATCGATACGTCAGTACCCGGCGTTCCGCGCGAGCTCGAGCGCGATGGTGTTCCACCAGGTCCCCGCGGCCGGTCCACCGTTGCACGTGCCGTCGGAGGCCCCGACGGTCTTGATCCACAACGCGGCGTCCTCGTTGCCGTGGCTGCTCGCCGCCGGTGCCTGGCCGATCGCGCGTCCCCGGGCGTTGCACCACTCGCCGTCGGAGCCGTTGCCGTTGCGCGACGTGTCGATGACGTAGTGCGCGCCGCCGAGCAGTCGGGAGACCTCGTCGGCGTAGGCCTGGACGTCGCTCGTCGACTTGTAGTTCGACACGTTCACGGCGAACCCGCGCACGCCCTGCACGCCGGCGGCGAGGAGGCGGGACACCATCGTCGCGGTGTCGACGCCGGAGTTGCTCGTCCCGGCGTCGAGGTAGACAGTGGCGCCCGCGGCGGTCAGGGTGGTCGCCGCAGCGCGCAGGAGGCCCGTGCGGTCACCTTGCACGTCGGGGCATCGGCCGAGTTGCAGCAGCGCGTCGGGTTCGAGCACGACGGCGACCCGTCGGTGCGCGATGCCCGCGGCGATCTGGGCGATCCACCTCGGGTAGTCCGTCGCCGAGAAGCCCCCGGCCGAGTAGCTCCCGCAGTCGCGGCCGGGGATCCCGTAGACCACGAGCGTCCCGGTGCGGCCCGCGGCGACGGCGGCTCCGACGTACGCGGACGTGGTGGCGGCGACGGTCGCGATCGTGTTGCCGCTCCCGAGCCACCGCGTGCCGCCGTGCGCGCTGATCCGGTCGAGCACCGCGGCGTCGGTGGTGTCACCGCTGGCCCGGAGCGCCGCAGCGGCGGCGACGGAGGGGTAGTCGGGGTCGACGTAGGGCGCGGCGTTGGTGAAGGGGTCCGTGCCGACGCTCGGCACCGGGGGCACCATCGGCGTGGGGGAGCCCTCGGCCCGCCACTGTGCGGTCGTGATCGGTGTGCTCACCCCGGCGACCCGCTTGACCACCTGCGATGATCCGACGCTGCTCAGGTAGTACGTGTCGGCCCGGTACGTGACGGACGATGCCGGGATGCTCGCGGTCTCGGCGGCCGTGGCGTGCCGCCAGACCCCGACCGGGGTGCGCACGATGATCTCGGAGGGGTTCGACGCGTAGCTCGAGTACTCCATCGCCGGGACCCGGTCGACGATGCGTGGCGTCGGCGTGCCCTGGGCCGTCCACTGCGCCGTGGTGACGGTGCTGACGACGTCGCTCGACACCTTGTAGACCGGGCCGGTGGTCCCGACCCGGAGGAACTGTGTGTTCGCCAGGTACGTGACGGCGTCCGGCGGCACGGCGGCGGCCTCGGCCGGCGTGAGCAGGCGGTAGCCCGCGGCGGTCTTGCCGATCACCTCGGCGGGCGCCGAGGCGTAGCGGACGTAGCCCGTGTAGGTGGTCGCCGCCGACGCGACGCCCGGGCGGGCGAGTGCCGCCGCGAGGACGGCCACGACGACCGCGAGGAGGGCGACGACCGTGCGGACGTTGGACACGAGGGCGCGCCGGAGACGCGGCGCACAGGGGTTCGACACTGGTGCTCCGTGGTGGGGGGAGGGCGTGGGGAGTCGGCCGGAGTGGTGGCCGGGCCGCTCCTGATCAGCGGTCCGGCCCCCGGCCGACATCGAGGATCGCTCCTGCGCCCGGTGTCGGGGGAGCCTCCGTTCGGGGGGTGGTTCTGCCCCAGACCGGGGGTCGACCGCCACCCCCGGCGCGAGCGGCGGGGATCGACGCCGTCATGTCCCGGTGGCCGCGCACGTCCTGACCCGGCGCGCCGCCCCATGACGGACGGTTGTGGCGGCCCGGCTGAACGACCACGCAGCCGTCCCGGCGTGCTCTGGACAGAACGCTGCGTCGAACGGCCCATCGCCGGTCACGTTCGCCGTCAGCGTTCGAAACGAGGAGTGAGCGCTCACTGTGAGCGCTCACCTCGACGTACACTCGACCGGGCCGCCGAGCCAACCGGACTCGGCGGATGGGATGACGACGGAGTTGTGATGACATCCACGGAGATGACCGCGCGGGACGCCCGCAGGACGACCGGGCACCACCGCAGGGGGATCGTGGTGTGGGCCTCGGTGATCGCAGGGCTCGGAGGGTTCCTGTTCGGCTACGACACGGGCATCGTGTCGGCCGCGCTGCTGTACGTGGCGCCCGAGTACCACCTCGGTGAGTTCGGACAACAGTTCTTCGTGGCGATCCTGCTCGCCGGCGCCGTGATCGGCGTCATGGGCGGTGGTCCGGTGGTCGACCGCCTCGGTCGACGCCGCACCCTGATCCTGCTCGCCGCGATCTACATCGTCGGCGCGCTCGGCAGCTCGCTCATCGGCTGGCTCCCGCTCATCTACGTGTCGCGGTTCCTGCTCGGCCTGAGCGTCGGGTCGTCCTCGCTCGTCGTGCCGATGTACATCGCCGAGATCGCCCCGGCCCGCATCCGTGGCCGCCTCGTGTCGTTCAACCAGCTGTTCGTGGCGCTCGGCATCTTCGTGTCCTACCTGGTCGGCTACGCGTTCGCCCCGATCGAGGGTTGGCGTTGGATGATCGGCCTCGCCGCCGTGCCGGCCGTCGTCATGCTGGTCGGCCTCCTGCCGCTGCCCGAGAGCCCGCGCTGGCTCGCCGCGAAGGGCCGGGTCGACGACGCCCGCGCCGTCCTCGAGCGCATCCGGTCCACCGTGGCCGAGGCCGCGGCGGAGCTCGGTGACATCACCGGCGCGATCAAGTCGGAGCACGCGGTCAGCTACCGGTCGCTGTTCCGGACCCGCGGCGTCCGTCGCGGCATCGTGATCGGCGTCGTCGTCGCGGCCACGAACCAGCTGTCCGGCGTCAACGCGATCCTCTACTACGCGCCCACCATGCTGAAGTCCGCCGGGTTCGGGGACTCGTCCGCGATCCTCAGCTCGGTCGGCATCGGCGGGGCATTCCTGCTGTTCACCCTGATCGGACTGCTGCTCGTCGACTTCCTCGGCCGCCGCTGGCTCCTCATCGGCGGGACCCTGATCGTCGCCATCGCGCTCGCCGCGATCGGTGCGCTCTACCTGTTCCCGCAGTCGTCGACGGTCGGCGTGCTCCTCGTCATCGGCCTCATGATCTACGAGGGCGTGTTCGCCGCGAGCCTCGGCATCGCGATCTGGCTCGTCAACAGCGAGGTCCTGCCCAACCGGGTCCGTGGCAAGGCGCAGTCCTTCGGCACGGTCACCCACTGGGGCCTCGACCTGATCATCTCGCTCGTGGTCCTCAGCGTGATCTCGGGCCTCAGCGCCACGACCCTGTTCTGGGCGTTCGCGGTCTTCGCGATCGCGGGCACGATCACCATGTGGAAGATCCTGCCGGAGACCAAGGGTCGGAGCCTCGAGGACATCGAGCGCCAGCTCGAGGAGGCGTAGGACCGGCGACGGGAGGAGCGGTGCGGACCCGCACCGCTCCTCCCGTCCGACGACGAGGATCGGGTGTCCTCCCGCTTCGGGTCACGGGAGGACACCCGCCGTTCGCCGCCGTGTCCTGCTGGTGGTCCAGGGACACGGGAGGCGCCGACCGGAACGGGGATGGTCGGCCTTCGCGACCCGATCGGCCGCGAGGAACGTCTGTGGTTGTCGGTGAGACGCCGACCCGGAACTGTTCGAGTGCCGCATTCACCGTCCCAACAGCGCACTGTACGTGTGTCCAGGTTGGGAGACAAGGGGTTGCGCGGAGCGTTCCCGTCCGTCGCCGGCGTCAGAAGTAGGCGATCTGGTGGGGGGTCCGGATGGGGACGAGCATGGCGCGGAGCCGCGCGGCCGACCCGGCTTCCGCACGGACGAGGCCGGCGGCGACGAGCGTGCCGACGTCCACCGCGCCGAGCACGAGTGCGCCGAGTTCCGCGACGTCGAGTTCGACGTCGGCCTCGTCCTGTCCGCCCGCGGTCCGCTCGACCGTCGCACGGCCCTGGACCACCGACAACCGCAGCGTCCCGTCCGCGAACCCGAGTGCGTCGTGGACGCCGATCGTCACCGTGCCGTCCACCGCGAACGGGCGGGACGCGAACGTCGCCACCGGGTCGAGCACGCGGAACCAGACGTGGTCCTCCTCGAACACGGAGGACAGCGCACGGTCGTCGGCGAGCACGTGGAGGACCGGGTCGTCGACGCGGGCCGTCCCGTACCGGACCACGCGCACGAGGTCGACGGCGAGCAGGTGGTGCCAGAGCGCGATGTACGCCTCGTCCGTCGCGGCGACGAGGTCGACGATCTCGAGCCGCACCGCGTGCCGCTCCGTCTGCTCCGCCTTGTACGTCACGTAGCCGTCGACGGGTTCGGACCGGGAGGGCCGGTGCACGACCGCGCGCACCGCCCGGTTCGGCTCACCGTCGCCCTGGCGACCGAGGAGGGCGTTCCAGGTGCCCTCGTTCCGGGTCATCGAGCCCGGCGTCCGCGCGTGGAACCGCTCGTACACCTGTCGGGCGAGCCCCTGGGCCAGGACGGCGGTGTCGACCGGGGCGATCTCGCCCCTGGCCGGCACGAGCAGCGGGAGCGCCGCGGATCGGTCGACGTCGATCGTGCGCTCGCGGATCGCGGCGCCGAAGCCGAACCGGCGGTAGATCGTGCCTTCGCTCGCCGTCAGGCTCGCGAGCGGGTACCCCTCGTCCGCGGCACGGTGCAGGGAGTCGGTCATCATGCGCCGGAGGATGCCGCGTCGGCGTTCGGTCGGTCGGACCGTCACCGACGCGATCGCGAAGGTGTCGATCTCGGTGCCGTCGCCCCAGCTCAGGCGCTTCGGGAGACTGCCGAACGTGCCGACGGGAGCGTCGACCTCGAGCGAGTCGGGCATGGGGTCGCGCCGGTGCACGCCGAGCAGCTCAGTGCGATCGTCGATCACGTGCCGGACCATCCGCCCGAGACGATCGGGGGCCACCTCGGGCTGGTGGAACCCCGCGTCGACGCTCGCGAAGAACGCGGTGGTCTGCGCGTCGGCCGTGCCCTCCGGGGTCAGGCCGGGCGAGAACCGGCGGATGGTGTAACGGTCGTCGAAGCTGCTCTGGTCCACGTGCCCACGCTACCGACCGGCCTCTGCCCCTTCCGCGGGATCGCAGTCGTTGCCGTTCTGGGATCCGTCAGAGCGGCGACGACTGCGATCTCGCCGAGGGGCGGCGCGGTCAGCCGACCGTCACCGGCGCTGCCGGCGGCTTCGTCCGGGTGCGCCGCCACACGAAGAACCCGGTGAGCGTGAACACCCCGTAGAACACGTACATGAGACCTGAGGCGTAGTAGCCGGCCGAGAACAGCAGCGGCACCCCGACGACGTCGACCGCCACCCAGATCAGCCAGAACTCGACCCAGCCCTTCGCCATGCCGTAGGTGGCCAGGAGCGACCCGACGAAGATCCACGCGTCGCTCCAGACGGGCTCGTACGACCCGAGCGCCCGGAAGATCGGGGTGAGCACGAGCGTCCCGCCGACCATGCCGACAGCGAGCAGGGCGCGCGTCCGCCACGAGGCCCACCGCGGCTCGACGACGGCGTCGCCGGGCTCGGGTCGCCGCGTCCACCGCCACCACCCGTACACGGACACCACGATGAACATGATCTGTCGCCCGGCCTGACCGAGCAGGTTGACGGGGTTCGGGGTGTCGAACACCGCGCCCATGAACACCGTGAACAGCAGCGCGTTGCCGACGATGCCGACGGGCCAGGCCCACACCCGACGGCGCATTCCGCCGAGCGCGCTGAGCAGGCCGAACACGTTGCCGACGATCTCGCGCCACAGCACGGTCTGGTCGCCGATGACGAGCTGCGCGTCGAACAGCCACCGCAGGAACGCCATGTTGCTCCACTCCGGGTCCACGGGTCGGGACCGCACCGGTCCATGCAACCGCATCCAGCGTGGTCGCATTCCGGGAGGCGCGTCTCGCTCCCGCCACCCGGCCTACGCTCGTCGGCGTGGATGCGACGACGGACGACGCGGACGCGATCACCCGCGCCCGCACCGCGATCGCCGAGGCCGTGCAGCGGCTCGAGGCCGCCGGTGCGCGTGACGAGGCCGTCGGCGAGTACGTCGAACCGCGCCGCGTGCTCGGGATCCGGCGGGAGCCGACCATGCGCGACCTGGGGCGCGCGTGGCGGCTCGGCGTGCTGCTCGTCGACCGGGTCGGCACCGTCCGCGCGACGGGCCTGATCACCCGCGTGACGGAGCCGGGCCGGCCGCAGTACCAATCGACGTCGGCGGAGATCCGTCGGGCGTACCGTGCGGCGGCGGTCAAGGGTGGGTTCCGCGCGGGCGACACCGTCAACCACGGCACCGTGCCGATCCCGCTCGACGAGCACCTGCGCGGCGCCGCAGGTCCCCTGTCCGTGCGCGACGGCGAGGTCGTCGTCCGCTGGAGCCCCGCCGTCGCGGACGGCGATGCCCTGCCGCTCGCGCAGTACCTCGCCGACCGCGTCGACCTGCTCGTCCATCCGCCCGAGGGCGCCTGAAGCGCGAGATCGCGGTCGTTGCCGTTCTCACCGGAGCCAGAGCGGCAGGGACTGCGATCTCGCGGACAGGGGGACGGGCGGCCGGCTGCGGCACGCCCGGGTGCCGGCCGTGCAGGCGCCCCGGGGCCGATGGAGGACACTGGGAAGGCAGCCGTCCAGGAAAGGAACAACCCGTGATCGACGTCTCCTCCCAGCCTCCCGCCGAGGGTGACGACCGCGAGGTCCTCACCAACCGTCAGGGCCACCCGGTCTACGACAACCAGAACCAGCGCACCGTCGGCGCCCGGGGGCCCGCGACGCTCGAGAACTACCAGTTCCTCGAGAAGATCAGCCACTTCGACCGCGAGCGCATCCCGGAGCGTGTCGTCCACGCCCGCGGCTTCGTCGCCTTCGGGTACTTCGAGGCGACCGGGCAGTGGGGCGACGAGCCGATCGCGCAGTACACGCGCGCCAAGCTGTTCCAGGAGGCCGGCAAGCGCACCGACGTCGCCATCCGCTTCTCGACCGTCATCGGTGGCCGGGACTCCTCCGAGGCCGCCCGCGACCCGCGCGGCTTCGCCGTCAAGTTCTACACCGAGGACGGCAACTGGGACCTCGTCGGCAACAACCTCGGCGTCTTCTTCATCCGCGACGCCATCAAGTTCCCGGACGTCATCCACTCCCTCAAGCCGGACCCCCAGACGTTCCGCCAGGAGCCGGCCCGCATCTTCGACTTCATGTCGCAGACACCCGAGTCGATGCACATGCTCGTCAACCTGTTCAGCCCGCGCGGCATCCCGGCGAACTACCGGACGCAGCAGGGCTTCGGCGTGAACACCTACAAGTGGGTCAACGCCGAGGGCGAGACGAAGCTCGTCAAGTACCACTGGATCCCGTCGGTCGGCGTCAGCAGCATGACCGAGGCCGACGCCGCCGCGGTCCAGGCGGGCGACCTCGGCCACGCGTCGAAGGACCTCCACGAGGCGATCGAGCGCGGCGAGTACCCGGAGTGGGAACTCCGCGTCCAGATGATGGACGACCACGACCACCCCGAGCTCGACTTCGACCCGCTCGACGACACGAAGCTCTGGCCCGAGAACGAGTTCCCGCCGAAGCAGGTCGGCACGATGGTGCTCAACCGGAACGTGTCGGACTTCTTCGCCGAGAACGAGCAGATCTCGTTCGGCACCGGTGTGCTCGTCGACGGCCTCGACTTCTCGGACGACAAGATGCTCGTCGGCCGCACGTTCTCGTACTCGGACACGCAGCGCTACCGCGTCGGGCCGAACTACCTGCAGCTCCCGGTCAACCAGCCGAAGAACGCGCGCGTGCACACGAACCAGCGCGACGGGCAGATGGCCTACCACCAGGGCGGCGGACCCAACCCGCACGTCAACTACGAGCCCTCGATCACGGACGGCAGCCTCCGTGAGGCCGAGTACCCGACGCACGACGAGCAGGGGCCGGAGATCGTCGGGCGGCTGACGCGCAAGCGGATCCCGCGCACGAACGACTACACGCAGGCCGGGCAGCGCTTCCGGCTCATGGAGGACTGGGAGCGCGACGACCTCGTCCAGAACTTCGTCACGCTCATCTCGCAGGCGGCCCGCCCGGTGCAGGAGCGCATGCTCTGGCACTTCTACATGGTCGAGGACGAGCTCGGGCAGCGCGTGGGCGAGGGCCTCGGCATCACCCTCGAGGAGGTCGCCGACCTGCCGCCGCTGCAGTCCCAGACCCTGTCCGACGACGAGCTCGCCCGACTGGCGAACCTCGGGCACAACGGCCCGCGCGACGTCGAGGGGTTGCTCATGACGCACTGCGTGCCGGACGAGCGCGCCGTCATGGCCTGATCAGGTCGTCCGCCGCCCGGGAGGCGCGGTGCGGGTCCGTCCCGCACCGCGCCTCCCGTGCGTTCGGCGTCGTGCGACGCCGCGCTGGGCGCGGACAGCAGGACCGCGCACGTCAGGACGGACGCGAGCCGCCCTCGAGCAGGAGCACCTGCCCCGTGAGGTAGGCGTTCCCGAGCACGGCGAGCGTGAGCTGGGCGACCTCGTCCGGACGCCCGAGCCGTCCCACCGGCGGCGTCGGGACCGACGAGGGCATGCCGTCGATCATCGCCGTGTCCGCGATGAGTGCCGGGGCGATCGCGTTCACCGTGACCCCGTGCGCGGCGGCCCTCGCGGACAGCGCGTGCACGAGCCCGTGCAGCCCGGCCTTCGACGCGGCGTAGTGCGGGCCGACGAACCCGCCCGTGAACGCGGCGACGCTCGAGGTGAAGACGATCCGTCCCCAGCCGCGCTCGACCATGCCGGGCAGGAGTGCCTGCGCGAGGACGAACGGCGCCGTCAGGTTGACGCGGAGTGCGCGCTCCCAGTCCTCAGGGGTGATCTCGTCGAGCGCGCGGACGTCGCCGACGCCGGCGATCGGCAGCAGGACGTCGACCGGTCCGAACGGGTCCGCGGCGGCCTCCGCCACCGCGTGCAGCCGCTCGGTGTCCGTCATGTCCGCCTCGACGAGCACGAGTCGGCCCGTGCGCCCCGGGTCGAGTTCGGCCGTGGAGGCGCGGCTGCGGTCGCGTACCGTGCCCACCACCGCGTACCCCGCGTCGAGGAGGCCCCGGGTCACCGCCCGCCCGATGCCACCGGTGACGCCCGTGACGAGCGCGACCCGTCCCTCCCGGCTCGGTTCCGACGTGGGCCGTTCGTCATCTGCCATGCCACCTGCCTACTCGCCGGCGGGTTCCCGGCGCCCGGCGGCGCCGGCCTGCGTGGCCGGTGCGGACCCCTACCGCTCGGTGCCCCTACCGCTCGGTGTCCCTACCGCTCGGTGTCCCTACCGCTCGGTGTCCCTACCGCTGGATGCCGCGGAGGACGTCGACCGCGCGGGTGATGTCGTCGCCCGTGGCGTCGAGGTGCGTCACCATGCGGATGCGCGTCCGGCCGGACTGCATCACGCGCACGCCCTGGGCCTCGGCCTCGTGCGCGAACCGCGCCGCGTCGGACACGTCCGCGAACACGATGTTCGACTCGACCGTCGCGGGGTCGACCCCGGCGGCCGCGGCGAGGAGTCGGGCGTTCACGTGGTCCTCGGCGAGGCGGTCGACGTGGTTCCGGATGGCGTACCGGCCGGCCGCGGCGAGCATCCCGACCTGCCGCATGCCGCCGCCGTAACGCTTGCGCCAGATGCGGGCGGCGTCGATGCGCTCCTGTGAGGCGACGAGCACCGACCCGACCGGGGCGCCGAGGCCCTTCGACAGGCAGACCGAGACCGTGTCGAACCCGGCGGCCAGCTCGCGCAACGGCGTGCCCGAAGCGACGTGCGCGTTCCACAGCCGAGCGCCGTCGAGGTGCACCGCGAGCCCGTTCGTCCGCGCGTACTCCTGCACGGCGCGGACCTCGCTCTGGGGCTGCACGGTGCCACCGCCGAAGTTGTGGGTGTTCTCGATCGCGATCGCAGCGGTGGACACCATGTACGACCCGGCGTCCGGCTCCGCGATCTGCTCGACCGCCCGGTGGTCGAGGCGGCCGTACGGCGTCGCCCACGTCCGGGTCGTGATCCCCGAGAACACCGCGGCGGCGCCGAGTTCGGCTCGGGCCACGTGGGCCTGGACGTCGCAGACGAGCTCCTGACCGGGCGCGACGAGCATCCGCAGTCCCAACTGGTTCGCCATCGAGCCCGACGGCGCGTAGAGGCCCGCTTCGAACCCGAGGAGATCGGCGACCTCGGCCTCGAGCGCGTTCACCTCCGGGTCCTCGCCGTACACGTCGTCGCCGACCTCGGCGTCGAGCATCGCGGCGCGCATCGCGGCGGTCGGGCGGGTGACGGTGTCGGAGCGCAGGTCGATGGGCACCCGATGACGGTACTCCGACTGGTCGTGGCGCTCCGCATCCGACCCGGGGTGCGGCCGGGCCGCGTGGTGACAGCGCCTGGGCCTCCTCGGTCGCGAGCCCCGGATGGGGCAGGGCACCCTCATCGGAACCGCTTCCCGACCGGGCGTCTGAGCTGGTCATGGTGGCAGCGTCCGTGCGGTCGTTCCACGAGCGGCCGTGGCTCGCACGACCCGAGAACGGACACCGAACGGCACGGCAGGTTCGTCCAGACGGGGTGACGCCCCGGCCGCTGCGGCGTGTCGGCGGGTCATCGCAGGGCCCCGATCGCTTCCTTCGCCGCGGCAGCGACGAGCGCGTCACTGGGTTCGGCTGCCTGGGTGCTCTTGGTGGTCTGGATCGCGAGGACGATCGGCGCACCCGAGGGCGGCCACACCACGGCGATGTCGTTGCGGACGCCGTAGTACCCGGTGCCGGTCTTGTCGGCGACCGTCCATCCCGCCGGAACGGCGGCGCGGACGAGGTCGTCCCCCGTGGTGTTCGCGCGCATCCACCCGATCAGTCGGGCGCGCTCCGATGCGTGCAGCACGCTGCCGAGCACCAGCCGATCGAGATCCAGCGCCAGCGCTCGAGGTGTCGAGGTGTCGCGGTCGTCGCCGGGCACCGCCGCGTTCAGGTCGGGCTCCGTCCGATCCGACCGCGTGGTGGTGTCCCCGATTCTCCGCAACGCGGTCTCGAACCCCGCGGGGCCCCCGACTCGCTGCAACACGATGTTGCCGGCCGTGTTGTCGCTCTGCTCCAACGCCGCCGCGACGACGTCGCCGAGGCGCATCCCCGACTCGACGTGCTGCGAGGCGACCGGCGAACCGGCCAGGATCTCGTCCTGCGCGAGGTCGACGTGCGCGTCCAGATCGGTCGACGGGTCGGCCAGCAGGACGCCGGCGGCGAGCGATTTGTAGGTGGACGCGTAGGCGAACCGCCGGTTGGCGTTGTGGGCCACGGTCTGCCGGGTTCCGGTGTCCAGCGCGAAGACGCCCAGCGTCGCGCCGTACGTCTGCTGCAGACGGTCGAACGCCGGTGCTGTCGTCGCCGCCGCGCTTCGTGCCTCGTCTGGCTCGGACGTGACCGATGACGTCGGTCCCACCGCCCGGTGTGCGTCGTCCACGCCGGAGCATCCGGCCATGGCCAGGACGGCGATCGCTGCGACGACGGAACGTGCGAGCGCGCGCACTCGAGATGTCTGCATGACGCAACCCTTGCGACTGCCCGCCCGTGCAGTCAAAGACGGCTGGCTCGAACGCCATGCATGACCGGCATGCTCCGACCGTGGACCGTGGACCGTGGACCGTGGACCGCGGACCGCGGACCGCGTCAGCGCGCGCTGCGTCGTCGACGGCCGCGAAGACGCTCCGCGCGGTGGTCCGCTTCTTCAGCTGGTGAACGCCCTGCGATCGCCGAGGATCGCAGACCCCTGAGCATCGACGACCGCTCCGCGTGCGACCGGCAGACTGGAGGCCCAACGGTGGTCAGCAGGCGGCTCACGTCCGGCTCCGGTCGCCGACACCGTTCACCGATGCGGAGGACAGTCCATGAAAGCCGAACCCCTGAGCGGATCCGTCGCGCTCGTGACCGCAGCCGCTCGCGGGATCGGGCGATCGATCGCGCTCGACCTCGCGCAACACGGTGCCGACGTCGCCCTCGGGGTGCGCGACCCGGAAGGTGCCGCGGCGCTCGCGGACGAGATCCGCGCGCTGGGCAGGAGCGTGGCCGTCGTCGCGATGGACGTGACCGACCTCGCTGCATGCCGGGAGGCGGTCGATCGCGTCGCTGCGGAATTCGGGACCATCGACATCCTGGTGAACAACGCCGGCGGGAGCATCGTCGAGGATGCGTTCGACGTCACCGAGGAACACTTCGATGCCGTCTGGTCGCTCACCACGAAGTCGACGTTCTTCATCTCGCAGTACGTCGCTCGCCACATGCGGACTGTGGGCCGAGGCTCGATCGTGAACATCGCTTCGCAAGCCGGCCTCGTCGCGCTGCCTGGCGAGTCCTCCTACTGCACCAGCAAAGCCGCCGTGATCCACCTCACCAAGTGCCTGGCAGTCGAGTGGGGCCAGTACGGGATCCGTGTGAACGCCGTTGCGCCGACCTTCATCGAGACGGACGGCACCGCTCCAGCCCTGTCCGACGACGCGTTCCGGGACGACACGGTGGACCGCATCGCCGCACTGCACCGCATCGGACAGCCGCACGAGGTCGCCGCCGCCGTCACCTTCCTCGCAGGCGAGGGGGCCTCGCTCATCACCGGAACCGCGCTGCCGATCGACGGGGGCTGGACGGCCCGCTGACCCGAACGGAGGCGCGTCGCCGACGCGGCTCGATCCACTGGTGCGGCGTCGCGGCGTCGGCGGCTCGATGCTCGACCCCAGGGGGTCATGGTCGTCCTGGCAGCAGCCGTGTGAGGGGCCGGGTGAGGCGTGCGAGGAGCGCCGCGCGTTCGAAGAACGAGACCATCTGCCGCGGGGCGTCGTCGTTGAAGATCATGGCGAGACCGCGTGCTGATGCTGATGCTGATGCCTTCGCTCGGCGGAACATCTTCCGCTCGTAGCGTCCGAGTGCACGGTCGAGGTATGGGCTCTCGATGACGGCGCGGGCGAGGTCTGCGCCGTCGATGAGGGCGAGGTTCGCGCCCTCGCCGGCGAACGGGGACATCAGGTGCGCGGCGTCGCCTACGGCCGTCACTCCTGGTACTCGGCGCCAGGTGAGGCCGATCGGGAGTGCGTAGATCGGACGCGGCCAGATGGTGTCGTCGCTGTCACGGATCATGTCCGTCAGCGGTCCGGCCCAGTCCCGGTACTCCCGCAGCAGCGCCGCACGCGCCGCCATCGGGTCGGTCCAGTCGATGCCGCTGGTCGCGGCCCAGTCCTCCGGCACGCGGAGACCGAGCCCCAGTGCGATCTCCTCTCCGCCATGGCCGCCGATCGACTTGTTGTCCGAGAGGGCGAAGAACGTCCCGTGCCCGGTCGTGCGGAGCGCCTCAGGGTGCGCACGGACCGCGTCCGAGAGCCGGAGCTCCACCATCGTGATGCCCGTGTACTCCGGCACGGTCGATGTCAGCGCCGTGCTCCGCACCCTCGACCACGCGCCATCGGCGCCGACGACGAGGTCTGCTGTGACCGTGCTCCCGTCGACGAACTGCAGTTCCCGCACCGGACCGTCCGTTCGGACCCCGGTGACCTTCGCGCCCCACCTGATCGTTCCTGGCTCGAGTGCGTCCACGAGCAGTTGCCGGAGTGCCTGCCGCTCGACTTCCGGGCGACCGTTCCCGCCGTCGACTTCGCTCTCGTCCACCAGCAGCCGCGCGTGGCGGTCCATCACCCGTGTCGCTTCACCTCCATGGCGAACGAGCGCGCGGAACTGATCGAACACGCCGGCCTGACGCAGTGCCTCTTGCCCGGTCGCGGTGTGGATGTCGAGCGAGCCGCCTTGTCGGCGTGCGTCCGCAGCGGTGTCGGCCTCGTGGATGGTGACGGGCAGGCCGGCTCGTTGCAGGATCCGGGCACAGACCAGGCCGCTGAGTCCTGCTCCCACGATGGCGACCGCGGGCCGCTCTTGCACGTTCATGGTCGGGACGGTAGCACTAGTCACTAGGAGTTCATAGTCGCTACAGATCGGTAGGATGGCGGCATGGGAGATGAACAGGGGCGGCGGGAGCGGAAGAAGGCCGTGACTCGCCAACGCCTCACGGACGCCGCCGTGCGGCTGTTCCTCGCTCGCGGCTACGACGCCGTGACCGTGGCTGAGGTGGCGGAGGAAGCAGACACCGCGCTCACCACGCTGTTCGCCCACTTTCCCGACGGGAAGCAAGCCCTCGTGTTCGGAGGCAGTGGGGACCGCGCGGCGAGCCTCGCACAGGCCATCGAGGGTCGACCGGTCGAGCAGGATGCCCTCACCGCGGTCGAGGAGTTCATCGCCGCGCACGGCCCGTTCGACGGGAAGCGGGACACTGAGACCAGTGCCGTGTTCGACCTGATCCGCACCACGCCCGCATTGACCGAGTACGCACGTCAGCGCTGGGTCCGATGCCAGGACGTGCTCGCCAGGACGCTCACAGAGGTCGGTGGGTACGGCTCTCCGGCCGCCGTGGACGCCCTGGCCCGATTCGTCCTCGAGTCGCCGCAGATCGCCGGCGCTCACCCGCGCCCGGGCCAGGCGCTGCACGAGATCTTCGACCACGTCCGGAAGGGATGGCCCCACGTCGAGTAGCCGACGGCGTGGCGAGTCCTCACGGACGTGCAGCCGTCGATCGGCTCCCGCACGTGCTCCGCCCGATCGCACGAGCTCACTGCATCAACGGGGACTCGCTCTCCGAGAGGAGGAACCATGTACGTCACGGACTGGCCTGGCCGCAGCACGTCGACGCCCACGAGTCGGCACGGATCTTCCACCACTACTTCCAACACCGGACCGTGCCCGACGACGACACGCTCCGCCTCATCGACGACATGTGATCGCCGCCGGAGCCCGAGCACCGCTCGTCGACATCGAGGGTCCTCCACCGAGCGGTGGAGCCGGCATCCGCCGGTCGTCGGACGGAGGTGCTCCTGCTGGCGGTCGACGCGGCGGTGGCCGCACGTGGAGGCTGGTCGTATGTCTGGATCCAGCACGTCCCGTTTCCGTCTCGTGACCGCGACCGCCATCGCCGCGTCGGTCGCACTGCTCGGCACCGGGTGCAGTTACGTCGACCAGCAGATCGGTGACGCGTGGGCGGTCACCTACGAGATCCACGTCGACCGGCCGACCGGCGCGGAACTCACCGAGGTCAAGGCCGAGGGTGCCAGGGAGCGTGGTGACGCTCCGGAGGTCCAGCGGCTCGGATCCGTCACGACGGGCACCACGGACGGTGACGGGTCGCGGTGGACGCACGACGTCGTGGTCCTGACCGAGCAACGAGCGTCGGTCACCGCGACGCCCGGGAAGGGCGTGACGGCGACGTGCCGGATCCTGCTCGACGGGAAGCGCGTGATCGCGACCGAGACCTCCACGACTCCAGGTGCGCGTGTTGCGTGCTCAGCGACGACGCCGAAGTTCAGCTAGCGCGAACCACTCGGACACTGCTCCGCCTACCGAACGGTAGGTAGACTGTACGCATGACACAACCGGTCAGACGCGCGGCGGCCGTCAGCCGGCGCGGGAGCGACACGCGTCGACGCGCCCAACGTGCTGCGCTGCAGTTGTTCACCCGGCAGGGGTACGAATCGACCTCGTTGCGGGAGATCGCCGACGAGCTCGGGATCAACAAGGCGTCGCTGTACCACCACTTCGCGAGCAAGGAAGCGATCTTGCAGTCGCTCTTCGACGAACGCGGCACCGAGGCCCAGGAGCTCCTCGTATGGCTCCGCGAGCAGCCACGGAGTCCGCGGCTGCTCGAGGAGACCGTGCTGCGCTGGGTGGACACGTTCACCAGCGACAAGCTCGCCGCGATCCGGTTCATGACCGCGAACCCGCTCGTGATCCGCGGTCTCGCCGACTCGAGCGGGCGGAGCATCGGTGCGCCGCTGAACGCGATCGTGGACGAACTCACCGCGCTCGTCCCCAGCGGTCGCGAGCAGGACGGCCTGTTGGTGCGGATGGCGGTCCTCAGCATCAACGCAGCCGTGCAGGCCGCGGTGCACGCCGAGGTGACGGACGCGGACGTCATCGCCGCAGCGCAGCGGGCAGCGCGGGCGCTGGTCCGCGAGGTCGGCGGCACACCGTGAACGTGGTGCTCGTGGTCCAACTGGTGCTCGTGGGTCTGCTCGCCGGTGCGGAGTTCATCGTCCGATGGGGCATCCAGCCCGCCATGAGGACGCTGCCCGACGAAGCTCATCTCCGTACCCGCATCGCGTTGGTGAAGTCGCTCAAGGTCGTCGTGCCGATCCTGATGGTCCCGGCCCTGCTGGCCTCGGTCGCCGTCCTCGTGATCGCCGGGGCAGACGACGGTCTCGGGTGGCGGATCGCTGCGACGGTGGCACTGGTGGTGTTCGTGCTCGCTTCGTTCCTCGGCACGGTCCCGATCAACATCGGCGTCAACGACTGGGATCCGACCGATCCGCCAGCAGACTGGAAGCGCGTCGTGATGCGGTGGGAACGCATCGACGTCCTCCGCTCGAGCGCAGCCGGCGTCGCATTCGTGCTGTTCGCCGCCGCTGTCGTCCAGATGCTGGGCTGACGAGCGGCTACGGCTCCTCGTCGACGAGGGCGACGAATCTCGTGCCCACGCCATCCACCTCGCGCCGCACGAGCCCCGTGGCCGGTTCCGGCGCCTGGTACCCCGCGTGGTAGTCACACATCAGGAAGTCCCAGTCGGGCCACCACTTCTTGGGCCGCGCATCCTCGGTGAAGCCGCAGACGACGCACTCGAGGTGGACCCAGACCTTCTTGCCCGTGCGGTTGGCCCGGGACTGCACGAGCCAGGCCGGCGGATCCTGCTCGATCGCGGCGAGCTCGGCTTCGCTGAGGCGCGGGGGGATCCCGTGGTGGGTGGCCATCTCGAGGGGGATGTCGAGCCGGATGGCGGCGTCGCGTCGCGAGAGCATCCGCCCAGGGTAGTTCTGCCGCTGGGCGCGGCCACGTCGAGGACGGACGCAGCGTGTCCGCGCAGCACGAGTCGAGGGCGAGGAGCCACGTCCACCGTCATCGCTGCTGTCGTCGGCGGTCGCTATCGTGACCGCATGCTGCCCGTCGCGCCCGGCGCCCTCCGCGTCCTCCACCTGTCCGACACCCACCTGACCGGTGACGGCTCGCTGCACAACGGCGTGGTGGACACCGCGGCCACACTCGACGCGGTCCTCGCCCGGGTCGCCGACGTCCCCGGTGTCGGCCTGGTCGTCGTCTCCGGGGACTGCTCGGACGACGGCACGCCCGCCTCGTACCAGGCCCTGCTCGACCGCGTCGGGGCCTGGGCGCGTGCGCACGGTTCGGCCGTCGTCGCCGTGCCCGGGAACCACGACGGGCGCGCCGGGTTCCGTGAGGTCCTCGGGAACGGCCACGTGTTCGCCGAAGGTGGGGCACCGGTCGCGCACACGCTGCAGCACGTTGCGCCGAGCGTCCCGGTCGACGGCGTCTCGATGGTGGCCGGGCGCCGGATCATCACGCTCGACACCTCGGTCCCCGGCGCCGGGTACGGCCTGCTGCGGCCCGAGCAGCTCGAACGGCTCCGCGAGCTGCTCGCCGATCCCGCTCCGTACGGGACCGTCCTCGTGCTGCACCACTCACCGTTGCCGGCGCCGACCGCCCTGCACGAGGCGTTACGACTGCAGAACCCGGACGAGCTGGCGGATGCGCTGCGGGGGAGCGACGTGCGCGTCGTCCTCGCGGGGCACTACCACCACCACATGGTCGGCACGATCACGGGGGCCCCCGTGCTCGTGGCGCCCGGGGTCGCGAACGACACCGACATCGCGGGCGTCTACGAGCGGGAGCGCATCCTCGCCGGCGCCGGAGCGCTCGTGGTCGACGTCTCGGCCGAGGGCACCGTGCTCTCGACGCCCGTGCACGTCCCCGTGTCGGACGAGGGGCGCGAGCTCTTCACGTTCGACGAGGCGCGGGTCGCACGCATCGCGGCGGAGTCCGGCCCGCGCCGCTGAACGGCCCCGGCGGGCGCGGCGAGTCGCAGCCGCAGCCGCAGCCGCAGCCGCCGCAGCGAACCGGCCGCGGACCCAGCCAGGGGAGCGCATGCTCGGCGGTACCGCATCACGGTTGCGACGGCGACGGCGACGGTGCCGACAGCAGGAGCGTGCCATGCGTGTGGGATCAGCGGTCGAGTTCGACCGGTACGGCGGGACCGACGAGCTCCACTTCGTCGACCAGGAACGACCGACCCCGGCGGACGGTGAGGTCGTCGTCGAGGTCGTGGCGGCCGGCCTCAGCCACATCGAGATCGCGACCCGCGAAGGGGCCCTGGCGGACCGGCTTCCGACAGTGTTCCCCTCGCGGCAGGGATCGTGCTTCGCGGGCATCGTCCGGGCGAAGGGGCGGTCGGTGCGCGGGGTGCACGCCGGGCAGGCCGTGATGGGCCACGCCGTCGGTGGTGGCGCCCAGGCGAGCTGGGTGTGCGTCCCGGCGGCGGCGATCGTGCGCAAGCCGGAGAACATCCCGTTCGAGGTGGCCGGCGGTCTGTACCTGGCCGGGACGACGGCCTGGCGGATCATCGACGACCTCGCGATCACCGCGGACGACGTCGTGATGATCGCCGCCGCCGCCGGTGGGGTGGGGCACATCGAGGCGCAGCTGGCGCTCGCCGCGGGCGCCCGGGTCATCGGCACCTGCGGTGAGCGGAACCACGACTACCTCCGGCAGATCGGCGTGCTCCCGGTGACGTACGGGGATGGCATGGTCGAGCGGATCCGTCAGGCTGCCGCAGGGCACCCGGTCACCGCGTTCGTCGACAACCGGGGCGACGGTGCGGCCCTGTCGACGGCGCTCGGGGTCGACCCGGCGCGGTTCGTGTCGCTCGAGCGGCGCCGTGACGTCGAGCTGTACTTCGTGCAGGCCGGCGGCGATGACACCGACCCCGCGACGATCATGCAGGACCTCGGTCGGCGCATCGAGGCGCACCAGCTCCGGGTGCTCGTGTCGGGGTTCTACCCCTTCGAGTACCTGGTCGACGCCTACGAGGACCTCGCAGCGGGCCACTCCCGCGGCAAGGTCGTCGTCGGCATGCAGCCCGTCGAGACCGGGATGCGGCAGGAGTGGTACCGCTCCGAGAAGGCGCGCACGATGGCGGAACGTTGACGAGCGCGAGCGCGAGCGCCTCCGCGGAGGCGTACGCCTGCGTCAGCGCGGACGCATGCCCGGGTCCACGTCAGCTCAGGACGTCCTTCCGCACGAACCGCAGTGTGGCGAGGCCGCCGAAGACCACGACGTAGGCCGCCTGCAGGAGCGCGTTGTGCCCGAACGACTCGAACGACAGCGGGTCGCGTAACAGGTCCCCGAACCCGAGCCACAGGTGCGAGAACAGGAACGGGTGGAGCCAGTCGAGCTGGGGGAGCGCGTCGGCGATCTGCGAGGCGCCGGCGAGGACCACCGTGGCGGCCATCGCCCCGACGGGCACCGCGGTGAGCGTCGACGCGAACAGCCCGATCGCGGTGAGTCCGAGCATCGACAGCGTCACGTAGGCGACGAGCAACAGCGCCCGCACGGCGTACTGCACGCCGCCGACCTGGGTGCCGGAGAGCAGCGTCACCGGACCGATCGGGAACAGCGCCGCCCCGATCGCGACACCGACCACGACGATCGTCAGGGTCGCGGCGAGGGCGAACGCGCCGGCGCCGACGAACTTCACGAGTACGAGCCGGAGCCGGCCGGTCGGCGCGACGAGCAGGTAGCGCAGGGTGCCGAGGTTGGCCTCGCCCGCGATCGTGTCCCCGGACGCGACCCCGATCGTCAGCGGCAGGAACAGCGGGATCGACACCGTCAGCGCCGTGAACGCGACGAACAGCCCGTTGTTCGTGATGTCGGACAGGAACGCCGGGCCGCCCGACGTCCGATGCGTCGCGACCCGGACGGCGACCGCGATGAGGATCGGTACGAGTGCGAGCGCTCCGAGCATCGCCCAGGTGCGCCAGCGGCGGAACAGCACGCGCACCTCGGAGCCGAGGAGCGCGGTGGCGCGCGTGCCCCGGCGACCGGTGTCGGGCCTCCCGGTCGGCGTGACGGCGGTGCCGTCCACCGCGACCGCGCCCCCGTCAGCGGCGCGGTGGCCCGTGCCCGCTGCCTCACCCTGCGACATCGAAACCCTCCCCGGTCAGCGCGACGAAGCGGTCCTCGAGCGTGCCGCCCCCGACGGCGATGCCGCGCACGCGGACGCCGGCCTCGACCAGTGCGGCGGTGACGGTCTCGGCCGGCACCTCGTCCGGGAGGTCCGCCACGAGTCCGTCGGACCGGCTCGCCGCGCCGACGTGGAGGCCGAGCCGCGTGAGCACGATGTGGGCGTCGCCTCGGTCCGGCGTCTGGACCGTGACCCGCGCGGTCCCGACCCGCCGGAGCTCGTCGAGCGAGCCCTGGGCGACGAGGCTGCCGGCGCGCATCACACCGGCGTGCGTGCACACCTGCTCGATCTCGGCGAGCAGGTGGCTCGACACGAACACGGTGGTGCCGTCGTCGGCGAGCGAGCGGATGAGGTTCCGGACCTCACGCGTGCCCTGGGGGTCGAGCCCGTTCGTCGGCTCGTCGAGTACGAGCAGGTCGCGCTGCGTGAGGAGGGCGTTCGCGAGGCCGAGCCGCTGCTTCATGCCGAGGGAGTACGCCCCGGCCTTCTTGTCGGCCGCGTGCGTGAGTCCCACCCGGTCGAGGGCGGCGTCGACCCGGCGCGTGCGGGACGCCGGATCGGAGCGGGGATCGGCGGCGTCGAACCGGTGCAGGTTCGCCCGCCCGGACAGGAACGGGTAGGAGGCCGGTCCCTCGACGAGTGCGCCGACGCGCGGCAGCACGCTGGGCAGTGCGCGGGGCATGCGTTCGCCGAGGACCTCGATGGTCCCGGCGCTCGCCGCGGTCAGGCCGAGGAGCATGCGGATCGTCGTGGTCTTGCCGGAGCCGTTCGGGCCGAGGAACCCGAACACCGAGCCGCGCGGCACCGCCAGGTCGATGCCGTCGACGGCGTGCTGCCGTCGGAAGACCTTGCGCAGACCCTGGGTGCGGATCGCGAGGTCCGCGGTGCTCACTCGGCTGCGGCCTCGAGCGCCGACACCGGCACCGCGCCGGCGAGGACGCGGCCGTCGTCCGTGATGAGGATCGACACGAGCGAGGTCTGCACCGCGCGGCCGCCGTCGACCGCCTTGGTGAGCTGCCCGAACAGCTGCGAGCCGTCGGCGTCGAGCTGGCGCTTCGGGAACGTCCCCGCGGGCAGGGTCACGATGCTCGACCAGCCGTCGCCCTGGACGCTCGGGGTCGGTGCGCCGGAGGCCCGCACGTCACCGGGGGCCACGAGGCCGGGGTGCTTGGCCGTCGAGCTGTGCTCCGCGGCATCGGAGAGGTCCTTCGTCGTCACCTTCGCATCGCTCGGCGGCGTGAAGTCGAACAGAGACGCCTTGGGTGGGCCGTACGAGAGCGCGCTGAACCGCACCGACACCGCTGCCGTGGACTGCCCGCGAGCGTCGATCCGGGCGCTCAGCGGCAGGCCGGTGGACTTGTCGATCGCGATGACGACGTCGTGCACGAGCGTCGACGAGGACTTCGGGGTCAGTCGCACCTGCCAGGCGGCGTGCCCGGCGACCGAGGTGGTCGTCGGCGTGCCGACGCGGGTGCTCGGCGTGATCCCGGCGATCGCCCGCGCGGCGATGTCGGCGGGCGACGCGGACCCCGTGTCAGTGCCGTTCGCGGCCGCGGCGGACGACGGGAGCGTGACGTGCACGGCCTTGTCCGCCTTGGAGTCCCAGGTCCAGACGTCGCGCCCGTTGCGGATGACGTCGCGCTCGGCGAGCTGGTCGAGCACCTGCACGCGGGCCTTGCTGCGACCGTCGACGTAGACGCGCGCCTCGTGCGACGCGGTCAGCAGATCGAGCACGTCCGATGCGCCGGACTGCGCGCTCGACGCCCCGGACGAGCCGCTCGTCGACGGCAGCGACGGCAGACCGAGGTCGCTCGTCTGGCTGATCCGCCCGGAGTACGACAGGGTGTCGCTGTGTGCGACGCTCGCGAGCACCTGCGCCGCCGTGGGGTGGCTGCCGGTGGTGGCGGGGGACGGGGTCGCGGCGCTCGCGGCGAGCGGGGCGGCGACCGCCCCGGCGACGACGACCGGCGCGACGACGGCCGGGAGCCAGGTCGACTTCTTCTTCATGACGCATCCCCTTCGACTGCAGGTCCGCTGACGGTACGTCCACAGCCCGAACGTCCGCTGTGGAGGTGCGGATCAGGCGCGCGGTCGGCGGACGTCCGCCAGGTGGTGGACCGGGTCGTGCAGGTAGTACCGGGCGAGGGACTCCACCGTGAACGCACTGCCGTCCGAGCGGAGGCCCGGCCGGTCGACCTGGTCGTCGCGCACCGCGGCGAAGGCGGCGGCGGTCCGATCGGCGGCGGCCAGGAGCTCCTCGGCGACGACGGCCGGGTCCTGCTCGCCGTACCGGTCCTCCACAGCGGTGGCGTCCTGGTCCCAGTTCGGGAACCGGGGCGCGTCCTCGGCGAGCATGAGCTCGAGCCGACCCGCCATGACGCGATGCACGTCGCGGACGTGGGCGCCGTACTCCAGCGGTGACCACGTCGCGTCGTCCGGACGCTCGCGGACGTCGTCGCGCGCCAGCTCGGCCGGCCACGCGGCGGCGTTCGCACGGACGAGCCCCGGGACCTCGTCGAAGGTCACGGTGCGACCGTCGAACCCGCACTCGGGGCACCGGTCCTCGAGCACCCAGGTCCAGTTCTTCGTGTCGGGTTCGATCGGCATGGCGGGACGCTACCGTACCGGGGCCCGCCCGTTCACCGGGGTCCGTAGGCTCGGCGCATGCGTCTCCTGCTCATCCGCCACGGCCAGACTCCCGCGAACGTCGACGGGGTGCTCGACACGCTCGTGCCGGGGCCGGGGCTCACCCCGCTCGGCCGGGAACAGGCGGCCCGGTTGCCCCAGGCGCTCGGCGACCGCGGTGTCGGCGCGGTGTTCGTCTCGGACATGGTCCGGACCCACGAGACGGCGGCACCGCTCGCCGACGCGCTCGGACTCGAGCCGATCGAGCTCCCGGGACTCCACGAGATCGACGCGGGCGACCTCGAGGGCAAGCGCGACCGCGCCTCCGTCCTCGAGTACATGGGCACGGTCTTCGCGTGGCTCGAGGGGGACCGCGACCGGCGCATGCCGGGCGGACCGGACGGGCACGCGTTCTTCGCGCGCTTCGACGCCGCCGTGGCGACGATCGCCGCGGGCGGCGCCGACACGGCTGCCGCGTTCAGCCACGGCGCGGCCATCCGGAGCTGGGCGGGTGGGACCGCGACGAACCTCGCGGACCACGCGCTCGCGCGCCACACACTCGAGAACACCGGCATCGTCGAGCTCGACGGCGACCCCGCCAGCGGGTGGACCGTGGCCCGCTGGGAGGGGCAGCCCGTCGGTGGCGACGAGGTCGCGGACCGCAGCGCGCCCGATCCCACGGGCGAGGCGTTCACGCCGCCGGACGGAGCGACGCCCGCCTCCCGGTGATCGGGAGACGGGCGTCGGGGGCCGGCCGGGGCGAGGGTCAGCGCGCCGCGACCGGGGTCGATCCGAGCGGGACGACCACGCCGTGCGCGACGCGGAGCTCCTCGAGCGTCGCGGCGATCTCCTCGTCGCGCTCCTCGGAGGTCCACTGCAGCGCCGTCGCGAGGACGTCGGCGAGCTCGGTGAGGAGCTCGATCGTCACGCCCCCGACGAACGCCAGGTTCGTCCGGCGGAGCACGACGTCGGACAGGTGCACGGCGTGCTCCCGCTCGGCGAAGAACGCCACCTCGGCGGTGGTCAGCTCGGGGTCGGTCTCGAGCGGCACGACGGGCTGGTCGAGGAGCACGTCGATGACCTCGGTCGCCCGGGTGCCGTACCGGGTGAGGAGCCGGTCCACGGCTGCGGGGTCGAGCCCGTCGCGGTGCGTCTGCACCCACAGGGCGCGGTCGCTGTCGGTCGTCGGGAAGTCCTTGCCGCCGCCGATCGGCATACCCGTCGTGTCGACCTTCCGGCTGACACCGAGGCGGTTCGTCACCTCGGTCGACAGGTGCGCGGACAGGGCGCGGAACGTGGTCCACTTGCCGCCGACGAGCGAGAGCACCGTGGCGGACCCGAGGCCGTCGATCGGCGTCTCGACGATGCGGTAGTCACGTGAGACGAACCCGGGGGCGGTGTCCTCGTGCCGGGGGAGCGGCCGGATGCCCGAGTAGCGGTAGACGATGTGCTCGCGATCGAGGGCGATCTGCGGGAACACGTGCCGGACGAGGTCGAAGAAGTAGTCGACCTCCTCCTCGGTGCACACGGCGGGCTCGGCGGGGTCGGCGTCGATGTCGGTCGTGCCGATGAGCACCCGGCCCTTGAGCGGGTAGATGAGCACGATGCGGCCGTCGTCGTTCTCGAAGAAGATCTCGCGGCCCTTCGTCGCCGCGAGCAGCTCCGGGTTGTCGACGACGATGTGGGAGCCCTTCGTGCCGCCCATGTACGCCGTCTCGCCCCCGAACGCCGCGTTCGTCAGGTCGGTCCACGGCCCGGAGGCGTTGACGACGACCGGCGCGGTGACGACGAACTCGGTCCCAGACTCGACGTCGCGGAGCAGGACGCCGCCGTCGCGCGTGCCGACGGCCTCGACGTAGTTCGCCGAGCGGGCGGTCGCGGCGCTGCCGTTCCCGGTACCCGCGGCGAGCCCGTCCTTGAGGACGTCGAGCGCCAGGCGCTCGGGCTCGTGCACGGACGCGTCGTAGTAGGTGCCCGTGTACTTGAGGTCGTGGTTCAGGGCGGGCATGTCCTCGAGCGCGGCCTTCTTCGTGAGGAAGCGGTGCTTCGGCACGGATCCGCCGTCACGCGAGAACGAGTCGTAGAGCGTCATGCCGATCTTGATGAGGGCCGCGCCACGCTCCCTGGTGGACCGCTGCTTGTGCGTCAGCATCCGCAGCGGGGCGTTCATGATGCCCGAGAACGTGGAGAACACCGGCATGGTGGTCTGCAGCGGCTTGACGTAGTGCGGGGCGATCCTGATGAGGCCGTTGCGCTCCTGCACGGACTCGCGGACCAGCCGGAACTCGCCGTTCTCGAGGTAGCGGATGCCGCCGTGGATCATGTGGCTCGACGCGGCCGAGGCCCCCGACGCGTAGTCGTTCCGCTCGACGAGCACGACGTCGACGCCCTGCAGCGCGAGGTCGCGGAAGGTCGCGATGCCGTTGATGCCCCCACCGACGACGAGGACCTGGGCGGTGGGCCGGTCGGTGATGGCCGCGACGTTCGGTCGCAGCGCGGTCTTCTTCGACATGTGGTTCGTCTTCCTCCTCAGCGACGCGGCCGGATTCGCCGCGGCGACTCCTCGATGGTGCGCGCCACTGACAGGAGGGGCAACCCGCCTGCACGAACGTGCACGGGGCCTCCAGAGCGGCGTCGACCGGTGGCAACGCACGTCCGCGGGGGCGAGAATGGAGCCAGCGGCCGTGCACGTGCGTGCAGGGCGCGCGACCAAGGTGCCGCGCGACGCTGGTGCCGCTGCACGGCACACGAACGCGGAGGACGCACGATGAGCGACGCGGCACAGGCGGTGCGGACGCAACAGGCGCTCCGCGCCGCGCACCTGTACTACATGCAGGACCTGACGATGGAGGCCATCGCCGACGAACTCGGGACGTCCCGGTCGTCCGTCTCGCGGCTGCTCAAGTACGCCCGCGACACCGGGCTCGTCGACATCCAGATCCGGTCCCCGCTCGACCAGGCCGCGGCCCTGAGCCGTGCCCTGCGCACCCGGTTCGACGTGCATGCGCACGTCGTGCCCGTGCCCGACCACACGAGCGACGTCGACCGGCTCGAACGCGTCGCGCTCTCCGCCGCCCGGATCCTGACGCAGTACATCGACTCGAACATGGTGATCGGGATCTCGTGGGGCTCGACGGTGAGTGCGATCAGCCGGTACCTCGTGCCGAAGGCGACGCACGGCTCGACGATCGTGCAGGTGAACGGTGCGGCCAACACACGCACGACCGGCATCGTCTACGCCAGCGAGATCCTCCGCCGCTTCGGCGACGCGTACGGGGCGGTCGTCCAGCAGTTCCCGGTCCCCGCGTTCTTCGATGACCCGGCGACGAAGGCCGCGCTGTTCCGCGAGCGGAGCCTCCGTCCGGTGCTCGACCTGCACCAGCGCATGGACCTCGTGCTGTTCGGGGTCGGCTCGCCCCAGGCCCTCGTCCCGAGCCACGTGTACTCGGGCGGGTACCTCGACCCGGCCGACCGCGAGGAGCTCAAGCGCGACGGCGTCGTCGGCGACGTCACGACGGTGTTCTACCGGGCCGACGGTTCCTGGCGGGACATCGGCCTGAACGCCCGCGCCGGTGCGCCGGACCTCGACACCCTGAAGCGCGCGCCGCGGCGGATCTGCGTCGTCGCGGGGCGCTCGAAGGTCACGAGCCTCGAAGGGGCGCTGGCGGCCGGGCTCGTGACGGACCTCATCGTCGACGAGAGCGCGGGACAGGCGCTGCTCGGCTCCTGAGCGACGGGGAGGCCGACCGCCGAAGCCGGGTCACGGGGGACCCGTCGGGGGACACGGGTCGGGGGACGAACCCGGACGTGTTCCCAGCTGAGCGGGCGTAGGCATGGCGAGCTGTCCGACCACGCAAGGAGCCCTCCATGGCCGTCCTCGACGCTGCCGACGTCCTCACCCAGACCCCGATGCCGTACCCGGCACCGCGCGGGCCGCTCGGCGAGGCGATCCGCGCCGTGCTCACCGAGCGTCCGGACGCTGACCGATCCGCGCTCACCGCCACCGCCCGCCGCGCGATCGCCGACGCCGAGGACCTCATCCGCGACGACGACGTGCAGAGCAGCCTCTTCGTGCTCCAGGAGCTCGCCTACGGGGGCATCCAGGGTGTCGACGACCGCTTCGAGTGGGACCCGGACCTCCTCGCGGTGCGTGCCGTGCTCGAGGAGGCGTTCGAGGCCGAGCTCCGCCGCAGGGTGCCGATGCCCGAGCGACCCGAGCCGACCGCGGACGCCGTCGCGGCGGCCCTGTTCGCGATGACCTCCGCCGACTCGGGGCCGAGCCTCTCGCGCTACGTCGCGCGGAAGGCCACGCTCGAGCAGGTCCGCGACCTCCTCGTGAACCGGACGGTCTACACGCTCAAGGAGGCCGACCCGCACTCCTGGGCGATCCCGCGCCTGACCGGCCGCGCCAAGGCCGCGCTCGTCGAGATCCAGTCGGACGAGTACGGCGGGGGCCGGCCGAAGCGCATGCACTCCGCGATCTTCGCCCGCACCGTCCGTGCCGCCGGACTCGACGACTCCTACGGTGCGTACGTCGACGCCGTGTCGGCGCTGACGCTCGCGACGAACACGATGATGAGCCTGTTCGGGCAGCACCGTCGGTTGCGCGGTGCGACCGTCGGGCACCTGGCGGCGTACGAGATGACCTCGTCCATCCCCAACAAGCTGTACGGGGACGGTTTCCGGCGCCTCGGCTTCGACGAGGACGCCACGTGGTACTTCGACGAGCACGTCGAGGCCGACGCGGTCCACGAGCAGATCGCCGGGCGCGACCTCGCGGGCGGCCTCGTCGAGGCCGAGCCCGCGCTCCTCGACGACGTGCTGTTCGGCGCCGCCGCGTCGCTCACCGTCGACGGCTGGGCCGCCGCCGAACTGCTCGAGGCGTACCAGGCCGGGCGGTCCTCGCTCCGCGCACCGGTGCAGGTGGCCGCACCGTCCCTCCAGGCCGGATGACCGCACGCGGCGGGGGTCCCCGTCCCGTCGGCCACGCCGCCGACGGCGGCGCCGAGCGCCTGCCGGCCGAGTACGTCCTGCCGCTCCGGTGGGACGACGACACCGATCCGACGGAACTCGCCGCCTACCTGGCGCGCCTCGTCGGGGTCGTCGACGTCACCGTCGTCGACGGCTCGTCGACGGTCGCGGTCGAACGGCACCGCGCCGCGTTCCCGCCGGGGGTCCGGGTGCTGCCGCCACGGGACCGGGCCGGGAGGAACGGCAAGGTCCGCGGGGTCGTCACCGGTGTCGAGACGGCGCGGCACGACGCGGTCGTGGTGGCGGACGACGACGTCCGGTACGACGAGCCCGCGCTCGCCCGTGTCGTCGCGCAGCTCGCCGACGCGGAGGTCGTCCGGCCGCAGAACCACTTCCACCCGTCGCCGTGGCACGCCCGCTGGGACACCGGCCGCACGCTGCTCAACCGCGCGCTCGCGTCGGACTGGCCCGGGACGCTCGGCGTCCGACGCGGGGTGCTGCTCGCGACGGGCGGGTACGACGGGGACGTCCTGTTCGAGAACTGCGAGCTCGTCCGGACCGTGCTGGCCGTCGGGGGTCGACAGGTCCGCCTCGACGACTGCTTCGTCGCGCGCCGACCGCCGACGGTCCGGCACTTCCTGGGGCAACGCGTGCGCCAGGCGTACGACTCGTGGGCGCAACCGCTCCGGCTCGCCCTGGAACTCGCCGTCCTGCCCGCGGCGCTGCTCGCCGTGCGTCGACCGCGGCGGCTCGTGGCCGGGGCGATCACCGTGGTCGGGCTCGCCGAACTCGGCCGCCGCCGCGCCGGGGGGACCGCCGTGTTCCCGCCGACCGCGGCGCTGTGGTCGCCGCTGTGGCTCGCCGAGCGCGCGGTGTGCTCCTGGCTCGCCGTCGTCGCCCGGGCCCGCGGCGGCGTGCGGTACGCGGGCGAACGGCTCCCGCGCGCGGCCACCCCGTTGCCCCTGCTCCGCCGACGCCTCGCCGGTGTCGGCTCCGTGACCGACACCCCGACGGAGGGACCCCGCCCATGACCCACGACCCCGACATCGAGATCGTCGCGTGCCCCGACGGGCCGCTCCTTGTGCGCGGCGACGTCCGCATCACGAACCCCGACGGCGAGGACCTGCCCCGCCGCCGACGCACGGTCGCGCTCTGCCGGTGCGGCAAGTCGATGCTCAAACCGTACTGCGACGGGACGCACAAGATCATCGGCTTCCGGACCGAGCCGGAGCTGCCCGCCACGGACGTCGCGGCCGACCCGGTCTGACCGTCACCACGACGACAGCGGGCCCGCGACGATCGTCGCGGGCCCGCTGTCGTGCGTCCGGGGGTGTCAGCCCACGGTGCGGATGCGGTCGTCCCGGCGGCTGCGCGAGCGCGGCAGCACGAAGCCGAGCAGGATCATGCCGACGGCGAGCACGAGGTGCAGCCAGTTGTCGGCCGTGTTGAGCGGCACGAAGTTCGCCCCGCTCGTGTGGTTCGCGGTGAACAGGCCGTAGATCCAGAGGACGGCGTAGACGATGCCGCCGATGATCATGTACGCGCGCGAAGCACCGGCACCGCGGGCGGCGATGACACCGACGACACCGAAGGCCAGGTGCACGATGTTGTGGAGCACGGACACCTGGAACAGGCCGAGCAACATCGCCATCGAGCCTGATCCGGCACCGCTCAGCGAGCCGGTCGTGATCCCCGGGATGAACCCGGCGATCCCGACGACCAGGAAGACGATCCCGACGATCAGCGCGCCCTTCTGGACGGCGGTCGCGGCGTAGGGCGGGTGGGCGGAGGAGTCGGACATGGGAGTTCCTTCCTGATCAGCGCGGCATGGCCGGGTTGGTGGGATCGCCGTGTGACGGCGGGTTGATCGGCGGCCCGGAGGTCGCGGGGGTCACGCCGCCCCCGGGCACGCCGGCCTGGACCTCCGGCAGGTGGTCCGGCACGGAGCCGTGGGGTTCGGCGCCGGCGTCGAGGGCCTCGAGCCGGTGGCGCAGGACCTCGACGACCGGCAGGCGGTCGCCGTGGGCCCGTTCGTGGTCGAGCAGTGCCTGCAGGTCCGAGCGATCGAGAGCGACGATGCGTTCCCGGAGCGCCCCGAGCGGCACGTGGTCGAAGTCGGGGATCGCGAGTTCCTCGTTGGTCATCACTGGTCCTTCCCCTCGACGGCTCGTCGTCGAGTGGCCTGGACGGTACCCGGACCGGACTGCCCGGTCGCGCAGTGAACGGGGGACAGTCCGGCCGGGAGGCCCGCCACCGGTCGATCCTTCGGTGCACGCCCGTGCGGGGCGCCCGGGACCGAATCCACGAGCACGAGCAGCGCGTGCAACCGAACGATGTGCTGCTGTGACACGGCCGTTCGAAACGGATGCCTGAATGACTTCGACCCCGCGGGCCGCCGCGGGCACGACCACGAGGAGTCCCCATGCTGATCGGTGTCCCCACCGAGGTGAAGAACAACGAGTTCCGGGTCGCCGTGACCCCGGCGGGCGTCGCCGAGCTCACCCTGCACGGGCACCGGGTGCTCGTGCAGGCCGGCGCGGGCGCGGGCAGTGCCTTCACGGATGACGAGTACGCGGACGCCGGTGCCGAGGTCGTCCCCGACGCCGCCGCCGTGTGGGGTGCCGCGGACATGGTGCTCAAGGTGAAGGAACCCGTCGCGAGCGAGTACCCGCTCATCCGGCCCGGTCAGGTGCTGTTCACCTACCTGCACCTCGCGGCGGACCGGCCGCTCACCGAGGTGCTGCGGGCGTCCGGCGCAACGGCGATCGCGTACGAGACGGTGCAGCTGCCCGACCGGTCGCTGCCCCTGCTCTCGCCGATGTCGGAGATCGCCGGGCGGCTCGCCGCACAGGTCGGCGCGAACCAGCTCATGCGCACCGCGGGCGGTCGTGGCCTGCTGCTCGGCGGCGTGCCCGGGACCCCGAAGGGCCGCGTCGTCGTCATCGGCGGGGGGGTCGCCGGCGAACACGCGGCGGCGATGGCCCTCGGGCTCGGCGCCGAGGTCACCGTCATCGACATCGCGCTCCCGCGCCTCCGTGCCCTCGACGCGCGGTTCGACGGCCGCGTGACCACCCTCCGTTCGAGCAGCTACGCGATCGCCGAGGCCCTGCGCGACGCGGACCTCGTGATCGGCTCGGTGCTCATCCCCGGGGCCGCGGCGCCGAAGCTCGTGACCGACGCCATGGTCGCGGACATGCGCCCCGGCTCCGTGCTCGTCGACATCGCGATCGACCAGGGCGGTTGCTTCGCGGGCTCCCGGCCCACCACGCACGACGACCCGACGTTCGCGGTGCACGGCTCGATGTACTACTGCGTCGCGAACATGCCCGGCGCGGTGCCGCGGACGAGCACGATCTCGCTGACGAACGCGACCCTGCCGTACGCGGTCGCGATCGCCGACGCCGGCTGGGAGCGGGCGCTCGCCGCGGACCCGTCGCTCGCGAAGGGCCTCAACGTGCACGCCGGCGCCGTCGTCAACGCGGCCGTCGCCGCTGCGCACGGCCTCGAGGTCGCCACGGCCTGACCGCTGGGGCGTGGGTGGTCCGACCCAGCGCGAGCGGTCCCGTACGCTTCGGGGCGGAGGACCCATGCCCGTCGCGCTCAACACCGTCTTCGTCGACCAGATCGCCCCGATCTCCTCGACCTCGCTCGAGGAGACCTTCCGGATGGTGGCGGAGGACCAGGCCGCCGCGTGCCTCTGCCTCGACCACCCCACGCCCGAGGAGCTCGGGGACGTCGCCGTGGCGTTCGGGCTGCACGAACTGGCCGTCGAGGACTCCGCCCACGGGCACCAGCGGCCGAAGCTCGAACGCTACGGGGACACCCTGTTCACGGTGCTGCGTCCCGCCCTCTACGTCGACGCCGACGAGGTCGTCCGGTTCGGTGAGATCCACGCGTTCGTCGGCCCCCGCTTCTTCGTCGCCGTCGTCAAGGAGGACCCGCGCGGATCCGTCGCCATCACCACCGCCCTCACCCGCCTGGCGCACAAGTCCGGCCTGGTCGGCGCGGGACCGCAGGCGCAGCTCTGGGCCCTGTTCGACTCCATCGTCGACGGGTACCGTCCCGTCGCCGACGGGCTCGAGGAGGACATCAACCAGATCGAGGACCAGCTGTTCGCCGGCGTCGCGAACACGTCGCGACGCATCTACGAGCTGTTCGGCGAGGTCGTCGACTTCCAGCGCGCGACCCGGCCGCTCGTCGCCATGCTCGAGGCGCTGCACCGCGGCGCCGACAAGTACCACATGCCCCTCGAGCTCCAGCGGCGGTTCCGCGACGTGCTCGACCACGTCATCCGGATCACGGACCGCGCCGACACGTTCCGTGCGCTGCTCCAGAACGCGCTGACGGTCGACGCCACCCTGGCGGCGCAGAAGCAGAACGACGACACCAAGCGCATCTCGGCGTGGGCCGCGATCCTGTTCGCCCCGACGCTCATCGCCGCGATCTACGGCATGAACTTCACGAACATGCCCGAGCTCCACTGGCGGTACGGGTACCCCCTGTCGATCGTCGCGATGGTCGTGTTCGCGGTCGTCCTGTTCGTCGTGTTCAAGGTCAAGCGGTGGTTCTGACCGGAGCCGGGCCGCGCGCGCACTCCACGCCGCACTGGACCCTCCGCATCGTCGTCGTCACCGCGCTCGTCGGGGTCGCGGGGGGCGTCGCCGGCGTCAGCGTGTGGGTCGCGCTGCACCTCATCCAGGTCGTCGCGTTCGGGTTCCCGTTCCACACGGGGGACGAGGCGGCGGACGAGCCGGACGCCCTGCACCGGTTCCTGGCGGTCTTCGCCGCGGGCCTCCTGGCCGGGGTCGCGTGGTGGGCGCTCCGCCGGTGGGGCCGCCCCGTCGTCGCCGTGCAGGGCGCGGTCGAGGGCCGGCACATGCCGTCGCTCGTCACGGTCGCGAACGCCGGGATCCAGATCGTCATCGTCGGACTCGGAGCCTCGATCGGCAAGGAGGTCGCACCGCGTGAGATCGGGGCCTGGCTCAGCCAGCAGATCACCGACCGTGCCGGGCTGACCCGCCGCGAGACGCGGATCCTCGTCGCCTGCGGTGCCGCGGCGGGACTCGCCGCCGTGTACGACGTGCCGCTCGGCGGAGCGCTGTTCGCCGTCGAGGTCCTGCTCGGTGAGATCACCTTCGCCACCGCCTTGCCCGCGTTCGCGACGAGTGCGATCGCCGCGCTCGTCGCCCGGGCCGTCGTGCCCGTCGAGACCCTCTACACGGTGCCGACGCTCACCCTGTCGCCGTCGCTCGTCGTGTGGGCGGTGCTCGTCGGACCGGTGCTCGGCTTCGCCGGGATCGGGTTCGTCCGCCTGACGAACCGGCTGCAGACCGCACGACCGCGCGGGTGGCGCGTCATGGTCGTCATGCCCGTCGTGTTCACCGGTGTGGGAGCGGTCGCGATCTGGTTCCCCCAGGTCCTCGGGAACGGTCGGGCCCTCGGACAGGCGGCGTTCGGCACCCACCTGCACGACGCGGCGGTGCTCGGACTGGCCCCGGTCCTCCTGGTCGGCGTCCTGTCGCTGGCGAAGACCGCGACGACGACAGCGACCATCGGTGCCGGGGCCGCCGGTGGCACGCTCACCCCGTCGATCGCGATCGGTGCGACCGCGGGGGCGTTCCTCGGCGGCGCGTGGCTGCTCGTCTGGCCGGGGTCGGGGCTCGCCGCGTTCGCGTTCATCGGCGCCGCCGCGTTCCTGGCGACGACGATGCGCGCCCCGTTCACGGCGCTCGTCCTCGTCGTCGAGTTCACCGGGCAGGGGCCGACGATCCTCATCCCGGCGCTCCTGGCGGTCGCCGGTGCCGTGGCCGTCGGGTACGTCCTCGGGCGGCGTCGCCTGGTCGGGGTGGCGTAGCGCCGGAGCGACCACGGGTGCGCCGTTCCGTTCGCGACGGCGGGGTCCTCGCTGGGCGCCGGGGACCGCGCGGGCTACTTCCCGAGCGACGCCAGCAGGGGGAGCATCAGCCCGGCCACCCAGATGAGCACGAAGAGCAGGCCACCCAGGACGGTCAGGCGCCGCCAGCGGCGGGTCGGGAGGTCCGGGGTCGAGCCCCACATCTGCGACCGGGTGACGACCCGGTTGGCCTGCGCGACGACCCGCGCGACGTCCGGATCGGACGTGTCGAGCAGCCCGTCGGCCGCGTTGGTCGAGATCCGCTCGGCCTCCTCGAGGGGCATGGTCAGCCGGGGAGGTCGCTCGCGGCGGGCGACGCGTGCGGACCGCTCGTTGCGCATGGGCGTCCTCGTTCGTTCGGGGTGTGCACCGAGTCTGCTCCGTACGGCGGGTGTCCGTCCAGGGCATCGCGCCTAGGATCGCGCGCATGGCCGGGTTCGATGACATCAGCAAGAAGGCCCAGGAGTTCCTGGGCAACGACAAGGTGAAGAACGCCCTCCGCAGCGAGCAGGCCGAGGGCCTCAGCGACAAGGTGCTCGACGCGGTGCAGGGCGCGGTGGACAAGGCCACCGGCGGCAAGTACAGCGACCAGCTCAAGGGCGCGCGGGACCAGGCCGACAAGCACATCGGCAAGGTCGTGGGGCCAGGAGGGGACGACCGGGGGCACGACGCGCAGGCGCACGGCGACCACGGCGTTTCGGGTCACGGGGGCCACGCGGCGCACGGCGCACCGGACCAGGAGCACGACGGCGGACCGCACCACGGCGACGGATCGGGCAAGCACAAGGCCTGACCGCGGTCACCGACTGGACGGGATCCGGAACAGCGGGGACCATGGACGGGTCGCCCTCGGGTGACGACGTCGCCGGCACCGTGCCGAGCGACACCGCCCACCCGGGCGCCAGGAGGACCGCACCACCGTGACGACGACCGTGACCACCGACCCGCTCACCGACGCCGAGGTCCGCGCCATCCGCGCCGACTTCCCGATCCTCGGCCACGAGGCCGGCGGCGTCCCGCTCGTGTACCTCGACTCCGGGGCGACCGCGCAACGGCCGTCGCAGGTGCTCGACGCCGAACGGCGGTTCCTCGAGACGAGCAACAGCGCCGTCCACCGCGGAGCACACACGCTCGCCGCGCTCGCCACCGACGCGTACGAGGAGGCCCGGGCGACCGTCGCCGGCTTCATCGGCGCCGCAGCCGCGACCGAGGTCGTGTGGACCGCGAACGCCACCGACGCGCTCAACCTCGTCGCGTACGGCATGGGCAACGCGAGCCGGGGCCGGGGCGGGCCCGCGGCCGAGCGCTTCCGGCTCGCCGCCGGCGACGAGATCGTCGTCACGGAGGCCGAACACCACGCCGACCTCGTGCCGTGGCAGGAACTCGCGGCCGCGACCGGGGCGACGCTCCGCTGGGTCCCCGTCGACGACGACGGTTGCTGGACCGCCGAGGACGCCGCCGCCGTGATCGGCCCGCGGACCCGGGTCGTCGCGTTCGCGCACGTGTCGAACGTCACCGGGATGATCGCGCCCGTCGAGCAGGTCGTCGCGCTCGCCCACACCGTCGGCGCCCTCGTCGTGCTCGACGCCTGCCAGTCCGCACCCCACCGGCCGCTCGACGTCGGCGCCCTCGGGGTCGACTTCGCCGCGTTCTCCGGACACAAGATGCTCGGCCCGAACGGCATCGGGGTGCTCTGGGGACGCCAGGAACTCCTCGACGCGCTGCCGCCGTTCCGAACGGGCGGGTCGATGATCACGACGGTCACGATGGAGCACACCGAGTTCATGCCCGCGCCCGAGCGGTTCGAGGCCGGGACGCAGCCGGTGTCGCAGGCCGTCGCGCTCGCCGAGGCAGTCCGCTACCTGCAGGGCATCGGGATGGACCGCGTGCGCGAGCACGAGGAGGCCCTCGCCCAGCGCCTCGTCGGAGGACTCACCGCGATCCCGGGCGTCCGCGTCGTCGGGCCCGGGGTGGGCGTCCCGCGGTCGGGACTGGCGGCGTTCGACGTCGACGGGGTCCACGCGCACGACGTGTCGCAGGTGCTCGACGCGCAGGGGTTCGCCGTCCGCGCCGGGCACCACTGCGCGCAGCCGCTGCACCGCCGACTCGGCCTCGTGGCCACGAGCCGTGCGAGCACGTACGTGTACACGACCGAGGACGAGGTCGACCGGTTCCTCGAGGCCGTCGCGGGCGTCCGCGCGTACTTCGGGCTGTCGGACGTCGACGGCCGGGCGGACGCCTGCGCGCCGGTCGAGGTCGGAGTGGACCGATGAGCGACGCGCTCGCGGGGCTCTACCAGCAGGTCATCCTCGACCACGCGAAGGCCCGCACCGGCGAGGGTCCGCTGCCCGACGCGGACGCCGAGCACCACGAGCGGAACCCCACCTGCGGAGACGAGATCACCGTGCGGATCCGGCTCGAGCCCGGTACCGACCGCATCGCCGACCTCCGCTGGCAGGGCGCCGGGTGCTCGATCTCGATGGCGTCGGCGTCCGTCCTCGCCGAGATGGCCCCGGGCCGGACCGTCGCGGAGTTCACGGCGCTCGCCGACGCGTTCCGGACCATGCTGCGGTCGCGGGGCGTGGGTGAGCCCGACGAGGAGCTCCTCGGCGACGCGGTCGCGTTCCAGGGGGTCGCGAAGTTCGTCATGCGGGTCAAGTGCGCGATGCTCGCCTGGGTGGCCACCGAGGCGTCGGCGGAGCTGGCCGCGGCGCGCTGACCCGACCCGTCCCTCCCGGTCGGCCCCCGTCACACGAGGTCACACGCCCGGCAGCGGGGTCGGGGGCAGCCGTAGCGTCGGAGCGTGACCGAACCCCAGGACGTCCGACGGATCCGCTTCAACGCGTTCGACATGAACTGCGTCGCGCACCAGTCCTCCGGGCTGTGGCGCCACCCGCGTGATCGTTCCCGCCACTACAACGACCTCTCCTACTGGACCGACCTGGCACGGCTGCTCGAGTCCGGGGACTTCGACGGGATCTTCATCGCCGACGTGCTCGGCACGTACGACGTGTACGGCGGATCGAACGAGGCCGCGTTGCGGACGGGGTCGCAGGTCCCCGTGAACGACCCGATGCTCCTGGTGTCGGCGATGGCGTCCGTCACCGAGCGCCTCGGCTTCGGCATCACCGCGGGGACGGCCTACGAGCACCCGTACCCGTTCGCCCGACGCATGTCGACGCTCGACCACCTGACGAAGGGCCGGATCGGCTGGAACGTCGTGACCGGGTACCTGCCGAGTGCGGCGCGGAACATGGGACAGACGGACCAGCTCGCGCACGACGACCGCTACGACGTCGCCGACGAGTACCTCGAGGTCCTCTACAAGCTGTGGGAGGGCTCCTGGGAGGACGACGCGGTGGTCGCCGACGTCGAGACCGGCGTCTTCACCGACCCCGCGAAGGTGCACCCGATCGAGCACCACGGCCGGCACTTCGACGTGCCGGGCATCCACCTGTCCGAACCGTCGGTGCAGCGATCGCCCGTGATCTACCAGGCCGGTGCGTCCCCCAGGGGGATCCGGTTCGCGGCCGAGCACGCCGAGGCGATCTTCGTCGGCGCGCCGACGATCCCGCAGCTCGCGGCCACCGTGGGCAAGATCCGGGACGCGCTGGAGGCGGCGGGTCGCGACCGGTACGCCGCGCGCGTCTACACCCTGCTGACCGTGATCACCGACGCCACGGACGACCTCGCACGGGCGAAGTACGCGGACTACCTGTCCTACGCGTCCGAGGTCGGCGCCCTCGTGCTCAACTCCGGGTGGATGGGCGTCGACCTGGCGCAGTACGACCTCGACGAGCCGCTCGGCAACATCGAGTCGAACGCGATCCAGTCCGCGGCCGCGAACCTCTCGGCCGCGACCGGCGAGGACGGTTCGACGTGGACCGTCCGGGACATCGCGCGACGGACCGCGATCGGCGGGCTCGGCCCCGTCGAGGTGGGCAGCGGCGCGACGATCGCGGACCGCCTCCAGGAGATCGTGCGGGAGACCGACGTCGACGGCTTCAACCTCGCCTACGCGGTGACCCCCGGGACCTGGGAGGACGTCGTCGAGTTCGTCGTGCCCGAGCTCCGGGCCCGCGGGGCCTATCCGGAGGCATCCGGAGCGGGGTCGTTGCGCGACAAGCTGTTCGGCCGGGGCGACCGGCTGCCGGACGAGCACCGTGGTGCGTCCCACCGGGTGGGGGCGCGCGCGGCAGCCGTGTGACGGCGGCGGCCCTGTGCCTCCACGATCGCCCTCCGCGTCCATCCACCCGGCTCTCGTGGTGCACCGGCTAGCGTCGAGCTGAGCACGCCGACGGACAGCGCGTGCCGGACAGGAGCGCACTCGTGAGCGGTACAGGGACGTCCGTCGTCGTCATCGGAGGCGGGGCGAGCGCCGTGTACGTCGCGGTCGCGCTCCGCGAGCGCGCAGCCGCGCGGGACCTGCCCGCACCGGACGTGACGATCGTCGCGCGTGAGACGCCGATCGGTCGCGGGCTGGCGTACGGGCACGCCGAGGCGCACCACCGGCTCAACAGCCCCGCGGGTGGGATGAGCGTCTCCGCGGGCGACGCTGCGCACTTCGTCCGGTGGTGCGCCGACCACGGGTACGACGTCGCGCCGGGGGACTACGTCGAGCGCCGGCTGTTCGGTGACTACCTCGTCGATGTCGCGGAGCACCTCGTCGCCGACCCGGACCACCCGGTGCACGTCGTGCAGGGCGAGGCGGTGGGCTGCACGACCGGCGACGACGGCGCGCACGTGGCCCTCGCGGACGGTTCGACGATCGACGCCGACGTCGCCGTCCTCGCGCTCGGGAACCCGCCGCCTGCCACGTGGCCGACGGGAGCGGCGGTGCAGATCGACGACCCGTGGGCGACCGGTGCGCTCGGCCGCGTGCCCGACGGCTCAAGGGTCCTGCTCGTCGGGACGGGCCTGACGATGGTGGACGTCGCCACGTCGCTCGCCCGCCGGGAGGCCGGGATCACCATGACCGCGACGAGTCGCCACCTCCTGCTCCCGGCGGAGCACCTGCCGGGTCCGGTGGCACCCGGACCGGGCCTCGACCCGACCGTGTCGACGCTCGGCGGGCTCGCCCACGAGCTCGGCGTACAGCTCCGTGCCGCCGAGGACGCCGGCACACCGTGGCAGGCGGTCATCGACGGCATGCGCCCTCGGCTCATGGAGCACTGGACGGGGATGGACGAGGCCGACCGCCGCCGGTTCGTCGAGCACCTCGCGCGCCGGTGGGACGTCCACCGCCACCGCATGGCGCCGTCGGTCCACGCCGAGCTCCAGGGGCTCGTCGACGGCGGCGTCCTCCGGTTCGTGGCCGACGCCGACCCGTCCGGGTTCGACGCCGTCGTGTTCTGCACCGGCCCCACCGCCGTGACGACACCCGGCTGGAGTCCCGTCGTCGATGCGCTGCTCGAGCGCGGGAGGATCCGGCCCGAGCCCCTCGGACTCGGACTCGACGCCGACTGGTCCGGCGCGGTCCGCGATGACCACGGCGACGTGGACGGACGGCTCCTGGCGATCGGGCACGCGCTGCGCGGGGCACTGTGGGAGACGACGGCGATCGGCGAGATCCGGATCATCGCGAACCGCGTCGCCGATCGGGCCCTCGACACGGTCGCGGCCGTCTCCGCCTGAGCGGGCCCGCTCACCGCTCCGCGAGGTCGCAGTCACTGCCGTTCTGGAGGGCACCAGAACGGCGACGACCGCGATCTCGCGGAGGGTCGTCGTGCCTCCAGTACCGTCGGCAGCATGACGGACCCGCTCGCGACCCTGCCGTTCCCCGTGATCGACGGCCACAACGACCTGCCGTGGGAGTGCCAGATGCGGCGCGGCTCGTCCGTCGACGGCGTCGACGGCACCGCGCTCACGCTGCACACCGACCTGCCGAAGCTCCGTGCGGGCGGTGTCGTCGGCCAGTTCTGGTCCGTGTACGTCGACGTCGACGAGCCGGACCCCGTCCGCACCACGCTCCAGCAGATCGACCTGGTCCACCGCCTCATCGCCCGCTACCCGGACGACCTCCGGCTCGCGCGCACGGCCGACGACGTCCGCGCGGCCGTCTCGGCCGGACGCATCGCGAGCCTGCTCGGAGCCGAGGGCGGGCACGCGATCGGCGACGACCTCGCCGTGCTCCGGACGTTCGCGCGGCTCGGCGTCCGGTACATGACGCTGACGCACACCGCGGACACGGCCTGGGCGGACTCCGCGACGGGGGAGCGCGCGCACGGCGGCCTGACCGACCGCGGGCGCGAGGTCGTCGCCGAGATGGAACGGATCGGCATGCTCGTCGACCTCTCGCACACGAGCCCCGACACCATGCGCGACACGCTCGACGTCGCCACCGCCCCGGTGCTGTTCAGCCACTCGTCGACGATCGCGGTGAACGACCACCCGCGGAACGTCCCGGACGACGTGCTCGCCCGACTCACCGACAACGGCGGAGTCGTCATGATCACGTTCGTGCCGGCGTTCGTCTCCGCGGCCTGGGCCGCGTGGGAGGCCGCGGACCCGGCGAGCCGCCCGGCCGACGGCCCGATCGTCACCGTGGCCGACGTCGCGGACCACGTCGACCACGCACGCCAGGTCGCGGGCATCGAGCACGTCGGGCTCGGGGGCGACTACGACGGCACGCCCGTCCTGCCCCCGGACCTCCGCGACGTCTCGCGGTACCCGGTGCTCGCCGACGAGCTCCGGCGGCGCGGCTGGTCGGACGACGACCTCCGCGCGCTGGCGGGCGGCAACGTGCTCCGGGTGCTCGGCGCGACGGACGCGGCGTTCGTCGGGGGCTGACGCAGCGTTCGTCGCGAACCGACGACGGACGGACGGACGGGAGGCGCGGGGCCGGGCCCGTCAGAACGCGTAGCGGACGCGGCAGTACGGCATGGTGGCGGCGAGCAGCGTCGTGAACCGGTCCACCGCGGCCCGCTTCAGCTCCCGCCGGTACCGCACGTTCACGGCGCCGTTCTCGGACACCTTCGTCTCCTGCAGTTCGGGGCGCCACAGGACGTCCTCGGCCTTGGGGTGCCAACCGAGGTTCACCCCGTGCAGACCCTCGTTGTGGGTGAGCATGATGACCTCGCACGCCAGCTGCGCCTTCGTCCGCGGGGACAGGACGTCGTCGAGGTGCTCGAACAGCGCCTGCCAGTCCTGCTCCCACGTCGGTGTGAGGATCACCGGCGAGAAGTTGAGGTGGACCTCGTACCCGGCGTCGACGAAGTCGTCGATCGCCGCGATGCGCTCGGCCATGGGTGACGTCCGGATGTCCGTGAGCTTGGCGAGCTCGGCCGGCATGAGCGAGAACCGGACCCGCGTGCGTCCCATCGGGTCCCAGTCCAACAGGTCGCGGTTGACGTACTTCGTGGCGAACGACGCCTTGGCGGTCGGCATCATGCGGAACAGGTCGACGAGGTCGTGGACGTTCGCGCTCACCAGGGCGTCGGCCGAGCAGTCCGAGTTCTCGCCGATGTCGTAGACCCAGGCCTCCGGGTCGCACTGGTTCGGCTCGACCTTCGGCCCCTGCTTGGCGACATGGCGGGCGATGTGCCGTTGGATCTGCTCGATGTTCACGAAGGTGGTGATCGGGTTGCTGTACCCCTTGCGCCGCGGGACGTAGCAGTACGCGCACGCCATCGTGCACCCGTTCGCCGTCGACGGGGCGATGAAGTCGGCGCTGCGCCCGTTCGGTCGCGTGACCAGGGACTTCTTGACGCCGAGCACGAGGGCCTCGGTCTTGATCCGGACCCACCGGCGCACGTTGGTCTCGTCGCCGTGGACCTCCGGGATCTGCCAGTGCGACGGGACCTCGACGACCTCGGCGTCCGGCCACTCGGCGACGATCTCGGCCCCGCGCGGCATCGCGAGCGCGGCCGGCTCGGCGTAGATGCGTCGGACGTCGAGGAGCTGCCGCGGGGCGGTCGTCGTGGTGCCGGTCATCGCCTCCATCGTGGCCCCGACCACCGACACCACGCGAGGTCCGATCCGCACGCGCGGGGGCACCACGCGCGGTCGTCGTGCCCCGCCGCTGACCGCCGGTCAGCCCCGCGCGAGGTGCTGCGTCAGGAAGAGCGCGGCTCGGTCGAGCGCCCGGTCCGACTCGTCGAGCGTCCCGACGAACGTCTGGAACACGTGCGGCACGTCGGCGGTGACGTCGAGGACCACGTCGACCTCGGCCTCCACGGCCCGGGTGGCCAGGCGGACGGCGTCGTCGAGGAGCACCTCGTTCGTCCCGACCTGCAGGAGCATCGGCGGCAGGCCCGTCAGGTCGCCGACCACCGCCGGGGCGAGCAGCGGCTGGTACGGGTCCTGGCCCGCCAGGTAGAGCGCTCCGGTCCGGCGCATGCCGGCCGCGGTGAGGAACGGGTCGACGCCGTCCTTCGTGGTCATCGACGCACCCGTGCGGGTGTGGTCGAGTCCGGGCGAGAACGCGACGATCGCGGCGGGCGTCGGCAGGCCGGCGTCCCGCGCCGCGATGCTCGTCGTGACGCTCAGGCCGCCGCCCGCGGAGTCGCCCGCGAAGGCGATGGTCGCGGGGTCCTCGCCCTGGTCGACGAGGTCGCGGAAGGCCGCGACACCGTCCTCGATCGCGGCGGGGAACGGGTGCTCGGGCGCGAGCCGGTAGTCGAGCGAGACCGCTCGGACGCCGGTCCGCAGGACGAGCTCCGTGGTCAGGGCCATCGCCGTGTCGGGGGAGCCGAGCAGCCAGGAGCCGCCGTGGAAGTACAGGATCGTCCCCGGACCGGCCTCACCCTCGGGTTCGACGAGGACCGCCGGGCGGCCGCCGAGTTCGACCGCGCTGCGCCGGACGCCGCCGGGAACCGGGAACCGGGCCATCAGCGCCGCGAAGTCGGCGCGCATCTCCTCGATCGATCCCGGCTCGTCCTCGTGCGCCATCGCCCGCAGTGCCGTGTCCAGGGCCCGTCGTGCTGCTCTCGTCATGTCGTCCTCCTCGTTCGGAAACTGCATGCCGCGGCATGCATCGTAGACTGTATGCCATGGCAAGTACATCGGCAACCGCCCGCCGCGCGGCGCTCTTCGACGACCTCGTGCGGTGCGAGACCCGCGTCTACAACGCCCTCACCGACCGGCTCCGCACCGACCACGGCATCGTCGCGTCCCAGTTCGAGATGCTCCGGTACCTCCGCGCGCACCCCGATGCACGGGTCGGTGACGTCGCCCGCACCGTCGCCGCCGGGATCGGCGCGATCAGCAAGGGGGTCGACCGCCTGGAGGGCCGGGGCTGGGTCACGCGCGTCCCCAACCCGGTGGACGGCCGGTCCTCGCTCCTCCGGCTCACCGGGCGCGGGGCGGAGCTGGTCGCCGAGGCGGAGCGCACCTTCGACGCGCTGCTCGAGTCCCTCCTCGCACCGGTGCTCGACGACGACCAGGTCGCCGCGACGGGCGCGGCGCTCGCCGCGCTCCGGCGGTCGCTCGAGGCGGACCGCATCGGCGTCCCCGTGGGCTAGGGGCGCGCGACGAACCCGCGGCGCGCCCACGTGGCAGGCTCCGGAGCGTGACCGTCATCGCCATCGAAGAACACTGGACGACCCCCGACCTCCGCCAGGCCCTCGAACGGCTCCCCGGGGACCGTCGGGACGACAGCCTCGTCCTCAACGAGCACGGGGACACCCTCGCCCTGCTCGAGGACCTCGACGCCGCGCGCCTCGCCGTCATGGACGAGCAGGGGGTCGACCTGCAGGTCCTGTCCGTGGCCCCGCCCGCGACCGGACCACTCGACCCCGCCGACGCGGTGGCGACGAGCCGCGACCTCAACGAGGCCGCGGCCGCCGCGGTCGCACGCCGTCCCGACCGCTTCCGTGCGATGGCGACGTTGCCGATGGCGGAGCCGAGCGCGGTCGTCGCCGAGCTCGAGCGAGCCGCCGACCTCGGGTTCGTCGGGGCGATGGTCTACGGCCGCACGGGCGACGTCCCCCTCGACGACCCACGGTACGACGACCTGTTCGCCGTGGCGGCCGCCCGGGGCCTCCCGGTGTTCATCCACCCGCAGATCCCGCCGCGGGCCGTGCGCGAGGCCTCCTACTCCGGCTTCGACCCGATGACCGACCTCGCGCTGTCGACCTTCGGGTGGGGCTGGCACCTCGAGGCCGCGGTGGCGGCGCTCCGTCTGATCGCCCGGGGCACGTTCGACCGGCACCCGGACCTCCAGATCGTCCTGGGGCACTGGGGCGAACTCCTGCTGTTCTGGGTCGACCGCATCCAGAGCCTCGCGCGCACCGCTGGGCTCGACCGCCCGGTGGTCGAGTACCTGCGGTCGAACGTGGTCGTGACGACGTCGGGCATGTTCAACCCCGCGCTCCTCCGGCACGCCCTGACCGTCACGTCGGTCGACCGCCTCGTGTTCTCGACCGACTACCCGTTCCAGCGGCCGACGCGCGCGGATGTCGAGCGGTTCCTCGCCGAGTTCGACTCGGACGCCGACCGCGAGGCGTTCACGAGCGGCAACGCACGGCGCGTGTTCGGGCTCGGCGACGACGTGGCGCGGTAGCTCCGCGGGAGGCCCGCCCTACGCCCGCGCGAACACGAGCGACGCGTTGTGGCCGCCGAAGCCGAACGAGTTGAGCAGGGCGACCCCGGTGTCGACCGTCCGCGGTGTCGTCGCCACGTCGACCTCGACCTCGGGGTCCACGGCGTCGACGTTCGTCGTCGGCGGGACCGTCCCGGTCCGCAGGGCCTCGACCACGGCCACCGCCCCGAGCGCGCCGGACGCCCCGAGCAGGTGCCCCGTCATGGACTTCGTCGACGTCACGACGGGGTGCGCCCCGACGGACGACAGGATCGCGCGTGACTCGTTGAGGTCCCCGAGCGGCGTCGAGGTCGCGTGGGCGTGCACGAACCCGATCTCGGACCCGGGGACACCCGCCACCCGCAGGGCGAGCGTCATGGTGCGCGCCTGGTTGTCCGGGTCGGCCTGGACGATGTCGTGGGCGTCGCTCGTCACGGCCGACCCGTCGAGCCACGCGAGCACCCGGGCGCCGCGTGCGCGGGCGTGGTCCTCGGACTCGAGCACGAGCATCGCCGCCCCCTCGCCGAGCACGAAGCCGTCGCGGTCGGCCGCGAACGGCCGGGAGGCACGGCTCGGGTCGTCCTGCCGCCGCGACAACGCGCGAGTCTGGGCGAGCGCCGCGAGCGTGAGGCCCTCGACGCAGGCCTCGGTACCGCCGGCGAGCACGACGTCGGCCGCGCCGGACGCGATGAGCATCCGCGCCTGCCCGAGGGCCTCGGTGCTCGACGCGCACGCGGACACGGGCGCACTGGCCCCGCCGCGGGCGCCGATCGCCATCGAGAGCCAGGCCGCGGCGCCGTTCGCCATCATCATCGTGACGGTGTGGGGGAGCACCTTCCGGGATCCCGATCGCTCGAGCGCGTGCTGCTGCTCGATGGTCGAGTGCAGGCCGCCGATCGCGGTGCCCACGACCACGGCGGCGCGGTCCCGGTCGTCGTCGGGGAGGGGGCCGTCGTACCCGGCGTGGGCCCACGCCTCCCGGCCGGCGACCATGGCGATCTGCTCCGCGCGGTCCATGCGCTTCGTCTCGCGCACCGTCAGGTGCGCGCCGAGGTCCGCGTCGACGCGCGCACCGGTGCGGACCGGCAGGTCCGCCGCCCAGTCGTCCTCGATCAGGGCGACACCGGAGCGACCGGCGAGGAACGCCGCCCAGGTGCTCGGGGCGTCGGCGCCGACGGGGGAGACGGCGCCGAGGCCGGTGACGGCGACGCGGGTGCTGGTCATGCGGTCCATCCTCGCAGTGGGTCCGGGGGTCGAATCGGTGGAGGTCCCACCACGGTTCGGCGACCGGACGGTGGTGATCCTCCAACGAGCGGTCCCGCCGTGTTCGGAGCCGCGGCTAGGCTCGACGGGTGCAGGCGATCGTCATCGAGCGGCTGGACGGTCCCGACGCGGCGGTCGTCCGAGACGTCCCGGAACCCGGACACCACCACCACCGTGCGGGCGGCGTCCGGGTCGTCGTCGAGGTCCGTGCGGTGGGCCTGAGCGTCATCGACGTCCTGCAGAGCCGGGGCCGCTACCAGTACGGCACGCCCACCCCCTACGTGCTCGGCAGCGAGATCGCGGGTGTCGTGGTCGAGGCGGACCCGGCGAGTGGCTTCGCGGTGGGCGACCGCGTCGGCAGCATCGTGTTCTGGGGCGGCATGGCCGAGCGGGCGGTCGTCGCGTTGGACTACACGGCGAAACTCCCCGACGACATGTCGTTCGTTCAGGGGGCGGCGGTGTACCTCAACTACTCGACCGCCTGGTTCGCGCTGCACCGGTCGGGCGTCCGTCCGGGAGGCACGGTGCTCGTCCACGGTGCGGCCGGCGGCGTCGGGACGGCCCTGCTCGACCTCGCCGACGCCTTCGGCGTCCGCGCGATCGCGGTCGTCTCGTCGGACGACAAGGCGGAGCTCGCGCGCCGGGCGGGTGCCGACGAGGTCATCCGGTCGGACGGCCCCTGGAAGGACGACGTCCTGCGCCTGACCGACGGCCACGGGGTCGATGCCGTGCTCGACCCCGTCGGCGGCGACCGCTTCACCGACTCGCTGCGGGCGCTCCGCACGGGCGGGATGCTCGTCGTCATCGGGTTCGCCGGCGGTTCGATCCCCGAGGTCCGGGTGAACCGGCTGCTCCTGCGGAACCTGTCCGTCACGGGGATCTCGATGGACACCATGGACGCCGAGTACCCCGGCACGCTGCGCATGGTCCGCGATGCCGTGCAGGACCTCATGGCGGCGGGACGGATCCACCCCGTCGTCGGGCGTGTGTTCCCGTTCGTCGAGGCCGCCGACGCGATGCGCCTCATCGAGTCCCGCGACGCCCTCGGCAAGGTGGTCGTCACCGGCCCGTGACCGGACGGGCGGGGACCGCCCTCCTGGTAGCGTGCTGAACGGCAGTGACACGGTGTCGACCCGAACGACACCGGCTGCCAGGTGGACCGGAATGGTGGTGGACCTTGGCACGTGTACCGGCGGACGGTGAGCGGCGCGATCCCTACTCGCCGACCCTCCTCGAGGGCGATCGGATCCTCGTCACCGGCGGCGGGTCCGGCCTGGGCAAGGCGATCGCCGGCGCCCTCGTCGCCCACGGGGCCGAGGTCGTGCTCTGGGGCCGCCGCCGTGCCGTGCTCGACGCCGCCGCGAGCGAGATCGCGATGCTCGGTGACCCGTCACGGATCGTCGTCGACTCGGTCGACGTGCGGGACGCGGAGGCCGTCGACGCCGCGGTCGACCGGATGCACGCCGGGGGTCGTCCCCTCACCGGGCTCGTCAACGGCGCCGCCGCGAACTTCATCGCCCCGACCGAGTCGCTGTCCGCACGCGCGTTCGCCGCGGTGACCTCGACGGTGATCAACGGCTCGTTCCACGTCACGCACGCCGTCGGTCGCCGATGGATCCGCGAGGGCCTCCCCGGCGCCGTCGTGTCCCTCCTGACCACGTGGGTCGAGACCGGTTCGGCCTACGTCGTGCCGTCGGCGATGTCGAAGGCCGCCGTGAACGCGATGACGATGTCGCTCGCCGTCGAGTGGGCGCACTACGGGATCCGGTTGAACGCCGTGGCGCCCGGTCCGGTGCCGACGGAGTTCGCCTGGGACGTCCTCGACCCCGGGGACAGTTCCGTCATCGGGGCCACCGACGTGCGTGGCGTCCCCGCGGGCCGGTTCGGGCGCCCCGACGAGGTCGCGAACCTCGTCATGTTCCTGCTGTCCGACGCGTGTGACTACCTGACCGGCGAGACGATCGCGATGGACGGCGGGCAGCGGCTGGCCGGACCGTCGACGTTCTCGGACCTCACCCACCTCACCGCGGACGACTGGGCCGCGATCCGCGCTCGGGGCAAGGCCGCTGCGGCCGCGACGAAGGCGCAGCAGGCGGAGGGCGCCGGGGCCGGGGCCGACCAGCGGTAGGGGCGGTCACTGCCCGGTGAACTCGGGCGGGCGTCGGTTCAGGAAGGCGTCGAGCGCCTCGGCCATGTCCGCGGTCCGGGACAGCAGCGCCTGTCCTCGGCTCTCGTACTCGACCGCCGCGGCGTACGACCCGATCTCGAGGTTGTGCTGCAGCGCTCGCTTCGAGAACCGGACGCCCGACGGCGAGTTCCCCACGATCGCGGCCGCGGTGGCCAGCGCCTCCTCGAGCAGGGACTCCGCCGGGACGACGCGGGACACGAGTCCGATCCGCTCCGCCTCGGCGGCGTCGACCGCGCGACCGGTCAACGTGATCTCGGCGGCGCGGCCCGACCCGATCACGCGTGGGAGGAGCCAGGACAACCCGAGATCACCGGCGGACAGGCCGATCCGGACGAACGACGCGACGAAGGTGGCCGTGGGGGAGGCGAGTCGGATGTCCGCCGCGAGGGCCAGCGAGAACCCGCCACCGGCGGCCGGACCGTTCACCGCCGCGACGACGGGGATCGGCAGGGACCGGAGGCCGACGAGCGCGCGCGCCGCGGCCTCCTGGCGGGCGAGCATCCCCATGGCGGTGAGCTGCGGGAGCTCCTTCGCCTCGTCGAGGTCGTAGCCGGACGAGAACCCCCGGCCGGCGCCCGTGAGCACGAGCACGCGGACGTGCTCGTCGCGGGCGAGCGACGCGGCGAGCTCCTCGAGCTCGGCGAACATCCCGACCGTGATCGCGTTGAGCCGCTCCGGGCGGGACAGCGTCGCCAGGACGACGCCCGGCGCGGGGCGGGTCACGACGACGGTGGGCTGGTCGGGGGTCACGGTGCTCCTCGGTTCGGCGGGCGCGGCGCCCGCCGACGTCCAGGGACTCACACGGCGACCGGTTCCGCGACCGGGACGGGCGCGCCGGGTCCGGCGACGCCCACGTGCTCGGGCAGCCGCACGACCTGCGCGGCGTACGCCAGCCCGGCGCCGAACCCGAACTGCAGGGCGATCTGGCCCGGCTGCGCGAGTCCCTCGCGCAGCAGCCGCTCGGTCGCGAGCGGCACCGACGCGGACGACGTGTTGCCCGTGTCGACGATATCGCGCGCGACGATGACGTCGTCGGCGAGTCCGAGCCGGTCGTGCAGTCCCTCGACGATCCGGAGGTTCGCCTGGTGTGGCACGAAGACCTCGATGTCCTTCGGGGTCAGGCCCGCGTCCGCGATCGCCTTGAGCGCGAGCTCCGGCAGCGCCGTCTGCGTCCACCGGTACACGCTCGGCCCGTCCTGGCGCGCGGTCGGCCACGGCACGCGCTCGTCGTCGGCGGCGTACTTGAAGTCGAGCCACGAGTGCGTCAGCCCGATCGCGCCGTTGAGGCGGCCGTCCGACCCCCACACGGTCGGGCCGATGCCGGGGGTGTCGCTCGGTCCGACGAGTGCGGCACCCGAGCCGTCACCCATGATGAACGACATCGTGCGGTCGGTCGGTTCGATGAAGTCGGAGATCTTCTCGGCACCGATCACCAGGACGTGCCGGGCGAGCCCCGAGCGGATCATCGCATCCGCTTGGCCGATCCCGTAGCAGTAGCCCGCACAGGCGGCGTTGGCGTCGAACGCGGCGGTGCCGGGTCCGGTGCCGAGCCGATGCGCCACGAGGGGCGCCATCGCGGGCGTGGTCTGCATCCACGAGATGCTCGCGACGATGACGACGTCGACCTGCTCGGGGTCGATCCCGGCGGCATCGATCGCACTGCGCCCGGCCTGCTCGGCGAGGTCCTCGACCAGGACCTCCTTGCGCGCGTGTCGACGCGTGACGATCCCCGTGCGGCGGCGGATCCACTCGTCGGACGAGTCGATGGAACCGACGAGGTCGTCGTTCGGGACGACGAGGTCCCCGCGGACGCCCCCGACGCTGATGATGCGGGAGGCCGTGGTGGTGGTCGCGCTGCGCATGGTGCTGGACACGCTATGTGTTCGAGGCGGCCCGGCTCGGGGTTTGGTGACCCCAGTCCGGGGCGTCCGCGTCGAGCGGACAGTCCGGCGCCGCGCTGCCGGTCAGGCCTGCGGTGCGGCCAGCCGGGACTCCCACTTGTCGACGACCTGCTCCGCGATCCCGCGCACGTCCTCGGTGGCCGGCCCCGGCTCGGCGACGAACCCCGCGCGCCGGTAGTACTCGAGCTCCCGGATCGACTCGAGGATGTCGGCGAGGGCGCGGTGGCCGCCGTGCTTCTCCGGTGCGTTGAAGTACACGCGCGGGAACCAGCGGCGGCAGAGTTCCTTGATGCTCGACACGTCGACGCTGCGGTAGTGCAGGTGGTTGTCGACCCGGGGCATGTACCGCGCGAGGAACGACCGGTCGGTGCCGATCGTGTTGCCCGCCAGCGGTGCCGAGCCCTCGGCGGGGACGTGCCGCAGGATGTACTCGAGCACCTGGTACTCCGCGTCGGCCAGGCTCACGCCGTTCGGGATCTCGTCGATGAGGCCCGAGGTCGTGTGCATGTTCCGCACGAAGTCGTTCATGTTGTCGAGTGCCGACTGGTTCGGCTTGATGACGATGTCGAAGCCCGGGTGGACCGGCTCGAGGTCGAAGTCCGTGACGACGACCGCGACCTCGACGAGTTCGTCGGCGTCGAGGTCGAGCCCCGTCATCTCGCAGTCGATCCAGACGAGGCGGTCGTGTGACGTGGACATGTGCTCGATCCTATGCCGGTCCGGTGACGGTCCTGGGGGTGGGGTCGGGCCTCCCGACCGGTCGCGTGCGGTCGGGAGGCGCGCGGCGGACGTCCGGTGGTCAGCTCACCTCGCCGGCGCTGACGGCCTCCGCCTCGATGCGCTGGGGCTCGGGTCCGTCGTCGACGCGGCGGAGTGCGCGCGCCGCGACGAGCGTCACGACGAAGGCGACCGTGACGGACGCGCCGGCGAAGACGTACGCGGCACTCGGGGCGATCGCGTCCGCGAGCAGCGTCGCGACCGGCGGGGCCACCGCGCCGCCGATGAACCGGACGGCCGAGTAGGCGCTCGACGCAACGGCACGGGGCAGGTCCGTGGCCTCCATGACGCTCTCGGTGAGGACGGTGTTGAGCACGCCGAGCACGAGACCGCCGATCACCACGCAGATCACCAGGCCGACCTGGCTGTGCACCACGACCGCCGCCGCGAACAGGTCGAGCGCCAGCAGCGGCAGCGCGAGCCGGAGCACCGACGTGCGCCGGAGCCGGGCCGTCAGCATCGGCGCGACCCACACCGAGGTGACCGCGAGGCCGACACCCCAACCGAAGAAGGTGAACCCGATGCCGAGCGCGTCGAAGCCGAGCGGGTACGGCGTGTAGGCGAGGAGCACGAAGAAGCCGATGTTGTAGAACAGCGCGGTCGCGGCGAGGGCGGCCAGCGCCGGACGGCCGAGCGCGCGGAACGGGGCGGACAGCGGGGTGGGCGACGGCTTCTCCACCCCGTTGCCCCGGAGGAACACGAGGATCGCCACGAACGCGATCGCCATGAGCGTCGTCACGCCGAAGAACGGCCCGCGCCAGCTGATCGACCCGAGGAGCCCGCCGACCAGCGGACCGATCGCGATGCCGAGCCCGAGCGCCGCCTCGTACAGGATGATCGCCGAGGCCGTCCCGCCCGACGCCGCACCGACGATCGTGGCGAGCGCGGTCGAGATGAAGAGCGCGTTGCCGAGCCCCCACCCGGCGCGGAAGTCGATGATGTGCCAGACGCTGCCCGACGTGGCGGCGAGCACCGAGAACAGCACGATGAGCGCGAGCCCGATCATGAGCGTCTTTTTCGCGCCGATCCGGCTCGAGACCCAGCTCGTGAAGAACATCGCGACGCCCGTCACTGCGAGGTAACTCGTGAACAGGAGCTCGGTCTGCGTCGGCGTGGCCTTGAGGGACTGCGCGATCGCCGGGAGGATCGGGTCCACGAGCCCGATGCCCATGAACGCCACGACGCAGGCGAAGGCGATCGCCCAGACCGCCGAGGACTGCTTGAGGATGCTGCTGCTGCTGCTGCTGCTGCCGTGGCCGGTGGGGCCGTGGCCGGTGGCGGTCGGTGCTGCGTGGTCCGTCACGCGGGTGTCTCCGTCCTGACCCTCGCCGTGACGAGGGTCGCTGCTCGGTGCAGGGTGTCCCACTCGTCGGGGTCGAGGTCCGCGAAGAGCGGACCGACCTCGCGCGCGAGGGTGGCGCGCCAGTCCCGGATGGCCTGGTGGCCGGCGTCGGTGATCGTGATGAGGCCGGCCCGGGAGTCCTCCGGGTCGGTGGTCCGGCTCGCGAGGCCGTCCGTGACCATGCCCGCGACGAGCTTGGTCATCGTCGGCTGGCTGACCCGGCTGACCGCGGCGAGCTCGCCGAGGCGCATCGTGCCGTCGCTGTCGAGGATGCCGAGGGTCCGCCACACGGCCGACGAGGTCGTGTTGCCGCTGGCGCGGGCGGCGCGACGGATCAGTCGATTCACGGACACGAGGAGCGTCTCGATGGTGGCCTCGCGATCGTCCATGCCGACAATTGTATAGCCGAGCTATGTACCGGACAAGAGCCGTCCTCCCGACCGTCCTCGTGGTGCCCGATGCGCGGGCCGCTCGATGCCCCGACTGGTAGAAGGGACGAATGAGCGACATCACCATCCACGAGGGCGACGAGTACACCGCCATCTACCACGACGGCCCCTTCAACGGCACGACGGACACCCGCACCGCGACGAGCGACACGTGGGACGACGAGGTGACGGCGTTCGCGATCGTCGACGGACTCGAGACCGCGTTCACCTACAAGGCCGAGAACGCCAAGCAGGTCGTCGACCAGGTGCACGTCGACTACCGCTGGGACGCCGAGCACTCGGACCCCGTCGACGCACTCGAGAACCGGGGCGACCGCACCGGCGAGTTCGACCGCCCCTGACCCGCGTCGGCCGGCCTCCGGGAATGGCGGCCGGCCGGATCGCGTTCGGCCCGGCATGCACCTCGACCTGTACACGTCCGCGTTCTGCGCCCCCTGCGCCGCGGCACGACGGGTCGTCGGTGAGGCACAGCGGCTCGTCCCCGCGCTCGAGGTGCGGGAGCTCGACGTCGCGGCGCACCCGGACCGGGTCGAGGCGCTCGGCATCCGCTCCACGCCGACCATCGTCATCAGCGGGGCGGACGGTGACGAGGTGTTCCGTGCCGCAGGGGTCCCACGACCGGACCAGCTGCTGACGGCGCTCGCCCGCGCGCTGCCCTGACGCGTCCCCGCCGTCCCGGCACGCGCCCGTCGCCGTCCACGGCCACGCCGTACAATCGCTCGCAGGCCTCCGTAGCTCAGTGGAAGAGCAGATGGTTTCTACCCATCCTGTCGCGGGTTCGAATCCTGCCGGGGGCGCGACGACGAACGGCCGCCCCCGTCGAGGGAGCGGCCGTCCATGTGGTCCGTCTGAGCGGGCGCTCGATCAGTCGTCGTCCTGGTCGGCCCGGCGCCGGAGTTCCGCCGCGCTGACCGGTGAACCGTACGGCGCCTCGTCTGTTTCGTCGGGATCGGCCGGCTCGACCGGCGCGTCCGCGATGCGGGTCGGGATCGACGTCGTGTTCGTGGTCGCGGGCCCGGCCGCGTCGACCTTCGGGTCCGTCAGCTCGCCCGCCGGTCGGCCGTGCTCGCCGGACTCGTCCGCGCTCACCGGGACGACCTGAGCCGGGGCCGGGGCCGGGGCCGCAGCCGGGGACTGGGTCGCCGGACGCTCCGACGTCGACGGTCGTGCGACGGCCACTGCCGGCACCACGGCCGTCTGCCGGTCCGCCTCGGTCCCGCCGGTACCGGACACTGCCGCGCCGGACGGCGTCACCGCTGCCGATCCATCGGCTCCCGCCTCGCGGTCCGGCGTCCCGACCGGCCGTGCCGAAGGGGCGCGGTCCGCCGGGGCGCTGCTGTCTGCCGAAGCACTGCGGTCGGTCAGTGTGCCGCGAGCTGCCGATGCGGCGCGGTCGGGCAGGGGGCTGCGATCCACACGGGGGAGCACCGGTGCGATCGGCGCCGGACGCGGAGCGGTCCCCGAACCGACCGTCACCCCACCGGCGGCGTCGGCGGTCCCGCTCGCCGCGGTCGTGCCCGTCGCGGTCGTGCCCGTCGCGGTCGTGCTCGCCGCGTCCGAGCGCCCGGCGCGGAGGGGCGTCGTCGTGGCACCGCGCTCGGCACCGGATCCCGCCCGTACCGCCTCGGTCTGGTCCGCGTTCCACTCCTGCTGGCGCTTGACGAGGTCGGCGTCGGGGTCCGGGCTCTCGAACTTCCAGCGCTCCAGGTCCGCGCGGAACAGCTTGCGTGCCCTGGACGGCCGCGCCTGCCACTCGAGCATGCGGTCACGGAACTCGGACAGCGACTGTTCGGCCTGGAAGCTGAAGGTCGACGAGTGCTTCTTGATGTCGGCGATCTCGTGCTGCGCCCAGTTCGCCGCCACGGGTGCACCGACCACGGGCAGGAGCCGCAGCCGGATGTCGGCGTCCTCGGCCAGGTGATCCGCGTAGGAACGCTCGTCGTGGCCCAGCGCACCCCAGGTCGCGGCCTTGCGGGCGGCGGAGATGACGCCGGCGACGGCGGCGTTCTTCGCTTCGCGCTCCTGCATCGCCACGACGCGCTTGGCGGCACCGCGACCGATGAGGGCCGCGACGATCCCCGCGACGACGATCGCGACGAACGGGATGATCGCGCCCGAGATGAGTCGCCACCCATGGGCCGAACCCGACCAGTCGATGAAGCTGTTCCACCATTGCATGTGCGCACCATATCCATGGCTCACGGCGCCGTCGGCGTGCGACAGGCCATTGCGGAGAACCGCCCCGCGGAGGGTCCGATCGGTGTCACCAGCGCAGGCAGTCGACGGCGTCGTCCGGGTCCCACACCGTGGGGAGCGCCACGAAGCGACGCTCGGCGGGGACGTATCGGCGCGCTCGGTACGCCGGAGCGCCCGCGACCTCGACGCGGTCCACGTACCCGACGATCTCGCCGTTCGCGCGGGTCACCCGGCTCAGGTCCTCACGCACGTCGAGGACGCGGAGGCCGCCACGGGAACGCGCGACCGGCCGTGGCGTCCCGATCCGCCAGGGAGCTGCTGTCGTCTCCAATGTCGCCTCCTCGTCCGCCAGGCGGTTCCCGGCTCGACGACGACGCTAGGAGCACCCGCCGACAGCGCAGCGCGCGACCGCGACCGGTGTGGACGACGGGCGCCGTGCCTCCCGTGTGGAGGGCGGGCCGGGGAATGGCGAGGGGCCCGTCGTCGTTGACCACCCAGCCGGGAGTCGCCCGGCCGCGGAAGGTAGGTTGCCCCCATGACGACGTTCGTGCTCGCAGGTGGTTGTTTCTGGTGTCTCGACGCGGTGTACCGCACGCTCCAGGGCGTGCAGGACGTCGTGTCCGGTTACGTCGGCGGGACGGTCGCCGACCCCTCGTACGAGCTCGTGTGCACCGGCCGGACCGGGCACGCCGAAGCGGTCGCCGTCACCTTCGACGAGACCGTGATCCCCGCCGACGTCATCCTCGACGTCTTCTTCACGCTGCACGACCCGCGCCAGCTCAACCGTCAGGGCGCCGACGTCGGCACCCAGTACCGGTCGGCGATGTTCCCGGCCGACGACGAGCAGCGTGCCCTGTTCGAGCGCGCGATCGAGCGTGCGGCTGACATCTGGGACGGCACCATCGTCACGACGATCGAGCCGCTCACGGAGTTCTACCGGGCCGAGGAGTACCACCAGGACTTCTTCGCGAAGAACCCGGGTCAGGGCTACTGCATGGCCGTCGCGGTGCCCAAGGTGAACAAGGTGCGCCGGGCGTACGCTCAGTACATCCTGGCGTCGTAGCCGGACACCGATCCGGTCGTCGGACGGCGCGGGACCACGAGGAGGTGGTCGACGATGACGACGACGGACGAGCGTGTCACCACACGCACGACGGACACCTGGGTCGCTATCGGACCGGCCGGTGCGGTGGGCAGCATCCACCGCACCGAAGCCGGGTTCCGCGTCGCGCTCTACGGCCGGGAGGATCGACACGCGTCGTACCCGACGCTCGAGTCGGCGAAGCGTGCCGTGCACGCGGCGCTCGGGCCATTGGCCGAGCGGCCCGAGTTCCGCGCCCACTGACCGGACGTCGTCCCCAAGGGACCCGTCGAGGCGGTTGTCCACCGGTGTGGTCGACAGCGCCTCGCCGCGTTGGGCCAGGCCCGACGATCGGGGCATGAACGACACGATCACCATCCGCGGCATCGTCGCGACCGAACCACGGCACCTCGTCACGGGGACCGGCCTGGCCATCACGAGCTTCCGACTGGCGTCGCCGTCGCGGCGGTGGGACCGCGCCAACTCCGCCTGGGTGAACGGCGACACGAACTGGTTCACGGTCACCGCGTTCCGCAGCCTGGCGTCGAACTGCACCGGTTCCGTCGTCAAGGGGGACCGGGTGCTCGTCGCGGGGCGGTTGCGGGTCCGGACGTGGGAGCGCCAGGACCGGTCGGGGCTCGCGGTCGAGATCGACGCCGACGCAATCGGGCACGACCTGGCCTACGGGCGCGGTCAGTGGCGCCGCACGCCGCGGCAGACGGCCGACGAGATGGCGGCTCCGGGTGACGCGCCGTCGGCCGAGGAACGCGCGGTGGCCGGTGCCGTCGCGGTCGAGGTCGCAGCCGGCGCGCTGGGGGCGACGCCCGGTGCCGACGACGCTGGCTCCATGGACGGGAACCTGGACGACGGCGGCCCGGATGGCGACGGTCTCGCCTCGACACCGGGGATGTTCGTGGCACCGGAGTTCGCGGGCGTGGGCCCCGACGGCGTCGTGCCCGACGACGACGCCGCACCGGCCCCTGGCCCGGACCGTCACGACCCCTCGGCCCTCGCGGTGGACGCCACGGCGTGACGGGCAGTGGTCTCCCGGCCCGCCCGGGTCCTGCCCGTACACTGGTGCGGCGCCGCCGGGGGGACCGCCGTCGCAGGAAGGACGCGTCCATGCGAGGCAGGCTCCCGATGGTCCTGGCGATCACGATGCTCGCTGGGATCGGCGTGAGCGCCTGCACGGGCGGCGGTGACCACGACACGGTGTCCGCACCGCCGAGCAGCAGCGTCTCCGCGAGCACGACGGCCACGGCGATCTCGACCCCGACGGACGTCCCCGTCCCGACCGCGACGATGGACGCCGCCGCCATCGCGGCGAAGGGCCGGTTCGACGACGCCGCGCACACGCTCACCACGTCGAACGCGCACCCCGACGACGCGGCGATCGTGAACTCCCTCGTGAACGCGGGGTTCCCGAAGAAGGCGATGCAGATCACGCCGGACACGACCTCGATCGGTCGCGCCGCCGACTCGATCCAGGTGTCGGTGCTCGTCGGGTCCACCTGCCTCATCGGTCAGTTCCGCGGCGCGGCGTTCGTGAGCGAGACGGCTCCCGTGCTCAGCACGGGCAAGTGCCTGATCGGCAAGACCGAGAGCATCCAATGACGCCGGTGGTGATCACCGCCCCCGCTGTCCTCCGTACCCCTCAGTAGACTGGACGAGACATGGCTGAGTACATCTACCAAATGGTCCGCGCCCGCAAGTCGGTCGGCGAGAAACTGATCCTCGACGACGTCACGATGTCGTTCCTGCCCGGCGCCAAGATCGGCGTCGTCGGCCCGAACGGCGCTGGCAAGTCGACGATCCTCAAGATCATGGCCGGCCTCGACCAGCCGTCGAACGGCGAGGCCAAGCTCACGCCGGGGTTCACGGTCGGCATCCTCATGCAGGAGCCGGAGCTCGACGAGGACAAGACGGTCCTCGAGAACGTGCAGGAAGGCGTCGGCCCGATCAAGGCCAAGCTCGACCGCTTCAACGAGATCTCCGCCCAGATGGCCGAGCCGGACGCCGACTTCGACGCGCTCCTGGCCGAGATGGGCACCCTGCAGGAAGAGATCGACGCGGCCGACGCGTGGGACCTCGACTCGCAGCTCGAGCAGGCCATGGCGGCGCTCCAGTGCCCGCCGGCGGACGAGGTCGTCTCGCACCTCTCCGGTGGCGAGAAGCGCCGCGTCGCCCTCTGCAAGCTCCTGCTGCAGAAGCCCGACCTGCTCCTGCTCGACGAGCCGACGAACCACCTCGACGCCGAGAGCGTGCTGTGGCTCGAGCAGCACCTGCAGCAGTACCCCGGCGCCGTCCTCGCCGTGACCCACGACCGGTACTTCCTCGACCACGTCGCCGAGTGGATCGCCGAGGTCGACCGCGGACGGCTCTACCCGTACGAGGGCAACTACTCGACGTACCTCGAGAAGAAGCGTGCGCGCCTCGAGGTGCAGGGCAAGAAGGACGCCAAGCTCGCCAAGCGTCTGTCGGACGAGCTCGACTGGGTGCGGAGCAACTCCAAGGGCCGCCAGGCGAAGTCGAAGGCCCGCCTCGCCCGCTACGAGGAGATGGCGGCCGAGGCCGAGCGGACGCGCAAGCTCGACTTCGAGGAGATCGTGATCCCCGTGGGGCCGCGCCTCGGCTCGCAGGTCATCGACGCGGCCAAGCTGCACAAGCAGTTCGGCGAGCGGATCATCATCGACAACCTGTCGTTCACGCTGCCGCGCAACGGCATCGTCGGCGTCATCGGCCCGAACGGCGTGGGCAAGACGACGCTGTTCAAGACGATCGTCGGCCTCGAGCCCCTCGACGCCGGCGACCTCAAGATCGGCGAGACCGTCGACATCTCGTACGTCGACCAGACGCGCGGCGGCATCGACCCGAACAAGAACCTGTGGGAGGTCGTGTCCGATGGCCTCGACTTCATCCAGGTGGGCAAGACCGAGATCCCGTCGCGCGCGTACGTGTCGCAGTTCGGGTTCAAGGGCCCGGACCAGCAGAAGAAGGCCGGCGTGCTCTCCGGTGGTGAGCGCAACCGACTGAACCTCGCGCTGACGCTCAAGCAGGGGGGCAACCTCCTGCTCCTCGACGAGCCGACGAACGACCTCGACGTCGAGACCCTCGGCAGCCTGGAGAACGCCCTCCTCGAGTTCCCGGGCTGTGCCGTGGTCATCACCCACGACCGGTGGTTCCTCGACCGCATCGCGACGCACATCCTCGCGTGGGAGGGCGTGAACGAGGACGGCGTGCCGAACTGGTACTGGTTCGAGGGCAACTTCCAGGCCTACGAGGAGAACAAGATCCAGCGCCTCGGCGCCGATGCCGCCAAGCCCGGCCGGGCGACGTACCGCAAGCTCACGCGGGACTGACGGTGGCACGACTGCGCGTGCCCGTCCGCATCCGGTGGAGTGACATCGACGCGTACGGGCACGTCAACAACTCGGCGATGCTCCGGCTCCTGGAGGAAGCACGCATCCTCGCGTTCTGGGCGCCGGACCCCGAGGAACTCGAGGGCACGTCCGAGACGCCGCCGCCGATCATCGACGGTCGCCCCGGATCCGGGACGTTGACGGTGATCGCCGGACAGCGACTCGAGTACCTGCAGTCGATCCCGTACCTCCGGCGGCCGCTCGACATCCAGATGTGGGTCGGGCGGATCGGCGGGGCGAGCATCGACGTCTCGTACGAGGTCTGCTCGCCCGCCGGTACTGACCCCTTCGTCGTGTTCACCCGGGCGACCACCTCGCTCGTGCTCGTCGACGCCGAGACGAACCGCCCGCGCCGCCTCACCGACGTCGAGCGTGCCGCGTGCGAGGCGTACCGCGAGGAGCCCGTGGCGTTCTCGCGCCCGTAGGACCGTCGTGGGCGACGGCCGGTGCCGCCGCCCACGACCCGCTTGCCGGGTTCGGCTGCCGGTCAGCGCCCGGGCAGGTTCGCGAGCGCTGCCGACCGTCGTGCCACGAGGTCCGCGTACGTGCCGTCACGCTCCGCCCAGCGGTGCATCTGCACGCCCTGCACCAGGATCTCGTGGGGCGTCGGGTCCTGGGTGAGCAGGTCGGTCACCTCGTCCAGGAACCCCTCCAGCGGCAGGGCCGCGGGGTTGACCGCGCCCTGGTCACCCGTGTCGACCGCGGGCGGGACGAGCTCGGTGACGGCGACCCCGGTGCCGGCGAGCTGCGCGCGGAGGGCCTCCGAGTACGCGTGCACCCCGGCCTTCGACGCCGCGTAGCTCGCCATGAGGGGGAACGGGAGGAACGCGATCCCCGACGTCACCGTGATGAGGTCACCGCCGCCACGCGCGATGAGGTGCGGCGTGAACGCGTCGATGACCCGGATCGTCCCGAGGAGGTTGACGTCGACGGTCACCGCGGTCTGCGCGAAGTGGGCCGGATCGCGGAGGTCCTCGAGGAGCATCACGCCCGACATCGTGACGACGACGTCGAGGTCCGGGTGGTCCCGCAGGACGGTGTCGCGTGCGTGGAGGACGGAGGCCAGATCGGTGACGTCGACGACGACGGTCTCGAGGTCGTCGACACGGTCGACGTTCCGCCCGCCGACGACGACGGTGCTGCCCGCCGCGGCGAACCGTCTGGCGAGTCCGAGGCCGATGCCGGAGGTCCCTCCGACGATGAAGACGCTGCGTCCGTTGATGTCCATGGTGCTCTGCTCTCTGTCTGGTGACGGGGACATGAGCATCGTGGGCGCGCCCGGAGCCGTGGGGGAGTCGTCGGGTCTTCCTGGGACCGTCAGACCCCCGCTCAGGCCCCGGGCACGCGGAGCATGCCCTCCTGCGCGACCGTGGTCAGCAGGCGGCCCGAACGGTCGAACATCCGGCCGATCGCCAGTCCACGGCCGCTCTGCGCGCTCGGTGACTCCTGCGTGTAGAGCACCCAGTCATCAGCGCGGCCGTCGCGGTGCCACCACATCGCGTGGTCGAGGCTCGCGCTCTTGACGCCCGGCGTGCCCCAGGCCAGGCCGTGCCGCCGCATGATCGGCTCGAGGATCGACAGGTCGCTCGCGTAACCGAGCACGGCACGGTGGAGGGCGGGGTCGTCGGGCAGGTGACCGGCCACCCGGAGCCAGACGGCCTGGTGGGCGACGCGCTCACCGGTCACCTCGATGAACACCGGCCCTCCGGGGTGCCGGACGTCGATCGACCGTTTCGCCCAGTGGCGGGCGACGGGGTGGTCGATCCCGGCGAGGAGCTCGGCGGCCGACGGGAGGGACTCGGGGTCGGGGACGTTCAGGGGCATCGTGTCCTGGTGCTCCACGCCGGTGTCGGGCGTCTGGAACGAGGCGATCATCGAGAAGATCGGCACACCCCGCTGGTACGCCTGGACCCGACGCGTGGCGAAGGAGCGGCCGTCGTGGATCCGCTCGACGGCGAACGTGATCGGCTCGTCGATGGCACCGGGGCGGAGGAAGTACCCGTGCATCGAGTGGATGGCCCGCCCGTCGATCGTGGTCTGCGCCGCGACGACGCACTGGGCGAGGACCTGCCCGCCGAACACCCGGCCGCCGGGTGACCAGTGGCTCGACCCGGTGAAGATGTCCTCGCCGGTGCTCGCACCCGTGTCCACGAGCCGGAGGGTGGGCATGAAGTCCGGTTCGCCCGTCGTCGGGCCTCCGTGCGCTGGGCCGTTCATCGCCCCGTAGTCTACGAGCCACCCGAGCGGGGTGCCCCAGCGGTCCGCGGGCGCGGTCCGTTATCCTCGACCGTTGATGAGCCCGTCGTTCACGCTTCCCGACACCACCTCCCTCGGCGACCTCCGCACCTACCTGGGGCGGGCCTCCCGGGTGGAGGACGGATCGGTGCGGCTCATCGCCGGTGGCGGCGTCCTCGCCGTCTACACGGCGATCCTGTACCCGGTCGGGTTGCTCGACGAGGTGCCGACGGTGCTCGGACTCCGGACGTTCGCGTTGGCCGACCCGGTCGAGTTCGACGCCGTCGTCCCGATCGCGTCGTTCGTCCACCGGCTCGACGCGCTCGTCGAGGAGCACCGCTCCGCCGAGGAACGCGGACTGGACCCGACCGCGGCGACCGCCGTCACGGCTGAGCTCCCGCTCGAGGTCCACACTGTGACCTGGGCCGCGATCTCGCCGCCCCGCGGTGGCTGGGTCGCGCAGCTCGACATCGATGCGCGCACGCTCCGCCGGGTCGCGCGCGAGGGCATGGCCGAGGTGGCAGAAGCCGTCCCGACGGCCGCCGGCGACGCTGTCGTGCGCCGCGTCCGCGCCGAGGTCTGGGGAAGGCCCGTCAACGGCGAGGAGCACCTGCCCGCTGGAGCCGCGTTCGCGGCCGAGAGCCTCGGGTTCCTGGCCGAGGGTGAACCCGTCCGTCTGTTCGAGACGGGGCCGTGGAGCCGCCTGACGACGACCCGCGGCCACGTGCTCGTCAAGCGTCGGGCGTGGAGCCTGTCCCGCTGACGTCGCCCGCGGCGTTCACCATGGCGTGCGCCGCGCGCTCGAGGTACGCCCAGAGCATCGCCTCGTCCATCGGAGCGAGGTCGAGACCGTCGACGGCGGCGCGCATGTGCCGCAACCAGCGGTCCCGCGCATCCGGGGTCACGCGGAACGGCATGTGCCGCATCCGCAGCCGCGGGTGCCCGCGCTCCTCCGAGTAGGTCGTCGGTCCGCCCCAGTACTGCTGGAGGAACAGGGAGAGTCGCGAGATCGCGCCCTCCAGGTCCTCGGCCGGGTACATCGGCCAGATGACGGGGTCGCTCTGGACACCCTCGTAGAAGGCGCGGACGAGCCGGTCGAACGTCGGGGCGCCGCCGATCCGGTGGAAGAGCTCGCCGCCCGGGGTCACGCCGCCCGAGCCGACGCGGAGCGTGATCGGCTGCGGCCCGACGCCGACGCCGGGGCGCTCGGTGCCGTGGGCGGGGCGCTCGGTGCCGTCGCCGCTCATGCCGGGTCCCGGGGCGCCGTGGCCTTCTTGCGGGACGGTCGGGTGACGGGCGTCGGATGCGTGCGCGGGGGGCGAGCGCCGTTGATCGAGGTGGCGTTCTCCCATCCGGCGGGCATGATCATCGCCATGGCGGGCAGCGTCACGCCGAGGTCGTCGACCGCCTTCTTGAGGCGGACCCGGAGCTCCCGGCCGACGGCGTCGAGTTCGGCAGCGCGCGTCTTGATGACGAGCCGGAACACCATCGCACCGTCGGTGATCGTCTGGAGGCCCCAGATCTCCGGCTTCTCGACGATGCGCTGCCGCCAGCGGGTCTCCTGCGCCATCGCCACCGCCGCGCCGAGCAGTGCGTCCTCGACGGCGTCGATGTCCGTCTCGTACGGGACGGTGACGTCGACGAGGACACGGGACCATCCCTGCGACATGTTCCCGACGCGGAGGATCTGCCCGTTCGGTACGAACCAGAGGATCCCGTTGACGTCACGGACCTGCATGACCCGCAGGCCGACGTTCTCGACCACGCCGGTGGCCTGACCCGTGTCGACGACGTCACCGACGCCGGCTTGGTCCTCGATGATCATGAAGATCCCGGACAGCAGGTCCTTGACGATGCTCTGCGCCCCGACGGCGAGGCCCGCGGCGACCACCGACGCCCCCGCGACGAGCCCCAGCAGGTTCGCGCCGAACTGGCTGGCGATGATGACGAGCGCCACGACGGCGATCACCACGGTCGCGACGTTCTCGAGCACACTGCCGAGCGTCCGGGTGCGCTGGATCACACGCGCGGTCTGCAGGGGCGACGCGATGAGGGCCTGCGTGTCCTCGACGTTCTGCCGACGCTTCACACCGTTGACGATGCGGTCGACGAGGTTCCGGATGACCCGGCGCAGGAACAGTCGCAGGACGACAGCGAGGACCACGACGATCACGATCGTGATCGCCGTGTGCCAGGTGTCGACGAACTGCGTGAAGGCGTTCGTCACGATGGTCTTCGCTTCGTCGGTGGGGGATGGGGTCGATGTCGCGGCGAGGAGCATGGTCCGAGCGATGGTAGGGGATGGACCTCGGCCGGACGTTCAGCTGCGCCCGGCCGAGGCGCGGTCACACGGTGTTCTCAGGGGTCCCGAGGCCTGTCACGAGGATGACACCCGGGAGAGGATCCCAGGAGCGGGCGGAGTACCCGAGGGAGGGGCGGCGGGAGATCCCGCCACCCCTCCCTTCGATCAGGCGTCGGCCGCCTGGACCGCGAGCGCCCGCTCGACACCGGCGAGGTTCTCGACGACCAGGCGGCGGAGCGCCGGGGTCTCCGGGTGGGTGTCGAGCCATGCCTGCGTGGCGTCGCGGAGTTCGACGCTCGCGAGCGGCGCCGGGTAGAGGCCCGCCACCAGGGTCTCCGCGATGTGGTAGGTCCGGTTGGCCCAGATCTCGGTCAGGGCGTCGAAGTACCGCGACACGATGCCCTCGAGCGCGACGGGCGTGAGGACGTGCTGGTACCCGACCGCGGTCTGCCGCACGATCGCGTTCGGCAGGGCGTCGGAGTCGACGAGCGACGAGAACGCGGTGAGCTTGCCCTCGGCGGTGGGGATGGTCGCCCGCGCGCGCGCCGCGGCCTGCTCACCGTTCGCCGTCGGGTCGGCGGCGAGCTCCGTGGCGATCTCGGACTCGCCCGCGGCGCCGTTGAGCACGAGCCCCTCGAGCAACTCCCAGCGCAGGTCCGTGTCGATCGTCAGGTCGTTGAGCAGGACGTCACCGCTCCGGAGCCCCTGCAGCGTCGCCACGTGCTCCGGGGTCGACGCGATCTGCGCGAAGAACTTGACGAACTGGAACTGGGCGTCGGATCCGGCCTCCGCCGTCGCCGCCAGCTGCCAGAGGGCATCGCCGACCTCGCGGACGGTGGCCTCTCGCTTCGCGGGCGCGACGTAGCTCCGGGCGGCCAGGAGCAGCTGCGACAGCGTGGTCCGGATGGTCGTCGACTCGGTCTCGGTGGCGATGTTGCCGAGGACCAGGCGGACGTAGTCGCTCGCCGGCGCTTCGGCGTCGCGGGTGGCGTCCCACACCGCACCCCAGACGATGGACCGGGCGAGCGGGTTCGCGATGGCGGCCAGGTGTTCCACCGCCGTGCGGCGCGAGTGCTCGTCGAGGCGGATCTTGGCGTACGCCAGGTCGTCGTCGTTGAGCAGCACGAGGTCCCCGCGGTGCACGCCGACGAGCTCCGGGACCTCGGTCCGCGGGCCGTCGACGTCGATCTCGATGCGGTGCGTGCGCTCGAGCTTGCCACCGGCGGACGCGGCGTTCGCGCCGAACGGGTGGACGGCCTCCTCGTGGGCGTCGCCGCCGAACGCGTACACGCCGATGGCGAGGCGGTGGGGACGCAGCGTCGGGTGGTCGCTCGGGGCCTCCTGGAGGACCGCGAACGCGGTGATCACGCCGTCGTCGTCCGTCGTGAACTCGGGACGGAGCGTGTTCACCCCGGCCGTCTCGAGCCAGACGCTCGACCAATCGGAGAGGTCTCGGCCGCTCGTGACCTCGAGCTCGGCGAGCAGGTCGCGCAGCTCGGTGTTGCCGTGCGCGTGCTTCTTGAAGTAGGCCGAGACGCCGGCGAAGAAGGCGTCGATCCCGACCCAGGCGACGAGCTGCTTGAGGACCGAGCCGCCCTTCGCGTACGTGATGCCGTCGAAGTTGACCTGGACGTCCTCGAGGTCGTTGATGGTGGCCACGACGGGGTGGGTCGACGGGAGCTGGTCCTGCCGGTAGGCCCAGGACTTCTCCATCGCCTGGAACGTCGTCCAGGCCTCGGTCCACTCGGTGGCCTCGGCGGTCGCGATCGTCGACGCCCACTCCGCGAAGGACTCGTTGAGCCAGAGGTCGTTCCACCACTTCATCGTGACCAGGTCGCCGAACCACATGTGCGCGAGCTCGTGCAGGATCGTGACGACGCGGCGCTCCTTGATCGCATCGGTCACCTTCGAGCGGAACACGTAGGTCTCGGTGAACGTCACGGCACCGGCGTTCTCCATGGCCCCCGCGTTGAACTCGGGCACGAAGAGCTGGTCGTACTTGTCGAAGGGGTAGGCGACGTCGAACTTGTCCTCGTAGTAGGCGAAGCCCTTGCGGGTCGTCTCGAAGACGTACTCGGGGTCGAGGTACTCGGCGAGCGACTGCCGGGCGAAGATCCCGAGCGGGATGGTGCGGCCGTCGCGGCTCGTCAGTCCGCTGCGGACCACGGTGTACGGGCCCGCGATGAGCGCGGTGATGTAGCTCGAGATCCGCGAGGTCGGAGCGAACCTCCACGTCGCGACGTCGCCGTCGACGCGGGGCTCGGGGGTCGGCGAGTTCGACACGACCTGCCAACGAGACGGCGCGGTGACCGTGAACGCGAACGTCGCCTTGAGGTCGGGCTGCTCGAACACGGTGAACATCCGGCGCGAATCCGGGACCTCGAACTGGGAGTAGAGGTAGACCTCGCCGTCGACGGGGTCGACGAAGCGGTGCAGGCCCTCGCCCGTGTTGGTGTACCGCATGTCGGCGACGACGGTGAGCTCGTTCTCGGCCTGGAGATCGTCGAGGCGGATGCGCACGCCGTCGTTGACGTCCGCCACGTCGAGCGCGGTGCCGTTCAGCGTGACCGCGTGCACGGCCGCGGTGATCGCGTCGATGAACGTCGCGGCACCCGGCGTCGCGGAGAACCGCACGGTCGTGGTGCTCCCGAAGGTCTCGTCGCCCCGTGTCAGGTCGAGGTCGACCTCGTAGGCGGCGACGTCGACGACGGCCGCACGCTCCTGGGCTTCGATTCGGGTGAGGTTCTCTCCGGGCACGGGCCGCTCCATCCTTCTGCGAGCGCGCAGGCGTCGTGGGCCCGGCGCGTCGGGGGTGTCGTCGCCGTCGATGGCGACCCGTCAACCCTACCGACGCGCGTAGTGTCACCGGCATGACGGACACCGCTGTGGACAGCTCCCCGACGACCCCGACCGCTGTGGACTTCTGGTTCGACCCCACGTGTCCCTGGGCGTGGATGACGAGCCGCTGGGTGAGCGAGGTCGAGCAGCACCGCGACCTCGACGTCACGTGGCACGTCATGAGCCTGTTCGTCCTCAACGAGGGCCAGGACATCCCCGAGAACTACAAGGAGGCGCTCGACCGGAACCAGGTGTACTCGCGGCTCGTCACCGCGGCGCGCCTCCGCCACGGCCAGGACGTCGTCAAGCGCCTCTACGACGCCCTCGGCGAGCACATCCACCACCGTCAGGAGAAGGACCCGCAGCAGGTCGTGCCCACCGTCCTGGAGGAGCTCGGACTCGAGGCCGATCTCGCCGACGCCGCGTGGACCGACGAGACCGACGCCGCGATGCGCGAGAGCCACCGCGACGGCATCGAGCGGGTCGGCCAGGACGTCGGCACGCCGGTGATCGCCGTCGAGGGCACCGCGTTCTTCGGCCCCGTCATCTCGCCCGCCCCGAAGGGTCAGCAGGCGCTCGACCTGTGGGACGGCGTCGTCGCGGCGGCCCGGTACCCCGGCTTCTTCGAGCTCAAGCGCTCCCGCACCGTCGGCCCGATCTTCGACACGGTCTGACGCGGCCGCCGTCGGCCGGGAGGCGCGGGTCGGTCCCGCCCCGTCCCTCCCGGCCGCCCCGCCCGGGCTGGCGCCCGGAGTCGCCGAGATCGCAGAACACGCCGCTCACGGATGGACGTGAGCGGCGTGTTCTGCGATTTCGGCGGAAGGTCGACGCGGAGGCGGAGGGTCGGTCCCACCCCGTCAAGCCAGGGCTCGCCGCATGACGACGAGGTCGTGCCACCGGTCGAACTTGCGGCCGACCTCGCGCACGGTGGCGACGTGCTCGAACCCGAACCGTTCGTGCAGGCGGATCGACGCGGCGTTGTCCGAGGCGATGTCGGCGATCATGACGTGTCGTCCGTCCCGGACGGCATGGTCGATCGCGGCCCCGAGGAGCGTCGACGCGATGCCCCGGCCGTGGAACCGCGCGTCGAGGTAGATGCTGTCCTCGACGGTCCACCGGTAGCCCGGGTTCTCGCGCCACGGCCCGTAGGTGACGTAGCCCGCGACCACACCGTCGGCCTCGGCGACGAACACCGGGAACCCGTCGCGGCGGCGCTCCGCCAGCCAGTCGTCGAACCACGCGCGGGGGAGCGGTTCGTCGCGCCAGATCGCCGTGGAGTGCAGGACGGCCTCGCGGTGGAGCGCGTGCACGACGTCGAGGTCGTCCGGCTCGGCATGCCGCACGACGACGTCCGGCGGGGTCGTGGTCATGCCTCGATGCTAGGGGCCGGCAGCACCCCGGACCGGCCCGGAGCGGCGTCGACGCCCGGGAATAGGATCGCAGGCATGCGCATCCACCTCGGCACGGACCACGCCGGCCTCGACTTCTCGCACACGCTCGCCCAGCACCTCACCGAGGCCGGCCACGAGGTCGTCGACCATGGTCCCGCCGAGTACGACCCGCTCGACGACTACCCCTCGTTCTGCATCAACGCCGCGTCGGCCGTCGTGCGCGACCAGCGTGCGGGCGTGCAGGCCCTCGGCGTCGTGTTCGGTGGGTCGGGCAACGGCGAGCAGATCGCCGCCAACAAGGTCGAGGGTGTGCGCGCCGCGCTCGTGTGGAACGAGTCGACCGCGCTGCTGGCCCGGCAGCACAACGACGCGAACGTCATCTCGATCGGTGCCCGCCAGCACACCGAGGCCGAGGCCATCCGCTTCGTCGACCTGTTCATCGCCGAGCCGTTCTCGGGCGAGGAGCGCCACGCGCGTCGCATCGCGCAGCTCGCCGAGTACGAGACCACCGGCACGATCGCCGGCAAGCAGATCGACGCCTGAGCCGTCCCGATGCCCGAGGGTCACTCCATCCACCGCATCGCGCGGCAGTTCTCCCTGCACTTCGTCGGGCAGCGCTGCAGCGTGTCGAGCCCCCAGGGGCGGTTCGCGGCCGGCGCCGCCCAGCTCGACGGCCGCGTGATGACCGGGGCGACGGCGGTGGCCAAGCAGATGTTCCTCGAGTTCGAGGGCGGCCTGTTCCTCCGCGTGCACCTCGGCCTCTACGGTGCGTGGGACTTCGCCGGCGAGATATCGACCGACGCCACGATGGCGAGCGCGAACGGCCGGATCGGGCAGACCAACCAGCGCGGGACGATCGTCGACGCCGCGGGCGAGGACTCCCTGGCCAGCATCGGGGCACCCCGCCGCTCGCGCTACCGCATGGCGGAGCAGGAGCACGAGGAGACCCCGATCGAGGCCTTCCCGCCCGAGCCGGTCGGCCAGGTGCGGGTCCGGATCCTCACGGACACCGCCGTCGCCGACCTCCGTGGGCCGACCGCGTGCGTCGTCGAGACGGCGGAGGAGATCCAGCGCGCCATCGACAAGCTCGGCCCGGACCCCATGGTCGACGACGGCCCCGAGGCCGAGCAGCGGTTCGTGGACGGCGTGCGGCGGCGGAACGTCCCGATCGGGCAGCTGCTCATGGACCAGTCGGTCGTCAGCGGCATCGGGAACGTCTACCGGGCGGAGCTGTTGTTCCGCGCCCGCCTCGACCCGTACAAGCCGGGCAAGCAGGTCACCGACGAGCAGGCACGGGCCCTCTGGCGGGACTGGTCGACGCTCCTGCACGACGGCGTCCGCGTCGGTCAGATGATGACGATGGACGACCTGACCCCCGAGGAGTACGACGCCGCGCTCCGCAGCCGTGACGACCGCCACTGGGTGTACCACCGCGCCGGGCTGCCCTGCCGCGTGTGCGGGACGAACATCGCCATGGCGATGATGGCGGGCCGCAAGCTCTACTGGTGCCCGGTCGACCAGACCTGACCCGGTCCGCACCGCAGCGGCCCCGCTCGGGGCCGGCCCCGGTCGGCGCCGGCCCCGGTCGGCGCCGGCCCCGCTCAGCGGTCCAGGTACGTCCAGCGCCCCGCGACCGCGGTCCCCAGGACGCGCATCGACCGGAGCGCACCGGACGACGCCGCGAGCGGGTCCGATGCCACGAGCACGAGGTCCGCGACGTCGCCGACCGCGACCGTGGTGCGGCCGTCGGTCGACGCCGTCCACGCGGTCAGCTGGTCGATGCGCTGTTCCGGGTGCCACGCCTCCCGGCCGTCGCGGTCCCGACCGACCGCCGCCGCCATCGACACCCACGGATCGAGCGGCGCGACGGGGGCGTCGGACCCGAGGCGGAGGCGCGCCCCGGCCTCGCGGAGTGTGCGCAACACGAACGCGCGGTCGGTCCGACCGGCCCAGTAGCGGTCCGCCACGTCGCGGTCGTCCATCGCGTGCTCCGGCTGCACGCTCGCGTCGACGCCGAGTCGAGCGAACCGGGCGACGTCGGCGGGGCGCAGGAGCTGTGCGTGCTCGATGGACCCGCGGACCCCGACCTGCTCGAACACGTCGAGCGCCAGGGCGTTCGCCCGGTCGCCGATGGCGTGCACCGCGGGGACGAGTCCGCCGTCGGCGGCGCGGCGCACGAGCGCGCGGACCTCGTCCGGCGTGAACGCGAGGACCCCGAGTGCGTCGTGCCCGTGCAGCCCCGCGTAGGGCTCGTCGACCGCGGCGGTGCGGGTGTTGAGCGAACCGTCGGTGATCACCTTGAACGGCCCCATGGACACCAGGCCGAGGGTGCCGGGCACGACGTCGCCCGTGCGCAGCCCGCGGTCGAGCACCGCGTCGAGCTCCTGGGGGTAGACGCCGGATCGGACCCGGATGCCGTCGATGCCGGCGCGGACGCGGCGCGTCCAGCGGTCGAGCCCGAACCGCATCTCGAGGTCGACGACCCCGACGACGCCCCGGCCGCTCGCCGCCTCGACGGCGTCGGCGACGTAGTCGTCGAGCACGGCGTCGGGCACGCGGGAGATCGCCGTGCTGACGTCGAACGCGTCCTGCTCGCGGAGCAGCCCGGTCGGATGGGCCACGAGGGGCCGGTCGAGCAGGTCGCCGTACCGCGCGAGCGCGATCCCGTTGCACCACACCGCGTGCAGGTCACCGCTGACGACGACGACCGGGAGGCCCGGTGCGGCCCGGTTGAGCAGCTCACGGTGGGCGGCGTCCGGCCAGAGCCCGTCCCGGAACCCGTAGCCGATGAGGACGTCGTCGGGCGGGGCGCTCCGCGCGGCGTCGGCGATGACCGCGGCGACGGCGGCGGCGCTCGTGCATGCCGAGACGTCGACCCGGCGCCGGACGAGCGCCCACTGGTCGAAGTGCGTGTGGTGGTCCCACAGCCCGGGGCCGAGCCAGGCACCGTCCGCGTCGACGACGTCCTCGAGGTCGGCCGTGGGCGTGGTGGACTCGATGACGCCGGCCGGTGCGACGGCGGCGATCCGGCCCTCCCGGACGAGCACGTCGGCGGAGGCGCCCGCGGTCCCGATGCGCCGGACGTGGCGGATGAGGGTCCCGGTCACGTGCGGTCCGTCCCGGGTGCCGGTTCCGGCGCGGGCCGGTCCTCGGGATCCGGCGCGGCCGTGGCGCGGTCACGGACGCGACGCATCTCCGCGGCGAGCGCCGGGTGTCCGTACGGCCCGGGGGACTCGAGCCCGGCGATGACGTCGTCGACGACCTCGGGCGCCTTGTTCTGACTGAGCTTGGCGCGCGCCTCGAACCGCGTCACCCGGATCCGGATCCCCACGGTGCCCCGGGCGATGCGGCGGGCGGCGTCCTCGTCGACGTCGAGGCCGACCGGCGACGGCATGCGCCGCTCGAAGTGGTCGACGAGCTCCCCCAGCACACGGAAGTTCTCCTCGTCGGGCAGGATCTCGGGCGTGCCCCACAGATGGGCGGTCACGTGGTTCCAGGTGGGCACGAACTGCTGGGCCGGGTACCAGGCGGGCGAGACGTACCCGTGCGGACCCTGCACGATGACGAGGACCTCGTGCCGTCCGAGTTCGTGGGCGACCTCGTCGGGGCGCCCGACGTGGCTGACCAGGGTGATCTCCGTGGCGTCGTCACCCGGGTCCTCGAGCAGGAACGGGTAGTGCGACGCGACCAGGCCCTCCGCCGTCGCGGACACGATCGTCGCCCACGGGTGCGCGCGGACCAGGCGGCGGACCTCCTCGGGGTCCGTCATCAGGAACGCGGGTGTGTGGCGCATGTCGGACAGCGTCCCACAGGCCCTGCGCGGCCACCACCGGGGCTGTTTCGTCGGTGTTTCGACCTCGTGAAGCTTTCAACGCGGAGTGAAAGGAGCCTTGAGTGCGCGCCGCCGTGCTCCCTACCGTGAGCAGCCAAGCCGGCTCCTGCCCGGCCCGGCCGACCGATCCGGCGGCCACAGCAGGCCCGGCGCGACGCGTCGCGGCCCCGCGAGGAGCGAGATGGACATGCGACGGAGTGGCATCGCGGCGGTGGCCGCGGCGGCGGCGTTGGCACTGGTGGCGACCGGGTGTTCGGCGGGCGGTGGGTCCTCGTCGGACGACGCGTCCGGCACGAGCCTCGTGTACGCGACCGGCGTGCCCGACCACCTGACCCCGGGCCGACAGACGGTGGCGTTCGACCAGGTGATGAGCCTGTTCGCGCCGCTCGTCCAGACCGACAGCGACGACCACCTCACGGACCTGGCCGCGAAGAGCGTCAAGAGCGATGACGCCACGACCTGGACCATCACGCTCCGCCACGGCTGGAAGTTCCAGAACGGCGAGACCGTGACGCCCGAGAGCTACGTCCGCGCCTGGAACTACACGGCGTACGCCCCGCACGCCTGGGAGAACAGCGGCGAGCTCGCCGGGATCGTCGGGTACTCCGACCTCAACCCCACCTCGGGCACGCCGACGACCGACACGATGCGCGGGCTGAAGGTCACCGGCAAGGACACGTTCACCGTCACGCTGACCCACGCCGACAGCCAGTTCCCGCTCCAGCTGAGCCAGGCGCAGACCGCGTTCTACCCGATGCCGAAGGCCGCCTACCGGGACATCAAGGCGTACGACAAGAAGCCGATCGGCAACGGCCCGTACGAGATGACCGAGGCCTGGACGAAGAACAAGGAGTTCACCGTCAGGGCCTGGAGCGGGTACCAGGGCCCGGCGCCGAAGACCGAGCGGGTCACCTACCGCAGCTACAGCGACATGGACACCGCCTACACGGACGTCCTGGCCGGCAACGCGGACGTCCTCTACCTGCCCGCCGACAAGATGACGAGCGCGAAGTCGGACTTCGGGGACCACCTGTACTCGTTCACCTCGCCGGGCATCGACTACCTCGGGTTCCCGCTCTGGGACAAGCGGTACTCCGACCCGCGGATCCGTCAGGCGATCTCGATGTCGATCAACCGCAAGCAGGTGGACAAGGCGATCTACGGCGGACTCTACGAACCCGCGACCGCGCTCACCCCGCCAGTCATGTCCGGAACCCAGGAGGGCATCTGCGGCAAGTACTGCACGTACGACCCCGCGGCCGCCAAGCAGCTCCTCGCCGCGGCCGGCGGGTTCTCCGGCGAGATGGACCTCGTCTACCCCGGCGGCCTCGGACTCGACTCCCTGTACCAGGCGTACGCGAACCAGATCCGCCAGAACCTCGGTGTCGCGAAGGTCGTGGCGAAGCCCACCACGGACTGGGCGTCGTACTACAGCACGCTGACCGCCAAGACGGTCGCCGGACCGCACTTCGGCCACTGGGGCGCCCTGTACACGAGCCAGCAGAACACGCTCCGCGCGCTGTTCACCGCGGCGGGCGGGTGCACGACCTGCGCCGGGTACTACCAGAACGACGACGTCGACCGGCTGCTCGACCAGGCCGACGCCGCATCGACGCAGTCCGCCGCCGACGCCCTGTACAACAAGGCGCAGAAGCGGGTGCTCCAGGACTTCCCGATCGTCCCGACGTTCTTCGACAAGTACTCCTACGTCACGAGCAGCACGGTGACGAAGCTCCCCGAGGTCGCCGGCAGCCCCGTGATCTCGGAGATCCAGGTCAGCAAGTGACCGGCCTCGACACCGCCACGATCGTCGAACACGCCCGCGCGGTCCCGCAGTACACCGGGTTCCCGACGGTCGACGACCTCGTCGCACGGTTCGACCGCCTGGCGGCCGACCACCCCGACGCCGTCACGGTCACCCGCGTCGGCACCAGCCGCCTCGGCGAGCCGATCCACGCCTACCGGGTCGGCCGCGGTGCACGCTCGGCGGTCGTGGTCGGTGGGGTGCACCCGAACGAGCCGATCGGGTCGTGGACCGCGCTGCACCTGGCCCAGAGCGTGCTCACCGACCCGGTGCTCGCCGCGGCCCTCGACACGACGTGGCACATCGTCCCGACGATCGACCCGGACGGCATGCGGCTCAACGAGGCGTGGTTCGACGACCCGACGGACCGCGTGCACTACGCCCGGCACTTCTACCGGCCGGCACCCGACGCGCAGGTCGAGTGGACGTTCCCGACGAACCACAAGGGCGCCTACTTCGACCGGGTCCTGCCCGAGACGCTCGGACTCATGCTGCTCATCGACCGGGTGCGGCCGGACCTGCTCGTGAGCCTGCACAACGGCGAGATGGGCGGCGTCTACTACTACCTCTCCCGCGACGAGCCGGAGGTCATCGCCACCCTGCACGCCGTGCCGGCCGCGCTCGGGCTCCCGCTCGACACCGGCGAACCCGAGTCCCCGTACCTGCGGGAGTACGCGCGGTCGGTGTTCGCGATGGGGGAGATCGACGAGGCGTACGACTACTACGAGTCCCTCGGCATCGACCCCGCCGCGTTCATCGGTGGGTCGTCGTCGTCCTCGTGGGCGGGGCGCCACGGCACGCTCTCGCTCGTGGCCGAACTGCCGTACTGGCAGCACCCGGACGCCGACGACGACACGGCGACGGGCGAGTCCTACGCCGACCTCGTCCGTCGGACCGCCGACGCCATGGCGGTCACCGGTTCCGTCCTCGATCAGGTGCTCGACGCCGCGTCCCCGATGCTCACCATCGCGACCCCGTTCCTCGAGGCCTCGCGCGCCTTCGTCCCGATGCTCGCGCGCATGGCGGAGACGGACCGCGCCCGGGCCGACCGCGAGCCGCCGGGGCGGATGGCCACGGTCGCCGAGCGGTTCGGCCTCGAGGACCTCGTGCGGTGCTTCCGGCTCCGCTACGGCGGCATGCTCCTCCGTGCGATCGAGGCCGAGACCACCGCGGGCACGGCGCCCGTGGCGCTCCGTCGCCTCCGCGACCGCCTCGTCGAGCAGTACGCGACGTGGCAGGCCGAGGCGGGGACCGGGGCGGAGCAGCCGATCCCGCTCGCCGCGCTCGTCGGCGTGCAGTACGGCGCGGTCCTCGCTGCGGCGTCGCACCTCGCACGCACGCTCGGCCCGGTGGCGGGCGGCGGCGACGGACCGGCGGCCGGCTCTTCGGCGGAGGTAGACCCAGGGGCGGACGCCGGCGACGGGGCCGCCCGCAGCCGCGCCTCCCGACCGGTGGGCGTGCCGGGAGGCGCGTGATGCGGACCGCGCTCGTCGTCGGCCGCCGACTCGGCGGCCTGCTCATCGTGTTCCTCGGGGTGACGTTCCTCATCTACGCGATGACGTTCGCGCTCCCCGGCGACCCGATCAAGGCGCTCGGCGGCGACCGGCCGCTCAGTGACGCGGTCGTGCACGCGCTGCGGGCCGAGTACCACCTCGACGAGCCACTGTGGGAGCAGTACCTCCGCTACCTCGGCGGCCTGCTCCACGGCGACTTCGGCACGGACTTCGACGGCGAGAGCGTCGGCTCGGAGATGGCCGCGCGGTGGCCCGTGACGATCGCACTCGCGCTCACCGCCTGGCTGTTCGAGATCGTCCTCGGCATCGGACTCGGCGTCGTGTCGGCGCTCCGGCGGGGCACCGTGCTCGACCGGACGGTGCTCATCGGCACGATCGTGATCGGCGCCGTGCCGGTGTTCGTGCTCGGCGTCGGCGCACAACTCGTGTTCTCCGTGCGGCTCCGGTGGTTCCCGGTCGCCGGGGTCACCGCAGGGTGGCCGTTCGCCTACGTCCTGCCCGCCCTCGTCATCGCGGTCTTCGGTCTCGCGGCCGTCTCGCGGCTCACGCGGACCAGCGTGCTCGACACCCTCGACGCGGACTTCGTGCGCACCGCCAGGGCCAAGGGGCTCACCCCCGGACGCGTCGTGGGCGTGCACGTCATGCGCAACTCGCTCATCCCGACGGTCACGTACCTGGCGACGGACCTCGGGTACCTGATGGGCGGGACCGTCATCGTCGAGGGCATCTTCAACCTCCCCGGCGTCGGCAACCTGCTGTTCCAGGGGATCCGGTCGCACGAGGGCGCCACGGTCGTCGGGATCTCCACCGCCCTCATCCTCGTGTTCCTGGTGACGAGCGTGCTCGTCGACCTCCTCCACGCCGCCCTCGACCCGCGAGTGAGACGATGACCGACTCCGCGCTCAGCGCCACCCTCGAACCCGTCGTCGCCACGCGTCGTCGGCCGCTCGCCGCGGCCCTCCGCACGCCCGGCTTCTGGGTCCCCGCCGCGGTCCTGGCGCTCGTGCTGCTCATCGCCGTGTTCCCGGCCGTCTTCGCCGGGATCTTCGGCCACGGCGACCCGCGTGCCTGCGACCTCGGCCGGAGCGGTCACGGCGCGTCCGCCGGGCACCCGTTCGGCTACGACCTGCAGGGCTGCGACGTGTACGCGAACGTCGTGTACGGCACCCGCTCGTCGGTCGCCGTCGGGGTCCTGACGACCGTCCTCGCCATGGTCGTCGCGGTCGTCGTCGGCACGCTCGCCGGCATGAACGGCGGTTGGGTCGACGCCGTCCTCTCCCGCCTCACCGACGTGTTCCTCGGCTTCCCGTTCCTGCTCGGCGCCGTCGTCGTGCTCAACAGCGTCGGCGACCGGAACGTCCTGACGGTGTCGCTCGTGCTCGCCCTCTTCGGCTGGCCGACCATGGCCCGGCTCGTCCGCGGGTCCGTGCGCGGCATCCGGCAGGCCGAGTTCGTGCTCGCCGCCCGCACGATGGGACTCTCGACCTGGCGCATCACGACGCGGTACGTCCTGCCGTCGTCGATCTCGCCGCTGCTCGTCCTCGCGACCATCACGGTCGGCGGGGTCATCGTGTCCGAGTCGTCGCTGACCTACCTCGGCATCGGGCTCGAGGCGCCGGCGATCTCCTGGGGCCTCCAGCTCTCGGCGGCCACCACCCAGTTCCAGCAGGCGCCACACATGCTCGTGTTCCCCGCCCTGTTCCTCGCGGTCACCGTGCTCAGCGTCATCGGGCTCGGCGATACGCTGCGGACCGCACTCGACCCGCGCCGCCGTTGACGCCGGTCACCGATCAGGAGGTACTCCCTTGACCAACGCCGAACCCTCCGCCGCCGCGCTCGACGCGTACCGCGGCGTCCTCCCGTACATCGCCGACTGGGTCGCGTACAAGGTGTGGCAGCTCCGGGTGCCGGGCGTGCAGGTCGCCGTCGGCTACCAGGGCGAGGTCGTCTGGTCGGCCGCCTACGGCTACGCCGACGTGGAGGCCGGGCGCCGGTTGACGGAGCACGACCTGTTCCGCATCGCCTCGCACTCCAAGACCTTCACCGCCACGGCGCTCATGCTGCTCGCCGAGCGGGGGCAGCTCCGTGTCGACGACACCGTGGGCACGTACGTCCCCGCGCTCGTCGACGCGGGGTCGCCGATCGCCGACGCGACCGTCCGCGAACTCATGGAGCACGGCGCCGGGGTCCTCCGCGACGGACTCGACGGCGACTACTGGTCGCTGGCGCGGCCGTTCCCCGACGAGGACGAACTGCTGGCGCTCGTGCTCGACCAGGGGTCGAAGGTCCCGGTCGGCTCGAGCTTCAACTACTCGAACCTCGGGTACTCGCTGCTCGGCATGGTCGTCGCCGCGGTCTCCGGGCGTCCCTACAACGACTACGTGCGCGAGGAGATCATCGAGCCCCTCGGCCTCCGGGACACCGGGCCGGACTGGGACCCGACCCGGGCGGACGACTTCGTCGTCGGGTACACGGGCTTCCACGTCGACCGCACCCGCTCGCGGCTCCCACACGTGGACACGCGCGCGATGGCCTCGGCGACCGGGTTCCACGGCACGGCCGAGGACCTCGTCCGGTACTTCTCCGCGCACGTCATCGGGCAGGGCGAGCTCCTGTCCGACCACGCCAAGCGTCAGGCGCAGCGTCGGGCGTGGACCGCCGAGGACGACCCGGCGTCGCGCGGGTACGGCATGGGGTTCATCGTCGACCGCGTGGCCGGGCACGACGTCCGTGGACACTCGGGCGGGTTCCCCGGGCACATCACGCAGTCGCTGTTCGACCCGACGTCGTCGCTCGTCATCTCGGTCATGACGAACGCCGCCGCCGGACCCGCGACCCTGCTCGCCCAGGGCATCCTCCGGCTGCTCGACGCCGCCGCGGACACGGCGGCTCCGGGCGACGCGCTCTCGGACGCCCCCGACGACGTGGACGTCGACACCTTGACCGGTCGGTTCGCGAACCCGTGGGGCGTCGTGGACATCGCCCGGATCGGCGACCGCCTGCTCGAGATCGACCCCTCGGCGCCCGGACCGCTCGACAGCGTCACGCGCCTCACCGTCACCGGGCCGGACACCGTGCGCATGAGCTCCGGCAACCGGTTCGGCTCCGTCGACGAGGACATCCGGTACACCCGCGACGACGACGGCGCGGTGACCGCGATCCGGGCGGGCGGGGGCATGTCGATGACGCCCTGGGCCGTTCCGGGTGACGAGTCGCCCGCGGTCGCCGCCGGACTCGCCTGAGCACGGGACACGGATGAGCACGGACGAGCGGACCCCCGCCGACGCCACCGGTGTCGGCCCGGTCCTCGACCCCGCCCGCCAGGCGTTCGTCGAGGAGTTCGCGACCATGCTCCAGGGGTCCGGGTTCCCGCTCATGGACGGACGGGTGCTCGCGTACCTCATCATGACGCGCGCGCCGTACTCGTCGTCGGCGGACATCGCGGCCGGGCTCGAGGCGAGTTCCGGCGCGGTGTCGATGGCCACGCGGCACCTCGTCGTGTCGGGGTTCATCAAGCGGCACTTCGTCCCGGGCGAGCGCAGCCACTACTTCCGCGCCGAGAACGACGTGTGGGGGAGCTGGCTCGCGGGGGAGCGTCGCTACCTCGACCGCGAGCGCGACGTGATCGAGCAGGGTCTCGCGGCACTCGGCGACTCGGACGACCCCGCGGATGCACCGATCCGCGAACGCCTGGTCAACGGACGCGACTACATGACGTGGCTGCACAGCCACCACCGCAAGATGCTCGCGGAGTGGGAGGCGTTCAAGGCCGCCCGTGACGCCGGCACCGACCCCGAGGAGCGACCATGACGACACCGACCGCGTACGACACCGCGACGGACGCACCCGTCCTCGTCGTCGACGGCCTCACCGTCGCGTTCACGGTCGAGGACGAGGAGGTCGTCGCCGTCGACCACGCCTCGTTCACCGTCGGCCGCGGCGAGGTCGTCGCCGTCGTCGGGGAGTCGGGGTCGGGCAAGAGCATGACCGCCATGACGGTCATGGGCATCGCGCCCGAGGGAGCGCGGACGTCGGGAGCGGTCCGACTCGGCGATCTCGACGTCGTCGGCGCGGACGAGCCGACGCTCCGCCGGGTCCGCGGCCGGCGGGTGTCGATGATCTTCCAGGACCCGATGGCCGCGCTCAACCCGGTGTTCTCCATCGGGTTCCAGCTCGCCGAGGCGGTGCGCCGGGCCGACCCGGGCCTCCGCGACCGGGACGCCGTGCGCGTGCGGTGCGTCGAGCTGCTCCGCATGGTCGAGGTGCCGGACCCGGAGCACCGGATCCGGCAGTACCCCCACGAACTGTCCGGGGGCCAGTGCCAGCGCGTCATGATCGCGATGGCGCTCGCCGCGGACCCGGACCTCCTCATCGCGGACGAACCGACGACGGCGCTCGACGTGACGGTGCAGGCCGAGGTGCTCGACGTCCTCCGCCGGCTCCGCGCACGCACCGGGGCGAGCATCCTGCTCATCACCCACGACATGGGCGTCGTGGCGGACCTGGCCGACCGCGTCGTCGTGATGCGCAACGGGCGCGTGGTCGAGACCGGCGACGTCGCGGACGTCTTCCACCACCCCGCCGCCGAGTACACGCGTGAGCTGCTCGCCGCCGTCCCGCGCATGGGCGAGACCGGCCGGGAGGCCGTGCCCACCGCCGCCACGCCCGTCCCGGACGCGGTCCTCGCGGTCCGCGGCCTCGTGGTCGAGTACGGCAGCCGCCTCCGCGGGCGGTTCCGGGCGGTCGACGACGTCACGTTCACGGTGGGGCGTGGTGAGATCGTCGGCCTGGTCGGGGAGTCCGGCAGCGGCAAGACCACGATCGGACGGGCCGCGGTGGGACTCGCACCCATCACCGCCGGCACGGTCACGGTCGTGGGGACGGACGTCGGGACGGCGCGTCGTGCCGACCGGCGTGCGATGCGTCGCCGGGTCGGCGTCGTGTTCCAGAACCCGATGCTCTCGCTGAACCCCCGGTACACGGTCGCGCAGACGATCGCCGAGCCGCTCCGCCACATCCTCGGGCTGGACCCCGCGGAGGTCGACGCGCGCGTCGACCGACTGCTCACCGACGTCGGACTCGGCCCCGCGTGGCGACACCGGTACCCGCACGAGCTCTCCGGCGGCCAGCGGCAGCGGATCGCGATCGCCCGCGCGGTGGCGCTCGACCCGGCACTCCTCATCGCCGACGAGCCGACGAGTGCCCTCGACGTGTCCGTGCAGGCGCGGGTGCTCGACGTGTTCCGCGAGCTGCAGGAGCGCCTGGGGTTCGCCTGCCTCTTCGTGACCCACGACCTCGCCGTCGTCGACTCGCTCTGCGACCGCGTCGTCGTGCTCAACCACGGGCGGCTGGTGGAGTCGGGGACCCGCGAACGCATCCTCCGCTCGCCCGAGGACGCGTACACCCGCCGGCTCATCGCGGCCGCTCCCGTCCCCGACCCGGTCGAGCAGGCCGCCCGGCGGGAGGCCCGTCTGGCCAGCTGACCGCCCCCTCCCGCGCGCCCCGCTCGTTCCCGACACTCCCGCGGTCGTCCGACGACGGCATGGTCGATCCATGCGGAAGCGCCCTGTGCGGCGGTACGTGGCGACGATCCAGGTGTCGCACGACGACGGTCACGTCGGAACCAGGCGGGAGGGGGACCGGGTGGGAC
>NZ_QKTU01000004.1 GCF_003234565.1 Curtobacterium sp. MCBD17_013 | reverse complement strand
ATCCGAGCCGCCCCCCGGTGCGGAGCGTAGCCTCCGCTCGTCCCCCCACCCCGACCCGACAGGAGCACCTGCATGCGTCACGTCACCCTCGGAACCCTCGACGTCGGCCGACTCGGTCTCGGCTGCATGGGCATGAGCGCCTTCTACTCCGGTGCCGCCGCCGACGACGCCGCGTCGACCGCCACGATCCACCGCGCCGTCGAACTCGGCGTCACGTTCTTCGACACCGCCGAGATCTACGGCCCCTACACGAACGAGGAACTCGTCGGCGCGGCCCTCCGCGAGCACCGCGACGAGGTCGTCATCGCCACGAAGGGCGGCAACATCCGGCACCGCGGCGACGGCCAGCGCGGCACGGACGGCAGCCCCGAGAACATCCGCATCGCCGTCGAGGGCTCGCTGCAGCGCCTCGGCACCGACCACATCGACCTCTACTACCAGCACCGCATGGACCCGGACACCCCGATCGAGGACACGGTCGGCGCGTTCGCGGAGCTCATCGAGCAGGGCAAGATCCTGCACTACGGCCTGTCCGAGGCGGCGCCCGAGCGGATCCGAGCCGCGCACGCCGTGCACCCGGTCACCGCCGTGCAGTCGGAGTACTCGCTGTGGACGCGGGACCCGGAGGAGGCCGTCATCCCCGTCCTCCGCGAACTCGGCATCGGCTTCGTGCCGTACTCGCCGCTCGGCCGCGGGTTCCTCACCGGCGCGCTCCGTGACCCCTCGAAGCTCGACGCCGACGACTTCCGTCGGAACAACCCGCGGTTCCAGGGCGAGGCGCTCCAGCAGAACCTGGCGATCGTCGACGAGGTCGAGCGCATCGCCCGCGAGGTCGACGCGACCCCGGCGCAGATCGCGCTCGCGTGGGTGCTCGCCAAGGGCGACGACATGGCGCCCATCCCCGGGACGAAGCGCATCGAGCGGCTCGAGGAGAACCTCGCGGCCGACGACCTCGTGCTGACGCCCGAGCAGATGGCCGCGCTCGACCGGCTCGAGCCGGCCGCGGGCGACCGCTACCCGGACATGTCGGGCCTCAACATCTGAGGACGCGCCCCGACGGACGGACGCGGGCAGCGCCTCCTGGCAGTGGGAATGCCGGGAGGCGCTGCCCGCTTATACACTCCGGTGCGGATTCCGGTCAACTACGGACTGGACAGCACCGAAACCGGCGACCTATGATAGAGGTTCGCGCTCCCTGGCATCGGTGTCGTCATATTGCGGTCGACCAAGGCCCCTGGTGCAGCGCTCCGGCTCTACCCCGTATATGGCGGCGGGGGTGACGGAGCAGCTCGCCTGATCATCCCACACCGACTCATCGGACCCAGGTCCGACACGGTGCGGGGTGCCCACCCGGGGTCGCCGAGCGATCAGTCCATCCACCTACATACTGCCCGTCAGTATCGGCCCGACGGGGCCATCCGGAGGTTACCCCCTTGGCTGCTGCGCCCAACGCATCCACCAACTCACCCAAGAACGGCCGCGCTCACCAGCGGCTCTCGTTCGCCAAGATCAAGGACACGCTCACCGTCCCCGATCTCCTCGCCCTCCAGACCGAGAGCTTCGACTGGCTCGTCGGCAACGACACCTGGAAGGCCCGCCTCGCCGAGGGGCAGGAGCAGGGTCGCACGGACCTCGCGCTCCACTCCGGGCTCGAGGAGATCTTCGAGGAGATCTCCCCGATCGAGGACCTGGGCGAGACCATGCAGCTCTCGTTCACGGCCCCCGAGCTCGAGGACCCCAAGTACTCGATCGACGAGTGCAAGGAGCGCGGCAAGACCTACGCCGCGCCGCTGTACGTCAACGCCGAGTTCATGAACCACATGACCGGTGAGATCAAGACGCAGACCGTGTTCATGGGCGACTTCCCGCTCATGACCGAGCGCGGCACGTTCATCATCAACGGCACCGAGCGCGTCGTCGTCTCGCAGCTCGTCCGTTCGCCCGGTGTGTACTTCGAGCGCGCCCAGGAGAAGACGTCCGACAAGGACATCTACTCCGCTCGCGTCATCCCGTCGCGCGGTGCCTGGCTCGAGTTCGAGATCGACAAGCGCGACCAGGTCGGTGTCCGCATCGACCGCAAGCGCAAGCAGTCCGTCACGGTCTTCCTCAAGGCGCTCGGCCTGACGAGCGAGGAGATCCTCGACGAGTTCAAGGGCTTCGCGTCGATCGAGGCCACCCTCGAGAAGGACGCCATCCTCACCAAGGAGGAGGCGCTCAAGGACATCTACCGCAAGCTCCGTCCGGGCGAGCAGGTCGCTGCCGAGGCCGCGCGTGCGCTCCTCGACAACTTCTACTTCAACCCGAAGCGGTACGACCTGGCCAAGGTGGGTCGCTACAAGATCAACCGCAAGCTCGGCATCGACGCGCCGCTGTCCGACTCGGTCCTGACCGTCGCCGACATCGTCGCGACCATCAAGTACCTCGTCGCGCTCCACGCCGAGCAGAAGACGCTGAACGGCGTCCGCGACGGCGAGCCGGTCCAGCTCCGCCTCGACGTCGACGACATCGACCACTTCGGCAACCGTCGCATCCGCGCCGTCGGCGAGCTCATCCAGAACCAGGTCCGTACCGGTCTGTCCCGCATGGAGCGCGTCGTCCGCGAGCGCATGACCACGCAGGACATCGAGGCGATCACGCCGCAGACCCTGATCAACGTCCGCCCCGTCGTGGCCGCGATCAAGGAGTTCTTCGGGACCAGCCAGCTGTCGCAGTTCATGGACCAGAACAACCCGCTCGCGGGCCTGACGCACAAGCGTCGTCTGTCGGCCCTCGGTCCGGGTGGTCTGTCGCGTGAGCGTGCCGGCGTCGAGGTCCGTGACGTCCACCCGTCGCACTACGGCCGCATGTGCCCGATCGAGACCCCGGAAGGCCCGAACATCGGCCTCATCGGTTCGCTCGCCTCGTTCGCCCGGATCAACTCCTTCGGGTTCATCGAGACGCCGTACCGCCGAGTGGTCAACGGTCAGGTCACGACGAACATCGACTACCTCACCGCCTCGGAAGAGGACGACTACGTCGTCGCCCAGGCGAACGCCCCGCTGACGAGCGACTTCAACTTCGTCGACGACAAGGTGCTCGTCCGCAAGAAGGGCGGCGAGGTCGAGCTCGTCGACAAGGCCGAGGTCGACTACATGGACGTCTCGCCGCGCCAGATGGTGTCGGTCGCGACCTCGCTCATCCCGTTCCTCGAGCACGACGACGCGAACCGCGCCCTCATGGGTGCGAACATGCAGCGCCAGGCCGTGCCGCTCCTCCGCTCCGAGTCGCCGCTCGTCGGCACCGGCATGGAGGGCTACACCGCGATCGACGCCGGTGACGTCGTCACCGCCGACGCCGCTGGTGTCGTGTCCGAGGTCTCGGCCGACGCGGTCACCGTCCAGCTCGACGAGGGCGGGACGCAGACCTACTACCTGCGCAAGTTCGACCGCTCGAACCAGGGCACGAGCTACAACCACCGCGTGATCGTCAACGCCGGTGAGCGCATCGAGGCCGGCGAGGTCATCGCCGACGGCCCCGCGACGGAGAACGGCGAGCTCGCGCTCGGCAAGAACCTCCTCGTCGCGTTCATGCCGTGGGAGGGCTACAACTACGAGGACGCGATGATCCTGTCGCAGAACCTCGTGAAGGACGACGTCCTCTCCTCGATCCACATCGAGGAGTACGAGGTCGACGCCCGCGACACCAAGCTGGGCAAGGAGGAGATCACCCGCGACCTGCCGAACGTCAGCCCGGACCTCCTGGCCGACCTCGACGAGCGCGGCATCATCCGCATCGGTGCCGAGGTCCGCCCCGGCGACATCCTGGTCGGCAAGGTCACGCCGAAGGGCGAGACCGAGCTCAGCGCCGAGGAGCGCCTGCTCCGCGCGATCTTCAACGAGAAGTCGCGCGAGGTCCGTGACACCTCGCTCAAGGTGCCGCACGGTGAAGAGGGCACGATCATCGGCGTCAAGGTGTTCGACGCGCAGGACGGCGACGACGAGCTCGGCTCGGGCGTCAACCAGCGCGTGGTCGTCTACATCGCCCAGAAGCGCAAGATCACCGCGGGTGACAAGCTCGCCGGCCGCCACGGGAACAAGGGCGTCATCTCGACGATCCTCCCGGTCGAGGACATGCCGTTCCTCGCCGACGGCACGCCGGTCGACATCGTCCTCAACCCGCTCGGCGTCCCCGGCCGCATGAACTTCGGCCAGGTCCTCGAGATCCACCTCGGGTGGCTCGCCAAGCAGGGCTGGAACGTCGAGGGCATCCAGGAGTGGGCCGAGAACCTGCCGGAGGCCGCGCGCACCGCGGCTCCGGGCACGAAGGTCGCGACCCCGGTGTTCGACGGCGCGGCGGAGCGCGAGATCGAGGGACTCCTCGACTCGACCCTCCCGAACCGCGACGGTGAGCGGCTGATCGGCTCCTCGGGCAAGGCGCAGCTCTTCGACGGTCGCTCCGGCGAGCCGTTCCCGGAGCCCGTCTCGGTCGGCTACATGTACATCCTGAAGCTGCACCACCTGGTGGACGACAAGATCCACGCCCGCTCGACCGGTCCGTACTCGATGATCACGCAGCAGCCGCTGGGTGGGAAGGCGCAGTTCGGCGGTCAGCGCTTCGGCGAGATGGAGGTCTGGGCCCTCGAGGCCTACGGCGCCGCGTACGCCCTCCAGGAGCTCCTCACGATCAAGTCCGACGACATCCTCGGCCGCGTCAAGGTGTACGAGGCGATCGTCAAGGGCGAGAACATCCAGGAGCCCGGCATCCCGGAGAGCTTCAAGGTCCTCATGAAGGAGATGCAGTCGCTCTGCCTGAACGTCGAGGTCCTCTCGGCCGACGGCACCGCGGTCAGCCTCCGCGACACGGACGACGAGGTCTTCCGCGCCGCTGAAGAGCTCGGCATCAACATCTCCTCGCGGTTCGAGTCGTCCACGATCGACGACATCTGATCCCGCCCGACACACGTCAGATCCAGCAAGAGAGAAGAACATTGCTCGAAGCAACTTCCTTTGACGCACTGCGGATCGGCCTCGCCACGGCCGACGACATCCGTCAGTGGTCGTACGGCGAGGTCAAGAAGCCGGAGACCATCAACTACCGCACCCTCAAGCCCGAGAAGGACGGTCTGTTCGGCGAGCAGATCTTCGGTCCCTCCCGCGACTGGGAGTGCGCCTGCGGCAAGTACAAGCGCGTCCGGTTCAAGGGCATCGTCTGCGAGCGCTGCGGTGTCGAGGTCACCAAGTCCTCGGTCCGCCGCGACCGCATGGGCCACATCGAGCTTGCCGCGCCCGTCACGCACATCTGGTACTTCAAGGGCGTCCCGTCGCGCCTCGGGTACCTGCTCGACATGGCGCCGAAGGACCTCGAGAAGGTCATCTACTTCGCGGCGTACATGATCATCGACATCGACGAGGAGGGCCGTCACGCCGACATGCCCGGCCTCGAGAACGAGATGCGCCTCGAGATCAAGAACCTCGAGAACCAGCGCGACTCGATCATCGCCGACCGCCTCAAGAAGCTCGAGGACGACCTCGCGGCGCTCGAGGAAGAGGGCGCCAAGAGCGACCAGAAGCGTCGCACCAAGGACGGCGCCGAGAAGGAGATGTCGCAGGTCCGCAAGTCCTTCGACGAGGACATCACGCGCCTCGAGCGGGTGTGGGAGGACTTCCGCAACCTCAAGGTCGGCGACCTCAAGCCCGAGGACGCCGTGTTCCACGAGCTCCAGGACCGGTACGGGATCTACTTCGACGCCTACATGGGCGCCGAGGCGATCAAGCTCCGGCTCGAGGGCTTCGACCTGAACGCCGAGGCCGAGGCGCTGCACCTGCAGATCGCCGAGGGCAAGGGCCAGAAGAAGATCCGCGCGATCAAGCGTCTCCGCGTCGTGAACTCCTTCCTCATCACCGGCAACTCGCCGGCGGCGATGGTCCTCGACGTCGTGCCGGTGATCCCGCCGGAGCTGCGCCCGATGGTGCAGCTCGACGGTGGCCGCTTCGCCACGAGTGACCTCAACGACCTCTACCGTCGTGTGATCAACCGCAACAACCGTCTCCGCCGCCTGCTCGACCTCGGTGCACCCGAGATCATCGTGAACAACGAGAAGCGCATGCTGCAGGAGGCCGTGGACGCGCTGTTCGACAACGGTCGCCGTGGTCGTCCGGTCACGGGTACCGGCAACCGCGCCCTCAAGTCCCTGAGCGACATGCTCAAGGGCAAGCAGGGTCGCTTCCGCCAGAACCTGCTCGGCAAGCGCGTCGACTACTCCGGTCGTTCGGTCATCATCGTGGGCCCGCAGCTCAAGCTCCACCAGTGCGGTCTCCCGAAGCAGATGGCGCTCGAGCTGTTCAAGCCGTTCGTCATCAAGCGCCTGATCGACCTGTCGCACGCACAGAACATCAAGGCCGCCAAGCGCATGGTCGAGCGGTCACGCGCGCAGGTGTGGGACGTCCTCGAGGAGATCATCCGCGAGCGCCCCGTGCTGCTCAACCGCGCGCCCACGCTGCACCGCCTCGGCATCCAGGCCTTCGAGCCGCAGCTCGTCGAGGGCAAGGCGATCCAGCTCCACCCGCTCGTGTGTGCCGCGTTCAACGCGGACTTCGACGGTGACCAGATGGCCGTGCACCTGCCGCTGTCGGTCGAGGCCCAGGCCGAGGCTCGCATCCTGATGCTCGCCTCGAACAACATCCTCAAGCCGTCGGACGGCCGCCCGGTGACCCTGCCCGCGCAGGACATGATCATCGGTCTGCACCACCTGACGACCGTCACCGAGGGTGCCGTCGGCGAGGGCCGTGCGTTCTCGTCCGTCGCCGAGGCGATCCTCGCGAAGGACCAGGGCTCGCTGCACCTCAACGCGCTCGTGAAGATCCGCATGTCGGACCTCCACTTCGCCGAGGGCGAGGCCCCCGAGGGCTTCGAGGCCGGTCAGCCGTTCATCCTCGAGACGACGCTCGGTCGCGCGCTCTTCAACGAGACCCTCCCGGCGGACTACCCGTTCGTCCAGAAGGTCGCGGACAAGGGCACCCTGTCGTCGATCGTGAACGACCTCGCGGAGCGGTACCCCAAGGTCGAGGTCGCTGCGGCGCTCGACCGGATCAAGGACGCCGGCTTCTACTGGGGCACCCGCTCGGGCGTCACGGTGGCGCTGTCGGACGTCGTGACCCCGCCCCGCAAGAAGGAGATCATCGCCGGCTACGAGACGCAGGCGGCGAAGGTCCAGGGCGAGTTCGACAAGGGTCTGATCACCGACGCCGAGCGTCGCGCGGACCTGATCAAGATCTGGACCGAAGCCACGAACGAGATCGCGCAGGAGATGCGCGACAACTTCCCGAAGGACAACACCATCAACCGCATGGTGTCCTCGGGTGCTCGTGGTAACTGGCTCCAGGTCCGGAACATCGCCGGTATGCGTGGTCTGGTGAACAACCCGAAGGGCGAGATCATCGCCCGCCCGATCATCAACTCCTACCGGGAGGGCCTGACCGTGGCGGAGTACTTCATCGCCACGCACGGTGCCCGCAAGGGCCTCGCCGACACCGCGCTCCGCACGGCGGACTCCGGGTACCTCACCCGTCGTCTCGTCGACGTGTCGCAGGACGTCATCATCCGTGAGGACGACTGCGGGACGACGCGTGGACTCGAGCTGCCGATCGCGACCAAGGACGCGGACGGCACGATGCACCGCGACGCCACGGTCGAGAACACCGTGTACTCCCGCACGCTCGCGACCGCGGTCACGGACGAGCAGGGCACGGTCCTCGCCGAGGCCGGTGAGGACGTCGGTGACGTCCTCATCGACAAGCTCGTCGCGGCGGGTGTCGAGAGCATCAAGGTGCGCTCGGTCCTGACGTGCGAGTCGGCGGTCGGCGTCTGCGCGAAGTGCTACGGCCGCTCGCTCGCCACGGGCAACCTGGTGGACATCGGCGAGGCCGTCGGCATCATCGCGGCCCAGTCGATCGGCGAGCCCGGCACGCAGCTCACGATGCGCACGTTCCACACGGGTGGTTCGGCGTCGGCGGACGACATCACGCAGGGTCTGCCCCGCGTGACGGAGCTCTTCGAGGCACGCACCCCGAAGGGTGCGTCGCCCATCGCGGAGGCCGCCGGTCGCGTGACGATCGAGGACACGGACAAGCAGCGTCGGGTCATCCTGACGCCGGACAACGGTGACGAGCCGTTCGTCTACCCGGTGCTCAAGCGTGCGACCCTCCTCGTCGAGGACGGCCAGCACGTCGAGCTCGGCGAGCAGTTCATCGCCGGCACGGTCGACCCGAAGGAGGTCCTCCGGGTCAAGGGTGTCCGCGAGGTGCAGAAGCACCTGGTGGGCGGCGTGCAGGACGTGTACCGCTCGCAGGGTGTGCCGATCCACGACAAGCACATCGAGGTCATCGTCCGCCAGATGCTCCGCAAGGTGACGGTCGTCGACCACGCCGACACCGAGCTGCTCCCGGGTGAGCTCGTCGACCGTTCGCGGTACAACGAGATCAACCGTGCGGCGCTCCAGGAGGGCAAGAAGACCGCTTCCGCCCGCCAGGAGGTCATGGGCATCACCAAGGCGTCCCTCGCGACCGAGTCGTGGCTGTCCGCCGCGTCCTTCCAGGAGACCACCCGCGTCCTGACGCAGGCGGCCATGGAGGGCAAGCAGGACCAGCTCGTCGGTCTCAAGGAGAACGTCATCATCGGCAAGCTCATCCCCGCGGGGACGGGCCTCAGCCGGTACCGGAACGTGGACGTCCAGGCCACCGAGGAAGCCAAGGCGGAGCGGTACCCCAACCGCATCTTCGCCGACGACTCCTCGTTCTCGGACGCCGACCTGAGCTTCGTCGACTTCGACAGCTTCTCGTCGGACGACTTCACGCCGGGTACCTACAACTGAGTCAGGTGACCACGAAGGGCCCCGCACCGATCATCGATGCGGGGCCCTTCCGCGTTCCCCCCTCCGGTCCCTTCGGGAGATCGCAGTCGTCGCCGTTCCGACCGGGGTCGGAGCGACAACCACTGCGATCTCGCCGGTGCTCTGTGGCCGGCCGCGGCCGGGAGGGGCGGTGGGCGGCCGCCCCGTTCCTCCCGACCGGCGTCAGCCCTTGCCGGGCGCGCGACCGGCGTCGCTGTCGCGCCCGGACTCGTCACGACCCGTCTCGTCGATGAGCGAGTAGAGGCTCAACACGTTGCCGTCGGGATCGCGGAAGTCGAAGTACTCGACGGCGCCGGGGACCCGGGCGATCGGGCCGACGTCGATGCCGAGGGCGCCGATCCGCGCGTGCTGGGCGGCGACGTCATCGACGCCGAACCGGACGGCCACGCACTGCTCCTCGGCGTGCTCGTCCTCGTACAGCTGGATCCAGATGCCGCTGACCTCGTACTCGGCGACGCCGTCGGCGGGCTCGAGGTCGGGCTCGGCGCGCTCGAACACCGCGCCGTACCAGAGGCACGACGCCTCGATGTCGGTGACGGGGAGCCCGACGGTCACGCTCGTGATGTCCATGGTCCATCTTGCGACACCGGCGCTGTGCCCGTCGAGATCCCCGCCGCGCCGGACGGACGGTTCCTGGGAGACTGGCGGCATGAGCACGAGCACCACGTCCCTCGCCGAGCGGGTGACCGCTCCGGCGGCCCTGTCGCTGCCCACGTCGATCGCCGGGCTGTCGTTCCGGCCGCTCGAGCAGCGTGACCTCGAGGCCGTGCACCAGCTCATCGTCGCCGCTGCCGCGGTCGACGCCCCGACGTGGCGGCCCTCCCGAGGCGAGATCGCCCACTGGTTCTCCACAAGTGGCGTCGATCCGCAGCGGGACGGCCTCGTCGGCGTCGATGTTGGTGGGCATGTCATGGCTGCAGCGCTCGACCTCGCGGTCCCCGGACGCGAGACCATGCTCCGCGTCCTGCTCCTCGGCGCCGTGCACCCCGACGTCCGCGGGCAGGGGATCGGCCGACGCGTCCTCGCCTGGCAACTCGGTCGCGGTCGGCAGCTCCTCGCGGCCTCGGAGCTCACGGTGCCGGGCATGCTCGAACTCGTCGCGGCCGAGGGCTCGGGACCGCTGCGCCTCGCCGCACGCGCCGGTCTCGTGCCGCTCCGGTACTGGCTCGAGCTCGAACGTGACCTCGCCGATCCGATCCCCGAGCGCGTCGTCCCGGACGGGTTCGTGCTCCGGCCGTCCGTCGAGTCCGACGTCGAGGCGATCCGCATCGCCCGGAACGACGCCTTCCGCGACCACTGGGGATCGCAGTCGACCCCGGCCGAGGACTGGGCGCGCCGGTTCCACGAGGACACCTTCCGCTTCGACCTCTCGTACGTCGTCGTCGACGGGTCGGGAGTCGTGGTCGCGTTCTCGGTCACCGAGGTCGATCCCGACGCCTTCGCCGCCCGGGGTGGATCTCACGCCTACGTCGACTACGTGGGGGTCGTGCGCGACCACCGAGGGCGGGGACTCGCCCCGCTCGTGCTCGGCGCGACCATGCGGGCAGCCCAGCGGGCCGGCCTCGACCACGTCGTGCTCGACGTCGACGCGGAGAACCCCTCCGGGGCGCTCGGCCTCTACGAGCGGATGGGGTTCGTACGGGCGCGCACGACCGTCAGCCACGCAGCGCTGTTCTGATCCAGCGCGGTCCCCCCTCTTTCTGGGACTGCGCCCGGATCATGCGCACGAATTAGCGTGGGTCAACGTCCGAGAACGCGGCGTCCCGGGTCCGATCCGCATCGCGTTCCGGCCGCATCGACGAGGTCTCGGTCATCCCTGCCGTGCCGCGTCCCCTGATCGTGCGAGAACAAGGAGGTGAGGAGCGCCATGGCGACCCTCTCGGAGATCCTCATCCTCAACGGCGCGCTGCCGATCGAGCACCTCGACACCCTCACCGGCGACGAGCAGGTGGACGAGCGGGCGATCCGGTCCCTCGTCGACCAGGGCGTCGTGAGCGAGGCCCAGTTCGTCACGGCGCGTGCGGCGTCGAACAACTCGAAGTCCGTGCCGCTCACCGACTACCCCGTCGACGGCACCGCGGTGTCCATGCTCCCGGCCGCCCTGTGTCGTCGGCACGGGATCCTCGGCGTCGGGTTCGAGGGCGAGGCCCTCGTCCTCGCGATGGTGAACCCGGCGAACGTGCTCGCCCTCGACGACGCCCGTGCCGCGTCCGGTCGGGTCATCAAGCCGCTGCAGGTGGACGAGCGCGACATGGTCGCCGCACTCGACCGGTACCTCCGTGCGGACGACGAACTCAACGACCTGACCTCCTCGCTCGAGGAGGAAGCTGGTGTGCACCACGACGAGCAGGTCGACATCGGCGACGGTGGCCTCGACGACGTCCCGATCGTCCGGTTCGTGAACCTGCTCGTGTCGCAGGCGATCCAGGACCACGCGTCCGACATCCACATCGAGCCCGGCGAGCACGACGTCCGGGTCCGCTACCGCATCGACGGCGTGCTGCACGAGATGACGCCGGCGCCGAAGAACATCCAGAACGGTGTCATCAGCCGGCTCAAGATCATGAGCGACATCGACATCGCCGAGCGACGGAAGCCGCAGGACGGCCGCATGTCCGTGCGGCACGGCGGCCGGCAGATCGACCTCCGCGTCGCGACGCTCCCCACCGTGTGGGGCGAGAAGGTCGTCATGCGGATCCTCGACAACTCGAACACGTCGATGTCCCTGCGCGACCTCAACCTGCTCGAGCGCAACGCCGAGGCGTACAAGCGCTCCTACTCCAAGCCGTACGGCATGATCCTCGTCACGGGCCCGACGGGTTCCGGTAAGTCGACCACGCTGTACACGACGTTGAACGCCGTCGCGAAGCCCGAGATCAACGTCATCACCGTCGAGGACCCGGTGGAGTACCGGATGCCGGGCGTCAACCAGGTGCAGGTCAACCCGAAGGCGGGCCTGACGTTCGCCTCGGCGCTGCGGAGCATCCTCCGGTCCGACCCCGACGTGGTCCTGCTCGGTGAGATCCGCGACCACGAGACGGCCCAGATCGCCATCGAGGCGTCGCTCACCGGTCACCTCGTGCTCTCGACCCTCCACACGAACGACGCCCCGAGCGCGGTCACCCGCCTCACCGAGATGGGCATCGAGCCGTTCCTCGTCGGCTCTGCCCTCGACTGCGTCGTCGCGCAGCGCCTCGCCCGCAAGCTCTGCGACCGCTGCAAGGCACCGGCGAACCACACCATGGAGCGACTCCAGGACCTCCGCTTCATCGACGACGTGGCGCAGCCCCTGCCGACCGTGTACGCACCGGTCGGCTGCGCCGTGTGCTCGAACACCGGGTACCGCGGCCGCATCGCCCTGCACGAGGTCATGACGGTATCCGAGGAGATCGAACGCCTCGCCGTCTCCCGCAGCTCGAGCGTCGAGATCAGCCGGGTCGCCCAGGCCCAGGGCATGCTCACGCTCCGCCAGGACGGCTGGGAGAAGGTCAAGCTCGGCCTCACCAGCGTCGAGGAGATCCTGCGCGTCGTCGCGTAGCCCAGAGAACGAACGAACAGGTCATCGCATGAGTGATTCGGTCTACGACCTCGGTGCCGGCTCGGACGAGCCCGTCGCCGGATGGCACCCCGGCTCCGCGGGCAACGTCGTCGGTGGACGGCGCGCGGCGCGGCTCGCGGAGACCGGCCAGCAGCCGGTCGTCGCGGGCACCGGGCGTGTGTTCGACCTGTCGGAGGATGCTGCGTGGGCCGCGGCGAACACGGCGTCGGTGTCGTCCCCGTACTCGGAGCCGGTGTACGCCTCGCCCGACGGCAGCGTCCCGGCGACACCGCCGGCACCGCAGTACCCCGTCGCCTCCTCCGTCGCCTATGCCGCTCCGTCCGAGGTCGCGACCGCCCAGGTGCCGGTACAACCCGCCCCGCCGACCACGGTCCTCCCGACCCCTGCGTTCGTGCCGGCGCCCCCCGCGCACGTCGCCGCGGCGGTCCCCACCGACGACGACGCGGTCGTCATCGAGTACACGCGACACGCGCGTGAGGTCGCCGACCCGGACCTCGTCGTCGCCCTCTCGCAGGTCGTGTACCAGGGCGCGTCGGACCTCCACGTCACCGCGGACGCGGCACCGACCGTGCGCGTCGACGGTTCGCTCCGTCCCGCCGTGCCGGGAGGCCCGTGGTCGCGCGACAAGGTCATCAACGCGCTCACGACACTGCTCAGCCCGGAGCAGCTGCGGCAGTTCGAGTCGGAGCAGGAACTCGACTTCGCGTACTCGCTGTCGACCGAGTCGCGGTTCCGCGTGAACTTCTACCAGCAGCGCGGGAACTGGGGCGCGGCCTTCCGCATCATCCCCACCAGGATCAAGAGCCTCAAGCAGCTGGGCATCCCGGAGCACATCGGCGAGTTCGCCAAGTTGCCCCGTGGGCTCGTGCTCGTCACCGGCCCGACGGGGTCCGGCAAGTCGACGACCCTCGCCGCGCTCATCGACCTCGTCAACGAGACTCGCGCCGACCACATCGTGACGGTCGAGGACCCGATCGAGTTCATGCACGAGCACAAGAAGGCGATCATCAACCAGCGCGAGGTCGGGGCCGACACCCGCTCGTTCGCGCAGGCGCTCAAGCACGTGCTCCGCCAGGACCCGGACGTCATCCTCATCGGCGAGCTCCGCGACCTCGAGACCATCTCGGTCGCGCTCACCGCGGCCGAGACCGGCCACCTGGTGTTCGCGACCCTGCACACGCAGAGTGCGCCCGGCACCATCGACCGTGTCATCGACGTCTTCCCGCCGCACCAGCAGGGGCAGATCCGGACCCAGCTCGCCGCGACCCTGCAGGGTGTCGTCTGCCAGACCCTCGTGCCCAAGGCGAACGGTTCGGGCCGCGTCGTGGCGACCGAGGTCATGGTGACCACGCCCGCCATCGCGAACCTCGTGCGTGAGGGCAAGACGTACCAGATCGTCTCGGCCATGCAGGCCGGCGGTGACGCCGGCATGCACACGATGGACCAGGACCTCGCCGAACTCGTCAACGTGGGCACCATCACGCGCCGGGCCGCGCTCGAGAAGGTGCACGACGAAGAGGGCTTCGGTCGCCTCGTCCAGCGCGTCGAGTCGCCGTCCGACTCGTCCGCCGCCGCCATCGCCGCGAGCGAGATCGACTTCGGCGACAAGTACTCGGGAGGCTACTGATGACCCTGGCGTTCGACTACCGCGGGCGTGACACCGCAGGCAAGCTCGTCAAGGGCAAGCTCGACGCCGCGAGTGAGGGTGCCGCCGTCGCGAGGCTCCGCACCATGGGCATCTCGCCGATCGCGCTCGACGAGGCCAAGCCGGGCACGGGCCTCCAGGCCGAGATCAAGATCCCGGGGTTCCAGAAGGGCGTCGGGCTCAAGGACCTCGCCATCATGGCGCGTCAGGCGTCCACCATGCTCTCATCCGGCCTGTCGCTGCTCCGCGCACTGACGATCCTGGCCGACCAGACTGAGTCGAAGAAGCTCAAGGAGATCCTCGGCAAGGTCCGCGACGAGGTCGAGCAGGGCGTCTCGTTCTCGGACGCCGTGTCGAAGTACCCCGTCGAGTTCCCGCCGATCATGATCAACATGATCCGTGCGGGTGAGACCGGCGGGTTCCTCGACCAGGCGATGGACTCGATCGCGATGAACTTCGAGAAGGAGCACAAGCTCCGCTCGACGATCAAGTCCGCGATGACCTACCCGACCGTCGTGCTGATCATGTCGCTGGCCAGCGTCGTGATCATGCTCATCTTCATCGTGCCGATCTTCCAGAACATGTTCGCGAGTCTCGGCGGCAAGCTCCCGTTGCCGACGATGATGCTCGTGTACGCATCGCATGCCATGGTCTGGCTCGGTCCGGTCCTGGCGGTGCTGATCATCGTCGGATGGCTCTGGTACCGCGCCAACAAGAACACCGACCGGGTGCGTGGGTTCCTCGACCCGATCCGGCTCAAGTTGCCGGTGTTCGGGCAATTGAGCACCAAGATCGTGATCGCCCGGTTCGCCCGCAATTTCGCGAACATGATCGGCGCCGGCGTGCCCATCCTGCAAGCGTTGAAGATCGTCGGCGAAGTGTCGAACAACTTCGTGGTGGAGAGGGCCCTGGACCGCGTCGCCGAATCCGTCCGAAAAGGTGAATCGATCGCCGCTCCACTGGCGCGGGAGAGTGTCTTTCCGCAAATGGTGAGTCAAATGGTCGCGGTCGGCGAGGACGCCGGTTCCATGGAGGTCATGCTCGAGAAGATCGCGGTGTTCTACGACGCCGAGGTCGAGTCGACCACCGAAGCCCTCACCTCCTTGATCGAGCCGCTGCTCATCGCGTTCCTCGGCGTCGTGGTCGGCGGGATGATCGTCGCGCTGTACCTGCCGATCTTCCAGATCACCACGCTCATCCACTGAATCTGACCGGAATGCCCCCGTGCGGGGGTGGTTCGCCCGCGAACTGCCCCCGTTTCTGGGGGCATTTCGCTTGCCCGATCACCCCCGTTCTCGGGATTCTCCCGAGCGAGTGCCCTGAATACGCTGGTCCCCGGCGGCGAGCACACGCCGGATCCAATTCTCCCCTCACATTCCCGAAAGAATGGAAATCTCATGTACTTCCGCCTCATGGGCAAGCTCAACGCTCGCCGGCAGAACCTGCTCGAGGAGAACGAGAAGGGCTTCACCCTGATCGAGCTCCTCGTCGTCGTGATCATCATCGGCATCCTCGCGGCGATCGCGATTCCGGTGTACCTCGGCGTGCAGAAGAACGCGCAGGACAGTGCCACGCAGTCCGACGTGTCGAACGCGAAGACGGCGGTCGTGAGCATTCAGACCGACATGGGCGTCGCCCCTGCTCCGGCCACGCTCGTGACGAGTGGTGCCGTGTCGAGCACCCCTCCCGCTGCTCCCAGCGGAAGCACCGCCACCACCACGCAGAGCTGGTCGAGCGCGGGTGTCACCGGGTCCTCGAACACCACCTCGTTGAAGCTCGTGTCGTCGAGCGGTAGCTCGTTCTGCATCATCGGCCAGAGCGTCAACAGCACCTACTTCTACGCAACTGACTCGAAGGGTGTGACCAAGGCCAGCGGCGCCATCACCGCCTGCCCGTAAGCAGTGCCGATCGAGCCCGTGCGGACTGCTCGTCCGCACGGGCTCGACTTGCTCTCCCGCCCCACCGCATCAGCTCTTCCCGGAAGGACGAGGCAATGCTGCGACACATGCGCCGCGCCCTCGACCGCGCGCTGACCGGCCGCGAGGAGGGCTTCACGGTCATCGAGGTCATGGTCGCGATGATGGTCTTCGCGATCATCAGCGTGGGCCTCGCCTACGGCATCACGAACTCCCTGCAGACCACGCAAGCGAGCCGCGGCCGGGACATGGCCGTGTCGCTCGCGTCGCAGGACATCGACACGATGCGACAGACCGCCGCGGCGACGACGAACGGCATCTTCAGCGTCCTGAGCGCCTCCACCACCAAGAGCATCGGCGGTGTCACGTACACCGTCACGCGCACCGCCAACTGGGTCCAGAGTGACGGTGCCACCGGAGCCTGCGGATCGAGCAACGGCACGTTGGCGTACAAGAGCGTCGCCGAGACGGTCAGCTGGAACAACCCGCATGGCCCCGGCAAGCTGTCGACGACCGTGACCTCGGCCATCGCGCCGTCCGCCGCTGTCACCGATCCCGGTGATGGAACGATCATCGTCTCCGTCAGGGACGCTGCTGGCGCGGCGAATGCGGGCGTCAGCGTGTCGGCGGCGCCCGTGAGCGGGGGAACCGGCGCGGCGATCACCACCGCCCCCACCACGACCGACGCGGCGGGCTGCTGGTACGCAACGGACGTGCAGCCGGGCACGTACACGCTGACCGCGAGCACGACCGGGGGGATCGATTCCAACCAGGCTGCGACGTCCACCTGGACCATCCCCGTCATCGCAGGCGCGAGTGCGTATCAACCGATCTCGTACGACCAAGCCGCGACGATCCCCGTCAACTACGCGCAGACGTACAGCGCGACCATGGCGACGAACATGACGACGACCCTGTCGAGCAACTCCGGCGGCCTCGACACGATGACCCCGTGGTCGACCAGCGCCACCGTGACGTCGTCGACGAAGGTGTCGATGAACGTCTTCCCCTTCTCCGACGGCTACCAGATGTACGGGGGGACGTTCAACAGCAGCTCGGGTGCGAGCAGCTGCATCGACACCAACCCGACGAAGTGGACGACCCCGACCTCGGCAGGCGCCGTCGGGACCAGTGTGCCGGTGCCGGTCGTCAGCGTCAGCCCAGGGCAGACCGTGTCGCCTCCGCAGAACGTGGCACTCGGCGTCATCCAGGTGTCGGTCGCGAGCGGCTCGTACCTCAGGGCGACGACGGCGTCGAGAACCACCGCCGACGATCCCGGGTGCTCGGCCGGCATGACGCTGAACTTCCCGAAGACCACGAGTTCGACCGCAACGCTCGCGTTGCCCTTCGGGACCTGGTCGATCTCCACGACATCGGGAGCGTCCGGTGCTGTGACCGGCACCGTCGCTGGCGCGAACATCAAGAACGTCACGCCCGGTTCGGTCACCGGCAACACCGTGCTCGTCGACCCGCGAGGACAGACGAAGTGATCGGCGACATCCGGCAGCTCCACCGCGGTCAGCGCGGCATCACCCTGATCGAGCTCATCGTCGCCATGTCCGTCTCGATGATCGTCCTCACCGCGGTCGGCGGCTTCTTCGCCGCATCGCTGCACGCGAGCAAGACGGGCAGCACGGCCGAGACGAACACGCGGCAGGCGTCCAACGTCATGAACGCGCTGACCCAGTACATCCACGCCGCGACGGTCCTGCCGAAGCCGGACGGCACGTACGCGAACGCGATCACCACCGCAACGGCAACAGACCTCGCCTTCTACTCGTACGTCAACCTGACGAACGGCACGGTGGACCAGCCGGAGTACGTCGAGTTCAAGATCGACACCGCGACGGGCAACCTGGTCGAGAAGCAGTGGGACGGCTCGGCCGATACCAAGGGCTACTACAGCTTCACGACCACCGGCGCAGCCGCACGGACGGTGACGCTGGGGGGTCCCGTCGCGTCGCCGACGAGCGACGGCACGGACCTCTTCACGTACCTCGACGCGAGCGGTGCGAAGATCGCGAGTCCGATGGCGAACCCCAGCGCGGTCCGTGCGATCCAGGTGAACCTCGAGCTCGGCTCCACCAAGGCCGGCACCGCCTCGAACACCCACATCCAGAACACCCTGTACCTGTTCAACGTCGGGTACAGCACGAGCACTGCGAGTCCGGCGCCATGATGAACCGCATCGTCCGCGTGATGCGGAGCGTCGACCGCGGTGACGAGCAGGGGTTCGTCCTCGCAAACGTCATCATCTTCGGCATGATCGTCACGATGATCGTCGCCGCGATGGTCGCGCTCTCGACAGCTGGGTCGCTCAAGTCCGGGAACGACCGCAACTACCAGAACGCGGCGGCGGCAGCGTACGCGGGGCTCGCCGACTACCAGGCGAAGATCTCGAACGACAACGGCTACGCGACGTACGGCAACAAGGACGCGCAGTTCAGCAAGGACAGCGGCTCGGTGTTCCAGGGCGACAACGGCAACGTCGCGTTCACGAGCAGCGGTTCGACGTGGGCTCCGGTGGTCGGAACGACCGACGAGTTCTTCCGGTACGAGGTCGACAACTCGAAGTACGCGTCACAGGGCTTCCTCCGCGTCCGGGTGACGGGCAAGAGCGGGACGAAGACCCGGTCGCTCGTGGCCGACCTCCGCGGCGACGGCTTCATCAACTACCTGTACTTCACCCAGTACGAGTCGGCGGACAACGACATCACGGGCGACAACTGCACGAACGACTACCAGTGGCAGGCGAGGAGCAGGACCTGCGACCCCGTGCAGTTCGCCAGTGGCGACGTGCTCAACGGTGCCATCCGCTCCGACGACGACTTCACCGCCTGCGGGTCGACGTTCAACTCCTCCGTCGAGGACCACAGCGGCAAGGTCCTCGCGCCGAGCGGTTGCACGACGACGCCCAAGTACAACGGCGGCCAGCCGAGCGCCGCCGCCTACCTCGGCCTGCCGTCGCTCAACACGAACATGGCCCAGGAGGCCCGCACGGACCTGCCGACGACCGTCCCGCGCCCCGGGTGCCTGTACACCGGACCGACGAAGGTGCAGTTCAACAGCGGCGGCACCATGACGATCTGGTCCCCGTGGACGCGGTTCACGCAGGTGACCGCGACGAGCCACTCCTCGGACGCGGCAGCAGCGGATGCACTGTGTGGCAGCAGCGCCGCGCTCCAGAGCGCGAGCGGTGCGACGATCCCGACGCTCCCGACGAACCTCATGTACGTGCAGGGCGTGCCCACCACGAAGTCCGACCCGAACTACTGGGGCTCGTCGTACCCGCAGCGCTACACCAACACGTACTGCACGACCAAGGTGACCGTCAGTGGCAACTCGGTCAGCTACAGCGACAACCAGACGTTCAGTAACGGGGTCGGCTACCCGACGTCGAACGAGTGGATCGGCACCGACTCGACACCCGGGACGGCGTCGTCCGTCTACAGCTGCACCGCCGGCGACGTCTTCGTCAGCGGCAGGTTCTCGGGGCACATGACGATCGCATCGGCGGGCACGGTCTGGGTGACCGGTGACATCACCTACACCGACCCGAACGACGACATCCTCGGCCTGGTCGGGCAGAACGCGGTCGAGGTCTACAACCCGATGACGTGCTGGAACTACCAGTCGGTCTACTACCAGGGCTACGGCAACTACGTCACGTGCCGCAACGTCCAGCTCGTCCGATCCGCTGGCGCCAACCTGACGATCGACGCGGCCATCGCCAGCAACAACGGCACGTTCTACGTGCAGAACTACGACCAGGGGAGCGCGCTCGGCACCCTGACGGTGAAGGGCTCGATCGCCCAGAAGTACCGCGGCACGGTCGCGACCTCGAACAGCGGCAACGGCAAGGTGAGCACCGGCTTCACGAAGAACTACATCTACGACAACCGGCTGCTCACGACCGCGCCGCCGAAGTTCCTGCAGCCCGTGTCGACGTCCTACGGCGTCACGACGCAGGTCGAGGTCCAGCCGGCCTACAACCCGGACGGCTCGTGCGCGACGACCGGGGGGAAGTGCCGATGACGACCGCGCTCGACCTCGGCCCGCTCGTCGCGACCCTCGGCGGGGTGTTCGGGCTGCTCATCGGCTCGTTCCTCAACGTCGTCGTGTACCGGGTGCCGGCGCACGTGTCGATCATGTCGCCGCCGAGCGCGTGCCCGCGGTGCAACCATCCGATCCGCGGGTACGACAACGTCCCGGTGCTCTCGTGGCTCGTGTTGCGCGGCAGGTGTCGCGACTGCGGCGCGCCCATCTCGTCGCGGTACCCACTCGTCGAGCTCGCCACGGGCCTCCTGTTCGTCGTGGTGGCGCTCCGGTTCTGGCCGGCGACCACCGCGGGGGACCGGGTGCTCGCCGCGCACGTCGTCCTGCTGCTGGCGTTCCTCTACCTCATGGCGATCAGCGTGGCCCTGGCTCTGATCGACGTCGACACGCACACGTTGCCGAACGCCATCACCTACCCGTCGTCCGTCGTGCTCGCGGTGCTCCTGGCCGGTGCATCGGCACTGTCGGGCGACTGGGCAGCGTTCGTGCGGGGCGTCATCGGTGCCGCTGCGCTCGGGGTCCTGTACCTCGTGCTCGCCATCGCGGTGCCCGGCGGCATGGGGCTCGGCGACGTCAAACTCGCCGGGATCCTGGGCCTCGCGCTCGCGTACCTCGGATGGGGACCCCTCGCAGTGGGTGCTTTCGGCGCCTTCCTCGTCGGGGGTATCTTCGCGCTCGTCCTCGTCGCCGCGCGCCGAGCGAAGTGGCGCGGAGGGATCCCCTTCGGCCCGTCCATGCTCACCGGAGCCTGGATCGGCGTCCTCGTCGGCGCGCCCGCGTCGCACGCCTACCTGCACCTCATCGGTCTGGCCTGAGCGCCGCCCCCTACGGAGAACACACCCATGGCGAAGAGCATCGTCGGCCTGGACATCGCGGCCGCCTCGATCCGCGCGGTCGAGGTCGCCTCGGCCGACCGCGGCCGTCCGACCGTCGTCCGGTTCGCCGAGGTCCCCACGCCGGAAGGATCGGTGAGCCGGGGTGAGGTCCTCGAGGCGAACACGGTGGCCGGCGCGTTGAAGCAGTTGTGGTCCCTCGGCAAGTTCCGCTCCCGGGACGTCGTGCTCGGCATGGGGAACCAGCGTGTGCTGTCGCGTGACCTGACCGTGCCGCTCGCGCCCATCGAGCAGATCCGCGAGTCGTTGCCGTTCCAGGTCCAGGACATGCTCCCCGTGCCGGTCATCGACGCGATCCTCGACTTCTACCCGACCTCCGAGGGGATGGGGGAGAACGGACCGGTCGTCCGGGGTCTGCTCATCGCCGCGATCAAGGACGCCGTGCTGGCGAACGTCAAAGCGGTGCAACTCGCGGGCCTGAACCCGGCGGGCGTCGACCTGATCCCGTTCGCCTTGACCCGCGCCCTCGTCTCACGACCGGGTCTGGTCGGGACGGTGGCGCTCATCGAGATCGGGGCCGACACGACGAGCGTCGTCATCGCGACGGACGGCGTCCCGCAGTTCGTGCGCATCATCCCAGCAGGCGGTGCCGACGTCACACGCGCCCTCAGCGGACAGCTCGACATCGCGGCGGACGACGCCGAGGCGGTCAAGCGCCACCTCGGGATCGCGGCCGTCGCCCAGACCGCGGACGACCGTCGCGCGATCGCGGTCACGCACGAGACGATCACCGAGGTCCTCGCGAGCCTCCGTAACACGATCAACTACTTCGTCAACACCCACCCGGACCAACCCGTCGGCCACATCCTCATCGCAGGCGGAGGCGCGCGGATGCGCGGCTTCCGGGAGGCACTCGCCGACTACACCCGGATCCCCGTGTCGTACGGGCAGGCGTTCGGCGGAGTGGCGCTCGCCGGATCGATCTCGGAGCAGGACGTCGCAGAGCGCGGCGACGCGATCACGGTGGCCTTCGGGCTCGCCGTCGGAAGCAGGGCAGCATGAGCAAGGTCGAGGCGGACATCCGCAAGGAGCAGAAGCAGCGCACCTCGGTGATCGGCGGCGCCAAGGCGCCGCGCACCGGCAAGCAGTCCCGGGTCAAGGGCGGTACCGCGACGACGGGAGGCTCGGCGGCGCCGGCGACGCGGGCGGCGGTCGCGTCCTCCCTCGTCGGCCGTGAGCCCCGTGTCGACCTCCTGCCCACCGAGGTGCACCTCGACCGACGCGAGCGCGCGGTCGCGCGACGCGCGTGGCTCGGTGTCGTCGTGCTCGCCGTCGTGGTGCTCCTCGTCGCGGGCGGAGCGACGGTCGATGCCATCCGGTCGCGAACCGATCTCGCGACCGCTCAGAACGAGACGACCTCACTCCTCCTCGAGCAGCAGAAGTACGCCGAGGTCCGCACGCTCGAGGGGCAGATCGCACTGCTCGAAGCGGGTCAGACCGTCGGCGGATCGACCGAGATCGACTGGTCCTCGATGCTCGGGAACCTCGCGTCGTACCTCCCGAGCGGCGTCACGATCACGAGCATGACGATCACGTCGGCGAACGCGACGGCGCCGTTCGCGCAGAGCACCTCGCCACTCGACGGGTCGCGGGTCGCAGCCATCCAGGTCTCGGTGTCGAGCACCTCCGTGCCGTCGGTCCCGGACTGGACCGACCGGCTCTCGAAGCTCAAGGGCTACGTCGACTCCTCGATCGGGTCGATCGACCACGCGTCCGACGGCGACGCGTACACGGCGTCCATCTCGGTCGACCTGGACGAGAAGGCCTACGACGGCAAGTACACGGGGAGCAACCGATGAACAAGCACAAGCTCTCACTCGTCCTCGCGGGCGTCGCCGCGCTCGTGATCATCGCCGGTGGCTGGTTCCTCGGGGTGCAGCCGCAGCTCGCGACCGCGTCCGCGAACGACCTCCAGCGCGAGAGCATCGACGAGACGAACGCCTCGAACCGTGCGGAGCTGACGCGCCTCGAGGAGCAGTACCAGAAGCTCGGCACGATGAAGACGACGTTCGCCGACCTCCAGGAATCGGTCCCTGCGAAGGCCGACACCACGGGCTTCACGCGTGAGATCAACACCGCCGCGACCACGAGCGGCGTCGGGATCTCCTCGGTGCAGTTCGACACCCCCGTCGCGTACGCGCCGCCGGCCGCCGCCGGGGCCGGTGCCACCACGACGGGCACGAGCACCGGTTCGCCGACGGCCAGCGCGTCGGCCACCCCGTCACCGAGCGCGACGGCGACGGCGGCCCCCGCGGCCGCACCAGCGGCGACGCCCGCCCCTGGCGGCCCCACGACCGACTCGTCGATCACGAGTGCGGACTTCACGGTCGTCCCCGTGACGGTCGCGGTGACGGGTTCGTACCAGCAGGCGCTCGCCTTCACCAAGGCCCTGCAGAACGGGTCCCGGCTGTTCCTCGTCGACACCGTCTCACAGTCCCTCTCGGACACCTCGAGCGGCGGGTCCGGCGGGCAGAACTGGTCGCTCGGTGGCGAGATCTACGTCCTCAAGGCGTCGTCCGCGTCCTCGTCGTCGACCGATGCCACCTCGACACAGGCGGCTGGGTGAATCGAGCGGCGGCCTGACCTCCCCTCGCCCCCGGCACTACGCTCGTCCCATGTCCCGGTGGCTCCTCGCGACGATGACGACGGTGCTGTTCTTCGCGCTCGTCATCGCGGTCACGGGGTTCGAGAGCCTGTTCTCCGGCCTCGAGGTCATCCGCCAACCCGACGCCACCCCGTACCTCGGCCCGGCGATGGTGACGGGCGTCGCGATCGTGGTGTTCGCAGGCACGGCGGTGGGCGCGCGGAGCGGCAGTCCGGCGATGTCCGGGCTGGTGTGTGCGGCCACGGCGTACCTCGTCATGCTCGGCGTCGGGTCGGTCGGCTACGCGTTGGTCCACGGTGACGCCGCGCAGCTCGTGGTGTTCCCCGCCGGCTACGCGCTCGGCCCCTTCGTCGTGGGCACGGTCGTCATCGCGCTCGTGGTCGTGATCGCGGCGGTGCTCCTGGCCCGCCACGAGGACCGCCGCCGCCAGGAGGGCGGGCCCGGCTTCGGTACCGGGCGGTCGTGACGACCGAGGAGGCCGCCGCCGCCCACACCGTCCCGCCCGTCCCGATCCCCGGTGCCATGACGGCCGCTCCGGTCGGCCTCGCCCGGGAGCGCTCGTTCTCGGCGACGTTCGCGAGTCCGGCCGGACCGGGCAACGCGAGTGCGGGTCCGGTTCGCGTTCCCCGCGGACGGTGTCGTCACGGGCGTCACGGACGCGGGAGCGGTGTGCCGACCGACGGTGACGAACGGCACCGACGCGGGCACGGCCTCCTGAGCGGGATTGACCGCCTCTGTCACGCCGAGTAATCTTGTTCCGGTGTGCGCCGACAGCGGCGTGCCCGGAAGTCCGAACGCTCACGGAGCGGTACAGGACATGTCCGTCCCAGGCGGTACCGCGAGAGCGGTCGCCCGCCGTGGTCCGACGTTGGAATCGTCGGCCCGGTGTCGGGGTTGTACGGGAAGCGACACGGATCACCGTGTCGGGCGCCGTCCGGCCGCGGGACGAGGAAGCCGACGGATCACGTCGGCCAGGGAATCGAGCAGGAACCAGGAGCAGCAGTTGCCTACGATTCAGCAGCTGGTTCGCAAGGGCCGCGCGCCGAAGGTCGTCAAGACCAAGGCGCCCGCCCTCAAGGCGAACCCCCAGCAGCGTGGTGTGTGCACCCGCGTCTACACCACCACCCCGAAGAAGCCGAACTCGGCACTGCGCAAGGTCGCTCGTGTCAAGCTCTCGAACGGCACCGAGGTCACCGCGTACATCCCCGGTGAGGGCCACAACCTCCAGGAGCACTCGATGGTGCTCGTCCGTGGTGGTCGTGTGAAGGACCTCCCCGGTGTCCGCTACAAGATCGTCCGTGGTGCGCTCGACACCCAGGCCGTCAAGAACCGTAAGCAGGCCCGCAGCCGCTACGGCGCGAAGAAGGGTTGAGATAGATGCCTCGTAAGGGACCCGCCCCCAAGCGCCCCGTCGTCGCCGATCCGGTCTACGGCGCTCCGGTTGTCAGCCAGCTCGTCAACAAGATCCTGCTCGACGGCAAGAAGGGCCTCGCCGAGCGCATCGTCTACGGTGCACTCGAAGGCGTCGCCGCCAAGAACCAGCAGGACGCCGTCGCGACGCTCAAGAAGGCCCTCGACAACGTCCGCCCGACCCTCGAGGTCCGCAGCCGCCGCGTCGGTGGTTCGACCTACCAGGTGCCGGTCGAGGTCAAGCCGCACCGTGCGAACACGCTCGCGCTCCGCTGGCTCACCTCGTACGCCAAGGCCCGTCGCGAGAAGACGATGACCGAGCGTCTCATGAACGAGATCCTCGACGCGTCGAACGGTCTGGGTGCCGCGGTCAAGCGCCGCGAGGACACCCACAAGATGGCCGAGTCGAACAAGGCCTTCGCGCACTACCGCTGGTAACACTCCCGGCCCCATCGGGGGTGCCGGCGACATGATCCCGGCGCCCCCATGGGCGCTGTCGACTCCCACAACTACTCGGAGGAACCCTGTGGCACAGGACGTGCTCACCGACCTGAACAAGGTCCGCAACATCGGCATCATGGCGCACATCGATGCCGGCAAGACCACCACCACCGAGCGCATCCTGTTCTACACGGGCATCACCCACAAGATCGGGGAGGTCCACGACGGGGCCGCCACGATGGACTGGATGGCGCAGGAGCAGGAGCGCGGCATCACGATCACGTCGGCCGCGACGACGTGCTTCTGGAACAAGAACCAGATCAACATCATCGACACGCCTGGTCACGTCGACTTCACCGTCGAGGTGGAGCGTTCGCTCCGCGTCCTCGACGGCGCCGTCGCCGTGTTCGACGGCAAGGAGGGCGTCGAGCCCCAGTCGGAGACCGTCTGGCGTCAGGCCGACAAGTACGACGTGCCCCGCATCTGCTTCGTCAACAAGATGGACAAGCTCGGCGCGGACTTCTACTTCACGGTGGACACGATCATCAACCGCCTCGGCGCGGAGCCGCTCGTGATCCAGCTCCCGATCGGTGCCGAGAGCACGTTCGAGGGTGTCGTGGACCTCGTCGAGATGCGGGCGCTCACCTGGCGCGGTGACGCCAAGGGTGACGTCCAGATGGGCGCGCACTACGAGATCGAGGAGATCCCGGCCGACCTCAAGGACAAGGCCGACGAGTACCGCGCGAAGCTGATCGAGCGCGTCGCCGAGACCGACGACGCCCTGCTCGAGAAGTACTTCGGTGGCGAGGACCTCTCCGTCGACGAGATCAAGGGCGCCATCCGCAAGCTCACGGTCAACAGCGAGGTCTACCCGGTCCTCTGTGGTTCGGCGTTCAAGAACCGCGGTGTGCAGCCGATGCTCGACGCGGTCATCGACTACCTGCCGAGCCCGCTCGACGTCCCGGCGGTCGAGGGCCACGACGTGAAGAACGAGGAGACCATCCTCACCCGTCACGCCGACTCGACCGAGCCCTTCTCCGCCCTCGCGTTCAAGGTCGCGGTGCACCCGTTCTTCGGTCGCCTCACCTACGTCCGCGTGTACTCGGGCTCCATCGAGTCCGGGTCGCAGGTCATCAACTCGACCAAGGGCAAGAAGGAGCGCATCGGCAAGATCTTCCAGATGCACTCCAACAAGGAGAACCCGGTCGACAGCGTGACCGCGGGCCACATCTACGCGGTGATCGGCCTCAAGGACACGACGACCGGTGACACCCTGTGCGACCCGGACAACCAGATCGTCCTCGAGTCGATGACGTTCCCGGAGCCGGTCATCGAGGTCGCGATCGAGCCGAAGACCAAGCAGGACCAGGAGAAGCTCTCCACCGCCATTCAGAAGCTGGCGGAGGAGGACCCGACGTTCCGGGTCGAGCTCAACGCGGAGACCGGTCAGACGGTCATCAAGGGCATGGGCGAGCTCCACCTCGACATCCTCGTCGACCGCATGAAGCGCGAGTTCAAGGTCGAGGCGAACGTCGGCAAGCCGCAGGTCGCGTACCGCGAGACCCTGCGCAAGCCGGTCGAGCGGTACGACTACACCCACAAGAAGCAGACCGGTGGTTCCGGCCAGTTCGCGAAGGTGCAGATCGCGCTCGAGCCGATGGAGGTCACGGCCGAGAAGGTCTACGAGTTCGAGAACAAGGTCACGGGTGGCCGCGTTCCCCGCGAGTACATCCCCTCGGTCGACGCCGGCATCCAGGACGCCATGCAGGTCGGCATCCTCGCGGGCTTCCCGACGGTCGGCGTCAAGGCGACGCTCCTCGACGGTGCCGCGCACGACGTCGACTCGTCCGAGATGGCGTTCAAGATCGCCGGTTCGATGGCCTACAAGGAGGCTGCGCGCAAGGCGAACCCCGTCCTGCTCGAGCCGCTCATGGCCGTCGAGGTCCGCACCCCCGAGGAGTACATGGGCGACGTCATCGGCGACCTGAACTCCCGTCGTGGGCAGATCTCGTCGATGGAGGACGCCTCGGGCGTCAAGGTGGTCCGCGCGAGCGTGCCGCTGTCCGAGATGTTCGGCTACGTCGGCGACCTCCGGTCGAAGACGTCGGGCCGCGCCGTCTACTCGATGGTGTTCGACTCCTACGCCGAGGTCCCCCGGGCCGTGGCGGACGAGATCGTGCAGAAGAGCAAGGGGGAGTGACGCCCTCGGCGTGACTCCCCAGGCGAGGGGGTCGGCAGCGGCCCCCTCGCCACCAAGTACAGTAGTTCCACACCAACACGCAGCGCCGCCGGACGTGAACCGGGGGTCCTGCATCCGAGTCCTGAGGAGGACCCACAGTGGCTAAGGCCAAGTTCGAGCGGACCAAGCCGCACGTCAACATCGGAACCATCGGGCACGTCGACCACGGCAAGACGACGCTCACCGCGGCGATCACCAAGGTCCTGCACGACAAGTACCCGGAGCTGAACACGGCCTCGGCGTTCGACCAGATCGACAACGCGCCTGAGGAGAAGCAGCGCGGTATCACGATCAACATCTCGCACGTCGAGTACCAGACCGAGAAGCGCCACTACGCGCACGTCGACGCCCCGGGCCACGCGGACTACGTGAAGAACATGATCACGGGTGCGGCGCAGATGGACGGCGCGATCCTCGTGGTCGCCGCCACCGACGGCCCGATGCCGCAGACGCGTGAGCACGTGCTGCTCGCCCGTCAGGTCGGTGTCCCCTACATCGTCGTGGCCCTCAACAAGGCCGACATGGTGGACGACGAGGAGATCCTGGAGCTCGTCGAGCTCGAGGTCCGCGAGCTCCTCTCGAGCCAGGAGTTCGACGGCGACAACGCCCCGATCGTCCGCGTCTCGGCGCTCCAGGCGCTCGAGGGTGACGAGAAGTGGGCCGCGACGGTCGCCGACCTCATGGACGCCGTCGACGAGAACGTGCCGGACCCGGTGCGCGCCACCGACCAGCCGTTCCTGATGCCGATCGAGGACGTCTTCACGATCACCGGTCGTGGCACCGTCGTCACCGGTCGTGTCGAGCGTGGCACGCTCAAGGTGAACGAGGAGGTCGAGATCGTCGGCATCCGCGCGACGCAGAAGACCACCGTCACGGGCATCGAGATGTTCCGCAAGCTGCTCGACTCCGCCGAGGCCGGTGACAACACGGGTCTGCTCCTCCGCGGCACCAAGCGCGAGGACGTCGAGCGCGGCCAGGTCGTCGTGAAGCCGGGTTCGGTCACGCCGCACACCGAGTTCTCCGCGAACGTCTACATCCTGTCGAAGGACGAGGGTGGTCGTCACAACCCGTTCTACGGGAACTACCGCCCGCAGTTCTACTTCCGCACCACGGACGTCACCGGCGTCATCACGCTGCCCGAGGGCACCGAGATGGTCATGCCCGGCGACACCACCTCCATCACGGTCGAGCTGATCCAGCCGATCGCCATGGAGGAGGGCCTCCGCTTCGCCATCCGTGAGGGTGGTCGTACGGTCGGCGCCGGTACGGTCGAGAAGATCATCAAGTAACTCCGGTTGCTGCGACAAGGGGTCGGACCTTCGGGTCCGGCCCCTTTCGTCGTTCCCGGACGGGACGTGGTGTCCCCGGGCGGGACGTGGTGTCCCCGGGCGGGACGTGGCGTCCCCGGGGGCGTGACGTGGCGGTCCCTGGGCGGGACGTGGCGTCCCTGGGCATGACGGGGCGGGACGAGGCAGGGCGCGACGTGCGCGAGCCCACCGCGAGCCGGGAGGACCGTGGGCACCTCGGTGGGTCATCGGCGGGGATGCCGGTGTTGACTGGTCGCATGACACGTCTGCGCCGTTCGAGGACGACGGGACGCGGATTCCACCGGGTCCGATCCGGCAAGGGGTTCTCCTACCGCGATCCCGACGGTGGTACCGTCCACGACGCCGACCTCCGCCACCGGTTCGACGAGCTGGTGATCCCGCCCGCGTGGAACGACGTGTGGATCTCGCCGTACGAGAACGGACACATCCTCGCGACGGGCATCGACGGCGCCGGTCGGCGCCAGTACATGTACCACCCGGGTTGGCGCGAGCGGATGGACAAGATCAAGTACGACCGGGCGCTCGCCCTCGCCGAGTCGCTCCCGTCCGCTCGACGGATGGTGACCATGGACCTCCGCCGACCGGACCCGGACCTCCGACGTGCGCAGGCCGCGGCCTTCCGGATGCTCGACCAGGGGTCGCTCCGGGTCGGCTCGGAGCGGTACGCGCTCGAGCACGGGAGCCACGGCCTGTCGACGCTGCTGTGTTCCCACGCGCACATCTCGGGCGACGACATCGAGCTCGGGTTCCCGGGCAAGAGCGGGCAGGAGTGGTCTTCCACCATCCACGACCACGACCTCGCGCGGGTGCTCGTCGGCATGAAGCGTCGGGGCGGGAACGCGCGACTGCTCTCGTTCCGCGACGAGCCCGGTGCCGAGTGGCGTCCGCTGTCGGCCGAGCTCATCAACGAGTACGTCAAGGAGCGCGCCGGCGACGACTTCACGGCGAAGGACTTCCGGACGCTGCACGGTACGGTCGCCGCGGCCGTGGACCTGGCGAAGACGGGGCCCCAGTCGTCCGACGCCAAGCGCAAGAAGGCGATATCGCATGCGGTGAAGGCCGCGTCCGACGTGCTCGGCAACACCCCGACCGTGGCGCGGCAAAGCTACATCGACCCGCGCGTGATCGACGCGTACAACCACGGCGAGACGATCGATCCCGCCCGGTTGGCCTCTGCGGAGTCCGAGGTCCGCGCGCTGCTCTACCGCGACTGAATGACGTACCGTTGATGCACGTGCCGACCGTTCGGGCGTCGGCACGGAGAGGCCAGCGTGACCGACGAGTGCATCCACGGTTTCCCCGTCGAGCTCTGTGACATCTGCACCCCACGGCAGCGGGCGGAACCGGTCGTCGCACCGACCCGCGCCCCGCGGCGTGCCCGTCCGGTCTCGCTCCGGTCGGACGGTCCGTCGGACGCGCCCCGGGCCTCCCGGAGTGCGACCCGGACCGCGGCCCCGGTGGCGGCGGAGCCCCAGGTCCGCCCGTTCGCGTCGATGCGCGCGCACCACTGGACCCATCGCGACAACCTCGCGGCCATCGTCGCCGAGGGTGCGCTGCTGGCCGCGTCGTCGGTGGTCCCCGAGTTCGACGTCAGCGCGGCGGAGGTCCGCGCGGCCCGAGCGGCCGCGGCCACCCCGGACGGCGGGTCCGTCGCGGACCACGTCCCCTTCGTGCTCACCCCGGAGGCCCTGACCTGGCAGTCGCTGCGCACCGGCGCCGAGGACGACCGGTGGTCCGACGCGGCACGTCGCAGTCGTCCGGTCGACTACGTCATGCTGGTCGTGCCGACCGTCGCGTTCGGGGCGTCGGTCATCGTGACGGATCTCGACGCGGAGGACCCCGCGGCGCGCTCGGCCGTCGGCCCGGAGGCCGCGGGCACCCTGCTCCGACGCGCTTCGCTCCAGGACCCCGAGTTGCAGCGCGTCGAGCTGCTGGCGGGTCCGCGTGTGCCGTTCTCGGCCGTCGCGGTCGTCGGCGTGCCGAACGACCGCGTCCGCGACGACGTCCGCTCGGTCCTGGCGGAGGCCGGCGGCCACGCCCCGCGCGTCGCGGTGTTCCCGCCCTGGTTCCGTCCGACCGTCTGACGTCCGGCGGGCGGTCGCCGGACTCCCGACGGGAGGCCCGTCACCAGGTCGCCCCGGACCGCCCGTCCGCCGCTCCTCGAGCCCCCCGACGGCGTGGATCGCACGCGACACGCCCGGGTTGCACGAGTGCGGAGGACATGCGAGACTTGTCCGGTTCCAAATTCCGCGGACACACGTGTCCGCCGGGTCACTGCCCAGGCAGTGCACAGGCCCCGCCCTCCGGGTGGCTGCGCCTGGGCCGCAGGCAGCAAGAACACCACATCGACTCCACACCTGGAACGCACGGGACACCCGTGTGCTCCGCGGAGGCGATACGGGTCCGACCGGAACGGTCGAAATCCCCCTCCTGCGGAGTGGGTTCTCGACCGGCCCGGGAGGGCAGTTGACAGGAGAACAGCGGTCATGGCCGGCGGGAGTGATCCCGACGGTGACGTGCCGGTGATCTAGGCAAACAGCCTGCCCGACGAGGCAGGCGGCGTCAGGCGGCCCACGCGGTGCGCGGCGCAGAGAGGAACGAGAGAGACATGGCGGGACAGAAGATCCGCATCCGGCTCAAGTCGTACGACCACGAGGTCATCGACACGTCGGCCCGGAAGATCGTCGACACGGTGACCCGTGCCGGTGCGACCGTGGTCGGCCCGGTGCCGCTCCCCACCGAGAAGAACGTGGTCGTCGTGATCCGTTCTCCCCACAAGTACAAGGACTCGCGCGAGCACTTCGAGAAGCGCACGCACAAGCGGGTCATCGACATCATCGACCCGACGCCGAAGGCCGTCGACTCGCTCATGCGTCTCGACCTGCCCGCAGACGTCAACATCGAGATCAAGCTGTAAGGGGGCGACAACGATGGCCATCGCAACCAAGACCGTCAAGGGCCTGCTCGGCAAGAAGCTCGGCATGACCCAGGTGTGGGACGAGAACAACAAGCTCATCCCCGTCACCGTCGTCGAGATCACCCCGAACGTCGTGACCCAGATCCGCACCGCCGAGAAGGACGGCTACCAGGCCGTCCAGATCGCCGCTGGCGCGATCGACCCCCGCAAGGTCAACAAGCCCTCCGCCGGGCACTTCGAGGCCGCCGGTGTCACGCCGCGCCGCCACCTCACCGAGATCCGCACCGCTGACGCCGGCGAGTACGCGCTCGGCCAGGAGCTCGCCGTCGACATGTTCGAGGCCGGCCAGAAGGTCGACGTCGTCGGCACCAGCAAGGGCAAGGGCTTCGCCGGTGTCATGAAGCGCCACAACTTCAAGGGTGTCTCCGCCTCGCACGGTGCGCACCGCAACCACCGCAAGCCCGGTTCGATCGGTGCTTCGTCGACCCCGTCGCGCGTCTTCAAGGGCATGCGCATGGCCGGTCGCATGGGTGGGGAGCGCGTCACCGTCCTCAACCTCACGGTGCACGCCGTGGACGCCGAGAAGAACCTGCTGCTCGTCAAGGGCGCGGTCCCCGGTGCTCGCGGTCGCATCGTCTTCGTCCGCACCGCCGTGAAGGGTAAGTGAGCATGGCCACCACGACTGCAACCACGATCGACGTGCTCGACGCGTCGGGCGCCCAGGCCGGCACGGTCGAGCTCCCCGCCGAGATCTTCGACGTCGAGACCAACGTCCCGCTGATCCACCAGGTCGTCGTCGCGCAGCTCGCCGCCGCGCGTCAGGGCACCCACAAGACCAAGCGCCGCGGCGAGGTCTCCGGTGCCGGCCGCAAGCCCTTCAAGCAGAAGGGCACCGGCCGCGCGCGTCAGGGCTCGATCCGCGCCCCGCAGATGACCGGCGGTGGGATCGTCCACGGACCCGTGCCGCGCGACTACGCGCAGCGCACCCCCAAGAAGATGATCGCCAAGGCGCTGCTCGGTTCGCTCTCGGACCGCGCTCGCGGTGGGCGGATCCACGCGGTCGAGGCCTTCCTCGACGCCGAGGTCCCCTCGACCAAGAGCGTCCGCACGCTCCTCGCGAAGATCGCCCCGTCGAAGCACGTCCTCGTCGTGCTCGAGTCGACGGACGAGGTCGCGCTCAAGAGCGTCCGGAACCTGCCCAACGTCCACGCGCTCACGTACGGCCAGCTGAACGCCTACGACGTCCTCGTGAGCGACGACGTGGTCTTCAGCAAGAGCGCCCTCGACGCCTTCGTCGCGTCGAAGACCGCGAAGGAGAACAACGCATGAGCGGCTTCAACAAGGACCCGCGCGACATCATCATCGCGCCGGTCGTGTCGGAGAAGAGCTACGGCCTCATCGACCAGGGCAAGTACACGTTCCTCGTGGACCCGCGCGCGAACAAGACCGAGATCAAGCTCGCCATCGAGAAGATCTTCGACGTCAAGGTCGCGGGCATCAACACCCTGAACCGTCCGGGCAAGACTCGTCGTACGCGGTTCGGCATCGGCAAGCGCAAGGACACCAAGCGCGCCATCGTCACGCTCAAGTCCGGTTCGATCGACATCTTCACGGCTGTCGGCTGAGGACCGGAAGGGATACATCATGGCTATTCGTAACTACAAGCCCACGACCCCGGGTCGTCGCGGCTCCTCCGTCGCCGACTTCGCCGAGATCACGCGTTCGACCCCGGAGAAGTCGCTCCTGCGTCCGCTCCCGAAGACCGGTGGCCGCAACAGCTCCGGCCGGATCACGACGCGTCACATCGGTGGTGGCCACAAGCGCCAGTACCGGGTCATCGACTTCCGTCGGAACGACAAGGACGGCGTCGACGCCAAGGTCGCGCACATCGAGTACGACCCGAACCGCACCGCGCGCATCGCGCTGCTGCACTTCGTGGACGGCACCAAGCGCTACATCCTCGCGCCGAACCGCCTGAAGCAGGGCGACGTCGTCGAGTCGGGTGCCGGCGCCGACATCAAGCCGGGCAACAACCTGCCGCTCCGCAACATCCCCGTCGGTACGGTCGTGCACGCGATCGAGCTCCGTCCGGGTGGTGGCGCCAAGCTCGCCCGTTCCGCGGGTGCCTCGGTGCGCCTCGTGGCGAAGGACGGCCCCTACGCGCAGCTCCGCCTGCCGTCGGGCGAGGTCCGCAACGTCGACGCGCGCTGCCGCGCGACGATCGGCGAGGTCGGCAACGCCGAGCAGTCGAACATCAACTGGGGCAAGGCCGGCCGCATGCGCTGGAAGGGCGTCCGCCCGACCGTGCGTGGTGTCGCGATGAACCCGATCGACCACCCGCACGGTGGTGGTGAGGGCAAGACCTCCGGTGGTCGCCACCCGGTCAGCCCGTGGGGCCAGCCGGAGGGCCGGACGCGCAAGCCGAACAAGCCGAGCGACCAGCTCATCGTCCGTCGCCGCACCGCCGGTAAGAAGCGCAAGTAGGAGTTGTAGAAGATGCCACGCAGTCTGAAGAAGGGCCCCTTCGTCGACGAGCACCTGCTTCGCAAGGTGGTCGTCCAGAACGAGGCCAACACGAAGAACGTGATCCGCACGTGGTCGCGTCGCTCGATGATCGTTCCGAACATGCTCGGGCACACGATCGCCGTGCACGACGGCCGCAAGCACATCCCGGTGTTCGTCACCGAGTCGATGGTCGGTCACAAGCTCGGCGAGTTCGCGCCGACCCGCACCTTCCGTGGTCACGTGAAGGACGACAAGAAGGGCCGTCGCCGCTAACGCGGGGACGCTGAAGGAGGAACGAAATGGTGGAGTCGATCGCACGCGTGCGACACATCCGCGTCACGCCTCAGAAGGCCCGTCGCGTCATCGAGCTGATCCGCGGCAAGCAGGCCCACGAGGCCCTCGCCATCCTGAAGTTCGCCCCGCAGGGCGCTTCCGAGCCGGTCTACAAGCTGGTCGCCTCGGCGATCGCGAACGCCCGGGTCAAGGCGGACCAGACGAACAGCTTCCTCGACGAGCGCGACCTCTACGTGAGCCGCGTCTTCGTCGACGAGGGCACGACCCTGAAGCGGTTCCAGCCGCGTGCCCAGGGGCGAGCCTTCCGCATCAACAAGCGCACCAGCCACATCACGGTCGTCCTCGCGACGCCGGACGAGGTCGAGGCGGCCGCTACCAGCAAGAAGGCGAGCAAGTAATGGGCCAGAAGGTCAACCCGTACGGCTTCCGTCTCGGGATCACGACGGATCACGTGTCGCACTGGTTCTCGGACAGCACCAAGAAGGGCCAGCGGTACAGCGACTACGTCGCCGAGGACGTCCGCATCCGTCAGATGCTGACCAAGTCCCTCGACCGCGCCGGCGTCGCCCGCATCGAGCTCGAGCGCACCCGTGACCGCGTCCGCGTGGACATCCACACGGCCCGTCCTGGCATCGTCATCGGCCGCCGTGGCGCCGAGGCCGAGCGCATCCGCGGCGACCTCGAGAAGCTCACGGGCAAGCAGATCCAGCTGAACATCCTCGAGGTCAAGAACCCCGAGACCGAGGCGCAGCTCGTCGCCCAGGGCATCGCGGAGCAGCTCAGCGCTCGTGTCGCGTTCCGTCGCGCCATGCGCAAGGGCCTCCAGGGCGCCCAGCGCGCTGGCGCCAAGGGCGTCCGGATCCAGGTGTCGGGTCGTCTCGGCGGCGCCGAGATGAGCCGTTCGGAGTTCTACCGCGAGGGCCGCGTGCCCCTGCACACGCTCCGCGCCAACATCGACTACGGCTTCTACGAGGCCCGCACGACCTTCGGTCGGATCGGTGTGAAGGTCTGGATCTACAAGGGCGACATCACCAACAAGGAGCTCGCTCGCGAGCAGGCGAACCAGCGTTCGTCGCGCCCGGAGCGTCGTGACGGCGGCCGTGGCGGTCGTGGCGGCCGTGACGGCGCCCCCCGCGGCGACCGTCGCGAGCAGCAGGCTCCGCAGGAGGCGCCGGCCGGCGCAGGAGTTGAGGCGTAACCATGCTTATCCCCCGTCGAGTCAAGCACCGCAAGCAGCACCACCCCACGCGTCGCGGCCAGGCGACCGGCGGCACCAAGGTGTCGTTCGGTGACTTCGGTATCCAGGCCCTGACCCCCGCCTACGTGACGAACCGCCAGATCGAGTCCGCTCGTATCGCCATGACGCGTCACATCAAGCGTGGCGGCAAGGTGTGGATCAACATCTACCCGGACCGTCCGCTCACGAAGAAGCCCGCCGAGACCCGCATGGGTTCCGGTAAGGGTTCGCCCGAGTGGTGGGTCGCGAACGTCAAGCCGGGACGCGTGCTCTTCGAGCTCTCCGGCGTGAGCGAGGACATCGCCCGCGAGGCGATGACCCGTGCAATCCACAAGCTGCCCCTCAAGGCACGCATCATCAAGCGCGAGGAGGGCGACGCATAATGGCGATCGGTTCCAAGGAGCTCCGTCCGTCGGAGCTCGACACCTTCGAGGACGAGCGTCTCGCTGACGAGCTGAAGAAGGCCAAGGAAGAGCTGTTCAACCTGCGCTTCCAGTCGGCCACCGGCCAGCTCGAGAGCCACGGCCGCCTCCGTGCCGTCAAGCGCGACATCGCCCGCATCTACACGGTGCTGCGCGAGCGCGAGCTCGGCATCCGTGCCACCCCGACCCCGGTCGAGGCGAGCACCACCACGACCAAGAAGTCGTCCCGCAAGAAGGCCGACGCGGCCGAGGCCACGACGACCGACACCGCTGCATCGACCAGCACCGAGGAGAAGTGATGGCCACCGAGAAGCAGGCCACCGAGGTCGACGCCGCGACCACCGCGCGCGGCTACCGCAAGACGCGTCGTGGCTACGTCACGAGCGACAAGATGGACAAGACGATCGTCGTCGAGGTCGAGGACCGCGTGAAGCACCCCCTCTACGGCAAGGTCATCCGTCGCACCTCCAAGGTGAAGGCCCACGACGAGCAGGGCGCCGCCGGCATCGGCGACCTGGTCCTCATCAGCGAGACCCGTCCCCTCAGCGCCACCAAGCGCTGGCGCCTGGTCGAGATCCTCGAGAAGGCCAAGTAAGCCCCCGGGCCTACTTGCGGAATAGGAGACAGCAGTGATTCAGCAGGAATCCCGCCTGAAGGTCGCCGACAACACCGGAGCCAAGGAGATCCTGGCCATCCGCGTGCTCGGTGGCTCGGGTCGTCGCTATGCCGGCCTCGGTGACGTGATCGTCGCGACCGTGAAGGACGCGATCCCGGGCGGCAACGTCAAGAAGGGTGACGTCGTCAAGGCCGTCATCGTTCGCACCAAGAAGGAGACCCGTCGTCAGGACGGCTCCTACATCAAGTTCGACGAGAACGCCGCGGTGATCCTCAAGGCGGACGGCGACCCCCGGGGCACCCGCATCTTCGGGCCGGTCGGTCGCGAGCTCCGCGACAAGAAGTTCATGAAGATCATCTCGCTGGCACCGGAGGTCATCTAGTCATGGCGAACATCAAGAAGGGCGACCTGGTCCAGGTGATCTCGGGCCCGTCGCAGGCGCGCGGCGGCGACCGCGGCAAGCAGGGCAAGGTCATCGAGGTGCTCCCCGACGAGCAGCGTGTCGTCGTCGAGGGCGTGAACTTCGTCAAGAAGCACGTCCGCGTCGGTCAGACCCAGCGCGGCTCGAAGACCGGTGGCATCGAGACCCACGAGGCCCCGATCCACGTGTCCAACGTGGCCGTGGTCGACCCGAAGACCAAGAAGCCGACCCGTGTCGGTCACCGCACCGAGACGGTCGAGAAGGACGGCGTCACCAAGACCGTCCGCGTCCGTTACGCCAAGAAGTCGGGGGAGGACCTCTGATGAGCGACACCACTACGGCGCCGGCCGAGGCCGCGTCCAGCGAGAAGGTCCAGCCGCGGCTGAAGCAGAAGTACAAGAACGAGATCGCCGCGGCGCTCACCGAGCAGTTCGGCTACACGAACGTCCACCAGGTCCCCGGCCTGGTCAAGGTCGTCGTGAACACCGGTGTCGGCGAGGCCGCTCGTGACTCGAAGGTCATCGACGGTGCGGTGCGCGACCTCACGGCCATCACCGGCCAGAAGCCGCAGGTCACGAAGGCCCGCAAGTCCATCGCGCAGTTCAAGCTGCGCGAGGGCCAGCCCATCGGCGCGCACGTCACCCTCCGCGGTGACCGCGCGTGGGAGTTCCTCGACCGCCTGCTGTCGCTGGCACTGCCTCGCATCCGCGACTTCCGCGGTCTGAGCGACCGCCAGTTCGACGGCAACGGCAACTACACCTTCGGTCTCACGGAGCAGAGCGTGTTCCACGAGATCGACCAGGACCGCATCGACCGCGTCCGTGGCTTCGACATCACCGTCGTCACCACGGCCAAGACGGACGACGAGGGCCGCGCGCTGCTCCGCCAGCTCGGCTTCCCGTTCCGTTCCACCGAGCAGACGGTCTAAGATCGTTCGGACGGCCGGGCCGGAGGGGCGCCCCCTCCGGCCCGCCGCACGAGCACCGAGACGTCGGGGAATCGCCCTGACGTCGCCCGATCACACAGGTCGGCATCCGTGGAACGGGTGTCGAAACCGGGTGAGAACAGGATGAACCAACCATGACGATGACCGATCCGGTCGCAGACATGCTGACGAGATTGCGCAACGCGAACTCGGCGCACCACGACGCCGTCTCGCTGCCCAGCTCGAAGCTGAAGACCCACATCGCCGAGATCCTCAAGCGCGAGGGTTACATCAGCGAGTGGCGTGTGGAGGATGCCCGCGTGGGGCAGACCCTCACCATCGACCTCAAGTACGGCCCCGAGCGCGAGCGCTCCATCGCCGGCATCAAGCGCGTCTCCAAGCCCGGTCTCCGGGTCTACGCCAAGTCGACGGAGATCCCCCAGGTCCTCGGTGGCCTCGGCGTGGCGATCCTGTCGACCTCCTCCGGTCTCCTCACGGACCGCGAGGCCGAGCAGAAGGGCGTGGGTGGGGAAGTCCTCGCCTACGTGTGGTGATCGACCATGTCTCGTATCGGACGTCTTCCCATCGACATCCCCGCCGGCGTCACCGTGACGGTCGACGGCGCGAACGTCGCCGTCAAGGGGCCGAAGGGTGAGCTCGCGCTCACCGTCGCCAGCCCCATCGCGGTCGCGATCGAGGACAACCAGATCCTCGTCACCCGCCCGGACGACGAGCGCACCTCGCGTTCGCTGCACGGCCTGACCCGGACGCTGATCGCCAACCAGATCACCGGCGTGACCCAGGGCTACTCCAAGGGCCTCGAGGTCGTCGGGACCGGCTACCGCGTCCAGGCACGCGGCACGAGCGTCGAGTTCGCACTCGGCTACTCGCACCCCATCACGGTCGAGCCGCCCGCGGGCATCAGCTTCACCGTCGAGGGCAACAACCGACTCACCGTGAACGGCATCGACAAGCAGGCCGTCGGTGAGGTCGCCGCAAACATCCGCAAGCTTCGCAAGCCCGAGCCGTACAAGGGCAAGGGCGTTCGCTACGCCGGCGAGGTCGTCCGCCGCAAGGCCGGAAAGTCAGGTAAGTGATCATGGCTCTCGGAACTCGAGGAGCGAGCAAGTCGGCCGCCAAGGCGCGCCGTCACAGCCGCCTCCGCAAGAAGATCACCGGCACCGAGACGCGTCCGCGTCTGGTCGTCACCCGCTCGTCGCGTCACGTGTTCGTGCAGGTCATCGACGACACCAAGGGCCACACCGTCGCCAGCGCGTCGACCATGGAGGCGGACCTCCGCAGCCTGGATGGCGACAAGACCGCGAAGTCGCGTCGCGTCGGCGAGCTCGTCGCCGAGCGCGCGAAGGCCGCGGGTGTCGAGGCGGTCGTGTTCGACCGCGGTGGCAGCAAGTACGCCGGTCGCGTCGCCGCGATCGCCGAAGGCGCCCGTGAAGGAGGGCTGAACCTGTGAGCGACACCGCGAGCAGCACCAATCAGGAAGCACCGGTCGAGAAGCCGGTCGAGACCGCAGCCGGCTCCGCGTCGGCGAACCGCGAGAACACGGGCCCCGAGCGCGGACGCCGTGGTGGGGGTCGTGACCGCCAGCAGGGTGGTCGCGGCGACCGCAACAACCGCGCCGCCGAGAGCCAGTTCCTCGAGCGCGTCGTGACGATCAACCGTGTGTCGAAGGTCGTCAAGGGTGGTCGTCGCTTCAGCTTCACCGCGCTCGTCGTGGTGGGTGACGGCAACGGACTCGTCGGCGTCGGCTACGGCAAGGCCCGCGAGGTCCCGACCGCGATCTCCAAGGGCGTCGAGGAGGCGAAGAAGAACTTCTTCCGCGTCCCGCGCGTCGGCAACACGATCCCGCACCCCGTGCAGGGTGAGGCCGCCGCTGGCGTCGTGCTCCTCCGCCCGGCCGCTGCCGGTACCGGCGTCATCGCCGGTGGTCCGGTGCGCGCCGTCCTGGAGTGCGCCGGCATCCACGACGTCCTGAGCAAGTCGCTCGGGTCGTCCAACACCATCAACATCGTGCACGCGACCGTCACGGCGCTGCAGCAGCTCGAGGAGCCCCGTGCGGTCGCAAGCCGCCGTGGCCTCGACGTCGACCGGGTCGTCCCGGGTCGTCTGCTGCGTGCCGAGGCCGCCGCCCGCACGGCTGCGACCGAGAAGGCAGGTGCCTGATGGCCGGCAAGATCAAGGTCACCCAGATCAAGTCCGTTATCAGCGAGAAGCAGTACCAGCGCGAGACCCTGCGCAGCCTGGGCCTCAAGCGCATCGGCCAGTCGGTCGAGCGTGAGGACAACGCCCAGAACCGCGGGTACGTCGCGACGGTCGCGCACCTCGTGAAGGTCGAGGAGATCAACGCATGAGCGACGAAACGCCCAAGGCCGGACAGGCCGGCAACACCGAGGGCCGCGTGCAGGTCCTCAAGGTCCACCACCTCCGTCCCGCTGCTGGCTCGAAGAAGGACCGGACCCGCGTCGGACGCGGTGAGGGCTCGAAGGGCAAGACGGCCGGACGTGGCACCAAGGGCACGAAGGCCCGCTACTCGGTCAAGGCCGGGTTCGAGGGTGGGCAGATGCCGCTGCACATGCGCACCCCGAAGCTCCGCGGGTTCAAGAACCCGTTCCGCGTGGAGTACCAGGTCGTGAACCTCGACAAGCTCGGCGAGCTCTACCCGCAGGGCGGTGACGTCACCGTGAGTGACCTCGTCGCCAAGGGTGCGGTCCGCAAGAACGAGAAGGTCAAGGTCCTCGGCCAGGGCGACATCAGCGTGGCGCTCAACATCACGGTCGACAAGGTCTCCGGCTCCGCCGAGGAGAAGATCGTGGCGGCGGGCGGCACCGTCTCCAAGTAGTACCTGACCGGCGGTCCGAGCACAGCTCGGGCCGCCGGTTCGGCATCGCTTGACGCGATCCGAGATGCTCGGGTCGCACTGAACGAAGTACGGAGAACTCGTGTTCAGAGCGGTCGCGCGGATCTTGCGCACCCCCGACCTTCGCAAGAAGATCGGCTTCACCCTCGCGATCATCGCGCTGTTCCGCCTGGGGTCCTACATCCCCGCGCCGTTCGTCGACTACGCCAGCGTGCAGTCGTGCCTCGCGAGCGCTTCATCCCAGGGGAGCCTGTACGGGCTCGTGAACCTGTTCTCCGGCGGCGCGCTGCTGAAGCTCTCGGTCTTCGCGCTCGGCATCATGCCGTACATCACGTCGTCGATCATCGTGCAGCTGCTGCGCGTCGTGATCCCGCACTTCGACGCCCTCTACAAGGAGGGCCAGGCGGGTCAGGCCAAGCTGACGCAGTACACGCGGTACCTCACGATCGCGCTCGGCGTCTTGCAGTCGACGACGCTCATCACGGTCGCGCGTTCGGGTGCCCTCTTCGGCAGCTCGGCGTCGACCTCCTGCACGTCGATCATCTCGAACGACAGCTGGTACGCGATCCTCCTCATGGTGGTCACGCTGACGGCTGGCACCGGACTCATCATGTGGATGGGCGAGCTCGTCACCGAGCGCGGCGTCGGCAACGGTATGTCGCTCCTCATCTTCACGTCCATCGCGGCCCAGTTCCCGACCGCGCTCTGGGCCATCGAGCAGTCGCAGTCCTTCGAGCTCTTCCTCTTCGTGATCCTCGTCGGACTCGTGATCATGATGGCGGTCGTGTTCGTGGAGCAGTCGCAGCGCCGGATCCCGGTGCAGTACGCCAAGCGCATGGTCGGGCGTCGCACCTACGGCGGCAACAACACGTACATCCCGATCAAGGTGAACATGGCCGGTGTCGTGCCCGTCATCTTCGCGTCGTCGCTGCTCTACCTGCCGGCGCTCGTCGCACAGTTCAACCAGAAGTCCGACGGGACCGAGCCCGCGGCATGGGTCACCTGGATCCAGAACAACCTGACCTCGGGCGACAACGCCTTCTACATGGTCCTCTACTTCCTCCTCATCGTCGGGTTCACGTACTTCTACGTCGCGATCACGTTCAACCCGGAAGAGGTCGCCGACAACATGAAGAAGTACGGCGGGTTCATCCCGGGGATCCGTGCCGGGCGTCCGACGGCGGAGTACCTGGACTACGTGCTCACACGGGTCACGCTCCCCGGCGCTCTCTACCTCGGCATCATCGCGCTCATCCCGCTCGCCGCACTCGCCTGGTTCGGTGCCAACCAGAACTTCCCGTTCGGTGGTGCCAGCCTGCTGATCATCGTCGGTGTGGGCCTCGAGACCGTGAAGCAGATCGACTCGCAGCTGCAGCAGCGCCACTACGAGGGACTCCTCCGATGAGCGCGCGGCTGATCATCGTGGGCCCGCCTGGTGCGGGCAAGGGCACCCAGGCAGGGCGGATCGCCGAGGCCTTCGGGATCCCGGCGATCTCGACGGGCGACATCTTCCGGCAGAACGTCCGTGACGAGACGCCGCTGGGCATCAGGGTCAAGGCGATCCTGGACGCCGGCGACTACGTGCCCGACAGCCTCACGAACGAGCTCATCGCCGATCGGCTCCGTCAGCCGGACGCCGAGCCGGGGTTCCTGCTCGATGGCTATCCCCGGACGACGGCGCAGGTGGAGTTCCTCGACGGGTTCCTCGCCGAGCAGGGGCAGGCCCTGGACGCGGTGGTGCAGCTCGTCGCCGACCGGGACGCCTTGGTCGACCGGCTCCGCAGGCGTGCGCTCGAGCAGGGTCGCAGCGACGACACCGAGGACGCCATCCGGCACCGGCAGGACGTCTACCTCGAGCAGACGGAGCCCATCGTGGCGGTGTACGCACAGCGGGGGCTCGTCATCGACGTCGACGGTCTCGGCGGTGTCGACGAGGTCGGTGACCGCATCGCCGACGCGCTCGCGACCCGCGGCCTCGGCCGCGCCGTCGCCTGACCGTGGCGCGGTTCCGCCGCCCGTCGCTCTACAAGTCGTCGGAGGAACTCCGGGCGATGGTCCGGCCGGGGCTCCTGACCGCCCAGGCACTGGACGCCGTCCGGTCGGCGCTGCGCGTCGGCATCACCACCGGTGAGCTCGACGCGATCGCGGAGCGTGTCATCCTCGAGGGCGGTGGCGTCCCGAACTTCCAGCTGGTCCCCGGTTACCAGCACACCCTGTGCGTCTCCGTCAACGACGAGATCGTGCACGGCATCCCCGGCGAACGGGTGATCGAAGCCGGCGACATCGTGTCCATCGACGCGGGCGCCGAGGTTGACGGCTGGAACGGCGACAGCGCCGTGACGGTCGTCGTGCCCGGGGGAGACCCGGAGCGGGCCGCGGCACGGACGATGCTCGCGGACGTCACCGAGCGGTCGATGTGGCGGGGGATCGCGGCTCTCGCGACGGCACGGAACCTCAACGAGATCGGCGCGAGCATCGAGGACGCGATCGACGAGACCGGCGCCTGGGGCATCGTCGAGGACTTCACGGGTCACGGCATCGGTCGTTCGATGCACGAAGATCCGCCGGTGTTCAACTACCGGGTGCGGGGCGGGGGTCCCGCGGTCCGTCCGGGGCTCGCGGTGGCCATCGAGCCGATGGTGACCGCCGGCACGATCGACAGCAGCACCGATGCGGACGGTTGGACCGTCCGCACGCTCGACGGCTCGGACGCCGCGCACTGGGAGCACAGCGTGGCGGTGCACGAAAACGGCATCTGGGTGCTCACCGCAGCGGACGGCGGCGCCGCCGCCCTGGCACCGCTCGGGGTGCAGCCGCAGCCCATCGCGTGATCCAGCGCAGTGCGGGAACCAGCGGCGCGGGTGAACCAGCCGCAGTGCGGGAACCAGCGGCGCGGGTGAACCAGCCGCAGTGCGGGAACCAGCGGCGCGGGTGAACCAGCCGCAGTGCGGGAACCAGTGGGCGACGCGACGTCACAGGCCACTCGACGCCCCGGTTCGTCTCATCCGAGGCGGGAGCACGTCACGCCTCCCGAGCCGGGCGGGCGGGCTGCGCCGCGCCTCCCGATCGTTCGCAAGTCAGCGGCGGACCAGCGGGCCGCCCGGCCTGCGACCGCTGTCAGTTGCCGACCGAGCAGGTCTGCTCGGCGGCCGACTGTCCGGTGATCGTCGAGGGCAGCGGCGTCGCAGTCGCGCTCGGCGTGCTCGATGCCGAACTGCCCGCCGAGGACCCGGAGGAGGGTGCACTCGACGTCCCGCTGCTCGACGTCCCGCTGCTCGACGACCCGGAGCTGCCGGTGCCGGAGGAAGACGCGCTGCCGGTCCCGCTCTCGGCCTCGGAGGCACGGCCGGTGCTCGAGTCGGTGAGGCTCGTCTTCGTGTCGTTCTGCAGCGCGACGTTGAGCGTGTGTGCGTCGCTCTGGGAGACGATCACGCGGTTCGCGTCGTAGGGATCGTCGGTCACCGGGTACTGGACGAACAGCATGTCCGCCGTGCTCATGCTCTTGAGGGTCGTGGCGAGTGACACGAGCGTCTGGGCCGAGGCGAGACCATCGGACAAGGTCATGTTCGAGATCGCGGCGCGCGCGAGCTTGTACAGGGTCAGGGGGTTCGACAGCGTGCCGTTCGAGGTCACCTTGCGGAGCAGGGCGGACAGGAACACCTGCTGGGAGCTGATGCGCGCGAGGTCGCTGCCGTCGCCGACGCCGTGGCGGGTCCGGAGGAACTGGAGGGCCTGCGTGCCCTGGAGCGTGTGCGTCCCGGCCGACAGATGGAGGCCCGTGTAGCCGTCGTTGATCGAGTTCGCGACGCAGACCGAGACACCGCCGACCGCGTTCGACATCTCGATGACGCCGTCGAAGGTGATGAGACCGGCGTACGGGATGGAGACGCCGGTCAGGTTCTCGACGGTGTCCACGACGCACGAGACACCGCCGTTGCCGAGCGCCGTGTTGATCTGCGCGGCGGAGGACGCGGGGTAGGACGTCCCCGTGTCCGGGTTCGTGCAGGCGGGGAGGGGCACGACGAGATCGCGGGGGAAGCTCACGGCGGTGAGCTGCGTGTGGTCGGCGGAGATGTGGATGAGGATCGTGACGTCGTTCCGCGCACCCTCGGTGTCGAGCGACTCCGCCTTCTGACCCACGCGGGTGTCGCTGCCGATGAGCAGGATGTTCGCCCCGCCCTTCATCGCCGTGATGGAGGTCTTGTTGGCACTCGCCTGGTCGTCGTCGCTGAGCTTGACCGTCGAGACGGATCCCGTGAGCGTCACCGCGGCGAAGGCCGTGACGGCGACGCTGCTGACGAGGGCGACGCTGAGCACGGACGCGATGACGGTGAGCAGCGTCCGCCAGGAGTTCGGACGACGGAGCCGTCCGTGCCGGGCGATGCCGGGGCGACCGCGACGGCGGCGCAGCGGGGCGTCGGACACGAGGTGGACTCCGTTCGGTGGGCGCATCAGCGCGGGGCATGGGCGGCATCGCGGGTGGCGGAGCATCGCCGGGCGGAGGTGCGCGGCGGCACTCCCGTGGAGAACCGTACGATGGTGCTCCTGTCGCACTCCTGGAAATCGCCGGAGAACCCCTGAAGAGGGGTCGCTGACGGCGCGATCGCGGGTCGCGAACAGGACGCGCCGAGACCGGACCGGACTTGGCAATCGTCCCGCTACCACATAAGATCGATCTTTGGTGTGTCATGCCGTTCGGCGTGGCGCAGGTGACTGCTCCGGCGGTCACCGGTCCGGTCCGCACATCCTGCCAGACCGGACGCCGAACCCGCAGACCGGTTCGGATCACTCCCAGCGACAGCAACCCAAGCGACAGTGAGGCTATGGCCAAGAAAGACGGCGTCATCGAGATCGAGGGCTCGGTGCTCGAGGCTCTGCCCAACGCGATGTTCCGCGTTGAGCTGACCAACGGACACAAGGTCCTCGCGCACATCTCGGGGAAGATGCGTCAGCACTACATCCGCATCCTCCCGGAGGACCGCGTGATCGTGGAGCTCAGCCCGTACGACCTCACTCGCGGCCGGATCGTCTACCGCTACAAGTGATCCTCGCCGGAAAGGAACGGCCCGACGGCCCCGTCGGGTACGAAGCCAGCGAGATCGAGGAATCGACATGAAGGTCAACCCCAGCGTCAAGCCCATCTGTGAGCACTGCAAGGTGATCCGCCGGAAGGGCCGCGTCATGGTGATCTGCAAGAGCAACCCGCGCCACAAGCAGCGCCAGGGCTAGTCCCTCCGCAGCGGCCGGGTGCCGTGCGGGGTCGCCAGGCCCCGCACCGGCTCGACAGCGAACAGCTGAGCAGCACGCACAACTGAACATCGACAACGCAGTGCCAGAACCGATCGGCGACGAACCGACCGGGGACACCTCGGGGCGGAGGCCCGAGCACCGGTACTGCGCCACACCTCCACCGAAAACAGGAGCAGCCAGACATGGCACGTCTAGCAGGCGTCGACATCCCGCGCGAGAAGCGCGTGGAGATCGCACTCACGTACATCTACGGCGTCGGCCGTACCCGTTCCCTCCAGGCGCTCGCCGAGACCGGTATCTCGGGCGACATCCGCGTCAAGGACCTCACCGACGACCAGCTCGTCGCCCTCCGCGACTTCATCGAGGGCAACTTCAAGGTCGAGGGTGACCTCCGCCGTGAGGTGGCCGCCGACATCCGCCGCAAGGTCGAGATCGGCAGCTACGAGGGCCTCCGCCACCGTCGTGGTCTCCCGGTGCGTGGACAGCGCACCAAGACCAACGCGCGGACCCGCAAGGGCCCGAAGCGCACCGTGGCAGGCAAGAAGAAGGCCCGATAGGAGATCACCATGGCTACCCCAAAGACTGCTGCCCGCAAGCCGCGGCGCAAGGAGAAGAAGAACATCGCCGTGGGCCAGGCCCACATCAAGTCGACGTTCAACAACACGATCGTCAGCATCACCGACCCGTCGGGCGCCGTCCTGAGCTGGGCCTCGTCCGGTGCTGTCGGCTTCAAGGGCTCGCGCAAGTCCACGCCGTTCGCGGCGCAGCTCGCCGCCGAGTCGGCCGCCCGCCAGGCGCAGGAGCACGGCGTCAAGAAGGTCGACGTCTTCGTCAAGGGTCCGGGCTCGGGCCGCGAGACCGCGATCCGCTCGCTCCAGGCCGCTGGCCTCGAGGTGGGCTCGATCAACGACGTCACCCCGCAGGCGCACAACGGGTGCCGCCCGCCGAAGCGTCGTCGCGTCTGAGCTAGGAGCTCTCGGCCGCGACCGGACGCCCGCTCATCGAGCGGGGTCGACCGGTCGCGGCCATTCCTGGTCGTTCGATCGCGCACGTCGGTGCGCGTGATCACAACTCAACAGACCCGGCGAGGCCTCGGGCCCCGTCGTACCGCCAAGTGTCATATAGCGGACACTTCGCCGAAAGGAATCCACAGTGCTCATTGCACAGCGCCCCACCCTGACCGAGGAGCCGATCTCCGAGTTCCGCTCGCGGTTCATCATCGAGCCGCTCGAGCCGGGCTTCGGCTACACCCTCGGCAACTCGCTGCGCCGCACGCTCCTGTCCTCGATCCCCGGTGCCGCCGTCACCAGCATCCGCATCGACGGTGTGCTGCACGAGTTCAGCACCGTGCCGGGTGTCAAGGAGGACGTCACCGAGATCATCCTCAACATCAAGAACCTGGTCGTCTCGAGCGAGCACGACGAGCCCATCACGGCGTACCTCCGCAAGCAGGGCGCGGGCCAGGTCACGGCGGCGGACATCTCGGCTCCGGCCGGTGTCGAGATCCACAACTCGGACCTCGTCATCGCCACGCTGAACGACACCGCCCGGTTCGAGCTGGAGCTCACGATCGAGCGCGGTCGTGGGTACGTCTCGGCGACCCAGAACCGCTCCGAGTTCAGCGAGGCCGGTCAGATCCCGATCGACTCGATCTACTCGCCGGTCCTCAAGGTCACCTACCGGGTCGAGGCGACCCGTGCCGGTGAGCGCACGGACTTCGACCGTCTGGTCGTCGACGTCGAGTCGAAGCCGGCGATCACGCCTCGCGACGCCATCGCCTCCGCCGGCCGCACGCTGGTCGAGCTGTTCGGGCTCGCCCGCGAGCTCAACACGGCGGCCGAGGGCATCGAGATCGGCCCCGCGCCGGTCGACGCGGTGCTCTCGAACGAGCTGCAGACCCCGATCGAGGACCTCGACCTGTCGGTCCGCAGCTACAACTGCCTCAAGCGCGAGGGCATCAACACGGTGAGCGAGCTCGTCGCCCTCTCGGAGACGCAGCTCATGAACATCCGCAACTTCGGTCAGAAGTCGGTGGACGAGGTCAAGGACAAGCTCACCGAGCTCGGCCTGTCCCTCAAGGACACCGTTCCCGGATTCGACGGCGCCCACTTCTACAGCGGGTACGACGAGGACGAGTCCAACTGATCCCGTGCCGCTCCTGACGGAGCGCAGCACACCCACCCCCTTCCCACCACTGGAGAACTGACATGCCCAAGCCCACCAAGGGCCCCCGCCTCGGAGGCGGTCCCGCGCACGAGCGCCTGCTCCTGAGCAACCTCGCGAACGCGCTGTTCACGCACGGCCGCATCACCACGACCGAGACGAAGGCCAAGCGCCTCCGTCCCGTCGCGGAGCGTCTCGTGACGTTCGCGAAGCGTGGCGACCTGCACGCCCGCCGCAAGGTGATCAGCATCATCCGGGACAAGTCCGTCGTGCACACGCTCTTCACGGAGATCGCGCCGCAGATGGCCGACCGCCAGGGCGGTTACACCCGGATCACCAAGCTCGGCTTCCGCAAGGGCGACAACGCGCCCCTCGCGTCGATCGAGCTCGTGCTCGAGCCCGTCTCGGGCACGCCCGCTCCGGTGAACCGTCGCTCGAACCGTGCGTCCGGTTCGGCCGCAGCTGGGGCCGTGTCGACGACCGCCGCCGAGGAGGCCGCCACCGAGGAGACCACCGACGACGCCGCCGTCGCCGCGGAGACGACCGAGGCGACCGCGACCGAGGCGACCGCGACCGACGTGACCGCGACCGACGCCGCTGAGGCCGAGAGCACGGACGCCGTCGCGGAGTCCGAGCCCGTCGCCGCCGAGGAGACGACCGACGCGGCCGCCGAGGTCGAGGCGGACGCCGCCAGCAAGGCCGACGAGACCGAGTAGGTCCTCGCCAGCACACCACACGGAGGGCCTCCGCAGCGATCGCTGCGGAGGCCCTCCGTCGTCGGTGGGGCCCCCGGTCCCTAGACTCGACGCGTGACCGGTCAGCCACGCGTCGCCGTCCTCGGCCCGGTGCTCGTCGAGTCCCCGGCAGGGGACCTCGATCCGCTGCCCGGCGCGCTCGCCCGGACGTTCATCGCGGTCCTCGTGCTCGCCCGGGGCAACACCGCCACGACCGAGACGCTCATCGACGAGCTCTGGGGCGACACCCCGCCGAAGGGGGCGCGCGCCGCGCTGCAGACCCTGGTGTCGCGGGTACGGCGGTCGACCGTCGAGGGCGTCGTTGCGTCGACGGGCACCGGCTACCGGTTGGCCCTGGACCCGTCGGCGCTCGACCTGGGACGGGCCGAGCAGGTCGCCGGGCGGATCTCCGACGAACTCCGGACCGATCCAGCCGGCGCGGCCCGCCGGGCATCGGCCGTGCTGGCCACGTGGCGCGGTGAGCCGGGTGCGGACCTCGAGGGACCGGTCGCCGAGGAGCTCGCGGACCGGGCGGCGACCGTGCAGCGGACCCTGCGGCGCGCCCTGGCCCAGGCGCTCTCGGCGTGCGACGACCCCGACGGCGCGGCGCGGCTGTGGGAGCAGGAGGTCGTGGCCCACCCGTTCGACGAGGCTGCGGTCGCGGGGCACATGCGGGCACTCGTCGCGGCAGGACGGGGCGCCGAGGCCCTCACGGTGTTCGCAGGACACCGCGATCGCCTGGCCGAGGAGCTCGGCGCGGACCCGTCGGCGGACCTGGTGCGGCTCAACATCGAGATCCTCCGAGCGACGTCGACGTCGGCCCGGTCCGTGCGGCGCCTCGGTCTGCGCCGATCCCCGACCACGCTCATCGGCCGGGACGCCGAGGTGGAGGCCGTCGAGCGGCTCGTCGAGGAGGAGCGGCTGGTCACGGTCCTCGGTGCCGGAGGCCTCGGCAAGACCCGGCTCGCGCAGGAGGTCGCGGGGCGCACCGCGCCCGACGTCGCCGTCGTCGTCCTCGAGCTCGCCTCGCTCACGGACGGCGCGGACATCGTCCCCGCGCTCGGCGCGGTGCTCGGGATCGCGGAACTCCGCGCCGGACGGTCACTCCGGGACGTCGTGCTCGCGGACCTCCGGTCACGGGTCCTCCGGGCTCTCGGGGAAGCGCCGACCTTGCTCGTGCTCGACAACTGCGAACACGTCGTCGGGGAGGTCGCCGCACTCGTCGTCGACCTGCTCGGCGAGGTCCCGGGCCTCCGCGTGCTCACGACGTCACGTGCCCCGCTCGCGGTGCCGGGCGAGGTGGTCGCACCACTCCCGCCCCTGCCGGTCGAGGCCGACGGCGCCGCCGTCCGGCTGTTCACCGAGCGTGCCCGGGCCGCCCGGCCCGGCGCCGTGTTGCCGGTCGATGCGGTCCGTCGGATCTGCGCCCGGCTCGACGGCTCGCCGCTCGCGATCGAGCTGGCGGCGGCACGCGTCCGCGGCATGAGTGTCGACGAGATCGAGCGACGGCTCGACGACCGATTCGCCCTGCTCCGCGGAGGCGATCGGACCGCGCCCGAACGGCATCGGACGCTGCTCGCCGTGATCGAGTGGAGCTGGCGGCTCCTCGACGACGGCGCCCAGGACCTGTTGACCCGCTTGGCGCTGTTCCCGGACGGCGTCGCGGTGGAGGCGGTCGAGGCCGTCGTGCGCCCGGACCGGGTCGACACGGCGCTCGACGACCTCGCGGAACTCGTCGAGCAGTCGCTCGTCCAGTTGACGGAGCGCGAGGGCGAGCCCGCACGCTACCGGTTGCTCGAGACGGTCCGGGAGTTCGGTGCCGCGCGGCTCACCGAGCGGGGTACGACCGAGGACGTGCGCACGGTGATGATCCGGTGGGGCGCGGCCCACGCCCTCGCTCGGAACGTGCTCCTCGCCGGTCCCGGCCAGCGCCGCGTGTTCCGCGAGGTCGAACGCGAGGTCGACAACCTCGTCGCGCTCCTGCGGTGGTCGCTCGGCCGGGGCGACCACAGGGCGATCGCGCCGATCGCCGCAGCGCTCGGGACCTACTGGTCACTCCGGGGCGTGCACGGGGAGGTCGTGGCGATCGCGCCCGACGTCGTCGCGGCGCTGGCGGGCGGCGCGCCCGACCCCGACCTGCTCCTGCCCACCGTCGTGGCCCTCACCGTCATGGGGGCGTCGTCGGCGTTCACCGACCTCCGGACGGCCGCCGTCGCCGTGTCCGCCTTGCGCCGACTGCGTCGGCAGCACGGTCCGACCGGAGTCCGCCTGGCGGATGCGCAGGCGGAGCTCTTCACCGCGATCGGACGCACCGACCTCGCGATGGCGGCCCTCGCCCGCCTCCGCGACGACGACGATCCCGAGGTCGCGTGCTTCGCCCTGACGATCAGTGCGCCCCTGGCCGAGAACGCGGGCGACGTGGCGGACGCGCTCCGCTACGCCCGCCGGGCGGAGGCGCTCGCGAGCGCCCACGGCGACCTCTGGACGGCGGGAACGGCCGACGTGTCCCGCGTGCAGCTCCTCACCCAGACCGGGCACCCCGAGGAGGCACTGGTCGCCGCGGATCGGGCACGGGAGCGACTGCAGTGGTTCGGCGCGGACGACGACCTCGCCGAGATCAGCTGGTCGATGGGCCTGGCTGCCGCCGCTGCCGGTCAGCCGGACCGGGCGCGCGCCGTCGCGGTCGACCTCGACCTGCCCCGACCGGGCGCCCGACTCGACGACGACGGACTCCAGTTCCGGACGCTCGCGTTCGCCGTCCGGGCGGAGGCCGCCCGCGCCGAGGGCGACGTGCAGACCGCGCTGGAGGAGTACGACCGCGGCTTCGCGTACGTCCGTGACCACATGAAGCAGGCACCGCAGTGGACGCTCATGGTCGCCGCGGCGCGCATCGCTGTCGACCTGGAGGCCCGCGAGCGGGACGGGGGTGCACCGCGCCTCCCGGACGACGGCAGGGCGACGGAGGCGGCCCGGGTGGCCAAGGTCGGCGCGCTCGTCGCGATCCGCATCGGCGCGTGGTGGCTCGACCTGCCGGTGATCGGCGACGCGCTCATCGCGGTTGCCCTGTGGGGGGCCACCACGCAGCGCGTCGAACCGGGTCTCGTCGCGGCGATCTGGGGGACCGCCGTGCGCGTGGGAGCGCGGCAGGACCTCGCCGTGCTCCGGTACGAGCGCGTCCGGGACGTGCTCGCGCGGTGGACGGGACGGGCCGCCCTCGCGGACGCCGAGACGGCCTCGGCCGGTCTGGACCGGGCCGAGGCCGTCGCGCGGGCCCGAGCGCTGCTCGAACAGGTCCGCGTCCCGCGGCGGGCGGAGGCTCAGGCCTTCCGCATGTAGGCGCGGACGGTCAAGGGGGCGAAGACCGCGACGACGACCGCGGCGCCGACGAGCGAGAGCACGAGGTCGCTGCCCACCTGCCCGTGGTTGACGAGGTCGCGCACGGCGGTGATGAGGTGCGAGATCGGGTTCACCTCGCTGAACCACCGGAGCCAGGACGGCAGCGTGTCGGCGGGGACGAACGCGTTCGACAGGAACGTCAGCGGGAACAGGACCATGTTCGAGATGCCCGAGACGCTCGACGCGGTGCGCGCGACGACGCCGAAGAACGCGAACACCCAGCTGATCGCCCAGGCGACCACGACGACGAGGAGTCCCGCGGCGACGACCGACCCCAAGCCGCCCTCGGGACGCAGGCCCATGCAGAACCCGACGACGAACGTGATGGTCGTCGCGATCGCGTAGCGGACCGTGTCGGCGAGCAGCGCTCCGGCGAGCGGGGCGATGCGGGCGATGGGCAGCGACTTGAACCGGTCGAACACGCCCTTGTCCATGTCCTCGCGGAGCTGGACGCCCGTGACGATCGACGAGGTGATGTTCGTCTGGACGAGGATGCCCGGGATGATGATCGGGAGGTAGGCCGTCACGCCGCCGGCGATGGCCCCGCCGAAGATGTACGTGAACATCACGGTGAAGATGATCGGCATGAGCGTGACGTCGAAGAGCTGCTCCGGCGTCCGACGCACCTTGATGAGCCCGCGGTACGCCATGGTGAGCGACTGTCGGACCGTGGCCCCGAGTCCGGAACCGCCGACGCCGGGGCGCGGGGTGACGGTGCGGCGTGTGCTGGTGATGGCGGTCATGCGAGGGTCCCTTCGAGGACGCGGTCGGTGTCGTCGGTCGGGTCGTCCTGCGCGACGCTCCGCCCGGTGATGGTGAGGAAGACCTCGTCGAGCGTCGGCTTCTGCACGCTCATCTCGGCGAGGGAGACGCCCGAGTCGCGGAGCGCGACGAGCAGGTCCGCGACGCGGTCCGGGTCGGCCATCGGTGCGGTGATGCGGGCGCCCTCGGGTGAGACGGCGGCGCCGGCCCCGAGGATCCGCTCGACGATCGCCTGCGCCGCACCGAGCCGGGCGGCGTCCGCGAGCCGGAGCTGCAGGGAGGCGGTGCCCACCGATGCCTTGAGGTCGTCCGCCGTGCCCTCGGCGACGACGCGTCCACGGTCGATGACGGCGATGCGGTCGGCGAGCTGGTCGGCCTCGTCGAGGTACTGCGTGGTGAGGAGCACGGTCGATCCGGTCGCGACGAGCTCGCGGATCGTGTCCCACATCTGCGCACGCGTCCGGGGGTCCAGCCCGGTGGTCGGCTCGTCGAGGAAGATGAGTGGCGGTTGCGCGATGAGGCTCGCGGCGAGGTCGAGCCGCCGCCGCATCCCGCCGGAGAACGCCTTGAGCGGGCGCTTCGCGGCCTCGGTCAGTCCGAAGCGCTCGAGGAGGTCCGAGGCCTTCGCCCGCGACTCGGCCCGACCGAGGCCGAGCAGTCGGGAGAAGATGACGAGGTTCTCGGTCGCGCTGAGCGTCTCGTCGACGGAGGCGTACTGCCCGGTCACGCCGATGAGCCGTCGGACCGCCTGGGCCTCGTGCCGCACGTCGTGTCCGAAGATGCGTGCCTCGCCCGCGTCGGGCTTGAGCAGCGTGGCGAGCATGCTGATGGTGGTGGTCTTGCCCGCGCCGTTCGGCCCGAGCACGCCGTACACGGTGCCCGCCTCGACCCGCAGGTCGACGCCGTCCACCGCACGGTTCTGCCCGAACGTCTTGACGAGGCCGGTCGCCTCGACGGCGAGCGTCGCCTGGTCGTTCATGGGGTGTCCTTTCGTTCGACGGTGCCCATGCTCCGGGCGGGCGCTGACGTGGCACTGACGTGGTGCTGACGCCGGTACCCTCGTTCCGTGACAGACGAGGCCGGCTCCGTGCGTCTCCGGCTCGACATCGCCTACGACGGCAGCGGGTTCGCCGGATGGGCTCGGCAGCCGACCCTCCGGACGGTGCAGGGCGAACTCGAGTCCGCGCTCGAGACCGTGTTCCGGCGCTCCGGTCCGGCGCCCCGCCTCACGGTGGCGGGCCGGACGGACGCGGGCGTGCACGCGACGGGGCAGGTCGCCCACTGTGACCTCACCCCCGAACAGTGGGGGAGCCTCGCTCGACCGCACCGCGGTGCGGCCGGCCGACCCCAGCGGCTGCCGACGGACGCCCTCCTGCACCGCCTGAACGGCATCGCGGGGCTCGACAGTGACGTCGTGGTGACGGCCGTCGCGGTCGCGCCGCCGGGGTTCGACGCCCGGTTCTCCCCGGTCTGGCGACGGTACGCGTACCGCGTCGCGGACCTCGGGGCACCGCGGGACCCGCTCCGCCGCGGCCACACGCTGTGGTACCCCACGCGCCTCGACGAGGGCGCGATGGAGACGGGCGCCCTGACGCTGCTCGGCCTGCACGACTTCGCCACGTTCTGCAAGCCGCGGGAGGGCGCCACCACCATCCGAACGCTCCAGGAGTTCCGATGGCACCGTGAGCCGGACGGCGTGCTCGTGGCGTCCCTCCAGGCCGACGCGTTCTGCCACAGCATGGTGCGGGCGATGGTGGGTGCGTCGCTCGCGGTCGGCGAGGGGCGGCTCGCGCCGCACCGGCTGGCGGAGCTGCGCGAGGAGGCGGTGCGCACGAGCGCGTTCACGGTCGCCCCGGCGAAGGGGCTCGTCCTCACCGAGGTCGGCTACCCGCCCGACGACGAGCTCGCGGCCCGCGCGGAGCAGACCCGGGCCCGCCGCGACCAGGACGGGCACCGGTCGGAGGCCGACCAGGCTCGAGAGGTGGCCATCAGCACCGCCGCGCCCACCGCCGTCCCGGAAGGCCCCGCAGGGTCGGGTGCGGTCGCGGAGCGACGCGCGTGAGCCGGCGCAGGCCCCGGGCCGTCGTCGCGGTCGCACCGGGCGTGGTGTTCGTCGAGGGACCCGTGTCGAACTGGGTCGTGCTCGCCGAGGAGGACGGGGTCGCCCTCGTCGACGCCGGGTACCCCGCCGACGCCGGACTCGTGCTCGACACCATCCGGTACGCGGGACACGACCCGGCCGACCTGCGCCGGGTGTACGTCACGCACGGGCACGTCGACCACATCGGTGGCCTCCCCGCGATCCTGGAGGCCCACCCCGGCGCGACCGTGCTGGCCCACGCCGACGAGGTCGCGGCCGTGCGCGGGCCCGAGCGGGACCAGGCGACGCTCGGCGACATCGGTGGCCGGATCGTGGCGCCGCGGGTGCTCGGCTGGGCCGCCCGTGCCGTCCGCTCGGGCGGCCTCGATCCCGTGACCGTGCCCCCGGTCCGCGCGTTCACGGCTCGCGACTTCGACGAGCGGGCCATCGCACCCCTGCCGGCCCCCGGGCACACGCTCGGGTCGACGGCGTACCTGTTGCCCGCCGCGGACGCGCTCGTCACCGGCGACGCGGTCGTCACGCACCACGACGTGCAGCCCCGGTCGTGGTCGCCGCGGCCGCGGATGATCCGGGCCCTGTTCACCGCGGACACGGCCACCGCTGTGGAGTCGGCCGCGGCGCTGCCCCTGCCGGGGATCGTGCTGCCGGGCCACGGGCCCGCCGTGCACCGGGTCGGTGACCGCTGGGTCCCGATCGGGCACTGAGTCCGTCGAGGTTTGACGGTACCGCCACGCTCCGGTAGTGTCGTCGATTGGTCTGCGCCTCGTGCGTCGGACCCGAAGTTGAGCCCTCCACCGGAGCGTTCGCCGGGCGTCGCCCCGCGGAACACCCCACCGGAGTGGGATTCACGGACACCTCACCTCGACACGAAAGCAGCACACCTGTGACTCGCACGTTCTCACCGAAGCCCGCGGACGTCCAGCCGAAGTGGCTCGTCATCGACGCCACCGACGTCGTCCTCGGCCGCCTCGCCTCGCACGCCGCGGCGCTCCTGCGCGGCAAGCACAAGGCCACCTTCGCTCCGCACATGGACATGGGTGACTTCGTCATCATCGTCAACGCCGAGAAGGTCGCCCTGACCGGCTCGAAGCTGGCGCAGAAGACGTACTACCGGCACTCCGGCTACCCGGGCGGCATCACCGCCACGACCTACCCGGAGATGCTCGAGAAGCACCCGACCCGCGCCGTCGAGAAGGCGATCCGCGGCATGCTCCCGAAGAACAGCCTCGGCCGCGCCCAGCTCAAGAAGCTCAAGGTCTACGCCGGTCCCGAGCACCCGCACGTCGCCCAGCAGCCGACGCCGTACACCCTCGACCAGGTCGCGCAGTAACGACGGCCACGCAGCAGAAGACACAGGACTCCACACTCATGGCTCAGATCGCAGACTCCATCGACCAGACCCCGTCGAGCTTCAGCACCGAGAGCGCCCCGGCGACCTCGGAGGCGGCTCCTCGTCAGATCCTCAACGTCTCGGGCGCGGCCGTCGGTCGCCGCAAGGAGGCCATCGCCCGCGTGCGCCTCGTCCCCGGCGCCGGCACGTTCTCGGTGAACGGCCGCTCGCTCGAGGACTACTTCCCGAACAAGCTCCACCAGCAGCTCATCAACGACCCGTTCAAGGTCCTCGAGCTCATCGGTTCGTACGACGTCACCGCCCGCATCACCGGTGGAGGCCCCTCGGGCCAGGCCGGCGCGCTGCGTCTGGCGATCGCCCGGGCGCTCAACGAGATCGACCGCGAGAACAACCGCGCCACGCTCAAGAAGGCGGGCTTCCTCACCCGTGACGCCCGCGTCATCGAGCGCAAGAAGGCCGGTCTCAAGAAGGCCCGTAAGGCGTCGCAGTTCTCGAAGCGCTGATCGCGCTTCGGACGGCATCACCGTGCCACGTCTGTTCGGAACGGACGGTGTTCGTGGTCTCGCCAACGGCGAGCTGACGGCCGCGCTCGCACTGGGCCTCGCCCAGGCGAGCGCGGCCGTGCTCACGCACGGACACCACGCGGACGCACGTCGTGCGTCCGGTCGGCCGCGTCCCATCGCGGTCCTGGCGCGCGATCCGCGCGTCTCCGGGGAGTTCCTGGGCGCGGCCGTCGCGGCCGGCCTGGCGAGCGCCGGCGTCGACGTCCTCGACGCCGGGGTCATCCCCACCCCCGCGGCGGCGTTCCTCGTCGCCGACATCGACGCGGACTTCGGCGTGATGGTCTCCGCGTCCCACAACCCGGCGCCCGACAACGGGATCAAGTTCTTCGCCGCCGGCGGCCGGAAGCTCCCCGACGAGGTCGAGGACCGCATCGAGGCAGCGATCGGGAGCGCCGAGGTCCCGGTGCCCACCGGCGCCGACGTCGGGCGGATCACCCGCTTCGCCGACGCCGAGGACCGCTACGTCGTCCACCTGCTGAGCACCCTGCCCGCGCGGCTCGACGGCATCCACGTCGTCCTCGACTGTGCGAACGGGGCCGCGGCCGCGGTGTCGCCCGAGGTGTTCGTCAACGCCGGCGCGCGGATCACCCTCATCGGTGCCGACCCGGACGGCGTCAACATCAACGACGGCGTCGGGTCGACCCACATCGACAACCTCGCCCGCGCCGTGCTCGAGGCCGGCGCCGACGTCGGGATCGCCCACGACGGCGACGCCGACCGGTGTCTGGCGGTCGACGCCGAGGGCAACGCGATCGACGGCGACCAGATCATGGCGATCCTCGCGCTGTCCCTCAAGGAGCGCGGCCGGTTGCAGGACGACACGCTCGTGGCCACGGTCATGAGCAACCTCGGTCTCCGCCGGGCGATGGCCGAGAACGACATCGCGGTGCTCGAGACCGCCGTGGGCGACCGGTACGTGCTCGAGAAGATGGTCGAGGGCGGGTACTCGCTCGGCGGCGAGCAGTCGGGCCACATCATCTTCAACGAGTTCGCCACGACCGGCGACGGCATCCTGACCGGGCTCCACCTGGTCGCCGAGATGGCCCGCACGGGCAAGACCCTGGCCGAACTGGCCGCGTGCATGACCGTGTTCCCGCAGGTGCTCGTCAACGTGCGCGGTGTCGACCGGCACGGCCTCGACGACGCCGGTGTCCAGCGCGCCATCGCGGGCGCCGAGGCAGCGCTCGGTGACACCGGGCGGGTCCTGCTCCGGCCGTCGGGCACCGAACCCGTGGTCCGGGTGATGGTCGAGGCGGCGGACCAGGCGACCGCGGAGCGCGTCGCCAACGAACTCGCCGCGGTCGTGCACGACCGGCTCGGACTCGACGCGGCCTGATCACGGCCGGGTGGTGCGTCAGATCTTGCGGAGCAGCACGCTCGAGACGGAGTGGTCTGCGCCCTTCTTGAGCACGAGCGTCGCCCGGGATCGCGTCGGCAGGACGTTCTCGAGGAGGTTCGGCTCGTTGATGCTCCGCCAGACGTCCGTCGCGGTGCGGACGGCGTCCTCGTGGGAGAGCGTCGCGAAGCGGTGGAAGAACGAGTTCGGGTCCGCGAAGGCCGCCTGCTGCAGGGCGAGGAAGCGGTCGACGTACCAGGACTCGATGTCGCGGGTCTTCGCGTCGACGTAGATCGTGAAGTCGAAGAGGTCCGACAGTGCCAGGCCGCCGTTGACGGGTGGTGCGAGCACCGTGAGCCCCTCGACGATGAGCACGTCGGGCTGGCGGACGACGATCTCGGCGTCGGGCACGATGTCGTACTGCAGATGTGAGTAGAACGGGGCGCGGACCTCGGCCGCACCACTCTTGACCTGGCTGACGAAGCGCAGCAGGGCGCGGCGATCGTAGGACTCGGGGAACCCCTTGCGGTCCATGATCCCGCGGCGCTCGAGCTCCGCGTTCGGGTAGAGGAAGCCGTCCGTCGTCACGAGTTCGACCCGCGGGGTGTCCTCCCAGCGCTTCGTCAGCTCGCGGAGCAGCCGCGCGACGGTGGACTTGCCCACCGCGACGGACCCCGCGACGCCGATCACGAAGGGCGTGCGTGACGCTCGCTCGCCGAGGAACCCGCTCGTGGCCGCGTGGAGGCTCCGGGCGCCCGCCGCGTAGAGGTTGAGCAGCCGGGACAGCGGGAGGTAGACCTGTTGCACCTCGTCCATGTCGAGCCGGTCGCCGAGCCCGCGGAGCTGGACGATCTCGGTCTCGGTGAGCGCGAGGTGCTGGGAGGGTGCGAGGGCGGACCACTCGGGGCGGTCGATCTCGACGAAGGGCGTCGGGTGGGCGACGGTCTCCGCGTGGGCGTTGGCCATGAGGACGAGGGTAGACGAGAGGATGGTGCAGTCTCCGAGCCGACGCGGTGTGGACGACGTGCTGTCCACGGCGGGTGGACCGGATCACAGCACCGCGGGAGACCCTGAGCGCACAGCCGGCGCTCGCCGGCGTCGCGATCCTCGTGATGGCGGTCGTCGTCCCCACCGCACTGGCCCTGGGCCTCCACGCGGAACTCCGTCTCGAGGCGCCGACCGTGCAGTGGTGGCCGAGCTGGCTCAAGCTGCCGCGGCGGCAGACCGCCTACGAGAGCACGCCCACTGCCTGGGACAAGGCCGCCCGGCGACAGGGCGACAAGTGGATCCGCATATCGCTCCCCGACGGACAGCGCGTCGGCGGCTGGATGAGCGGGGCCAGCTTCGTGTCCACCTATCCGCAGCCACGAGACGTCTTCATACAGGAGCAGTTCCCGCCCCAGGCCTCGTCGAAGTGACCGAGCGCGTCGCTCTCCTGGGCGTACTGCTGTCTGTTGTCTGAGTAGGGTCGGCCGCATGGAATACCGTCATCTGGGCAACACGGGACTGCAGGTCTCCACGATCAGCCTCGGCACGATGGGGTTCGCCGGCACCGGCTGGGCGAGTCCGGTCGGCCACATCGACGTCGATGGGGCTCGCCGGCAGATCGACATCGCGCGCGACGCGGGCGTCAACCTCATCGACACGGCCGACGTCTACTCCGACGGCGCGTCCGAGGAGATCCTCGGCCAGGCGCTCGGCAGCGCGCGCGAGGACGTGCTCATCGCCACGAAGGTCCGCGGGGGCATGGGCCCCGGGCCGAACGACGGCGGGCTGTCCCGTCACCACATCGTCAAGGCCGCCGAGGACAGCCTCCGTCGGCTCGGTACCGACCACATCGACCTCTACCAGCTGCACGGCTGGGACGGCTCGACGCCCCTCGAGGAGACGCTGAGCGCGCTGGACGACCTCGTCCGGTCGGGCAAGGTGCGGTACATCGGTGCGTCGAACTTCTCCGGATGGCACCTCATGAAGGCGATGTGGGCCTCCGACAAGCACCACCTGGAGCACTTCGCGAGCCAGCAGATCTACTACTCGCTGCAGTCCCGCGACGCCGAGAACGAGCTCGTGCCGATCACGCTCGACCAGGGCATCGGCATCCTCGTCTGGAGTCCGCTCGCGGGCGGGCTGCTCACCGGCAAGTACCGTCGCGGTCAGGACGTGCCCGAGGGTTCGCGGCGCTTCGAGGGCTGGACCGAGCCGCCCATCGACGACGAGGACCGCCTGTACGACACGATCGAGGTGCTCGTCGACATCGCCGAGCAGCGGGGCGTCACCGCGACGCAGGTCGGCCTGGCCTGGACGCTCGCGAAGCCGGGCGTCACCTCGGCGATCGTCGGCGCGCGGACCGAGGAGCAGCTCACCGACAGCCTCGGAGCGGCAGACGTCCAGCTCTCCGCGGACGAGATCGCCCGCCTCGACGACGCGAGTGCGACCCCGCTGCAGTACCCGTACTGGCACCAGGCGAACACGGCGGACGGTCGGTCGAGCGCGGCCGACCTCAGCCTCATCGGGCGACACCTGCACCAGGACTGACCGCCGGTCGGTCCGAGGCCCCGCACGCCACCGAGCGTGCGGGGCCTCGCCCGCAGGCTCAGGCGGGGAGCGCGGCCTCGATCACGGCGACGATCGCCGGGTCGTCCGGCACAGTCGTGGGCCGGAACCGGTGGACGGCGCCGTCCGGCGTCACGACGAACTTCTCGAAGTTCCACGTCACCCGTCCGGCCTTGCCGTTCGCGTCCGGGGTCTGCTTGAGCTCCTGGTACAGCGGATGGGCGCCGCGGCCGTTCACCTTGACCTTCTCGGACATCGGGAACGTGACGCCCCAGGTGGTGCTGCAGTACTCCTCGATGGCCTCGGACGACCCGAGCTCCTGCAGGAACTGGTTGCTCGGGAACCCGAGGACGGTGAACCCACGGTCGCCGTACCGGCGCTGGAGTTCCTCGAGCTGCTCGTACTGCGGCGCGAGGCCGCATCGGGAGGCCACGTTCACCACGAGGACGACCTTGTCGGTGAACGCGCCGAAGGTGGTCTGCTCGCCCTGGAGCGTGGTGATCGGGATGTCGGTGAGGGTCACGGGCCGAAGCTAGACCCGGCAGCTGGGCGCCGTGCGTGTCCCCGGACCGGCGACCGGCAGGGCGATCGCGCGACGCCCGTGCGGCGGGCTCCCGGCCGCGCACCCCATAGGATCGAGCGCATGTGTGGCATCGTCGGGTACGTCGGCAACGGCAGCAGTCTGGAGGTCCTCCTCGGCGGACTGGGTCGGCTCGAGTACCGGGGGTACGACTCCGCGGGCGTCGCCGTGATCGACGCCGCGGGCGACCTCGAGTCGCGCAAGCGGGCCGGCAAGCTGCAGGTCCTCAAGGACGACCTGCAGGCCGACCCGATGACGGACGGCCGCACGGGCATCGGCCACACGCGATGGGCGACGCACGGCGGCCCGACCGATGGCAACGCCCACCCGCACCTGGCCGACGGTGGCAAGTTGGCGCTCATCCACAACGGCATCATCGAGAACTTCGCCCTGCTCAAGGACGAGCTCCTGGCCGAGGGTGTGACGTTCCACAGCGAGACGGACAGCGAGGTCGCGGCGCACCTGGTCGCGCGGGAGTTCCGTGCCGGCCACGACCTGACCGAGGCGATGCGGCGGACGGTCGCCCGACTCGACGGCGCCTTCACGCTGCTCGTCGTGCACGCGGACGAGCCGGACGTCGTGGTCGGCGCCCGCCGCAACTCGCCCCTGGTGGTCGGCCTGGGCGACGGCGAGAACTTCCTCGGCTCGGACGTCGCGGCCTTCGTGTCGCACACCAAGCGCGCGCTGGCGATCGGGCAGGACGAGATCGTCACGATCCGGCCCGACGCCGTGACGGTGATCGGGTTCGACGGCACGCCCGCGACCGCGAGCGAGTTCGAGGTGTCGTGGGACGCGTCCGCAGCCGAGAAGGGCGGCTGGTCGAGCTTCATGGCGAAGGAGATCAGCGAGGAGCCCGAGGCGGTCGCGAACACGCTGCTCGGCCGCGTGCACGACGGCGCCGTGACCCTGACGGACCTCGAGCCGATCGCGGACCGCCTCGCCCAGGTCGACCGCGTCATCGTGATCGCCTGTGGCACCGCGGCGTACGCCGGGATCCTCGGCAAGTACGCGATCGAGCAGTGGGCGCGGGTCCCGGTCGAGGTCGAGCTCGCGCACGAGTTCCGGTACCGCGACCCGGTCCTCGACGAGCGGACCCTCGTCGTGTCGATCAGCCAGTCCGGCGAGACCATGGACACCCTGATGGCGGTCAAGTACGCCCGTGAGCAGGGTGCCCGCACGCTGTCCATCTGCAACACCCAGGGCGCGACGATCCCGCGCGAGTCCGACGCCGTGCTGTACACGCACGCGGGCCCCGAGGTCGCCGTGGCCTCGACGAAGGCGTTCCTGGCGCAGGGTGTCGCGCTGTACCTGCTCGGCCTGCACCTCGCGACGCTCCGGGGCACGCTCACGCCGGAGCAGGTCGCGGCGCAGGTCGCGGAGCTCGACGCGCTCCCGGCGAAGCTGCAGCAGACGATCGAGGACGCCGCCTCGGTGACCGAGCTCGCGCGCTGGATGGCGGACACCCGGAGCGTGTTGTTCCTCGGGCGCCACGTCGGCTACCCCATCGCCCTCGAGGGGGCGCTCAAGCTCAAGGAACTCGCGTACATCCACGCCGAGGGCTTCGCCGCGGGCGAGCTCAAGCACGGCCCGATCGCGCTCATCGAACCGGGGCAGATCGTGTTCGTCATCGTGCCGAGCCCCCGCGACGAGCGGTCGCTCCACCCGAAGGTCGTCTCGAACATCCAGGAGATCCGGGCCCGTGGGGCGCGGGTCATCGCGATCGCGGAAGAGGGCGACGCGGCCGTCCTGCCCTACGCCGACGAGGTCCTGCGCATCCCGCTGGCGACGCCGCTGTTCGAGCCGCTCCTGGCGGTCGCGCCGCTGCACATGTTCGGGATGGAGCTGGCGGCGGCCAAGGGGCTCGACGTGGACCAGCCCCGCAACCTCGCCAAGTCGGTGACCGTCGAGTAGTCCCGTGATCATCGGCATCGGTGTCGACGTCGTGGACCTCGGTCGGTTCGCCGGGGTCCTCGAGCGCACGCCCGCGCTCCGACGTCGCCTGTTCACGCCGGCGGAGCTGCTGCGGGACGGCGAGCCCCGCCCCACCGCCTCGCTCGCCGCCCGCTTCGCGGCCAAGGAAGCCCTGATCAAGGCGTTCGGCACGAGTGCGGGACTGAGCTGGCAGGAACTCGAGGTCGTCGCGGACGACCAGCGTGCACCGTCGCTGACCCTGCACGCGGGGGCCCAGGCGGTGGCCGACGCGCGTGGCGTGACGGCCGTCCATCTGTCACTGTCGCACGATGGACCGATCGCGACGGCGTTCGTCGTCATCGAAGGGAACTGAGGAGTTGACCGACCATACGTGGAGGCCGCGCGGGAGCGCGCGGCCGACCCAGCACGCCGGGGCCGAACCGTGCCTCCCGTCCGTGGTGGTGACCCGGTGAGCGCGTTCACCGGCGTCACCGTCGACCGGGAGGCCCTGATCGCCAACTACGCGACGCTCGCCGAGCGGGTGGCACCGGCGGGCGTGATCGCGGTCGTCAAGGCCGACGGGTACGGGCACGGCGCCGTCGAGGCGGCACGCGCCTTCGTCGACGCGGGCGCGGAGTGGCTCGGCGTCGCGGACGTCGACGAGGCCCTCGCGCTCCGGCGCGCGGGCATCGACGTCCGGATCCTCGCGTGGCTGCACGCCCCGGACGAGGACTTCGTGCGCGCCGCATCCGAGGGCATCACGCCAGCCGTCTCGTCGGTCGAGCAGCTCGCCGCGGCGGCCGGCGCGGAGGTGCCAGCGGTCCACCTCGTCCTCGACACCGGCCTGAGCCGCAACGGCGCCGTCGAGTCCGAGTGGCCCGAGCTCTTCGCCGCTGCCGCGGCGCTGCCGCGGACACGGGTGGAGGGCGTCATGTCGCACCTGGCCAACGCGTCCCGCGAGGACGACCTCGCCCAGGACGCCGCCCTCGACCGGGCGCTCTCGGCGCTCGCCGCCCACGGGATCGTGCCCGAGGTCGTCCACCTCGCGGCGAGCGCGGCGTCGATCGCGGTGCCCGAGACGCGACGCGACCTGGCCCGGATCGGCCTGTCCCTGTACGGCCTGAGCCCGTTCGCGGACCGGACGTCCGCCGAGCTCGGACTCCGCCCGGCGATGACGGTCACGGCGTCGGTCCTCCGGACGATCCGGGTGCCGGCGGGGCACGGTGTCTCGTACGGCTACACCCACCGCACCGAGCGCGAGACGACGCTCGCGATCATCGGACTCGGCTACGCGGACGGCTTCGACCGTGGCTTCGGCAACCGGGTGTCGGTGTCGATCGGCGGCCGACGCTTCCCGGTGGTCGGCCGCGTGGCGATGAACGCGATGCACATCGACGTCGGCGACGCGGAGGTCGCGGCGGGCGACGAGGTCGTCCTCTGGGGCGACCCGGCCACCGGGGTGCCGTCCGTCGAGGAGTGGGCGGCCGCCATCGGCACGATCAACTACGAGGTGGTCGCACGACTCGGCCCCCTCCTGGCGAGGAGGACCATGTGAGCGCGCCGCTCCGCGAGGCCGTCGTCGACCTCGATGCGTACCGGGCCAACATCGACCTCCTGCGGTCGTGGATGGACCCGGTCGAGGTCATGGTGGTCCTCAAGGCCGACGGGTACGGACACGGCATGGTGCCCCTCGCGCTCACCGCGGTCGACGCGGGCGTCCGCTGGCTCGGGGTGCTCACGGTCGAGGCGGCCCTGCGGCTGCGCTCGGTCGGTGTCGGCGAGGACGTCCGGTTGTTCGCGTGGCAGCACGACCCGGACCTCGACCCCCGGGACGCCGTGGACTCCGGTGTCGACCTCGGGGTGTCGAACGTGGCCGAGCTCGACCGGATCGTCGCGGCCGTGACCCAGCGGCCGGCGCGCGTGCACCTCGGCGTCGACACGGGCCTCCACCGCGACGGCGCGACGCCGGACCGGTGGCCTGCGCTCGTCGAACGTGCCCGTGACGCCCAGCGCGCCGGTGCGATCGAGGCCGTCGCCGCGTACACGCACCTCGCGGAGGCGTCCGACGACGACGACGCCGCGGCGGTCGCCGTGTTCACCGAGGCGGTCGACGCCGCCGCGGGACTCGGGCTCGAGCTGCCGATCCGGCACGTCGCCGCCAGCCTCGCCGGCCTCGAACGGCCCGAGTTCCGGCACGACATGGTCCGCATGGGGGCGAACACGTACGGCATCCCCGGCGCGGACGGCGTCACCGCGGCGGACCTCGGGCTCACCCCCGTGATGACGCTCACGGCGTCGGTCGCGAAGGTCAAGCGGGTCCCCGTCGGCACGGGTGTCTCGTACGACTACACCTACCGGACCGCCGCCGAGACCACGCTCGCCCTCGTGCCCGTCGGCTACGCGGACGGCGTGCCCCGGCGCGCCCAGGGACGGGTCGAGGTCACGATCGGCGGCGTCCGCTACCCGATCGCGGGCCGGGTGGCGATGGACCAGTTCCTCGTCGACGTCGGGGACGACGACGTCCGTGTGGGCGACACGGTCGTGTTGTTCGGCCCGGGCGAGCGCGGCGAGTCGACGATCCTCGAGTGGGCCGCGGGGCTCGACACGATCGGCGAGGAGCTCGCCTGCCGGATCGGCGGACGCGTGCCACGGCGCTACTCCGGGCGGCACGCCGAGGAGTTCAGCCAGCGCGCCGCCGTCCTGAACCGCAGTGCGGGTGGCCGACCGTGACCGTGCTGCTCGACGTCGTGGTCGACGGCACCGGGGCCATGGAGGCGCTCGGAGCCCGGCTCGCAGCGGTGCTCCGTGCGGGGGACCTCGTCGTGCTGACGGGGCCCCTGGGCGCGGGCAAGACGACCCTGACCCGCGGCCTCGGCGCCGCCATGGGCGCACGGGGTCAGGTGTCGAGCCCGACCTTCGTGCTCGCCCGGACCCACCCGACGGCCCGGGGCGTCGACCTCGTGCACGTCGACGCGTACCGGCTGTCCGACCCGGTCGAACTCGACGACCTCGACCTCGACTGGGACGGCTCGGTCGTCGTCGTCGAGTGGGGGCGGGGCATGGTGGACGGCATCAGCGCGGACGTGCTCGAGGTCGAGATCGAGCGGGCGAGTGGTGCTGCGCTGCCCGGCGACGGTGCGGGCGGGATCGACGCGGACGACGTCGACCCGGACGACGTCCCGGACGAACCGCGCCACGTGGTGGTCCGCGCCGTGGGCCCGCGCTGGGACGGCGTCACCGTCTGACGCTGTGCGCCCCGGGTCGGCTGCGCACCATCCGTCCCCCGGGCGCACAGGTCACGATCCGGTCACACCGCTACCGTCGCCGCCATGAAGATGCTCCCGAAAGCAATCCTCGTGTCCATCCTCGGTGTGGCCGCGTCATCCGGCCTCGTCGGGCAGACCGCGTTCGCGGAAGCGGCCGACTCGACGGCGCCGTCCGCGGCGAACGCGACGCGACCGCACGTCGTGATGATCGGCGACTCGATCATGGCCGGCTACGGCCTCGCCAGCCCGGACCAGGCGTGGCCCGCCCTGGAGGCGGCGGACGAGCACGTCGACGTGACGAACCTCGCGTGCAGCGGTGCCGGGTTCGTCCGGGTCGGCGACTGTGGGACGGACTTCAACGGGCTCGTCGGGCAGGCCGTCGCGGCGCACCCCGACCTCGTCGTCATCCAGGCGTCCGACAACGACCAGGGCCAGAGCGCCGCTGCGATCGCCAGGGGAGCCTGGAGGACCGTGGCGCGCATCCACGGCGCACTGCCGAATGCCCGGATCGTCGGGCTGAGCACCCTCTGGAACCAGCCCGGGCCCGCGGACCCGGTGGTCGCGGAGAGCTCGGACGCCCTGCAGGCCGCGGTGACCGCCGCCGGCGGGACGTTCGTCGACGTCGGGCAGCCGCTCGCCGGACAGCCGCAACTCCTCCAGGGGGACAGCGAGCACCCGACCGTCGAGGGCCAGCGGGTCCTCGGGGGCGCGATCGCGGACGACCTCGCCGCGGCCGGCATCAGCAACTGAGCAACCCGCCGGCCGGTGCCGTGCACCGGCCGGCGACGGTGCGCCCGCGGTCGTCCAGCTCGTCCGACAGCTCGACCCCGTCCCCGCGTGCGCCGGGGAGGCGCGGGTGGGCCACCCCGCGTCCCCGCCACGACCGTACGATGGTCCGGTGCTCCTGACCATCGACACGTCCGCCGGAACGGCCGTCGCCCTCGTCGACCCGGCCGCCCGGACCGTGCTCGCCGAGCGGAGCACCGAGGACACCCGGCGGCACGCCGAGGTCGTCGGGCCCTTCCTGGCCGACGTCCTGTCGATCGCCGGCGTCACCCCTGCGGAGGTCACGGGCGTGGTCGCGGGCATGGGTCCCGGGCCGTTCACGGGCCTCCGGGTCGGGATCGCCGCGGCGCGGACGTTCGCCGTCGCGCGATCGGTGCCGTTCCTCCCGGTCGTGAGCCACGACGCCGTCGCCGCGGCCGAGGCCGACGGCGGCCCGCTCGTCGTCCTGACCGACGCGCGCCGACGCGAGGTCTACTGGAGCGTCTACGCGGGCGGCAGCGAGGCGGCGGCGACCGACCGGTCGGACCGGCACCGTGCCTCCCGACCGCTCCCGGTGCGGACCGCCGGGCCCGGGCTCGCGCGCCCGGACGACCTCGACGCCGTGCTCGGTGACGCCGCCGACCTGCGCCGCGTCACCGCGGTGACGATCCCGGCCGGGCGCCTCGGACTGCTCGCCGCCGAACGCCTGGCGGTCGGCACACCGTTCGCCGACGACGAGCCGCTGTACCTCCGGGACCCGGACGTGACCATGCCGGGTGCGCCGAAGCGGGTGCGCTCGTGAGCTGGCGGATCCGGGCCGCACGGCCCGACGACCTCGACGCGGTCATGCGGCTCGAGCGGACCTCCTTCCCGACCGACGCGTGGTCGACCGCGCAGATGAGGGAGGAGTTCCGCTCGCCCTACGGCCACTACGTCGTGGCCGAGACGACCGACGAGGCACCGGAGCCGGTCCTGGTCGGGTACGCCGGGTTCTCGTCGTTGCCCGGAGGACACGACGGTGACGTCCAGACGATCGCCGTGGCCGCCGACCACCGCGGGCAGGGCCTCGGGCGAGCGCTGTTCCGCGAGCTGCTCGACGAGGCCGCCCGCCGCGACGTGCGCGAGGTGTTCCTCGAGGTCCGTGCTGACAATCCCGTCGCGCAGGCCATGTACCGCTCGTTCGGCTTCGAGGCCATCGGCACGCGGCCGCGGTACTACCAACCCGACGACGTCGACGCGCTGGTCATGCGGGGCTCGGTCCGGGACCGAACGACGGGAGGCACGGCATGAGCACGACGACGGACGGCCCGCTGGTCCTCGGGATCGAGACGAGCTGCGACGAGACCGGCGTCGGCATCGTGCGGGGCCGCACCCTGCTCGCGAACGTCATCGCGTCGAGCATGGAGGAACACGCCCGCTACGGCGGGGTCGTGCCCGAGGTCGCGGCGCGCGCCCACCTCGAGGCCATGACCCCGACGCTCGAGCAGGCACTCGACGCCGCGGGCGTGCGGCTCGACGAGCTCGACGCCGTCGCCGTGACCGCGGGACCCGGGTTGGCCGGTGCCCTCATGGTGGGGGTCGGCGCGGCGAAGGCGCTCGCGGTCGCGACCGGCAAGCCGCTCTACGGCGTGAACCACCTGGTCGGCCACGTCGGGGCGGACGTCCTGCGTGCCGACGGCACCGAGATCGAACTGCCGACGGTCGCACTGCTGGTGTCCGGCGGCCACACGTCGCTCCTGCTCGTGCGGGACCTCGTCGACGACGTCGAGCTCCTCGGTGAGACGATCGACGACGCTGCCGGTGAGGCGTTCGACAAGGTCGCACGGCTGCTCGGGCTGCCGTACCCGGGCGGGCCCGAGATCGACCGAGCCGCCGCCGATGGCGACCCCTCCGCGATCCGGTTCCCCCGCGGCCTCACCCTGCCGAAGGACATGGCGGCCCACCGGTACGACTTCTCGTTCTCCGGCCTCAAGACCGCGGTCGCCCGCTGGGTCGAGCGCTGCCGCGACGACGGGCGCGACGTCCCCGTCGCCGACGTCGCCGCGAGCTTCCGCGAGGCCGTCGTCGACGTGCTCCTGACGAAGGCGCTCGCCGCGTGCCGGGACACCGGCGTCGACCGGCTCCTGCTCGGCGGGGGTGTCGTCGCGAACCGGCGGCTCCGGGCCGTGGCCGAGGAACGGTGCGCGGCCGCCGGCGTCACGCTCCGGATCCCGCCGCTCGACCTCTGCACCGACAACGGCGCGATGATCGCCGCGATCGGGGCGCAGCTCGTGGCGTCCGGGCACGCCCCGAGCGACCTGGGGATCGCGGCGGACTCGACGTTGCCCGTGACGACCGTGCAGGTCTGACGACGGTGCAGGCCCGACGACCGTGCAGGTCTGACGACGGTGCAGGCCCGACGACCGTGCAGGTCTGACGACGGTGCAGGCCCGACGACGGTACAGGTCTGACGGGGGTGCAGGTCTGACGGGGGTGCAGGTCGGACGACGGTGCAGGCCTGACGACCGCGGCGGCGCGGCATCGCGCGTCCGCTGGCCGTGCCTCCCCCGCTCCGGGGGTGCTGGCGGCCGGTCGTGCGCACGCGCCCTGTGGGAGGATCGGCGGGACGCCCGCACCGTGGGCGACGAGGAGGGGAACACGTGTCCGACCAGAACGACCAGCCGCAGTACGGACAGACGCCGTCCGGCCAGGCGCCGTCCGGACAGACACCGTCCGGACACCACGGGTACGGACAGCCGCAGTTCGGACAGCCGCAGCACGGGCAGCAGTCGCCGTACGGACAGCAGGGTCAGCACGGGCAGCAGCCGTACGGGCAGGCGCAGTACGGCCAGCCCAATCCCTACGGGCAGCAGCCGTACGGCCAGCCGCAGTACGGCCAGCCCAATCCCTACGGGCAGCCCGGGTCGGGGTACCCGCAGGCGTCGTCGAGCTGGAACCTGTTCTCGATCCTCGCCATCGTGTTCGGCTTCGTGGTGGCGCCCCTCGGGGTGGTGTTCGGGCACATCAGCCTGCACCAGATCAAGCGCACGGGGGAGCAGGGGCGCCCGCTCGCGCTCACGGGGCTCATCGTGGGCTACGTGATCACGGCGCTGTGGGTCGCCTACATCGTGTTCATCGTCATCTTCTTCGCGTTCGTCGCGTCGCACAACGGCGACTACTCGAACTACCCGAACACCTGATCCCGGGCCGTCCCGCCCGCCCGCCGACGGCGGTCCTCACCGAGATCGCACAACACGCCGCTCACCTTCGAAGGTGAGCGGCGTGTTGTGCGATCTCGGCGGATGGGGCCGGGCAGGACCGGCGTCAGGGGCGATCGCACAGGACGGCCGCGTGCCGTCCCTCCAGGCGGGTGAGGACGAGCGTCGCCTGCCCGGACCCGCCCTGGAGGCGCAACCGCCGACGGAACTGCGCGGGGTCCACGTCGACACCGCGCTTCTTGATCTCCACCCGGCCGACGCCGTCCGCGGCGAGCCGAGCCCCGATCCGCTTCGGGTCGAGGGGCAGGACGTCGCGGACGCGGAACACCTGCGCGAACGGGGTGTCGACGGGGGCGTCCGTGCTCAGGTAGGCGATGCCCGACGAGAGCATCCGGCCGCCGAGTCGCCGCCCGAGATCTCCGATGAGCCGAGCTCGGATGACCGCGCCGTCCGGCTCGACGAGGTACTCGCCCAGCGGGCCGACCTCGACGTCCTCGGCGTCGGCCGGTCCCGTGAGCTCGGCGACACCGTGCACCCCGATGACGGTCGCGGCCCGCTGGACGTTCGGCCGTGCGAGGGGACCGAACCACAGCGCGAGTTCGACGACCTCGCGGTCGACGCTCGTCCACTGTGCCTCGGCCGTGTCGGGGACGAGGTCGCGGTCGACGCCCGGCCCGAGCTTGACCCCGGTGGGCAGCTGCGTCGCCGCGGCGAACACCGTGTCGAGCGACGGGGACCAGTCGTCCGGGTCCTCCAGCCGTCGTGTGTCGCTGTGTCCCGCGGTGCGCCGTGCCGGATCGAGCCACACGCCGTCGACCCGGCCGACGTCGAAGCGGGCCGCGTCCCCGAGCTCGACCCGGGCCGCGGGCCACGGTGCCAGGTTGTGCGTGGCGATCGCGGCGGTGACCTCGTCGCGGTCGACGGCGACGACCTCCAGGTCGAGCGCCGCGAGCGCGAGCGCGTCCCCGCCGATGCCGCACCCGAGGTCGGCGACGCGTGTGATCCCGGCGGCGGCGAACCGGCCGGCGTGCTGTGCCGCGACGCGGAGGCGCGTCGCCTGCTCGAGACCGGCCTCGGTGAACAGCATCCGGCCCGCGAAGTCGCCGAACTTCGAGCGGGCCCGCTGACGGAGTCGCGCCTGCGTCAGGACCGTCGCGACGAGCCGGGGATCGTGGCCCTCGGCGCGGAGGCGCGACACGGCACGGACGACGTCGTCGCCCTCCGCGAGACCTGGGACGCGATCGAGGAGCGCCATGCCCTCGGGCGTGAGCAGCTGTGCGAGGTCGGCGGCGTCCATGCCCCGATCCTCCCAGTTCCCGCACGACGGTTCGGCAAGCCCCCACTTCCGTGACCGTCGGCGGACGGCTGTCTGAACAGTCGGTGACGACGGTGAACGCAGGGGAAACCCGGCCTCGGAGCGGGCTTACGGTGTTCCGCGGATCCCCCCGGACGGGGGTCCGATCAGGGCGTCCCGTGCTGCTCCACGGGGCCGGGAGCGGAAGGGGCTCGGGTGTCGAATCGGTTCGCGTACGGGGTCGTCGGGCTCGTCGTCGCACTCGTCGTGACGGCCGGCATCGTCGTGCCGCACCTCCTGCCGACGCGCGCCGTCCCCGGGCACTACGACGTCGCCGCGGGCACCGACGTCTGCGGGACGGGATGGACCGACCCCGCGGGCGGCACGCAGACGCTCCGCATCACGAACACCTCGGTCGCGGGCGTCGAGGTGCAGCTCGAGGACCCCCGGTCCGGGGCCGTGTACCTCGACGCCGAGGGGCTCGGTGCCGGCGCGTCCCAGACCTACCGCGTGCGCCTCGGCTCGGGCGCCTACCGGTTCCGCTGCCTGCCGGCCGACGCCGACGCGGTGGTGGGTCCCGTCGTCCACCTCCACGGTGCGGCGCACGTGACCGGCGCGACGCCCGGGGTCGTGCCCGTCACCCGGAACGACCTCATCCCCGCCGCGAAGGCGTACGGCGACTGGATCGAGGGTCGACTGCCCGTGCTCGAGGCCGACGTCCGGCGGGTCGCCGCCGACGTGCACGCCGGCGACCGCGCGGCCGCCGAGCGGGACTGGCTGACCGGGCACACGGAGTACGGGCAGCTCGGCGCCGCCTACGGGGCGTTCGGCGACGCTGACACGGCCATCGACGGCACTCCCGCATCGGGGCGGACCGCGCTCGACGACCCGGACCTCACCGGGTTCCACCGCCTGGAGGCCCTGCTCTGGTCCGGCGCACCGGTGTCCGCGAGCGCTCCGGTCGCCGACGCGCTCGTCGCGGCCGTCCAGCACCTCGAGGCCACGTTCCCGACCGCCCGCATCGACCCGCTCGACATCGGGCTCCGCGCACACGAGATCCTCGAGAACGCGCTGCAGTTCGAGGCCACGGGCGCGACCGACGCCGGCAGCCACACGAACCTGGCCACCATCGCCGCGAACGTCGCCGGCACGGAGCGGGCCCTCGACCCGATCAGGGGGATCCTCCGCACCCGGTACCCGCACCTCGCCGCGACCGATGCGGCACTCGCCGCGCTCACGGCGCGCGTCGACGAGGGCCGCCACGCCGACGGCACGTGGACGCCGCTCGCCGACCTCACGACCACGCAGCGGGAGGACCTCGACGCGTCCATCGACCGCGCACTCGAACTGCTCGCGCCCGTCGCGGCGATCTGCGACATCCGGAGGACCTCGTGACCGACCAGCCCCAGTGCCCGCACGCCGCGGCACGCCGTCCCTCCCGCCGTGGGTTCCTGGCGGGAGCGGCCGGAGCCGGCGCCGGGGCGGCGGCGACCATGACCGCGGCCCTGGCACCGGGCCTCCCGGCCGTGGCCGACACGACCGCGGCGAGCGCCGGGAACCCGGCGAGCGACACCGCGACCGACGGTGGTGCCGCGGCGTCGTACGCGTTCCACGGCGCCCACCAGGCGGGCATCACCACACCGGCCCAGCGGTCGGCGGCCTTCGTGGCGCTCGACGTGACCGCGGCCTCCCGGTCCGAGCTGCGCGACCTGCTGCGCACGATCACGGAGCGCTCGCGGTTCCTCACCCGCGGCGGACAGCCGACCGACGTCGGGATCACGGCACCGCCGTCGGACTCGGGCGTGCTCGGACCGGACGTGCCCGCCGACGGTCTGACGGTCACCACGAGTGTCGGGGCGTCGCTGTTCGACGACCGGTACGGCATCGCGGACCGGAAGCCCGCGCGCCTGCGGACCATGGAGGACTTCCCGAACGACGCGCTCGACCGGGCGATCTGCGACGGCGACCTGCTCCTGCAGGTGTGCGCGAACAACACCGACACGGTCGTGCACGCGCTCCGGGACGTCACGCGGGCGACGCGCGGTGCGATGCAGGTGCGGTGGCGACAGGACGGCTTCGTGTCCCCGCCGCGGCCGAGTGGCACGCCGCGGAACCTGCTGGGGTTCAAGGACGGCACCGCCAACCCGTCGACGAGCGACCGGACGGCCATGGACGACCTCGTGTGGACCCGGGCCGGCCGGATCGAGGACGGCGTCGTCGAGCCGGACTGGGTGACCGGCGGCAGCTACCACGTCGTGCGGACGATCCGGATGCTCGTCGAGTTCTGGGACCGCGTGTCCCTGCACGAGCAGGAGACGATGATCGGCCGCCACCGCGACTCCGGCGCCCCGCTCACCCGAACGCACGAGTTCGACGACCCGGACTACGCGGACGACCCGACGGGCGACGTCATCCAGCTCGACGCGCACATCCGGCTGGCGAACCCCCGCACGGCCGCGGCGAAGCGCCAGCAGATGCTCCGTCGCCCCTACAACTACGACGCCGGCACCGACGCGAACGGGAACCTCGACATGGGGCTGCTGTTCACGTGCTTCCAGGCGGACCTCGAACGGCAGTTCGTCACGGTCCAGAAGCGCCTCGCCGACGAACCGCTCGTCGACTACATCTCGCCCGTCGGCGGCGGCTACTTCTTCGCCCTCCCGGGAGTCCGCCACGCGGACGACTGGCTGGGACGACCACTGCTCAGTTGACGCACTGTTCCACACACCATCAGACAGGGGACACCAGTGATCCGACCATCCGCGCTCATGCGGTCGACGAAGGGGCGACTCGTACTCGCCGCCGGAGCGACCGCCGTGGCCGCCGTGACCGTGGGGGCCATCGCCATCGCGCCGCTCACGGCATCGGCCACGAACCAACCGGCCTCGTCGTCGCGCACGAGCACGCCCATCAAGCACCTCGTGGTGTTGTTCGACGAGAACGTCTCGTTCGACCACTACTTCGCGACCTACCCGAACGCGACGAACACCGACGGCACGACCTTCGCCGCCGCCAAGGGCACGCCGAGGGTGAACGACCTCGTCACCTCGGGCACGCTGACGGGGAACCCGAACCTCTACGCGCCGAGCCGGCTCACCCCGTCCCAGGCGCTCACCTGCGACCAGAACCACGGGTACGCCGCCGAGCAGAAGGCCGAGGACGGCGGGAAGATGGACGCCTTCGTCCAGAACACCTCGACCGACACCTGCACGGGCGAGTACGGCAGCCCGGGCCTGGCCATGGACTACTACGACGGCAACACCGTCACGGGTCTGTGGAACTACGCCCAGAACTACGCCATGAGCGACAACGCCTGGGACACGACCTTCGGGCCGTCCACCCCCGGTGCGCTGAACCTCGTGAGCGGCCAGACGCACGGCGGCGTGGCGGTCGACTCCCTGACCGGCGCCGTGGTCAAGGGCTCCACCGCGGTCGCCTCGGCGAACGCGGACGGTGTGGGCACCGTGATCGGTGACCCGGACCCCGCCTACGACGACTGCTCCGACAGCGACCACACGTCGACGTCGAACCTCGTCGCGATGCAGGGCAAGAACATCGGTGACCTGCTCAACGCCAAGGGCGTCACGTGGGGCTGGTTCCAGGGCGGTTTCACGCCGACCACGAAGTACGCGGGCTCCGGCACGTACGCCAAGTGCGACGCCACCACCGCGAACGTCGGCGGGACCGCGGCGAAGGACTACTCGCCGCACCACAACCCGTTCGCGTACTACAAGTCGACGTCGAACCCCCACCACCTGCCGCCGACGAGCGACGCGATGATCGGGCACAGCGACCAGGCGAACCACGAGTACGACCTGTCGGCGTTCACCACCGCGCTCGCGCAGGACAACGTCCCCGCCGTGTCGTTCCTCAAGGCCCCCGAGGCGCAGGACGGCCACCCGGGCTACTCCGACCCGATCGACGAGCAGCAGTTCCTGACGCGCGAGATCAACGCCATCGAGCAGTCGAAGGCGTGGTCCTCGACCGCGATCGTCATCAACTACGACGACTCGGACGGCTGGTACGACCACCAGGCCCCGACGATCCTCAACGGGTCGAAGGACACGGCGACCGACAGCACGATCTGCACGAACGCCCGTGCCGCGGTCGCCGGGGGGTACCAGGACCGCTGCGGCCCCTCGCAGCGCCTGCCGTACCTCGTCATCTCGCCCTTCGCCAAGCAGAACGCGGTCGACCACACCCGGATCGAGCAGACGTCGACCACGGCGTTCATCGAGGACAACTGGGGCCTCGGCCACATCGGGGACGCCTCGTTCGACCGTCGCGGTGGATCGCTCGCCGGCATGTTCGACTTCGCGCACCCGCAGCAGCGCGAGGTCCTGCTGGACACCACCACCGGCGCCGTCGCGAAGGTCGTGTCGACCGTCCCGACGCACACGCCGGCCCCGCCGCACGGGCCGGGGAAGCCGGGAAAGCCGGGGAAGCCGGGCTGGGGCGGTGGGCACCACCACCACCACCACCACTGACGCCGCCGCGCGTCGGCGGGGGGACGTGACCGCCTGACGGCCGGGAGGCACGGTGCAAGCCCGCACCGTGCCTCCCGTTCGTCGTCGGTCCGGGGCCGCGGCCGCTCGCGGTCCCGCGCGGAGGAGCACGATGGAGGACATGAGCAACGTCGCCGTCATCGGAGCCACCGGTCACATCGGGAGCTTCCTCGTGCCCCGCCTCGTCCGGAGCGGACACCACGTGGTCGCCATCAGTCGCGGGCACCGCGCCCCCTACGTGGCGGACGCCACGTGGGACGACGTGGAGCGGGTCGTGCTCGACCGCGAGGGCGACCCCGAGGGGTTCCCACGCGCCGTGGCCGACCTCGGGGCCGACGTCGTCGTCGACCTGACGAGCTTCACCGAGGACGACGCCCGGGGTCTCGTCGAGGCGCTCCGCGGGCGCGCCGGGCACCTCGTGCACTGCGGCACGATCTGGGTGCACGGTCCGTCGCTCGTCGTCCCCACCTCGGAGGACGACCCGCGGGGGCCGATCGGCGAGTACGGCACCCGGAAGGCGGCGATCGAGGACCTGCTGCTCGCCGAGTCCGCCCGCGCCGACGGGCTCCCCGCCACCGTGCTCCGCGCCGGCCACATCACCGGCCCCGGGTGGCCCGTCATCACGCCGCTCGGGAACCTCGACGCGACCGTCTGGGAACGCCTCGCCACGGGGGAGCCGCTCACCGTGCCGGACCTCGGGCTCGAGACGCTGCACCACGTGCACGCCGACGACGTCGCCCAGGCGTTCGCGCTCGCCATCGAGCGGCCGGACGTGGCCGCCGGCCGTGTCTACAACGTCGTGTCGCCGCGGGCGATGAGCGTCCGCGGGCTCGCCGAGGGCGTCGCGAGCTGGTTCGGGCGCACCGCGGATCTCCGTCCGGCCTCGTGGGAGGCGTTCCGCGCGTCCACCACGCCGGAGCACGCCGACACGACGTTCGAGCACGTGCGCCGAAGCCACGCGATGAGCATCGACCGGGCCGCGACGGAGCTCGGGTACGCGCCGGGCTGGACCTCCCTGGAGGCCCTCGCCGACGCCCTCGTGTGGCTCGCGGACCACGGCCAGGTCGACCTCGGCGGCTCCGTGCCCGAGGTCGTCCGGACGCTCGCCGCCGGCCGGCGGTAGGCTCTTGGCACTCGGATTGACCGAGTGCCAGACCACCCCCTACAGTTGGGGTTGGCACTGCCCCCGGGGGAGTGCCAGCCCCAGTTTTTCTTCAGTACCGAGAAAGAAGAGGTCAGCCGTGGCTGTCAGCATCAAGCCGCTCGAAGATCGCATCGTCATCCGTCAGGTCGAGGCGGAGCAGACCACTGCGTCCGGTCTCGTCATCCCGGACACGGCGAAGGAGAAGCCCCAGGAGGGCGAGGTCGTGGCCGTCGGCCCGGGTCGCATCGACGACAACGGCAACCGTGTGCCGCTCGACGTCGCGGTCGGCGACAAGGTCATCTACTCGAAGTACGGCGGAACCGAGGTCAAGTACTCGGGCGAGGACCTCCTGGTCCTGTCCGCGCGCGACGTGCTCGCCGTCGTCGTCCGCTAGGACAGCACCAGCAGCAGGACCAGCTCCAGCAGGCCCCGTCGGTTCCGACCGTCGGGGCCTGCTGCTGTCCCGGCCCGGGCACCCGGCGTCCGCACGTCAGCCTGGCGCGCGTCCCGTCGGACGACGGCGGTTCCGTCGCCCGGGAACGCGCCAGCCGGGCGACCACGGTGTCGCCGGTGCCTAGGATCGGACGCGTGCCAGCACGACCCGCGTCCGCCGAACCCCGATCGGAAGCGGCCGTCGGCGTCGTCCAGGCCCTGGCCGCGTACGGGCTCTGGGGCCTCATGCCGCTGCTGTTCGTGGCCATGGCACCGGCGGGAGCCACCGAGATCGTCGCGTGGCGGATCCTCTTCGCACTGGTGTTCTGCGCCGTCCTGACGGCGGTGCTCCGCGCGTGGGGTCGCCTGGTCGCGCTGCTCCGACAACCGCGGGTCATGGGCGTGATGGCGCTCGCCGCGTTCCTCATCGTCGTCAACTGGACCGTGTACGTCGTCGCCACGACCACCGGTCACACCGTCGAGGCGGCCCTGGGGTACTTCATCAACCCGCTCGTGACGATCTTCCTCGGCGTCGTGCTGCTGGGGGAACGCCTCCGCGCCGCACAGTGGGCGGCGGTGGGCATCAGCGTCGTGGCGGTGGTGATCGTGGCCGTCGGGTACGGCCGGATGCCGTGGATCTCGCTCGCCCTCGCGTTCTCGTTCGGGCTCTACGGGCTCGTCAAGAAGCGCGTGAGCGGGGTCGTCGACGCGGTCAGCGGCCTCACCATCGAGACCATGTGGCTGACCCCCGTCGCGGTGATCGGCCTCGTCGTCGTCGCCACCGCGTCCCGTGGGGAGATCACCCTCACGGCGAACGGCTGGGTGCACGCGCTCATCACCATCGCGGCTGGGCCGGCGACCGCGGTGCCGCTGCTGCTGTTCGCGTCGTCCGCACGCCGGCTCAGCCTGTCGACGCTCGGCCTGACGCAGTACCTGACCCCGGTCCTCCAGCTCGTGGTCGGCGTCTGGCTGCAGCACGAGCCGATGTCGCCGGAACGGTGGGTCGGGTTCGCGCTGGTCTGGGTGGCGCTCGTCGTCCTGTCGACCGACGGTCTGCTCGCGGGGCGCCGAGCCCGGCGCCCCGTCGGCGACCCTGTCCGCGTCGACCCCGTGATCTGAGCGCGCCGACAGGCTGACGCTCCGACGGGCCTCCGGGCCGAGCGCGAGCAGCGGCTGCACTGTGCACCCGCTGGGTCCGCATCGCCGTTCCCGTTCGTTCCCACAGGTTCGGTCACGGTTCAGCAACGAAACACCACCCTGACGAGACCGCCACACGGCCGAAACAATCGAACCCTACGTTTGCTCGCATCCCAGCGGACGCACAGCTGCTCGACGATCGAAGCGGTCGCGGCCGCTCAGAGAAAGGGCATCACGGATGATCAGAACCAGCAGCGCCGCCAAGGCGTTCGCGATCGCGGGAGCAGCCGCCATCCTGCTCGCCGCGTGTTCGACGGAGAGCGCCGGCAGTGGTGGCGCATCCGGTGCGGCGTCGGCGTCGTCGTCGTCGGGCAAGGACCCGGCGGCCAGCTGCAAGGCGCCGTCGAAGCCCAGCCAGGACGCGTTGGAGTACGGCACGCTGCTGCCCCTGACCGGCAGCCTCGCCTACCTCGGGCCGCCCGCGATCGCCGGTGCAGGACTCGCGATCGATGACATCAACGCCGCTGGCGGTGTCATCGGCAAGGACGTGAAGATCTCGACCGCCACCGACTCGGGTGACAGCACCGACATGACGGTGTCGTCGTCCGCGGCCCAGAAGCTCATCGCGGCCAAGGTCCCCGTGGTCCTCGGCGCCGAGTCGTCGTCCGTGACCCTGAACGTGGTCGACCAGATCACGAGCAACTGCACGATCGAGATCTCGCCGGCGAACACGGCGACCGACCTGTCCGGCTACTCGTCGTACTACTACCGGACCGCGCCGCCGGACACGGTGCAGGGCTCCGCGCTCGGACAGCTCGTCGTCGGCGACGGCAACGCCAAGATCGCGTTCCTCGTCTTCAACGACGCCTACGGCACCGGCCTGCGGAACACCGTGCAGAAGGCTGTCGAGGCCGCGGGCGGCAGCGTGGTCTACGGCGGGAAGGGCAAGGGGCAGGAGTTCCCGCCCGGACAGACGACGTTCTCGTCCGAGGTGACCGCCGCGTTGGCCGCCAAGCCGGACGCGATCGTCATCCTCTCGTTCGACGAGACGAAGTCGATCGTGCCCGAGCTCGTCTCGCAGGGCTGGGACATGTCGAAGACGTACATGTCCGATGGCAACACGGCGGACTACTCGAAGGACTTCGACCCGAAGACGCTCCTCAACGGTCAGGGCACGATCCCCGGTTCGGACCCGAAGGCCGCGTTCAAGACGAAGTTGACGACGTGGTACAAGACGAACGAGGGCAAGGACCTCCACGACTTCGCCTACGCCGCCGAGTCGTACGACGCCATGGTGCTCACCGCGCTCGCGGCAGAGGAGGGCAAGGGCACCGACGCCGGTACCATCCAGGCGCACATGGCCTCGGTCTCCGGTGCCAAGGGCGGGACGAAGTGCTCGACCTTCGCCGACTGCAAGAAGCTCGTCGACGCCGGCACGAAGATCCAGTACACCGGACCGTCCGGCGTCGGGCCGTTCAACGCCGACAACGACCCATCGAGCGCCTACATCGGCATCTACAAGTACGACCAGGACAACAAGCCGGTCTACCAGAGCGCCATCCAGGGCTCGACCAAGTAGGTCACGTCCGTCTGATCGCAGGGCGGTCCCGGGGCACCGGGGCCGCCCTGCGTCGTCGCTGGATGCACGGTCCGGCGGCTGGGGGTACCGTCCGCGGCATGAGTGACTCCCAGCCCACCACCGCCATCGTCACCGGAGCCGAGTCGGGGATCGGGAGGGCCACCGCGGTGGCGCTCGCCGAGGCCGGGATGGACGTCGGCATCACGTACCTCGAGGACCTCCGCGGCGCGGAGGACACCGCCGCCGAGGTCCGCGCCCACGGACGCCGCGCGGTCGTCATGCAGATCGACGTGACGGACCTGCAGCGCTGCGGGCAGGTCATCGACCGACTCGCGGAGGAACTCGGCGGCGTGGACGTGTTCGTCAACGATGCCGGCACCGGCGACAACGCACCGTTCCTCGAGATGACCCTCGACCAGTGGCGGCACACCGTCGCGACGGACCTCGACGGCGCCTTCGTGTGCATCCAGCACGCGGCCCGACGCATGGTCGAGGCCGGTCGTGGCGGTCGCATCATCGGCATCACGAGCGTGCACGAGCACCAGCCACGCGTCGGGTCCGCCGCGTACGACGCCGCGAAGCACGGCCTCGGAGGCCTGCTCAAGACGGTGGCGCTCGAGCTCGGGCGCCACGGGATCACCGTGAACGCCGTGGCGCCCGGCGAGATCGCGACGCAGATGACGGGTAACGAGGACACCGACCCGCACCCCATCGACCGGCCGGGGGTGCCGCTCGGACGCCCCGGGGATGCGCGCGAGATCGCCGCGGTCGTCGCGTTCCTGGCGTCGCCGCTCGCGTCGTACGTGACCGGTGCCTCGTACGCGGTGGACGGGGGCATGCTCCAGATGGGGCCGCAGGCCGGGTCGCACCTGCAGTCGGACGACTGGCGTCACGCCTGAGTCGCCTCGACGCCGGGCGGCGGAGCCGCGCTGCTGTCGGCGCACGCCGCCCGTGCGGCCTCACGCTGAGGACGTCGACGGGATCGACCATGGCGGTTCCTCCGACTCCTCGGCGGCACGTCCCTGGCTGATCGCGACCGCCATCCGACGGTCGTGGTCAGCCGCCCGCTGGCGAGCCGCTCGGCGCTCGAACGCCGCGGATCGATCGCCGAAGGAAGGCGATGCGGATGAACGGCGTCAGCGCGGCCGGCGGATCCGGATCGGACCGTGGATGTGGTCGGGATCGATCACGGACCCGCGCTGGGTGATCTCGACCTCCCCGCGGGCGACCATGCGGCGCGCGGCCTGCCGCGTCGGCTCCATCAGGCTGCGCCAGTCATCGCCGCCGAGTGCCCGTGCCGCCTCCGACGGGCAGGTGCTCGACGTGGCGGCGCGCGTGTCGAGCAGATGGGCGATCGTCGCCTCGAGGGCGTGATCGGTGTCGGTCAGGACGCCGTCCCCGACGGTCCGCTGGTCGTCGCCCACGACTGCACGCCTCAGTGGTTGTCGTCCGACGAGTCCGCACCCTGCTGCACCCCGCCGACGACGCCCTGACGGTGTCCGTCGGGGTCGTCCTGCGGCCAGCCGTTGAACTGCCAGCCGGCGACCGCCGGGTGGTCCTCACCGCGCTCGTAGGCGAACCGACGTGCCGCGTCCCGGGCCTCCTGGCAGGCCTGCATGAGACCGGCGTACCGGTCGGCGTCCACGTGGGACAGGGCGTCCGCGGCGAGCGCGAAGCGGTCCATGTCGTTGAGCATGACCATGTCGAACGGCGAGGTCGTGGTGCCGCGCTCCATGTAGCCGTGCACGTGCATGTCGTCGTGGCCGTGCCGGTTGTACGTCATCTGGTGGACGAGTGCGGGGTAGCCGTGGAACGCGAAGACCACGGGCGTGCCGGGCAGGAACAGGGCGTCGTAGTCGTCGTCGCTGATCGGGTGCTCGTGGTTCCGCGGGTCCCCGAGCGCGAGGAGGTCCACGACGTTCACCATGCGGATCGCCACCTCCGGCGCGTTCGCTCGGATGAGGTCGATCGCGGCGATGGTCTCGAGTGTCGGGACGTCACCGGCGGAGGCCATGACGAGGTTCGGCGTGGCGCCCTCCGCGACGGTGCCCGCCCAGTGCCAGACCCCGACGCCGGCGGCGACGTGCGCGACGGCCTCGTCGATCGGGAGCCAGTCGGGCTCGAGGTTCTTGCCCGCGACGATCACCTCGACGCGCTCGGTGGTCTCGAACGCGTGGCGGGCGACGGCGAGCAGCGAGTTCGCGTCCGGCGGGAACTTGACGCGGACGAGGTCCTGCTGCTTCGAGGCGACGACGTCGAGGAACCCGGGGTCCTGGTGTGAGAACCCGTTGTGGTCCTGCCGCCACACGTGCGAGGACAGCAGGATCGTCAGGTTCGAGACCGGGACACGCCAGTCGATGTCCGCGGAGGACTCGAGCCACTTGAGGTACTGGCCGACCATCGAGTCGATGATGTGCGCGAAGGCCTCGTACGTGTTGAACATGCCGTGCCGGCCGGTGAGCACGTACCCCTCGAGCAGCCCCTCGAGCGTGTGCTCGGACAGGACCTCGGTCACCCGGCCCTCGAGGGCGAGGTGCGCGTCGTCCGGTTCGAGCTCGGCGCGCCAGACGCGGTCCGTCGTCTCGAACACCGCGTCGAGCTTGTTCGAGATCGTCTCGTCCGGGCCGAACAGCCGGAAGTTCGACGGGTTGCGGCGGATGAGATCCCGGAGCCAGGGGCCGAGCGTCCCGGTGGCGGACGTGTTGGTCGTGCGGTCGTCGGGGACGTCCACCGCGTAGGGCTCGAGGTCCGGCAGGTCGAGCGCCACCCGGAGCCGGCCGCCGTTCGCGTGGGGGGTCGCGCTCATGCGCTTGTCGCCCTCGGGGCGGATCGTGCCGAGGATCCCGATGGGCTGGCCCTGCTCGTCGAACAGTTCCTCGGGGCGGTAGGACCGCATCCACTCCTCGAGCTGCCGGCGGTGGTCGTCGGAGTCGCGGACGCCCGGCAGCGGGACCTGGTGCGCACGGAAGGTGCCCTCGACCCGCTGGCCGTCGACCTCCTTCGGCCCCGTCCAGCCCTTCGGCGTCCGGAGGACGATGAGGGGCCACCGCGGGCGCTCGGTGCCCGAGCCACCGCGAGCCGCCGCCTGGAGGTCCTCGATCTGTCCGAACGCACGTCGCAGTGCGGCGTCGAACAGGGCGTGCACGGCGAACGGGTCGTCGTCGACCCGGGCGGAGTCGACGATGATCGGCGCGTACCCGAGCCCGCGGAAGAAGGCGACGAGGTCCTCGTCCGGGATCCGAGCGAGCACGGTCGGGTTGGCGATCTTGTAGCCGTTGAGGTTGAGGATCGGCAGGACCGCGCCGTCCTTGACCGGGTCGAGGAAGGTGTGTGCCTGCCAGGACGCCGCGAGCGGACCCGTCTCGGCCTCACCGTCGCCGATCACGCAGGCGACCACGAGGTCGGGGTTGTCCAGGGCCGCGCCGTAGGCGTGCGACAGCGAGTACCCCAGCTCCCCACCCTCGTTGATCGAGCCGGGCGTCTCCGGGGCCGCGTGGGACGGGATGCCGCCCGGGAACGAGAACTGCTTGAAGAACTGCCGCAGACCGTCGACGTCCGGTGTGATGTCGGGGTAGAGCTCGCTCCACGTGCCGTCGAGCCACGCGTTCGCGTCCATCGCCGGACCGCCGTGCCCGGGCCCGCACACGTACAGCACGTCGTGTCCGCGCTCGCTGATGAGCGCGTTGAGGTGTGCGTACACGAGGCTCAGCGCGGGCGAGGTGCCCCAGTGTCCGAGCAGCCGGGGCTTGATGTCCTCGCGGCGGAGCGGGCGGGTGAGCAGCGGGTCGTCGAGCAGGTAGATCTGCCCGACGGTGAGGTAGTTCGCGGCGCGCCACCACGCGTCGATCGCGAGGAGCCGGTCAGAGGTCGAGGCGCTGTGCGACATGGCCCCCACCGTAGGCCGCTCGAGCGTCACCGTCCACAGGACCGGACGCACGTGCACAGGTCGCCCCCGTCCACAGGACCGGAGACGCCGGTGCGCTCGGTCCCGGGTCGGGACTACCGTCGACCCCGGCGCCGCACCGACGCGGCCCGGGAGGAACGACACATGGAACACCGCTACCTCGGCGACTCGGGACTCAAGGTCTCGGAGATCACCTACGGCAACTGGCTCACCCACGCATCGCAGGTCGAGAACGACGCGGCCATCGCCTGCGTGCGGGCGGCACTCGACGTGGGCATCTCGACCTTCGACACCGCGGACGTGTACGCGAACACGGGTGCCGAGACCGTCCTCGGCGAGGCCCTGAAGGGCGAGCGGCGGCAGTCCCTCGAGATCGCCACGAAGGTCTTCGGGCCGACCGGGCCCAAGGGACACAACGACACCGGTCTGTCGCGCAAGCACATCCTCGAGTCGATCGACGGTTCGCTGCAGCGGCTCCAGACCGACTACGTCGACCTGTACCAGGCGCACCGCTTCGACCACGAGACCCCGCTCGAGGAGACCATGCAGGCCTTCGCGGACATCGTCCGGCAGGGCAAGGTCCTGTACATCGGCGTCTCCGAGTGGACGTCCGAGCAGATCGAGAAGGGCCACGCGCTCGCGAAGCAGCTCGGGGTCCAGCTCATCTCGAACCAGCCGCAGTACTCGATGCTCTGGCGCGTGATCGAGGGCGAGGTCGTCCCCACGTCGGAGCAGCTCGGCATCTCGCAGATCGTCTGGTCGCCCATCGCCCAGGGTGTCCTGACGGGCAAGTACCAGCCGGGCCAGCCGCTCCCCGAGGGATCGCGGGCGACGGACGAGAAGGGCGGCGCGCAGATGATCTCGCGCTGGATGCGCGACGACGTGCTCGAGCGGGTACAGCAGTTGCAGCCGATCGCGCAGGAGCTGAGCCTGTCCATGGCGCAGCTCGCCGTGGCGTGGACCCTGCAGAACGACAACGTCGCGTCCGCCATCATCGGGGCGTCCCGTCCCGAACAGGTGCACGACAACGCCGGCGCGGCCGGTGTCCGGATCCCGGCAGAAGCCCTCGCCCGCATCGACGAGGTCCTCGGCGACGTCGTCGAGCGCGACCCGGCGAAGACGAACGACAGCTCGCCGAAGACGCGCGAGGCCTAGGAGCGGTCAGCGGCGGCGCCACCATCGACGCCGCCGCTGCCGTTCCTCCGCATCGGCGGCGGCCTGCTCGGCCGCTGCGGCGCGCTCGACCGCGTGTCGGGCCTCCCGGCGGTCGCGCCACCGCTCGATCTCGACGTCGACGTCCCGGACCGGCGTGACGACCGGCGGGCCGCCCATGAGCTGCCGCCGTGCCTCGACGACCCGCGCGTCGAAGTCCTCGACGATCTCGCGGACGCGTCGCTCGCTCGACTCCTCGTCGAGCCGGGCGTCGAGTTCCGCGTCCTCCTTCCGGAGGGCGAGCGCCGGCGGTCCGAGGCCGGTCAGCTCCTCGCGTTCGACGTAGCGCCGGATCCACCAGTCGGGGTCGTGCCGGCCGTCGTTGTCCGGCAGGGGCTTGCCGCGCAGCGGGTTGTGCTCGAACACCCCACGTTCGTCACCCTCCTCGATGAGCGCGTTGGCGTGCGCGACCATGTCCCGGGCACCCCGGAGCCGTCGCTCGGCACGGACCTCGTCGGGGTCGAGCGATCGCGATGCGGGCGTGCCCGATGCCTCCGTCTCGCGCGCCTGCTCCTCGGCGTACTGCGCGAACCGGTACCGGGCCGCTTTCCGCAGCCGGTCCATCCGGGCGTCGGGGTCGTTCGTCATCCTTCGCGGGCCATCTCCTCGATCGTGATCGCCGCGTTGATGAGCGCGAGGTGGGACAGGCCCTGCGGCAGGTTCCCCATGAACTCCCCCGTGTCGGCGCTGATCATCTCGGCGAACAGCCCGACGTCGTTCCCCTGCGCGACCATGTCGTCCATGAGCGCCCTGGCTTCGTCGTCACGTCCCACGCAGGCCAACGCCGACGCGAGCCAGAACGAGCAGGCCACGAACGGCGACTCCTCGTCCTCGAGCCCGGAGTAGCGGTAGACGAGCGGTCCGACCGACAGCTGCTCCCGGATGGCGTCGATCGTCGCGGACATCCGCGGTCCCCGGTCGAACGACGACGAGGCGTGCAGCAGGATCGACGCGTCGAGGGCATCGGTGTCGGGGTGCATGACGTAGTGACCGAGTTCCTCGTTCCAGCCGTGCTCAGCCACCCACTGCTCGATGAGCTCGCGGTTCTCCACCCACTTGTCGCGCGGGCCGCCGATCTGCCCCTTGTCGTGCAGTTCGATCGCCGCGTCGAGTGCCTGCCAGCAGCCGATCTTGCTCGTCGTGTAGTGGTGGGCCTCCTGGAGCTCCCACATCCCGGAGTCCTCCTCGACCCACTTGTGGCAGGCCTCGTCCGCGAGCCGTTCGAGCACGTGCGCCGTCTGCCGGTCGAGGACGTTCCCCTGCGCGACGTACTGCCGCATGACGTCGAACACGTCGCCCCAGACGCCGAGCTGGAGCTGGTCCGCTGCGCGGTTGCCCTCGGTCACTGGACCGATGCCGCGCCAGCCGGGCACGTCACGTTCCACGACGCCGTCCGACCGCGCGCCGGAGAGCCGGTAGAAGATCGGCATGCCGTCGCCGTTGTCCGCGATGGTCCGCATGAGCCACGAGACGGCGGCGTGCGTCTCCTCGCGGAGCCCGAACCGCGTCAGTGCGCGGACCGAGTAGGCGAGGTCGCGCACCCAGGCGAACCGGTAGTCCCAGTTCTTGTCGCCGCGGTCGTCCTCGGGCAGCGACGTGGTGGCCGCGGCTGCGATCGACCCCGTCGGCGCGAAGATGAGCAGCTTGAGCGCGAGGGCACTGCGGTGCACGGCGTCCGCCCAGGGGCCGTCGTACGCGAACTCCTTCGACCAGGTCTCCCAGTTGTGGATGGTGCGGTCGACACCGCGCATCGTCTCGTGCGGGTCCGGGATGAACAGCGGCTCGTCGAGCGTCCCGATGACCGACAGGATCGACTTCGAGCCCTCGGACGTCCGGAACCGTCCGGAGAACCGCGGGCCGTCCTCGTGCACGGGCTCGAACCCGAGCTCGACGATGGCGATGCTCACGCCGTCCACCGCCACGATCGAGCCGTTCACCGTGTCGAGTCGTTCCGGTCGGGCCTGCCCGAGGAGCGTGCCCGGCTGGACCGCCCACTCGAACTCGACCGCGCCGCGGACGCCCTGCACGCAGCGCCCGAGTTGGGCCCAGGGCAGTCGTCCGGCCACGCCGGTGGCCATGGCATCCGTGACCGTGGCCTCGCCGTCGGCGGTGGTCCACGTCGTGCAGAGCACGTTCGTGCCGGGCAGATAGCGGCGCTCCATGTGCGCCGGGCCGGTCGGCTTCAACGCGATGTGCCCGCCGTGCTCGGCATCGAGGATGCTCGCGAAGGGAGCGGGGGAGTCCATGGACGGCACCGGCAACCAGTCGATCCGGCCGTCGCGGCCGACGAGCGCCACGGTGCGGCCGTCGCCGATGGCCGCGTAGGAGCGGAGGGGGGCGTAGCCGTCGGTGCGTTCGGCGTTGTCGGAGGAGTCCGGGGTGTCCGGAGTGCGCTCGGGCATCCTCCTACTCTGCTCCCCTCGACTGCGAGCAGTCCGGCTGCCGTTCCCACCTCCGGTCCACGGGCCCACACCGACCGGTGCGACCCGCGCCGGGCCTCCCGGGCGTGTCGCGGTTGTGCAGCTCGGGCGTGTCGCACTATGGTCGGTGCTCCGTGCCCGCCCTGGGCACCCGACTGGAGGACCGCCGTGCGCGTCGAACAGCAGCCCCGGAAGCGGAACGAGCAGCAGCTCGTGCCGCTCATGTGGCGTGCGCTCGAGCAGCGGCCCACCAGCAGCTATCCCGTGTAGGCACGGTCGTCCTCCGACGCCCGTGCCCACCAGGCCCAGGGCGTCTTGCGCACCCGTCTCCCGTCGACCAGATCGGTCACCGACCACCGTGTCGGTCGGGAGGGACGGTGCCGGTCCGCCCCGGACCGTCACCATCCCGATCCGACGGAAGGCGGAACGATGCAGAAGATCAACGACCGATTGCTCTCGTGGGCGAGTCTCCTCGAGGAGACGACCGAGCAGCAGGCACGGACCACGGCCGCGATGCCCTTCGTGTTCCCGCACGTGGCGCTCATGCCCGACGCGCACCTGGGGCTCGGCGCGACCGTGGGCTCCGTCATCCCGACGCTCCGCGCGGTCATGCCCGCCGCCGTCGGCGTGGACATCGGCTGCGGCATGATCGCCGTCCGGACCCAGTTCGACCGCGCCGACCTGCCGACCGACCTGCGCCCGCTCCGCGAGCAGATCGAGCGGGCGGTCCCGCTGTCGGCCGGGGCCGCGAACCGGAAGGTCGTCGCGACGGCCGCGCCCCGCATCGCGGAGCTCGAGGCGCTCGCCGACGCCGCGGGGTTCGACCCGGCGCGAGCCCTCGGCGGATGGCGCGAGCAGCTCGGCACGCTCGGGAGCGGCAACCACTTCATCGAGGTGAGCGTCGACGAGACCGACCGCGTCTGGCTGTTCCTGCACTCGGGCAGCCGTGGTGTCGGCAACAAGATCGCCCAGCGGCACATCGCGGTCGCGAAGCGGCTCATGGAGCGCTGGTGGATCCAGCTGCCCGATGCCGACCTCGCGTACCTGGTCGAGGGGACGCCGGAGTTCGACCGGTACATCGCCGAGCTCCGGTGGGCGCAGCACTACGCCCTGCTCAACCGCGAGGAGATGATGGACCGCGTCGTCCGCCAGCTCAGCGAGGTCATGGGGGTGGTGGTGGACGAGCAGGAGCGCATCAACTGCCACCACAACTTCACGCAGCAGGAGCGGCACTGGGGCAAGGACGTGTGGGTGTCGCGGAAGGGTGCGATCTCGGCGCGCGAGGGGCAGCTCGGACTCGTGCCGGGGTCCATGGGCACGGCCTCGTACGTGGTCGAGGGGCGCGGCAACGCGCAGTCGCTCGCGTCGTCACCGCACGGAGCCGGGAGGTCCTACTCGCGGTCCGCGGCTCGGCGCACCTTCACGCACGAGCAGCTCCGCGCGGCGATGGCGGGGATCGAGTTCCGGGACACGGATGCGTTCCTCGACGAGATCCCGGCGGCCTACAAGCCGATCGACCAGGTGATGGCGGACGCCGCCGACCTCGTGACGATCCGTCACACGCTGCGGCAGCTCGTCAACGTCAAGGGCGACTGACGCCCCGAGCGCCGCGCCGGGTCACCCCGGCGTGGCGCTCGTCCAGCGTCGGCGGAGCACCCGCTCGACCGGCCCGGAGGCGAACAGCAGCAGGAGCGCGAAGAAGTTGACGGCGGGCACGAGGCTCCCCACCACGGCGGCCAGGAGCAACAGGCCGGCGCTCACGGCCGAACCGAGGAGCTGCTGGCGGGCGGCGGTGCGCTCGCGGTCGGTCAGGTCATCGCGGCGGAGGAACGCCCGCGCGATCCCGGCGAGCGCCGCGGTGGCGAGCACGAGCGTGCCGACGTAGAGCTCCACGGTGAGGGGGCTCGGCCGGTACGCGGTGATGATCGCCGTCGGCAGGGGCAGCGCGACGATCGCGAACGTCCACACGAGGTTCCACCGCACGACCGCCCGGCTCAGGCGTGTGACGGTGCGGAACAGTTCGTGGTGGGACCACCAGAACCGCGCGATGACCGCGAAGCTGAGCACGAACCCGCCGAACTGCGGCACGTGCTCGCGGAGCAGCGCGCCGACGTCGCCGTCCCGGTGCGCGGCCTCGGGCACGATGTCGACGAGCGGCAGCACGAGCAGCGTGATCGCGATCGCCGCGACCGCGTCGGTGAACACCACGAGTCGCTCGGTCTCCGACTCGCGCTGCGCATCCACGGGATGAGTATGGAGCACGCGTCACGTCCGGGGTGCGTCCTCAGCGCGGCCCGGGTAGACCGGGGTGCATGTCCACCGCCACGACCGGTCCCGTCCGCGTGTTCACCGATGCGAAGGCAGCGCTCGTCGAGAGCATCGTCTGGGACCCGGACGGCCAGCGCCTGCACTGGACCGACATCCCGCTCGGCACCCTGCACACCGCGACCGCGGACGGCGTCGTGGTGTCCTCGGTCCCGCTGCCGCCGCCGCTCGCGTCGTTCCAGCCCCGTGCCTCCGGGGGGTTCGTCGCGGCGCTCGGGGACCGCGTGGTCCTGACCGACGCCGACGGTGCGATCGACCGTGAGCTCGCGACCGTCGAGCACGCCAAACCGGACATGCGGTTCAACGAGGGCAAATGCGATCCCTTCGGCCGGTTCCTCGTGGGGAGCATGGACCTCCAGGGCGACGGCGACGCGGCCCTCTACGCGATCGACCCGGACGGCACCGTACGCGTGCTCCGAGGCGGGTTCGGCACGACGAACGGGATGGAGTGGTCGCCGGACGGCAGCGTCATGTACGTCACGGACACCGCGGTCTCCACGATCTTCCGCGGCTCCTACGGGCCGGACGGCGAACTCGGCGACCTGGAGCCCTTCGTCAGTGGTGCCGCGCACGACGGCCTGGTGCGCGACGACGAGGGCTGCTTCTGGGGCGCGATCTACGGCGAGGGGCGCGTGGAGCGCTACTCGCCCGACGGCGAACGCCTGGAGGTCGTCGACCTGCCCGCCCCGAACGTCACCTCGGTCGCGTTCGGGGGCGTGGACATGAGCACGCTGTTCATCGGCACCGCTCGCGAGAACCTCACGGAGGAGCAGCTCGAGCAGGCGCCGCTCTCCGGCGCCGTCCTCGCGGTGCCGACGCGGGTGCACGGGATCCCGGCCCACCGCTTCGCGGGCTGACCGCGCAGGGTGGCGGGAGGGACGGGACGGCCGCATCCCGCGCCTCCCGGCCCGTCGCGCCACCCGTTCGGGGGTGCGGCCGTTATCGTCGGTCATCCGCCCGAGCGAGCACCCGGAGGTCCACGTGTCCGACGCCCTGCCGAACGCCACCGTCACCGTCAGTCGCGTCCCGGTCGACGGCACCACCGTCCGCGTGAGCACGATCGGCGCCCCCGGGGACCGTGCGTTCGTGCTCGTCGCGGGCCTCGGCGTCGCGGCGACCCACCGCGAGCGGCTCGCCTCGAACCTCAACGCGTTCGGCCCGGTGCACGCCCTCGACCTGCCCGGGTTCGCCGGGGTCCGACGGTTCCGCGGGACCGTCTCGATCGAGCGGTACGCCGACGCGGTCGAGGCCGTCATCGACGCGCTCGGGCTCGTCGACCCGGTCCTCGTCGGGCACTCGATGGGGGCGCAGGTCGTCACGGAGGTGGCGGCCCGCCGGCCCGACCTCGGCGACGTCGTCCTGATCAGCCCGGTCGTCGACAGCGCTGCGCGCACGGTGAGCGAGTCGATGGTGCGGTTCGCCCGCTCGGTCGTCCACGAGCCGGCCGCGATCCGCTGGCACGCCCTCACCGCGTACGCGTTGTGCGGCTGGCACTGGTTCCGGGCGGTCCTGCCCCGCATGCTCGCGTACCCCATCGAGCGTCGGGCGGACGCCGTGCAGGCCCGGGTGCTCGTCGTCCGCGGTGAGCACGACGCCCTCGTCCCGCGCGACTGGGTGCGGCGGCTCGGGCGGGTGTTCCCGTACGCGGTCCTCCGTGAGGTCACGGGCGGCGCCCACGCCGTCGTGCACGCGCAGGCGGACGTCGTCGCGGCGCTCGCCGTGGCGCACGTGCGCGGGGACCTGCCGGACCGCGGGGTGGCGTCGCTCACCGCGGTGGCGGACACGACCACGAGGTCGGACCTCGACCGACTGCGCCCTGCGGAGGCGTGGCACGTCCTCGTCGCGCGCCTCCGTGAACTCGTCGGCGTGGTCCGCGGGGACGACCTGGTCGCGGCCGGGAAGACCGAGGACGCTCGCGCCACCGTCCACGACGACGAACCGGTCGGCGACGGCGAGCAGGTGATCGCGGACGGCGAGCTCGCCGCGGGGTCGGAGGACGGCGCCGAGCGCCGCGCCGACGGCGACGAGCGGTCGACGCCGGTCCGTGGGCCCGAGCGCGTCGAGGACGCGGCCTGAGCGACGGACGGAGGCTGGGCCTCCCGGCTCAGCCCCCGGTGGGGATCCGGCCCGGCAGCATGTCGGGGGTGAGCGCTTCCGCCTCGGCGAGCACCTGGCGCGCCGCGTCACGCTGCCCCTGCACGTTCCACAGGAGCACGCCGCGGGTCACGTCCCCGTCGAGGTAGTACACGACGCCCTGTTCGAGCGGGGCCGCCCAGTCCTCGACCGTGCGGAGCGTCGCCTGGACGCGGCCGACGGCCTCGTACCCGATGTCGAACACGTTCGAGTAGTAGTAGGGCGTGTGGGTGTACGGCTCGTCGGCACCCGCGAGGTTCCGGCCCGCCTGCCGGCCCTGTTCCTGCGCGTTGTCGACGTGCTCGACGCGGCGGCGGCCGAGCACCAGGTCCGGGTACTCGGCCACGTCGCCCGCGGCGAAGACGTCCGGGTCCTCCGTCACGAGCGTCGCCGAGACCACGATGCCGTCGTCGACCGGGAGGCCCGCATCCCGTGCCAGGTCGACGTTCGGCGTGATCCCGAGCCCGGAGACGACCGCGTCGGCGCGGAGCTCGCGGCCGTCGTCGAGTGTGACGATCACGCCGTCGTCGGTCCCGTGCCCGTCGGTGACCCTGCGGCCGCCGACGAGATCGACACCGGCGTCGCGGTACCGGCGCTCGAACGCCGCCGCGAGGTCCGCCGGGAACATGGAGCCGCCGAGCACGTCGTCGGGGTGCACGAGCGTCACGGTCGCGCCGTTCTGCACGAGCGCCGCGGCGAGTTCCGTGCCGATGTACGAGCCGCCGACGACGATGACGTGGGCGTGCTGGTCCGCGAACCCCCGCAGTCGTCGGTAGTCCTCGGCGCTCCGGTAGTCGATCACGCCGTCGTCGTGCTCGATCGGCAGCGGCGTGGGTGTTCCGCCGGTCGCGATGAGCAGCCGCTCGTACCCGAACCGCTGTCCGTCATCGGTCGTCACCGTCTTCGCCGTACGGTCGATCGCGACCACCGTCGTGCGCAGGTGGATCTCGGCGCCGGTCGCGTCGGCCGTGTGCAGGTCGACCTTGTCCCAGCTGAAGTCCGGATCGGTCCAGAGTTTCTTCGACAGCGCGGGGCGGGCGTAGGGGGTGTCCACGTCGGTGCTGAGGATGCCGATCGAGCCCTGCTCGTCGATCTCGCGGATGCCCTTGGCGGCGGCGTCGGCGACCATGCCCCCGCCGATCACGAGGTAGCGGTGGTCGGTCATCGTGTGTCTCCCGGTCAGATGGTGGCGACCGAGCCGGCGTCGACCCGGTAGTTGGACCCGTTCACGAACGAGGCGCGGTCGCTGCAGAGGAACGCGATGACGCTCGCGACCTCGTCGGGCTCGCCGCGGCGGTGCAGCTCGAGGTAGGGGCGCTCCTCGTCGAGGAACGACTCGATCGCTTCGTCGAAGCCCTGGCCCGTCTGCTCGGCCCGCTTCGTCATCATGGCGTCCGTCATCGGGGTGTGGATGAAGGCGGGGGAGACCGTGTTGACGAGCAGCCCCTCCTTCGCGTAGCTCCGGGACAGTCCCTTGGCGAACGAGAGCACGCCGGCCTTCGCCGCGCAGTACGGCAGCTCGTCGTCGTAGGGCTGGAGGGCGTCCTCGCTCGTCACGTAGACGATCCGGCCCCAGCCACCGTCGCGCAGGTCACCGATGAACTCGCGCGTGATCCGCACCGGGCCCATGAGATCGATGTCGATGGTCGACAGCCAACCCTGCTCGTCGATCTCGTGGAACATGCCCTGGGCGCCCGTGACCCCCGAGGACTGCACGAGGATGTCGATCACGCCGACGGACTCGCGGACCTGGTCGTGGAGGCGGGTGAGGCTCGCGCTGTCGGTGACGTCCGCGGCGAACGCGAAGAGCCGGCCCGGGTGGGCCTCGAGCTTCGCGGCCGAGTCGTCGAGGGCGGCCTGGTCGAGGTCGGTGATCACGACGGTGGCGCCCTCGCTGAGCAGGAGCTTGGCCGTCTGCCAGCCGATGCCGGAGTCCGCGCCGAAGACGAGCGCGATGCGGCCCGAGATGCCGAGGTCCATGGGGTGGTGCTCCTGTCTGTCGTTCTGCGTGCGCGCACGACGACGGCCGCGTCGGCGGATGCCGCCGCGGCCGGTCGCCGGTGCGCCGTGGCCCGGATGGGCGGGTGGCCCGGATGGGCGGGTGACCCGGATGCGCGGGTGACCCGGAGAGGGGTCGGCTCAGCTCAGGCTGGTCGACTGCGCGCTCTCGACGCTCTCGGCGTTCGGAGCGGTCGTCGCCGCCGACAGCGTCTGCTTCGGCGTGCGGTTCTCGGCGCTGACCATCCACGCGAGCTGCTCGAGTCGGTCGATGATCGCGTGCAGGATGTCCGCGGTCGACGGGTCTTCCTCGTCGACCTCGTCGTGCACGTCGCGCATGGTCCCCACGGCCTGGTAGAGGCGCAGGGTGATCATGTCGACGACGTCGTGGGTCGAGACCTCGCCCTCCGGGAACTCGTCGAGGCTCGAGGTGGCGCCGACGGTCTTCGAGCGACCGTCGGGCGTGGCGTAGAGGGCGCGCATGCGCTCCGCCACGGTGTCGGAGAACTCACGTGCCTCCGTGACGATCTCGTCGAGCTGGAGGTGGAGGTCCCGGAAGTTGTGTCCGAGCACGTTCCAGTGGGCCTGCTTGCCCTGGACGTGCAGGTCGATGAGGTCCACGAGGACCTTCTGGAGATTGCCGGCGAGCTTGTCCGATGCGTGCATGATGGCTCCGTTCCGAGGTTCGGTGACGGTTCCCGGTCTACCCGGTGCGGCATGGTCGACGCTCAGCCGACGTCCGGACAAGCGTCCCCCGTGACCGGTCGGCCGGGCGGTCAGTCCTCGTGCGGGTCGACCATGTCGACCGCCGCACGGACGTCCTCGAGGAAGGTCATGACGACCCGGGCCTCGTCCGCCGTGAGGGACTCCGCGATGTGCATCATCCGCCGGTGCATGCGACCGAGCGTCGCGCGGACCTCGGTGTCCGTGTTGGTCGTCGGGACGATGACGAGTGCACGACGGTCGGTCGGGTGCGGCTCACGCCGGACGTGGCCGCTCCTGACGAGGCGGTCGACCAGGATCGTCGTCGACGCCGACGAGATCTTGAGGTAGGCGGCGAGGTCCTTCGGGCTGATGGTGCGGTCCGCCCGCTGCGCCTGCAGCAGGAACCGGACGGCCAGGAGGTCCGTCTCGCCCATGCCCATCGCGTCACGGGTCCGGCGACGCATCGCCGTCTCGGCCCCGCGGTAGCGGCGCAGGGCGTTCAGCACATCGACGCCCCGCTGGGTCGCATCGTCGTCGGGGTACCAGTACCCGGACGGCTCGGTGACCTCCTGCGTGCTCATGCACACCACCCTAACCTGCCTACTTGCTAGACCGGCTAGCGAACGCCGGGACGTACAGGAACCACTCGGGCGGTGGTGCGCGCAGTGGCTGGGCGTGGCGGGCAACGGCCAGCTCGCGCTCGGGATGCGGCCCTCTCTCGGGTCCGCGATCCCTCCGAGCCACCGCCGCGTAGCGTGACGGACGCACCGAACCCGCCGCGAGAGGAACGACGCTTCCGTGTCCACCCAGCCACCGGTCCCCGGGACCGACCAGCCGACCCCGTCCCTCCACGACCCGGACTGGTGGCGCCAAGCCGTCGTCTACCAGGTGTACCCACGGAGCTTCGCCGACGTCGACGGCGACGGCGTCGGTGACATCGCCGGGGTGACCGACCGGGTGCCGTACCTGCGGGAGCTCGGCGTCGACGCGATCTGGCTCAGCCCGTTCTACCCGTCCGCCCTCGCGGACGGCGGCTACGACGTGGCCGACTACCGCGACGTCGACCCGAAGCTCGGGACGCTCGCCGACTTCGACGCCCTGGTCGCGGCCGCGCACGCCGCCGGGATCCGGATCATCGTCGACGTCGTCCCGAACCACACCTCCGACCTGCACGTGTGGTTCCAGGAGGCACTCGAGTCCCCACGGGGCTCCGCCGCCCGGGCCCGCTACGTGTTCCGCGACGGCTCCGGTCCCGACGGCGCGGAGCCGCCGTCCGACTGGGTCTCGAACTTCGGCGGCTCCGCGTGGACCCGGGTCGCCGACGGCCAGTGGTACCTGCACCTGTTCGCGCGGGAGCAGCCCGACCTCGACTGGTCGAACCCGGAGGTCCGCGCCGACTTCGAGCAGACGCTCCGCTTCTGGTCGGACCGCGGGGTCGACGGCTTCCGCGTCGACGTCGCGCACGCCATGGCCAAGGACCTGTCGGAGCCGTTCCGGCCGAGCGACCAGGACCACCTGCCCCTCGACGGCAGCGACCCGCTCTACGACCGCGACGAGGTGCACGAGATCCTCGGGTCCTGGCGACGGGTGCTCGACGAGTACGACCCGCCGCGGAGCGCGATCGCCGAGGCGTGGGTACCCGCCCGCCGTCGCGTGCTCTACGCCCGACCGACGGAACTCGGGCAGGCGTTCAACTTCGACCTGCTCGAGGCCCCGTTCGACCCCGAGGCCTTCCGCGCGATCATCGACGAGAACCTCGCGCAGGCGAGCCAGTCCGGGGCCTCGAGCACCTGGGTGCTGTCGAACCACGACGTCGTGCGGCACGCCACGCGGTACGGGCTCCCGGACGGTGCGGACTCGGGCGCCTGGCTCATGAGCGACGGCAGGGAGCCGGTGCTCGACCGCGACCGCGGGCTCCGTCGTGCCCGTGCCGCGTCCCTCCTCGTGCTCGCGCTGCCCGGGTCCGCGTACGTGTACCAGGGCGAGGAGCTCGGCCTCCACGAGGTCGCGGACATCCCGCACGACCGCCTGCAGGACCCGAAGTGGGCGCGCTCGGAGCACACGGACAAGGGCCGTGACGGCTGCCGCGTGCCGATCCCGTGGACCCGGTCCGGCTCCTCGTTCGGGTTCGGGCCGGACGGGGCACACCTGCCGCAGCCCGCCGACTTCGGGACGTGGAGCGTCGAGGCCGAGGACGGCGTCGACGGCAGCACATTGGAGCTGTACCGCGCGGCGCTCGCGTTCCGTCGGACGCACCGCGGCGGCGAGGACCTGACGTGGCTCGAGACGCCGGACCGGGTGGTCGGGTTCGCGCGCGCCGACGGATGGCGCTCGGTCACGAACTTCGGCACCGACCCCGTGCCGCTGCCCGAGGGCGCCGTCGTCGTGGCGTCGTGCCCGATCGAGGACGGGCTGTTGCCGGGCGAGAGCACGGTGTGGCTCACCGCGTGAGCTGACGGCGGACCGTCCAGTGCGTGCGGTGGGCGGCCCGTCGGTCCGCCGTCCACAGCCGGGAGGCCCGGGCGCGGCCTCCACAACCGGTCCGCTCCGGCCTCGGGGGAGCGACTCCGGTCCCCAGCATGGGCGGCATGACATCAGCACCACGAGCACATCCACCGACACCAGCACGACCCGGGACGCCGGGCGCCGTACCCCGCGCCGCGGCGCTGCGGCGACTGCGGCGCATCGCCTGCGGAGCCCTGGCACTCTCCGCGCTGAGCGCCGGGGCCATGCTCCCCGTGACGAGCGCCCACGCAGCCGAGCTCGCGTTCCCGTTCCACACCGACTTCGACTCGGCCGACGGCGGGACGCTGTCCGGCGACGCCGAGGTCGGGGACGGCTGGCTGCGACTCACGGACGCCGTGCGGAGCGAGGCGGGCTCCTGGGCCACCGACGACGTGTTCGCGTCGGACCTCGGGCTCGAGATCGAGTTCCGGTACGCGATGCACGGCGGCACCGGGGCGGACGGCCTGCTCATGTCGCTGTCGGACGGTGCCGTCGCGCCGGGGGTCGGGCGACCCGGCGCGGCGCTCGGGTACAGCTGCTACGACGACTCGGGCCACTACGGCACCTGCGACGTCGCGGGCATGCCCGGGGCGTTCGTCGGCGTCGGGTTCGACCTGCGCGGCAACTTCTCACGTCCGTTCAACGGGTCCGGCCCCGGTCCCCAGCCCGACCACGTCGTGCTCCGTGGCTCGGGGAATGGCACGGACGGCTACCGGTTCCTCCGCGGCGCGGTCGGCCCCGACGGTGGAGTGGGGACGCAGTCCCGGTCCGACGAACGGACGGTGCACGTCACGTTGCTGCCGGCCGCCGACGGGGTCCTCGCACTCACGGTGCGGTCCGACTCCGGACCGGGTACCCGGATGCGGACCGTGATCGACCAGGTGGCGCTCGAGGGTGACGGACAGGCGCCGCTCCCGGACACACTGCGCCTCGGGTTCACCGCCTCGACCGGGAACTCGACCAACGCCCACGAGGTCGACGACCTGACCGTGTCCATCCCGACCGACGTCGGCATCACGCAGGAGATGCCGGAGCGCGTCGTCGCGGGCACGCACGTCCGGTACACGGCGACCGCGACGAACCGGGGGCGGAACGGCTCCGCGCGCAACGACGTGGTGATCGCGACGCCGACCGAACTGCACGACGTCCGCTGGACGTGCGCCGCCACGGCCGGTGCCGCGTGCGGTGCGGGGTCCGGCGCCGGTCCGGAGATCGCCACGACGGCCGACATCGACCCGGGGGCCACGGTCACCTGGACGATCGAGGGCGACCTCGCTGCGGACGCCACGGGGCAGATCGCGAGCGCGGCACGGATCACCACGCCACCGTCGCGCGCCGACACGAACACGGCGGACAACGCGTCGACGGTCCGGGCCGCGATCGGGACCGACGCCGCGCTGCGCACCGAGAAGGCCGCCGAGCTCCTGCCCGGGGACGTCGAGCTGCTGCCCGGGGGCGTGTTCCGGTACACGATCACCGCGGTCAACGGCGGACCGTCCGACGCGCGCCGGGTCGGTGCGGTCGACGACCTGCCGGAGCCCGTGCGCTTCGTGGGGTCCGAGGACGGCTGTCGCGCCGACGGTCAGCACGTGACGTGCTCCTCGGCGGTCACGGTCGCACCGGGCGAACGGCACCGGTTCCGTTTCGACGCCCAACTCGACGCCGGGTACCGCGGCGACGGCGCCGACGTCCTCAACGTCGCGATCGCCACCTCGCCCGACGACCCGGACGACGGCGACCCGTCGGACCCCGTGCCGCTGCCCGGACCGATCGGCACGATCGAACCGCCCGTCGTGACACCGACCACCCCGCCCCACGGCGGTGAGCACCCGACCGCGACGCCACGGCCCTCGGCCTCCGCGACACCGGTCGCCGCCGGAGCGCACCCGGCCCGGCTCGCCTTCACCGGAACCGTGGGCACGGCTGCTGCGGTCCTGGTCGCGGCGATCGCCGTCGTCACCGGCCTGGGCGTCCGCTCGGTCCGTCGCCGACGTGAGCTCGAGCGACAGGAGGACCCCGCGGCCTGACCGGTCGTGTCGCGCGCCGTCGGCCCGCGGGGTCGGCGGCGCGCGTTCGCGGTTCGAGCATCCTCAGCCGCGACGCCGCCGGCCGGACGGGCCCGCATCGGCCCGGCGGTACCATTGACCGTACGATCAGCCTGCCCAAGAGAGGGATTCCGTGTCCGACACCGTGGACGACGCCGCGCAGCGCGCCCGGTACTGGACGGTCCCGTTGTCCCGGGCACTGCCCGCCGCGGTCGTGGCGATGGTGATCACGTTCTCGTCGAACCACGCCACCTCGCTCGGGCTGGTGCTGTTCGGCGCCTTCGCGATCGTCGAGGGCGCCCTGCTCGGCGTCGGCAGCCTGCGCCGACTCGACGACCCCCGGTCCCGTCGCCTCGCCGTCGTGCAGGCTGCGGTGACCGTCGCCGCCGGCGTCGTCGCGCTGTTCCTCCCGTCTGCGGGACTCCCGGCGTTCCTCGCGGTCGTCACCGCGTTCGCGGTCGTCACCGGGGGCATCGAACTCCTGCAGGGCGTCCTCGCGCGGCGTACGTCGCCCTTCGCCCGCGACTGGATGACCGTCGGGGGGCTCACGGTCCTGCTGGCGATCGCGTTCCTGCTGACGCCTCCGGACTACTCCAAGGACCTCGGCGGCATCGAGCACGTCAGCGGCACGCTCGACTCGTCGATCATCCTCGTCGGCCTGCTCGGCGCGTACCTCGCCCTGACGGCGGTCTTCCACGTGATCGCCGCCCTCTCGCACAAGTGGGGGACCTCGGCACCCACGCCGTCGGCCCCGAACGGAGCACCACACGCATGACCACCCCAAGCCGCCGCGACCGGCTCCGCCCGGTCGAACTCCTCGCGATCTCGGCGATCGTCGCGGTGTTCGTCGGACTCGTCGTCCTGATGTCCACCCGTCAGCCCGAACTCGCGGCGGTGTTCCTCTGCATCGCGTTCATCGTCGTCATCGTCGTGCTGGCGATGTTGCAGCTGGCGGCCACGAGTGAGCAGGACGACAACGACATGCTCGGCGGACACCGGAAGGACGAGGGCGACGACCACCACTGACCACGACCGACGCGAGTCCGTCCACGCACGCAGTCCCCAGCAGGGCGACCCGGACCTCCCGTCGCGGTACCGCCACCGGTACGTGATCCTGACGGTCTGCTGCCTCAGTCTCTTCATCGTCTCGTTGGACGCCACCGTCGTGAACGTGGCGCTGCCGTCGATCGGCCGTGAGCTCCACAGCACGATCTCCGGACTCCAGTGGACGATCGACGCCTACACGCTGGTCCTCGCGAGTCTGCTCATGCTGTCGGGGTCCACCGCGGACCGCATCGGCCGACGCAGGACGTTCCAGGTCGGGCTCGTCCTGTTCACCGTCGGCTCGCTCCTCTGTTCGTTGGCGCCGAGCGTCGGCTGGCTGGTCGTGTTCCGGATGGTCCAGGCCGTCGGCGGCTCGATGATGAACCCGGTCGCGATGTCCATCATCACGGCGACCTTCGACGACGCCAAGGAGCGTGCTCGCGCGGTCGGCGTCTGGGGGGCGGTGGTCGGCGTCTCGATGGGGGTCGGTCCGCTCGTCGGTGGAGCCCTGACGGACACGATCGGTTGGCGGGCGATCTTCTGGATCAACGTGCCGATCGGCATCGCGGCCGTCGTGCTGACGTTCGCGTTCGTCCCGGAGTCCCGTGCGGCTCGCCCCCGGCGCTTCGACGCCCCGGGTCAGGCACTCGTGGTCGTGTTGCTCGCGGCGCTCGTCGGCGGACTCATCGAGGGTCCACGGCTCGGGTGGGGCTCGGTCGCGGCGATCTCCCTGTTCGCCGCAGCAGCGCTCGCGCTCGTCCTCATCGTCGTGGTGGAACGGCGGCGCCGGGAGCCGCTCGTCGACGTCCGGTTCTTCCGGAGCATCCCGTTCTCGACGGCCGTGCTCACGGCGGTCGGTGCCTTCGGCGCGAACGGTGCGTTCCTGTTCCTCAACGCGCTGTACCTCCAGGAGGTCCGGCACATGTCACCGTTCGAGGCCGGGCTCTGGACGCTCCCCGCCGCGGTGGCGACCATGGTCGTGTCGCCGTTCTCCGGTCGCCTCGTCGCCTCGGTCGGCACCCGGATCCCGCTCGTGCTCGCGGGTGTCGGCATCGGTTCGGGCGCGGCGGTCCTCACGACGATCGGCGCGGACACGCCGATGTGGATGCTCGTCGTCGCCTTCGCGCTGTTCGGGTTCGGCTTCGGGATGGTGAACGCGCCGATCACGAACACGGCGGTGTCCGGCATGCCCCGTGCCCAGGCGGGATCGGCTGCGGGGGTCGCGTCGACGAGTCGCCAGACCGGGGTCTCCCTCGGCGTGGCGCTCGCCGGGACGGTCACGGGAGCGAGCGGAGCGGCGGCGGTCCACGCGAGTTTCGCGGTCGCGACGCACGCCATGTGGTGGATCGTCGTCGGCATCGCCGTGGGCGTCGTCGTGATCGGCTTCGTGTCGACGACGGCGCGCGCCCGGCGTTCGGTGGAGGCGATCGGTCACCTGCTCGAGGAGCCGTCCGCGGCCTGATCCGAGCCGGCGCTCCGCTCGGCGCTGCCGACGCGGCCGGTGCCGCCGTCGGTACCGCCGCCGGTGCCGCCGCCGGTACCGCCCACGACCGCTCGGGCGAGGGCGCGTGTGGCGCGGTTCAGAGCGGCGCCGGCAGCGGTGGCGAGTCCGACTCGCAGCGGCTCGACCGGGTCCGCGAGTTCGAGCACGACGGCGTCCCCGGCGGTGCCGGGGTCGGGGACGACCGCGACGCCGAGCCCGGTCGCCGCGAACCGGACGACCGACGGCAGGTCGTTCATCTCGGCCACGATGCGGCGCCGGATGCCCCGGTCGCGGAGCGCCGCGTCGAGGATGATGCGGTTCCCGAACCCGCGCGCGGTGTCGACGAACGGCTCGTCCGCGAGTTCGGCGAGGGACACGACAGCGTGGTCCGCGAGTCGATGCCGCGGTGCGACGTACACCCGGAACGCCAGGGCGCGGAGCGGAGTCACCGCGATCCCCGGCGGGTCCTGCGGCAGTGCGGTGAAGGCCAGGTCGAGCCGGCCGGCCCGGAGGTCCTCCGCCAGGCCGGTGGTCCCCGCCGCGGAGGCGCTGAGGTGCACGTCGACGAGCGGGTGCCGCGCGTGGAAGGTCGTGATGATCCGCGGCAGGTCGACGATGTCCATGTTCGCGAAGATCCCGACGCGCACGCGGCCGCGGAGCTGCGCGTCGGCGGTGACGGCGCCGTCCCGGAGGCGCTCGACCGCGCCGAGCGCGGCCCGGGCGTCCGGCAGGAGCGCCTCGCCGAGGGGGCTCAGGGTCAGACGGCGACCGACCCGGTCGAACAAGGCCCCGCCGAGCTCGCGCTCGAGGCTCTGCAGACCGGCGGACACGGTCGATTGCGCAGCGAAGAGCCGGGCGGCGGCGCGGGTGACGTTGCCCTCGTCGGCGACGGCGACGAACTGTTCGAGCAGGCGGGTCTCCATGCGTCCATCATCGTCCACGTCGATGGACGCCAGCGGTCCTGTCCGTTGGACACGATCGGTGCAGTCCTGCACGCTCGGACCATGACCACCACCGCTCCCCGGACCGCATCCGTGCCGCTGCCCGATCCCGTCGCTGGTGCCGGACGCCCGGAGCGGCCCGCCCGACCGACCCCGAGCCGTCAGCGCCACGCGGCCGGGTTCTGGATCGTCGCGGGGAGCTTCCTCAGCGTCATGGCGTTCGCCGCCGTCCCCGCACCGCTGTACGCGCTGTACCAGGCACGCGACGGCTTCCCGACCTTCACCGTGACACTCGTGTTCGCGGCGTACGCCGTGGGGGTCATGATCGCGCTCTGGCTCGCCGGGCACCTCAGCGACGTCCACGGACGCCGACGGCTCATCCTCGTGTCGGTCGCGCTCGAGCTCGTCGCCGCCGTGCTGTTCCTCGTCTGGAACGACGTCCCGGGCCTCCTCGTCGCGCGGTTCATCAGCGGACTCGGTGTCGGCACCCTGACGGCCTCGGCCACGGCCCACCTCGGTGAACTCCGGGTCCGAGCGCGCCGGGACGGGGGCGCGGGCGGGAACGCGAGCGTCGTCGCCGGAGCGGTCAACCTCGGCGGCATCGGAGGCGGTGCCCTCGTCGGCGGTGTGCTGGCGGAGTTCGTCCGGCACCCCCTCGTCGTGCCGTACGCCGTGTTCGTCGTGGTCCTCGCGGTCGCCTTCGTCGCCATGCTCGTCGTCCCGGAGACCATCGACACGGGGCGGGTACGCCCGGCCTACCGACCCCAGCCGATCACCGCGCCGTCCGGGGCAGCGGGACCCTTCTGGGCGGCGGGTGCCGGGGCGTTCAGCACCTTCGCCGTGCTCGGCCTGTTCACGTCGATCGCGCCGACGTTCCTCGCGACCACCTTCCACGTCACGGACCGGCTCGCCGCCGGTGCGACGAGCTTCGGGGTCTTCGCGGGCGCTGCGGTCGCGCAGATCGCCCTCGCCCGCCTCGCGATGCGTGCGCAGGTCCGCTGGGGCATGCTGCTCGTCACCGTCGGACTCGCCGGGGTCGCGGTCGGCGCGCTCGTCCTCGTCGTCGCGGTGTTCGTCGTGGGCAGCGTGCTCGCCGGTGCCGGCGTCGGACTGCTCTTCCGGGCCTCCATCGCCGGTGCGGGCGGTCTGGTCGGGCCGGAGCGGCGCGGCGGTGTCCTGGCGGCGACGTTCCTCATCGGCTACGCGGGGATGGTCGTCCCGGTGGTCCTCGCCGGCGCGGTGCTGCTCGTGGTCGCGCCGCTGCCCGTGCTCCTCGGGTTCGTGGTCGTCGTCATCGCACTCGCGCTCTGGGCCGGCAGCCGTCTCGCAGCCCGGGCCTGAGCCGCGCCGCCGGGGTCAGGCGTGGACGTCGTGCTCGTGCCGCTGGTGTGACGCGGGCTCGAGCTGGAAGGTCGAGTGCTCGACCGGCACGGCGAAGTGCTCGGCGACGCACTGCTGCAGCTCGTCGAGGATCGTCGGGGCGTGCGCGGAGGTGAAGCAGTGGTCGTCGATCACGACGTGCGCGGTGAGGGTCGGCACCCCGGTGGCGACGAGTGACGCGTGCAGGTCGTGCACGGCGCGCACGTGGTCGAGCCGGAGGATGTGACGACGTACGGCGTCGAGGTCGAGCCCGGGCGGGGTGGCCTCGAGCAGGACGTCGGTGGTCTCGCGGAGCAGCCGGAGTGCGCGCGGCAGGATGAGCGCACCGATGAGGATCGCGGCGACGGAGTCCGCGCGCTCCCAGCCGGTCAGTGCGACGACGATCGCCGCGGCGACGACCGCGAGGGACCCCAGCGAGTCGTTCAGCACCTCGAGCCGCGCCGCCCGCGCGGTGAACGTCCCGCCTCCGGAGCGTGTGAGCGCCGCCAGCGCGACCGCGTTGCCGACCACGCCGAGGACACCGAACACCAGGAGCGGCACCGCGGGGACGGGGACCGGCGTGACCAGGCGCTGCACGGCCGTCACGAGGACGACGATCCCGACCCCGAGCAGGACCGCGGCCTGCGCGACGGCGCCGAGGACCTCGGCGCGTTGGAAGCCCCAGGTCCGTCTGGCCGTCGGTGAGCGCTGCGCGAGCCGCACCGCGACGAGCCCGATCGCGAGACCGCCCGTGTCGACGACCATGTGCCCGGCGTCGACGAGGAGCGCCAGGGAGCCGGTCACGACGGCGCCGACGACCTCGGCGACGAGGATCGCGGCGGACACGCAGAACGCCACGGTCAACGCCCGAGCGCTGGCCGACCGCGCGCCGTGCTCGTGGTGGTGGCTCATGCCGCCATCGTAGGCATCCGCACCGACCGGGCACCGGGGACGTGACAGGATCCGACCGTGACCCCGAGCGCACGATCGCCCTACGAGGCGAGCACCCGTCCCGGCGCCCTCGACGCGCTGCACCCCCGCTTGCGCGGCTACTTCGGCGCGATCCCCGCGGGGCACGTCGGACGGGGCACCGGCGTCTTCGACGTCGTCGGGACGCCACGACGCTGGATGTGGCCGCTGCTCGCCTGGTTCGCCCGCGACGCGGTCATGGCGCCGGTGTGGGAACGCGACGTGCCGTTCACCGTCGAGAACCGGCCGGCCGTCGACCGGGAGGGACGCATCGCCGTCCTCGCTCGCCGGACGTTCCACTTCCGGTCCGGGCCCTGGGTGATGCAGGACGCGATCACGGCGGACGCCGATGGGCTCGCCGACCACCTGGGGCGGCGCGGCCGGCTCGTGGCCGCGCTCGACGTCGCGGTCGCCGACGGCGCGCTCCGCCTGGTCTCGACCCGCGTGTCGTTCCGGGTGCTGGGACGGATGCTGCGCCTCCCGGCCGCCGTGGCACCGCGGGTGGTCCTGACCGAGCGGTACGACCCGGGCGTCGACCGCCAACGCGTGTCGCTGACGCTGTCGGCGCCGCTCGTCGGCACGCTGTACCGGTACGAGGGGTCGTTCGTCCACGGTGTCGTGCCCGACGACGCGGACGCCCCCGGGGGAACCGGCGGACCGGGGAGGCGTCCATGAGCGACAGCGGGAGCGACAGCGGGAGCGAGCACGGTGCTGCCGCCGGCGGCGGCGGCGGCACCGGCGGTGGTGGCGACGCTGTGCGGCCACGCGTCGTGGTGGCCGGCGCGTCCGGCTTCATCGGCCGGTACCTCGTCCACGCGTTCCGCGCCGAGGGCGCCGACGTCACGACCGTGGGACGGACCGGCGACGCGGTGTGGGGCGACATCCGCCGGATCACCGAGCTCGTCGACGGCGCCGACCTGGTCGTCAACCTCGCGGGCAAGAGCGTGGACTGCCGGTACGGCGCCCGCAACCGTGCCGAGATCCTCCGCTCGCGGGTCGAGACCACGCGCGAACTCCGGGACGCCATCCGCGCGGCGCGACGGCCGCCGCGGGTCTGGTGCAACGCGTCGACCGCGACCATCTACCGGCACGCGGAGGACCGCCCGCAGACCGAGTCCGACGGCGAGATCGGCACCGGGTTCTCCGTGTCGGTCGCACGGGCGTGGGAGGCGGCGTTCTTCGACGGGGACCTGCCGGGCACCCGTCGGGTCGCGCTCCGCATCGCCATCGTGCTCGGCGACGGCAGCGCCCTCGTGCCGCTCATCCGGTTGGCGCGGCTCGGACTCGGCGGTCCGCACCTGGACGGACCGTGGTTCGCGACGCGTCGCCGTCGCGCCGCCGGGACGTTCCACGAGGACCGGCACACGCACGGGAGGCAGCGCTTCAGCTGGGTGCACATCGCCGACGTGCTCGGTGCCATCCGGTTCGTGCGCGACCATCCGGAGATCGACGGGGTCGTCAACGTCTGCGCCCCACACCCCACGGACGACCGCACCATGATGCGGACCCTCCGCGAGATCATCGGGCGGCGTTTCGGGCTCCCGCTCCCGCGCTGGATGCTCGAACTCGGGTCGATCGCGATCCGAACCGAGACGGAGCTCGTGCTGAAGAGCCGGTGGGTCGTCCCCGCGCGCCTGGAGGGAGCGGGCTACCGCTTCGTGCACCCGGAACTCCGCGGAGCGCTCGCGAGCGCCGTGGCGGAGCACCGGCAGCGCGGTCGTCAGGAGTCGAGGAACCCGACGAGCTCGTCGGCGAGGCCGGTGTAGGTCGCCGGGGTCAACGCGGCGAGCCGCGCCTTCGCTCCGTCGGAGATGTCGAGTCCGTTCACGAACGCGACGAGGTCCTCGCGGCCGACGCGGCGGCCCCGGGTGAGCTCCTTGAGCAGCGCGTACGGGTCCTCGATCTCGGAGCGGCCTGCGGTCACCTCGGCGCGGATGACGGTCTGGATCGCCTCGGCGAGGACCTCCCAGTTGCCGTCGAGGTCGGCGGCGAGGCGGCCCTCGGCCACGGCGATCTCACCGAGCCCGCGGCGCAGATTGTCGAGGGCGAGCAGGGAGTGCGCGAAGGCGACCCCGATGTTCCGCTGCGTCGTCGAGTCGGTGAGGTCGCGCTGCATGCGGCTCGTCACCAGTGTCTCGGACAGCGTCGAGAACACCGCCGTCGAGAGCTCGAGGTTCGCCTCGGCGTTCTCGAAGCGGATCGGGTTGATCTTGTGCGGCATCGTCGACGACCCGGTGGCGCCGGCGACCGGGATCTGCGTGAAGTACCCCATCGAGATGTAGGTCCAGACGTCCGTCGCCAGGTTGTGCAGGATGCGGTTCGCGTGCCGGACCCGGTCGTACAGCTCGGCCTGCCAGTCGTGCGACTCGATCTGCGTGGTGAGCGGGTTCCACACGAGCCCGAGCGACTCGACGAACGCCCGGGAGAGTGCCGGCCAGTCGGCCTCGGGATCGGCGGCCAGGTGCGCCGAGAACGTGCCGGTCGCGCCGGAGAACTTGCCGAGGTACTCGGTGTCCTCGACCTGCGCGAGCACCCGCTCGAGGCGGTGGACGACGACGGCGAGCTCCTTGCCGAGCGTCGTCGGCGTCGCCGGCTGTCCGTGCGTGTGGGCGAGCATGGGGACCGCGCGGAGCTCGACCGCCCGGGTGCGGAGCGCGTCGGTGACGGCTCGGGCGGCGGGCAGCCAGACGTCCTGCACGGTGTCGCGGATGGTGAGCGCGTAGGCGAGGTTGTTGACGTCCTCGCTCGTGCAGGCGAAGTGCGTCAGCTCGGCGATGGCGTCGAGCCCGAGTTCGGACAGCCGGGCGCGGACGAAGTACTCGACGGCCTTGACGTCGTGTCGGGTGGTGGCCTCGAGCCCGGCGAGCTCGTCGATCGCCGCCTGCCCGAAGTCGTCCACGACGGCGCGGAGCGCTGCTCGGTCGTCGATCGACAGCGGCGACGTCGCGAACATCGCGTGGTCCGTCAGGAACACGAGCCACTCGACCTCGATCCGGACGCGGGCCCGGTTGAGACCCGCCTCGGAGAGGTGTTCCCCCACCGTGTGCACGACCGGGAAGTACCGCCCGTCGAGCGGGCTGATCGGCTGCGGGGGAAGGGGTGTCATGGGGCTCCCTGACGGACTGCCGGTTCGATCTGGTGGAAGAGGGCCCGCGACGCGCGTTCGATGGTCGCGAGGACCCGGTCGAACTCGTGCCGATCCGCGTAGTACGGGTCGGGCACGTCGGCGTGCTGCGGCCAGGCCTCGTCGTACCGCAGCATGAGCGTCACCTTCGCGGCGTCGTCCATCGTGGGGGCCCACGATCGCAGGATGCGCTCGTGGGAGCGGTCGAGTGCGACCACCAGGTCGAACTCCGGGAACCGGTCCGGGTCGAACTGACGGGCGCGATGCCTGGACCCATCGTATCCGCGTGCCGCGAGGGCGGCGATCGTCCGCTCGTCGGCCGGTTCGCCCACGTGCCAGTCGCCCGTGCCGGCGGACGAGACGGCGAAGCGGTCGGCGACCCCGGCCTCCTCGACGATGCGGCGGAAGACGACCTCGGCCATCGGGGACCGGCAGATGTTGCCGCTGCAGACGAAGGAGATGCGGAACGGCGACGAGGTCGGGACGTCGGCGGCCGAGGGCATCTGCACATCATGGCGCACCGTCGGCCACGACGCGAGGGCACCCCCGTCCACCGGACGGTCCGTCGTCGGTCGTGCTCGACCCGCGAGCGGTGTCGAGATACCCTCAGGGCGGGAGGGTCTTGCCCTTCACCTCTGGGTACCGGGTGAAGTGGAACGACCCGGTGTTGTTCCGGAATGTCACCCGTGGGCGAGATAACGGCGATGTACGAAGTTTCGCCGTCGCGTCCGCCTGATCACGCACCTAGCCTCCTCGTACCCAGTCAGGGGTACGTGATGTGGTCATCGGAGCGAACGCGTATGGAAGAGATGCTGACCTCGGTCGGGACGGAACAGGCGGCGGACGTCGCCCGGGCGCGAGGCGGAGGTGGTCGGACACCGCGGCCGGGCTACCCGCGACCGCGCCGGTTCCAGCTGCGTCGGCCGCGGTGGCTCGAGGCGCTCGACGACGCCGCTCGCGCGCAGATCGTGTGCGTCCGTGGTCCGGCCGGGACCGGGAAGACCACCGTGGTGGCGGACTGGGTCGACCGCGAGGTCACCGAGGGCGGACGACGCGTCGCGTGGCACGGCGCCCGCGAGACCGACACACGGTGCGGGTTGTGGCGGAGCGTGGTCGCCCAGCTCCGACGGGAAGCGGACGGATCGCAGCCCGAGCACCCCGACCGCGATGACGCGCCGGACGAGGAGGTCGTGGCGGCGTTGCTCACCCGACTCGACGGCGACGAGGTCATCGTGCTCGACGAGTTCGACCGGCTCCGCGACGCCGGGATCGCGGCGGCGGTGGAGGACGACGTCGCCTGGCTGCTCGAACGCACCCGCTGCACGGTCGTGGTCGTGTCGCGGCGCAGCACGGCGTTCGAGGGGAGTGCCGTCGCGGCCCGGTTCGACGTCGAGGTCCTCGACACGTCCGGCCTGCTCTTCACCCAGCAGGAGACCGCGGCGGTCCTGACGCTCCGCGGTGTCGCGTTCGACAGCCCCGCCATCGCGATGGTGCACGAGCGGCTGTCCGGCTGGCCGACCGCGGTGCAGCGGCTGACGAACCAGCTCGCGCTCGAACCGCACCGGGTGTGGCACCGCGACGAGCTCGAGCCCGTCGTCCGCCGCATCGCCGTCGAGATCGTCGACGAGTTGACGTCGGGGCTGCGGGGGACGGCGTCGTGGCCGGCGATCGTCACCGGCGCGGTCCTCCCGTTCATGAACAAGGACATGCTCGTCCGCGACGAGGGCGACGCGGCGCAGGTCGCGCAGCTCCTCGACGTGGCGGAACGAGCCGGGCTCGGCGCGTGGACCCGCGTGCGCGGCCGCTCCCGCTTCACGCTCACCCCCGTCGTCAAGCGCGTCCTCACGGAGCAGCTGGCCCTGCAGGAGGACCGTTCCATGCCCGACATCGCGGCCGCCGGAGCGCGCCTGCTCGAGGGGGAGGGCGAGATCCGGGAGGCCGTGGGCCTCGCCGCCGCCGCTCAGGACTGGCCGTACCTGGCCGCGCTGACGCGACAGCACTACGCGGTGCTGTGCCGCGACCACCACGCCGAACTCGTGGCGATCCTCGCCGTCGTGCCGCGTGACCACATGGAGACGGACCCCTGGCTCCTCCACCTGCAGGCGGCCATGCACTTCGCCGACGACGGCGGGCGGACGGCGGTGCCGGCCGCGGCCTTCGCCCGGGCCGACGCCGCGGCGCGCGAGCGGTTGAAGTCCGACGTCGGAGCGGAGAGCGTCCGCGACTCGGTCCTCCGCGTCGCGTCCCTCCGCCGCGCCGGGAGCTTCGGACGGGCCCTCGCGGTCGCCCGGTCCCTGCCGGACCTGCTCACGGCGATGCGCACCACGCCGGCAGCGGGCGTGCGCCTGAGCGCGGACGGCCACATGCAGGTCGGCATCACGCACCTGCACGACGGCAGCCACGAGGAGGCCCTGCAGCACTTCGCGCCGCTCGCCCGCTCGAACGAGGACCCGCACCTGCGCATCCAGGCGATGGGCTACTCCGCGTACCTGCACGTCCTGCGCGGGGACGTCCGGCGTGGTCGGGAACTCGTGACCCTCGCGATGCGCGACGGCAGCTGGTTCCCGTGGCGGCACAGCGTGTGGGCGGTCCCCGTCCACGTCGCCGCCGCCCTCGCCGCACTCGAGACCTGGGACCTCCCGACGGTCGACCGGCACATGCGGGTGCTCGACACCTTGCCGTACGACCTCGAGGACTGGCCGCTCGTCGTGCACCTCCGCGCCTTCCGACTGTTGCTCCAGGGCGACGGCCTCGGAGGGTTCGGGGTGATCCGCGACGCCGAGGGCCACTACGGCCGTGACGCCCTGAGCAACCACCACCAGGGGCTCATGCACGTCCTCAAGTCCGACCTGCTGCTGCTCGCGCGGCAGGCGAAGGCCGCGCTCGCCGGCCTCCGCCCGTTCCTCGACGGGCGCGAGAGCGTCGCCGGCGCCCAGGCGCGCGCGCTGCTCCTCGCGGGCAACGCGCCACATGCCCGTCTCTTCGCCGACCGGCTCATGTGGCGGAGCAACCCGAGCCCCCGGACCCGGACCGAGCTCCACGTCGTCCGCGCGGTCGCGTCCTGCCGGCTCGGCGACCTCGACGCCGCGCGGACGTCGCTCGACGAGGCGGCGACGGTGAGCAGCGCGCGGGGCCTGTCCACCCCGTGGTGGCTCGTCCCACGCGACGAACTCGAGGGGTTGTTCGACCAGGTGGCCCCGCACCTCCGGCCGGTGCTCGCGGACGCCCCGTCGGTGTACTCGAGCGACCTCACGGTGCCGCGGCTGACCCGCCGCGAGGGGGTCGTGCTCACGCGGCTCCGGGCCCAGGGCTCCATCGAGGACATCGCCACCGACCTGGGGGTGTCGCCGAACACCGTGAAGACGCAGGTGCGGAGCATCTACCGCAAGCTCGGCGTCGGCTCCCGTGCAGAAGCCGTGCGGGTCGCGTACGAGTGGCACCTCATGGGAGCGCCGGAGGGGCAACGGGCCGACGTCTAGGGCCGGGCCACCCTCCCCGCACCAGCGACCGCGCGTGGGCCGCGGAACGGCGGCGGGCCCGCGGAACGGCGACGGGCCCGCGGAACGGCGACGGGCCCGCCGACCGGAGTCGACGGGCCCGTCCCCGGGGAAGCCGTGTCAGCCGCGGTAGTTCGGCGCCTCGACGACCATCTGGACGTCGTGCGGGTGCGACTCCTTGAGCCCCGCGGCGGTGATCCGGACGAACTTGCCGCGGGCCTTGAGCTCGGGCACCGTGCGACCGCCGACGTAGAACATGGACTGCCGGAGGCCGCCCACGAGCTGGTAGACCACGTTGCCGAGGGCGCCGCGGTAGGGCACCTGGCCCTCGATCCCCTCGGGGATGAGCTTGTCGTCCGAGGGGACGTCCGCCTGGAAGTAGCGGTCCTTCGAGTACGAGGTCTTCTTGCCGCGGGTCTGCAACGCGCCGAGCGACCCCATACCGCGGTACGTCTTGAACTGCTTGCCGCCCACGAACACGAGGTCCCCGGGGGACTCGTCGCAGCCGGCGAGCAGCGAACCGAGCATGACCGTGTCGGCACCCGCGACGAGCGCCTTGGCGATGTCGCCCGAGTACTGCAGGCCGCCGTCCGCGATCACCGGCACTCCGGCCTCGCGCGCGGCCAGTGAGGCCTCGTACACGGCCGTGACCTGGGGCACCCCCACGCCCGCGACGACGCGCGTCGTGCAGATGGAGCCCGGACCGACGCCGACCTTGACCGCGTCGACCCCGGCGTCGATGAGCGCCTGCGCGCCCGCGCGGGTCGCGACGTTGCCGCCGATCACGTCGACGCCGGCGAACGCCGGGTCGGCCTTGAGCCGGCGCACCATGTCGAGGACGCCCTCGCTCTCGCCGTTCGCGGTGTCGACGACGAGCACGTCGACGCCCGCCTCGAGCAGGGCCGTCGCCCGCTGCCAGGCATCGCCGAAGAAGCCGATCGCGGCACCGACGCGCAGGCGGCCCTCGGCGTCCTTCGTGGCGTCCGGGTACTTCTCGCTCTTGTCGAAGTCCTTGACCGTGATGAGCCCGCGGAGCCGGCCGGACGCGTCGACGAGCGGGAGCTTCTCGATCTTGTGCTGGGCGAAGATCGCGACCGCCGCCTCGGGGTCGATGCCCTCGGGCGCGGTGATGAGGGGCGCCTTGGTCATGACGTCGCGGACGAGTGTCGTGCTCTGCTCGAACGGCGCGACGAAGCGCATGTCGCGGTTGGTGATGATGCCGACGAGCGTGCCGTCGGACTCCACGACCGGGAGCCCCGAGACGCGGAACTGCCCGCAGAGTGCGTCGACCTCGGCGACGGTGGCGTCGGGCCGCGTGGTCACGGGGTTCGTGATCATGCCCGACTCGCTCCGCTTGACCTTGTCGACGGCAGCCGCCTGGTCGGCGATCGACAGGTTGCGGTGCAGGATGCCGATCCCGCCCTGGCGGGCCATCGCGATCGCCATGCGCTCCTCGGTCACGGTGTCCATGGCCGCCGACAGGAGCGGTACGGCCACCTCGATGCGCTTGGTGAGGCGCGAGCGGGTCGACGCCTCGCTCGGGATGACGTCGGTGTGCCCGGGGAGCAGCATGACGTCGTCGTAGGTGAGTCCGATGAATCCGAACGGATCCGGCTGGTCCATGGGTCCCTCTCGTCGTTCCGGGCTGGCTGCAGGTGCTCCGGCCACGACGTCGGGTACCGGATGGGACATGGTAACGCGGGCGCGTGGGCCCGCCATTCCCGTAGCCGGGCACCGTCCGACCGGGCGGGAGGCTGGACCTGAGCGGTCCGCCCGGGTTCGGCTGAGCGGACGCTGGGTCCCCACTCGCGCTCCTGTGCATCATCACGGTTCCGTGACGAAGCACGCAGGGAACCTGATGGAAACACAGGTGACACAAACGCTCCGTACTGTCGGCGCAACCGCACGGACCGCCCGATCGGACGGAGGTCGTGCCGGAACCGTCGACGTCCGACGGTCCGAGAGGGAGGCTCAGTGGGTTCCACGACGTCGACGGGCACGGCGCCGCACACGCGCCGTCCCCGCACCCGGGTGGGCCGGCACCGCCCGGTCGTCCTGCTCCTCGCCGCACTGCTGTCGCTCGCCGCGGTCGTGGGCCTCCAGTGGGCGTCAGCGCCGCGCGCGGTCGCGGCCACGGCGGCGACCTGCACGGTGAGCGACGCGAACGGCTGCATCCAGGGCACGATCCTCGACTCGGACCGCGAGCCGGTCCGGGGAGCGGAGGTCCGGGTCACGGGACCCGGTGGGTTCGCCGAGACCTCCACGACGGAGGACGACGGTCGCTGGTCCGTCCGCATCACGACGTCGGGCCGGTACCGGGTCTCCCTCGATCAGACGACCCTGCCCCAGGGGCAGTACCTGGCCGACGCGCAGCAGGACGCGCGCCCCGTGCAGGCCACGGTCGGGTCGAACGCCGGCACGATCTTCCAGCTGACCACCGTCAAGGGCGCGACGAGCGCGAGCCTCGACGACGGTTCGGGCGTCACCTGGGGTCGGACCTGGCAGCAGCTCGCATCCGGCATCCGCCTCGGGCTGCTCATCGCGCTCGCGTCGGTCGGCCTCTCGCTCATCTACGGCACCACCGGGCTCTCGAGCTTCTCGCACGGCGAGCAGGTCACGCTCGGCGGGCTCCTCGCCTACCTGTTCGCGAACGTCCTGGGGTTCGACATCTGGCTCGCCGGGATCATCGTCGTCGTGCTCTGCGCGGCGACCGGGTACCTGCAGGACGCCGTGATCTGGCGCCCCCTCCGACGGCGGCGGATCAGCCTGACGCAGCTCATGATCGTGACGATCGGACTGTCGATCGCGCTCCAGTACGCGTTCCAGTACTTCTTCGGGGCGGCGACGGTGCGGATCCAGCAGGGCAACCCGCGCACGGTCGACTTCGCCGGCGTGACGCTGACCGTGCAGTCGTACGTCGCGATGGGCATCGCGGTGCTCGTGCTGGTCGGGACCGGCCTGTTCCTCGTCCGGACCCGCCTCGGCCGGGCCACCCGCGCGGTGTCCGACAACCCCGCACTCGCGGCGGCGTCCGGCATCGACGTGGACCGGGTGATCCGGTTCGTGTGGACCCTCGCCGCGGGCCTCGCCGGCCTCTCGGGCGTCATGCTCGGGCTCGTCCTCAACGGGGTGAACTGGCAGACCGGGCTGCAGCTGCTGCTCCTCATGTTCGCGGCGGTCACGCTCGGCGGCCTCGGCACGGCGTACGGCGCGCTCGTCGGCTCGATGGTGATCGGCATCGTCGTGGAACTCACGAACCTCGTGCTGCCCGGCGACTTCAAGTACGCCACCGCGCTCGTCATCCTCATCCTCGTGCTGCTGCTCCGGCCGCAGGGCATCTTCGGACGCGCCGAACGGATCGGTTAGGGAACGGACCATGGACTACCTCGTCAGCCTGCTCACGTCGCTCTCGGCCGAGGCGATCGCGCCCACCACGGCGGCGTTCGCCATCGCCGCGATCGGCCTCAACATCCACTTCGGGCTCACCGGACTGGTCAACATGGGACAGGCCGCGTTCCTGTTGCTCGGCGCGTACGGGTACGCGATCGCGGTCATCCACGGCGTGCCCGTGGGACTGGCGATCGTCATCGCACTGCTCACGGCGATCGTGTTCGCGGTCGTCCTCGGCATCCCGACGCTCCGGTTGCGGGGGGACTACCTCGCGATCGTCACGATCTCGGGCGCCGAGATCATCCGGATGGTGGGGCGTTCCAGCCTCCTGACGACGGTCACGGGCGGGTCGAACGGCCTCACCGGGTCGAGCTACCGCGACTCGTTCAACGCGCTGTCGTTCCTGCCCGAGGGCAGCACGCGGATCCTCTGGTTCGACTTCACGAACAACGGCGTCAACGGCTGGTGGATCCGCATCGTCGGTTGGGGCCTCGTCGCCCTGTTGTCCCTGATGCTGTTCGCGCTCACGCGGAGTCCGTGGGGGCGCGTCCTCAAGGCGATCCGCGAGGACGAGGACGCCGTCCGCTCCCTCGGCAAGAACGTGTACTCGTACAAGATGCAGGCGCTCGTGCTCGGCGGGGTGATCGGTGCGCTCGCCGGCATCGTGTACGTCCTGCCGTCGTCCGTCCAGCCGGACGCGATGGGCCGCTCGATGACCTTCTTCATCTGGACCGCACTCATCCTCGGCGGGGCGGCGACGGTCTTCGGCCCCGTGCTCGGCTCGGTCCTGTTCTTCGTCGTCCGGCTCGCCATCCGCACGCTCGCGAGCGACGTCATCCCGAACTCGATCATGAACACGCAGCAGGCCGAGCAGTTCTCGTACGTCCTCGTCGGGGTCGCGCTCATGCTGCTCATCGTGTTCCGCCCGCAGGGACTCCTCGGGAACAAGAAGGAGCTGACGTTCAGTGTCTGACCCCACGACCGCGGCCGTCGCCCTCCGGGACGTCCCGCACGCGCCCGGTTCCGCCAAGCCCGACCCCGTGCTCCGCGTCGATCGCATCACGCGCCGGTTCGGTGGGATGACGGCGGTGGACGTCGACCACCTCGAGGTGCAGCGCGGCGCGATCACGGCCCTCATCGGACCGAACGGCGCTGGCAAGACCACCTTCTTCAACCTGCTCACGGGCTTCGACAAGCCGAGCTCCGCGCCGCGCGCCCTCGCCCGGCGGCGCCCGGAGGACGCGGCGTGGGAGTTCGACGGCCGTCCGCTCGGCTCGGTCGGCGCGGCCGCGGTGGCCCGCGCCGGCATGGTGCGGACGTTCCAGCTCACGAAGGCGCTGTCCCGGCTCACGGTGCTGCAGAACATGCTGCTCGGCGCCACGGACCAGCCCGGTGAGCGGTTCTTCACGGCCCTCGTCAAGCCGCTGTGGGCCAAGCGGGAGGCCGAGATCACCGAGAAGGCGCGCGAGCTGCTCGCCCGCTTCTCGCTCCTCGACAAGCAGGACGACTACGCCGGGTCGTTGTCCGGTGGGCAGCGGAAGCTGCTCGAGATGGCGCGGGCGCTCATGTCCGATCCGACGATGATCATGCTCGACGAGCCGATGGCGGGTGTGAACCCCGCGCTCACCCAGAGTCTGCTCGGGCACATCCAGGGCCTCCGCGACGACGGCATGACCGTCCTGTTCGTCGAGCACGACATGCACATGGTCCGGCACATCTCGGACTGGGTCGTCGTGATGGCCGAGGGGCGCGTGGTCGCCGAGGGGCCCGCGGCCAGCGTGATGGAGGACCAGGCCGTGATCGACGCCTACCTCGGCGCGCACCACGACACGGACCTCGGTGACGACGCGCTCCTCAGCGACGAGACGCTCGACGAGCTCGAGCAGGAGGTCGCGGCCGAGGACGCCGCCCACGACCAGGACCACCCGGCGCCGCCGACCGCGAGCGACCACATCGGAGGAACCACGCGATGACCGCCACCATCGGGGAGCCCGTGTTGCGGGCCGAGAACGTCGTGGCCGGCTACCTGCCGGGCGTCGACATCCTGAACGGCTGCGACCTCGTGTGCGCGCCGGGGGAGCTCATCGGCATCATCGGCCCGAACGGCGCCGGCAAGTCGACGCTCCTCAAGGCGCTGTTCGGGCTCGTGACGGTCCGGAGCGGCAGCGTGACCCTCGAGGGCGAGGACATCACGAACCACCGGGCCGACAAGCTCGTGCGCGCCGGGATCGGGTTCGTCCCGCAGACGAACAACGTGTTCCCCTCGCTGTCGATCCAGGAGAACCTGCAGATGGGGATGTACCTGCGGCCGCGGGCGTTCGCCGAACGGCTCGAGGTCGTCTACGACCTGTTCCCCGTCCTCGGCCAGCGGCGGGGTCAGCGGGCCGGATCGCTGTCCGGCGGCGAGCGACAGTCGGTGGCCATGGCCCGCGCCCTCATGATGGACCCGAAGGTGCTCCTGCTCGACGAACCGAGCGCCGGGCTGTCACCGGTGCGGCAGGACGAGACGTTCATCCGCACCCGACGGATCAACAAGGCGGGCGTCTCGATCGTCATGGTCGAGCAGAACGCCCGCCGCTGCCTGCAGATCTGCGACCGGGCGTACGTCCTCGACCAGGGACGCAACGCCTACTCGGGCACCGGCCGTGCGCTCGCGGACGACCCGAAGGTGATCGAGCTGTACCTCGGTACCCTCGCGAAGGACGTCGACGCCGCCGGGTAGGCCGCGCCGACCGCGGGTGCCGCCGTGGGGGCGGCATCCGCCGGGAGGGCCGGACGAGGTCGCGCGAGCGCCGTGCGGTCCTCCCGCCCCCCGCACCACGCCCGGGAGGTCCGGGCCGCGCCCGCCCCGCTGCTAGCGTCGGGTCCGTGCCCACGTCCGGCCGCCGCCCCGCTCCCGAACACCGCCCCGTCCTCGACGGCGTGGTGTGGGTCGTGTTCGCCCTGCTCTTCGTCGGCGCGGCCCTCGTGCTCAAGGTGTTCGCGGTGCTCGTCGTCGTGCTCCTCGTCCTCGCCGTCGGACTCGGGCTGACGCTCCGGCTGCTCCGCCGCTCGCGTCGGTGACGCGCGCGGCGGCCGTTGCCGTGCCTCCCGGCCGTGCCCGACGCGTCGCTCGCGGACCGGTGCGCACCGTCCGGCCGGCCCGTTCCCGGGTCGGCCCGGCCCGCTAGTCTGACCCGGTGACTGAAGTCGAGATCGGGGCCGGCAAGCGCGGACGACGGGCGTACGCCTTCGACGACATCGCGGTGGTGCCCTCGCGGCGCACGCGCGACCCGCGCGACGTGTCCGTGCAGTGGTCGATCGACGCCTTCACCTTCGACGCGCCGATCATCGCAGCTCCCATGGACTCGGTGGTCTCGCCCGCGACCGCGGTGCACATGGGCCGCCTCGGCATGCTCGGTGTCCTCGACCTCGAGGGCCTCTGGACCCGGTACGAGGACCCGGAGCCGTACCTCGCCGAGATCCGCGAGCTCGCCGACGGCGACGTCACGGCCCGCATGCAGCAGATCTACGCCGAGCCGATCAAGCCCGAGCTCGTGACCGCCCGCCTCGCCGAGATCCGCGCCGCGGGCGTGCCGGTCGCCGGCGCGCTGAGCCCGCAGCGCACGCAGGAGCTGTACCAGACCGTCGTCGACGCCGGTGTCGACCTCTTCGTGATCCGGGGCACCACCGTGTCGGCGGAGCACGTGTCCCAGAACCAGGAGCCGCTGAACCTCAAGGAGTTCATCTACGAGCTCGACGTGCCCGTGATCGTGGGCGGCGCGTCGACGTACACGGCCGCGTTGCACCTCATGCGGACGGGCGCCGCGGGGGTCCTCGTCGGCTTCGGCGGCGGTGCGGCATCGACGACACGCGCGGCGCTCGGCATCCACGCGCCCATGGCCACCGCGGTGGCGGACGTCGCCGGTGCCCGGCGCGACTACCTCGACGAGTCCGGCGGCCGCTACGTGCACGTCATCGCCGACGGTGGGCTCGACACCTCGGGCGACATCGTCAAGGCGATCGCGGTCGGTGCCGACGCCGTCATGCTCGGCACGGCGCTCGCGCGTGCCACGGACGCCCCGGGCGGCGGCTACCACTGGGGCGCCGAGGCGCACCACCCCGAGCTCCCGCGCGGACGCCGGATGCACGTCGGCTCGATCGCGCCGCTCGAGGACGTCCTCGCCGGCCCGACCCCGACGAGCGAGGGCCGGGCGAACCTGGTCGGCGCACTCCGCCGGTCGATGGCCACCACCGGATACTCCGACGTCAAGGAGTTCCAGCGAGTAGAAGTGGTCGTGGCGCCGTACCACGCCTGACCCGCCCGCTCGGCGGTCGTCCGGAGCCCGGCGCCGCGGGCTGCGTCGCCGGCGTGGCCGACCACGCGGTACGGAGGCGGACATGGCCAGGACGACGGTCTCGAACTCGAACAAGATCGGTCCGGAGGAACGTGCGGCGGCCATCCAGGCCCTGAAGTCACGCGAACTCGACGTGCTCGTCATCGGGGGCGGCATCGTCGGCACGGGGAGCGCGCTCGACGCCGTCACGCGCGGGCTGAGTGTCGGCATCGTCGAGGCCCGGGACTGGGGATCGGGGACCTCCAGCCGCTCGTCGAAGCTCGTGCACGGCGGGATCCGGTACCTGGAGCAGCTCAACTTCGCGCTCGTCCGCGAGGCCCTCATCGAGCGCGGCCTGCTCCTGCAGCGACTCGCCCCACACCTCGTCAAGCCCGTGAAGTTCCTCTATCCGCTCAACCACCGGGTCTGGGAGCGGTTCTACATCGGGATCGGCATGGCGATGTACGACGCGTTCAGCTGGAGCGGCGGGCGACCCCCGGGCGTCCCGCACCACCGGCACCTGTCGAAGCGCCAGGTGATGCGTGCGATCCCGAGCCTCGCGAAGGACGCCCTCGTCGGCGGGATGACCTACTACGACGCCCAGGTCGACGACGCGCGGTACGTCGCGTCCCTCGCCCGCACCGCAGCGGCGTACGGCGCCCACGCCGCCAGTCGGGTGCGGATCGAGGGCTTCGTCAAGGTCGGCGAGCGCGTCGTGGGGGCGAAGGCGCACGACATCCAGACCGGTGAGCGGTTCGACATCCGCGCGAAGCAGGTCGTCAACGCGACGGGCGTGTGGACGGACGACACCCAGGCGATGGTGGGGGAGCGGGGCCAGTTCAAGGTCCGCGCCTCGAAGGGCGTGCACCTCGTGATCCCGCGTGACCGGTTCCAGTCGACCATGGGCATGATCCTGCGCACCGAGAAGAGCGTGCTGTTCGTGATCCCGTGGGGCCGGCACTGGCTCGTGGGCACGACGGACACCGACTGGGACCTCGACAAGGCGCACCCCGCCGCGACCGCTGCGGACATCGACTACATCCTCGAGCACGTCAACCAGGTCCTCGCGGTGCCGCTGACGCGCGAGGACGTCGAGGGCGTCTACGCCGGACTCCGCCCGTTGCTCGCGGGCGAGTCCGACCAGACGTCGAAGCTGTCCCGCGAGCACATCGTCGCGCACACCGTGCCCGGGCTCGTCGTCGTCGCGGGCGGCAAGTGGACGACCTACCGCGTGATGGCGAAGGACGCGATCGACGAGGCCGTCGCCGCGCTCGACGGCCGGATCCCGGAGTCGATCACGGACGAGATCCCGCTGCTCGGCGCCGAGGGCTACCCGGCCGCGTGGAACCGGCGCGGCAGGACGGCCCGGGCGTACGGGCTGCACAAGGTCCGGCTCGAGCACCTGCTCAACCGGTACGGCACCCTCGCCGACGAGGTCCTCCGGCTCGTCAGCGAGGACCCGACGCTCGCCGAGCCGCTGCCGGGGGCCGACGACTACATCGGCGCCGAGGTCGTGTACGCGGCGAGCCACGAGAGCGCCCTGCACCTCGAGGACGTCCTCGCCCGGCGGACGCGCATCTCGATCGAGGCGTGGGACCGCGGCGAGTCGGCCGCACCCGTGGCCGCGCGGCTCATGGCGGGCGTGCTGGGCTGGGACCGCGAGCGCACCGAGGAGGAAGTGGGCAACTACCTCAAGCGCGTCGCGGCGGAGCGGGCGAGCCAGCTCGAGCCGGACGACGCCTCCGCCGACCGCGTGCGGCTCGAGGCGCCCGACATCGCGTTCGGCTTCGAGGAGGACGACGTCAAGGTCGGCGGCCCGGGTCGCCAGGACGGCGGCCGCGCCGAGGACGAGCAGGTGATCGGCGAGAAGACGACCGAGCCGCGCTGACCGCGGCGGACCCGGCCGGACGGCGGACGGGAGGGACGGTGCGGGCGCGCCGCGCTCCTCCCGGTCCGCGGCGGCGGGAATCGCGCGAGCGCGTGCGCGGTTAACATGGGCGACAACAAAGGGAGTCATCCATGGTCGACGTTCATCGCGTCAAGCTCCCCGGCGTCGGCGTACTGCACAGCTTCTACACCGACGACGGTGGCAAGTGCGGGGTCATCACGCACCGGTCGGGGCACTCCGACCTCATCTCCTTCGCCGACGTGTCGGACGGCGCCGACCGTGCGCAGAAGGTCTCGCTCCGCCTCAGTGAGGACGAGGCCCACACGCTCGCCGAACTGCTCGGCGGCACCCGGATCACGGAGGGCCTGTCGAAGCTCGACGAGATCCCCGGGCTGTCGATCGACTGGTTCAGCGTCGACTACGAGGACGCCATCGCCGGCAAGCCGCTCGGCGACCTGGCGGCCGCGGGCATCATCGGCCTCACCGTCGTCGCGGTCGTCCGTGGCGACTCGGCGAACCCGGCGCCCTCCGGCGACTTCGTCGTGTTCCCGGGCGACACCATCGTCGTCGCGGGTTCCCCGGAGAAGGTCGCGCGCGCCTTCGCCTACTACCGCAGCGGTGTACTGACGGCGGCGTCCGTCGAGGCCCCGCCCGGAGGATAGGGCGATGCACCTGGGTGGTGAGCTGCTGACCATCGGCGGCCTGTTCCTCATCGCCTACGTCCTCGGACGTCTCGGCAAGCTCATCGGCCTGCCGGCCATCCCGATCTACATGGTGGTCGGACTCATCGCGAGTCCGCACTCCACGTGGATCGGGCTGAGCATCGAGTCGCACACGATCGAGCTCATCGCGACGTTCGGGCTCGTGCTGCTGCTGTTCAACCTCGGGCTCGAGTTCGACCAAGAGGAGTTCTACGGCAACGCGGGCAAGTTGCTCGTGTCCGGCGGCACCTACGTCGCGATCAACATGGGCGTCGGGTTCGCGTTCGGCTTCTCGCTCGGCTGGGGCACGCGCGAGGCCCTCGTCGTCGCGGGGATGACGGCGACGAGTTCGAGCGCGATCGTCACGAAGCTCCTCATCGAGCTCCGGCGCCTCGCGAACGACGAGACGCCGATGATCCTCGGCGTCACGGTCATCGAGGACGTCTTCATCGCCATCTACCTGGCGATCGTGTCCGTCGTGCTCAGCGGCGACACGAACATCTGGGCGGTCGTCGGCAAGCTGGCGCTGTCGTTCGGGTTCCTCATCGTCATGTTCTCGCTCGCGCGCTGGGGCGGCAGGTTCGTCTCGCGCGCCTTCAACACCCGTGACGACGAGCTGTTCACGGTGCTGTTCTTCGGGCTCGCGGTGCTGTTCGGGGGGCTCGGTGACCTGCTCGGCGTGACGGACGCCATCGGCGCGTTCGTCATCGGCCTGCTCTGCGGTGCCACGCGGTACCGCGACCGCATCGAACAGCTCGCGCTCCCGATGCGGGACGTCTTCGGCGCGTTCTTCTTCGTCAACTTCGGGCTGGGCCTCGACGTCTCGACGTTCGGCGTCGTCGTGTGGCCGGTGCTCGGCGCCGTGCTCATGACCGTCGTCCTCAACGCGATCGCCGGCCAGGTCGTGGCCCGGATGAACGGGTTCGGCGCCCAGGCGGGCATCAACACCGCCGTGATCCTCGTCAACCGCGGCGAGTTCGCGCTCATCCTCGCGACGCTGTCGGCGGCCGCGGGCCTCGAGGCGCGGATCACGGCGTTCGCGGGGCTGTACGTCCTCGTGATGGCGATCCTCGGTCCGCTCCTGGCCGTGAACGCCGACCGGATCGGCCTCCTCGTGCTCCGCCCGGAGCGGCGGCGTGCGCGTGCTCGGACGGCCGCGGAGCAAGCGCGGCGAGCTGAGCGTGATCGCATGTTCGCCGAGGAGATCGCCCTCGTGGAGGCAGCGGGCAGCGAGACGCGCGAGAATGGTGCACCGGAGGAGGCACCGGTGCTCGTGGAGGACCGCGAACCCGTACCGGCGTCGCCGATCGACCTCCACGCGGAGCAGGCCGGGCAGCAGTCCGACGTCCGCGCCGAACGACAGCGGGATCCGGAGTACTGACACATGTGGGCTGTGGCGCGTCGACCGCGGTGGATCGGTCTCCTGGTCCTGGCGCTCGCCCTCGCGGCGCTGTTCGCGTTCCTCGGGCGGTGGCAGCTCGAACGGGCGATCGCGACGGCGAAGGTCGGTCCCGCCTCGACCGAGAACCAGCAGGTGCTCGACCGCGTCACGAAGCCGCAGCGCTCCATGCCGGAGGACCTCGCCGGTCAGCGGGTCTCCGTGCGAGGGCACTTCGTCGCGGGCGACACGGTGGTGCTCACCGGGCGCAGCGGCGGTGGCCGCTTCCAGACGGTCGGGCACTTCGTCGACAGCAGCTCGGGCGCCAGCCTCCCGGTCGTCATCGGGTACGCGGACGCGCGGCGGGCGGCCCTCGCGGGTGGTGCCCGGGCCGCCACGGGTCGTACCGTCACGGTCGAGGGCCGCTACTACCCGTCGGAGTCACCCGACCAGGACGCGTTCCAGAAGGGCGAGCACAGCGCGGTGGCCGCGGCGTCGCTCGTCAACGAGTGGCACGACTTCGACGGCGAGATCTACGGCGGGTACGTGGTCGCCACCCATCCGACGGCGGCCCAGGCGCACCTCGGCACGATCGCCGACCGGGCGCCCACCCGGAACGTCCAGTTCAACTGGCTCAACCTCTTCTACGCGGTCGAGTGGGTCGTCTTCGCGGGCTTCGCGGTGTTCCTCTGGTACCGGTTCGTCAAGGACGCCTGGGAGCGTGAGCAGGACGAGGCGGCCGGTGACGACGACGGGCCGGACGACGACCGCGATCCCGACCCGGACCTCCCGGTCGGCTCTGCGGGTGCTCAGGACTCCCAGCTGCTCGCCGGGGCCCACGCGGGCCACCGGTAGGATCGGTCCATGGCCCTGACCGTCCGCACGCGTGACATCCGCAAGATCCCGGGGGCGGTCCGCCTGTACCGGGTCTCCGCGTACATCACGGGTGTCATGCTCCTGCTGCTCGTGCTCGAGATGGTCCTCAAGTACACGCCGATGCACACCGAGATGCAGCTGGGCGGCAACGGCTTCTTCGTGCCCGAGGGCACCTCGGGCAAGGCCCCCGGCACGTTCGACCTGTCGATCGGGATCCTCATCGCGCACGGCTGGCTGTACGTGCTCTACCTCTTCGCCGACTTCCGCCTGTGGAGCATCATGCGCTGGAAGCCGCTGCGCTTCCTGCTCATCGCCCTCGGCGGTGTCGTCCCGTTCCTGTCGTTCTTCGTGGAGCACCGCATGGCGGGCATCGCGCTGGCGACCCACCATGAACTCGTCGCGCAGCACCAGCAGGCGCGCCAGAAGGAGGCCGCTCGGTGAGCGAGACCGACCAGCGTCCCGTCCTCGTCGTCGACTTCGGCGCCCAGTACGCGCAGCTCATCGCCCGTCGCGTGCGCGAGGCGAACGTCTACAGCGAGATCGTGCCGCACACCGTCACGGCCGACGAGATCAAGGCGAAGGACCCCGCCGCGATCGTCCTGTCGGGAGGGCCGTCCAGTGTCTACGAGGCCGGCTCGCCCGACCTCGACGAGGGCATCCTGGAGCTCGGTGTGCCCGTCCTCGGCATCTGCTACGGCTTCCAGGTGATGGCGAAGTCACTCGGCGGCGAGGTCGCGAACACCGGCCTCCGCGAGTACGGGGCCACCGACGTCGAGCTCGTCGGTGACGGTGGCACGCTGCTCGGCGGCCAGCCCGCGGCGCAGACCGCCTGGATGAGCCACGGCGACTCCGTGCGCACCGCGCCCGAGGGCTTCGAGGTCCTCGCGTCGAGCTCCTCGACCCCGGTCGCGGCCTTCGGGTCCGACGAGCGCAAGCTCTACGGCGTGCAGTGGCACCCCGAGGTCAAGCACTCCGCCGAGGGCCAGCGGGTCATCGAGAACTTCCTGCACAAGGCGGCGGGCCTGCCGGGTGACTGGAACGCCGGCAACGTCATCGCCGAGCAGGTCGAGCGGATCCGCGAGCAGGTCGGCTCGGCGCGGGTCATCGCCGGTCTGTCGGGCGGTGTCGACTCCGCCGTCGCCGCCGCGCTCGTGCAGAAGGCCGTGGGCGATCAGCTCACCTGCGTCTTCGTCGACCACGGCCTGCTGCGCGCCGACGAGCGGAAGCAGGTGGAAGAGGACTACGTCGCCTCGACCGGCGTCCGGCTCGTCACGATCGACGCCGAGCAGCAGTTCCTCGACGCGCTCGCCGGTGTGTCCGACCCGGAGCAGAAGCGCAAGATCATCGGGCGCGAGTTCATCCGGACGTTCGAGTCCGCGGCCGAGGCCCTGGTGCTCGAGGCGAAGGCGGACGACGACGCGGGCGAGGTCAGGTTCCTCGTGCAGGGCACGCTCTACCCCGACGTCGTCGAGTCCGGCGGCGGGACGGGCACCGCGAACATCAAGTCGCACCACAACGTCGGCGGCCTGCCCGAGGACATGACGTTCGCGCTCGTCGAGCCGCTCCGGACCCTGTTCAAGGACGAGGTCCGGGCGATCGGCCGTGAACTCGGCCTGCCCGAGGTCATCGTCGGGCGGCAGCCGTTCCCCGGCCCGGGCCTCGGCATCCGCATCGTCGGCGAGGTCACGAAGGACCGCCTCGACCTGCTCCGTGCGGCGGACGCGATCGTCCGCGCCGAACTCACCGCGGCGGGCCTCGACCAGGAGATCTGGCAGTGCCCCGTGGTGCTGCTCGCCGACGTCCGGTCGGTCGGCGTGCAGGGCGACGGGCGGACCTACGGGCACCCGATCGTGCTGCGCCCCGTCTCCTCGGAGGACGCCATGACGGCGGACTGGACGCGCCTGCCGTACGACGTCCTCGCGCGGATCTCGAACCGGATCACGAACGAGGTGCGCGACGTCAACCGCGTCGTGCTCGACGTCACGTCGAAGCCGCCGGGCACCATCGAGTGGGAGTAGGGCCCTCCGGGCCAGGGGCCAGGGGCCCCGGGCCCGGGCCCCGATCTGCTCACGCTGACGACAAGTGCGCATGCGTCCGCATGCGCACTTGTCGTCTGTGCGCGCGCATGCGCTCGCATGCGCACTTGTCGTCTGTGCGCGCACTTCCCGCTCCGCCACGGCGCCCGGACACGGAAGAGCCCCGCCGACGGGGACGCGTCGGCGGGGCTCGGTCCGGGGTGCGGGGACGAGGTCCGGGAGGGCCTAGTTGTTCCGCAGGATGGCGAGGATGCGCAGGATCTCGAGGTACAGCCAGACCAGCGTGACGATGAGTCCGAACGCGGCGGTCCAGCCGTAGATGCGCGGGGCGCCACGCTCGACGCCGGTCTTGATCTGGTCGAAGTCGAGCACGAGCGAGTACGCGGCCATGAGCACCACGAGGATGCCGATGAGCACACCGAGCGGGATGCCGAACAGCGTCACGTTCAGCAGACCGAACGCGCTGTGCGTGACACCCGTCCACATGAGGACGAGGTTCACGAGCGAGAACGCGAGGTACCCGAGCATCGCGACGAGGAAGAACCGCGTGGCCTTCGGGGTCGCACGGACCTTGCCGGACGTGAAGAGCAGGAGCGTCACGGCGAAGACGCCGAGCGTGCCGAACACCGCCTGGGCGACGATGCCGTCCCACTGGGTGTTGAAGACCTGCGAGATCCCGCCGACGAAGAGGCCTTCGAGCCCCGCGTAGGTGAGGACGAGGGCGGGTGAGGGCCTGCGCTTGAACGTGTTGACGAGCGCGAGCACGAAGCCCCCGATGACGCCGACGATCATGAGCGCCGGGACCATCCACCCGATGACCGCGCCGACGACGAGCACACCGAAGGCCACGAGCGTCTTGACGATCGTGTCCTCGTAGCTCATGCGGTCGGTCTCGACCGGGCCGGCCGCCGGGCGGTCGTACATGTACTGGAGCTGCTCGGGCGTGAGCGGCTGGCCGCCGGCCCGGCCGTAGGGGGCCTGCTGTCCGTTCGGGGCCTGGCCGTAGGGGGCGCCGGCGCCGTGGGCACCGTTGCCCCATGCGTTGCGGCCCGCGTCGTTGAAGGCGGGGGACTGGTCGAAACCGGGCTTGAACGCCATGGTGTCCTCGTTGTTCCTGTTCTCTGGGTGCTCGGCGGCCGGGTGTGGTCCGGCTGTCGGGGAGCGTCGCGGGTGCGAACATCCGTGTTCTCTCAGCCTAGGGTCGTTCGACGGCGCCTGGCTGGGGATTCGCGATGAGCGGACTGCGGGCCTCCTGGTGGTGACGGGCTGCAATCACCGGTGTGCTCGCGATCCTGTCGCCGTCCTCTGGGAGAACGCCCGTACGCTCGTGCGCATGCCCGACGAGCACGCGTACACGGCGTCTCCACAGCCCCGCGTCATCGCCCACCGGGGCGCCTCCGGGCACCGTCCCGAGCACTCCCGGGCGGCGTACGACCTGGCGGTGATGCTCGGCGCGGACGCGATCGAGCCGGATCTCGTCGTGAGCCGGGACGGTGTGCTCGTCCTGCGTCACGAGAACGAGATCTCGGGCACGACGGACATCGCGTCCCGACCGGAGTTCCGCGACCGGCGCACCACGAAGCGCGTCGACGGTCAGCGCGTCACCGGCTGGTTCACCGAGGACCTCACGTGGGAGGAGCTGCGCACCCTCCGTGTGCGCGAGCCTCTCCCCGCCCTGCGGCCGGCGAGCGCGGCGTACGACGGCAGCGGGGGGATCCTCCGCTTCGAGGACCTCCTCGCACTGCTCGACGCCGCACCGCGCCCGGTCGGGCTCGTGGCCGAGGTCAAGCACGCCACGTTCTTCGCCGACCAGGGGTTGCCCCTCGACGAGCTCGTCGACGCCGTCCTCGGCGAGGCCGGCTGGCGCTCCGATCCGCGCCTCACGTTCGAGAGCTTCGAGAAGCAGGTGCTCCTCGACCTGAGGGCCCGGGGAACGGGCGGTCGCTCCGTCTACCTCATGGAGCGGCGGGGCGCGGCGGCCGACGAGCGCGCCCGGCACGGCTCCGCCGCCCCGACGTACGCCGCGGAGCGCACCGACGCTGGCCTGGCCGGGCTCGCGTCGCGCTTCGACGGCATCAGCGTGGACCTGTCGACTCTGATGGCGGGTGTCGACTCGGTCGCCGTGGGCGACGACCGGGAGGTCCGCAGCGGCCTGGTCGAGCGGGCCCACGCCGCCGGGTTGACGGTGTTCACCTGGACGCTCCGCGCGGAGAACCGGTTCCTCCCCGCGCCACTCCGGCGCGACGGCGACCTCGCGGCGCACGGGGACTGGGCCCGCTGGTTCACCTCGGTGATGCGCACGGGCGTCGACGGCGTGTTCGGGGACCAGCCGGACCTCGCGCTCGCCGCACGGTCGATGCTCCGCTGAGCGCCCCCGCTCAACCGAGCGGCACGGCACGTCGGCCGCGGGCGATCCCCCAGGCGACGAGTGCCGCGGCGACGACGGTGAGGACGAGGGACCCGGTGGTCACGGCCTCCCGGAACCCCGCGGTCTGTGCGGCGGTCCACCCGCCCGCGGTGAGCCGACCGACGGCGGACGCGGCGAGGACGGTCCCCGTGACGGCGAGACCGACGCCGGACGCGACCTCGGTGGCCGTGTCGACGAGCGCGGCACCGATCGTCGTGCGCGCCGACGGCAGGCCGCGGAGGACGTTCACGCCCGCGACGACCCCGACGACGCGCATGCCGGCGGCCTCGAGCACGAGCGCGGCGGCGACCCAGGGGTAGCCGAAGCGCCCGAGCACTCCGTACACGGCGAGACCGGCCACCACCGCGGCGGCGCTCGACCACGCCGCGTGGTCGATCCCGACGCGGTCGACGAACCGGCCGACGAACGGGCCGCCCGCGACGAGGACGGCGACCTGCGGGAGCATGCCGAGGGCGGCCAGTGCCGGTGCCCAACCCCAGTCCAGCTGGAACTGCAGGGTCACGAGGTACCCGAGCCCGGCGGTGGCGAGTCCGGCGGCGGCCTTGAACGCGAGTCCGCTCGAGACGCGGGGCAGGGCGACCAGGGCGAGGTCGAGCAGGGGGTGCTGCGCGGTGCGTTCGCGGAGCACGAAGAGCGCCGCGGCCACGAGGGCGGCGAGGCTCGCGGCCCACGGCGCGCCGTCCTGCGCACCACGGTCGACGAAGAGCGTCGGTGCGACGAGGCCGAGGACGATCGTCGCCGTGCCGAGCGCCGCACCGAGGACGTCGATCGGCGCGCGGTGGAGCTCCTCGGGCTCGTCGGGGGCCACGCCCCGGCGGACCCCGATGATCGCCAGCACCGCGATCGGGGCGTTCACGAGCAGGAGGACCTGCCACGGCGCGACCGCGAGGACGAACCCGCCGACGGTCGGTCCGATCGCGAGCCCCACGAGTCCGACCGTCGAGATCAGGGTGGTCGCGCGGACGCGGAGGTCGTCGCGGTCGAAGAGCCGGAACGCCAGCGCCATCGAGCCCGGCGTGGTCATCGCGGCGGCGACCCCCATCACGACCCGGACCGCGATGAGCTCGCCGGTCGAGCCGACGAGTGCGGTCGCGAGACTCGTGACGGCGAGCAGGACGAGCCCGACGAGCATGACGCGCCGCCGCCCGAACCGGTCGGCGATCGCCCCGAACACGAGCATCGACCCGCCGAACACGACGGCGTAGGAGCCGGTCACCCACTGCAGTCCCGTCGTCGTCGTGTGCAGATCCCGGCCGATCGTGGGGAGTGCGACGTTGAGGATCGCGTTGTCGAGCATCTCGAACAGGAACACGGCCGACAGGCCGAGCAGGGCGGGCCACGCCTGTCGGAGCGAGGTGGGCGCGCGCCGGGTGGATCGCGCGCCTGGGACGATGGCGCTGGTGGTCGGGTCGGACATGACCATGACCTTATGTGAGTAAGTGTAGTTACACAAGCAAGTGGAGGAACGATGCCACGGACCACAGCGCGCGGTGGACCCGAGACGCGAGCCAGGATCGCCGCGATCGCGTCCGGCCTGTTCCACGAACGCGGTTTCGACGCCGTGACCGTCGCGGAGGTCGCGCGGGCCGCCGGCGTGTCCAGCGTCACCGTCTTCAACCACTTCCCGCGGAAGGAGGACCTGTTCCTCGACCGCTCGCTCGACGCCGCCGAGCTGCTCCGTGCGGCGGTGCGGTCGCGTCCCGCCGGCACCGACGTCCTGGCTGCACTGCACGCCGTGGCCCTGCGGCTCGTCGACGAACGGCATCCCCTGTCCGGGCTCGACGACCGGTCCGGTCCGTTCTTCCGGACCGTGGCGGAGTCCTCGGCCCTCGTTGCCCGGGCGCGCGAGATCGGCGCGGAACTGCAGCGGACCCTCGAGGACGCGGTCCGGGAGGACGGGTCGTCCGACGGTGATCCGACCCTGCTCGCGGCCTTCGTCGTGGCGGGCTACGCCACCGTCCTCGTGGTCACCGCGCGTCACGTGATCGCGGGGACCCCGGCCGACGCCCTCGTCGACGACCACCGGGCGCGGTTGGGGCGGCTGTTCGACGCGCTCCGGGACGGTCTCGCCCGCTGAGCTCCCGGCGCCGCGGGAGGCCCGGATGCGGGCCGCGGTCGGGCGTCGGTCCGGTGGCGGTGTCCGTGGTCGCGCCTAGACTGACCCGGTCATGACGATCGTGCTCGACCCCTTCGACTCCGCTCCCGACGACGGGGCGGGTCGACCCGCGCGCAGCGGCACCGCCACCTACGACGACCCCTTCACCGCCGGCCTCAACCCGCAGCAGAAGGCCGCGGTCGAGTACCGCGGCGAGTCCCTCCTCATCGTGGCGGGCGCGGGATCCGGCAAGACGAGTGTGCTCACCCGGCGCATCGCGCTCCTCCTGGCCAACCGCGAGGCCTGGCCGAGTCAGATCCTGGCGATCACGTTCACGAACAAGGCCGCGGCCGAGATGCGCGAGCGTGTCCAGGCGCTCGTCGGCGGGGCGGCCGAGGGCATGTGGATCTCGACGTTCCACTCGGCGTGCGTGCGCATCCTCCGACGCGAGTCCGAGCGGTTCGGGTTCACGTCGTCGTTCACGATCTACGACTCCGCGGACTCGCGCGCACTGCTCAAGCGGATCCTCAAGGACCTCGAGGCCGACGCGCTCGGGCTGACGGTCGGCGCCGCCGCCAACAAGATCTCCAAGCTCAAGAACGAGCTGCAGGACGTCGAGTCCTACGCCCGCGACATCAACACGAACGACCCGCAAGAGGTCATGTTCCTCGAGGTGTTCCGGCAGTACTCACGCGAGCTCCGGCGGGCGAACGCGTTCGACTTCGACGACCTCATCGGGCAGACGGTGTTCCTGTTCCGGGCGTTCCCCGACGTCGCCGCGCTCTACCAGCGGCGCTTCCGGCACGTGCTCGTCGACGAGTACCAGGACACGAACCACGCCCAGTACGCCCTGATCCGCGAACTCACACGGCCGGTCGCACCCGAGCAGGTCGACGCGCTCGAGGCATCGGGGCAGCACGTCGACCGCATGCGGGAGCCCGACGGGTCGATCGCGCCGGCGTCGCTCACCGTGGTCGGCGACTCCGACCAGTCGATCTACGCCTTCCGCGGGGCGGACATCCGGAACATCGTCGAGTTCGAGCGGGACTTCCCGAACAGCCGGGTGATCCTGCTCGAGCAGAACTACCGGTCGACGCAGAACATCCTCGACGCCGCCAACGCCGTGATCGCGAACAACTTCGACCGGCAGGCCAAGAACCTGTTCACGGACGTCGGGGCCGGCGAGAAGATCACGGGCTTCACGGGTTACACGGGGCACGACGAGGCCCAGTTCGTCGCGGACGAGATCCAGCGGCTGCACGACGACGAGCACATGGACTACCGCGACATGGCGGTGTTCTACCGGACGAACTCCCAGACCCGTGCACTCGAGGAGATCTTCATCCGCGCGGCGATCCCGTACCGGGTGCTCGGCGGCACGAAGTTCTACGAGCGTGCCGAGATCAAGGACGCCATGGCGTACCTGATCACCGTCGCGAACCCCGCGGACCCGCTCTCGCTGCGCCGGATCCTCAACGTCCCGAAGCGCGGCATCGGCGCCGTCACCGAGACGGCCCTGCAGCGGTACGCCGACCAGAACGAGGTCTCCCTGCGCGAGGCCCTCCGGCACGCCGACGAACTCGGGTTCGGGCCGAAGGTCCGCACGGCGATCACCGACTTCGCGGCGCTGCTCGACGCCGTCGCCGAGAAGGCCCCGACGCAGCCCGTGGTCGACACCCTGACGCAGCTGCTCGACGGCTCGAAGCTGCTCGAGGTGCTCCGGATGTCGCCGGACGCCCAGGACGCCGCCCGCGCCGACAACATCGACGAGCTCGTGGCGGTCACGCGGGAGTTCCAGAAGAACAACCCCGACGGCACGCTCTCGGACTTCCTGACCGAGGTCTCCCTGGTCGCCGCGGCCGACGAGCTCGACGACTCCTCGGGCACCGTCTCGCTCATGACGCTGCACACCGCGAAGGGGCTCGAGTACGACGCGGTGTTCCTCACCGGCATCGAGGAGGACCTGCTCCCGCACCGCATGTCCGCCGGCGAGCCCGGTGGCCCGGCCGAGGAACGCCGTCTGTTCTACGTGGGCATCACCCGCGCTCGGAAGCACCTGTTCCTCTCGCTCGCGATGACGCGCGCGCAGTTCGGTGACGTCAACGTGGCCATGCCCTCGCGGTTCCTCCAGGAGATCCCGGACGGGCTCATCGAGTGGAAGCAGTCACCGGGCATGGCGAACAGCCGTGGTGGCACGCAACCCCGCGCCCTGAACGCCCGGCGCGAGGGCGGCGTCGGACCGGGCGGCGGCGCGGGCTGGCGCGGACGCGGCGGCGGGTTCGCGGGCGGCAGCTTCGACCGGGCCACGGCCGCGGCGAAGACCCGCCCGAAGACCGAGTGGTCGAACAGCGTCTCGGGGCAGGTGCGCGACAACGGCGACATGGAGCTCGCGCCGGGGGACCGGATCTCGCACGTCGACTTCGGCGAGGGACGCGTCACCGCGGTCACCGGGAACGGGGCGAAGCGGATCGCCGAGGTCCAGTTCGACACGGCCGGGCGCAAGAAGCTCCTCATCAAGATCGCGCCGATCGAGAAGCTCTGACGATCCGCGGGAGCCGGGTCGGGCCTCCCGTCTTGCTCAGCGCACCATGCGCACGGTCGCGCCGATCGGCGGGAACGCGCCGGTGGTGCCGTCGGTCCTGAACCCGTTGCGCCGGTAGAAGGCCTGCGCCCGCGGGTTGTCGGCCGCGACCCACAGCGACGCCGGCCGGTCCGCGAGCGCCGCGTCGAGGAGTGCCTGGCCGATCCCGGTGCCGTGCGCGGCGGCGAGGACGTAGAGCATGGTCAGTTCGGTGGGGTGGCGCGCGGCGGGGCGGTCGTCGGCGGCAGGGCCGGTCGGCTGCTCGTCCCCGTCGGGGTCGTCGGGGTCAGCGGTCGTGGCGAAGCCGATCACCCGGTCGTCGACGACCGCGACCACCGTGCCGAAGGACCCGGCGGCGAGGTTCTGTTCCCACCGCACCACGCGGGGCTCCACCTGGAACGCGGGATGGTCCTCCCCGTCGACGAGGTGCGCGTACGTCTCGCGCCACGACACGGCGTGGACCGTCGCGATGCCGCGGGCGTCCGCGGCGGTGGCGGTGCGGACGACGGCGCGGTGTGCCATGACCTCAGGGTAGGACCGGTCAGGGCTGCAGTCGGTCGACCCGCCAGGAGCCCTCCGCGCTCCGGTAACGCAGGCGCCGGTACACGCGGTCGCGGGCGCTGAGCCAGAACTCCGCCACGTCCGGCACGAGGCGGTACGCGGCCCATGCGGGTGGTCGGGGCACGTCGTCGCCGTGCTCGTCGAGCAGGGCGTTGGCCTGCGCGATCAGGTCGTCCACGACCGACCGCGGGTCGTGTTCGGCGGGGAACGCCGCGGACTGGTGGGACGCCGCGGTCGCGGCCCGGGACTTCGGGGAGCGCGCCGCGAACAGGGCGTCGGCCGCGGCGTCGTCGAGGCGCACGACGTGCCCCTCGAACCGGAGCTGCTGCCCCGTCTCGCGCCAGTAGGCGTGCAGGGCGGCGTTCGGGTTCGCCGTGAGCTCGACGCCCGTGGGGGTGTCCGTGCCCGTGCCGAACAGCAGCCCCTCGTCGGCGAACTCCTTGACGTCGACGGTCCGGGCGCTGAGCACACCCGTGAGGCTCGCGGTGGCGAGGGTCATCGCGAGCGGTTCGCGGACCTCCCGGGCGGTCGCGGCGTCGAGCCAGCGTCGCGCGAGCGTCATCGGGTGGTCGGGGTGGGCGGTCAGGCCGTCGAACTCCGGGAAGCTGGCGGTGTCGTCGCGGGTGATGCGGTCCGTGGTCACGAGCCCACGATGCTCCTGCGGGCGCGCGAGCGCATCACGACCACGGGCCTTCGAGCGCGTGCTGGGCCGGACTCCGTCTCTTCTGCCAGCGGGTCCGACGGTGATCCGCGATGGGTACGACGGGTCCTCCGGGCCCCCGCGGCTCGATCCGCGCGGGCTGTCCGTGGGCGTCACCACCGTCGTGCGCTCACGTCGTCGTCGGATCCGTCGCACCGAGCGCGGTCGACACGGGGTCCTGCGTCCTGACCCACATCGCGTGCTCGACGGGCAGTTCGTCGATCCACGTCGTGGTGACCGGATCGGGCACGCCCAGCGACGACGACACGTCGTACACCGCCTCGGCGTACCGCAGCGCGGCGTCCTGATCGCGAGCGGTGACGACCACGAGCAGGTCTTCCGGAAGGGACTCGACCGCATGTCGGAAGACCCACACGCGCGGTGTCTCTGCGGTGGCGGGAGCGTGCGCTTGGAGTGCCTCGATGAACCGCCGATCCCGACGCGTCACCCGATCGAGCGCGACCTGCGCGCCGACGGGAAACGGCCCACTGGCGCTCACCAGCGCCGCCTTCTCATCGGGCTGCACGACCTGCGGGAAAGGGCGGTCGATGTCGACCACGAGACCCCACTCGTCGGGGATCCGACGGAGGAGCTCGTGCACCGGGATCGACAGCATCCGGGCAGGGGTCCCCGCAGGGATGCGAGCGAGGGCGTCCTCGGGCACGGTGAACCCCAACACCAGTGCAACACCCGCTGGCGTGCTGACCGCCAACGGAACACCCTGCTCTTCGTGTCGGAGGACGATGACCTGTGCCTCGGCGAACCCGTACTTCGAGCGGAGCATCATGTCGCGGTGCGCGTTCCGCGGAGGCGTCAGGGGCATGGGGTCATCCCGTCGTCGTCGGTGGTCGAGGGAGGCGGTACCGGGCTCCCGGCTCCCGGGCTCCCCGTCGAACTCCATCATGGCCGCGATGCGCTGCCCGTTTCGACTGCGGTCACCGGTTCCGGCCGCGACGGATTCCGCGTGTGACGTCGGCGTCCGGTTCACGGTTCGAGGACCAACGCGAATCGGGGTCGTTCCGCGCGGAACGGTTGGGGGAAGTCGCGCACGATGCCGTGGCCGTCGCCGAAGTCCTCGACGAGGACACCGGCCGGCAGTGCCGCCGTCGCGAGCAGCTCCGACCAGACGTGGTGGCCCGACACCCGGACGCCCGCCGAGTGCTCGACCAGTCCGGACAAGCGCCGGTAGCGGCCGAAGGCGGAGTGCACGCGCGCGCCCGCACCGCGGAGCTGAGCCACCAGTGCGGGGAGACGGCCCCATCCGCCCTCCGGGTCAGCGGGGTCGCGGAGCGCGGCACGGAGCGGGATCGGACGCCGCATGACCGGATCGGCGGTGTCGGTCGCGACCGTCTCCGTGCCCGGACGAGCGAAGCGGAGGTCCACGGCGTACCGCGAGCCGCCAGCCTCGAGCCCGTCGCGGACCCGCAGTCCGTCACCGTCGTGCCCGAGGGCCGGTACGGCCTCGTACGTGGTCCCCGGCGGCAGCACCCACCGCGCCGCGAACTCGGCGGGCGTCGGCACAGGACCGAGCAGCGTCATCCGTCGGTCAGCGATGATCTCGTTCCCTCGCTCCATCGCTGGCCCTCGGTGTTCGAGGAGTTCGTACCCGGACGCCTGGTACCAGTTGACGAGGCCGAGTAGCCGCCCGTACTCGGGCCACATCGGGACGTGCGACGGCGGCACGACGAGCCGACCCGTGCCGTCGCCGGCGGGCTGGGTCGCCCAACTCGCCGAGCGCGGCAGGATCTCTTCGCCGCCTCGCGTGATCCCGCGGGGGCTCACTGCGCAGCGACGACGTGATGCCGGAGGTCGTCGGCGTAGTCCCAGGGCGTCGCCACGACGAGGCCGCGAGCACCGACACCCATGGAACGGAGTGCGGAGCCGTACTCCTCCATCCGGAGCGTGCCGGGGAGGGGATGGACACTGGCAGGATCCATGAGAGGCCGGTCGATCGACTGGAAGGCCGTGCCCCACGACGAGCGGTCACCTGGGATGAAGACCTCGCTCGCGCCGCCTGCGCCGTACTGCGGATTGGCCACTGCCGATCCGACGGCGTGCGGCAGGGGCTGGGTGACCAGGTAGGTCTCGCCCTGCGGCCGGAAGGTCTGGAACGGGCCGCTCGCGTCGTGCACTCCGACCTGCACGCTGGCGGCGTACTGCGCGGCGTCACCACCAGTCGTGATCAGATCGTGTGCGGGTCCCTCGCTCATCACGTAGAACTCGCCGTTCCCGACCACCTGCAGGCGTTGGCCGACGATGGACGTCGGCCGACCCGAGCGCCAGGGGTCGACCCCCGGGTAGCCGCTCTTCCAACCGCTCGTTGTGCCCTGCCAGTGCCGGGCGCGAGCGGCGACCGAGGGGAGGTCGGACCGCCAGTACGCCTCCACGCCATCGCGAAAGGCGCCGCGCGCGTTCCGCACGTCCCGCACCCCGGCCGGGAGCCCCGCGACGACGAACGCGCGGAGCGACTCCACCGACCGGAGCGCCGTCCCGTGCCGCACGTTGGCGACGAGGTGCGGGAGCGCGGTGAACGACCGCGCCGTGTTCACCACTTCGGAACCGACGTGCCTGCCTGCGGAGGCGATCCCGCCCGCGAGTCCCGCGCCCTTGGCGAACTCCTCGCCGACCCGGGCCGCGGTGGTGATCCCCTTGCCCATCGGGATGCAGTCGAGGGCCGCGAACGCGAGGTCCCACCCGTCCGCCTGGCCCTTGGTCATCTTGTAGACGGTGTCGGCGAGCACGAGGAGCGCGACACCCGCGACGATCCAGGCGATCGGACCGCCGACGATGAGCGCGATGACGCCCCCCACGGCCACGACGACCTTGGCCACGGAGACGATGTCGCTCCAGACCTCGGACTGGAACACCTCGTCCCAGACGGACTGCTTGCCGAGACCGGCGTCGGCCGCGTGGCCGATCGCGGTCGCCGTGCGACGTTCGCCGTCCTCCCAGTCGCCACGGGCCTCGGCGACCAGACGCTTCGCGGCGTCGATCCGGGACTGCGCGGCGGTGATGGAGCTCTGTGCGGCCTCGGCCCCGTCGGATGCCACGGCGGCGTTGTCGGACGCGGCGCGCAGCTGCGCCGGGGTCGGGACCTCCGCGCCGGTGGGCGGCGTCGAGCCGGCGGGGTGCGCGGCGGCGAGCGCGGTGAGACGGGAGGCCGTCGCCGCGTAGTGCGCCGCGGTCGCCTGGGCGTCGTCGAGCCGGTGACGGGCGGCGTCGAGGTCGCCGGCTGCGTCCTTGGCGTCGGCGAGGGCACCGTCGGCGCGGTACTGCGTGTGGTCGACGACGTCGGCCCACCCGAGGAGCGCGGTGGCGACGTCGGCGTACGAGTGCACGAGCTTCGCGAGGTCGGTGGGGGTGTCCTGGATCGCGCGGACGAAGACGTCGGCGGCTTCACCCTGCCAATCGGTGAGCCAGCCCGAGCCGCGGACGGACCGGAGGCGCGTGGTCGCGTCGTCTGCGGCCTCCGAGATGCGCTGGTACTCACGGGCCATCATGCGGACGACGGTGGGGTCGCCGGGGACCGGGTCGAACCCCTGGTCCACGACCGCCCAGCCCGTGGGACGGGACACGGCTACCGCGCCGATCCGGCGGCGGTGGGCCCACCGGCCTGGTCGTCGACCCGCAGGGCGGAGGCGAGGTGGGCGTCGGTCTCGCGGTAGGCGCGCTCGGACGTCGTGAGCATGGCAGCGAGGGCCGCGGTGGAGTCCGTGATCTTCCGGCGCTTGTCCTCCCACCGGTGGTCGAAGTCGTGCAGCGCACCCTGGACGACCCGCGATCCGATCTCGTCGTCGGATGCGTCGACCTGCTTGTGCGCACGCTCCAGCGTGCGGTGCACGGTCGTCAGGTCCCGTTCCAGTTCGCCGAGACCCATGAGGTCGACGAGCAGCCGGTCTGCCATGGCGATGTCCCTCCCCGTCGCGCGGATACGCCCACGACCCGTGCGCCGCGGACGGCGCACGGGTCGTGGAGCGATGTCAGCCCTTGAGGCCCGATGCGAGCGACTCGTCGGTCTCGGACAGGGTCTGCGACGCCTTCGTCAGGAAGGACGAGAGCCCGTCGAGGCCCTGCACCGTCTGCGTGACGCCCCGGTTGAACTCGTCGTAGGACTCACCGAACGCCACGGACGACTTGTCGGTGACGTAGCCGTCGGAGATGAGCTGCTGGATCTTGCGCTGCAGCGCGGACAGACGGTCCTCGATGTCGGCTTGCCCCGCCTTGAGGTCGGATGCCGCTGCCTCGAGGTCCGCGTAGGACACGTTGATGTTCGCCACTGGTGCTCCCTTTCCCCGGAGTCATGCTGTATTTCCCCCCGTTCGGGGCGTTCCACGGCGCGACACTACCATCGACGCGTCGGCCGCACAGCGGTTCTCCACAGTTCATGCAATCGCATGTGCTAAGGGGCCCCGCTGTCAGAGGTGCCCGCCACGATGGCGGGGCGAGGGGGAGCAGGATGACGTTCACGTTCACGATGGTGGACCGCGACAGCGGGCAGACGGCCAACGTCCACGTCGATGGCGACACCGGGCGGGCGGTCCGCGAGGTCGTGGCCGAGGCCGAGCGGCTGCTCGCGACCGATGTCACGTCCGCCACCGGCCCGGCGACCTACTTCGTGGGCGAGCGCCCGTTGGACCTCGACGCGTCGATCGCCGCCTCCGGTGTCCGTGACGGCGTGGTGGTGAGCCGGAGCGCCGAGGCCGTCCCACCGCCTCCCGTCCGTGCGCTGTCACTCGGCGAGGTCCGGATCGTGTCCGGACCGCACGCGGGCACGGTCGTCCGGGCCGACGCGGGGATCGTCACGATCGGCTCGGGGGCGGCGGCCCAGCTCCGCGTGGAGGCCGCCACCCAGGCCGACGGCCTGGCGGACGCCGCCGCGGCGCTCGGCGGCCAGGGCGTGCCCGACATCGCGCTCCTGGTCTCCGTCGGTCCGGACGGCGCGACCGTGCGCCCGGTCAACGGGTACGCGGGTGCCGCGCTCGACGGCGACCCCGTGGTGACGGAAACCGCATGGGCCGAGGACGCGCAGCTCACGATCGGGTCGGCCTTGCTCGCGTACGGACGCCCGCGGAGCCGCGGAGCGCACCTCGCGCTCGCCGAGGACGGCATGGCCCTGGAGTACAACCGGCCACCCCGCATCCTGCCGCCGGACGACCACGCGCGGTACCAGTTGCCGGTGCCGCCGATCGAGCCGCCGGCCAGGGCCCTGCCGATCCTCATGGCCCTGGCCCCGATGGGCATGGCCGTCATGTTCGTGTCGACGACGGGCCGCTGGATCTACCTGCTCGTCGCCCTGCTCTCGCCCCTCGTCATGGTGATCACCGGGTTGCAGGGCCGACGGCAGGGCAAGAAGACCCACCGGCAGCGGGTGGCCGAGTACGAGGACACCCGGGCGCGGATCGAGGCGGACGCGACCGAGTCCCTCCGACGTGAGCGTGCGCGGTGGATCGCCAGCGCTCCCGATCCCGCGGACGTGTACGAGACCGCCGTCGGGCCGCTCCCGCGCCTCTGGGAACGCCGCCCGACCGACCCCGACCACCTGCTCGTCCGCGTCGGCACCGCGACGCAGCGGTCCGAGGTGACGCTCGAGGACCCGGAACAGCTCTCGCACAAGCGGACGGTCACGTGGGACGCCCGCGACGTCCCGGTGCGGATCGAGCTCGCCGAGCGGGGCGTGCTCGGGATCGCGGGCCCGGGGGACGACGCGCGCCGGATCGCGAACTGGGTGGTCGCGCAACTGGCGACGCTGCAGAGCCCGAAGGACCTGACGTTCGCGCTGCTCACCGACTCGACCAGGACGGGTCTGTGGGAGTGGATGTCGTGGCTCCCACACGTCCGCCGCGACGGCGCCGACCAGCCGGTCACGAGCATCGCGTCCACCGCGGCCGGTACCGCACGGCTCATCGCGGAGCTGTCCGCCACCATCGACGCCCGGAAGGAGGCCGGTGTCCGGGCCGGGCGGCAGGCGCAGCACGCCGGCCAGATCGTGGTCGTCATGGACGGCGCGCGCCGGCTCCGCGCCATGCCGTCGCTCGTCCAGGTGCTCAAGGAGGGCCCGGCGGTCGGCGTCTTCAGCATCTGCCTCGACCTCGACGAGCGCCTGCTCCCGGAGGAGTGCGACGCCGTGGTCGTCGTCCGCGACGGCCGCCTCCGCGTCCGCCAGCAGCGGAGCGAGCGGATCGACGACGCCCGCCCGGACCTGGTGGACCAGGACTGGCTCGAGTGGGTGGCGCGGTCGTTGTCGCCGATCGTCGACGCGAGCCCCGACGTCGAGGACGGCGCGGTGCCGTCGTCGTCCCGGCTGCTGGACGTGCTCGCGCTCGAACCGCCGACGTCCGAGGCCGTCCAGGCGCGCTGGATGCTCGGCGGGCGCAGCACGACGGCCGTGATCGGCGAGTCCATCGACGGCGCCTTCGCGATCGACCTGCACCGCGACGGGCCGCACGGGCTCGTCGCCGGCACGACGGGGTCCGGCAAGTCCGAACTGCTGCAGTCGCTGGTGGCGTCGCTCGCGGTGGCGAACCGCCCGGACGAGATGGTGTTCGTCCTCGTCGACTACAAGGGCGGCGCGGCGTTCAAGGACTGCGTCGACCTGCCGCACACGGTCGGGATGGTGACCGACCTCGACACCCACCAGGTCGAGCGCGCGCTGGAGTCGCTCGGGGCGGAGCTCCGCCGCCGCGAGCACGCCCTGGCCGCGGTCGGCGCCAAGGATCTCGAGGACCACCAGGACCTCCGCGCGAAACGGGCGGCGGCGGGTGACGCCTCGGTTCCCTCCTTGCCCCGTCTGGTCATCGTGATCGACGAGTTCGCGTCGCTCGCCCGCGAACTCCCGGACTTCGTGAAGGGCCTGGTGAACGTGGCGCAGCGGGGCCGCTCGCTGGGCATCCACCTGGTGCTCGCGACCCAGCGGCCGGGCGGCGTCGTGTCGCCCGAGATCCGGGCGAACACGAACATCCGCATCGCGCTGCGGGTGACCGACCAGTCCGAGAGCCAGGACGTGATCGGGGCGAACGACGCGGCGCGGATCCCGAAGACCACGCCCGGACGCGCCTACGTCCGGCTCGGCGCGGCGTCGCTCCTGCCGTTCCAGACCGGTCGCGTCGGGGGTCGTCGTCCAGGGGGCGTCGGCGACGACGCGGACGTCGCTCCGCTCGTGCGCGAGCGGAGCTTCGCGGACCTCAGCGAACCGGCACCGCGCCGCGCTGCGACGGCTTCCGACCTGGCCGACGTCGAGGTCACGGACCTCAGCGTGCTGGTCCGGGCCGTCGGCGACGCGGCCATGGCGGTCGGCGTCCCCGAGCAGCGCAAGCCGTGGCTCCCACCGTTGCCGTCGCTCGTGACCCTGGCCGACGTGGAGGCCGTGTCCGCGGCGACGGCGCCGCTCGCGGTGGCCTGGGGGCTCGAGGACCACCCGGACCGGCAGGAGCAGCGGCCCCTGGTGTTCGACCTCGACCAGGACGGCCACCTGTTCGTCATCGGCTCGCCGCGGAGCGGACGCAGTCAGGCGCTGCGGACCCTCGCCGGCGCGATGGCCCTGCGGCTCGGTGTCGGGGACGTGCACCTCTACGGCATCGACTGCGGCAACGGTGCCCTCCTGCCGATCGGCGCGCTCCCGCACTGCGGTGCAGTGGTGCAGCGACACGAGCCGGAACGTGTCGCGCGGCTGGTGACCACCCTGCTCGGTCTCGTCCGGACGCGGCAGACGGCGTTCGCCCGCGGCGGGTACGGGTCCATCGCCGAGCAGCGCGAGGCCGCGCCCGCCGCCGACGAGGTCCCCATGCCCCACGTCGTGGTCCTGCTCGACCAGTGGGAGGGCTTCATGTCCTCGCTGGCCGAGGTCGAGAACGGCGCACTGCACGACGCCGTCCAGACGCTCCTGCGCGAGGGCGTCGGCGTCGGCGTGCACCTCGTCGTCACCGGGGATCGGACGCTCACCGCCGGGCGCATGTCGAGCCAGGTCGAGCGGAAGCTCCTGCTCGCCCTGGCGGACCGCGGCGACTACGCGTACGAGGGCGTGAACGGCAAGAAGCTGCCCGAGATCATCCCGCCCGGTCGGGGGTTCCGCAACGCCACGGCCACCGAGACCCAGATCGCCGTGCTCCCCGGTGGCGCCACCGGGCGGGCGCAGGCCGACGCCCTCCGCGGGATCGGTGACGAGGTCCGAGCGTTGGTGGCCGCGGACGCGCCCCGGCCGGTCCGGGTCGATGCGCTCCCGCAGGGGATCACGCGCTCCGAGGCGGTCCGGTACCTGCCGGTCGCCGATGCGCGCGCCGGGAGGATCGGGGTCGGTGTGGGCGGCGACGAGCTCCGCTTCCACACCCACGACTTCGTCGACGACACCGCGGTGTTCGTCGTCGCGGGGAGCGCCCGCTCAGGCAAGAGCACGACGTTGGTCGCGATGGCCCGACACGCCCTGGACACGGGCGGGAGCGTCGTCGCGGTCGTCCCGCGCGACTCACCGCTGCGCGCACTCGCGGCCGAGCACGCACGGTGCACCGTGTTCACCGATCCCGGACTCAGCGCGGACGACCTCGCCGCGGCGGTCGAGGGGGCGGAGGGCTTCACCCTCGTGCTCGTCGACGACGCGGAGCTGCTCAAGGAGACCGATGCCGAGCCGGTGTTCCGCGCGATCATGGCGTCGGAGCGGGGGCGCCGCGTCGGCCTCGTGCTCGGCGGTGACGTCGAGGGCGTGGCGAGCGGGTTCCGCGGCTGGCAGGTGGACGCCAAGAAGGCGCGACGGGGCCTGCTCCTCGCCCCGCTGAGCACCGTCGACGGCGACCTGATCGGTGCGCGCCTGACCAAGAGCGCGCTGGGTCAGGACCGCATGCCCGGGCGGGGGTTGCTGCACGACGCGGACGGCGTCCTCCGGGTGGTGCAGGTGCCGGAGGGCGACTGATCGCGTGCGCGCCGTCAGTCGAGCGGTGTCTCGGGCACGAGCGCGGTCGCCGGTTCGGTGCGGAGCACGTGACCCCCGAAGACGACGACGTCGTCCGGGCGGATCGTGGTGCGCTGGCCCCGCGAGAGCATCGTGGAAGGGAACCCCGGGCGGTGCAGCTCGGCGCCGTTGGCGGAGTCCGCGTCGAGGACCCAGAACGAGCCCTCGGCCCCGAACCCGAACGCCAGGTGGGTCCGGCTGAGCAACCGATCCGGGTCGTCGAGCGTGATCCGGTGCACGGTGTCGTCGTCGATCCCGGCGGCGTGGAGCGACGGGTCGCGTCCGAGGACCCCGGGGCCACGCACGAGCACGCGTCGGTCGTCGTCGAGCACGAGGACGACGGCAGCGGCGGGCCGCGCCGGCGCCGTGGCGTCGGTGGCCGCGGTGTGCCCGAGCGGCCGCTCCGGGAGCACCGCGAGGAGGTCCCGCACCCGTCCGGCACTCGCCCGCGGCGCGGGCGGTGGCGTCGTCACGACCCGTGCGAGTCGGCCGTCCGCGGCCATGCGCGTGACGTCGTCGGGCGCGACCCGTTCGGGCACGACGGTGACCGGACGACGACGGCGACGGAACCGGAGGCGCATCACCGCGCCTCCTGATCCGTGGCACCGCTCGCGCCCGCGTCGATGAGCTCGAACGTGTCCGTCACCGCCTCGAAGAGGTCGAACAGCGCCTCGGCGAGGTCCACCGCGGGTGAGGCGACGCTGACGAGTGCCACCTGGTCGTCCATCGGCACGAACGTCTGCATCGTCGCGACGGGGAACGACCGCTGCCCGGACGGATCGACGATCCGGCTGATGCCCCAGGTCCGTGGGACCCGGCCGACGCGGGGGAGGTCGTGGAGGTCGACGTGCGCGCGCGCAGCCTCGTCGTCACCGCTGTCCCGATCGGCCAGCATGGCGACCCGGTCGGTCAGCGCCGTGAGCGGATCGTCGTCCCCGCCGGGCGCCGGGAGCATGCTGACCGTCAGCGCACCGGACACGATCCCGTCGTCGCTCGGTTCCGCGAACGCGGCGCAGTACCGGGCGCCGGAGTCCCAGGCGGACCGGGCGAACCGTCGGAGGATCCGGACGATCTCGGTGCGGTGCTCCCGCAGGGTCGGCTGGTCCCCGACCCGTTCCTGCACGAGGGCGCTGATCGCGTCGTCGCGGTGCTCGGGTCGGACCGGCAGCTCGAACCAGGTCCGCGGCACGGTGATGGCGAAGTGGTCGGCCCCCATGCCGACCACCGTAGCGGCTGGCGCTCAGCGGCTGAGGCTCAGCGCCTGATGCTCAGCGCCCGACGCTCAGCGGCCGAGGCTCAGCGCCTGACGCTCAGCGGCCGGCGACGGTGGTGCGGCGTGCGGCCGCCCGTCGGAGCGACCGCAGCAGCATCCGGACCGGGAGGCGCCGCACCGGTCCCGGGACCGCCGCCACGACCCGGCGCAGCACGGCGACGGTGCGGTCGTACCGGCGTTGCTCGGAGCCTCCCCACGCGAACCCGTACGCCGTCCGCAGGTCGGGCGGCAGCATCCCGACGGTGACGATCCGCGCGACGGGCATGAGCGCGCGGATCCAGACGGGCGCGAAGCGCGGGTGGAACAGGTCCCGGACCACCCCGCGTGCCTCGTCGGTCACCCGGAGCGCCGCGGAGGCCCGGCGCCAGTACGCGTCGAAGGCCGCGGGCGTCGACGGCCACCGGTCCGCGGGGACTCGGAGCGCGCCGCCGAGCGGCTCGTACGCGGTGAGCACGGCTGCGGCCAGCGCCGGGTCGACCGGACCGCGGAGCACCTCGTGCATGCGGAGCGCCGACTCGTACAGGGTCGCGGCGACCCAGAGCTGGTGGTCCGGGTCGTCGGCGCCCTGCACGGGTCGGTGGGCGTGCTCGACGAACGCTGCTGCGGCGCGGGCGTCGGCGGGCGAGCCGAGCACGACCGCGTAGACGTACTGCAGCGTGTGCACGAGCCGCTGCTGCGGTCGGTGCGCGAAGTCACTGTGCCGGGCGACACCGGCCGCGACGACCGGGTCCGCGATCTGCAGCAGGATCGCGCGGCCGCCCGCCATGACGAGCGAGCCGTCCGCCGCGAACCGGCGGACGGCCGGGGAGACGCTCGTCAGAGCGACCGGTACTCGTCGTTGCCGAAGTCGACGCCCTGGGACTCGGGCTCGTCCTCGCCGTCGTTCTCCCAGAGGATCGGTTCGCCCTCGCGTGGGGCACCGCCGGTCGGTCCGTTCGCCGTGCCGTCGCCCGGTTCCGGATCAACGGTCTCGCCGGCGACGGCGTCGTTCGTGACGGTCTCGATGGACTCCTGGATCGCGTCCGGGTCCTCGTCGAACGCGACCTGGTCGTCGGTCGTCGTCTGCTCGCGGAGCTCGGTGGCGTCGTCGTCCGGTCCGATGGCGGGGTCGCTCATGGGGTCCTCCCGTGGTGCTGGTGGCGGGGACGGCCGTGGTGCCGTCCCCGTTCGTTCGTACTCGGTCCGGCCGGGGTGTGCCTCCGGACGGTGGCCGAGGGGCGCCCCGCGCCGGTGTGCGGAGCGGGGCGGTCGGGGTCAGGCCGTGACGAAGTGCGTCTCGCCGCCGGTCAGGTGCAGCTGCTCGGCGAGGCCCTTCTCGTCGGTCGCGCCCCAGCGCTCGACGATCTTGCCGTCCTCGAACCGCGCGGTCTGCAGTCCCCGGACGCGGAAGGTCCGGCCGGTGGGCGCGTGGCCCTGGAACTCGCCGCTGTGCGTGCCGGTGATCGTGAACACGACCGAGACGGAGTCGTCGTCGGCGACGAGCGTCTCGGGCTGCAGGGCGACGTCCGGGAACGCGGTCGTGAACTCCTGCCAGAAGGCGACGATGCCCGCCAGCCCCGGAGCGGCGCCCGGAGCCGGGTCGTGGTCGACGACGTCCTCGGCCCACACCTCGCCGAACCGGTCGAACGCACGCTGCTGGAGCAGTTCGCCGAGGTGCTGCTGGGCCTTCGTGTTGACGTCCTTGCTCATGGTGACTCCTGTCGTCGGGTCGGCGCGGGTGCGCCGCTGGGCCACCGCGTCGGGTGACGGTTCCTGGGTACCCGCACCGGGCCTCCCGGCCCCGGCATCCGGAGGTGCCGCACAGGCAACGCCGTGGCGACGCATCGGACCGCGATCCGCCACGCGGTGTTCACCGGGCGGTCACCTGCGCGACGCCCGCGGGGGCCAGGCTGCTCTGGCTCGGGGGAGTGGAGCGCGGCCGCCGACGGGTGGTCGAGCGGCCGCGCCTTCCCCGACCCGCGCCGGGCCGCCGGCAGCGGGTGACGACGGCCGTCAGACGGTCCGCAGGAGGCCCCGCTCGCGCACCGCGTCGATCGACAGCACGCGGTACCCCACCGACTCGAAGAACACGGTGATCCGGTCCTCCTCGGTGCTCATGACGGTCCCGTGACCCCACTCGTCGTGCTCGACCTCGGAGTCCGGCGGGTACGCGGCGTCGTTCGAGCCGTCCGCCACGTGGGCGTCCTGCGCGTACGCCGAGCCGGAGGCGCACGTGTCGCAGTTGCCGCAGGGCTGGGGCAGCTCGTCGCCGAAGTAGCCGAGCAGGAACTGGCGTCGGCAACCGAGGGTCTCGGCGTACTGCCGCATCATCGCGATGCGCGACTCCTCGATCCGCTCACGGTCCTCGGCGCGGGCGACCGCGGCGTCGGCGGCGGCGTCCGCGTCCCGCGCGGCGTCGTCGTCGGTGCGGACGAGGCCGTCCTCGGTCTCCTCGAGCGCCCCGCCCTCGACGAGGGCGTTCGCGTAGCGGCCGAGGGACCGCGTGGGCACCTCCGCCGCCTCGGCGAGCTCGGGACGACGGATCGCGCCGTCGTCGGGCACGGCGTCGAACACCGTGCGGAGCTTCGCCTTGGCGGGCGTGCCGGACGCGAAGAACCGCCGCAGCCCGAGGTCCTCGGCCCGGTAGTGGAGGGTCGTGGTCGCCGGATCGCCGTCGCGTCCGGCCCGGCCGATCTCCTGGTAGTACGCGTCGACGGACTCGGGCACGTCGGCGTGCACGACGAAGCGCACGTCCGGCTTGTCGATGCCCATGCCGAACGCGTTCGTCGCGACGACGACGTCGAGGGTGCCGGCGAGGAACGCCTCGTGCACCTCCTGCCGCTCGGACGCCTTGAGTCCGGCGTGGTACGCGCGGACGTTCCGCCCGCGGTCCGCCAGCTCGTCCGCGTACCACTCGGTCTCCTTGCGGGTCGCCACGTACAGCAGACCGGGGACCGGGAGGGCCGCCACCTGCTCGACGACGGCGGCCCGCTTGCCGTCGTCGTCGCTGTGACGCACGACCTCGAGCCGGAGGTTCGGCCGGTCGAACCCGCGGCTCAGCTCGAGCGGGTCCCGCATGGCGAGCCGCTCGACGATCTCGGACCGGACCGGACCCGAGCCGGTCGCGGTCATGGCGAGGACCGTCGGGTGACCGAGCCGCTCGACGACCTCGCCGAGGACGAGGTAGTCGGGGCGGAAGTCGTGCCCCCAGCTCGACACGCAGTGGGCCTCGTCGACGACGAACAGGCGCACGCCGAGGTCGAGCAGGCGTTCGACGACCTCGTCCTTCGCGAGCTGCTCGGGCGCGAGGAACACGTACTCGGCGTCTCCGCTCGCCAGGTCGGCCCATGCCTGTTCGACCTCGCCCGCGGACCGGGTCGAGTTGACGGCGACCGCACGGGGTCCGCCGGTCTGCTCTCGCGCCTCGAGCCCCGCCACCTGGTCGTCCTGCAGCGCGATGAGCGGGGAGACGACGACGGTCGGGCCGTCGATGAGGAGCCCCGCCACCTGGTAGATGCCGGACTTGCCGTAGCCGGTCGGCATCACGGCGAGGGTGTCACGTCCGCCGACCACCGCCTCGATCGCCTCGGCCTGGCCGGCGTGCAGGGCCTCCCAACCGAAGACCTCGCGGGCGGTCGCCTCGGCACGGTCGCGGATGTCATCGCTCATGCACGACACCCTGCCGGAGCGCCGCTCGGAGGCGACCCGGCGGCCGGGGTACGACCGGCCCGGAGCGCTAGGCTGGCCGCGGCCGTTGTCTCGACATCGAGCGACCTCGACGTCGAGTGCGACCGTCCGACCAGCGCCGACGCACGACGACGGCGCTGCCCGAAGACGCACATCGCGGTGAGGAAGAACAGCGTGGATCTTTTCGAGTACCAAGCCAGGGACCTCTTCGAGTCCTCCGGCGTCCCCGTCCTGCAGGGCATCATCGCCGACACCCCCGACGAGGCCCGCGCGGCGGCCGAGCGCATCGGCGGGGTCGTCGTGGTGAAGGCGCAGGTCAAGGTCGGCGGGCGTGGGAAGGCCGGTGGGGTCAAGGTCGCGAAGACCCCCGACGAGGCGTACGAGGCCGCGCAGGCCATCCTCGGGCTCGACATCAAGGGCCACACCGTGCACCGCGTGATGGTGGCGCAGGGCGCGCAGATCGCCGAGGAGTTCTACTTCTCCGTGCTGCTCGACCGCGCCAACCGCTCGTACCTGTCGCTCGTCAGCGTCGAGGGCGGCATGGAGATCGAGCAGCTCGCGGTCGAGAAGCCCGAGGCACTCGCCCGCGTCGAGGTCAACCCGCTCACCGGGATCAACGACGCCGAGGCCGAGCAGATCGCACGCCAGGCCGGGTTCCCCGAGGACCTGATCCCCGCGGTCGTGCCCGTGTTCGTCGCGCTCTACGGCGTGTTCCAGGGCGAGGACGCCACGCTCGTCGAGGTCAACCCGCTCGTCCGCACCGAGGACGGCCAGATCCTCGCGCTGGACGGCAAGGTGTCGCTCGACGACAACGCGGGTTTCCGGCACGAGGACCACGCCGCGCTCGAGGACAGCGCCTCGGCCGACCCGCTCGAGGCGAAGGCCGGGGCGCACGGCCTCAACTACGTCAAGCTCGACGGCGAGGTCGGCGTCATCGGCAACGGAGCCGGGCTCGTCATGTCGACGCTCGACGTCGTCGCGTACGCGGGGGAGCGCCACGGCGGCGTCAAGCCCGCCAACTTCCTCGACATCGGCGGCGGCGCCTCGGCGGAGGTCATGGCCAACGGCCTCGACGTCATCCTCGGGGACCCGCAGGTGAAGAGCGTCTTCGTCAACGTCTTCGGCGGGATCACCGCGTGCGACGCCGTCGCGAACGGCATCGTCGCCGCGCTCGGGATCCTCGGCGACGCGGCCACGAAGCCGATCGTCGTGCGGCTCGACGGCAACAACGTGGACGAGGGCCGGCGCATCCTCGCCGAGGCGGCACACCCGCTCGTCACCGTCGTGGCGACCATGGACGACGCGGCCGAGAAGGCCGCCGAACTCGCCGCGGCCGCGGCCTAGAAGGGACCAGCACCATGTCCATCTTCCTCGACAAGGACTCGAAGGTCATCGTCCAGGGCATCACCGGCGGCGAGGGCACGAAGCACACCGCGCTCATGCTCAAGGCCGGGACGAAGGTCGTCGGCGGCGTGAACGCGCGCAAGGCCGGCACGACGGTCACACACGGCGACGTCACCCTGCCCGTGTTCGGCTCGGTGACCGAGGCCATCCAGGAGACCGGAGCGGACACGTCGATCGTGTTCGTCCCGCCGGCCTTCGCGAAGGACGCCGTGATGGAGGCCATCGACGCCGAGATCCCCCTCGTCGTCGTCATCACCGAGGGCATCCCGGTGCAGGACGCGGCGGAGTTCTGGGCACACGCGAAGGCGCTCGGCGGGAAGACCCGGATCATCGGGCCGAACTGCCCCGGCATCATCACGCCGGGTGAGTCCCTCGTCGGCATCACCCCCGCGAACATCACGGGCAAGGGGCCGATCGGCCTCGTGTCGAAGTCGGGCACGCTGACCTACCAGATGATGTACGAGCTCCGGGACCTGGGGTTCTCCACCGCGATCGGCATCGGCGGCGACCCGGTCATCGGCACGACGCACATCGACGCGCTCGCCGCGTTCGAGGCCGACCCCGAGACGACCGCGATCGTCATGATCGGCGAGATCGGCGGCGACGCCGAGGAACGCGCGGCCGACTTCATCAAGGCCAACGTCACGAAGCCGGTGGTGGGCTACGTCGCCGGGTTCACGGCGCCGGAGGGCAAGACCATGGGGCACGCCGGGGCGATCGTGTCCGGCTCGGCCGGCACGGCCGAGGCGAAGAAGGCGGCGCTCGAGGCCGCCGGGGTCCGCGTCGGCAAGACCCCGAGCGAGACCGCGGCCCTGCTGCGGGAGGCAGTCGCCGCACTCGGCTGAGTGTCGCCCGGCCCGCCGCGCGCCGACCCGGTGTGCGGCGGGCCCTCCCGTATCCTCGTCCGCGATGAACCGCCCGGGCACCGCTCTCTTCGCCGCCGTCGAGGCCGTCGTGACGGTCGCCGTCGGCGTCGGGATCGCCCTCGTGCCGCTGACGCTCCTCTGGGGCATCGAGTACGGCCTGCAGGTCCCGTGGCTCGCGTTCTGGCGGGCGGCGGGGAGCGTCTGGCTGATCGGCCACGGCGTCGACGTCACCTTCGTGCTCGACGCCGCCACCGCCAAGGCGACCGGCCTCAGCGGCGCCGACGCGCCCATCGTCCTGACGATCGCGGCGCTCGGGTTCGCGGTGATCACCGCGTGGCTCGGCGCACGCGCCGGTCGACGCCTCGCCGAGACCGAACACCGCGTGACCGGCAGCATCGCCGGCATCGTCGTCGTCGCCGCGTTGGCGCTCGCCGTCGCGCTGTCGACCGTCAGCGTCGCGGCTCGTCCCTCGATCTGGCAGTCGGTCCTGCTGCCGACCCTCTGGTACGCCGTGCCGCTGCTCGTGGCGGCCGAGGTCGCCCGACGCCGCCGGGGCGCCGATCCCGACCCCGCGACCGCCGCGGTGCTCGACGCCGTCGACCGGATCCCGGGCCCGTGGCGCTCCGTGACCGACGTGGCGCTGCGCGGCGGTCTCGGCGTCGTGGCGGTGCTCGTGACCGCGGCGGCCCTGCTCGTCGCCCTGCTCGTGCTCGGGTCGTACGCCCAGGTCATCACGCTCTACGAGCAGTCGCACGCGGGACTCGTCGGCGGTCTCGCGATCACGGTCGGTGAACTCGCGTTCCTGCCCGACCTCGTCGGCTGGGCGATGGCGTGGATCGTCGGCCCCGGGTTCGCGATCGGCACCGGGTCGGACGTCTCGCCGATCGGCACGACCCTCGGTCCGATCCCGGGCATCCCCGTCCTCGGCGCGCTTCCCACCGGAGGACACGCGTTCGGCCTGCTGTCCGTGCTGGTGCCCGCCGTCGGGGCGTTCCTCGTCGCCGCGCTGCTCCGCCCGCGGCTCGTCCGCGCCCTCGCGGAGGGGAACACGGCCGGACGCCGCGCCATCGCCGGCGTCGGCATCGGCGTGGTGGCGGGGCTGGCGACGGGACTCGCCGCGTGGCTGACCGCCGGTTCCCTCGGCCCCGGACGACTCGTCACCGTCGGGCCGTCCCCCGTCGCCGTCGGGGCACTCGCCGCGCTCGAGGCCGGTGTGCCGGCGGTCCTCGCGCTCGCGGTCGGCAGCGACCTGGTGCGGTGGCCGGAGCGCGACTCCTGGCTGCCCCGCCGTGAACGCTGGCGCGACGACGATGCGGAGGCGGCCGCCCCGCTCCCCGTGGACACCATCACCGAGGACGACGACGGCGGGTTCCTCGGCGCGCTCGGCCGGGCCGGGGCGGCGGACACGACGACGGTGGGCGGCCGCACCGGTGGCCACTCCCGGTTCCGCGTGACGGGACGCAGTGGTGCGACGATCGCGCACCCCGAGCAGCCGACCGAGCCGGTGTCCGACGGGGACCCGGAGGTCGTCCGCGAGCTCGAGCGCGAGCGCGAGCGGGAACGCGAGGCCGCGCTGCCCCAGCTCCCGCTCGGATGGGCGGCCCGGCCGTCCCGGCACGCTGAGACCAGAGGGTCCGACGGCGCCGAGTCGACGTCCCCCGAAGCGGTCGGCGGCGAGGCGGACCAGTGGGACACCGACGTCGTCGACGAGATCCCCGAGCACGAGCTCCCGTGGTGGCGTCGGCCCAAGGGCGACGCCGGCCGCTGAACGACAGCCGCGGCGACGCCGCCCGCTGAACGACACCCGCGGCGACGCCGCCCGCTGAACGACACCCGGTAGGCTGGCGACCGTGCTCGAACTGGTGGTGCTGATCTCCGGTGCCGGATCGAACCTCCGCGCGCTGCTCGACGCCGCACGGGACGCCGAGTACCCCGCACGGGTCGTCGCGATCGGTGCGGATCGTGACGCCGAGGGGCTCGACCTCGGCGAGGAGTACGGCATCCCGACCTTCACGGTCCCCTTCACGGCGTTCGCGACCCGGCAGGAGTGGGGTGCCGCCCTGGCCGAGCAGATCCGCCCGTGGACGCCCGACCTGCTCGTGCTCTCGGGGTTCATGCGGCTGCTCCCGCACGACGTCGTCGCCGAGTTCAGCCCCGCGATCGTCAACACCCACCCCGCCCACCTGCCCGAGTTCCCCGGCGCGCACGCCGTGCGGGACGCCCTCGTCGCGGGCGTGCGGGAGACGGGCGCGAGCGTCATCCTCGTCGACGACGGCGTCGACAGCGGCCCGATCATCGTCCAGGAGCGGATCCCCGTGGAGCCGGACGACTCCGAGTCCACGCTGCACGACCGCATCAAGCACGTGGAGCGACGGCTGCTCATCCAGACCGTCCTCGACATCGCCAACGGAACCGTCGACCTGAAGGAACTCGCCCGCGCATGAGCGCCCACGCCGCCGATCCCAGCCTCTACCGCGAGCGCGACCGCGTCGCCGTCCGCCGCGCGCTCATCTCGGTGAGCGACAAGTCCGGCCTCCTCGACCTCGCCGCGGCCCTCGACGCCGCCGGGGTCGAGATCGTGTCCACGGGGTCGACGGCGAAGGCCATCGCCGACTCGGGCATCGGCGTCACCGAGGTCGCCGCGATCACCGGGTTCCCCGAGTCCCTCGACGGCCGCGTGAAGACCCTGCACCCGGCCGTGCACGCGGGTCTGCTCGCCGATCTGCGGCTCGAGTCGCACGAGCAGCAGCTCGCCGACCTCGGGATCGCGCCGTTCGAGCTCGTCGTCGTGAACCTCTACCCCTTCGTCGAGACCGTGGCGTCGGGTGCGGACACGGCGACGGTCGTCGAGAACGTCGACATCGGCGGCCCCGCGATGGTGCGCGCATCCGCGAAGAACCACGCCAACGTGGCCGTCGTGGTCTCGCCGTCGTCGTACGCCGAGGTCATCGCCGCGGTCCGGTCGGGAGGCACGGACCTCGCCCTCCGCCGTCGGCTCGCCACCGCGGCCTTCGCCCACACCGCGGCGTACGACACCGCCGTGGCCGCGTACTTCACCGAGCACGTCGCGGGCGGCCCGACGGTCCATGGCGACGTCGCGCAGCCGGGAGGCCCGGGGAACGGATCAGCGGACGGGTCCGGCGCCAGCGGCTTCGCACCGACGATCCAGCTCGAGGGCTCGCTCGCGGCGGGTCTCCGCTACGGCGAGAACGCGCACCAGGCCGCCGCGCTCTACACCGCCGCCGACGGCCACGGCATCGCGCAGGCGACCCAGCTGCACGGCAAGGAGATGTCGTACAACAACTACGTCGACGCCGACGCAGCGCTCCGTGCCGCGTACGACTTCACGGAGCCGGCGGTCGCGATCATCAAGCACGCGAACCCCTGCGGCATCGCGGTCGCGGCACCCGACGCGGCCGACCCGATCGCCGACGCCCACGCCCGTGCCCACGCGTGCGATCCCCTGTCGGCGTTCGGCGGGGTCATCGCGGCGAACCGCCCCGTGTCGCGCGGCATGGCCGAGGCTGTGGCGGACATCTTCACCGAGGTCGTGATCGCACCCGCGTTCGACCCCGAGGCCGTCGAGATCCTGTCCGCCAAGAAGAACATCCGGCTGCTCACCCTGCCGGCCGACTTCGCCCTGGCGCCCCGCGAGGTCAAGCAGATCTCGGGCGGGTTCCTCGTGCAGGACGCCGACCGGTTCACGACGTTCGACCAGGCGACGTGGGACCTCGTGTCCGGGGACGCCGCGGACGACGCCACCCTCGCGGACCTCGCGTTCGCGTGGAAGGCCTGCCGGGCCGTCAAGTCGAACGCGATCCTGCTGGCGAACGCCGGGGCGAGCGTCGGCGTCGGCATGGGCCAGGTGAACCGGGTCGACTCGTGCCACCTCGCCGTGACCCGGGCGGGCGACCGCGCCGCGGGGTCGGTGGCCGCCTCCGACGCCTTCTTCCCGTTCGCCGACGGGCTGCAGGTCCTCATCGACGCGGGTGTCCGGGCGGTGGTCCAGCCCGGCGGGTCCGTGCGCGACGCCGAGGTGATCGCTGCGGCGAACGCGGCCGGCGTGACGATGTACTTCACGGGCGAACGCCACTTCTTCCACTGACATGCGGATCGGGCTCGAGCTGCTACTACTGGGGAAGAGGCAGAGGAATGCGCAAGTAGTTCACCGCCAAATAGTGATGGATTTGATGTCCTCGGCGTCGTCCTCGTCGATCTCCTCGAACGGATCCCCGCGCCCGACGACACTCTCAGACGGATCGATTTTGCGGCGGGTGCTCTCGTCGATCGTCAGACGCTCGACACGCTCGACGTAGCGCGGCGGCTGTGTTGCAGCGAGTATGGACCCAATACCAGCGGCAGTACCACCTACGTTCACGGTTCGGGTTCTGAACGTTCGAGCAAGGGTGAGGTGAGGGGCGACCTCGACGGCTTGTACCGCCACCTTGACGAGACGGATACCGCCAAGATCTTCGTTGCTGTCGGGGTCCGTCACGCTGACGAAGTCGGGGTCGAGGATGGCGAAGTACATTCCCTGTTCGACGCCGTCTCGTTCCCCCCGGTTCAAGATCACCTCCCGATCGCTGACGATTTCCGCTACCTTGCCCTGAACCTTCTGTGCGTCTGTCAACCTTCGCTCCTGCCATCTTCCTTCGAGAGCTTCGCTAGCAACTCACTCCCGGCTGTTCTAATTTCCTCGATCACATTCGACGACCCGGGGGCAATCCGGTCCCATTCGACTATTGCAGAGTAGAGGCCTGTTCGGACGCCTTCCAGGTCCTCTGACACAAGAGCAATCGGAATAGCGGCTCGCTGCGTGAGGCGCTCTGCTGCGATCAGAGTTACCCGTGCTTGGATGCTCTCAATATCTTGGCTCAAACGGTGTAGTGCGCGAATCGCGCTCCGAGCCTCAACTGATCGGTCCGTCGAAACAGGAGTGATATCAAGTAGAACGCCAAGCAGCGCGCCAATCACGCCGGCAACGCCGACCAGAACTCCGGCCGTGAGATTTCTCGGCGAGGTGTACATGCCGATTGCGACAAGTCCTATGGCAAGGAAAAGGGCTACCCAAAAACGGACGCCGAAGTGAAGTTCGTGGTTCCCAACGCGATAGCCATGCTTCGCCGCGTCGCCGTCCCGTGCCACGGGGGGAGCATAACGACTTTGGCCGTCGCTTGTGATGCGGGGAGCGGTTACAGGAGGCGTATGTCCCCAGCCGTTCGCAGGCGCCGGAACCGCCGCAGGACAGGCGGGTGCAACGCGAGTAGGGCGACACGCCGGACCTCGTTGCGACCTGAGGGCGGCTGCGAATAGTCTGTGAGGCTCCGACCGGCCTCGACACGCCCCACCAGCGCGGCCCGGTGGTCGGCGTGACGATGACGACGACTGGAGTGACGATGAACGCGATGACCAGCACCCTGGCTCCCGCCGGCCTGGACGCCTTCGGAGTCGTCGCCCCGTCCGTCGAGGGACCGACGTTCCGCTAGTCGCCCCCGCGGGGACCAGCACGCCGCCGACGGGTCACCGGTCCGCCGCTCGCGGCGCGTGACGCCTCGGCGTCCGCCCCCGCCCGCCCCACCCGGCCACGCCCATCGTCACCATGACGTCGGGCGGAGGTCCCGCCTCCCGGCCCGCCCGACGGGTCGGAGGTCGCATCAATCCGCACTCCGGTCCCGACCGGTTCGACGATGAGGTCTCCCCATGTCGAGAACGCCCGCTGCAGCAGCGCGTCCGTCCACCTTCCGCGCCATCGCGCGGATCTACCCCTACGTCCAGCCCGCGATCGGGCGCATCGTGCTCGGCATGGTCGCCGCGATGGTCGCGTCGCTCGTCGCGCTCGCGATCCCGTTCGTCCTGCAGGCCCTGGTCGACGGGCCGCTGAAGTCCGGCGACCGTGGCCAGATCGTCCCCGCGGGCCTGGCGGTGCTCGGCCTCGGGGTGCTCGAGGCCCTCATGATCGCCGCCCGCCGTCGCCTGGTCCTCCGGCCGGGCACGTACGTCGAGTCGCGCATGCGGAACGCCCTCTACGCCAAGCTCCAGGACCTGCCGGTCGCGTTCCACGACCGGTGGCAGTCGGGTCAGCTGCTGTCGCGGTCGGTGTCGGACCTCAGCCTGATCCGACGCTGGTTGGCGTTCGGCATCGTGCTGCTCGTCGTCAACATCGTCACGATCATCGTCGGCTTCGGCGTGCTGTTCACGTGGAGCTGGCTGCTCGCGCTCATCTTCATGGTCGCGTCGATCCCGATCTGGATCAACGGCCTCGTGTTCGAGCGCAAGTACTCGGTCGTCGCCCGGCGCAGCCAGGACCAGGTGGGTGACCTCGCGACGAGTGTGGAGCAGTCGGTGCACGGCATCCGCGTGCTCAAGGCGTTCGGCCGCGGCCGGTACAAGCTCGACGAGTTCAGCGAACAGGCCGAGCAGCTCCGGGGCACCGAGATCGAGAAGGCCCGGGCCATCGCCGGCATCTGGCTGTGGCTCCTGCTCGTGCCCGACGTCGCGTTCGCACTGTGCCTGCTCGCCGGGATCTGGCTGGCGTCGCAGGGCCACCTGACGGTCGGGGAGCTGTTCGCGTTCTTCTCGGCAGCGGCGGTCCTCCGGTTCCCGATCGAGTCCATCGGCTTCCTGCTGTCGATGACGTTCGACACCCGGACCGCGGTCGACCGGTTCTTCGAGGTCATGGACTCCGAGAACACGATCCAGGACCCGGAGCGTCCGCGCACGATCACCGACCCCCGTGGTGCGTTGACGTTCACCGACGTGCACTTCCGTTACCAGGACGCGCCCGCGGGCACGCCGGACCTCGTCGACGGGGTGGAGCTCGTCCTGCAGCCGGGCGAGACGATGGCGCTCGTCGGGCTCACCGGGTCGGGCAAGACGACGTTGCTCGCCCTGGTGCCGCGTCTGTACGACGTCACGGGCGGCTCGATCACGATCGACGGTGTCGACGTCCGCGAGCTCACGCGCGAGGAACTGCGGCACCGGGTCGGCGTCGCGTTCGAGGACGCCACGCTCTTCAGCGCCTCGGTGCGGGACAACGTGCTCCTCGGCCGCCCGGACGTCTCGGGGGACGAGGCCGAGGCCCTGCTCCGCGAGGCGCTCGACGTCGCGCAGGCGGAGTTCGTCGACCGGCTCCCGGACGGCGTCGACACCCGCGTCGGCGAGGAGGGCCTGAGCCTGTCCGGCGGGCAACGGCAGCGGCTCGCACTGGCCCGGGCGATCGCCGCCCGACCGAGCGTGCTCGTGCTCGACGACCCGTTGTCGGCGCTCGACGTCGACACCGAGGCCCGGGTCGAGGCGGGACTCCGACGCGTCCTCGCCGAGACGACCTCGCTCATCGTCGCGCACCGCCCCTCCACCGTAACGTTGGCCGACCGGGTCGCGCTCATGCAGGACGGGCGCATCACCGCCGTCGGGACGCACCACGACCTGATGGCCACGAACGACCACTACCGCTACGTCATCTCCTCGCTCGACGAGGACGACGCGACCGCGCGAGAGGAGGCACTGGCATGAGCGACCCCCAGCGGACGTCGGCCAGGCCGGACGCCCCCGGCGAGCCCGAGGACGAGTACCAGACCGAGTTCGAGGAGCGGGCCCAGCCCGCCACGGACACCGCACAGCCGGGAGGCCCGGCCGCCGCCGTCACCGCGGCCGACGACGGGCAGCCGGTCACCGCCTCCATCACCGTGCGCGGTGTGCGCGGCGAGGAGCGGGAGCACTTCACGAAGGCCGAGAGCCGACGGCTCCGGCGTCGGTCGCTCGCGCTCATGCGCTCGCTGCTCGGACCGCTCCGGCGCGACCTGTGGACGATCGCGATCGTCGTGGTGGTGTCGACCGGCGCGCAGGTGGCCGGTCCAACCCTCATCGCGTACGGCATCGACAGCGCGCTGCCGTCGGTGCTCCACCGACAGGACTGGCTCCCCGCGTACCTCGTGGTGGCCGGCTACATCGTCGTCGCCGTCGCGGGCGCGCTGCTCACCGCCTGGTACACCGTGCTCGCGGCGAAGATCAGCCAGAAGATCCTGCTCGACCTGCGCAAGCGCGTGTTCCTGCACACCCAGCGTCTGAGCCTCGAGTTCCACGAGACCTACACGTCCGGGCGGATCATCTCGCGCCAGACGAGCGACCTCGACTCGATCCGCGAACTCCTCGACTCCGGGCTGAACCAGCTCATCCAGGGCGTGCTCTACATGGTGTTCACCGCCATCGCGCTCGTGTCGCTCGACCCGACGTCCGGCCTCGTGCTCGCGATCGCCCTCGTGCCGCTGTGGTTCCTGACCCGGTGGTTCCAGAAGCGCTCGCAGCAGCTGTTCCGGGCGACGCGTGTCACGAGCGCCCGGGTGATCGTGCACTTCGTCGAGACCATGACGGGCATCCGGGCGGTGCAGGCGTTCCGCAAGGAGTCCCGCAACCGCGACGAGTACGCCGGGTACGTCGAGGACTACCGCGCCGCGAACGCCAAGGTGTTCAACCTGTTCGGGACGTTCGATCCGGGCCTCGTGCTCATCGGCAACGCGACGCTCGCGGCGGTCGTCATCATCGGCGCGTTCCGCGTCGTCGATGGCTCGCTCGAGATCGGCGCCCTGCTCGCCGTCGCCCTGTACGCCCGGCGGTTCTTCGACCCGGCCGAACAGCTCGCGATGTTCTACAACGGGTACCAGTCGGCGTCCGCTGCGATGGAGAAGATCTCGGGCGTGCTCGAGGAGGAGCCGAGCGTGCCGGACCCGGTCCGGCCGCAGCACCTCGCCCAGGCGAAGGGCCGCGTCGACTTCGACGACGTCGTGTTCGCGTACAACGCCGAGACGGTCGTGCTCCCCGAGTTCGACCTGCACATCCCGGCCGGTCAGACGATCGCGCTCGTGGGGTCGACGGGCGCGGGCAAGTCGACGCTCGCGAAGCTCATGGCGCGGTTCTACGACCCGTCACAGGGCTCCGTGCGGCTCGACGGCATCGACCTGCGCGACCTCGACCCGCGGGACATGCGGCGCGCGATCGTCATGGTCACGCAAGAGGCGTACCTGTTCTCGGGGTCCGTCGCGGACAACATCGCGCTCGGCAAGCCGGGGGCGTCACGGGCCGAGATCGAGCGGGCGGCGAAGGCCGTCGGCGCCCACACGTTCATCGAGGCGCTGCCCGACGGGTACGACACCGACGTCAACAAGCGCGGTGGCCGGGTGTCGGCGGGCCAGCGGCAGCTGCTGTCGTTCGCCCGGGCGTTCCTGGCGGACCCGCGCGTGCTCATCCTCGACGAGGCCACGGCGTCGCTCGACATCCCGAGCGAGCGGCTCGTGCAGGAGGGTCTCGAGACCCTGCTCGCCGACCGCACCGCCGTGATCATCGCGCACCGCCTCTCGACGGTCGCGATCGCCCACCGGGTGCTCGTCATGGAACACGGGCAGATCGTCGAGGACGGCACGCCGGACGACCTCATCGCGGGTACCGGCCGGTTCGCTCAGCTCCACGCGGCCTGGCGGGACAGCTTGGTCTGACCCGCCGGCCCCGGTCCGGCCGGCCCCGGTCCGGCCGCTCCGGTCCTCCCGCCGGCCCGGTCCTCCCGCCGAGATCGCAGAACACGCCGCTCACGTCCTCATGTGAGCGGCGTGTTCTGCGATCTCGGCGACTCCGAGGACGGCGCGGGGGCGGCGCGGGGGCGTCCCCGGACAGGGCAGGATGGTCCCCATGAGCGACGGTGCCCGACCGACCACGACCCGACCGGACCGGACGGGAGGCCCCGCTGCGGCCCTCCCGATCGGCGTGCCCTGGTACGGCGCCCCGCTGCCCGTCGCCGTCCGCCGGTTCTGGCGCGGCTACGTGGTGCTGCGGGGCCGCGCGAGCCGCAGCGAGTGCTGGTGGTGGCTGCTCGTCGCGGCGCTGGTGGGTCTCGTGTTCGGCATCGTGGCCGGGATCGTCTTCGGGGTCACCGTGGCCACGCTGCCCTCGGGCACGACCACGAGCGGCGTCCCGGACGGGCCCGTCATCGCGATCGTCGTCGTCGTGGCCGTCAGCGCGGTCTGGGGCCTCGCCACGCTCCTGCCGACGATCGCGCTCGGGGTCCGACGCCTGCACGACACGGGACGCAGCGGGTGGTGGCTGCTGCTCGACCTCGTCCCGGTCGTCAACCTCGTGCTGCTCGTGCTGCTCGCCCTGCCGACCGCCCCGCGGGGCGACCGCTACGACCTGGAGGCCGGGCGCGCGACCGCCTGACGGCCGCGGCCCGGCGACCGGTCAGGCCGAGGCGGGGTGCAGCACGACCTTCGTCCAGCCCTCGTCGCGGGCGTCGAAGTGCCGGTACGCGTCCGGTGCCTGGTCGAGCGGCAGGTCGTGGCTCACGATGAAGGACGGTTCCGCCTTGCCCGCGGCGATGAGGTCGCGGAGCTGCCGGTTGTACCGCTTGACCGGCGCCTGCCCGGTGCCCATGTGCTGGCCCTTGAAGAAGAACGTGCCGTAGTCGAGCGCGATCTGCCCGTTCTTGGCGAGCTCGTCCGAGGCGCCCGGGTCCTGCGGCAGGTAGACACCGACGACGCCGATGCCGCCCGTGAACCGCACGGACGCGATGAGGCGGTTCAGCACGAGGTTCGGCTGCTCGTTGCCCTCGGGGTCGTGTGCCTGGTACCCGACGGCCTCCACACCGGCGTCCGCCCCGAGCCCCATGGTCTGGTCGAGGACCGCCTGGACGGGGTCGACCTCGGCGTCGTTGATCGGGATCGCACCGATCGACTCCACCAGACGCAGGCGGTCCGGCTGCCGGTCGACGACCATGACCTTCGCGGCACCCTTGATCGTGGCCGACAGTGCCGCCATCAACCCGACCGGGCCGGCGCCGTACACGACGACCGAGTCGCCCGGCTTCACCCCCGCGAGCTCGGTGCCGTGCCATCCGGTGGGGAAGATGTCCGACAGCATCGCGTAGTCGTTCTCCTTCTCGACCGAGTCCTCGCCGAGACGGAGTGCGTTGTAGTCACCGAACGGCACGCGGAGGAGCTCCGCCTGCCCGCCGCGGTACGGACCCATGTCCGCGTAGCCGTACGCCGCACCGGCCGTCTCCGGGTTCGGCTGCGTCGTCAGGCAGAAGCTCGACCAGCCGCGCTCGCAGTTCTTGCAGAAGCCGCAGGCGATGTTGAAGGGGAGGACGACGCGCTCGCCGACCGAGACCTTCTCGACCCCGGAGCCGACCTCGATCACCTCGCCGAGGTTCTCGTGTCCGAAGACGCTGCCCGGCTCGATGTCCGTCCGGCCGTCGTACATGTGCAGGTCCGACCCGCAGATGTTCGTGGCGGTCACCCGGATGAGGATGTCGGTCGGCTTCTCGATCCGGGCGTCGGGGACGTCCTGGACGCTGACGTCGCGCGGTCCGTTGTAGACGACTGCTCGCATGGTGCTCCTCCTGTTCGTCGCCGGACGACGGGAACGCCCGGCCCCCCGGGACGGTACGCGCGGTGCAGGCCGACTCCGGTCAGGGTGTGTCCCCCGCGAGCGGTTCAGGAGGGCGACCAACGCGCCCGACGCATGTCGACCCTCCAGGTCGGGGTGCCCGGCCGGAGCGGGGTCCCCTCGGTGCGCCAGTGCTCGAGGGCGCGGGCCTCGTGCTCGACGGGCGGCAGACCCCCGGCGCGGACGACGCGCCACCACGGCAGACCGTGGCCCTCGTGCGCCATGACCCGGCCGACCTGCCGCGACGCCCGAGAGCCGAGCACCGCCGCGACGTCGCCGTACGTCATCACCCGGCCGGGCGGGATGCCGCGGACCACATCGGCCACCGCGGCGCCGAAGTCCGTGCCGGGGTCTCCGGGCTCGTCCACCACCGGGTTCAGAGTGTCAGGGCGGCGAAGTGCTCCCCGTACTGCGTCTCGCCGATGACCTGGAACCCGATCGCGCGGAAGAACGGCTCGGGGCCGTCGTCGCCGGGCTCGAACATGACGGTCAGCCGGTCGAACCCGCGCGAGCGGGCTTCCTCTGCCAGGCCGTGCACGGCGAACCGGCCGACTCCGCGGCCCTGGGCCGAAGCGGCGACGTTGAGCCGCCAGATGCAGCTGCGGAGCTCCTCCTGGCTGTTCTCGGCGTCGAAGTTCCCCATGATGAACCCGACGACCTCGTCGCCGTCGAGCACCACGCGCGGCCAGGCCGTCGTCGGTCGGACGTAGGCCTCGGCGATGGAGTGCGACACCGGCTGGACGTACTGCTCCTGCCCTGGCTTGAGCGTGAGCGAGTTCGCCGCGACGATCGTCGCGGCGGAGAGGGGCTCGAGGCGGAGGTCCGTCATGCCGGTCAGGGTAGCGGTGCTCCTGCGAGCGGACCAGAGGGGCTGCCACGAGCTTCCGGAGAACCAGGACGCCCGGGCGTGGCGGGTCGGGCGATAGGGTCGGCCCCGGACGAACGGAGGAGCGATGGCCGAGCATCGACGCGGTGCCAACCTCCCGGCCATCGGCGGGTTCAACCGCACCGTGGTCCTCGACGCGATCCGCCGGAGCACCGACGGGCTGAGTCGCGTCGAGCTCGCCGACCGCACGGGGCTCAGCCCCCAGACCGTGTCCAACGTCACCCGGCACCTCATCGACGCGGGCATGGTCGTCGAGTCGGGCACCGTGGTCGCGGGCCGCGGCAAACCCCGCACGATCCTCCGACTCGATCCCACCAGTCGGTACGCCGTCGGTGTCCACGTCGACCCGGCGGTCGTCACGAGCGTGCTCCTCGACCTCAGGGGGGCGGTCGTCGCCGGGGCGAGCGTCCCGACGCCCTCCGCGGCGAACCCGGACGACGTCGTGTCGACGATGGCCGACGCGGTCGAGCGACTCGTCACCGACGCAGGCGTCGACCGCGCGGCGGTGCTCGGCGTCGGGGTGGCCTCGCCCGGACCGATCGACCCGGAACGGGGCGTCGTCCTCGACCCGCCGTTCCTGCCCCGGTGGCGGGACGTCCCGGTGCGCGACGCGCTCGCCGCGGCCACGGGCCTCCCGGTCCTGCTCGAGAAGGACGTGACGGCCGCCGCCGTCGGCGAGATGTGGCTGACCGACGAGGCGTCGGCCCGGAACTTCGCCTTCGTGTACTACGGCACCGGGTTCGGCGTCGGGCTCGTGATCGACCACGAGCCGCTCCGCGGAGCGGGCGGGAACGCCGGCGACGCCGGCCACATCATGATCGACCAGGGCCTGCTGGCCGAGCTGCCCGAGGGGCCGGGCCCGCGCCGGACACCGGACCGCGGCAGCCGGGGGGTCGGCACCGCGCCGGTGACGACCCGGGCCACCCGGTCGGGGGAGGGCCGGGCCGAGGTCGGCGACACCGTGACGCCCGAGCGCCTGGTCCGCTTCGGCGCCGCGGCCGGACTGGACATCGGCGCGCCCTGGGCGACCGGGGACGGCCCCACCGACGTGGCCGCGGTCGACGCCGCGTTCTCCGAGCTGTCGGCCCTGGTCGCGGAGGGCGACCCGATCGCGCGGGCGATCGCCGCGGCGGCCGGCACCGCGATGGGCCGTGCGGTCGTGGTCATCGTCAACCTGCTCGACGTGGACCGCGTCGTGTTCGGCGGACCCTTCTGGTCGCGCATCGCCGTGGAGGCCCTGCCCGCGGCCGCGCAGGCGATCGCGTCGTCGCCGGTCCTCGTGGCGAAGCACCCCGTCGTGGTCGAGCAGAGCGAGATCGACGAGGACGTCACCGCCGTGGGAGCGGCGTGTCTGGTGCTCGACACGACGTTGTCGCCCCGGGCCTCCACCCTGCTCATCGACCGCTGAGTGCCGCCCCGGCCGCCGGTCGGCCAGGCAGCCCCCTCTCCGCGAAATCGCACTCGTTGTCGCTCTGAGCGCGTGCTGAACGGCAACGAGTGCGATCTCGCGGGATCGGGGCGAAACGCACCCCCGTGGTGCTTGACAAGCATTAAGTCCATACGGTGGACTAATCGCGGACCGGGCAAGGGAGCCCGAAGCGTCCTGTGGAGCAAAGGAGCACCATGAAACGCCCTCGTCTCATCGCCGCGGTCGCAGCAGCAGCGGTCGCAGCCCTGGCCCTGGCCGGGTGCAGCAGCTCGGGATCCTCGAGCAGCGACACCATCAAGATCGCGTACCAGAAGTTCGGCAGCTTCCAGCAGCTCGACCACCACATGAAGGACGTCAAGGCGGCGTTCGAGAAGAAGTACCCGAACATGACCGTCGACCTGGTGCCGATCCAGGCGCAGGAGAACGACTACTACACGAAGCTCGCGCTCATGAACAAGGCGTCGGCCACCGCGCCTGACGTCATGTACGAGGACACGTTCCTCGTCAAGGCGGACGCGCAGGCCGGGTACCTCCTGCCGCTCGACAAGTACACGGCCAAGTGGAGCGACTGGAGCAAGTTCTACACGAACGCCAAGCAGGCGGGGCAGGGCGTCGACGGCAAGACCTACGGCGTCCCGATGGGCACCGACACCCGGGCCCTCTGGTACAACAAGGACATCTTCAAGAAGGTCGGGCTGCCCGTTCCGTGGCAGCCGAAGACCTGGCAGGACGTCCTCGACGCGGCGAAGACGATCAAGGCCAAGGACCCGAGCGTCATCCCGTTCCACATGTACTCGGGCAAGCCGCAGGGCGAGGCCTCGACCATGCAGGGCTTCGAGATGCTCCTGTACGGGGCGGACGGCAAGGGCAACACCCTCTACCAGAACAAGAAGTGGGTGACGGGCTCGAAGCAGTTCGTCGACGCGCTCCAGTTCGTCAAGGACGTCTACCAGGGCGGCCTCGGCCCGACACCGCAGCAGGAACTCGACCCGAACGTCGGCACGACCGTCGCGAACACGTGGCTGCCGAAGGGCCAGCTGGCGATCGACCTCGACGGTTCGTGGCAGTCCGGCACGTGGCTGAAGACCGGGACGGCTCCGTGGTCGCAGTGGTCGAGCGTGCTCGGTCAGGCGCCGATGCCGACGCAGAACGGCCAGGCCCCGGGCTACAACAGCATGTCCGGTGGCTGGACGCTCGCGGTCGGGGCGCATTCCGGGAACCCGCAGGCCGCGTTCAACTTCATCACGATGGCGTTGGACAAGCAGGGGTCGCTCAAGTACGACATCCAGAACAGCCAGATCGCGGTGCGCAGTGACGTCGCCGAGGACCCGACCTACGACGCGTCCAACCCGACGTTCAAGTTCTTCTCCGGACTCGTGGAACACACGAACTTCCGCCCGGCGACGAGCGACTACAGCCAGATCTCGAACGCCATCCAGGTGGCCATGGAATCCGTGATGACCGGGCAGCAGACGCCGAAACAGGCGGCTGCGACCTACGACAAGGCGGTGATCGGGGTGGTCGGTCAGGACCACACCGTCCAGATCAAGTAGGCCGGCCGGCCGGGCGCCCGCCGCTCAGCGGGATCGCGCCAGCGATCCGCGGCGGGCGCCGGGCGAGCCTGCGAGCCCGGACGGGCCCGCACCGCGCCTCCCGGCCCGACCCGGTCACCCCACCCCACCGGCCACGACCCAGCGAAGAGGCGGTACCCCGATGGCAACCCAGATCGCGCCGGCCCTGCCCGGCACCCGCGGACCCCGACGAACGGACCCGCCCCGGCGGCGGAGCGGACACGGCCTGCGCACGGCCGCACGGGCGACGCCGCTCGTGCCGGCGATGGTCCTCATCGTCGTGTTCCTGGTCGGGCCGATCATCTCGTCGTTCTACGGCTCGTTCACGAACTCCGCGCTCACCGGCGCGGCCGCGTCGAGCCAGCAGTTCGTCGGACTCAAGAACTACGTCGACCTGTTCCAGGACAAGGACTTCCCGAAGTCCGTGCTGCTGACGCTCGTGTTCCTCATCGGCTCCGCGGTGATCGGGCAGAACGTGCTCGGCCTCGGCCTGGCACTGCTCATGCGGGAGGCGAACCGGGTGATCCGGGCACTCGTCGGCACCTTCGTGGTGGCCGCGTGGGTGCTCCCCGAGATCGTCGCCTCGTTCGCGGCCTACGCGTTCTTCAACGACAAGGGCACGCTCAACACGTTCCTGTCGATGATCGGGATCACCGGCGCGAACTGGCTCTACACGTACCCGATGATCGCGATCATCCTGGCGAACATCTGGCGCGGGACCGCGTTCTCGATGCTCGTCTACTCGGCGGCCGTGCAGGAGGTTCCTGACGAGATCACCGAGAGCGCCGAGGTCGACGGTGCCACCGGCTGGCAGCGGCTCGCGTACATCACCCTGCCGGTCATCCGGCGGAGCATCTCGACGAACCTCATGCTCACCACCCTGCAGACCCTGTCGGTGTTCACCCTCATCTACGTGATGACCGGTGGCGGCCCCGGCACGAACAGCTCGACCCTGCCGATCCTGGCGTACCAGGAGGCGTTCAAGTTCTCGCAGCTCGGGTTCGGGACGGCCATCGCGACGATCCTCCTCATCGTCGGCGCGGTCTTCTCGATCGTGTACATCCGGGCGCTGAAGCCGGAGGTGGACTGACCATGGCCATCACGATCGACCAACCCACGGCCACCGTGCCGGGGAACGCGCGCACGGGTGCCCGCGACCACGCCCGGTCGCTGCACATGACGAGCCCGGGGCACCGGACGATGCGCTGGGTGGCGAACGTCGTCCTGGCGATCGTCGCGATCTGCTTCGCCGTGCCGCTCGTCTGGCTCGTCCTCGCATCGTTCGACGCGAGCGCGACCCTGAGCGTCAAGCTGCCGACGCACTTCACCCTCGACAACTTCACGAAGGTCCTCACGCCGCAGCTCGCGTTCGTGCCGTTGCTCAACAGCCTCATCCTGTCGGGCGGATGCGCGATCGTCACGGTCGTCATCGCGATCCTCGCCGCGTACCCGTTGTCGCGCTACCGGATGCGGGTCAACAAGCCGTTCCTGTACGGGATCCTGTTCGGGACGGGCCTGCCGATCACCGCGATGATGGTGCCGGTCTACAGCCTGTTCGTGTCGCTCAACCTCATCGACAACGTCGCCGGGACCGTGTTCTTCCTCGCCGCGACGAGCCTGCCGATGGCGATCTGGATGGCGAAGAACTTCATGGACTCCGTGCCCGTGCAGCTCGAGGAGGCCGCCTGGACCGACGGCGCCTCCATGATGGCGACGCTGACCCGGATCGTCGTGCCGCTCATGCGTCCGGGCATCGCCGTCGTGTTCATCTTCGTGTTCATCCAGGCGTGGGGGAACTTCTTCGTCCCGTTCGTCCTGCTGCTCTCGCCCGACAAGCAACCCGCCGCGGTCAGCATCTTCAACTTCTTCGGGCAGTACGGATCGGTGGCGTACGGGCAGCTCGCCGCCTTCTCGATCCTCTACTCCGTCCCGGTGATCGCCCTCTACGTGATCGTCTCCCGCGGCCTCGGCGGCGGGAACGCGCTGGCGGGCGGCATCAAGGGCTGACGCCCGGGAGGCCCGACCGCGATCCGTCACGGACCGCAGCCCCGCCACGCCCCGGCCCGTCCACCAGCGCCGGTCCCGCCACGACCGGATCCGTCACCACCGACCCCTCCACACGCACGCCCGTCACCAGGAAGGCATCCCCGTGCACCACGACGAACCCCTCGTCCAGAGCCGCATCGCCCGGCTCGTCCGCGACCGCATCGACCCCCACGTGCACCGCCGGACCGCTCCCGTCACCATCACGGCCTGGCAGGTGCCGGACGAACCCGTGGCGTTCACCGAGGCCGTCGCGCAGACGTACGAGCCGTTCGCGATCGGCGACCCGTGGGGTGGGAAGCCCTGGGGCACGACCTGGTTCCACGTGACGGGCACCGTGCCCGACGACTTCGGCACCGGCGAGGGCACGAGCGTCGACCTCGTCGTCGACCTGGGCTTCAGCGCGCGCCAGGCCGGGTTCCAGGCCGAGGGGCTCGTGTTCCGGCCGGACGGCAGCACCGTCAAGGCGATCGAGCCCCGCAACACCGCGGTGCCGATCACGGCCGGGCCGGGTGGCACGGTGGACCTCTGGATCGAGGCGGCCGCGAACCCCGACGTCGGCGGGCACTTCGCGTACGACGCGACCCCGCTCGGATCGAAGCGCACGGCGGGGCACGAGCCCATCTACCGGCTCCGGGAGCTCGCACTCGCGGAGCGGGACGACGTCGTCTGGGAGCTGCAGCAGGACCTCTCGGTGCTCCGCGGCCTCCTCACCGAACTCCCCACGGACTCCACCCGCGGGGCGGACGTCCTGCGGACCCTCGAGCGCGCCGCGGACGCCCTGGACCCCGACGACGTCGCCGGGTCCGCCGCCGACGTCCGCGCCGTGCTCCGTGCCGTGCTCGACGTGCCCGCCTCGGTCGCGTCGCACCGTGCGATCGCGGTCGGGCACGCCCACATCGACTCGGCGTGGTTGTGGCCCGTGCGCGAGACCATCCGCAAGTGTGCCCGGACGTTCTCGAACGTCCTCGAGCTCATGGACCGCGACCCCGAGTTCACCTTCGCCTGCTCGAGCGCGCAGCAGTACGCGTGGATGCGGGACCACTACCCGGAGGTCTTCGCCCGCATCAAGGAGCGGGTCGCCGAGGGCCGTTGGATCCCGGTCGGCGGCATGTGGGTCGAGTCGGACACGAACCTCCCCGGCGGTGAGGCCCTCGCTCGGCAGTTCGTCGCCGGCAAGCGGTTCTTCATCGACGAGCTCGGGTTCGAACCCCGCGAGGCCTGGCTGCCCGACTCGTTCGGCTACACCGGCGCCCTCCCGCAGATCATCCGCGCGGCCGGCTCCCGGTGGTTCCTGACGCAGAAGCCGTCGTGGAACGAGACGAACGTCATGCCGCACACGTCGTTCCACTGGGAGGGCATCGACGGCTCGAGGGTGCTCACGCACTTCCCGCCCGCGGACACGTACAACTCCGAGCTGTCCCCGGCGGACCTGCACCGCGGCGAACGGCAGAACAAGGAGCGCGGCACCGCCGACGTCTCGATGCTCCTGTACGGGTTCGGCGACGGCGGTGGCGGCCCCACGCCCGAGATGCTCGCCGCGGCGCACCGCCAGCACGACCTGGAGGGCTCGCCGCGCGTCGAGCTCGGCACCCCGGCCGACGTGTACGAGGAGCTCGAGCGTCTGCTGCCGTCGCCGTCGGTGTGGTCGGGGGAGATGTACCTCGAGTTCCACCGCGGCACCTACACGTCGCAGATCCGGACCAAGCAGGGGAACCGGCGGTCGGAGCACCTGCTCCGCGAGGCCGAGCTCTGGGCGACGACCGCGGCCGTGCGACTCGGCCTCGACTACCCGTACGCGGCGCTCGAGGACGCCTGGCACACCGTGCTCCTCCAGCAGTTCCACGACATCCTGCCCGGCTCGAGCATCGCCTGGGTGTACGAGGTCGCGGAGGAGCACTACGCGGCCGTCGCGGCGACGCTCGAGGGGCTCATCGGCACGTCGACGTCCGCGCTCGCCAACGGGGGAGCCGCCGCGCTCGCCGGGGTCGCCGCCTCCTCGACCGCGATCGCCGACGGTGCGGGCCCGCTCGACGCACCGACCACCGCGGACGCCCTCGGCGTCGGCGGCGACGGGACGACCGGCGCGGTCGTGCGCTTCAACGCGGCGCCGGTCCGCGCGGAGGGGGTGACCGCGCTGGCTGGCGAGGTCGTCCCGGAGCCGGAAGCCGTTCCTCCCGTCCGGCGGGGCGACGCGTGGGTGTTCGACACCGGTGTCGTGGTGGCGACCGTCGACGACGACGGGCTCGTGGCATCCGTCGTCGACGCCGCGTCGGGGCGCGAGGCGATCGCCCCCGGCACCCGGGGCGCGCTGTACACGGTGTTCCGCGACACCCCGAACCAGTGGGACGCCTGGGACATCGACCGGTCGTACCAGCGGCACGCGACCGAGCTCGCGACGGCCGACACGATCGCGGTCGAGGGGGACCGGCTCGTCGTGACCCGTGCGTTCCACGACTCCACCGTCACCACCCGGTTCTCGGCCCTCCACGGCGAGCCGGAACTCCACGTCGAGACCGAGGTCGACTGGCACGAGCAGCAGAAGTTGCTCAAGCTCGGGTTCCCGATCGACGTCAAGGCCGACCAGGCGTCGTCGGAGATCCAGTTCGGTCACATCGACCGGCCGACCCACCAGAACACCTCGTGGGACTTCGCGCGGTTCGAGACGAGCGCGCACCGCTGGGTGCACGTGGCCGAGCCGGGGTTCGGGGTCGCGGTGGCGAACGACTCGACGTACGGGCACGACATCACCCGCGTGACGCGGCCCGACGGTGGGACCACGACGCTCGTGCGTGAATCGCTCGTGCGCGGGCCGAAGTTCCCGGACCCGTCGGCGGACCAGGGCCGGCACGTGTTCCGCACGGTCCTCCGGGTGGGAGCGACGGTGCTCGACGCCGCCGACAGTGGGTACCGGCTCAACCTGCCGGTGCGCGCGGTCGCGGGGGACACCCCGGTCGCACCGATCGTCACCGTGTCGGACCCGGCGGTGTTCGTGGAGGCCGTCAAGCTCGCGGAGGACCGCTCCGGCGACGTCGTCGTCCGCCTGTACGAGGCACGCGGCGGGCGGGCGACGGACGTGCTCGTCGACCTCGGGTTCCCCGTGGCCTCGGCCACGCGGACCGACCTGCTCGAGCGTGACCTCGCCGCTGGCGAGCCGGGCTCGGGTGCCTGGGGTGCGGACGAGCCCGTGACGCTGACGCTCCGTCCGTTCGAGATCGCGACGCTGCGGGTGCGGCGGGCCTGACGGCGGTCCCGGCCAGCCGGCCAGCCGGCCAGCCGGCCAGCCGGCCGGACCGGTCGGCCGGACCGGCCGACCGGGATCTCGGCGAAGACTCGGCGACCTCTCGGCATCCTTCTAGCACTCGACCCGCCCGAGTGCTAATCTGGTCACAGCTTGAGTCGATGCGACTCAAGTCCTCGATCACTCGACACGAAGGAGCTGATGACGATGGCCAACTTCGACCCGTTCCGTGAGCTCGACCGCATGGCGAGCAGCCTGTTCGAGACCCGCGGTCCCCGTGTGATGCCGATGGACCTCTACCGCGACGGCGACCACTACGTCCTGAGCGCGGACCTGCCGGGCATCGACCCGGGCTCGGTGGACATCGACGTCGACGGTCAGCTCCTGACGATCCGCGCCGAGCGGACCGTCGGGGCCCCGGACGGCGCCAAGTGGATCACCCGCGAGCGCCAGTCGGGCTCGTTCCTGCGCCAGCTGACGCTCGGGCAGGGCCTGGACACGGCCCGCATCGCGGCGAGCTACGACAACGGCGTGCTCAGCGTCACGATCCCGGTCAGCGAGGCCGCCAAGCCCCGCCGGATCGAGGTCACGACCGGCAACCCGAGCGGCCAGACCCTCCGCGTCGGTGCCGGCGCCGAGGCCGGTCCCGCGGAACTGCAGTCCTGACGCACGCGAAGGGCCCCGACCATCGGTCGGGGCCCTTCGTCGTGCCCACCACTCAGGCGAGATCGCACTCGTTGCCGCTTTGGACCCGTGCCAAGCGGCAACGAGTGCGATCTCGCGGGTGAGAGGGGGAGGAGAGGGCGAAGGGCGGGGTCAGGCCCGCGCGTGCCGGATGACCGGGCGGGCCAGGAGGCCGATGAGCCAGGCGAAGACGGCGAGCACGAACGCGCCGACGATGCCCCACCCGAAGCTGTCGACCCGCAGACCGAAACCGATCGAGGTCGAGATCCCGGCGACGACGAGCAGCAGGACGGCGTTCACGATGAACGACACGAGCCCGAGCGTCAGGATGTAGATCGGGAACGCGACGATGCGGATCAGGGTCCCGATGATCCCGTTCACGAGCCCGAACACGAACGCGACGAGCAGGTAGGTCAGGACGGTGGCGACGAGCCCCTGATCGCCGAAGGCGTCGACGTGCACGCCGGGGACGATGAGCGTCGTGAGCCAGAGGGCCACGGCGTTGACGACGAGTCGGACGAGGAATCGCATGCCCCCATACTGCCCGCGGTGACCGTCCTGCGCCGAGGGCCGGACGGTGTGCGTCGCTAGGCTGACCGGGTGACCCAGCAGCCCGTCCGCCTCCGTCCCGAGATCGCGGCACTCCCGGCCTACCGGCAGGGCCGTCAGGCGCCCGGCGACGCCTTCAAGCTCTCGAGCAACGAGAACCCGTTCGACCCGCTGCCCGGCGTGGTCGAGGCCGTCCAGCGCCAGACCGCGTACAACCGGTACCCGGACGCCTCGGCGATCGCGGTGCGGGCGGTCCTCGCCGCCCGGTTCGGACTGACGGTGGACGAGGTCCACGTCGCGTCCGGCAGCGTCGCGATCCTGCACGAGCTCGCCAAGGCCGCGGCGGGCCCGGGCGACGAGGTCGTCTACGCCTGGCGGTCGTTCGAGGCCTACCCCGGACTCGTCACGGTCGCGGGGGCCGAGAGCGTGCAGGTCCCGAACCGACTGGACGGTGGCCACGACCTGTCGGCGATGGCGGCCGCGGTCACGGAGCGGACCCGCATGGCGATCGTCTGCTCGCCGAACAACCCGACCGGGCCGATCGTCACGGGCGCCGAGTTCGCCGCGTTCATGGAATCGGTGCCGACCGACCTGCTCGTGGTCCTCGACGAGGCCTACGCCGAGTTCGTGACGGACCCGGACGCCGTCCGCGGCGCCGGGCTGCTCGAGCGCTACCCGAACCTCGTCGTGCTCCGGACGTTCTCGAAGGCGTACGGGCTCGCGGGCCTCCGCATCGGCTACGCGCTCGGCCCGGCGTCCGTGCTCGACGCCGCCCGGTCGACCGCGATCCCGCTGTCGGTCACGGCGCAGGCCCAGGCGGCCGCGCTCGTGAGCCTGGAGCGTGAGCCGGAACTCCTCGAGCGGGTCGACCGCATCGCGGCGCTCCGGGACCGCGTGCGCGACGCCTTGCTCGACCAGGGCTGGCGCGTCCCGGTCGCGCAGGGCAACTTCGTCTGGCTGCCGGCGGGTGAGCGCACCGCCGCCGCCGCCGAGGTGTTCGAGCGGGCCGGGATCATGGTGCGCGCGTTCGCTCCCGAGGGCATCCGGGTGTCGATCGGGGAGTCGGAGGCTGTCGACACGCTCTTGCGGACCGCCCAGCACGTTGTCGGGAGTCTCACGGAGTAGGGCCTCGCGCGGCCAGTAGGTTGGTCCGCATGCCTTCCCCCGCCGCGGGTCCCGCGACGACCACGATCCGCATCCTCGACCCCGACGGGCGGTTCGTCGAGGACGACACGAACGCCGAGTACGCCGCCGTCGCGCGGAACATCCCCGACGACGTCCTGCTCGGTCTGCACCGCGACATGGTCGTCACCCGACGCTTCGACCACACTGCGGCGAACCTGCAGCGACAGGGCCAGCTCGGCTTGTGGGCACCGAGCCACGGGCAAGAGGCCGCCCAGGTCGGGTCCGCGCACGCCCTGCGTCCGCAGGACCACGTGTTCCCCTCGTACCGGGAGCACGCCGTCGCCCTGACCCGCGGTGTCGACCCGATGGAGATCATCGGCGTGTTCCGCGGCAACGCCCACGGCGGGTGGGACCCGGACGCCCGGGGCAACACCCACATCTACACGCTCGTCATCGGCTCCCAGGCCCTGCACGCCACCGGCTACGCGATGGGGCAGCGGCTCGACGGCGTGGTCGGTACGGGCGACCCGGGGGTCGACGCCTGCACGATCGTCTACTACGGCGACGGTGCGACGAGCCAGGGCGACGTCAGCGAGGCGTACGTCTTCGCCGCGAGCACCGGTGCGCCCGTGGTGTTCTTCCTGCAGAACAACCACTGGGCGATCTCGGTGCCGGTGTCGGTGCAGTCGCCGACGCCGCTCGTCGACCGGACCCGCGGGTTCGGGATCCCCAGTGTGCACATCGACGGCAACGACGTCCTCGCGGCCTACACGACGACCCTCGCGGCCGCCGACGACGCCCGCGCCGGTCGCGGCCCCCGCTTCATCGAGGCCGAGACCTACCGGATCGGCGCACACACCTCCTCGGACGACCCGACGCGGTACCGCGGCGACGACGAACTCGCCGCGTGGGTCGCGCGCGACCCGATCGTCCGGTCCGAGCGTCACCTGCGGGCGCGCGGCGTGGACGAGTCGTGGCTCGCCGCGATCGAGGAGGAGGCCGAGGACGTCGCGGCCGACGTGCGACGCCGGACCACGGCCCTCCAGGTCCCGCCGATGGAGGCCATGTTCGACCACGTGTACCGCGAGGCGCACCCACGCGTCGCCGAGCAGCGCGCGTGGTTGCGCGCGTACGAGGCGGCCCACGACACCGCAGGAGGCGATGCCGCGTGAGCGGGACCGAGGAGCTCGTCGACTACACCCTGCGCACCCACCCGGGTGCGGGGGCGGTCCCGTCGGATCCGGCCCCGGTCCTCCCGATGGCGAAGGCGCTGAACGCCGGGCTCGCCGCCGCGATGGAGCAGGACCCGCGGGTGCTGCTCATGGGCGAGGACATCGGCACGCTCGGTGGCGTGTTCCGGATCACCGAGGGGTTGCAGGAGCGGTTCGGGTCGCAGCGCGTCATGGACACCCCGCTCGCCGAGTCGGGGATCATCGGCACCGCGATCGGCCTGGCGCTCCGCGGGTACCGGCCCGTCGTCGAGATCCAGTTCGACGGCTTCGTGTGGCCCGGGTTCGACCAGATCACGTCGCAGCTCGCGAAGATGGCGAACCGCCTGCCGGCCCACATGTCGGTGCCCGTCGTGATCCGGATCCCCTACGGCGGCCACATCGGCGCGGTCGAGCACCACCAGGAGAGCCCCGAGACGTACTTCGCGCACACCCCGGGCCTCCGCGTGGTGAGCCCGAGCACCCCGAACGACGCCTACTGGATGATCCAGGAGGCGATCCGGTCGGCGGACCCGGTCGTGTTCCTCGAGCCGAAGAGCCGGTACTGGCCGAAGGGGCAGGTCGACCTGGTCGACGGCGGCGTCCCGATGCACACGACGCGCATCGCCCGGACGGGGTCCGACGTCACGGTGGTCGGGCACGGCGCGATGGTGTCGACGCTGCTCCAGGCGGCCGAGATCGCCGAGACCGAGGGCACGAGCCTCGAGGTCGTCGACCTCCGATCGCTGTCGCCCATCGACTGGGAGCCCCTGCTCGAGTCCGCTCGTCGGACCGGCCGTGTCGTGATCGCGCAAGAGGCCTCCGGCTTCGTCAGTCTCGGCAGCGAGATCGCGGCGACCATCGCCGAGAGGACCTTCTACACGCTCCAGGCACCGCCCCTGCGGGTCTCGGGGTTCGACATCCCGTTCCCGCAGTCGAAGTTGGAGCACCTGCACCTGCCCGACGCCGACCGCGTGCTCGAGGCCGTGGACCGCGCGCTCGCCTACTGATCCTGTCCGAGCGCGGTTCCCTGGCCGCGCCGGCCCGACCGAGAACGGAGTCACCATGCCCGTCGCAGAATTCCCGCTCCCCGATGTGGGAGAAGGCCTCACCGAAGCCGAGATCGTGCAGTGGCGCGTCGCGCTCGGGGACGAGGTCAGTGTCGACCAGGTCCTCGTCGAGATCGAGACCGCCAAGTCGCTCGTCGAGCTCCCCTCGCCGTTCGCGGGGACGGTGACGCGGCTGCTCGTGGACGAGGGCGCCACGGTGGAGGTCGGCGTGCCGATCATCCAGGTCGACTGCCCGGTCGAGGTCGGCTCCGGCGAGGGCGGCCCCGGCGAGAGCGGCCCCGCCGGGGCCCGCTCGGGCGCCGAAGCGGCCGACTCCGCGTCGGACGGCACCGCGGCGGGTGCTGCGGGCCCCGCCCGGTCGGGAGGCACGACCGCGGTCCTCGACGCACCGACCGTCACGATGACCCCGCAGATCGCCGACACCGCGATGCCGCTCGGCACCGACGAGGCGTCGGGCGCGGTCCTCGTCGGCTACGGGTCCGCCGCCGGTGCGCCGTCGCGCCGCCGGCCCGGTGCCCGTCGCGCTGCCGCCGTGGCCGTCGAGGCGGGGCGGGCGACCGCTCGGGCCGACCAGGAGGCCGCGCACGAGGCGGCTGCAGCGCGTCGCCCCCAGAGCGTGCCGGCCGCGTCGGCGCTGCCGGTCGTCGCCAAGCCGCCGATCCGCAAGCTCGCGAAGGACCTCGGTGTCGACCTGACCGCCGTCGTCGCGACCGGGCTCGCGGGCGAGGTCACGCGCGACGACGTCATCCGCTCCGCGACCCAGGCCACGGTGTTCCGCAACCTCGAGACCCCCGAGTGGGGCGACGTGCGCGAAGAGCGGATCCCGGTCAAGGGCGTGCGCAAGGCGATCGCGACCGCGATGACGTCGAGCGCGTTCACCGCGCCGCACGTCAGCCTGTTCGTCGACGTCGACGCGAGCCGTGCGATGGAGTTCGTCGCACGACTCAAGACCTCGCCCACGTTCGCCGGGGTCAAGGTGTCGCCGTTGCTCATCATGGCGAAGGCGGTGATCTGGGCGGTGCGGCGGAACCCCACCGTGAACTCGACGTGGACCGACCGCGAGATCATCGTGCACCACTTCGTGAACCTCGGGATCGCCGCGGCCACCCCGCGCGGTCTCATCGTGCCGAACGTCAAGGACGCCCAGGACATGTCGCTGTTCGAGCTCGCGCAGGCGCTCGAACGGCTCACGCTGACGGCGAGGGACGGCAAGACGACGCCCGAGGACATGGCGGCGGGCACGGTCACGATCACGAACATCGGCGTGTTCGGCATGGACACGGGAACCCCGATCCTCAACCCGGGCGAGGTCGGGATCGTCGCGATGGGCACGATCAAGCCGAAGCCGTGGGTCGTCGACGGCGAGGTCCGATCGCGCATGGTCACCACGATCGGCGCGAGCTTCGACCATCGTGTGGTGGACGGCGACGTCGCCAGCCGCTTCGTGCAGGACGTCGCGTCCGTCATGGAGGAGCCGGCGCTGCTGCTCGACTGACGGGCGACGTCCGGAGCGGCCACGTCCGGAGCGGCGACGTCCAGGGCGGCGGGGGCCCGCGCGTCGGCGTCCTCGATCACGCCTAGGCTTGGACCACGACCGATATACCAGGTTTCGTCCTCGAGGAGTCGCCCATGTCCGCTTCGCCCGTGCCCTCGCCCGGACCCCGCTCGGGTCCCGACCGCTCCGGCCGACCACGACCCTTCCCGGCGCGCATCGAGCGTCCGTGGCTGGCCGTCGCGGTCACGATCGTGGTGGTGCTGGTGCTCCCGTTCGCCGTCCTCGCCGGGCAGGCCGTCAGCACCGGGTCGGGCGTGAACCCGCTGTCGTCGTCGCAGGCGCTCCTGCACCAGTCGGCGGGCGAGGGCGTGCTGCTGGTCGTGTTCGCGGTGATCGTGACCGTGTTCGGCGGGTGGCGTCGGGTGCTCGCCGAGAGCGCGTCCGCTCGCCCGTGGTGGGCGGTGGCGGCACTCGTCGCGTACGTCGTGGTGGCGGTCCTGACGTTCCTCGCTCCGGTCCGCTCCGGCGCCGCCGGGTACCTCGGGGCGCTCGTCGTCGCCGTGATCGCGGTCGCGGTGGTCGAAGAGCTCGTCTTCCGTGGGATCCTCGTGTCGGGGCTGCGCCGGGCGACACCGGAATGGGTGGTCTGGCTGGTGTCGACCGCGGTGTTCGCCCTCATGCACCTGCTCAACCAGGGTGAGGCGGCGGGTGGTCTCTACCAGGTCGTGACGACCTTCGTGCTCGGCTCGGCCTGCTACCTGGCCCGACGCGTGGCGGGGGCGCTCTGGGGTGCCGTGCTGCTGCACGCGCTCTCCAACGGGATCCTCGGGTTCCGCGGGCACGCCGCCGTGGGCGTTCCGCCGCTGCTCGTGGTCGCCGGGACGGCCGTCATCGTGGTCGCCGCGGTCATGGGGATGGTCGTCGCGCTCCGTCGCGCTCCGCAGGACCGGGTCCACACCAGCGGCGGGGCGACCCCGCGCTGAGCGCGTGGTGGCTCAGCGGTCCTCGACGTCCTCGATGTCGTCGACGTCCTGTTCGACGTCAGCGAGTCGCTGCTGCCACACGATGCTCGCGGCCGCACCGCCGAGCACCTCCGTGGGCTCACGGTCCTGCTCCTGCGCGAGCGCGCTCCCGAGGCCGGCCGTGAGGCTGCCGCCCATGGCCCCGAGGGTCTCGACGACCTGTTCCTGTCGCGGCGTGAGCGGTTCGTCGACGAGTTCGGCGACGACCTCGCGGAGGTTCTCCTCGCTCGCGCGGAAGCCGTCCTCGTCGCCGGTCGTCATCGCGGTCGCCTCGCCCACCATGGCGAGCCCGAGACGCGCTGCGTCGTCCTGGATCCGTGTCACCCGTTCCGTCTGTGTCGTCTCGGGGTCGTCCTGGTCGATCCGTCCGTGCTCCTGATCCGTCATGCCGGGGACGGTACGCGCTCTCCATGGACGCGCGTCGGGTACCCGGCTGTCCCCGGAACGTGGCCGTCACGTCGGTTGCGGACACGCGCGGCCCTCGCCCGGTTGGATGGACGGATGAGCCGATCCTCCCGTCATCCCCTCGGTGTCACCCTCGTCGAGGATGGTGCCAACGTCGCCGTGTTCTCCGCCACCGCCGACCGCGTCGAGTTCTGCCGGTTCGACGAGGACGGGACCGAGCACCGCACCGAACTCACGAACCGCACCGGGTACGTGTTCCACGACATCGTCCCGGACGTCGCCGTCGGCACCCGGTACGGCGTCCGCGTGCACGGTGCGTGGGACCCGGTGAACGGGCTCCGCCACAACGCCGCGAAGCTCCTGCTCGACCCGTACGCCACCGCGATCGACGGCGACTACGAGTGGGGTCAGGCGCTCTTCGGGCACAAGATGGACGCCCCGGACGAGATCGACGACACCGACTCCGCCAGCGCCATGCCGAAGTGCGTCGTGGCCGATCGGGCGTTCGACTGGGACGACGACGCCCCGCTCCGCACCCCGCTGTCCGACACGATCGTGTACGAGACGCACGTCAAGGGGTTCACGAAGCAGCACCCCGACGTGCCCGAGGAGATCCGGGGCACCTACGCCGGCATGGGGCACCCCGCCGCGATCCAGCACCTCGTCGACCTCGGCGTCACCGCGGTCGAGCTCCTGCCGACCCACCAGTTCGTCCAGGAGGCGACGCTCACCGACAAGGGTCTGCGGAACTACTGGGGCTACAACACCATCGGCTTCCTCGCACCGCACAACGAGTACTCGTCGTCCGGCACCGCCGGACAGCAGGTGCGCGAGTTCAAGGAGATGGTGAAGGCCCTGCACGCCGCCGGGCTCGAGGTCTTCATGGACGTCGTGTACAACCACACGGCCGAGGGCAACCACATGGGGCCGACCCTGTCGTTCAAGGGCATCGACAACACGTCGTACTACCGGCTCGTCGAGGGCGACGAGGAGCACTACTTCGACACGACCGGCACCGGCAACAGCCTCAACGTGGCCCACCCGGCCGCCCTCGCGCTCATCATGGACTCGCTGCGCTACTGGGTCGAGGAGATGCACGTCGACGGCTTCCGGTTCGACCTCGCGACGACGCTCACCCGCCAGGGCGGCGAAGCCGAGAAGTTCTCCGCGTTCCTCGACATCATCCACCAGGACCCGGTGCTGCGTGAGGTCAAGATGATCGCCGAGCCGTGGGACACCGCCGGGTACCAGGTCGGCGGGTTCCCCGCGGACTGGTCCGAGTGGAACGGGAAGTACCGGGACGACCTGCGCGACTTCTGGCGCGGCACCCCGGGGTCGCTCGGCGCCGCCGTCCAGCGCGTGCTCGGCAGCCCCGACGTCTACGAGGCGTCCCGCCGCTCCCCGCTCTGCAGCGTCGACTTCGTCACGGCGCACGACGGGTTCACGCTCGCCGACCTGACGATGTACGCCGAGAAGCACAACGAGGCCAACGGCGAGGACAACAACGACGGCGAGAGCGACAACCGCTCGTTCAACGGCGGCGTCGAGGGACCGACCGACGACAGCTCCGTGAACGACTACCGGAACCTGCAGCGCCGGAACTTCCTCGGGACGCTGCTGCTGTCGACGGGCGTGCCGATGATCCTCGGGGGCGACGAGATCGCCCGGAGCCAGGGCGGCAACAACAACGCCTACTGCCAGGACGACGAGATCTCGTGGTACGACTGGGCCGCCGCCGACCGCGAGCTGCAGGCGTTCACCGCCTCGGCGATCGCGTTCCGCAAGGCGCACCCGGCCCTGACCCCCGAGTGGTACCGCGTCGCGCCGGAGCACGGCGTCGAGACCGTGCAGATCCTCCGCGCCGACGGTGAGCCGTTCGGCGACGACGACTGGGAGGACCCGCTCAACATGGCGGTGACGCTGCTGCTCACCGACGGCGAGGACGTCGTCGCGGTGCTGCTCAACGCGTCCGAGACCGTCGTCGAGTTCACGCTGCCGGAGCGCCCGGGCGGCGGCGACTGGTCCCTCGGGCTGTCGAGCGACGCGGAACAGCAGGTCGAGGAGGGCGCGACGACGCTCCTGGTGCGCGACGCGTCGTTCACCGCGCTCGTCTGAGCACTGCGCGCGGGACCACGGACGGGTGGTCGGGCGTCACGCCCGGCCACCCGTCCGTCGTGCCACCCGCCACACGTCGACGCGGTCCTCGCCCGAACCGAACCGTCGTTCGAGCACGGCCCGCCGCACCGCGGCGCGGACGAGGGGCAGGTGCGGCAGGTCCTCGCGCACGGACACGGTCGTGACCACGTAGTCGACCCTGCGGCCGTCGTCGGTGCGGCGTCGGACCTCCGGATCGCTGTCGAGCTTGTGGAACCACACGACGTCGTCGGGGTCACGGCCGGCGCGCACGAGGTCGAGCCACATGGCGTCGTCGACCACCACGACCGCGTGTCGACCGACGTGGGCGGCGAGCCACCGTTCGGCGGATCGCATCGGACGGTCGGCATCGGCGGTCGTCAGCCAGCGGAGGCCCTGCGTGGCGCTCGGCACCCAGAACGCGCCGACGGCGACCACCGCGAGCACCGTGCCGGCCGCCATGGCACGCGTCAACGACCGGGGGAACCGGCGGTCGTGTCGCAGCCATGGGCGCAGGCCGCCCTCCACGACGAGCGCCACGAGGACGGCACCGAACGGCAGGAGCACGACGACGAACGGGACGGGCAGGTACCCGCCGGGCCGGAGCGCCACGGCGACGTGTCCGAGCACGAGGACGGCGATCGGGCGGAGCCGCTGCCGGGCCGTGGCGAGCACCGCGGCGGCGAGCCCGGCGACGACGAAGGGGGCGTCGAGGGACCACCACGACGCCAGCGTGCGCGCGGTGTCGCTCGTCGCGTCGAGGACGGAACCCCCGGCCTCCCGACCGGCGACCTGGAACCACGCCGACCCCAGGAGGCTCACGTGACCCGCGCCGGGGAGGAGTTCGTCCTTGATCGCGGCCGACACCGGGTACACGGCGACGAGCAGGACGAAGAGCGGCACCGCCACACCGGCGGCGGTGCGGCGGACGGCCGGGTGCCCGCGCTGCGCGGCGACCCACGCCAGGAACGGGACGACGAGCACCGTCGTCTCCTTGGTGAGGACCGCGACCGCGCACGCGGCGGCCGCGCCGGCCCAGGCCGGCAGCTGACGGTGTCGCGCCGTGACCAGGACCGCCGCGAGCAGGACCCACGGCACGGCGAGGTCGTCGAGGTAGACCATCCGGTGGAACGCGACCGCCAGCGGCGAGATCGCGAAGACCGCCGCCGCGACGGTGGCCGCGACCGGGGAGCCGCCCAGGCGTCGGGTCAACAGCCAGGTCAGGACGGTGGCCGCGAGGGTGGCGGTGACCACGGCCTCCCGGCCGGCGAGCACCGCGGACTGGTGCCGTGCCAGCGCACCCGTCGCGCCGAACCACAGGGCGAGCTGCATCCACCCCGCCGGGGGATGGTCGTACCAGTAGGTGTAGTGGGCGAGCGCGCCCGAGTGCAGTGAGGACCAGGCCTGCGCGACGTACGTGCCCTCGTCGTCGGCGCGCTGGGGCGTGCGGCCGAGGCCGACGCACAGTGCCACGATCTCGACCACGAGCACGGGTCCGCACCAGACCACTCCCCGCAGGACCGCGGAGCGGCTGCTCACGCCGGGGCCCGGCCCGGCGTGGGGGCACCGCGCCGCTGACGCCGGTGCAGGCCGGTGTGCACCGTCTTCTGCCACGAGTGGTCGCCGCGCACCTCGCGCCACACCGCGACGACGGCCGCGACGGACAGGACGACCTGGAACGGGATCGCCCCGAGCACGAGTCGGACGTGGTCCGCCGGCCGGACCCGACGGCCGAAGGCGCGACCGAACTGGTCGAGCGCGAGGCACTCGACCACGAGCATGAGCGCGGACGGCGCCACGGGCGCGAGCGTCACGAGCGTCACGGGGACCGGGAGGCGCACCGCCAGCGTCTCGACGACGGCCACCGGGACCGACATGCCGATGAGCACCTGCGCGAACGGCATGCCGAGCACGACGCGGGCGAGCGTGCGCCGCCGCCACGACGGAAGGCCCTTCCAGGCGCCGCCACGCAGCACCTGGAGGAACCCCTGGTTCCAGCGCACGCGCTGGCGGAGGAGCCCCCGGAGGTCCGGCGGGGTCTCCTCGCGGGTCGAGTACGTCGGGTCCGTGACGACGTCGATCCGGGCGCCCGCTGCGGAGAGCCGGATGCCGAGCTCGCAGTCCTCGGCGAGGCAGTCGTCCTGCCAGCCGCCGATCCGCTCGAGCACCCGACGGCGGACGAACACGGTGTTCCCCGCGAGGGGCACGACCCCCGCCGCCGCGTGCGCGTGCAGCCGTGACCCGAACCACAGCGCGTACTCGACCACGTTCCGGACGCGCCACCACGACCGCGCGTGGTTCATCAGCTGCACCCCGCCCTGCACCACGTCCGCGCCCGTCTCCGCGAACCGCGCGTCCACCCGCTCGAGGAGTCGCTCGTGCACGTCGTCCTCGGCGTCGAACACCCCGATGACGCTGCCCGTGGCGACCGCGAGCCCACGGTTCAGGGCGCGCGGCTTCGTCTTCACCCGCCCCCGGTCGACCACCACGCGGACGTGGTCCGGGTGCCGGGCCGCCGCGGCCTCGGCGATCCGGGCCGTCGCGCGGTCGTCGTGCCCGACGATGACGATCACCTCGAACCGCGGGTGCGTCTGGGCGGCGAGCAGGTCGAGCGTGTCCGCGAGGACCCCCTCCTCGTGCCGGGCCGGCACGAGGAGCGAGAACGACCGCGTGCACGCCCGCGGCGTCCGGTCGAACCGGCTCCGCGCCACCCGCTCCGGTGATGCCTGCGTGTGCAGGGACCACAGGAGCGTGAGGGCCGCGAAGGCCGTCAGGGCCGCGGCGAGGGCGAGGTGCGTGGCGATCGCGGCGGCGAGGAGTGGCGCGTCGAGCACGGGGTCCCTCCACATCACGGGGCGTCGGGGGTCGGCGTCCCGAGACCGCATGGTGTGCGGGTCCGGACGTGTCGAGGACGTCGAACCGCACCGATCCGCCCGTCGGCGTCGCTCCTTTACGGCACGCACTCACCCGGGCGGGGATCCGCTGTCACCCGCGGTCCCGTCCCGCCGGATGACCCTGGCGCTCCCAGCGCTGTTCGCTACTGTGTGCTCGACTGGTCATGTCCGCACAGGACCAGCCCCCGGTCGCCGGGCCTCCACTGCGGGCGAGGAGTACGACGCGTGGCACGACGCAGCGACGAGGGTGCGGCACGACGGATCACCGAGAGCGCGATCCCGAAGCACGCGCAGCTCCGGCGGATCCTGCTCGAACTCGTGACCGAGCGACTGCAGCCGGGCGCCGCCATCCCCTCGGAGCGGCAGCTCATCACCGAGTACGGCGTCAGCCGCATCACCGTGCGCGAGGCCCTCGGCCAACTCGTCAACGAGGGCTACCTGACGCGTGTCCGCGGCAAGGGCACGTTCGTCGCGCACCGACCCGTGCAGTCGACGCTCCACCTCGCCTCGTTCACCGAGGAGATGCGTGCGCTCGGACACACGCCGACCACGGTCGTGCTCGTCCGGGAGGAACGGGTCGCGCCCGCGGACACCGCGGCCGCCCTGCACCTCGAGTCCGACGACGTCGCCGTCCACCTGAAGCGCCTGCGGCTCGCCGACGGCGTCCCCGTGTCGATCGACGACGCCTGGTTCTCGCGCGCCGCGTACCCGGGGCTCCTGGAGCACGACCTCAGCGGCTCGGTGTACTCGCTGGTGGCCGATCGGTACGGGCTGCCGATCGTCCGCGCGGTGCAGACGGTCGCGGCGGACCCGGCGAGCGACGACGTGGCGACACTCCTCGGCACGCGGACCGGCGCGCCCGTGCTCGTGTTCGACCGCGTGTCGTTCGCCGAACCCGGCCCGGTGGAGCACACCCGGAGCTGGTACCGGAGCGACCGGTACCGCGTCCAGATGGAGGTCTCGGCCGAGGCGCCGCGGACGATCGCGCTGATCTAGGTCGTGTAGAGCGTCGCGCCCTCGGGCACGGAGCTGCCCACGGCGTCCTGGGGGACCGAGTCGGGCGTCGAACCGAGGACGACGACCGGGCACACCGGGGCGTAGCCGGCCGCCACGATCGCCGCCGGGTCGAACCGCACGACGGGGTCACCGGCCGCGACGGTGTCCCCCTCGGCGGCGAGGAGCTCGAACCCCGCACCGCCGAGCTTGACCGTGTCGATGCCGACGTGCACGAGGACGTCCGTGCCCTCGGCGCCCTCGATCGCGAACGCGTGCGGGTGGAGCTTGACGATCGTGCCCGCCACGGGCGCCACCGCCGTCACGGACCGGGCGTGCTCGTCCGGGCGCACGGCGACGCCCGCCCCGACGAGCTGGCCCGCGAACACCGGATCCGGCACGTCGGCGAGCCCGACGACCGGTCCGGCGAACGGCGTGCGGACGTCCGTCACAGGATGTCCTCGATGTCCTGCGCCAGGTTGTCGGCCTCGGGGCCGACGATCACCTGCACGCCGGTGCCCATGGCGACGACGGCGATCGCACCCGCCTGCTTGAGCGCGGCCTCGTCGACGAGCGACGGGTCGACCACCTCGGTGCGGAGGCGCGTGATGCAGCCCTCGACCTCCTCGATGTTGTCGGCGCCGCCGAGTGCTGCCACGATCGCTTCTGCCTTCGACATGGGTCCTCCTCCAGGGGATGAACTGCGGTCTCGACGGGGCCGGGACCGGGTTGTTGACACGGACCACGCTGATGTGGAGACTACAGCGAACTGGTCATGACCGGACAGGACCGGCACTGTTCTCGAACAGTACCGACGCGGGATCCGGGCATCAACCACCCATGCTCCACCCGATGACGAGAGGATCCACCATGACCACGGCCGAAGCCGTCCCGGTGTCCACCCCACCGGCCAAGAAGCCCAGTCGCGCGTTCGCCAACCTGCAGCGGCTCGGCCGGAGCCTCATGCTCCCGATCGCGGTGCTCCCGGCCGCCGGCATCCTGCTCCGCCTCGGGCAGGCCGACCTGCTCGGCGCCATCCCCGGCTTCGGGCAGTGGGCCGCGGTCATCTCCGCCGCGGGCAACGGCGTCTTCACGTGGCTGCCGCTCATCTTCGCCGTCGGCATCGCGATCGGTTGGGCCAAGAAGTCCGACGGGTCGACCGCCCTCGCCGCGGTCGTCGGCTACATGGTGCTCTCGAGCGTGTTCACCGCGATGTCGCCCATCGTGCTCGGCACCCACAAGAACGCCGCCGGCACCGTGCCCACGATCAACTACGGGGTCCTCGGCGGCATCGTGATGGGGCTCGTGTCCGCGGTGCTCTGGCAGCGGTTCCACCGGACGAAGCTGCCCGACTTCATCGGGTTCTTCTCCGGCCGACGCCTGGTCCCGATCCTCAGCGCGTTCGCCGGGCTGTTCATCGGCGTGGCGATGGCGTTCCTCTACATCCCGTTCGACGCCGTGATCACCTGGATCGGCAACGCGGTCGCGTCCAACTCGGTCGTCGGCGGCGGGATCTACGGCGCGGCGAACCGCCTGCTCATCCCGACGGGCCTCCACCAGATCCTCAACTCGGTCGTCTGGTTCATCATCGGCGACTACCACGGCGCGCACGGCGACCTCAACCGCTTCTTCGCGGGCGACCCGCACGCCGGCATCTTCATGACCGGGTTCTTCCCGATCATGATGTTCGGTCTCCCGGGCGCGGCCCTGGCGATCTGGCGTCACGCGAAGCCGCAGAACCGCAAGGTCGTCGGCGGCATCATGCTCTCGGCCGCGCTCACCTCGTTCGTCACGGGCATCACCGAGCCGCTCGAGTACTCCTTCATGTTCGTGGCCTGGCCGCTCTACGTCGTGCACGCGGTCCTGACCGGCACGTCGCTCGCACTCGTCAACGCGCTCGGGATCCACGACGGCTTCACGTTCTCCGCGGGCGCGATCGACTACGTGCTCAACTTCGGCAAGGCGCAGGGCGCGATCTGGCTCATCCCGATCGGCATCGCCTACGGCGTCATCTACTACTTCGTCTTCAGCTTCGTCATCAAACGCTGGAACCTCCGGACCCCGGGGCGCGAGGACGACGCGGCGGCCGAGTCGGTCGAGGCGGCCACCACGCCCTGACGTGGCGCGACGGACGGGAGGCGCGGTGCCGGTCGGTACCGCGCCTCCCGTCCGTGGTTTTGACGATCATTCTCAACAGGTCTAGCGTCGAGGGGCGGCAGCGCACGGGCGTTCGCCGCGAGGAAGGACCGCCGTGACCCCGCGCGCACCCCACGAGGACGAGCAGGACGCCGTCCTGTCCCTGCGTGGCGCCGGGCTCGCGTACGGGTCACGGCACCTCTGGCACGACCTCGACCTCGACGTCCGGCCGGGTGAGTTCCTCGCGGTCCTCGGACCGAACGGCGCCGGCAAGACGAGCCTGCTGCGCACCGTGCTCGGGCAGCAGACGCTCACGACCGGCTCGATCCGGTTCCTCGGCGAACCCGTCACCCGCGGACACCGGCGCATCGGGTACGTCCCCCAGCAGCGGCTCATGGAGTCGGGCACGCCGCTGCGGACCCGGGACCTGGTGGCGCTCGGGGTGACCGGGCACCGGTGGGGCCTCCGCCCGGCCCGCGCGGCGGAACGCGCCCGCATCGACGCGATCCTCGACGAGGTCGGCGCCGCCGCGTTCGCCGACGCCCCGGTCGCCGAGCTGTCCGGCGGCGAGCAGCAGCGCGCCCGGGTCGGCCAGGCGATCGCCGCGGATCCCGCGCTCCTGCTCTGCGACGAACCCCTCATCTCGCTGGACCTCCGGCACCAGCGCGAGGTGACCGCGCTCATCGACCGGCAGCGTCGCCAGCGGGACGCCGCCGTGCTGTTCGTGACGCACGACGTCAACCCGATCCTCGACGTCGTCGACCGCGTGCTCTACATCGCGCGCGGCCGCTTCCGGATCGGCGCGCCCGACGAGGTCCTCCGCGCCGACGTCCTGTCCGACCTGTACGGCACGCCGGTCGACGTCGTCCGGACCATGGGGCGGATCGTCATCGTCGGTTCGAACGACCCGCACGACCACCTCGGTGAGCACCACCACCACGAGGGCGATCACGACCTCCGGATCGCCGACGACGCGACGGAAGGACCGGCGCGCCGATGATCCTCGCCACCGACCTGCACCAGCTGCTCTCGACCGTGTTCTCGTTCCAGGACTTCGGCGCGCTGCTCGGCCTCGTGCGGAACTCGATCCTCGCCGGCGCGGTACTCGGGATCGTCGGGGGGCTCATCGGGCCGTTCGTCGTGGCCCGCAACCTGCCGTTCGCCGTGCACGGCATCAGCGAGCTGTCGTTCGCCGGGGCGTCCGCCGCACTGCTCATGGGCGTCGACGTCGTCGCGGGGTCGCTCGTCGGGTCCGTGCTCGCCGCGGTCGTCATCGGCCTGCTCGGCTCCCGGGCCCGCGAGCGCAACTCGATCATCGCGGTGCTCATGCCGTTCGGCCTCGGCCTCGGGATCCTGTGCCTCGCGCTGTACCGGGGCCGCGCGGCGAACAAGTTCGGGCTGCTCACCGGGCAGATCGTGGCCGTCGACGACCCCCAGCTCGGCATCCTGCTCGTCGTCGCGGCGATCGTCGTCGTGACGCTCCTCGTCATCTGGCGACCGTTGCACTTCGCCAGCGTCGACCCCGACGTGGCCGCGGCCGCGGGACTGCCGGTCCGGACCCTCGCCCTCCTGTTCATGCTCGTCCTCGGGCTGGCGACCGCGGTGTCCGTGCAGGTCGTCGGGGCCCTGCTCGTGCTCTCGCTGCTCGTCACCCCCGCCGCGGCGGCCCTCCGCGTGACCGTGCACCCCGTGCTCGTGCCCGTCCTGTCGATGGTGTTCGCGGTGACGAGTGTCGTCGGCGGCATCCTGCTCGCCCTCGGCGGAGGCCTGCCGATCAGCCCGTACGTGACCACGATCTCGTTCGCCATCTGGGTCGTCTGTCGGATCGTCGGTGGTCGGCGGGACGCTCGGGGGCGGGACCGCATCGCCCGCCGAGCGGCACGCGAGGACCCAGTGACCACGACGACCCCAGCGGAGGTGGGTGCATGACCCCGACGGACGCGACGGACGCGACGGACGCGACGGACGCGACGGACGCGACGGACGCGACGGACGCGACGGACGCCCTGCCCGCGGCGGACACCGCCGACGCGACCCCGCACAAGCGCACGACCCGGCAGCGCGGGGCGGTGCGCGAGGCCCTCGACGCCACCGAGGGCTTCGTGAGCGCCCAGGGTCTGCACGCCCGGCTCCGTGACACCGGGTCGACGATCGGCCTCGCGACCGTCTACCGCGCGCTCGGCGGTCTGGCCGACGAGGGCGCCGCGGACGTCCTGCAGCAGGACGGCGAGACCCTGTACCGCGCCTGCACGCCGGGCACGCACCACCACCACCTCATCTGCCGCACGTGCGGCACCACCGTCGAGATCGAGGCGGACGAGGTCGAGTCGTGGGCGCAGCGCGTCGCCGCGGAGCACGGGTTCACCCGCGCGAACCACGTCGTCGACGTGTTCGGCGAGTGCGCGGCCTGCAGCGCGCGGCGCTGACACGGGGCGGCGCACCGCAGCACGGGCCGGCCGGGAGGCACCACGCGGGTCCGGCACACGCCTCCCCGTCCGTCCCGGGTCGGCGTTAGGCTGCGGCGCATGTACGTGATCCTGGTGCCGGGGATGTGGCTCGACGCGAGCGCGTGGGACGACGTCGCCCCGGTCCTCCGCGCCGCCGGGCACGAGGTCGAGGCCCTGACGCTCCCCGGGATGCACCCGGGCGACGACCCCGCGTCGGTCGGGTTCGAGGACCAGGTCCAGGCCGTCGTGAACCGCGTCGACGCGGCGAGCCGCACGACCTCGGGTGCCGAGTCGATCGCCCTCGTCGGGCACTCGGCCTCGGGCGCCGTGGTCGGCGTCGCGGTCGACCGCCGGGCGGCGCGCATCCGTGCCGCGGTGTACGTCGACGCGATCCCGTTCCCGGAGGGCGACTGGGACAACGACGAGTTCCCGGTGGTCGACGGCGTCGTGCCGTTCCCGGAGCGTTCGGCGTTCGGCGAGGCCATGGTCCGCGACACCACCGACGAGCAGTGGGCGGCACTGCAGGCGCGGGCGATCCCCGTGCCCGCGGGGGCGACCCGACAGCACTTCCGGCTGACGGACGAGGCACGCCGCCGGGTCCCGACGACGGTCATCACGAGCGAGATGAGCCCGGACGAGCTCACCGCGGGGATCACGGCGCACGCGGACTGGGCGACCGAGCTCGCGGCGACCGAGGACCTCCGCATCGTCGGCCTCGACACCGGGCACTGGGCGATGTCCACCCGGCCGGCGGAGCTCGGGGCGCTTATCGTCGAGGCGCTCGCGCCGCGGCCGACGCAGGGGGTCTGACCCCGCGCTCGCCGGCGCGGCATTCGCCGGCCCTGCGCTCGCCCGGCCCGGTGCCCACCTGCCCTGCGCCCGGCCGGACCGGTCCCGACCCGGACGCGCGTAGCCTCCCGGCCATGGACGTGAGCACGCTGACCACGTGGGCCGGCGCAACCGACTACGACCTGGCGCGCCAGGTGCTGCAGCGTGGTGTCGCGGCGGTCTACGCCATCGCGTTCCTGTCCACGCTCGCGCAGTTCCCGGCGTTGCTCGGTGAGCACGGCCTCCTGCCCGTGCCCCGGTACATGCGGCTCCGGTACGCGCAGCAGCAGCCGATCGTGTGGCGGTGGATCCCGTACACCGACCGGCGGCTGCGGATGCTCGCGGGAGCGGGCGTCGTGCTCGCGCTGTCGGTCGTCGCCGGGTTGCCGCAGCTCGGGCCCGCCTGGGTGCCCGCGGTCGTGTTCCTGCTCATGTGGCTCGGGTACATGTCGATCGTCGACGTCGGCCAGACGTTCTACGGCTTCGGATGGGAGTCGTTGCTCCTCGAGGCCGGGTTCACGGTCGCGTTCCTCGGCTCGGACGACGTCGCCCCGTCGGTGATCGTCCTGTTCGCGATCCGCTGGCTCGTGTTCCGGCTCGAGTTCGGTGCGGGGATGATCAAGATGCGGGGCGACGCGTCGTGGCGGGACCTGACCGCGCTGTACTACCACCACGAGACGCAGCCGATGCCCAATCCCATGAGCCGCACCGCGCACCTGCTGCCGAAGCCCGTGCACCGGTTCGAGACGCTCGGCAGTCACGTCGTGCAGCTCGTCGTGCCGTTGTTCCTGTTCGCACCCCAGCCGGTCGCGAGCATCGCCGCGGCGCTCGTCGTCATCACGCAGCTCTGGCTCGTGGTGAGCGGCAACTTCGCGTGGCTCAACGTCCTCACGATGCTGCTGGCGTTCGCCGCCATCGACGACCGGGCGTTCGGCGCGGTGATCCCCGCAGTGGACGCTGCCGCGGGGCCGACCGCGACGCCCGTGTGGTTCGTCGTGCTCACCGTGCTCGTCGGGCTGCTCCTGCTCTGGCTGTCGTGGCCGCCCGCGAAGAACCTGGTGTCGAAGCGGCAGCTCATGAACGCGAGCTTCAACCGCTGGCACCTCGTCAACGCGTACGGGGCGTTCGGCAGCGTGACGCAGCAGCGGTCCGAGGTGATCGTCGAGGGCACGGAGGCCGAGGTCCCGCAGGAGGGCGACTGGGTCCCGTACGAGTTCAAGGGGAAACCGGGGGACCCGCGCCGGCGCCCGCGGCAGTTCGCGCCGTACCACCTGCGGCTCGACTGGCTCATGTGGTTCCTGGCACTCGGCGCCGACGACGGCTGGTTCCGGGTGTTCGTCGTGCGCCTGCTCGAGGCGGACCGGCCGACGCTCCGCCTGCTCCGGGTGGACCCGTTCGACGGGCGGCGTCCCCGGTGGATCCGTGCGCGGATGTTCCTGTACCGGTTCGCGACGCGTGAGGAGCGCCGTGCGACGGGCCTGTACTGGGTGCGGCAGGAGCAGTTCACCCTCGTGCGTCCGACGGGGATGGCGCCCCAGCGCGAGCGGTGACCCCGGGTGCGGTCCGGCCCCGCCGCCGGCCCGGGCCCCGGCCGGCCGCCGGCCCCGGTCGGGCCTCGGCTCGCGAGCGTGCAAGACGGGCCACTCACGTTCCTCCCGTACGGCGAGTCGTGCTCTCTCGGCGGACGCGAGCGGCGCGTCGTGCTCTCTCGGCGCGGGAGCGAGCGGTGGCCGCGTGCGGCCGGCCGGGAGGCGCGGCTTGCGACGCGCCCGGGCCTCACGTAGGCTTGTCGCTTGGTCCGTCGCGTCCGCGCGGCGAACTGTTGTTCTGCCCTCCGACCATCGCAGCAGCCGTGGTCGCGCGGATCCGCTCCCTCGGGAACGGACGGGGCGGTGCGCACACCCCCCTCGCTCCTGTCGATCGGTCGACACGAGCGCGTGCGCGCCAGGCAAGTGACCTTGGGTGTGGCCGATCCGGCCGCACGGTAACCATCTCAGGAGGAGACCATGGCAGCAGTCTGCCAGGTGACCGGCGCCGTTCCCGGCTTCGGACACAACATCTCACACTCGCACCGTCGGACGAAGCGCCGCTTCGACCCGAACGTGCAGAAGAAGACGTACTTCGTGCCGTCGCTCCGGCGCAACGTCACGCTCACCGTCAGCGCGAAGGGCATCAAGGTGATCGACGCCCGCGGCATCGAGTCCGTGGTCAAGGACATCCTGGCCCGTGGGGAGAAGATCTGATGGCCAAGCGCGGTCAGGACATCCGTCCGATCATCAAGCTCCGTTCCACGGCGGGCACCGGGTTCACCTACGTGACCAAGAAGAACCGCCGGAACAACCCCGACCGCCTCGTGCTCAAGAAGTACGACCCGGTCATCCGCAAGCACGTCGACTTCCGCGAGGAGCGCTAAGCATGGCCAAGAAGAGCAAGATCGCCAAGAACGACCAGCGCGCGGTCATCATCGAGCGCTACGCCGAGCGTCGTCTCGAGCTGAAGAAGGCCCTCGTGGACCCGAACGGCACCGACGAGAGCCGCGAGGCCGCCCGCGTCGGCCTGCAGAAGCTCCCGCGCGACGCCTCGCCGGTCCGCTACCGCAACCGCGACGCCATCGACGGTCGCCCCCGCGGCAACATCCGCGAGTTCGGCATCAGCCGTGTCCGCTTCCGCTCCATGGCCCACCGCGGCGAGCTCCCCGGCATCACCAAGTCGTCCTGGTGACGCCGACCCGCTGACACGGCGGGTCACCACGAACGAACGCTCCTCGTCCCTCGGGTCGGGGAGCGTTCGTCGTTCCCTGGGTGATGCGGTCGACCCAGGGTGATGCGGTCGTCCGCGGGTGATGCGGTCGTCCGCGGGTGATGCGATGGGCCGTGCGCTCGGTCACATGGGTCACAGCAGCCCCAGCAGCCCCGAGGAACCGCGAGAATCCGGGCGAGTTGGCCGGGATGCGCCCGGGTGGCTGGTAGGTTCGCCTACGGTTCCACGGGCCCTCGGCCTCGTGGTCACCCCGCTCGGGTGCGGCATGCGCCCGGTCTGTACCGCTGAGAGTCCGAGGAGGACATCCATGGCTGACAAGTCCCTCAACCGCACCGAGCTCGTCGCCGCGATCGCGACCGAGTCGGGCCAGAGCCAGGCCGCCGTCAACGGCGTCGTCGACGCGCTCTTCTCCGTCGTGTCGAAGTCGCTCAGCGAGGGCGCCAAGATCTCGATCCCCGGGTGGATCGCGTTCGAGAAGACCCACCGCGCCGCCCGCACGGGCCGCAACCCGCAGACGGGCGAGGCGCTCGAGATCGCCGCGAGCGACAGCGTCAAGGTGAGCGCGGGCAGCAAGCTCAAGGCCGCCGTCAAGTAACGACGGCGAATCGACGACGGGGACGGCGCGTTGCGCCGTCCCCGTCGTCGTTCCCGGCCTGTCGTGCGTTCCACGACCGCGATCCACAGTCGGTCGGGGTCGCCGGGGCATCGCCGTAGGCTGGACGGGTGACTCGTCTCGCCCGGATCGCCGCGCCCGCGGTGCTGCTCCTCGTGGCGTTCGTGTCCGTGCTCGTGGCACTCGTCATCGGTGGTGCGGCGGACGCCCCGCTCGTGTCGGATCCCGGTGCCGCCGTCCGGTTCGGTCTGCCGATCGCCAAGACCGTGGTGGACCTGGCGGCCGCCGCGACCATCGGCGGCCTCGGGCTCGCCACCGTCGCGCTGTCCCGCACGGCACCGGAGTGGAACCGAGCACTCGACGTCGCCGCCGCCTCCGCCGGCGTGTGGACGGTCGCCGCCGCGGTCACCACGTTCTTCTCGTTCCTCAGCGTCGTGGACGTCCCGGTCACGCTCGACCAGCAGTTCGGCCAGTCCCTCAGCGTGTTCCTGACCGGCACGGATCTCGGGTTGGCGTGGATCGTCACGGTCCTCGTCGCCGCCGTGGTCACGGTCCTCTGCTTCGCGGTCCGCTCCCGCGGGCTCGTGGCCCTCGTCGCCGGCGTCGCGATGGTCGGCCTGGTCCCGATGGCCGAGCAGGGGCACGCCGCGGGCACGGCCAGCCACGACGCAGCCGTCACGGCACTCGGACTGCACCTCGTCGGCGCGGCGCTCTGGGTCGGCGGGCTGCTCTCCCTGGCGCTCCTCCGCGGCGTCCTCCCCGCCGAGCGGCTGCCGCTCGTCACCGCGCGGTACTCGAGCATCGCGCTCGGGTGCTTCGTGCTCGTGGCCGCCTCGGGGTACGCCTCCGCATCGATCCGCGTCGGGAGTTGGGGGGCGTTGCTCACCCCGTACGGCGTCCTCGTGCTCGTCAAGACCGCGGCGCTCCTGGGCATCGGGGTGCTCGGCGCACTGCAGCGTCGTCGGACCGTCGTCGCGCTCGCGGCCGACCCCGCCCGACGGCGCCCCTTCTGGACGCTCGTGGTCGCCGAGCTCGCGGTGATGGGCGTCGCGTCGGGCTTCGCGGCGGCGCTCGCCCGCACTGCGCCCCCGGTCGACCAGGTCGCCCTGAGCACGACCAGCGACCCCACGCCCGCCGAACTGCTCACCGACGATCGTCTGCCCGCCGCGCCCGGTGGGTGGACGTGGCTCACCGGCGGCTCGCTCGACCTGTTCTGGGTCATGGCCGTCGTGCTGCTCGCCGCGGTGTACGCGGCCGGGGTCATCCGCCTCCGGCGTCAGGATCGGCGGTGGCCGGTGCTGCGGACCGTGTCGGCGATCGCGACGGTGCTCGTGCTGCTCGCCGCGACGAACGGCGCGCTGCACCGGTACGACCGGTTCCTCGTGTCGTCGGCGCTCGCCGAGCACGTCCTCCTCGGGCTCCTCGTGCCGGTGCTCGCCTGGGGTGCCGGTCCGGTCCTCCTGATCCGGGCCGCGGTGCACCCACGGCAGGACGGCAGCACCGGCGTCCGCGAGTGGACCGGGATCCTCGTCGACAACGTGGTCGTCCGGTACCTCGCGCAGCCGTTCCCCGCGGCCGTGCTCCTCGGCGCGCTCTGGTGGGCGTACGTCGACACCGACGCCCTGCGGTGGGCGGCCGACGACGGCATCACCCGCACGGTGACCGACGTCGTGTTCCTCGCGGTGGGGCTCGTCGCCGTGCCGACGCTCCTGACGCCGGTGGCGGTCGGGGCTCGGCGCCCGAGCACCGGCGCGGCACTGGTCCGGATCGGCAGCGGGGCGCTCGTCGCGGCGTCGATGGTGGTGCTCGGCTCGGTGCTCCGAGGCCCGCTCGGCCTGGTCCAGGCGTCCTGGTTCGGCGCGATGGGCCGGACGTGGGGCCCCGATCCCGTGGTCGACCAAGCGCGGGGCGGACTCGTGCTCGTCGTGGCCGGCATCGCCTTCCTCGTGCTCGTCGTCGTGGTGGTGCTCGTGCGGTCCCGACGCTCCTCGTCCGAGGGTGAGCCGACCGTCCGGTCCACGGGTCCGACGGCCCGGGTCGACGCCGGTGTGACGACGGCGGTGGGCCGGTCATGAGTCCCGAGCTGACGCCGGAGCAGCGGGCGGTCTTCGAGTACATCGAGTCCACCCGTGACCACGTGTTCATCACCGGCCGGGCGGGCACCGGCAAGTCGACCCTCCTGCACCACCTGTCGTGGAACACCGCCAAGCAGGTGGTCATCTGCGCGCCCACGGGTGTCGCAGCGCTCAACGTCGGCGGTCAGACGATCCACTCGCTGTTCCGGCTGCCGATCGGGCTCATCGCGGACGCCGACCTCGAGCAGAACAGCGAGGTCCGCAAGCTGCTCAACACGATCGACACCGTCGTCATCGACGAGATCTCGATGGTCAACGCAGACCTGCTCGACGCCATCGACCGCTCCCTCCGCAAGGCACGCCAGCGCTCCCGCGAGCCCTTCGGCGGCGTGCAGGTCGTCATGTTCGGAGACCCCTACCAGTTGCCGCCGGTGCCGGGGGACGCCGACGAGCGGGCGTACTTCGCCGACCACTACCGGTCGATGTGGTTCTTCGACGCCAAGGTGTGGCTCGAGACCGAGCTGCACATCGTCGAGCTGGCCCGCATCCACCGGCAGCGTGACGACGCGTTCGCAGCGATGCTCACGGCCGTGCGCCACGGGCGGGTCACGGCGGACGTCGCGAACGCGCTCAACACCGCGGGAGCGCGACCGGCTCCGGACGGCGTGATCACCCTCGCGACCCGGAATGACACCGTCGCGCGGATCAACAAGACCGCCCTCGACCGACTGCCCGGCCGCGTGAAGACCGCCAAGGCCGAGGTGAGCGGGGACTTCGGCGGCCGGAACCACCCCGCCGACGAGGCGCTCGAGCTGAAGCCCGGCGCACACGTCATGTTCCTGCGGAACGACGCCGACCAGCGGTGGGTGAACGGGACGATCGGCGTCGTCACGAAGATCCGCGACACCGTCTGGGTCGAGGTCGACGACGAGGAGTTCGAGGTCCAGCCGAGCGTGTGGGAGAAGGTCAAGTACTCGTACTCCGCGGCGACGAAGGAGCTCAAGAAGGACGTCGTCGGCGAGTTCCAGCAGTTCCCGCTCCGCCTCGCCTGGGCCGTCACGATCCACAAGTCGCAGGGCAAGACGTACGACCGCGCCGTCGTCGACCTCGGGAACCGGGTGTTCAGCGCGGGGCAGGCGTACGTCGCGCTGAGCCGGATCACCTCGCTCGACGGGCTCTACATGACACGGGACCTCCGGCCGCGCGACATCATCGTCGACAACGACGTCCGGCGCTTCATGTCCGAGGCGCCGCGGATCGTCGCGACCGCGTTGCCGGCGCCGCCCCGGTGAGCTCGCGCGTCCGCTGACGCGGTGGCCGGGTGATCGCGCGGTGACCGGGGGGCGATGACCGGTGGTGACGCGGTGACCGGGGGATGACGAGGCCGCTGGCTGCGGAGACCGGGCGATGACGGGGGAGCCGGGGAGTGCCTCCCATGCGGCGCGCCGCGCGGACAGGACGACGCCCCCGGGATGTCCCGGGGGCGTCGTCGGTGGCGTGGAACGGGAGCGCTCAGGCGCCGGCGCGGTTGAGGCCGCGGATCGCCCGCAGGTTCTGCTTGTCGGCACCGATCGCGGTGAGCACGAGGATCGCGCCGACGATGACGTGGAACACGTTGTCGGTGGTGTTCGCCGCCAGGACGTTCGCGCTCGTGTTCATGAACACGAACCCGTAGACGCCGATCACGAGGACGATGACGCCGACGAGCAGGTTCATGCCCCGCGCCGACGGGAGCGTCCCCATGCCGGCGATGAGGAGGGCGGCCGCGAGCGCCGTCCAGATGAACGCCAGGGCGGGGTTCACGAGGAACGCGCCCCAGAGGTAGCCGCCTTCGTTGCCGAGGAAGTGGTGGCCGCCGTTGCCCGCGAAGAGGAAGCCCAGGATGCCCCAGATGGCGAACATCGAACCCGCCGTCATGGCGAGCGCCCGGTTCGGTGAGGACGCGAAGCTCGGCTGGACGATGGACATCTCGTTCTCCTCTCCTCGGACGTCGTGGTCGTCCTCGGGATCGTGGGTCAGTGCCGCCCAGATGCGCGCCGAGCGCGACGGTCGGTGGTCGCTCTCAGCCTCCGGCGGGCGGGGAAACGGTATCGTGTCCCGCCCCGACCGGCCCAATCGGAGCGCCGCCACGATGCGGATGCCCACGCCGACGACCACCGCCCCGATCAAGAGGAGTCCCGTGACCTTCACGCCCGACCGCACCGGTGAGGTGTCACGTCGGGGACGGTGGTTCCTGCTCGCTGCCGTGGGTTTCGTGGTCGTGCCTCTCGTCTACGCGGCCGCCGTGCTGACCCCGATCGGTCAGCGCCTCGAGGACGCTGCGCTGAGCGGGGTCCGGGACACGGACCTGTTCGGGTCCGACACCGCGCTCAACGTCATCTCGGTCCCGGTGATCCTGCTGCTCGTCGTCGTGATCGTCGCCGTCGGTCTGGGCCGCCGGCGGCTCGGCGTGGGCATCGGAGCCGGGGTCGTGGTGCTCGCGTCCGCGGGGACGTCGACCTTGCTCAAGCGTATCGCCGCGCGCCCTGAGATCGCCGGGTCGACGACCCCGAACTCGTTCCCGTCGGGTCACGCCACGATCGCGCTCGCGGCGTCGTTCGCGGTGCTCATGGTGACCCCCCGGCGGTTCCGGCCCGTGGTGCTGCTCGTCGGCGCCGCCTACGCGGTGATCGTGGCGAACCAGACCGTCGTCTACGGCTGGCACCGCATGAGCGACATCATCGGCGCGTGTGGGGTCGCGCTCTTCTGGCTCGGGATCGTCCGGGCGGTCGGACCGCGGGTCGACCTCGGCCTGCGGGGCGACCGCGACGCTCCGCGGGGGCCGCGCGTCCTCGTCACCGGAGCGCTCCTGGCGGCCCTCGGCATCGCCGTGCTCATCGGCGCCGTCGCCGCGGTCGTGTTCGTGGTGAGCGACGCGGCGGACGGTCCGTCACTGCTCGTCGCGGGCCGGATGGCGGCGTCGGGGAGCGTCGTGCTCACGATGCTCGCGGTGTGGCTCGCCGACGGCATGCACCACGCCGGTGGGGGTGGTCACCGCTGACGAGCGGTTGGCCGGAGTGCGTGAGGCCGTCGCCGCGGTTCAGCGCTGCGAGACGGGCGAGATGACGAGCTCGTCGACGCGGACGTGTCCGGGGGCGTCGAGGACGAACTGCACGGCTGCGGCGACGTCCTCGGGCGTGAGCATCACCGCGCGGGCGTCGGCGTCCGGCACGACCGGACGCATCGCCAGGAAGTCCGAGTCGACGTCTCCCGGGCACAGATGGCAGGCCCGGACGCCGTGCTCGGCCTCCTGGTCGTTCAACGTCCGGACGACGGATCCCAGGGCGGTCTTGCTCGCGCTGTAGGCCACGCCGGCCCCGGGCGAGAACTGCCATCCCGAGTACGACGACACCACGACCACGACGCCGGCCGCCCGCCGCAGCTCCGGCAGCGCGAGGTCGACCGCCGCCACCACCGCCGTGAGGTTCGTGTCGACGATCTGTGTGAAGCGGGCGAGGTCCTGGTCTGCCCATCGTCGGGCCGGGTCGTTGAGACCGGCGGCGAGGACGAGACCGTCGATGCGGCCCAGACGATCGACGAGCTCGGCGTGGGCGGCGGCCAGGGCCCGCCGGTCCGTCACGTCGACCGGCAGGGCGATCGCGTCCCCACCGTCGGACCGGACCTCGGCCACCACCGCGTCCAGGGCCTCCCGGCGACGGCCGCTCACCGCGACGCGCCACCCTGCGGCCGCAGCCGTCCGCGCCGCCGCGCGCCCCATCCCGGTCCCGCCGCCCGTGATCCACAGCACCCGTGCGTCATCGCTCATCGTCCGTCCTCCTGTCGTCAGTATGCTCGGCGGCACGACGCGGACGGGTGGAGGCAGCGAGGATGCTGATCGAGTTCAACGACCAGGTGGTCGTGGTGAGCGGTGCGGGCCGGGGGATCGGACGCACCATCGCGGAGCGGTTCCTCGCCGAGGGTGCGACGGTGTTCGCGCTCGACCTGGCGTTCGGCGCGGCGGACGACGGAGCCGCTCCGACGTCGGCCGACCGGTTCGTCGAGCTCGTGTGCGACGTCAGCGACCCGGCCTCGGTCCGCTCCGCGATCGCGACGATCGTCGAGCGCGCCGGACGGATCGACGTGCTCGTGAACAACGCCGGCATCAACGTCGAGGGCACCATCGACACGCTCGACCCCGACCGCTGGCGGCGGTGCTTCGACGTCAACGTGGGCGGGGTGTTCCTGATGAGCCAAGCGGTGATCCCGACCATGCGGGCGCAGCGGTCCGGACGCATCGTCAACGCGGCGTCGTTCGCGGCGATCGTGCCGAGCGTCGGGAGCGCCGCCTACGCGGCCTCGAAGGCGGCGGTCGTGCAGTTCACGCGGGTCCTGGCGGGTGAACTCGGGCCGTGGGGCGTCACGGTGAACGCCTACGCCCCGGGCATGGTGCCGACGGCGATGAACGGCTTCGCCGACATGGACGACGCAGCGCAGGCGCGGCTGCTCGACACGCTGTCGCTCCGCCGCTGGGAGACCGCCGACGACGTGGCCGACGTGGTCTGCTTCCTCGCGAGCCGAGCGGCCGGGTACGTCACCGGCGCGCTCATCGACGTGAGCGGCGGGAAGTTCGCCACGCAGATCCCGGCGAAGGCGTACGAGATCGCGGCGACGACGGACTGACGCGGTCCGGTTCCCGGTTCGGAGAGCGGCTGCGTCCGGATCCGGGGAGGGGCTGCGCCCGGGTCAGGGGCAGTGCAACGTCGACGATGCCCGCTGCCCTTCGCGGCGTTCGACGCGGTGCTGTGAGAGGGGCGCGCCGCAGATCGGGCACGCGCGGTCCACCGTGCGGTCGTCGGGGCCCTCGGGCCGCCCGGCGCCGATCTGCGACGGCCCCATCTTCTCGATGAGCGTCGTGTTCCAGCGCGTGTACCAGCGTCCGAATCGACCCGCCATCGCTCCTCCAGTTCGTTTGTGCCCTAATGATCAGTGTACGACGCTGTTCTGCCTCCTGACCACGAGCGACGGGTCAGGAGGCGTCGTCGACGACCGACAGGAGGGCCGTCAGGTCGTCCTTCAGGGCCTCCAGACGGGCGACCGGCCACCCGAGCCGCTCGGCGACGGCGAGCGGCACCGCCCGCGCCCGCTCGCGCAGAGCGCGACCCGCGGTCGTCAACGACACCTGTAGCTGGCGCTCGTCGCTCGGGCTGCGGTCACGACGGACGTAGCCGGATGCCTCGAGCCGCTTGAGGAGGGGGCTGAGCGTCGCCGAGTCGAGGTGCAGCTCGCGCGCGATCGCCCGGACCGACCTGGGGGAGTCCTCCCACAGCGCGAGCATCACGAGGTACTGCGGATGCGTGAGACCCATCGGCTCGAGGAGCGGCCGGTACAGCCCGATCACGGCCCGGGACGTCGCCGCGAGCGCGAAGCAGAGCTGACGGTCGAGGGCGAGCGGGTCCACGGTCTCCGGCGCAGCGGTCATGGCTCGATCCTACGTTCGTACCCTCATGGTTCGTGCCCTGCCGCCCTCGAACTGGGGCGCGCTGGGACGTTGTCGGGCGTCCGGCCGACACCTACGCTCGGAGGAGTACCCGCTGCACCCGGACGGACCGGACCCCGCCCGTGCCCGGTCCGAGCGGTGTATCCCTCCCGGTCCCTGCTCCTGTCGACGCGCTACCCGTCCCGTCGAGCGGACGCAGTGGACCGGGACCCCGAAGGCGTCGTGTTCCACGCGTGTCGCCGCCTCCACCCTGCCGGTGCCAGCGACGCGGACGCATCGCGGAACGTGCGGTCGACACGGGGTGCTGTGGAGCGAGTGACGGGAATCGAACCCGCGCTACCAGCTTGGGAAGCTGGAGTTCTACCATTGAACTACACTCGCGTCGCCCGGAGGCTCGAACCAGCTTAGCGGATGCGCGCGGCACCCGCGCGCACGAGGTGGGCGGGGCCTCCCGGTCGATCGCCGCACGTCGGCACGCGGAGCGGGGCGCCCGTGCCAGCCGGGAGGCCCGGGCCGCCTCCGGCACGTCCCTCCAGGATCCCTGGGAGCGGCCGTGCTCCACGGACACTCCGAGCGTCCGTGTGTACCGTCCACGGTGCCGAGCGATTCCCTGCGCTCGGTGCCCATCGGCCCGTGAGCAGCACTCGGGAGGCGAAGCGGATGGTCAGACACCCACTCATCGACGACGTCGTCGGACCGGCGATCGTGGTCGAGTCGAGTGCCCCGGTGGTCTGGCTCACCGATGCCCTCGCGTCGTTGCTCGCCCGAGCCGCGACGAGCGAACGCCTCGTCGTGCTCCGGACCGAGGCCGACGCCGCGATCACACCCGCGCTCCGGCACGCCCTCGGTGCCCACGGTGCGGCATGGGCCGTCACGGACCGCGACGGCTCCCTGCGCGACGGCCGCACCGGGGTCCGTGCGACCTCCATCGACGACTTCGTGCTCCGCGGCCCGGAACTGTCCGGGACACCGTCGCCCGAGCACCCGGTCGCCCCGCACGCCGTCCCGCAGGTGAGCATCGACCTGACGCTCCGACACCACCCCGACCGCGAGATCAACGTCGGCGGTGCGCTCGAGGCGCTCTGCGACGCGGCGGACAGCTGCCCGGAGCGATGGGGAACCGCCGAGCCGCTCACCGTGCCGTGGGACCGCTGGGTCGTCACCCAGTACGCCAAGCACCGCGCGCCGGACGTCAGCACCTCGTACGCGATCGGGGACGGCATGGCGGCCACCATGACCGCGCGCATGACGAACGGCTTCGTGGTCGAGACGCTCTCGGCCATGGTCACCGAGCCGGACGGCGGAGTGGACGCCGTGCTCGACGCCGTCCGCGAGGTCGCGAACGACGTCGTCCCGGTGTTCGGCGTCGTCATGCGGCGCCACGGCGATGCTGACCACATGGCCCGCGCGGTGTCGTACGGCGAGCCCGAGCCCGCCGCGGTCGTCGTCGGCCCCGAGGCGACGGCGTTCCTCGACCGCAGCGGCCACTGGCCTCCCGCCGACACCCGCATCGAGACCTTCGGGTCGGACGACCACGAGGGTCTCCTCGTCCGGTTCGACTCCGGCTGGGATGCGCTCGAGGCGTTCCTCGACCGCATGGACGAGGACCGCTTCCTGACGCTCGTGGGCGGTGGCCCGCTCGAGCCGGCGCAGGCCGAGGGCGCCCTCGACGAGCACGATGCACGGACGCTCGGAGGCGCCGGTGCCCCGTGACGTCACCCTGCTCTCCCGCAAGCCCGTCGACCTGCGGGAGGTGGCGGAAGCGATCGTCGCGCACGCGGACGGTTGGGGCGTGCGCGCCCTCGACGACGGCTCCGTGCTCCAGGTCTGCCGTGACGCCGATCACCCCGTGATCAGCGTCCTCGGTGTGCACCGGGTCGACGCCGCGAGCGAGGTGGAGCGCATCCTGCCCGACGCGCCCCCGCTGCCCGTACCGCTGTGGTGGGTCGACGCCGTCGCGCCCTACGGGCCGGACGGGGAGGCCGGGGTCGCCGCCGCCGAGGAGGCAGCCCGAGCGCTCGACGCGGTCTGCATCGTCCGGGGGAGCTGACGACCCCCGGCCGCCGGTTCCCCCGCTCGGCGCAGCGGAAGGCGGCCGGGGTGCTACCGCTGGTCCCCAGCGCCGGGAGCCCGACGGCCGTTCATCGCCGCGAGCCGCTCGTTGTACGCGTTGAGTTCGGCGTCGCCGTCACGGTCCGCCTGCCGGTCGAGGCGCTTGGCGGTGCGCTCGTCCGACTGGATCCAGCCCCGGACGACGAGCAGCGCGACGAGCACCATCGGGATCTCCGAGGCGCCCCAGGCGATCCCCCCGCCGGTGTGCTGGTCGGCGAGGAGCGCGGCGTCGTTCGTCTGCCCGAGCGCGTGGTACCAATCGAGCGCGTAGACGTCGGAACTCGTCATGACCGCGACCCCGAAGAACGCGTGGAAGGCGAGCGTGGCCAGCAGCGCGATGATCAGGATGGGGTACGGCGGACGCTTCGGCCCCGGGTCGACCCCGATGAAGACCCAGAAGAACAGGTACCCGCTCAGGATGAAGTGCACGACCATCACGACGTGCCACTCGTGGGACTGCATGGCGTACTGGAACGCGGGCGTGAAGTAGAAGACGATGAGCGAGCCCGCGAAGAGGGTCCCCGCCACGGCGGGCTGCCCGAGGAAGTGCATGTAGCGGGAATGCACGAACAGCATGAGCCACTCGCGCGAGCCCCGGCTGCCGTCGTTCCGCACGGGCAGGGTCCGCAGCGCCAGGAGCACGGGGCCGCCGAGCACGAGCGGCAGCGGCACGAACATCATGAGACCCATGTGCTGGATCATGTGGCTCGAGAAGTGGATCATCCCGTAGACCGCGGGCCCACCGCTCGTGAACCAGACGAACAGGACGCATCCGAGCAGCCACGCCACCGTCCGGTGGACGGGCCACTTGTCGCCGCGGCGACGGAGCTTGCGGACCGCGAGCAGGTACCAGACGGCCATCGTCACCGCGACGGCGAGCCACGCCCAGTCGATCTGCCACTGGGTCAGGAACGTGTGCAGGGTCTGTGCGGGCGGGTACGGAAACCCGATCAGGCCGCTGCGGGCGTCGTCGCCCACGACCGGCGTCTGCGGCACCGGCGGCTGGCTCCGCGACAGACCGACCGAGACGCCCATGGCGATCGCCATGAACACGATCTCGGCCAGGGCGAACCGCACGAACAGGCGCCGGTCGGACGGGTCCCGCAGGAGGCCCGGCACCAGTCGGCGACGCTGCACCACGCCCGCGATCCCGAGCAGGACGAGGATCGTCGCCTTGATCGTGATGAGCCAGCCGTAGGGCGTGGTCACGAGGTCGCCGGGGCCGGTGATCCGGAGCGACGCGTTGATGATCCCCGAGAACGCGACGGCACCGAAGCACCAGCCCGCGAGCGTCGAGTAGCGGGCGACGACCCGGCCCGTCGCGCCCTTCGTGCCCGTGCGCAGGAGCACCACCGCGACCAGACCGCCGACCCAGACGCACACGCCGACCAGGTGGATCGCGAGCGAGTTGACCGCGTTCGCGTGCTGCAACGACCCCGCCGAGTGCCCGGAGAGCGCGAGCGGCAGCAAGGCGAACAGCGCGAAGCACGTGGCGACGGCGAGCGTCGTGACGCGGGTGGCGAACGCGGCGATCGCCGTGGCGATGAGGACTGCCGCCGCCGAGACCACGAGGGACTCGCCGATCTCGACCTGGAACGCGAACACCAGGAAGTTCCGCGCGTACACGGGGCTCGTCAACGGCACGCTGAGGGTGGTCGCGGCCGTGAGGAGCACCCCGACGACCGCGGCGAGGAACCAGACGGACCCCGACACGGCGGCCCACCGTGCGGCGCGGTGCTGGATCCGCGACATCTGCTTCGGGTCCTTGCGCTGGGCCGGCAGCGCGAACGCGGCGACGATGAGCAGCCCGACGGTGAGCGCGGCCATGCCGTCGTGCACGGCGCGGGCGATCGGCAGGCTGACGGCGACGAAGTTCCCGGCGTCGACCAGTGACCGGTCGCCCGTCAGCGCCCCCGTGAACGCCATCGACCCCACCGCACAGGCCACCGCGAGCGGCACCGCGATGGCGAGGACCGTCGCGACGGTGGACGCGCGGGCCGGAGCGGGCTCGGTGTCCGGTGCTGGGCCTCCCGGCAGTGCGCCGTCGGTGTCGGAACCAGCGCTGCGCGAGGGGTCGACGCGGTCGTCGGCAGTGGTGGGGGCGCCCTCGGCGGGGGAGGAGGTGACGGTCATGCCTGGTCTCGACGGCCTGTTCTCATCAGCGGATGCGCGGCGGGGCCGGGAGGGCCGGGGTGCGCGGACGGTCAATCGTACGTCCGCCTCCCGACACGCCCGCTGAGTCTCCACAGGCCGGGCGCTGCGGCCCCACTCAGTGCACGACGGTCGCGGGCGGAGGCGGCTGGCACCGTCCGGACCGCGCGCAATACGATCGACCCGTGCTGCTCTCCGACCGCGACATCACCGCTCAGCTCGACGCCGGACGGATCGGCCTCGACCCGTACGACCCGTCGCTCGTGCAGCCCTCGAGCATCGACGTCCGGCTCGACAAGTTCTTCCGGCTCTTCGACAACCACAAGTACCCGCACATCGACCCGTCGGTCGACCAGCCCGACCTGACGCGGCTCGTCGAGACCACCGGGGACGACCCCTTCGTCCTGCACCCGGGCGAGTTCGTGCTCGGGTCGACGTTCGAGGTCGTGACGCTGCCCGACGACATCGCGGCGCGACTCGAGGGGAAGAGCTCGCTCGGACGCCTCGGGCTGCTGACGCACTCGACCGCGGGGTTCATCGATCCCGGGTTCTCCGGGCACGTCACGCTCGAGCTGAGCAACGTCGCGACGCTGCCGATCATGCTGTGGCCGGGGATGAAGATCGGGCAGCTCTGCTTCTTCCAGCTCTCCAGCCCGGCGGAGAAGCCCTACGGCTCGGCCGAGTACCAGTCGCGGTACCAGGGGCAGCGGGGTCCGACGGCGTCCCGCTCGGCGCTCAACTTCCACCGGACGGACGTGTCGGGGGAGCGGTAGCGCGCCGGCTCCTCGCCCCCCGCCGCTCCCGCAGACGCGCGGGTCGTGCCCACCGCCGGGAGGCCCATCCCGGCCCGGAACGACGAGGACCCCGCCCGCGACTGGGTCGCGGACGGGGTCCTGTGTGCATCGGTGACGCGGCGGGTCAGCCCTGCTTGGCGAGCTGCTCGAGCGTCGGGTTGTTCTTGTACGCCTGGACCGCGTTCTCCTTGGTCACGAGGACCGGGGTGAGCTCGATCGCGGGCACCGTCTTGACGCCGTTGTTGTTGTTGGCCTTGTCGAGGACCGTCTTGGGCTTCTTGCCCTGGCTGAGGGTCTTGACCAGGTCGACGGCCGTGTTGGCCTCGAGCGTCGTGTCCTTGTAGATCGTCGAGTACTGCGTGCCGTTCATGATGAGCGGGATCGACGCGGTCTCCGAGTCCTGGCCCGTGACGATCGGGTTCGGCATACCGGCGGCCTTGGTGGCCGTCAGGATCGCGCGGCCCAGGGTGTCGTTCGGCGACAGGACGCCGTCGAGCTTGGTGCCGCCCGAGTAGTAGTGCGTGATCAGGTTCGTCATGCGCGACTGGGCGTTCTGGGCGAGCCAGCCGTCCGTCTCGACGTTCTGGAACTTGGTCTGACCCGACACGACCTTGAGCGTGCCGTCCTTGATCTTCGGGGTGAGGACGCTCATCGCACCGTTGTAGAACACCGTCGCGTTGGCGTCGGTGGACGCACCGGCGAAGATCTCGACGTTGTACGGGCCGTTGCCCTTGCTCTTCTTCAGGCCGTCGAGCAGGGCGTGCGCCTGCAGCTGACCGACCTTGTAGTTGTTGAACGCGACGTAGTAGTCGACGTTCTTCGTGTTGAGCAGGTTGCGGTCCCACGCGATGACGGTCGCGCCGGAGGTCTTGGCGGCCTTGACCTGCGAGCCGAGCTGCGAGCCGTCCTGCGCGCCGATGATGATCGCCTTGTCGCCCTTGGTGACCATGCCGGAGACCTGGCTCTGCTGGTCGGACACGGTGTTCGTGGCGGCGGCGTACTGGATGTCGGCCTTGAAGCCGGCGGCCACGATCGCCTTCTTGAAGGCGGCGCCCGCGAGCACCCAGTTCTGCGACGTCTTGGCGGGGAGCGCGACGCCGATGGTGTCGCCCTTCTTGATGTCCGCACCGCTCGCGCTCGAGCCACCGCGGGCCGAGCAACCGGTGAGGGCGAGACCGGCGACGAGCACGACGCTCGCACCGATCATGAACTTCTTGCGCATGTGATTGCTTTCTCTTCGTTGAGGTAGGGGAGGGACGGTGCCGACCCTCCCGGGTCGTGTCGACGGCGGAGGCCGTCGTCGGGTGCCGGCGGCGGTGGTGAGCGCCGCCGGCGGGTTCAGGGGATGGATGGGGTCAGTGGGAGAGGACCTTGTCCGGCTGGTCCTGGATCGACTGCGGCTGCTGGTCCGCGATGGTCGTCTCCTGGGTCTCCTGCCGCCGGAACTGGCGCATCATGCCGCCGATGAGCGACGGACGGCCCTGCGACTTCGAGTAGACGTCGAAGGCGACGGCCACCAGGAGCACGAGACCGCGGATGATCTGCGTCATGTTGGACTCGATGCCGAGCAGCGACAGGCCGTTCGTCAGGAGGGCCATGACCAGACCACCGACGATGGAGCCGGAGACGGTACCGATACCACCGGAGACCGCGGCACCACCGACGAACACGGCGGCGATGGCGTCGAGCTCCCAGCCGGTGCCGTCGTTCGGGCCCGAGGCGTTCGAGTAGGCGGTGAACACCATGCCGGCGACGGCCGCGAGGAGCGACATGTTCGCCATGACGAAGAAGTTCACCTTGCGGGCGCTCACGCCGGACAGGACCGCGGCGTTCGCGTTGCCACCGACGGCGTAGACCTGACGACCGAAGATCGTGTTGCGGGTCACGAAGCCGTAGATGATGACCAGCACGCCGAGGATGATCGCGACGACCGGGACCGAGGTGCCGACGTTGCCGGACGCGAACAGGTAGGTCGCGAACAGGGTCACGGCCACGAGCACGCCGGTCCGGACGAACGACACCCACACCGGGGGGACCTCGGCCTGCATCTTCTTTCGACGCTGGCGACCGCGGACCTCCATGTAGATGAGCGCGAGCGCGGTCACGATGCCGAGGATCAGGGTGCCGTTGCTGAAGCCGAAGTCCGGGCCGAAGTCCGGGATGAAGCCGGCGCCGATGGTCTGGAAGTCGTTCGGCACGGGGACCGACGTCGAGTTGCCGATGATCTGGTTCGCGCCACGGAAGATCAGCTGACCGGCGAGCGTCACGATGAACGCCGGGACGCGGACGAACGCGACCCAGAAGCCCTGCCACGCGCCGACCGCCGCACCCACGGCGAGACCGAGGATGATCGCGAGCCACCACGGGAAGTGCCAGACCGCCATGGACTGCGCCACGATGATGCCGACGAACGCCGCGACCGACCCGACGGACAGGTCGATGTGACCGGCGATGATCACCATGACCATGCCGAGCGCCAGGATCAGGATGTACGAGTACTGGAGGAAGACGTTGATGATGTTCGTCGGGTCCAGCGTCAGGCCGCCGGTGGCGATCTCGAAGATGATCACGATCGCGACGAGCGCGATGATCATGCCGTACTGGCCGACGCTGTTGCCCTTGCCGAAGAGCAGTCTGAGGTTGTTCATTTCGTGAGTGCGCCCTTCCGCGCGGAGGTCATGCTTCGCATGAGGGTTTCGGGGTCCGCCTCACCGGCGGGGAGGTCGTTGGTGATCGCACCCTCGAAGATCGTGTAGATGCGGTCCGAGAGGCCGAGGAGCTCCGGGAGCTCCGAGGAGATGAGGATGATGCCCTTCCCCTCGGCCGCGAGCTGCTGGATGATCCCGTAGATCTCGAACTTCGCGCCGACGTCGATGCCGCGGGTGGGCTCGTCGAGGATGAGCAGGTCGGGGTCGGTGAACATCCACTTCGACAGGACGACCTTCTGCTGGTTCCCACCGGAGAGCTTGCCGACGCCCTCCTCGACCGTGGGCACCTTGGTGCGGAGCATCTTGCGGTACTTCTCGGCGACGTCGTACTCCTCGAGGGAGTCGACGACGCCGCCCTTCGAGATCTTCTTGAGGTCGGCCGCGACGGTCGAGCGCTTGACCGTGTCGAGGAGGTTGAGCCCGAGCGCCTTGCGGTCCTCGGACACGTAGCCGATGCCGTTGTCGATCGCCTGCTGGACGTTGTTGACCTTGATCTCGCGGCCGTCCTTGATGATCTGGCCGCCGACGAAGGTGCCGTACGAGTGGCCGAAGATGCTCATCGCCAGCTCGGTGCGTCCCGCACCCATGAGGCCTGCGAAGCCGACGATCTCGCCGCGGCGCACGTGGAAGTTCGAGCCCTTGCAGACGAGGCGCGTGGGGTCGACCGGGTGCTGGACCGTCCAGTCGCGGACCTCGAAGAAGACGTCGCCGATCTTCGGGGTGCGGTCCGGGAACCGGCTCTCGAGCGAGCGGCCGACCATCCCGCGGATGATGCGGTCCTCGTTGACGCCGTCCGCCTGGACGTCGAGCGTCTCGATGGACTTGCCGTCACGGATGATCGTGATGCTGTCCGCGATCTGCTCGATCTCGTTGAGCTTGTGGCTGATGATGATCGAGCTGACGCCGCGGGACTTGAGGCCGACGATGAGGTCGAGCAGGTGCTGCGAGTCGTTCTCGTTCAGGGCCGCCGTCGGCTCGTCGAGGATGAGGAGCTTGACGTTCTTGTGCAGCGCCTTGGCGATCTCGACGAGCTGCTGCTTGCCGACACCGAGGTTCTTGATCTGCGTGTCCGGGTCGTCGTCGAGGCCGACGCGGGCCAGGAGCTCCTCGGCGCGGAGCTGCGCCGCGGTCCAGTCGATGACGCCGAAGCGGCTCGGCTCGCTGCCGAGGAACAGGTTCTCGGTGATCGACAGCTCCGGGATGAGCGCGAGCTCCTGGTGGATGATGACGATGCCGGCCTGCTCGGACTGCTTGATGTTCGCGAACCGGACCTCCTCGCCTTCGTAGACGATGTCGCCGGTGTAGGTCCCGTAGGGGTACACGCCGGACAGGACCTTCATCAGGGTCGACTTGCCCGCGCCGTTCTCGCCGCAGATCGCGTGGATCTCGCCGGCGCGCACGGTCAGGCTGACCTCGGAGAGGGCCTTGACGCCGGGGAACTCCTTGGTGATGGACCGCATCTCGAGGATCGTCTCGTTCGCGGTGATCGACCGGGTCTCGGTGCCGGTTTCGAACTGGCCGGAGCCGGTTCCGATCGGGTGTGACGCCACAGTGCATCTCCTTCTGCCGAGGTGTCGGCAGTCCTTCTGGTGATCGCGCCAGCGGAGGTCACAGCAGCACTGTGTCGGACTCCGTTGTCGCGTCCGGGTCGTCCGCCATGTGAACGGTCACATCGAGCGGAACGGGGGCAATATTACGCACAGGTTCCGGGCGGCTGTCAATTCCCCGGGGTCGCGGTTTGGTAACGCGGTCCGGAGGCCCCTGGAACGGGGGGCAGGGGCGGTCACGACCGGCTCCGGGGCGAGCCGGTGGAGCCGCGGACGACGAGTCGGGGCACGATGTCGACGGGCCGGAGGTCGCCCTCGACCGGGAGCAGGAGGTCGACGCATCGGCGCCCGAGCTCGGCGAAGTCGACGGACACCGTGGTGAGCGGCGGCCAGAAGTGCTGCGCCTCGGGGATGTCGTCGTAACCCACCACGGACAGGTCGCCGGGGACGTCGAGCCCGTAGGAGCGGGCGGCGTGCATGACGCCGAGGGCCATGGCGTCGTTCGAGCAGAAGATCGCCGTGCAGTCGCGCCAGCGCAGGAGCTCGCGGCCCGCGTGGTACCCGAAGTCGGCGGTCCAGTCCCCGAGGATCGGCGGCTGCACGGGCATGTCACGGTCGGACATCTCGCGCAGGAACCCCTGCATGCGCGCGTCCGCCTCGATCCAGTCCCGCGGACCGGCGATGTGCCGCACGTACTGGTGCCCGAGGTCGAGCAGGTGCGCCGTGGCGAGCCGCGCCCCCGTCATCTGGTCCACCCAGAGCGCGGTCGGGTCCTCACCGATGCTCGATCGCAGGGTGACGTACGGCGTCTGCATGCCGGACTCGGCGATCACGTCGAACACCCGCGTCTGCGGCGCGATGACGACGATGCCCTCGACGTCCTGGTCGAGGAGGTGACCGAGGCCCTGGCGGATCGACGCGTCGTCCGGCGCCGCGATGTTCGCGGTCGTCACGAAGTACCCGCGTCGGACCGCGGCGTCCTCGATCGCCTGGAGGGTCAGCGTCGGCCCGTAGTGGGAGCGCTGCGAGGTGAGGACCCCGATGGTGCGGGAGCGACTGGTGACCAGGGCGCGGGCGGCCCGGTTCGGCCGGTACTGCAGCTGCTCCATGGCGGCGACGACCTTGTCCCGGGTCGCCTCGCGGATCGCGTCGGAGTTGTTGAGGACGCGGGAGACCGTCTGGTGCGACACCCCAGCGACCCGAGCGACGTCCCGGATGCTGGGCGCACGCGACTTCTCTGTCTTCGCCGACGCCATTGCCTTCTCATTCCACCCCGATGTGCACGTTCACATCGCGAGCCACATCATTATGCACGTTCCGCTGTCGGTCGCCGCATCGAGTTCGCGCCGGCACCTGGGAGGCGGCCCAGCCGCAGGGTCGCGCAGTGGAGGGGACGCCTTCCGGGCCGCCGTCCGGACCACCGGGGACGGCGGTCCACCAGGCGTCGGCCTCAGTCGAGCGCGCGCGCCGGGAGCACCGCGAGCTGCCACCCGAGCCACGGGCTGAACGCGAACGGAGCCGCGGCGACCGCGGCCCGCAGCTCGTCCTCGGAGACCCAGATCCACTCGGCGACCTCGTCCGCCGCGGGTCGTGGCACGTCGGTCGTCGTGGCACGGAACACCGGGCAGACCTCGTTCTCGACGATGCCGGACGCGTCGACGGCGCGGTACCGGAAGTCGGGGAGGACCGGGGTCACGTCCGCCACGGTGATCCCGAGTTCGCGCGTGGCACGTCGGGCGATCGCATCCTCGAAGGACTCGTCCGGCCCGGGATGTCCACAGAACGTGTTCGTCCACACCCCGGGCCAGGTGGCCTTCGTCAGGGCCCGGCGTGTGACCAGGATGTTCCCCTCGGGATCCGACACGTGGCACGAGAACGCCAGGTGCAGCGGCGTCGCGTCGGTGTGCACTGCGAACTTGTCGGCCACACCGATGGGGGCGCCGTCGTCGTCCAGCAGGACGACGGTTTCCGGGAAAGTGCTCATCGCGATGGATAGGTTAGGCCAATGAACGACGACGCGACCGCCGTCGCCCGGGACGGACTCACGCTCGTCGACGAGTGCCTCGAGCGGTTCTTCGCACTCGCCGCGCGTCGGGCCAGCACCTACGGCCGTGCGTCCGAGGACCTCTGGCGTGTGCTCAAGCGCGCCAGCACCGGCGGCAAGCAGTTCCGCCCGCGGATGGTGCTCACCGCCTACACCGGACTCGGCGGGCGGGACCTCCATGCGGCGGCCCACGTCGGCGCGGCATACGAGCTGCTGCACACCGCGCTCGTGGTGCACGACGACGTCATCGACCGCGACTGGTCCCGGCGGGGCGTGCCGAACGTCGCCGGCAGCTACCGGGACGAGGCCACGACGGGCGGCATCCCGACGCCGGTGGCCGAGCACCGCGGCACGAGCGCGGCCGTCATCGCGGGGGACCTGGCCCTCGCGGGCGCGCCGCGGCTCATCGAGTCGAGCGGTGTCGACGGCGAGCGCCGGACGCGACTGCTCGACCTGTTGGACGAGGCCGTGTTCGCGAGCGCCGCGGGCGAGATGACCGACGTCGACCTGTCGATCGGGGTCATGCCGAGCGTGGACGAGATCCTCGCCATGGAGCGCGCGAAGACCTCGGTGTACTCGTTCGAGGCACCGCTGCAGTCCGGCGCGGTGCTCGCGGGGGCGTCGGACGCGGTGGTCGCCGCGCTCGGGGTGTTCGGGCGCGAGATCGGGGTCGCGTACCAGGTGGTCGACGACATCCTCGGGGTGTTCGGCGACGAGGCCACGACGGGCAAGACCGCGGTGGGCGACCTGCGCGAGGGCAAGCGCACCGTGCTCGTGGCCCACGCGGCGACGACCGAGCACTGGGCCGCCATCGAGCCGTTCCTCGGGAACCGGGACCTCACCGACGATCAAGCGGAGCACCTGCGCTTCCGTCTGCTCTGCAGTGGCGCGCGTGACGTCGCGCAGGAGCGGGTCGAGCGCCACGCGAGCCTCGCGACGGCAGCGCTGGCAGGCCTCCCGGACGACCTGCGGTGCCAGCTGGCGGCGATCGCGACCGAACTCGTGGACCGGGTCCGGTGACCCGGGGCGACGTGGCGGGCGCGGCCCCGACCGTGACCACGGGGCTCGGCCTGTACGACGCGACCGCGGCGGCCGCCTCGTCGGTCGTCATCCGCCGGTACTCGACGTCGTTCGGGCTCGCATCGCGCCTGCTGCCAGCGCACATCCGCGAGCACATCGAACACGTGTACGCGCTCGTCCGCGTGGCCGACGAGATCGTCGACGGCCCCGCGACCGAGGCCGGTCTGGACCCGACACTCGCGGGCCGCCTGCTCGACGAGCTCGAACAGGACACCGAGCGTGCGATGACCATCGGGTTCTCCGTCAACCCGGTCGTGCACGCCTTCGCCCGGACCGCCCGGACCACCGGGTTCGGGGCCGAGCTGACGCAACCGTTCTTCCGGTCCATGCGGGCCGACCTCACGCGCAGCGAACACGACGACGCCTCGTTCGTCGACTACGTGTACGGCTCCGCCGAGGTCGTCGGACTCATGTGCCTCCGCGCATTCGTGTACCGGGCGGGACGGCCGACCTTCGACGAGGCGGTGCTCGTCACGGGGGCTCGTCGGCTCGGGGCCGCGTTCCAGAAGGTGAACTTCCTGCGCGACCTGCGGGCGGACTTCCTCGAGCTCGGCCGGTCGTACTTCCCCGGGGTCGACGTCCGGTCCTTCGACGAGGCGACGAAGGCGCGGCTCGTGGCCGACGTGCAGGACGACCTCGACGCCGCCGCGCGTGCGCTCCCGCTCCTGCCCGGCCGGGCACGTCCTGCGGTGACCCTCGCGCACGCACTGTTCCAGGAACTCAACGACCGGATCGGCGCGACCCCGGCCGAACGGCTCGTCACGACGCGTGTCCGGGTCCCCGACCCGGTCAAGGCCGCTCTGGCCGCCCGGGTGCTCGTCGGCCGCGCCCCCGTCCCTCGCGTTCGACGCGGCAACCGGCCGGGAGGCACGGCATGAGCACCGAGACCACGGCGGCCGACCAGGCCGCCGACACCGCACCGTCCGGCCGCCGCGTCCCCGCCCGTCGCGTCGTCGTCGTGGGTGGCGGCATCAGCGGGCTCGCCGCCGCCGCACTGCTCGCGCGCGACGGCTACGCCGTGACCGTGCTCGAGCAGCGGTCCGAGCTCGGGGGGCGCGCCGGGACCTGGTCGGCCGGTGGCTTCCGGTTCGACACCGGGCCGAGCTGGTACCTCATGCCCGAGGTGTTCGACCACTTCTTCCGGCTGCTCGGGACGTCCGCGGCCGAGCAGCTCGACCTCGTCCGACTCGACCCCGGGTACCGCGTGTACAGCGAGGGCCACGACGAACCCATCGACCTCGCCGCGACCCGCGAGGCCAACGTCGCGCTCTTCGAGTCGATCGAGCCGGGATCGGGCCGTCGGCTCGAGCGCTACCTCGACTCGGCGGCCGAGACCTACGCGATGGCCGTGCGCCGGTTCCTCTACACGAGCTTCCAGGACCTGCGGCGGCTCGCGACACCCGACGTGCTCCGTCGCGCCGGGCGGCTGCTCCGCCTGCTCACCCGGCCGTTGTCGTCCTTCGTCGAGGCCACCGTGCAGGACCGGCGCCTGCAGCAAGTGCTGGGGTACCCCGCCGTGTTCCTCGGGACGAGCCCGTATGCCGCGCCGAGCATGTACCACCTGATGAGCCACCTCGACCTCGCCGACGGCGTCCTGTACCCGCAGGGCGGCATCAGCACGGTGATCGACGCGGTCGAGCGGATGGCATCGGCCGAGGGCGCGAGGATCGTGACCGGGGCCACGGTCGACCGGATCGTCGTCGAGCACGGCGCGGTGACGGGCGTGCACCACACGACGTCCGACGGCGACGCGGTCACGACCCCGGCCGACCTCGTCGTCAGTGCGGCCGACCTGCACCACACCGAGACCGACCTGCTGCCGCCGCGGTACCGATCGCACGGCGACGCCTACTGGGAACGTGGCGACCCGGGTCCGAGTGCGGTGCTCGTCTACCTGGGCATCGACGGACCCGTCCCCGGCCTGCTGCACCACACGCTCGTCTTCACGGCGGACTGGCACGCGAACTTCGGCGCGATCTTCGGCAAGGAACGCCACGTGCCCGACCCCGCGTCGATCTACGTGTCCGCGACCTCGGAGACCGACCCCACCGCCGCGCCGGCGGGGTCGAGCAACGTGTTCGTGCTCGTCCCGTTGCCGGCCGACGTCGGGATCGGACGTGGCGGGATCGACGGTGCGGGGGATCCCGAGGTCGAGCGCATCGCGGACCGGGCGATCGCGGCGCTCGCCGAGCGTGCGGGTGTCCCCGATCTCGTCGACCGCATCCGGGTGCGCCGCACCGTGGGGCCGAGGGACTTCGCCGACGACTACAACGCGTGGAGCGGGAGCATGCTCGGGCCGGCCCACACCCTGCGGCAGAGCGCCTTCTTCCGGGCACGGAACGCCTCGACCCGGGTCGACGGGCTCTACCACGTCGGGGCGTCGACGATCCCCGGCATCGGGCTGCCGATGTGCCTCATCAGTGCCGAGGTGCTGCTCAAACGGATCCACGGCGACACCTCGACCGAGCCGCTCCCGGAGCCGCTCGAGCGACGGCGGCCCTGATGCCCGGGCTCTACCTGGCGGGTCTCGTGGTCGCGCTCGTCGGCATGACGGTGCTCGACGCCCGGTTCCGCCTGTTCTTCTGGCGGGGCCCACGGCGGGCTGCCGCCGTCATGGCCGTCGGGATCGCGTACTTCCTCGTGTGGGACCTCGCGGGGATCGGGCTCGGTGTCTTCCACCGCGGACCGTCCTCGTGGCTCATCGGTGTCCAGGTGGCGCCGGAGGTCCCGGTCGAGGAGTTGTTCTTCCTCGCGCTGCTCTGCTACGTGACGATGGACCTCATCGGCTTCGTCCGACCCGTCGTCGAGCGCACGGCCCCGCCGCGCGTCGAACCTCCCGCCCGCCGGACGAACGGGGTGGCGCGGTGAGCGGGGTGCCGCCGCGGGTGGCCCGCGTGCTCTCGGTGCTCTCGGTGCTCCCGGCCGCCGGGGTGGTGCTCCGATGACCGCGGGCGCGGCGACCTACGCCCTCCTCGACCTCGCGTTCCTCGCCGTCGTGGTCCTCGTGGCCGTGGTCGCCGCGGTCGTCGCGGTGCGTCGGGTGGCGCTCCGGCGCGGACCGGAGGCCGTCGTGCGGTGGCGTCGCACGGTCCTCCTTACCGGCCTGGTGGCGGGCGTCGTCCTGGTCGTGGCGACGGTCGTGTTCGACAACGTGATCGTCGGCACCGGCATCGTGGCGTACGACGCGCAGCGGATCAGCGGCATCCGTCTCGGCGTCGTCCCGGTCGAGGACCTGGCGTACGCGATCGCGGCGGTCCTGCTGCTGCCGTCGCTCGTCGTGCTGTTCGGGCCCCGATCGAGGTCGGAACGATGAGCGCCGCGAGTCCGACGGCCCGACCGCGCCGCGCGGGGTCGACACTCCGGGCGCTGTTCGTGTCGTCCCGGCCGGTGAGCTGGGTGAACACCGCGTACCCGTTCGCGGCCGCGTACGTGCTCGGCACCGGGGTCGGGACACACGAGGCGGACGGCTTCCACCTCGCGGTCCTCGTGCTCGGGGTCGTGTACTTCCTCGTCCCCTACAACCTCGCGATGTACGGGATCAACGACGTGTTCGACTACGAGTCGGACCTGCGGAACCCGCGCAAGGGCGGCGTCGAGGGCGCCCTGCTCGACCGCAGTGTGCATCGGACGACCCTCGTCGCCGTCGTCGTGACGAACGTGCCGTTCCTCGTCGCACTCGTGTTGCTCGGCGGCCCGTGGAGCTGGCTCGTGCTCGCCGTCAGCGTGTTCGCCGTCGTCGCGTACTCCGCGCCGGGGTTGCGGTTCAAGGAGCGGCCGTTCCTCGACTCCCTGACCTCGAGCACGCACTTCGTGTCCCCGGCGGTGTACGGCCTGACGCTCGCGGGAGCGCACTGGACGGGGTCGCTCCTGGCCGTGTGCGTGTCGTTCTTCCTCTGGGGCGTCGCGAGCCACGCGTTCGGTGCGGTCCAGGACGTCGAGGCCGACCGCGCCGGGGGCATCGGATCCGTCGCGACGGTCATCGGCGCCCGGGCCACGGTGCGCCTGGCGTTCGTGGCCTACGTCGTCGCGGGGCTCGTCGTGCTCGCGACGCCGTTCCCGGGGCCGTTCGCGGCGATCGTCGTCGTGCCCTACGCGCTGAACGTCCTGCCGTGGTGGTCGGTCGCCGACGCCGACGCCGACGCGGCGAACGCCGGGTGGCGCCGGTTCCTGCTCGTGAACTACCTGGCGGGGTTCCTCGTCACCATGGTGCTCATCGGCTACGCCGCGACCCGCTGAGTCGCGGCGGCGTCCGAACGCTCGCGACCCCCGTCCGACTCCACCCGACCCGCGCCCCGTATCCACGCGACCCGCGCCCGACCTCACGCGACCCGCTGGGTCACGTCGGCGAACCCCGACCTCAGTGCGCGGAGCGGCGCTTGGCCTGCTCGACCGCGCTCCGGATGCCCCGGCGCCACTGGGGGCCGTGCCCGGGGAGCACGATCCGTGCCTCGGTGTCGACGAGCCGGTCGAGCGACTCCAGGGCGGCGCCGCTGTCCGCGGTGGCCGACCCGGCGACGATCTGCGGGCCGATCCCACCGGTGTACGGGTCGAGCGTGACGATCGCGTCGCCGGCGATGAGGGCGTCGCGGTCGGCGAAGTACAGCGCGACGTGGCCGTCGGTGTGCCCGGGCGTCTCGATGATCCACGGGGAGGCCTGCACGGCGTCCCGCTCGTCGAGCGGCTTCGTGTCGGTCACACCCTCGACCATGAGCGCTCCCGCGACCACCATCCGCGCGAGCTTCGGGAGGCCGGCGGGGTGTGTCAGCGGGTACACGAGCCGGTTCCGCTCCGTCCGGTACCGGTAGGGGTGAGCGGCCAGCTCCGCGTCCCGCGGGTGCACGAGCACGGGCACGTCCCACTCCCGACGCGCACGGGCCGCGGTGCCGACGTGGTCGAAGTGCCCGTGCGTGAGCGCGATGCCCTCGACGGCGTCGGGGGTGTACCCAAGCTCGGTGATCGCGACGAGCAGGTGCGGCCACGCGGCGGGCAGACCGCTGTCGACGACGAGCAGTTGGTCGCCGGTCTCGACGAGGTAGAGGTTCGTGTGGGCGATCTCGAGGCGGTGGATCCCCTCGGCGACGTCTCGGAACAGCATGGCCGCAGGCTACTCGTCGGCGCCCGCGCGGGCCGTCGGCGGCACGACGGCGTGCGTGACCGGGGGACGGCCGACGTCGGCGCCTGGGAGACCGGTGCGAGCCGCATGAGCGTCCACTCGACTCCGAGTAGGCACGACGGTGGACGACTCCACACGAGAGGACCACCATGAAGAGACTGCTGTTCATCGCCGGCATCGCGCTGGGGTACGTGCTCGGAGCCCGAGCCGGACGCTCCTCGTACGAGCGCATCCGCACCCGGGCGCAGGGCGTGTGGTCGGACCCGAAGGTGCAGAAGGGCCTCCACGACGCCGAGGGCTTCGTCAAGGACAAGGCACCGGTCGTCGCGAGCAAGGTCAAGGACGCGGCGACGAGTGCCGCCGGCGCCGTGCAGAGCAAGGTGAAGTCGTCGGGCGACACCGACACCGACGCCTCGAGCACCGACACCGTGGCCGGCGGACCCGGAACCGCGGGTCCGAGCGCTGCGGGCAAGCCGGAGGCGCCGAGCGCCGCCACGTCGAGCGAGACCGACACGACCGGTACGGCAGGCACGCCGTCGCCGGACGCGGTGTAGGCCCGGTATGGCCGACAGCGGATCGCGCGACAGCATCCCGCAACTCGAACTCCAGAACGTGCGGACGCGCGAGGACCTGCGCCACACCGTGAACGAGGTCGTGCGGCGCTCGGACGTCCCCGCGCAGTGGCGCTTGGCGGTCGCGAAGGCGCGTCAGCAGTTGCACCGGGACCCGACGCCCCTCGTGGCCATGGCCGTCACGGCCGGTGCGGGACTCGTGGCGATCGTCGGCGGCGTGGTCATCGGTCGGACGGACGCGGGGCGCCTCGACGCCGCGCGGGAGCCGATGCTGCTGCCCGTCTACAAGCCCGGCAAGACCAAGAAGAGCGGCAAGCGGAAGAAGGCCGCCTTCGCCCGCAAGCCCGACAAGCTGAACCCCGTCCAGAAGCGTCGCGACGCCGACGACCGGTGAGTCGCCACCCCGCGACCCGCTGACGACGTCGACCACAGGAGGAGCCACCGATGGCAAGGAACACCGCACCGGACCCGGACGACCCCCGCAAGCCGGACGACCCGACCGACCTGACGAAGCCCTCGTGGCAGTACACGCTCAAGAAGACGCTCCGCGAGTTCTCGAGTGACCAGTGCACCGACCTGGCAGCCGGCCTGACGTACCACGCCGTCCTGGCAGTGTTCCCCGCGATCCTCGCGATCGTCTCGATCCTCGGCCTGTTCGGCGAGGGGCAGGCGACGGTCGACCAGGTCATGAAGGTGCTCGGCAACGTCGGTTCGAACCAGGTCGTCGACCTGCTCAAGGGCCCGATCAACGGTCTCGTCCGGTCGCCCGCGGCCCCGCTCGCGTTCATCGTCGGTGTGCTCGGTGCGCTGTGGTCCGCGTCCGGGTACGTCGGGTCGTTCGGCCGTGCGATGAACCGCATCTACGGCATCCGTGAGGGGCGTCCGATCTGGAAGCTCCGCCCGACGATGCTCGGTGTGACGGTGTTCACGGTCGTCCTGCTCGTCATCGGCGCGCTCATGCTCGTGCTCTCCGGCCCGGTGGCCGAGGCGGTCGGCAATGCGATCGGACTCGGTTCCGTCGCGGTGACCGTCTGGGACTACGCCAAGCTCCCGATCCTCGCGGCGATCGCGGTCGTGATCATCGCGATCCTCTACTACTGGTCGCCGAACGTCCGGCAGCCGAAGTTCCGCTGGATGAGCCTGGGCGCGCTCCTGGCGCTCCTCATCTGGATCATCGCCTCGATCGCGTTCGCGTTCTACGTCGCGAACTTCTCGCACTACAACAAGACGTACGGGTCGCTCGGCGGCGTGATCGTGTTCCTCCTGTGGATCTGGATCACGAACTGCGCCCTGCTGTTCGGCGCCGAGTTCGACGCCGAGGTCGAGCGCGGCCGCGAACTCCAGGCCGGCATCCACGCCGAGGAGGACATCCAGCTCCCCGAGCGCGACACCCGCCAGATCGACAAGCAGGACGAGAAGCACGCGAAGGACGTCCTCTCCGGCATCGAGATCCGCGAGAGTGCCGGTCGAGAGAAGTGAGCAGGGGCCTCCCGTCCGTTGCGCCGCGCGCGTCGCGGCCGGGAGGCCCGACTCGGCCCGGCACCGCAGCCGCGTTCCGTAGGCTGACACGGTGACCGACACCGTGCCTCCCGTCCGACCGACCGCACTCGTGACCGGGGCGACCCGGGGGATCGGACGCGCGATCGCGGCCGACCTCGGCCGCACGCACCACGTGCTCGTCGGTGGGCGGTCCGCCGCTGCCGTCGCCGCCGTCGTCGACGCGCTGCCGTCCGCCGAGCCGTTCGTGGCCGACCTCGTCGCGGGCCCGCTGCCACCGCTGCCGGACCGGCTCGACGTGCTCGTGCACTCCGCCGGCATCGAGGAGGGCGGCCGCGTCGCCGACACCCCCCGCGAGGTGTGGGAGCGCGTCCTCGCCACGAACGTCGTCGCGGTCGCGGAACTCACCCGGCTGGCGCTGCCCGCGCTCCGGTCCGTCCGCGGCCTCGTCGTCACGATCAACAGCGGCTCGGGGTTCGTGAGCGGGCCCGGCGGCGGCGTCTACGGTGCGTCGAAGTTCGCCCTGCGGGCCTTCGCCGACGCCCTCCGCGAGGAGGAGCGCGAGCACGGGGTCCGGGTGTCCGGCGTCCACCCGGGACGCGTCGACACCGACATGCAGGTCGCCCTCGCCACGAAGCTCGGCGAGGACTACGACACCCGCTACTACCTGGCGCCCGAGGACGTCGCCGCCGCGGTGCGGACCGTGGTCGACCTGCCGGAGCGCGGCACCGTCGAGCTGCTCAGCGTGCGGCCCACCCGCAAGCGCTGACCCCGGGGTACACCGCGGAGCGCCAGGCACGGAGGTGCGCCGCGCAGGATCGGGACATGGCCGACGACGAGCAGCAGACCCGCGAGGACTTCCACCGCGCCGTGAACATGACCGCGACCGAGCTGCGGCACTGGCTCGACACCGACGACTCGAAGGCCGTGGGGCAGAAGCCCGACGGCGGCGGCGAGTCGACCGGCCACGAGAGCGGCCGGCACATCGTCCGGATCCTCGAGGAGCGACAGGGCGAGTACACGGACGACGACTACGCGCACATGCGGAAGGTCGTCGGCTACGTCGCCCGGCACTCCGCCCAGCGTCCCTCGGGCGACGACACGCACACGCGCTGGCGGTACTCCCTCATGAACTGGGGCCACGACCCCGAGAAGTGACCGGGCGCCTGCTCAGCGCAGGAGCACGGGACCCGCGTCGATCCGGAAGCGGAACAGCGAGTACGGGTACACGCGGAGGTCCTCGCCGCCCTGGTAGTCCGCCTGACGGTGCAGCTGGTTCGCGGTGACGTAGAGGTAGCCGTCCGTCGCGACGGACATCGTGTCGGTCCACAGCAGGCGCGGGTCGTGCACGAGGGTCTGGATCTCGCCGGTCGGCAGCCGCCGGGTGATCGACTCGTGCTCCCAGTTCGTGGCGTACAGGCGGCCCTGGTCGTCGGACTCCAGGCCGTCCGCGCCCCCGCCCTTGTCGCCCTCGTCGACGACGGTCCCAGCGACGGTCTCCTCCGAGATCGCCCGGTCGACGAGCGCCCCCACCGACACGCTGTACCAGCGGCGGCTGATGAGCGGGCAGTACCAGAGCCGCTCGCCGTCCGCCGAGATCGCGATGCCGTCCGCGCCCATCGTCACCGGCTTCGGGGCCGCACCCGGGGCGCGCTGTGCGAGCACCCGTCCCTCGGCCATCGGGACCATGTCCTGCGGCGGGCAGGCCTTGGTGGACGGATGGTCCTCGAGCCGCCGCCACGCCTCACCGGTGGCGAGGTCCACGACGATGATCGCGTTCGGGCCCTCGGACGCCGAGTCCGTGACGAACGCGAACCCGGCCTCGCCGCGGCGGAGGTCGAACCGCACGTCGTTGAGGTACGTCGTCTCGTACGCGACGCTGCGCGGGAGGACGATCGTCTGCACGACGCGGTCCGTGCCGAGGTCGACGCACACGAGCTTCGGGCCGCCCTCCTTGGTCGGACCCATCATCGGGCTGCCCGTGTCGAGGATCCACAGGCGGTCGTCCGGCGCGACGACGATGCTCTGCACGCTGACGAGCCGCTCGGCGTCGTCGATGGACCGTGCCTGGTTGATCTCGACCGACGGGTAGGGCACCGCCTGCCCGTCCACGAGTTCGACGACCGTGGCCGGGACGTCGTCGCCCCACTTCGGGAAGTTCACGAACACCCGGCCGCCGTGGGAGACGCTCACGCCGGTGGGCATCGGGCCGTCGGTGAACTCGTGGACCACCTCGAGGTCGCCGCGTGGTTCGTCTTCGGGGGCGGTCGGGGCGGCGTGGTCGGCGTCGAAGTCGCTCATGCGGTGGACGGTAGGCGCGGGGCCTGGGGGTCGCCGGTGCGCGTCCCCCGGCGTCTGGCCGCGCATGTCGTCGTCGCGCGGACCGCGTCGGCCGTGCTGTCACGGTGCGCCGTGCGAGGCTGGTGCGTATGACCGACAACCTCCTCGGCGTGCCCGAGACCCGCCTGCCCGACGATCCGGACGTCACCGCCGCGCTCGCCGCGGGCACTCCCGTGGCCGACGTCGCGACGGCGCACCCGTCATCGAGCCTGGCGTGGGCGCTCCTCGCCGACGAGGCCTGGGACCGCGGCGCCGCGCTCGAGTCGTACGCCTACGCCCGCGTGGGGTACCACCGTGGCCTCGATGCCCTCCGGAAGGCCGGCTGGCGCGGGCAGGGCCCGATCCCGTGGGCGCACGAGCCGAACCGGGGCGTGCTCCGCTCGCTGTTCGCGCTGCGCCGGGCGGCCGACGGCATCGGCGAGGAGCCGGAGGTCGAGCGCCTGTCGACGTTCCTCCACGACGCCGACCCCGCCGCCGCGGACGCGATCGCCGCCGAGCAGCGCTGACGCCGCCGCGGGCCCGTCGCGAGGTGCACCGCCTCCGTCCCGTCGAACACCCGCATCGCGGGGTTCGAACGGAAGGAACCGGTGCGACACCGGCAGGCCCGGGTGCCCTACCCGAGCAGCACCTCCCACGCCCGCGCCGCCGGCCACAGCTGGTGCTCCGGCAGGACGTCGAGCCCGCACGCGCGCGACCCGAGCCCGTGCTGCGCCTCGTCGAGGTACAGGTACAGCGCGTCCGAGGCCGGCAGCTCGTGCGGGTGCCCGGCCGCGGTGATCTGCTGCGCGGTCCAGCGCGACAGCGTGAACCCCGCGCGGTGACCGGCGTGCGCACCGTGCCCGGATCCGGCCGCGGGCACGGTCGTCACGCGGAGCGGCCCGAGCTCGAGCCACCGCAGGTCCGGCCGGTGCCCGGTCTCCTGGGGCCGTGAGTACCGGACGGACAGGTCGTCGACCGCGGCGGTGAACCGACCGACGCGGACGGCGTGGGACGAGTCGGCGTAGGACTCGTCGGGCCCCGTCCCGAGCCAGGTCACGTCCGAGTCGGCCAGCGAACCGGGCAGGTCGAACCGGACGCCGATCCGCGGCCAGGTGCAGTCCCACGCGCCGAAGGGGACGGCCTCGGTGCGGAGCAGCACGCCCTCGGTGGTCGCGGTCCACCGGTGCACGACGTCGACCCCGGCGCCGCTGTTCGCCGCGGACACCCGGACCCGCTGGACGAGCCCGTGCTCGGTGCGCTCGACGGCGACCAGCCGGTGCGTCAGGCGGTGCAGCCCGTGGGCCTCCCACCGCACGGCCGAGGCGGGAGCGATGCCGCCGACGCCCAGGGTGAGCGCGGGGTCGGCGACCTCGTACGAGCCCTGGGACGCACCGCGGTCGTTGTCGGTGGGCGCGCGCCAGAGCTCGAGGCGCGGCCCGGCGACGGGCAGGCCGTGCCACGTCGCCAGGTCGCCTCGGGCGTCGAACGTCGCGATCCCCAGGGCGTCGCCCTGCCACGACGGCCGGGAGGCCCGGTGCGTGCCCACCCCGCGAGCGTCGGTCGCCCGGCCGGTGGCGTCCGCCACGACGGGGACGGGCACCTGCGTGCGGGCGAGGACGTGCCCGGTGTCGGCCCAGGCGGTCGGCCCGGCGAGTTCGGCCGTCACGTCGAGGAACAACTCGCCCTCGACGCCCTCGGCGGCGACCGCGAGGACCTCGGGCGGGACCGGAACCGTGGCGGAGGCGCCGGCCGCGACCAGGCCCGGGGCGAGCCTCCCGGCCGCGACCGCGACGCCGTCGCGCTCGAGCGTCCAACAGAAGCGCAGTCCCGCGGTGGACGCGGAGTGGTACCGGTTCTCGACGAGCACCGTGCCCCCGGCGACCGTCGTGGAGACGCTGATCCGGATCGGCGCGACGACCGCGGCGAACTCGGCGAGGCCCGGCGTCGGGGTGTCGTCGGGCAGGACCAGACCGTCCATCACGAAGTTGCCGTCGTGCACGACCTCGCGGAAGTCGCCGCCGTACGCGTGGTAGGGGGTGCCGTCGGCCGTGTGGCTGAGCAGGCCGTGGTCGCGCCACTCCCACACGAACCCGCCGTGGAGGCGCGGGTACCGGTCCACGAGGGCCTCGTACTCCGCGATCTGGCCCGGTCCGTTGCCCATCGCGTGCACGTACTCGCAGTGCAGGAACGGCTTCGACCGCTGGCGTGCCGCCTCGGCCGGACCGCACCCGAGGAGCGGGGTCACGACGGGGCCGCCGCCGATCGACTCGGTCTCGACGAGCGAGGGGTACATGCGCGAGTAGACGTCCGTGTAGGAGCCCGTGTAGTCGCCCTCGTAGTGGACCGGGCGCGAGCGGTCACGGCGGTGGACCCAGTGCGACATCGCCGCGAGGTTCCGGCCCGTGCCGGACTCGTTGCCGAGGGACCACAGGACGATCGACGGGTGGTTCTTGTCCCGCTCCACCGTCCGGGCGATGCGGTCGAGGTAGGCGTCCTGCCACGCCGGGTCGTCCGACGGGTTGCCGACCCAGCCCAGGTGCTCGAACCCGTGCGTCTCGAGGTCGCACTCGAGGACCACCCAGAACCCGAGCTCGTCGGCGAGGTCGAGCACCCGGGGGTGCGGCGGGTAGTGCGAGGTTCGGATGGCGTTGACGTTCGCGCGCTTCATCATCGCCATGTCCGCGCGCGCGTGGGCCTCGTCGAACACGCGGCCCCGCTCCGGGTGGGTCTCGTGCCGGTTGACACCGTGGAACACGACGCGCTCGCCGTTGACGAGGAACCGGTCGCCGCGGATCTCGACCGTGCGGAACCCGAGTCGCAGCGTCACGGTCTCGCCAGCGCCCGTCCCGCCCGCGGTCGTCCCCGACGTCAGGGTCGCCTCGTACCGGCGGGGGACCTCGGCGCTCCAGGGCTCGACGGCCGGCAGCGTGACGGGCTGGACGTCCGCGGCGGTCGCCCACCGTTCCTCCAGGCCGAGCTCCGGGATCCGGAACACCACCGGGAACACGGCGTCGAGCTCGACCGTGACGGTACCGACGCCGGTGGCGGGGGCGCCGGACGCAGCGGTGCCGGCGGCGGCGGCCGACGCGAGCAGCGGAGCCCAGTCGGCGCGGACGAAGGCGTCCTCGATCGCGGCGACCGGGCGCGCGAGCAGCGTGACGTCGCGGAAGACCCCGGGCAACCACCACTGGTCCTGGTCCTCGAGGTAACTCGCGGCGGACCACTGGTGCACCCGGACCGCGACCGTGTTCGCGCCCGGGCGGAGCAGCGCCGTGACGTCGAACTCGGTCACGAGGCGCGACCCCGTCGACCAGCCGACCTCGACGCCGTTGAGCCAGACGCGAAAGTGCGACTCGACCCCGTCGAACCGCAGGACGACCCGGTCGGCGTCCGCGAACGACGCCGGGAGCTCGAACGTGCGGCGGTGGTCGCCCGTCGGGTTCTCCTCCGGCGGGTGCGGTGCGTCGATCGGGAACGGGTACTGCACGTTCGTGTAGATCGGCGCGCCGTGCCCGTGCAGCACCCAGTGCGACGGGACGGGCAGGGTCTGCCAGTCGGCGTCGTCGAACGTGTCGGCCGCGAAGTCCTCGGCGACCTCGGCGACGGGCGACCAGCGGAACCGCCAGTCCCCGTCGAGCGACAGCGACGGTGCGTCGGTGTGCAGGTGGGCGCGGGGGCGACGGCGCGAGGCCGAGCCGGGAGCGGTCGAGTGGAGGTCCGAGATCGCCCGGGGAGCGGGCGCGGTGGCGATGTCCGTCATTGGGTGCTGTCCTCGACCGCGAGGGTCGTCGTCGATCCTGGTCCGCCGGCCGGCGGGTGCTTCAACCCTAGCGAGCGTCCCCTGCGGCCCGGGCGTCCCGTCCGTACGGGGCGCCCGCCGGACGGGAGGCGCGGGACCGGCCCGCCCCGGCCCTCCCGACCTCGACGTCCGCCGTGAGCTGCGGACACACGCAGGCGCGGCCGCCGACCATGGCGGGACCGACGGAAGGAGATCGACATGATCGAACGGGGCAACACCACCCACAGCCCGGAGGTCGACGAGCAGATGGCGCACGAGGCGCAGAGCATCGTCCAGGGGCACGGCAGTTCCTCCCACGTGGAGGAGTTCCGGCAATCGGAACCCGTCACCGACGACACCGACGCCCCCGAGACCCTCGCGGCGTCCGGCTACGACGGCGAGTTCGTCGACGACGCGACGCACGCGCTGCCCGAGGACGACGCCGACGGCATCGACACGACCGTGTACACGACCGAGACGGACCAGGTCTCGGAGGGGAAGGTGGTGGACCATGGCGCCGACGACCGCTGAGCAGGTCTCGGAGGAACACCGGGGGCTCGCTGCCCTCCTCGCGCAGCCCGGCACCTGGTCGTGGGCGTACGTCGACGTCTCGGGCGACCGGGAGGACCCGCAGCACCTCGCCGCGCTCCAGGTCCGCGCCGCCCGCGACCAGCTCATGGCGCAGGGGGCACCGTCCGCCGACGTCGAGGCGATCGAACGCGAACTCGGTGAGGCACCCGGCGTGCCCGCCCCGGTCGCTCGGTTCGTCCTGGCGCGCGACGGCGAGCTCGTCGTCAGCGAGGTCCTGCCCGGGCACATGCACGGACCCGAGAGCGTCGGGTACGGCGCCGTCCCGGACCTCGTGCCGCTGCTCGCCCACCGGCCGCTCGACGTGCCGTTCCTCGTGGTCGAGGTCGGACGCGAGGGCGGCGGCTACCGCGCCTACCGACTCGGGCACGCCGAGCCGAGCGGGCAGCAGGAGGAGGAGTACGTCGCGGGCCGGACGGACACGCTCCACAAGTTCCAGGGCGGCGGCTGGGCGCACCTGCGCTGGCAGCACCACACCGAGGAGATCTGGCGCGAGAACGAGGCACAGGTCGTCGAGGCCGTCGAACAGGCGGTCGACCGGCTGCGGCCGCGGCTCGTCGTCGTCGCCGGGGACATCCGCGCGCGCCAGCTGTTCATCGACCAGCTGAGCACCGCGACCCGGCCGCTCGTGTCCGAGGTGCCGGTCGACACCCGGGCACCGGACGCGTCCGAGAACGCCCTCGTCGAGCACGTCGAGATCGCCCTCGCGCGGGTGGTGGCCCAGCGCCGCCACGACGTGGAGGACCTGCTCCGCACGCACGTCGGCCGTGGCGACCGCGAGGCCGTCACCGGTGTCGGACCGGTCGTGTCGGCGCTCCAGCAAGCGCAGGCGTCGATCGTCGTCGTCGACCCGGCCGCGTTCGAGGACCGCACGGTGCTCGCGCTCGACGCCGCGCCCTGGATCGCGACCGCGCCCGAGGAGGCCCTCGGCACCACCGTGCTCGGGTCCGTCCCGGCTGCGGTCGGCATCACCCGTGCGGCGCTCGTGACCGACGCGGAGGTCGTGCTCGTGAACGCGGCGTCCGTGCCGTCCGGGGCGCCGGTCGCCGCGTTGCTCCGCTGGCACGTCGGGCCGGACGTGCCCGGGGCGGGGCCCGCGGCCGGTGCGACCGGGCGGGGCGAGGGCCCCGACCGGGGCTGACCTCCCCCCGCGAGATCGCAGGAGATGCCGTTCAGCGGGCCTCCAGAGCGGCAGATACTGCGATCTCGCGGAGGGGGCGGAGGGAGGCGGAGGGTGAAGGGGGGCGGTCAGGCCGGGCCGTGCTCCCGGTCCCTCCGCGGGACGAGGGCCAGGGCGACGACGGGCAACGCCGCGACGACGAGGAAGCTCCCGGCGAACCCCACCGCGCCGACCAGGGCGCCGACCCCGGGTCCGACCGCCGACGCCGCCACGAACTGCCCCGTGTTCTGCGCCCCGAGCGCCCGACCCGACCAGTGCGGCCCCGCGGCCTCGGCGACGGACGTGAACGCGAGCCCGTTGTCCGCCACGGTCACGGCGGTCGCCACGACGAGGAACACCGCCGCGGCGGCCAGGTGCGTCGCGTCGACGGCCGCGAGGACGCCCATCACGACGGCGGCGGACACGGCCACGACGCGCAGGGGTCCGACGCGGGACCCGGCACGGTCGCTCCACAGCCCGACGACGATCCGCCCGAGCGCACCGACGAACTGCGACGCGCCGACGAGCACCCCGGCGGCGAGCGCGCTCCAGCCGAGGTCCCGCGTCAGCCACACGAGGCCGTACGTCGAGAGCGTGAACTGGGGCACGACGAGCAACACGGACACGGCGTGGATGCGCCAGAGGAACGCGGACTCGCGGTAGGGGTTCGTCACGACCTCCGCGGCGTCGCGGCTCGGACGCGGCGGATCCACCACGGCGAGCGCACAGCAGACGGCGAGCACGGCGGTGAGCGCGATCGGCAGCACGAGCGCCGCCCGGACCCCCGCGCTCCCGGCGATGGTCGGGACGGTCAGCGCCGCGAGCGTGACCCCGAGCGGCTGCGACATCTGACGGATCCCCATCGCGAGTCCGCGCCGGTGCTTCGGGAACCAGCCGACGACCACGCGGCCGCTGGCGGCGTTCGTCGAGGCGCTCGTCATCCCCGCGGCGAGGAACGCGACGCCGAGGAGGACCGGGTTCCCCGCGGCGAGCAGGGCGCCGGTCGTGGCCAGGGCGGTGAGCACCAGGCCCCCGGCGATGACGACGCGCTCGCCGTGTCGGTCGGTCACGGCGCCCCAGGCGATGAGGGTCAGGACCATGCCGAACGTCGGCGCGCCGGCCAGGAACCCCGCGGCCGTGAGCGGCATGCCCTGCCGGGTGAGGAGGGGGATGAGGAACGCGGGCGCCGAGACCACGAGCGTCCCCGCTGCCTGTGCGGCGACGCCGAGGGCGAGCATGACCCACGCCCTCGTCGTGGTGACCGTCGTCGTCGCCATGTCACCGCCTCCCGAGCCGTTGGTATACCAAGACGGTATACCATCGCGCGGGCCCCTCGGCTACGCTGACCGACCGTGACCGCACCGATCGACGCCGCGCCCGTGTCGCAGACCACCCTGCTCTACGACAACCTGCGGGCCGCGATCCTGTCGCTCGGGATCGCGCCCGGCGAGCGGATCTCGGAACGCGGTCTGGAGGCCCGGTTCCACGCCTCACGCACGCCCGTCCGGGCAGCACTGTCCCGTCTCGAACGCGAGGGCCTCATCCTGCACGAGGGGCGGTCGTGGACCGTCACGCCGATCGACCTCGACGAGATCGCAGCGCTCGCGGAACTCCGCGTCGTGCTCGAGCCGGCCGCCGCCCGTCTGGCGGTGGAGCGCGCGACGGACGCGGCGCTCGCCGAGGTCCGGGCGCACCTCGAGACCCTCCGTCCGGCGCCCGACGAGGCCGCCGGTGTGCAGGCCGGCAGCACGTTCCACCTCGACCTCGCCACGCTCGGCGGCAACCGGTTCGTCACCGAGGCGATCGCCGACGCGATGACCCGCCTGGAACGGAGCCGGTGGCTCGAGGTGCGCACGCCCGAGGCCCGGGACGCCGCGTGGGACGAGCACAGCGCCATCCTCGACGCCGTGGCGAGGCGGGACGCGGACCGCGCCGCGGAGCTCCTCGCCGCCCACGTCTCCGGCACGAACGACCGCCTCATGGCGTTCATCGCGCAGGAGCGGCGCCGCCTGCGCGGCGCCGGCATGGCCGTGGTCGGGAGCAGCACGCTCGACTGACGCCGCGCCTCCAGGCCGACGCCGCGTCTCCAGGCCGACGTCGGACGGGAGGAGCAGCATGGGTCGTGTGCACCGCCTCCAGACCGTCCCGCCGTTCGGCGACCTGCCCACCCCCGACGGCGTCGACGTCGTCGGGGTCGACCTGCCCGTCGGTCGGCTGACCGCGTACCGCGGCCTGCCGGACGGCCCGAGCCGCGGCAGCGTCCTGCTCGTGCCCGGGTTCACCGGGTCGAAGGAGGACTTCCGCCCGCTCGTGCCGCTCCTGCGCGATGCGGGGTGGTCGGTGCTCGCGATGAGCAGGCGGGGGCAGGGGGACTCGGCGGCGCCCGCCGACCCGGCTGCGTACACGCTCGACGAGGAAGCGGCCGACGTCGTCCGGGTCGCGGCCCTGGTCGACGACGGCGCGCCCGTGCACCTGCTCGGGCACTCGCTGGGCGGTGTGATCGCGCGGGCGGCGGCCATCGCGAGCCCGAGCGCGTTCCGGTCCGTCACGATGTTGTGCTCCGGGCCGCACGGGTGGCCGAACCGGATGTTCCTGGCTCGACGTCTGGCGGCGGAGCAGGGCAACCGGGCGCTGTTCGACGCCCAGAACCCGATCGCGATCGGCGTCGCGGACGCGGCCCTCGACCAGGCGACGCGGTTCGCCCGCATGCGGATGGACCGGTCGAGCACGGTCGGCATCACGACGACGGCCGCGATCCTCGAGCTGCCCGACGACACCACCGCGGCGCTCCGGGACACCGGGCTGCCGACCCTCGTCGCGCACGGCCAGGACGACGCCGCCTGGCCGCAGGTGTGGCAGCACGACATGGCCGAACGGCTCGGCGCGCGGTACGCGGTGATCCCGGACAGCGCGCACAGCCCGGCGGTCGAGGCTCCGGAGGCGACCGCGAGGCTGCTCGACGGGTTCCTCGCGGACGCCTGAGCGCCGGACGCACGGAGCGCCGGTCCTTCCGGGTAGGTTCGGCAGCGACCCCACCCGAGGAGGCCACGTGTCCGGTGCCGCGATCGCCGTCGACGACTTCGTGATGCGGTTCGGCGACCGCACGGTGGTGGACGGCCTGTCGTTCCAGGTGGGTGCGGGCGAGACCTTCGGACTGCTCGGCAGCAACGGTTCGGGCAAGACGACCACGATCCGGGCGCTCCTCGGCATCACCGAGCCGACGTCCGGGTCCCTGACGATCGACGGTGCCCGCTACCGGGCCACGGCAGGCGGCGGGGTCGGGTACCTGCCCGAGGACCGCGGGCTCTACCGCAAGGAGACCGTCCTCGACGTCATGACGTACTTCGCGCGGCTCAAGGGGATGACGTCGCGGCACGCGAGCGTGTGGTCGCAGGCGTACCTCGAGCGCGTCGGGCTCGCCGACAAGGGGCGGCTCCGCGTCGACAAGCTGTCCGGCGGTCAGCAGCAGAAGGTCCAGCTCGGCATCACGATCATGGACCGGCCCCGGCTGCTCATCCTCGACGAGCCGACCAAGGGCCTGGACCCGGTGAACCGGCGGTTGCTGCTCGACCTCGTCGACGAACGCCGGGCCGACGGCGCGACCGTCATCCTCGTGACGCACCACATGGACGAGGTCGAGCGGCTCTGCGACCGGATCCTGCTCCTCCGAGACGGCGTCGCGGCGGCGTACGGGTCGATCCCCGAGGTGCAGGACCTGTTCGGCGGGGCCGTCGCCCGCGTGCACGCCGAGCGCGAGGTCCCCGTGAGCCCGCGCTACCGCGTCATCCGGCGCGAGGGCCACGTGACCGACCTGGCGCCGACCGAGCCGACCGACGGCGCGGACCTGCTGGCCTCGCTCGTCGCGGCAGGCATCGGCGTGACCGGGTTCGAGATGCGGCGCATCCCGCTCGACGAGATCTTCGTGCAGGTCTACGGGCACGACGCCGGTGTCGAGACGCCCGTGCCCACGCCGGTCGCGGCGGAGGCCCGGGCGTGAGCGGGCGGTTCGGCAGCGGCCGGCTGGGCACCGTCGTCCGGTTCGAGTTCGTCCGCACGGTCAAGAAGCCGTCGTTCTGGATCGGCACGCTGGCGCTCCCCGTGCTCATCGTCGTCGTCGGGCTGCTCGTGGGCGCGGGCAACGCGGCCGGAGCCGACTCCGTCACGAGCATCGGTGCGGCGACGAAGGTCCCGTTCACCTACGTCGACCACTCGGGTCTCGTCTCGGAACGGGTCGCGGCACGGTGGGGAGGCACGCCCACGTCCGACGCGCGGGCGGCGGTCGCCCGCGTCCGTGCCGGCACGCTCGACGCCTTCGTCGAGTTCCCGGCCGACCCGGCGACGGGCACGATCGAGGTCGCGGCACGCGACGCCGGACTCTTCGGCAACCAGAAGTACGCGAACACGGCGACGAAGGTCCTGCACGCGAGCGTCGCCGCACGCGTGCACGACCCGGAGGCCGTCCGGCTCCTGCGGGGGACCCCCGCCACGAACGTCACCGCCTACGCGCACGGACACGTCGCCCCCGGATGGGCGTCCGCGCTCCCGCCGATGGTGTTCGCGGCGGCGTTCTTCGCGCTCGTGCTGTTGCTGGCGGCGCGCATGGTCACGGTCGTGGTCGAGGAGAAGGAGAACCGCATCTCCGAGATGATCCTGACGACGCTCGACGCGACCGTGCTCGTCCGCGGCAAGGTGATCGCGATGCTGCTCGTCGTGCTCGTGCAGCTCGCGGTGTTCCTCGTGCCGTCGCTCGCGACGATCGGGGTCGTCCTGCCCGTGCTGGCGGCGCGGTTCGGGCCGATCCCCGTCGACCCGTGGCGGATGCTCGTCGGGGCGCTGCTGCTCGTCGGCGGCGTGCTCCTGGCGTCGAGCCTGTTCGTGACGGTCGGCGCCGCGGTACCGACCATCAAGGACGCCAGTGCTCTGCAGTCGGTGGCGCTGTTCTCGGTGCTCATCCCCGTGTACGCGGTCTTCTTCGTGCTGACGAACCCGACGTCCCCGGTGACGGCGGTGTTCACGTACTTCCCGACGTTCACGCCGGTCACCGCGATGCTCCGGAACGCGATGGGGACCCTGGACCCGGTCGCGTCGGTGGTGTGCGTCCTCGAGCTCTACGTGGCGGCGTTCCTCGTCCTCCGCTTCGCGGTGTTCCTCTTCCGGCACTCCGTCGCGCAGTACGGCAGCAAGGTGACGCTGCGGCAGGTGCGGTCCTGGCGGTCCGCGCGCCGACCGACGGACTCGTCCTCGGCCTCCTGACCGGTCACACACGGACTTGCGTCGGGTCGACGCAAGTTCCGGCACGTGGACTTGACGTCCAGCTGGTGGTGAGTAAAGTTGAGTCCAGCAGGCGCAAGTCCTGCGACGACTTCCATCGGTCCCGCCGTGACGGCAGGGCCAGCACCAACAGAAGGAGACCCAACACATGGGACGTGCAGTAGGCATCGACCTCGGAACGACCAACTCGGTCGTCTCGGTCCTCGAGGGTGGTGAGCCCACCGTCATCGCGAACGCCGAGGGCATGCGCACCACGCCGTCGATCGTGGCGTTCACGAAGGACGGCGAGGTCCTCGTCGGCGAGACCGCCAAGCGGCAGGCCGTCACGAACGTCGACCGCACCATCGCCTCGGTCAAGCGCCACATGGGCACGAACTGGAAGGTCGACGTCGACGGCAAGGGGTACACCCCGCAGGAGATCTCGGCGCGCATCCTCGGCAAGCTCAAGCGCGACGCGGAGCAGTACCTGGGCGAGGACGTCACCGACGCCGTCATCACGGTGCCGGCGTACTTCAACGACGCCGAGCGGCAGGCCACGAAGGAGGCCGGTGAGATCTCCGGCCTCAACGTGCTCCGCATCATCAACGAGCCCACCGCCGCGGCGCTCGCGTACGGCCTCGACAAGGGCAAGGAGGACGAGCTCATCCTCGTCTTCGACCTCGGTGGTGGCACGTTCGACGTCTCCCTGCTCGAGGTGGGTAAGGACGACGACTTCTCCACCATCCAGGTCCGCGCCACCGCCGGTGACAACCGCCTCGGTGGTGACGACTGGGACGCCCGGATCGTCGACCACCTCGTCAAGAAGTTCAAGGACGCCCACGGTGTCGACCTGTCCACGGACAAGATCGCGCGCCAGCGCCTCAAGGAGGCCGCGGAGCAGGCGAAGAAGGAGCTCAGCTCCCAGATGAGCGCGAGCATCCAGCTCCCGTACCTCACGCTGACGAGCGACGGCCCCCTCAACCTCGACGAGACCATCTCTCGCGCGCAGTTCGAGCAGATGACCTCCGACCTGCTCGACCGCACCAAGAAGCCGTTCAACGACGTCATCCGCGAGGCCGGGGTCAAGGTCTCCGACATCGCGCACGTCGTGCTCGTCGGTGGCTCCACCCGCATGCCGGCCGTGGCCGACGTCGTGCGGCAGCTCACCGGTGGCAAGGAGCCGAACAAGGGCGTCAACCCGGATGAGGTCGTCGCCGTCGGTGCCGCGCTCCAGGCCGGTGTCCTCAAGGGCGAGCGCAAGGACGTCCTCCTCATCGACGTCACGCCGCTCTCGCTCGGCATCGAGACCAAGGGCGGCACGATGACCAAGCTCATCGACCGCAACACCGCGATCCCGACCAAGCGCAGCGAGACCTTCACGACCGCCGACGACAACCAGCCGTCGGTCGCGATCCAGGTGTTCCAGGGCGAGCGCGAGTTCACCCGCGACAACAAGGCGCTCGGCACGTTCGAGCTCACCGGCATCGCACCGGCCCCGCGCGGCATCCCGCAGATCGAGGTCACGTTCGACATCGACGCCAACGGCATCGTGCACGTGTCCGCGAAGGACAAGGGCACCGGCAAGGAGCAGTCGATGGTCATCTCGGGCGGCTCGTCGCTGTCCAAGGACGACATCGAGCGCATGGTCCGCGAGGCCGAGGAGCACGCGGCCGAGGACAAGGCGCGTCGTGAGGCCCAGGAGACCCGCAACTCGGCCGAGCAGCTCGCCTACTCGATCGAGAAGCTCATCAAGGAGAACGACGACAAGCTCCCCGCGGACGTCAAGTCCGAGGTCCAGGGTGACGTCGACGCGCTCAAGTCCGCGCTCAACGGCGACGACGACGCGGCGGTCAAGTCCGCGTTCGACAAGCTGAACGAGTCGCAGAGCAAGCTGGGCCAGGCGATCTACGCCCAGGGCCAGCAGGCCGACGCAGCCGGTGCCGCCGGTGCGACCGACGGTGCCGCGACCGGTGACGACGAGGACATCGTCGACGCCGAGGTCGTGGACGACGAGGACGACAAGAAGTAACCCATGGCAGACGAGAACCGCAACGAGAACGAACACGAGGAGCCGATCGTCCGCGACAAGCGGCGGATCGACCCCGAGACGGGCGAGCTGCGGTCGGAGTCGGCGGCGGGGGCGGACGACGCCCCCGCCGGCACCCCCGGCCAGACGTCCGAGGACGGCGGCACGGCAGACGTCGACGGCACCGAGGACCTGGTGGACGCCGAGGACGCCGACGTCGAGCTGAGCCCGGAGGACCAGGCACTGCTCGACGACGCGGCCCGCGGCCTCCGCGAGGACACACTCACCGTCGACGAGCGCGACCTGGTCGCCGAGATGCGCGCGGACATGCTCCGGGCACAGGCCGAGCTGGTGAACTTCCGGAAGCGCGTCGAGCGCGACCGCGAGGCCAACCGCGACGCCGTGATCGCCGAGGTCGTGCGCGCGCTGCTCCCGGCACTCGACGACCTCAACCGCGCCGAGGCCCACGGCGACCTCGCCGAGGGCCCGATGCAGGTCATCGCGTCGAAGCTCCGCGGCGGGTTCGACCGCTTCGGCCTCACCCCGATCGGCGAGAAGGGCGAGAAGTTCGACCCGCAGGTCCACGAGGCGATCGTGCAGCTCCCGACGCCGGGTGCGACGGAACAGACCGTCGCCGACGTCGTCGAGCCGGGCTACAAGCTCGGCGAGCGGGTGCTCCGCGCCGCCAAGGTCGCGGTGTCGGTGCCCGCCTGACGATCGACCCCGGCGAGCGGGAGCCCGTGTGGGCTCCCGCTCGCCCCGGTTCCGGGTGCGACCCGCCCCGGGACCCCGAGACGACATGACGAAGGAGGTGTCGGTTGGCCAGTCAGGACTGGTTCGACAAGGACTTCTACGCGGTCCTCGGCGTCTCCAAGGACGCGTCGGACGCGGACATCAAGAAGACCTACCGCAAGCTCGCGCGGCAGTACCACCCGGACTCGAACCCGGGTAACGCCTCGGCTGAGGCGAAGTTCAAGGAGATCTCCGAGGCCTACTCCGTGCTCTCCGACAAGGAGCAGCGCGCCGAGTACGACCAGATCCGCGCCATGGGCTCCGGTGCGCGCTTCACGGCGGGTGCGCCGGGCGGTGCCGGTGGCTTCGAGGACGTCTTCGGCGGCATGTTCGGTGGGGGCGGCGGCGGTCAGCGCGTCCGCTTCGGCCAGGGCGGCGGCGGTGGCTTCGAGGACATCCTCGGCGGCATGTTCGGCGGGGGCGGTGGCTTCGGCCAGTCCTCCGGCGGCTACCGCGGGTTCGGCGGTCCGACGAAGGGCCGCGACGTCACCGCGTCGACCACGCTCGACTTCACGACCGCCATCGCGGGCGACACGGTCAAGCTGACGCAGGGCTCCGGACGCCCCGTCAACGTCCGCATCCCCGCCGGTGTGGCCGACGGCCAGAAGATCCGGCTCAAGGGTCGGGGCGAGCCGAGCCCCGACGGTGGCGAGGCCGGCGACCTCGTCGTGACCGTCCAGGTCCGCAAGCACCCGGTGTTCGAGCGCGACGGGCTGAACCTCCGCGTCGACGTCCCCGTGACGTTCGTCGAGGCCGCGCTCGGCGCCACCATCGAGGTCCCGACGCTCGGCGGCGGCCCGGTCAAGCTCCGGGTGGCTCCGGGGACACCGTCCGGACGCGTCCTGCGCGTCAAGGGCCGCGGCGTGACGACGAAGAACGGGACGGGCGACCTGCTCGCGACCGTCCAGGTCGCCGTGCCGTCCCACCTGACCCCGTCGGCACGCGAGGCGGTGGAGGCACTCGCCACGGCCCTCCCGGCCGAGAACCCGCGCGACGACCTGATCGCGCGCGCCCGGGAGTCCTGAGGCCATGGACGAGTACTCGCCGGTCCTCGCGATCGCGATGGCGGCGGAACTGGCGGGGCTCCACCCGCAGACGCTGCGGCAGTACGACCGGCTCGGGCTGGTCGTGCCGCAGCGGACGCGGGGTGGGTCCCGCCGGTACTCCATGCGCGACGTCACGCAGCTGCGCGAGGTCGCGCGGCTCGGCGCCGAGGGCGTCAGCCTCGAGGGCATCCGCCGCGTGATCGACCTCGAGAACGAGAACACCGCGCTCCGCGCCCGGGTCCGCGAGCTCGAGAGCGCACTCGCCGACGAGCTCATCAGCCGTCCCGGCGCACGGATCTTCGCGGCGACCATGACCGGAGGGGCGGTACCGCTCCGTGCGGGGTCCCGGCCGGAGCGCAACACGGCCGTCGTGCTCTGGCGTCCCCGGGGGGACTGAGGCCCGGCGTTCCCAGCGCGGCCCGGTAGCCTCCCACGATGCCCTCGTTCGACTTCGTGGACCACTTCCGGCGTTTCCCGGAGGTCGAGGAGCCCGATCTCATGGCGATCGACGGCACCGACCGGTTCATGCTCGACGAGGCGCCGCTCATCCACGGCGACGCGCTCCGGCACCCCGGCGCCGTCACCGTCGTCGACGACCAGTTCGGGGTGCTCACCCTCGGTGTGATCGCGCTGCACGGCGCGAGCGAGGTCCGCGTCCTGCAGGACTCGCTCGTGGGGGAGCGGGCGCTCGCCGCCAACGCCGGCACGTTCGGCCGCGGCGGCTTCCAGCACCCGCAGAACGACGAGGAGGCCTTCGAGGACGCGCGCCTCGTGCTGTTCCGCCTGCCGAAGTCGCTCGACCGGCTCGACGAGATCGCCCGATCGGTGGCGCGGTTCGCCGCTCCCGACGTCGTGCTCCTGGCCGGGGGCCGGACGAAGTACATGACGCTGTCGCAGAACGACGTCCTCCGCCGCTCGTTCGGTGACGTCACGGCGAGCCGGGGGCGCCACCGTTCCCGCCTGCTCGTCGCGACGGACCCGCTCCGGGCCGCGGCGAACCGGGCCTCGATCACGGACCCGTGGCCCCGACGGGTGTTCTCGGACGAACTCGGGTTCACCGTCGCCGCGCACGGCGGGGTGTTCGCGGGCACCGCGCTCGACCAGGGCACGCGGGTGTTGCTCGACGTGGTCGACGACGCGGTGCCCGGCGCCCGGGACGTGGTCGACCTGGGGTGCGGCAGCGGTGTGATCGCGACCGCGGTCGCGCGCCGTCGGCGTGGGGTGCACGTCGTCGCGACCGACGTCGCCACGTCGGCCGTGACCTCGGCGCGGCTGACGGCGGACCTCGCGGGGGTCGGCGACCGGGTGACGACGGTGCGGTCCGACGCCGGCGACGAGCTCGACGACGAGAGCGCCGACCTCGTGCTGTGCAACCCGCCGTTCCACGACGAGACCGCGGTGACCACGGACGTCGCGGTGGAGATGTTCCGGCACGCGGCCACGGTCCTCCGCCCGGGCGGCGAGCTCTGGGTCGTCTGGAACTCGCACCTGCGCTACCGCCCGATCCTGGAGCGCCTCGTGGGGCCGACCCGGCAGGTCACGCGCACCCCGAAGTTCACGGTGACGGCCTCGACGCGCCGCTGAGCTCGTCCGTCGCCTCGCTTGCGCGCCCCAGCGACAACTGCGCCGTCGTTGACGCGCGCACTCGTCGCGGGCGAGCGCACTCTCGCGCGCACTCGTCGCGGGCGAGCGCACCCTCGCCGGTCATGGTCGCAGCGGTAGCCCCGCACCGAGCAGTTTGCGCGCGAGGTCGTGGTGCCGAAAGAGCTCCGCCCACCGAACGCGGCGGACGGCTCGGACCTCGGGCAGCGCCCGCACCCAGTCCTCCCGGTACTTCTCGTCGATGACGACCTGCTCCGCGCTCCGGCCGCCACGGAGTGCCGGATCGCGGTACTTCCCCTCGCCGTCGAACTCGAGCACGACGCCCTGGTCCGGGAACCAGAAGTCGACACGGGCGAGGCTGCCGCGCGGTGAACGGAACTCGTGCTGGAGCACGGGCGTCGGTGCGCCGAGTTCGTGCAGCACGACCCGCATCAGGCTCTCGCCGACGGACTCCGCTCGGGCATCGGCGAACGCGATCGCCCGAGTGGCTCGTGCCGCCCCGCGAGGCCCCGCGCCGTGGACCAGTGCGAGGACGGACCGACGGTCGAGGCCCCGCCGGAGCGCCTGGTCCAGCACGATCACCGACGAGCGGAAGGCCATGGTGCGGGCGAGGTCGGCGGCCGTGGCGGTGGGGCTGCTCGCGCGCACCAGGTGGCCGAGCACCGTGACGGCGATGCTGTCGGTGGACGTGGTGGGGTGGAGCACGACGGAGCGGCGGCGGGTCTCGCTGCGGACCCGGTCCGGCTCGGTGAGGGCGACCCGGTCCGGCCACCCGCCGAGGACCGACCAGTCGTGGACCGCGGCGGCCGAGCAGTGCGCGACGATCCGGCGTTCCCCGAGTGTCGGCGCGACGGCCGCGATCCGGACGAGGTGCCGCTCACGCTCGTCGAGGCGCTCCCACGCGTCCCGGTGGACGTAGGTTCCGCGGAGGAGCCGGACCAGCGTCGGTTCCCGCGCCGTGCCTCCCGGCTGTGCCTGCAGGGCGGCGCGTTGCAGCGAGCGAGCGACGTCCGGCGGGGTGCGGACGTCGACGCGGATGAGTTCGAGCATCTGCCGATGCTCCCGGTCCCGGCGTCGTCGCGCTGGCGCTCTCCACAGGGCGGGCGTGCAGTGCGCGCCGGAACGACGAAGTGCGCGGTCAGACGACCGCGCACTTGTCGTTGTCACGCGCACTCCGGCGAGCGGAGCCGCGCGCGCCGGCCCTCAGGCGGGCACGTAGTCGAACGTGTCGGGGTCCGGCCCGGTCCGCTGCCCCTTGTCGAGCGACGTGATGTCGGTCATGTCCTCGCCCGAGAGCTCGAAGTCGAACAGGGCGAAGTTTTCCTCGACGCGGGATCGGGTGACCGACTTCGGGAACACGATGTCGCCGCGCTGGATGTGCCAGCGGAGCACGACCTGCGCGGGCGTCTTGTCGAGGGCCGAGGCGATGCGGGTGATCGTCGGGTCGTCGAGCACGAGGCCCTGCGCGATCGGGGACCACGCCTCGGTGGCGATCCCGAGCTCGCTGTCGGCCGCACGCAGCGGGTCCTGCACGAGGTAGGGGTGCACCTCGATCTGGTTCACCGCGGGGGTGACCGTCGTCTCGTCGCGCAGACGGTGCAGGTGGTGCGCCTGGAAGTTCGAGACGCCGATCGAGCGGGACGTCCCCGCGTGGTAGAGCTCCTCGAGCGCCTTCCACGTCGGCACGAAGTCGATCACGGTCGCGAGCGGCCAGTGGATGAGGAACAGGTCCATGTAGCCACCGAGCAGCTCGGCCGACTTCTTGCCGTTCTCGAGCGCGGCGTCGGGAGCGTGGAACCCGTTGTTGAGCTTCGAGGTGATGAAGATCTCCTCACGAGGGATCCCCGATGCGGCGACGGCCTCGCCGACCTCCTTCTCGTTGCCGTACATCTCGGCCGTGTCGATGTGGCGGTAGCCGACCTCGAGGGCGGTGAGCACCGCCTCCTTGGTCTGCTCCGCGGGGATCTGGAACACCCCGAAGCCGAGCTGCGGAATGGTGCGGCCGTCGTTCAGGGTGATGTCGGGAACGGTGCTGGTCACGGTGCTCCTTGGTCTGGGTCGTGGTGCCGTGCGGCACCCGTGCCGAACGGCACCCGTCGAGTCAACACCCCGCTCCGAGCGGACGCTCCGGGAACGTCCGGCTGGGATCGGCCGGGAGGCCCGGCACCCGTCCGGCGGGCGCGTCCGGCCGGGAGGCCCGGCACCGCCCGCGGCAGGTCCGGTCCGGCCGGGAGGCCCGGCACCGCCCGCGGCAGGTCCGGGCGGGAGGCCCGCCTCCCGCCCGGTGATCGGGCCCGGTCCCTCAGATGGCCAGCGAGGCCGTGATGTAGGAGCGCAGCGCCTCGCCGTAGGCCGTCGCGGCGTCCGGCGCGGCGAAGGTCCGCTCGACGTCGTCGATGCGGCAGGTCACGGTGTGCACGGCGCCCCGGTCCGCGGTCTCGATGCGCGTGAGCCCCACGAACGCCGGCCCGAGCAGCGTCCGGAGCTGGTCCTCGCGTGGGATCCAGAGTGCGTCGTCGGCCGCCACGGAGTCGAGCGCCCACTCGGTCGTGCCGTTGAAGCCGAGGATCGTGCCGCTCGGGTACTCGTGCTTCTCGATCGTCATCTCGGACACGGTGTAGACGTCGTCGTCGACCCCGGGCTTGTCGATGACGAAGCGGTCCCCGGTCTCGGGGTGCCACCGGAGTCCCGCCTCGCGCAGGGTCCGGGCCAGGTCGACGCTGATCATGGCTCCACCATGCCACGCGGTGGTGGATCCGGACTCGGGTGCCGCCGACCGCCGGTACACGGAGTCTGACGGAGTGTCGTGGACGCAGGGACTAACATTCCGTCGCAGCTCAAGGCGGCGTCCCCGGGAGGTCCGGGGACCGCGCCGCAAGGTGACGACGACCGGAGCGGTGGGGGCCCGACGCGGCCGATGCCGCACCGTGTCCCGACCGCCGGCACCGCAGCGCGGGGCCGAGAGAAGGACCCAGATGACCCTCGAACGCGAGGAACTGCGAACCGACTGGACCGCCATGCTCGCGGAGGACGCCACGAGCGGGGTGCCCACGGGCCTCCCGGCAGGGGTCCGCGGCACGGCGATCCCGGCGACGGTGCCGGGGCAGATCCACACGGACCTGGAGCGTGTGGGCCTCGTGCCCGACCCGACGCGCAACCGCGACGAGGAGCTCGTGCGCTGGGTCGGCCAGGCTGACTGGGCGTACCGGCGGCGGATCGACGTCGACCCGCGCGGACACGACCGGGTCGACCTCGTCGCGGACGGTCTCGACACGGTGGCGTCGCTGTCCCTCGACGGCGTGTCGATCGGGTCGACACGGAACATGCACCGGCGCTACCGGTTCGACCTGCGGGACCGGACCGGGGGCACGAACGAACGCACGGACCGCGAGCTCGAGATCCTGTTCGAGTCGCCCTACCGCGAGACCGAGCGCATGGCGGACCGGTTCGGCAGCATGCCCGGCCCCTACGACGAGCCGTTCGCGTACGTGCGGAAGATGGCGTCGAACTTCGGCTGGGACTGGGGCCTGACGTGCGTGACGAGCGGGCCCTGGCGGCCGATCGCGATCGAGCGCTGGTCGACCGCCCGGCTGCGCGACGTCCGTCCGCTCGTCGACGTCGAGGCGGGCGAGGGCGTCCTCGACGCGCACATCGCGATCGAACGCTCCGGTCCGACGCCGGCCGGTGCGACGACGGCGGACCGCGACCACGACGGTGAGGACGACGACCTCGTGCTCGTCGTCACGGTGTCCGGGCACGACACGAAGCAGCGGTCGCGGGTGACGGTGACACCGAAGGAGGACGAGGCCGTCGTGACGGTCCGGATCCCCGACGCGCGGCTCTGGTGGCCCCGGGGGTACGGCGAGCAGGCGCTGTACGACGTCGAGGTGCAGGTGCAGACCACCGACGGCGAGGTCCTCGACCGCGACGTGTTCCGGACGGGCTTCCGGTCCCTCCGGGTCGACACCCAGCCCGACGCCACCGGCCGCCCGTTCACGATCGTGGTGAACGGCGTGCCGATCGACGTGCGCGGGGTGAACTGGATCCCCGACGACGTCATCGTGTCCCGGGTCGACCGCGCCCGGTACGCCGCGCGGCTCGCCCAGGCGACGGCGTGCAACGCGAACCTCGTGCGGGTGTGGGGCGGCGGCGTGTACGAGTCGCGGGACTTCTACGAGGAGTGCGACGCCCGGGGCCTGCTCGTGTGGCAGGACTTCCTGTTCGCCTGCTCGGCGTACCCGGAGGGCGAGCCCATGCGCTCCGAGGTCATCGCCGAGGCCCGGGACAACGTGGCGCGCCTGAGCCGGCACCCGAGCCTGGTCGTCTGGAACGGCAACAACGAGAACATCTGGCTCCACGACGACATGGGCTGGGCGGCGGAGCTCGGTGACCGACCGTGGGGCCTCGACTACTACCTGGACCTGCTGCCGACCATCGTCGACGCGGTGGACCCGTCGCGCTTCTACACGGCGGCGAGCCCCTGGTCCGGCGACGAGCGCGTGTACGCGAACGACGTCGACCACGAGACCCACCACTCGTGGCAGGTCTGGAACCAGATCGGCGACGAGCACTACCGCGACAGCGTGCCGCGGTTCGTCAGCGAGTTCGGCTGGCAGGCACCCCCGCAGTGGCGGACGATCCGGGAGGCCGTCGACGACGACCCGATGACCCCGACGTCGCCCGGCGTGGTGCACCACCAGAAGGCCGAGGACGGCATGGGCAAGCTCGCCCGTGGCCTCGCGCCGCGGTTCCCCGTGCCGCAGGGCGACACCGACGACGTGTTCGACCGCTGGCACTACCTGACGCAGCTGCAGCAGACCCGGGCCATCGCGACGGGTGTGGAGCACTGGCGCACGCACTGGCCGCACAACACGGGCGTCGTGGTGTGGCAGCTCAACGACCTGTGGCCGGTCGCGTCGTGGTCGGCCGTCGACGGCGCCGGACGTCCGAAGCCCCTGTTCCACGAGCTGCGCCGCCTGTACGACGACGTGCTCCTGGCGATCGTGCCGATCGAGCCACCCGCGGCGGGGGAGCGGGACCGGCCTCTCGACGGACGGGACCGTGCCGCCGACCCGGGAGGCGCGCACCCCGCGACCCTGTCCCTCCCCGTCCCCGGGGCGGCCGACCCCGCCACCGAGCCGGGCCGTCCGACGGTCGGCAGCGACGAGGAGGCCCTCGGGGACCTCGCGGACACCGCGGTCATCGACCCCGGGACCGTGCGCGGTCGACGACGCGACCGGGAGGCGGACCGCCGCGTGCCCGTCGAGATCGCGATCCGGTCCTCCCGGCGGGGACTGACGACCACGGTGCGGGTGCGACGGATCGACATGTCCGGACGGATCCTGCAAGAGGTCGTCCTGCCGGTCGAGCTCGCCGGACCGGGCGTGCTGCGGCTCGCGGTGCCCGACCACGTCGGTGTCGTCGACGACCCCGCCGAGGAGCTCATCGTGGCGGACATGGACTGGCGCCGGGCGGTGTGGACGCCCCTGCCGGACCAGGAGATGCACTGGCGGCCGGCCGAGTACCGCGTGTGGGTCGAGGACGCCGCGTCGGGGTCGGTGCTCACGGTCGAGGCGCAGGGGCTCGTCCGCGACCTGCTCGTCCAGCCCGACCGGGTGAGTCCGACGGGCCGCGTCGACCGCGGGTTCATGACGCTGCTGCCGGGGGAGCGCGTGCCCTTCCGGCTCGACGGCGTCCGGGCCGACCGGAGCGCCGAGCTCGTGCGGGCGCCCGTGCTGCTCACGCTCGACCGGGTGCTCGCGGACGAGGCCGCGGCCGCCAGTACCCGCTAGCCCGGGCGGCACCGAGCCTGTCCTGAGAGCATCCCGGTGCCACTGGGCTTCCGGGCGAGGCGGCGGTACCATGGAGCATCACGGACTCCCCGGGGTCGCTTCGACGGCGATGCGCTCCCGACGAGTTCCAGACAAGGAGTGGACATCATGTTCCAGGGCCTCACCGGCATCCACCTGATCATCATCCTCGGCATCATCGTGCTGCTGTTCGGTGCGACGAAGCTGCCGGCCCTCGCCAAGGGTCTGGGGCAGTCGATCACCATCTTCAAGAAGGAGATGGAGACCAACCACGACGCTCCGACCACGACGACCACCACGACGGCGGCGCCGCAGGCCGGCACCGTGCAGCCGACCGTGCAGCAGGAGCCGGTCCTCAACCCGGCCCCGTCGGTCCAGCCGCAGTCGGACCACCGCGTCTGAGACACCGCGTCCGGGTCGCCGCGCGCGGCCCGCTGCATGCCCCGCCGGCACCGCCGGAGGACTCCCAGCCCCGGGACCGAGACCGCCGCAGCCTCTGTGAGGCGCGGCGGTCTCGTCGTTCCCGGGGATAGCGTCGGTGGCGGTGCCCGACGCGTGGGCGCCGAGAGGAGGCCCCCATGGGCAAGGTGTGGTTCATCACGGGCACGTCCCGCGGACTCGGCCGTGAGTTCGCCCTCGCCGCCCTGGGGCGCGGTGACCGGGTCGCGGCGACGGCGCGCGACGCGGCGACGCTCGACGACGTGGTGGCCGCCTACGGTGACGCGGTCCTGCCGCTGACGCTCGACGTCACCGACCGCGCGCAGGTCGACGACGCGGTCCGCCGCGCGCACGAACGCTTCGGACGCCTCGACGTGGTGGTCAACAACGCCGGGTACGGCCACTTCGGGTTCGTCGAGGAGCTCACCGACGCCGAGCTCCAGGACCAGCTCGACACGAACCTGTTCGGGGTGCTGCACGTGACGCAGGCGGTGCTCCCGATCCTGCGGGCGCAGGGCTCCGGTCACATCGTGCAGATCTCGACGATCGGCGGCATCGCGGCGTTCCCGATGATCGGGGCGTACCACGCGTCGAAGTGGGCGCTCGAGGGGCTGACCGAGGCCCTCGCGCAGGAGGTGCGCGGCTTCGGCGTCGACGTGACGCTCGTCGAGCCCGGCGGGTTCTCGACGGACTGGGCCGGGTCGAGCGCCCGGCACTCCGCGCCCCTGCCGGCGTACGACGGGCTCCGTGAGCAGGTCCTCGCGGGGCGGGCCGCCGCGAGTGCCGGCCGGGGTGACCCCACGGCGACCGGGGCGGCGCTGCTCCGCATCGTCGACGCCGACGACAAGCCCCTGCGGGTGCTGTTCGGGGAGCAGCCGACGCACCTCGTCAAGACGCTCTATGCCGACCGCCTGCGGACCTGGGTGGAGTGGGAGCCGGTGTCGCTCGCTGCGCAGGGCGGGACGCACGCCGGCGAGCCGGCCGCCGGATGACCGACGGGGCCGACGGATCCGGCGCCTCCGGCAGATCCGGCGCGTCCGGCGCGTCCGGCGCGTCCGGCAGCGTCGACGCCGATCGGCCGGGAGGCCCGGCACCCCTCCACCGCGACCGTCGCGTCGTGCTCGTGGTCGCGGTCCTCGCCACGTTCGTCGTCGGCCTCGACAGCAGCGTCGTGAACGTCGCCCTGCCGTCGATCGGCCGGGAGCTCGGCGGCGGGATCGTCGTGCAGCAGTGGACGGTCGACGCCTACCTCGTGACCCTCGGGGCGCTCATCCTGGTCGCGGGCTCGGTGTCCGACCTCGTCGGGCGGGTCCGGGTCGTCACCTGGGGACTCGTCCTGTTCGGGCTCGCGTCGGTCGCGTGTGCGATCGCCCCGACGGGCGGCGTGCTCGTGGGCGCGAGGGCCGTGCAGGGCGTCGGGGGCGCGCTCGTGACGCCGAGTTCGCTCGCGCTCGTCATCGCCGCGTACCGGGGTGCGGCACGGGCCCGGGCGATCGGCACGTGGACGGCGTGGTCGAGCGCGTCGGTCATCGCCGGGCCCGTGATCGGTGGGGTCGTGGTGGACTCGATCGGCTGGCGCTGGGTGTTCGTCCTCACGGCGGCGCCGATCGCGGTGACGATCCCGCTCGTCCGTCGGGTCACCGGGGACGTGCGCGCGACGGACCGGCCCGCGATCGACGTCGTGGGTGCCGGCCTCGCCGTGCTCGGGGTGGGGGCGCTCGTCCTCGGTCTCATCGAGCAGGAGCGCCTCGGGTGGGCGTCGCCGCTCGTGGTCGTCGCACTCGCCGTCGGGGTGGGGGCGCTCGCCGTGTTCGTGCCGTGGGAGCGCCGCGTGGCGGCCCCGTTGCTGCCCCTCGACCTGTTCCGTGCCCGGTCGTTCACGGTCGGGAACCTCACGACGCTCGCGGTCTACGGCGCGCTCGGCCTGTCCGGGTTCACGGTGACGCTGTTCCTGCAGGAGGTCTGGGGGCTCTCCGCCTGGTTGGCGGGCGTGGCGACCCTGCCCCCGACGCTCGTGCTGCTCGGGTTCTCCACGACGGTCGGGCGGTGGTCCGGCCGCACGGGGCCCCGGTGGTTCATGGCGGGCGGTCCGGTGCTCGCGGGGCTCGGCGTCCTGGTCATGCTCGGCGCCGGGGACCGCCCGCGGTACTTCGCGACCGTGTTCCCGGGCATGCTCCTCATGGGTGTCGGGTTGACCCTCATGGTGGCGCCGTTGACGAGTGCCGTGCTCGGGTCCGTCGCGGAGACGCGGGCGGGTGTCGGCTCGGCCGTGAACAACGCGGTCGCACGGATCGCGAGCCTGGTGCTCGTGGCCCTGGCGGGGGTCGTGCTCGGCGCCGACGGCATGAGCGTGGCCGGCTTCCACCGCGCGGTCGTCGTCATGGCCGCGTTGCTCGTGGCGGGCGGCACCGTGTCGGCGATCGGCATCAGGAACCCGCGCCGCGATCGCCCGACGCTGGCGGACGCGGTGCCGTCGGAGTAAACTTGAGCCAACAAGACTCAAGGTGCCGGAACCACCGCACCAGGACATCAGGACCACAGGAAAGGACGCCCCCATGGCCAACCTGCAGGGCGCTCCCGCGTCGCAAGAGCAGCAGAAGACCGCACTCGAGCAGTACGGCGTCGACCTCACGGCGATCGCGCGGAGCGGCAAGCTCGACCCGGTGATCGGACGCGACTCGGAGATCCGCCGGATCTCGCAGGTGCTCACGCGCCGGACCAAGAACAACCCCGTGCTCATCGGCGAGCCCGGCGTCGGCAAGACCGCCGTCGTCGAGGGGCTCGCGCAGCGCATCGTCGCCGGTGACGTCGCCGACAGCCTCAAGGACAAGCGGCTCGTCTCGCTCGACCTCGCCGCGCTCGTCGCCGGGGCGAAGTACCGCGGCGAGTTCGAGGAGCGCCTCAAGGCCGTCCTCAAGGAGATCGACGACTCCGACGGCCAGGTCATCACGTTCATCGACGAACTCCACACGCTCATGGGCGCCGGCGGGGGCGAGGGCTCCGTGGCCGCCGCGAACATGCTCAAGCCGATGCTCGCCCGCGGTGAGCTCCGCCTGATCGGGGCGACCACGCTCGACGAGTACCGCGAGTACATCGAGAAGGACGCCGCGCTCGAACGCCGGTTCCAGCAGGTGTACGTCGGTGAGCCGAGCGTCGAGGACACCGTCGCGATCCTCCGTGGGCTCAAGGAGCGCTACGAGGCGCACCACAAGGTCACGATCGCCGACTCCGCCCTCGTCGCCGCCGCGGCCCTGAGCGACCGCTACATCACCGGTCGGCAGCTGCCCGACAAGGCCATCGACCTCATCGACGAGGCCGCGTCGCGCCTCCGGATGGAGATCGACTCGAGCCCCGTCGAGATCGACGAGCTGAAGCGGAGCGTCGACCGCCTCATGCTCGAGGAGTTCGCGCTCAAGAAGGAGAAGGACGACGCCTCGAAGGACCGCCTCGAGAAGCTCCGCGCCGACCTCGTGGAGCGGCAGGAGCGCTTGACGGAGCTGCAGCAGCGCTGGGAGCTCGAGCGGGCCTCCCTGAACCGCGTCGGTGAACTGAAGACCCGGCTCGACGACCTCCGCATGCAGGCCGAGCGCGCCCAGCGCGAAGGCAACCTGGAGCGGGCCTCCCGGCTGCTCTACGGCGAGATCCCGGTGATCGAGCGGGAACTCGCGGAGGCCGAGCGCAACGAGCCGGCCGGTCCGCAGATGGTGAACGATCGTGTGACCGACGAGGACATCGCCGCCGTCATCGCCGCGTGGACGGGCATCCCCATGGGGCGGCTGCTCCAGGGCGAGACCGAGAAGCTCCTGCACCTCGAGACCGAACTCGGCAAGCGGATCATCGGTCAGCGCGAGGCCGTCACGGCCGTGTCCGAGGCCGTCCGGCGTTCCCGGGCGGGCATCTCCGACCCCGATCGCCCGACCGGGTCGTTCCTGTTCCTCGGCCCGACCGGCGTCGGCAAGACGGAGCTCGCGAAGGCGCTCGCCGACTTCCTGTTCGACGACGAGAAGGCCCTCGTCCGCATCGACATGAGCGAGTACGGCGAGAAGCACTCGGTCGCGCGACTCATCGGCGCCCCGCCCGGGTACGTCGGGTACGAGGCCGGCGGCCAGCTCACCGAGGCCGTCCGTCGCCGCCCGTACTCCGTGATCCTGCTCGACGAGGTCGAGAAGGCGCACGCCGAGGTCTTCGACGTCCTGCTCCAGGTGCTCGACGACGGCCGTCTGACCGATGGTCAGGGCCGCACGGTGGACTTCCGGAACACGATCCTCGTGCTCACGTCGAACCTCGGGTCGCAGTTCCTGACCGACCCGTCGCTCGGTGCGGCGGAGCGCGAGGAGTCCGTCCGCGCCATGGTGCAGCAGGCGTTCCGGCCGGAGTTCGTCAACCGCCTCGACGACATCGTCGTGTTCCAGGCGCTGACGACCGACGACCTCGGTCAGATCGTGTCGCTCTCCGTCGACCGACTCGCGACGCGCCTCACGGACCGTCGGCTCGAGCTCGCGGTCACGCCCTCGGCCCGGACCTGGCTGGCGGAGCGCGGGTACGACCCGGTGTACGGCGCGCGGCCGCTGCGTCGCCTCATGCAGCGGCAGATCGACGACCAGCTCGCCCGGGCACTGCTGGCTGGCGACGTCCGCGACGGCGACACCGTCCGCGTCGACGTCGCCGACGACGGCGAGTCGCTGACGGTCGAGCCGTTCGTGGTGCCGGAGTTCGTCGAGTAGCGCTCGGCGGGACGGACGGGAGGCGCGGGGTGCGGAGGACGCACGCCGCGCCTCCCGTCCGTGGTGCGGGTGACCGACGCCGTGCCTCCCGGCGATCCGGCGGGTGAGACATCGCGTGGGCAGCGCCATGTCGTGTACGCGGAAGGTGCGGATCCCGGACCCGGGGCCCTACCCTCCACGGGATGCGGGTGCTGGTGGTGGATGACGAGCAGTCCCTCGCCGAGTTGATCGCCCGTGGGCTGGAACGGCAGGGGATGACCGTCGACGTGGTGTTCCGCGGCGACGAGGCGGACGAACTCCTGGCGGTGAACGACTACGACGTCGTCGTCCTGGATCGCGACCTGCCCGGCCTCCACGGCGACGAGGTCGCTCGTCGCTGCACCGCCCGTGGTGGGTGCACGCGGGTGCTCATGCTGACCGCCGCGACGACCCTGGCGGACCGCGTGGCCGGGCTCGAGCTCGGCGCCGACGACTACCTGCCCAAGCCCTTCGAGTACCCGGAGCTCGTCGCGCGGGTGCGGGCACTTGGCCGCCGGAGCGCCCCCGCTGCCCCGCCGGTGCTCGGGCACGACGGGATCGTGCTCGACACGAACCGGCTCATGGCCACCCGCGACGGGCGCCCGCTCGACCTGACGCCCAAGGAGTTCGGGCTGCTCGAGGTCCTCCTCCGGGCCGACGGCCGGTTGGTGAGCGCGGAGGAGCTGCTCGAGAAGGTGTGGGACGTCAACGTCGACCCGTTCACGTCCGCCGTGCGCGTGACGATGTCGAAGCTCCGCCGCAAGCTCGGTGAGCCCGATCCGATCAGGACGGTGCCGGGCAAGGGGTACGCGCTGTGACGACCGGGTCGGGTCGCGCCGACGGGTCGCGCCCCGGTCGAGGACCGCGGATGCGGTGGAGCATCCACACGCGCACCGCGGTGGCGTTCGGCGGCCTGTCGATGGTGCTCGCCGCGGCGGTCCTGGTGTTCGTGAACCTCATGACGCAGCGCGGGATCGTGACGGTGCTCGAACTCGACGACGGCGGAGCGTGTCCCCGTGCCGACGTCGCGGGGTGCGGCACGAGCGCGAGCCCGGTGTGGACGGTCCCCGAGGCGACCGCGTCGGCGCGCGCGGCGCTGCCGGGTGCGCCCCCTCCGGAGGGCCACACCGGCCCGAGCGGATCCGTCGCCGGCGTCGCCCGTGTCGGGCAGCTGGTGGCGTCGCAGCAGTGGCTGTGGTCGGCGGTCGGCATCGGGACGGCCGGCCTGGTCGCCGCCGGTGCCGGCTGGCTGGTCGCCCGGGCCGTGCTCCGTCCGATCGGTCTGATCCGCGCGACCGCGGAGCGGATCTCCGCGACGACCCTGCACGAACGCATCGACCTCGGCGGCCCCGACGACGAGGTCCGACGGCTCGCGGACACGATCGACGCGTTGTTCGGACGGCTCGAGCAGGCGTTCGAGGGGCAACGCCGCTTCGTCGCCCAGGCGTCCCACGAGCTGCGGACGCCGCTCGCCCTGCAACGGGCCGCGATCCAGATCGGGCTCGAGGACGACGCCGACCCCGACACGATCCGCGCCGTCCGCCAGGAGCTCCTCGACGCGAACCGGCGGAACGAACAGTTGGTCGAGGGCCTGCTCGACCTGGCGGAGGCGGAACGGGGTGTCTCCGGCCGGGCCCAGGAGGTCGACCTCGCGGACGTCGTCGAGGGCGCCGCGGACGCGTCCCGGACTCGTGCACGGTCCGCGGGCCTGGACCTCCACGTCCAGCCGGGCGACGGCCTCCGGGTGGCGGGCGATCCGGTGCTCGTCCGGCACCTCGTCGAGAACCTCGTCGACAACGCGCTCGAGTACAACCGACCGGACGGGTTCGTGCGCATCGAGGTGACCCACGACGGGCTCGTCGTCGAGAACAGTGGGCCACTCGTGTCACCGGAGACCGCCCGCACCCTGACCGAGCCGTTCACGCGCGCGGAGCAGCAACACCCGGGCCGTCGACACAGCGGCATCGGGTTGTCGGTCGTCGACGCCGTCGTGCGGGCGCACGGGTGGCGCCTGGCGATCACGCCCCGGTCGGCGGGCGGCCTGGTGGTCCGCGTCCACGGTGTTTCGCCCGTGTGACCGTCGACCGGACGCCCGCGAAACGGCCCGCCCGCTGGACTGTCCGCATGGAACGAACCAGTGACACCGACCGGCCGCGGAGGAGGCCCGGTGCGGCGCTCCTCCTGTCCTCCACGATGGCGCTCGCGGTGAGCGTCGTCCTGTCCGGGTGCTCCGACGCGCCCGGATCCTCGTCCTCGCGCGGGGGCTCCAGCTCCGTCGGCGCCGCCGCGTGGGGCTCCTGCATGCGGGACGCGGGGTTCGACATCGAGGACCCGTCCGAGGCGGAGTGGTCCTCCGGAGTCGTCCGTGCTCCGTCCGGCGCGGACGGTGACGCGTTCCAGCGCGCCTCCGCGAGCTGCCGGGGGGACGACGCGCCCAGGGCCTCCGACGAGCAGAAGGCCATCTGGGACCAGGAGCTCCGCGACTTCTCGGCGTGCATGCGGGAGCACGGCCTCGACGACTTCCCGGAGCCGGAGCCGGAATCGGGGCTCGACTACGGCAAGTACGCCGAGGAACCGCTGCGCGACTCACCGACCGTCACGCAGGCCGACGAGGAGTGCAGCGATCGGTACCTCGCCGACTGGGGGACGACCGGATGACCCGGGAGACGCCGTTCACCGAACCGGGTCGCCGGGAGGCGGCGACCACGACGCACAGGAGGACCACCATGACCATGACCACGACCACGAGGTCGCTCCGCGATGACGGACGGCGCTCCGGACTCGGCGGGTCGGTACCGACCCACGGGGTCCGGGTGACGCTCGCCGTCGTCCTCGCCCTGCTCAGCGTGACCGGCGCGACCGGCTGCGCGGCTGGGAGCGGGCGGGACGAGGCGGGCCGCACCCGCTCGTCGGCACCGAGCACGGACGCGAACGCGTTCTCGGCGTGCATGCGGGACCGGGGGATCCCGATGGAGGACAGCGACCCGACGCAGGGGGGCGAACGTGCAGCGGTACCGGAAGGCGTCGACCCCGACGCCTACCAGCGTGCACTCGTGTCGTGCGCGGAGGAACGCGCCGGTGGTGCCGAGCCCGCGGAGGCGGTGGACGCCGATCCCGAGGTGTCCCGGTGCATGCGCGAGCACGGGATCACCGATTACCCCGACCCCGTGCACGGCCAGGTGGACTACGACCCCGGTGACCCGCCCTCGAGCGCGTTCCTCGCGGCCGAGGAGACGTGCTGGAAGCAGGTCCACGGCGCGGAGATCGCGAAGTGAGCCGCCGCGTACGGCCGGCGCGACGACCCACGCGGCCCACGCGGGTGCGCCGCGGGACGGCGGTCACCGTCGGCGCCGCGGTCGTGGTGGTGGTCGCGAGCGCCACGGTCGCGGTGACGACCGTCGTGCCCGAGGACGATCGCGCGGTCGCCGCGCCCGGCAAGGCCGCGTCCGCGAGCGCGACCCCGTCCTCCGGGGGCGGAGCCCCGAAGCGCACCGCGGACGGACGCCCCACGGCACCCGTCGTCCGGGGCGACCTCACGGAACGCCGCACGTTCGCGGGCACGCTCGGCCACGGGACGCCGAAGGACCTGCTCGGGTCCGGGAGCGGCACCCTGACCGGCCTGCCCGACTACGGACAGGTCGTGCACCGGGACGAGGCGCTGTACTGGCGCGACGAACGGCCGGTCCGGGCGATGCACGGCGCGGTCCCACTGTGGCGTCCGCTCGAACGGGGCCTGCGCGGCACCGACGTGGCGCAGCTCAACCGGAACCTCGCTGCCCTCGGGTACGACGTCGCGCAGGACGACCGCTTCGGCACTCGGACGGCCGCGGCGGTGCGTCAGTGGCAGCGGGACCGCGGGTTCGCGGTGACCGGACGGCTCACGGCGGACGACATCGCCTTCGTGGACGGGGACGTGCGCGTCGCCGAGCCGAAGGCCACGGTCGGTTCCCCGGCGAGTGGACCGCTCTACGGGTACACGAGCACCACCCGCACGGTGACGGTCCCGATCGACGAACTCGCGGCCGGCTCGTTCCCGGTCGGGTCCACCGTCTCGGTCGGCTTCTCCGGATCGACCGAGCACGTCGACGGCACGGTGCGCTCGGTGGGCGCGGACCCGTCGTCGGACGACGGCGGCCTGGTCGTCGAGATCGACCTCCGTGCCGCGGTCCCGTCGGGCGTGGCCGAGGCGGCTGGCGTGGACGTCCAGGTGGAGGGCGAGACGCGGAAGGGGGTGCTCTCGGTCCCGGTCGGGGCACTGCTGGCCGCGCGCGGCGACGGGTACGCCGTGGATCGCGTCCGGGCGTCGGGCGAGACCGAGCGGGTACCGGTCGAGGTCGGGTTCGCGGCCGACGGGCGCGTCGAGGTCAGCGGCGGGGTCCACGAGGGCGACCGGGTGGTGGTGCCGTCATGACCGCGGTCGCGACCGTCCCCCGGCGGACGACGGCGCCGGACGACCCGGAGGGCCGCGTCCTGGTCCTCGAGGGCGTCACGAAGCGGTACGGCGAGGTCGAGGCCCTGCGCGGGATCGACCTGCGGGTGTCGGCGGGCGAACTCGTCGCGGTCGTCGGGCCGAGTGGCTCCGGCAAGTCGACGATGCTCAACATCATCGGAACCCTCGACCTGCCGACCGAGGGCCGGGTCGTCATCGCCGGGCACGACGTCGGCACGATGTCCGACGACGCGGTGTCGCGGCTCCGCGCGGACCACATCGGGTTCGTGTTCCAGCACTTCCACCTGGCGCAGGGCGCCACCGCCGTCGAGAACGTCGCCGACGGCCTGCTCTACACGGGCACCGGCCGCCGCGAGCGCACCGAACGGGCCGCGGACGCGCTCCGCAGGGTCGGGCTCGGACACCGGCTCGACCACCGTCCGCACGAACTCTCCGGCGGCGAGAAGCAGCGCGTCGCGATCGCCCGGGCCATCGTGGGCGACCCCACCGTGCTCCTCGCCGACGAGCCGACGGGCGCGCTCGACACCGCGTCGGGCGCAGCGGTGCTCGACCTGCTCCGTGAACTCAACGCGGGGGGCACCACGGTGCTCGTGATCACCCACGACCTCGAGCTCGCGGCCTCGTTGCCCCGGCAGGTGCGCATGCGCGACGGCCGGATCGCGGACGAGACCCACGGCGGAGGCGACGGGCACGACGGACGCGGTGGGCGCGTCGACGCCACGACGCTCGCCGACGCGATCCGGGCAGCGGGCACGGGGACGGAGGCGCGGGCATGACCGCGACCGGCCACGTCCACGCCGGCGACCTGGTGCGGCTCGGACTGTTCGGGCTGCGGACCCGTCCCACCCGGGTCGTCCTCTCGGCGCTCGGCATCGCGATCGGCATCGCCGCGATGGTCGCGGTGGTCGGCATCTCGAGCTCGAGCAAGGCGAAGCTCGACGCCCTGCTCGACGCGCTCGGGACGAACGTGCTCGCGGCACAGCAGGCCACCGGCTTCGGCGAGCCGGAACCGCTCCCCGTCGACGGGGTGTCGACGGCCGTCCGACAGTCCGACGTCCTCGACGCCGCCGGTGTCGGGCGGGTCGAGGACGGACGCGTCTACCGGAGCGCCCGGGTCCCCGCGCTCGAGTCGAAGGGCATCGGCCTCGTGGCCGCGTTCGGCGACGTCCCACGCGTGCTCGCCGGTCGGTTCGCCGCGGGGCACTGGCTCGTCGGCGCGGACGACGCATCCGCGCCGGAGCAGGCGGTCCTGGGCGCGGAAGCGGCGAAGCGCCTGGGGATCGACCGGGTCACGGACGACACCGCGATCTGGACGGACGGACATCGGCTGGCGGTCGTCGGGATCCTCGAGCCACTCGCCCTCGCGCCGCAGCTCGACACGCAGGTGTTCATCCCGCGCTCCACGGCCGCAGGGATGGGGTTCGACGGGCATCCGACGCAGATCCTCACGCGGGTGGACCCGGACGCGGTCGCCGAGGCCCGCGAACGGTTGCCCCGGTCGATCAGTCCCCTCCACCCGAAGGACGTCGCCGTGACCCGGCCCTCCGACGCGCTCGCCGCGAAGAACGCGTCGCAGGACTCGTTCACCGGCCTGCTCGTCGGTATCGGCGGTGTCGCGCTGCTCGTCGGCGGCATCGGCGTGGCGAACACCATGGTCATCACGGTGCTCGAGCGCCGAGCCGAGGTCGGGGTCCGCCGGTCGCTCGGGGCACGCCGACGGGACATCCGCGACCAGTTCCTCGTCGAGTCGCTGCTCCTGTCGCTCCTCGGCGGCGTGGCCGGCGTCACGATCGGGGTCGCCGTGACGGTCGGGTTCGCGCTCGCCCAGGGGTGGCCGGTCGCGATCCCGGCGTGGGCGGTCCTCGGCGGGGTCGGGGCGACCGTCCTCATCGGCGGCGTCTCGGGCATCTACCCAGCCGCGCGGGCGGCACGGATCCCGCCGACGTCGGCGCTCGCGGCCGCATGACCCGGGACGGACGGGAGGCGCGGCACCGGACGGTCGCCGCGCCTCCCGTCCCCGGGTTCCTGCGTACCGGCCGGGAGGTCCGGGACCGACCCGAGCGGGCCTCCCGTCCGCCGACTACGGTCTGGGACAGCCGATCCGAGGGAGCGTCATGCGGGAGATCCGTGCACTGCAGAGTCTGACCAGCGCGATCGAGCACGCGAGCGTGCTCGACAAGCTCATCGACGTCGACGTGAAGGCCGTCAAGGCCCTCGTCCAGCCCGACGCCCTGAAGCAGCTGCTGCACGGCGTGCCGTTCGGGCACCCGCTGCACCCGCTCATGGTCCAGGTACCCCTCGGCGCGTGGCTGTCCTCGGCCCTGCTCGACCTGCTGCCGGGGACGCACCGGTCGTCCCGAACGCTCGTCGGCGTCGGCGTGGTGTCGGCCGGCGTCGCGACCACGGCCGGGCTCACCGACTGGTCGGAGCTCGACCGCGAGCAGCAGCGCACGGGGTACGTGCACGCCGTGGTGAACGGCACCGCGATGACGCTCTACGGGCTGTCGTGGTGGCAGCGGAAGCGCGGGAACCACCTGCGCGGCAAGGTCCTCGGCATGCTCGGACTCGTGGTCGTGTCCGGCGGCGGCTACCTCGGGGGGCACCTGTCCTACCGCCAGCGTGCAGGCGTGAGCGACCACGGCGAGGTGCCGTTCGAGCGTCCTCCCGTCGGCGCCTGAGACCGACGCAGGGTGCCACCGGCGGGACTGGTCGCACACGGCCGGACGCGGTAGTGTCCGGGGGTCTCCGGCGTCAGGGGTGGCGCCGGGGTGGAGATGCCGGGGTGGCATCGGCGGGAGGCGGGCGTCCGACTGGGCGCCGCCTCCCGTTCCCACTCCGAGGGGGTGTCCGGCCACCCGGCACCGCGTGTCCAGGCGCCGTCGGTACCGTGCGGGCATGACGATGACCGCCACCGCCCGCACCGACGGTCCGAGCGGGGTCGGCGGCCTCACGGGGTTCGTGCTCGAGGTGGTCGACCGCCTGGGCGAGTGGGGCGTCGGACTCCTGCTGTTCGCGGAGACCGTGTTCCCGCCGATCCCGAGCGAGGTCATCCTGCCCCTCGCCGGGTTCCTCGCCGGCGCGGGAGCGATGGACCTGGCGCTCGTCCTCGTCGCGGCGACCATCGGCTCGTGGCTCGGGGCGCTCGCCCTCTACGCGCTCGGGGCCCGGGTCGGACTCGAGCGCTCGATCGGGTGGGCCGCGCGGTTGCCGCTCGTCGACGAGGACGACCTGCGTCGCGCCGCGCACTGGTTCGACCGGCACGGAGCGGCGGCGGTGTTCCTCGGGCGGCTCGTCCCGGGCGTGCGGAGCCTCGTCTCGCTGCCGGCCGGCGCCGGGCGGATGCACCTCGTGACGTTCTCGGTGTACACCGTGCTCGGCAGCGTTGTGTGGAACACGGCGCTCGTCCTCGCGGGCGCGGCGCTCGGCTCGCGGTGGGAGCTGCTCGAGGGCTGGTCCGCGTGGATCGACCGCGGTGTGTACGCCGCGCTCGTGGCCGTCGTCGCCGTGTTCGTCGTGCGGCGCGTCCGGCGTCGGGGGCGGGAGCGCCGGCAGCGGGGCTGAGCCCCTCGAGCCCGACTGCGCGGCTCGTCGTGCACGCTCGTCGAGCGCGGGTCGTGCGCGCGCGTCGAGCGCGGGTCGTACGCGCGCGGACGACAACTGCGCTCGCGCCAGCACGCGCAGTTGTCGTCGACACGCGCAGGTGCCGCCGGGATCACCGGTACGGCCGGGGAACTGCCCTCAGGACCGGAGCGCCGACTCCTTGTGCGCGGCCTTCTTGCCGGACTTGGCCGACTCGACGATCCAGTACGGGTCGTCGTCGGTGGGCTTGAAGTCCTGCCCGTCGAACGTGAAGTCCTTCGTCTTCTTCTCGCGCGCGGTGCCGGTCGTCTCGCCCTGCGAGGTGTTCCAGTGCACCTCGTCGCCCTCGTGGATCGCCATGCGCTGGACCATACCCGGCGACCTGCGAGGAAGTGCAGCGCTCGCGGTACATCCACCGGTCACAAGTGGATAACACGGCATGCGCGCCGAAGGTGCACGCGTAGCGTGGATGGTGCGTCGCCCACCCAGCGGCGCGCTGCGCACTCCCGGCGCCCCGAGAGGATCGACGAACCCGAATGAGTCTGGTCTCCAGCACGGTGACGGCCGACACCGTCCTCGCCGGGCGATACCGGCTGACGGAGGTGATCGGCACCGGCGGCATGGGGACCGTGTACCGCGCCCGTGACGAGCACACCTACCGCGACGTCGCCATCAAGCTGTTCGCGACGCCCCAGTCGATGACGCACGCGGACCGGGTCCGCCAGGAGCGCGAGATCCGGCTGCTGAGCATGTTGAGCCACCCCGGACTCATCCCGCTGTACGACGCCGGGACCCACGAACTCGTCGACGGGCCCCACCGGTTCATCGTCATGGAGCTCATCTCCGACCCGACGCTCCTGCGCCGCCTCGCCGACGGACCCCTGCACAACTACGAGGTCGCCTCGCTCGGGGCGCAGCTCGCCGACGCCCTGGCGTACGTGCACGCCCGCGGCATCGTGCACCGGGACGTCAAGCCGGCGAACATCCTCATCAACGACGAGGGGTCCGCCGGGTTCGCCCGCACCGTCAAGCTCACCGACTTCGGCGTCGCCCACTTCGTCGACGGCTCCCGCCTGACCGGCGACGGCACGATCATCGGTACCGCTGCGTACCTCAGCCCCGAGCAGGTCGCGGGCGAGTCCATCACCTTCGCGACCGACGTGTACTCCCTCGGCCTGGTGCTCCTCGAGGCCCTCACCGGCAAGCAGGAGTACTCGGGCACGGTCATCGAGGCCGCCCTCGCCCGGTTGCAGCACGACCCCGAGATCCCCGAGACGGTCGGCAGCGAGTGGCGTGACCTCCTCGTGGCGATGACGTCGCGTGACCCCGAGGAGCGACCGAGCGCCGTCACCGTCGCCCGCGTCCTGCGTGGAGGCGCGTCCCGCGTCACGGGACCGGTCCCGCTCGGCCGGACCCGGTCCTCCCGTTCGTCGCACCGTGCCGAGCACCGGCTGCACCGCGCCGCACACCGGCACACCCGCCGGGGCACGTTCGACGCGGTGCGGCGGTGGCGCCGCCGGAACACGATCGTCGGCAGCCTGGCCGGCATCGGCGTCGTCGCGGCCTGTTTCGGGTCGTACCTGCTCGGCGCCGCCGCGCACTAGACGACGCCGCGGGTGCACGACGCGTCGTGCACCCTCGCGCTGTGAGGTCGGCACGGGTCGAGCACCGAGGGTCACGGGAAACGCCCGGGGCGACGCCGACGGACCCGCGGCCGTGACAGCGCAGGTGCGGTCGGGCAGGATCGGAGCATGACCACCGACGCCCTCTGGATCAAGATCTGCGGACTGTCGACCCCCGAGACGGTGGACGCCGCGATCGACGCCGGAGCCGATGCGCTCGGCTTCGTGTTCGCGGCGGGGAGCCCCCGCACGGTCACGGCCGACCAGGCGAAGGAACTCGTCGAGCGGGTGCCGGAGGGCATCGACGCCGTCGGGGTGTTCCGCGACCAGGAGATCGACGAGATCGTCGGGGTCGCCTCGGCGGTGGGGCTCACGACGCTCCAGCTCCACGGCGACGAGACCCCCTCGGACTTCGCGCGCGCACGCGACGCCGGGTTCTTCACGATCCGGGCGGTGGCTGCCCAGGACTACCTCCGCGAGACGCCCGAGCAGCGCGCCGCGTACGACCACGACCTGCTCCTGCTCGACGCAGCGGAACCCGGGGCCGGCAAGCTCGTCGACCCGAGCACGATCGCCGGACGCGTCGACGAGGCCTGGATCCTCGCGGGTGGACTCACGCCGGCGAACGTCCGCGCCGCCGTGCAGCTGTTGGACCCGGACGGCGTGGACGTGTCGAGCGGGGTCGAGTCCTCGCGCGGCGTCAAGGACCCGGCGCGCATCCGGGCGTTCGTCGAGGCCGTCCGCAGCATCGCCTGACCCGCCGCGCGGAGGGGCGGGCCGCGGTGTCGCGGGCGCGCGCCGACGACGAGCGGGCGCGCGCCGACGACAACTGCGCCGTCGTCTGCAGGCGCACTCGTCGTCCACGCGCGCACCTGCGCGGCCGGGCAGGAGGGCCGGGGCCGGGCCGGGCCTCCCGGCCAGCGCATGCGCGGGCCGGCGTCAGACGACGGGCGCGCGGAAGCGGGGGATGAGCTCGTCGAGATAGTCGGCGGTGTCCGGCCAGCCCGTGACCGCGTGGCAGGGGACGCCGAGCGCCTTGACGGGGTAGTCGTTGCCCTCCGGGTCGAGGCGGTCGCCGACGAACAGCATGTCGTCGAGCGCGATGCCCGTGATCTGCGCGAGTTTCGTCATCCCGTACGCCTTGTCGATGCCCTTGCGGGTGATGTCGATCGACGTGGAGCCGCCCGAGCGGACCTCGAGGTCGGGGAGCTGCGCCTGCACGAGCCGCTTGAGGTGGTCCTTCTTGCTGCCGTCGGGGTCCCACGCCTTCTTCGCGTCGACCGGAGCGGCCTGTCCCAGCGCCGAGAACGTGATCTGCGAGCCGCGGTCCTCGATGATCGGCCCCCAGGTCTCGGTCTCCCACAGGCCGGCCTGCTTCGCCTGGTCCTCGACGACGGCGATCGCTCGGGTGCGCTCGTCCTCGGTCAGGTCCTCGGCGTACTCCAGGTGCCAGTCGGCGTCGAGCCAGCGGTAGTAGCGGGTACCGCAGGTCGGCATGAGGTGCAGGTCGTCGAGGCGGAGGCCGTCGCGGGCCCGGAGCGGGGCGACGAGCTGCTGGTCGAACTGGGCGAACTGGCCGCCGGAGATGACGGCGACGGGCACGGCGTCGAGCAGGCGGGCGAAGGTGTCGAGCATGCGGGGGTCGAGCGGGGACTTCGACGGGGCGAGGGTGTCGTCGAGGTCGAAGGCGACGAGACGGGGTACGGGCATGGCGACCATCCTGGCAGAGGCGCCGGGGCGGCAGGAGGGTCCGCGGGGACGAGGCCGGCCGCGCTGGCCAGGGGTCTCCTGAGGGTCGGTAGGGTGAGCGCGTGCTCATCGTCCTGGCGGGGCTGCCCGGTGTCGGCAAGTCGACGTTCGCGGCGGCGCTCGCGGCCCGGGTCGACGCGGTCGTGCTCGCCGTCGACCTCGTCGAGGACGCACTGCTCGCGGCCGGGCTGCCTGCCGGGTCCACCACGGGTGTCGCCGCCTACGGTGTGGTGGAACGCGTCGCGGAGGCGCAGCTCGCCGTGGGACGATCGGTCGTCGTCGACGCTGTGAACGACGACCCGCGCGCTCGCGAGCAGTGGATCGGGCTCGCCGAACGGTCGGGCGCCGAGACGCACTGGTTCGAGCTCCGGCTCGCGGACCCGGACCGGCACCGCGCCCGTCTGGAGGGCCGGGGTCAGCGCTTCACGCGCCTCCCGGAGCCGGGGTGGGACACCCTGGCTCGGCGTGCGGACGCCCTCGACGGATGGGCGGCGGAGCGCACGGTGCTCGACGCGGCGGAGCCGGTCGAGGCCCTGGTGGCCGCGGCGCTCGGGGCGGTGCGGCCGCCGCGCCCCTGACGGGCCCGCCGGCCGCCCTTGCCGGGGCGCGTCCCGCCCACCCCCTCGCCGAGATCGCAGAAGATGCCGCTCTGACAGGGGTCGAAGCGGCATCTTCTGCGATCTCGGCGGAACAGGGGCCCCGGGGTCAGTCGCGCGCGAGCACCAGCTCGTCGAGGGGCAGGCGCGTGCGGGGCGCGAGCTCGCGGGCGGCGGCCTGCTCGTCGAGCTGCGACGGGTCGGCGACCGTCCCGATCGCGGTCACCGTGACGGGCACGAAGCGCTCGGGCAACGCGAACGCGGTGCGGAGGCCGTCGACGTCGATACCGCCGAGCTGGTGCACGTGCAACCCCTCGGCGTGCGCCTGGACGGCGAGCGCGGCGATCGCCTGACCCAGGTCGTACTCCGCCCAGCGGCGGGGCTGACCGTCCTCGTCAGCGGTCTCGGCGATCGCGACGACGAGGGCGCTCGCACGGTGCGCCCACGCCTGGTTGAAGCCCATGAGGTGCTCCATGATCACGTCGAAGGTCGGGGTGCCGCGGCGGCCCACCACGAACCGGCGGGGCTGGGTGTTCGACGCGGACGGGGCCCAGCGCGCGGCCTCGAGCAGCGTGGTCACGGTGTCGTCGTCGATCGTCGCCGTCTCGTCGAACGAGCGGGGGCTCCAGCGCTCCTCGAGCAGCGGCACGAGCGGGCGGCTGGAGTCGGTGGAACGGGTCAGCGTGGTGGTGTCGGACGTCGCGGTCATGGTGCCTCCCAACGGTGTTCCATGCGAACGTATTCCCACGGGTGTCGTCGACTCCGACCGGCGACCGATGTCGGATCAGACGGCCGTCCCTCCGTCGACGAGCTCGATGCCAGGATGGACCCGTGAGCGGAGTGCTGATCGGGTTCGCGATCATCGGCGTCGTGATCGCCACGGGGTACCTCGTCGGACGGCTCGGGGTCCTCGGCCCGCACGCGCAGTTCGTCATGAGCCGGCTCGTGTTCTTCGTCCTGACCCCGTGCCTGCTGTTCCACACGATCGCGACGGCGGACATCCACGTGCTGCTGTCCGAGATGCTCGTGGTGTCGCTCGTGACCGCGCTCGTCGTCGCGCTCGGGACCGCCGCCGTGTTCCGGTTCGTGCTGCGCCGCGACCTCGCCCAGACCACGGTCGGGGCGCTCGCCGCCGGGTACGTCAACTCGAACAACATCGGCCTGCCCGTCGCCGTCTACGTGCTCGGCCATCCGGCGTACGTGGTGCCGGTCATCCTGCTGCAGCTCGTCGTGCTCGCGCCGATCGCGCTGACGATCCTCGACACGGCGACGTCCTCGGGCGGGGGCCTGCGGCGGCGGATCCTCGGACCGGTGAGCAACCCGCTCATCATCGCGTCCCTCCTCGGCCTGGTCGTGTCGCTGACCGGCGTGCGGATCCCCGACCCGGTGATGGAGCCGTTCTCGCTCGTCGGCGCGGCCGCGGTACCCGTCGTCCTGCTGTCGTTCGGGATGAGCCTGCACGGCAACGCGCCCTTCCGTGACCCGGACACCCGGGTGGACGTGGTCGTGGCGAGCGCGCTCAAGCTGTTCGTGATGCCGGTGCTCGCCTACGTCATCGCGCGCTTCGTGTTCCACGTGTCGCACGAGCACCTGTTCGTCCTGACGGTGCTCGCCGGGCTGCCGACCGCGCAGAACGTCTTCAACTACGCGCAGCGGTACGACGCGGCCGTGCCCGTCGCGCGGGACGTCGTGCTCGTGTCGACGATCGGCGCGGTGCCCGTCCTCGTCGTCGTGGCGGCGCTGCTGCACTGACGCCACCGCCGGCCGGGAGGCGCGGGACCGGCCGCCCCGGCCCTCCCGTCCGGCGGATGCCGCGTCAGAAGATCATCGGGCGGTCGTCGTCGAGACTCGTGTCGAGGTCGAGGTCGACGCTCACCGGCACGTGGTCGCTCGGGGCGTCGCCCTTGCGCTCGTTGCGGTGGATGGCGGCTGCCGTGACGACCTCGGCGAATGCGGGGGACCCCATGACGAAGTCGATGCGCATGCCCTCGTTCCGCGGGAACCGCAGCTGCTTGTAGTCCCAGTAGGTGTACCCGGTGGGCACGAGCGGGCGGACGACGTCGGTCAGCCCGATGCCCTCGAACGCGCGGAACGCGGCCCGCTCCGGCTCGGACACGTGCGTGTGGCCCTCGAACAGCGCGCGGTCCCAAACGTCCTCGTCGAAGGGGGCGACGTTCCAATCGCCCATGAGCGCGAGCGGCTGGTCCGGAGCGGCGGCGATCCACTCCTCGGTGCGGGCTGCCAGCCGCGCGAGCCAGTCGAGCTTGTACGTGTAGTGGGGGTCGCCGACCGCGCGGCCGTTCGGCACGTACAGGCTCCACAGCCGCACGCCGTCGACCGTGACACCCATCGCCCGGGCCTCCACGGGGACGTCGTCGCCCTCGTGCCCCTTGAGGAACCCGGGCTGCGTCGGGAAGTCGCGCGTCACGTCCTCCATCGGGAGTCGGCTGGCGAACGCGACGCCGTTCCACTGGTTCAGGCCGTGGGCCTCGACGGTGTAGCCCGCGGCCTCGAACAGGTCGACCGGGAACTGCTCGGGCTTGCACTTGATCTCCTGCATGCCGAGCACGTCGACGTCCTCACCCACGAGCCAGTCGACCACACGGGAGGCGCGGGATCGGATCGAGTTGACGTTCCACGAGGCGACACGCATGGTGACGAACCTACCGGCCGCCCCCGACGCCCGGCGGTCCCTGGGGGTCTCCCGACCGGGGCGGTCGGCCCCGCACGGCAGGGTGTTGGTTGGACGGCAGACCCGGCGCCCGCGGCGCACGGTCGCAGGACCTCCATCACGACATCGACGACGGGAGCGGACATGGCAACCACCACGAACGGCGCGGGCGGAGCGGCGACCCCCGGCCGCGCGGGCACGACCGGCGCGAGCACGACGCGGGTGACGACAGCGCGCACGACGGCGGGCGGGTCCTCGCGCGTCGACGGTTCGAGCGCGGTCGTCGCGGACCCCACCACGACCACCGAGATCACGACGCACGGCCGGACCGTCATCGACGACGCGGTCGTCGCGAAGGTGGCCGGGATCGCGGCGCGCGAGGTCCCCGGCGTCTTCGCCCTCGGCGGCAACACCGCCCGCGCGTTCGGGGCCATCCGCGACGCCATCGGCTCGAGCGACCTCGGGCAGGGCGTCCGCGTCGAGGTCGGCGAGACCCAGGTCGCGGTGGACCTCACCATCGTGGTCGAGTACCCGATGCCGATGATGGAGGTCGCACAGGACGTCCGCTCGGCCGTCACCGCCGCCCTGACCACGCTCGTCGGCCTCGAGGTCACCGAGGTCAACGTCGCGATCAACGACGTCAACATCCCCGCGTTGAACGGCGAACCGACCGAGGCGCGGGTCCAGTGAACGCCACGGTGGTCGGCATGGGCGCCGGCGCGGTCCTCGCGATCGTGGCCGTGACGCTCGGGTTCTGGGCGTTCGTCGTCGTCGCGGTGTTCATGGCCGTCGGCGCCCTGGTCGGACGGCTCGTCAGCGGCGACATCGACGTCCGCCGGCTCGCCGACGTCCTGCGTGGACGCCGGAGTTCGTCGTGACGAGTGAGCCGAACGGGCCGGCGGGGTCGGTCGCGTCAGCCGGGTCGGTCGCGTCGGCCGGGTCGGCCGGGTCGGCCGGGTCGGTCGGGTCGGCCCGGTCCGTCGGGTCGGTCGGGTCGGTCGCGTCGGCAGCCTCGGTCGGGTCGGCCGGGAGGCCCGTCCCCGGCTGGGACCGCATCGCCGCGCCCGCCCTCGTCCACACCGCGCAGGCCGCCGCCGCCGAGGCCCTGCACGTGCCCGTCCGCGAGGTCCGCGCGCGCGTCGCCGACGACGGCCGCGGTGCCCTGGCGATCGAGGTCCGCGGACCGCTCGCGCTGCCACAGCTCGGCTCGCACCGGGTGCCCGACGAGCCGGTCCTCGCCCGCACGCACCGCGCCCGCGGCGTCATCGCCGAACGGGTGCACACCGTGACCGGGCGCCACGTGTCCCGTGTGTCCGTGGTGTTCACGTCGTCGATCGTCGAGGTCCCGGGGCGGGTCCGATGAGCATGGAGACCGGCGACCGCGCCGGCTCGCCCGACGGTCCCGACGGTCCCCGCGCCTCCCACGGCAGCGGATCGCGCCACGGTCTCGCCACCCCGCCCGGCTTCGGCGACCCCCGTGACCGGTCCGCCGACGACCCCGCCGAGCACGACCGCGTGCACCGTCGGCTCCTGCGGCGCGAGACGCACGTCTCCCGGTCCGTCGCCGTCTCCGTCACCATGGTCTGCGTCGTCCTCGTGGCCGCCGCCGTGGCGCTCGCCGCGGTCCTCGTCCTGCTCCACGAACGCCTCGCGGGGTTCGAACCGCGCACCGTCGTCGACGCAGCCGTCGCCGCTCCGGCCGGGACGGTCCTCCCGGTCCTGGACGTGGTGGGCGGGCTCGTGGCGTTCCTCGGGCTCGTCCTCGTGCTGCTCGGTGTGCTGCCGAAGCGGCGCGCGCGGCACACGATGCCGTCACAGCGGCTCGCCGTCGTCGTCGACGACGAGGTGCTGGCCTCCGCCACCGCGCGCGCCGCCCGCAGCGTCACGCGCCTCGGCCCGGAGGGCGCGGTCGGCACCGTCGGGCGCCGAACCGCCGAGGTCGTGCTGCGGCCCGCCGCCGGCGTCGACGTCCCCGTCGTCGCCGTGACCGAGGCCGTGCGCGCCGAGGTCGACACGATCGACCCCACACCCGCGATCAGCGTGCGGGTGCGCGTGCAACCGGCCGGAAGGGTCGACGGATGACCGCGAGCAACCGCACCCTCGGCCGCGTGCTGCTCGTCCTCGTCGGCCTGGTGCTCCTGGCCGGTGGGCTCGCCGTGGTCGCGCTCGGCACCGTGCCGGGTGCCGCACGGACGTGGCACCGCATCGCACCGGGCGCCCTCGCCGGGTTCGGGTCCGGTGCCGACCGTCCGACGTCGGTCACGGCGTGGTCCATCGCGCTCGGTGTGGCCCTGCTCGTCGCGGTCCTCGCGCTCGTGGTGCTCGCCACCCGCGGTGGCGGTCGGATCGCCACGGTGATCGAGGACGAGGGCACCGCCGCCCCCGTCGACGGCCTCGTGACCATCGACTCCACCGCGGTGCAGCACGCGCTGTCCTCGGCCATCGGTGCGCTGCCCGAGGTCCACTCGCTCGCCGTGGACGTCTACCGCGTCCGGGGCGCCCGTGCCGTTCGGATCCGGGTCCGGCCCCGGCAGGGTTCGGCGCCGCGAGATCTCACGACGCGGATCGAGGACGTCGTCGGCGACCTCGACGCCGTGCTCGGGATGCGGCTGCCGGTCCTGCTGCACATCGCACGCGGGGGTGCGGCCGGGCAGCCGGTTCGGGTGCACTGAGGGGCGGCTGGCCGGCCGGGGGGCGTGTGGCACCGGGGGTG
>NZ_QKTU01000038.1 GCF_003234565.1 Curtobacterium sp. MCBD17_013 | reverse complement strand
TGACCTGTCCCGGGTTTCCCGGACACCTGAGTTGGGGCGATGATCGTCCCGGAGAAGGAGTCCGTGATGCCTGCTGCGAAGCCTGAGGAGTTCCGTCGCCGCGCTGTGGCGCTTGCCCGGCAGGGTGAGAAACCGGTCCGTGAGATCGCGAAGGATCTCGGGATCAGCGAGTCGGGCCTGCGCCGCTGGATGAGCGAAGCGGCCGTCGAAGAGGGCCGCGCCGAAGGGATGACCCGGGACGAACGGGCCGAGCTGGTTCGGTTGCGTCGGGAGAACCGGTTGCAAGCGATGGAGATCGAGATCCTGAAGCGGGCCAGCGCATACTTCGCGCGGGAGAACGTGCTCCCAAAATAGGGTTCCGGCTCGTCCGCGAGCTCGCCGATGACGGGGTGCCCGTCGCGGTGACGTGCCGGGTCCTGCAGGTGTCCCCGTCTGGCTACTACGAGTGGCGGTCCCGCGGGCCGTCGTATCGGGACGTCGAGGACGCGCATCTGATCGACCAGATCCGGGACGCCCACGCCCGCTCCCGCGGCACCTATGGTGTCCGTCGGGTGCACGCGGAGCTGGTTCTCGGGCAGCGGCGCCGGATCGGGCACGGCCGGGTCGAAAAGCTCATGCGCCTTGCCGGGCTGCAGGGAGTCCATCATCGGAGATGGCGCACCAGCGGCTCGGGCCGGCTGCCGGCCGTGTTCGAAGACCGGGTGAAGCGGGTGTTCGCCGCAGACGCGCCGGACAAGCTGTGGGTCACCGACATCACCCAGCACCGCACCGGCGAGGGGTGGGTGTACTGCGCGGCGGTGATCGATGTGTTCTCCCGCCGCTGCGTGGGCTGGTCGATCGCGGACCACCTCCGCACCGAACTCGTGGTCGACGCGATCCAGATGGCCACCTGGCGCCGCCAGCCCACGGGAACCATCGTCCACTCGGATCGTGGAGCGCAATTCACGTCATGGTTATTCGGCAGCCGGCTCCGCGAAGCCGGGCTCCTCGGCTCAATGGGACAGGTCGCGTCCGCGTATGACAACGCGCTGATGGAATC
>NZ_QKTU01000037.1 GCF_003234565.1 Curtobacterium sp. MCBD17_013 | reverse complement strand
GGGCTGGTGCGGGGGGCGGGGGGCGGCTACTCGGCGATGACCCTCGGGTCCGTCTCGTCGACGTCGACCGGGACGGCCGGGGCCTGCTCCTGGCGGGACACCGCGCCGCGGCCGGTCAGGAACGTGCCGAGGAACCCGATCACGAGCGCGACGACCACGCCGAGGTTCGCGTACGCCCAGGCGCCCTGGGTCCCGCCGAGTCCGAACGGGCCGAGCAGGTACCCCTGCCAGGACAGCCAGCCCGCGGCGGTGTTCGTGACGAGCCCCCAGCCCACGGCCGTGGCCACGACGAGGATCGCGATGCTGTCCCAGCGGACGTCGCCGTACCGCCCGCGGCGCGTGAACAGCTCACGCTCGGCGTAGTCCCGCTTGCGGAGCACGAGGTCCGCGATGAAGATGCCCGCCCAGGCCGCGATCGGCACGCCGAGGGTGATGAGGAAGCCCTGGAACACCGTGATGAAGCTCCCCGAGACGAACACGATGTAGATCGTGCCGAGCGTCATGATCACGCCGTCGACGCCGACCGCGACGGGCCGCGAGACCTTGAGCCCGGCGTTGAGCAGCGCGAGTCCGGACGAGTAGATGTCCATGATCGCGCCGGACACGATGCCGAGCACCGCGGTCACGACGAACGGCACGAGGAACCACGTCGGCAGGATCCCCGCGAGCGCCCCCACGGGGTCGGTCCCGATCGCGGACTCGAGGTGCTTCGAGGACCCCGACACGAGCAGGCCGAAGACGAGCAGGACGGCGGGGCCGAGCGACGAGCCGAACGTCGTCCAGAACACGACGCCGCCGCTCGAGGCGCTCCGGGGCAGGTAGCGGGAGTAGTCGGCGGCCGCGTTCACCCAGCCGAGCCCGAACCCCGTCATGACGAACAGGAGCGCGCCGATCACGGCCGGCCCGTTCCCGGACGGCATCGCCATGACCTTCCCGAGGTCGACGTGCCCCGCGGCGAACACGATGTAGAGCACGGTGAGGACGCCCGCGATGATCGTGATCCACCGCTGGAGGCGCATGATGAGCTCGAACCCGAGCGTGCCGCCGAGGACGATGAGGGCGATGACGACGACGAGGGCCGCCACCTTCGTCACGACACCGCCGCCCCAGCCGAGGCGGTCGAACACGGTCGCGGTCGCGAGCACGGCCACCGCGGCGAGCGAGGTCTCCCACCCGACCGTCAGGATCCAGGACACGACGGACGGGAGGCGGTTCCCCCGAACCCCGAACACGCTGCGGCTCAGCGTCATGGTCGGGGCTGACCCTCGTTTGCCGGCGAGCGCGCTGAGCCCGCAGAGCACGTACGACAGCACGACGCCGAGGACGACGACGACCGTCGCCTGCCAGAACGAGATCCCGAACCCGAGGACGTACGCGCCGTAGCTGACGCCGAGGACGCTCACGTTGCCCGCGAACCACGGCCAGAACAGGTCGCGCGGCTTGCCGCGCCGCTCGTGCTCGGCGATCTCGTTGATGCCGTTGCGCTCGACCGAGAGCGCGGATGCCGGGCTCGTGGTCGTGTCGTCGATGGTGCTCACGGTGCTCCTTCGGGGAGGGTGGTGCCGGAGGGGACGGGCGGAGAGGGG
>NZ_QKTU01000036.1 GCF_003234565.1 Curtobacterium sp. MCBD17_013 | reverse complement strand
CCGTTCCCGCCGACACCACCCCCGCAACCGCAACCCCGGCACCCACCGCCTGACCCAGCCCGATCCACCAGAACGAAGAGGTAGCCGTGACCACCACCGCACCCGCGCCCGTCACGTCGACGGACACGCTGCTCGACTTCGGGAACGTCGAGATGACGTTCCCGAACGGGACCATCGCCCTCCAGGGCGTCGACCTGACGGTCGACCGCGGCGAGTTCGTGTCCGTCGTCGGTCCGTCCGGCTGCGGCAAGTCGACCCTCCTCCGGATCGCCTCCGGACTCGAGACCGCGTCCGACGGGACCGCGTCGGTCGGGGCCTCCCGGATCGGGTACGTGTTCCAGGACGCGACCCTGCTCCCCTGGCGCACCGTGCAGGGGAACGTGGAGCTGCTCGCGGAACTCGGCCACGTGGGCAAGGCGGAGCGGGCCGAGAAGGCGCGCCGGGCGATCGACCTCGTCGGACTGAACGGGTTCGAGACGAACCTGCCGAAGCAGCTGTCGGGCGGCATGCGGATGCGCGTGTCCCTCGCCCGGTCGCTCACCCTCGACCCGGAGCTGTTCCTGTTCGACGAGCCCTTCGGCGCGCTCGACGAGATCACGCGCGAGCGACTCAACGACGAACTGCTCCGCCTGTTCGTCGAACAGCGCTTCGCCGGGCTGTTCATCACGCACTCGGTGTCCGAGGCCGTCTACCTGTCGACGAAGGTCATCGTGATGTCCGGCCGTCCCGGCACGGTCGTCCGACGCTTCGACGTCCCGTTCCCGATGCCACGGGACCCGGACATCCGCTTCACGCCCGAGTTCGCCGAACTCGTCGGCGAGGTCTCGCACGCGCTCCGGGAAGGACACCGCTGATGGTCACGCTGCAGGAGGTCGCCGAGACCCGCACCGCCCGGGCGGCCGCCCGCCAGACACGCAGCAGGACACGGCCCGCCGTCATGTGGTGGCAACCCGTGGCCGTGTTCGTCGTCCTCATCGCCCTCTGGTACGTCGCCGCGACGTACTACGACAAGGCGAAGAACCTGGCGTTCCTCGTCCCCTACCCGCACCTCGTCGCCAAGGCGATCGTCTGGGACACGAGTCCCGATGGCACGCCCTCCGGGTTCGACGGGCAGCTGTGGCAGGCGCTCGCGCGGACGGCCCTGGTGTCCCTGACCGGGCTCGCGATCGCGATCGTCATCGGCGTCGTCTGGGCGATGCTCATGGCGCAGGCGAAGTGGCTCGAGAACTCGCTGTACCCGTACGCCGTCGTGCTCCAGTGCGTGCCGATCCTGGCGCTCGTCCCGCTGATCGGTGCCCTGTTCGGGTACGAGTTCGCCAGCCGCGTCATCGTCACCGTGATGATCGCGCTGTTCCCGATGGTGTCGAACACGCTGTTCGGTCTGCAGTCGGCCGACCGCGGGGCGCGCGAGCTGTTCCGGCTCCAGCAGGCCGGCCGCGGCGCCCAGCTGCTCAAGCTGCAGATCCCCGCCGCGCTGCCGTCGATCTTCGTCGGACTGCGGACGTCGGCCGGGCTCTCGGTGATCGGTGCGATCGTCGGCGACCAGTTCTTCCAGCGCGGCAACCCGGGCCTCGGCGTCCTCATCCAGGTGACCGCGTCGCGGCTCATGGGCCCCGAGCTCTACGCGACGATCATCGTCGCCTCGCTGTTCGGCGTCGCCGTGTTCCTCGTCTTCGGCCTGATCGGCCGCCTCGCCGTCGGCCGCTGGCACGACTTCGGCTGAGTTCCCGCCCCCATCGTCTCCCCTCCCACCGCACCTGCACCCCGCACCACCCCGACCTGCACCACGAACGGAGCACCCATGCGCAGCAGAACCCGTCTCGGCGTCGTCGCCGCAGCCCTCGGCGTCACCGCCCTCGCCCTCACCGGCTGTTCGACGAGCACGTCGGACAGCGCCGGCGCCGCGACCACGTCGTCCGCCGCGAAGGGCCCGGCCGTCGACCTGTCCGGCGTCTGCCCCTCGACCGTCGTCGTCCAGACGGACTGGAACCCCGAAGCCGACCACGGGCACGTCTACCAGATGCTCGGGGCGAACCCGAAGATCGACGCCTCGGGCAAGTCCGTCACGGGCGACCTCATGGCGAACGGCAAGTCGACGGGTGTGCAGCTCGAGATCCGCGCGGGCGGTCCCGCGATCGGCTACTCCACGGTGAGCTCCCAGATGTACCAGGACAAGTCGATCACGCTCGGCTACGTCTCCACGGACGAGGCCGTCGAGTTCTCCGGCAACCTGCCCACCACGGCGGTGTTCGCCGAGAACGACGAGTCGCCCATGGTGCTCATGTGGGACCCGGCGACGTACAAGAGCGTCGACAGCATCAAGGGCCTCGGCAAGGCGCTCAAGGCCAAGGGCGGCGTCGTCCGCTACTTCAGCGGCGCCGCGTACATGACCTACCTGGCACAGGCGGGCTACCTGCCGACGAGCGTCCAGGACGGCAGCTACGACGGCACGCCGTCGAAGTTCGTGACCGCGGGCGGCAAGGACGCGCAGCAGGGCTTCGCGACCGCCGAGCCGTACATCTACCAGCACGAGGTGGCGGCCTGGGGCAAGAAGCTCGACTCCTCGCTCGTCTCGAGCACGGGGTGGAACCCCTACCCCGAGACCATGTCCGTCCGCTCGGGCGACCTGGCGAAGCTCACCCCGTGCCTGAAGAAGCTCGTGCCGGTCATGCAGCAGGCCGACGTGGACTACTTCACGAACCCGACTCCGACGAACGACCTCATCGACACGCTCGTGCAGGACTACAACAACGGCTGGACCTACGACGCCAAGGTCGGTGCGTTCGCCGTCCAGCAGATGAAGAAGCTCAAGGTCGCCACGGACGGCAGCAACGGCTACGTCGGCGACATGGACGCCAGCCGGCTGAACTCGTTCATCTCCAAGGCGGCGCCGATCTTCGAGAAGTCCGGCGGTCACGTCCAGTCGGGGCTCACGGCCGACGACCTGTACACCAACCAGTTCATCGACAAGAAGATCGGGTTCGGCTTCTAGCCGACCCACCGGCGGGGAGGCGCGTGCCGGCCCCGCACCGCGCCTCCCGGCCGCCCACCCCACGCCCCCCTGTCTCTTATACACATCTCC
>NZ_QKTU01000035.1 GCF_003234565.1 Curtobacterium sp. MCBD17_013 | reverse complement strand
GAGCGGCCGGGACAGTGTCCCGGAGCGAGCCGGCCTCAAGCGGGACCGTCCTCCACCGAGGTTCTGATCGGGACTTGCGCCTGATCGCTTCGACGCTTAGGATGTAAAACCTGCAACTGGTCCTCTCCTTCGGGATGAGCCATCCACCTCGTGTAGGGGGATGCACATCGGTTGCACAACCAAGAACACAGCTTCGTTGCTGATGTCCGGGGGTTCCCGGGTGGATGAGCGGATGCGTCTGGTCCTTGAGAACTCAACAGCGTGCACATTGTCAATGCCAATTTATTGACCCCGTGCGTGTCGGCCTTTGGGTTGGCGCGTTCGTGGACAATTCCTTTGGATTGAATGATTGTCAGTAGACAGTCTTTTCAGTCAGCATCAAATTCGCCTTCTGCTCTTCGGAGTGGTTGGGAACGTTTTTTACGGAGAGTTTGATCCTGGCTCAGGACGAACGCTGGCGGCGTGCTTAACACATGCAAGTCGAACGATGATGCCCAGCTTGCTGGGCGGATTAGTGGCGAACGGGTGAGTAACACGTGAGTAACCTGCCCCTGACTCTGGGATAAGCGTTGGAAACGACGTCTAATACTGGATATGACGGCCGATCGCATGGTCTGGTCGTGGAAAGAATTTTGGTTGGGGATGGACTCGCGGCCTATCAGGTAGTTGGTGAGGTAATGGCTCACCAAGCCGACGACGGGTAGCCGGCCTGAGAGGGTGACCGGCCACACTGGGACTGAGACACGGCCCAGACTCCTACGGGAGGCAGCAGTGGGGAATATTGCACAATGGGCGAAAGCCTGATGCAGCAACGCCGCGTGAGGGATGACGGCCTTCGGGTTGTAAACCTCTTTTAGTAGGGAAGAAGCGAAAGTGACGGTACCTGCAGAAAAAGCACCGGCTAACTACGTGCCAGCAGCCGCGGTAATACGTAGGGTGCAAGCGTTGTCCGGAATTATTGGGCGTAAAGAGCTCGTAGGCGGTTTGTCGCGTCTGCTGTGAAATCCCGAGGCTCAACCTCGGGCTTGCAGTGGGTACGGGCAGACTAGAGTGCGGTAGGGGAGATTGGAACTCCTGGTGTAGCGGTGGAATGCGCAGATATCAGGAAGAACACCGATGGCGAAGGCAGATCTCTGGGCCGTAACTGACGCTGAGGAGCGAAAGCGTGGGGAGCGAACAGGATTAGATACCCTGGTAGTCCACGCCGTAAACGTTGGGCGCTAGATGTAGGGACCTTTCCACGGTTTCTGTGTCGTAGCTAACGCATTAAGCGCCCCGCCTGGGGAGTACGGCCGCAAGGCTAAAACTCAAAGGAATTGACGGGGGCCCGCACAAGCGGCGGAGCATGCGGATTAATTCGATGCAACGCGAAGAACCTTACCAAGGCTTGACATACACCGGAAACGGCCAGAGATGGTCGCCCCCTTGTGGTCGGTGTACAGGTGGTGCATGGTTGTCGTCAGCTCGTGTCGTGAGATGTTGGGTTAAGTCCCGCAACGAGCGCAACCCTCGTTCTATGTTGCCAGCGGTTCGGCCGGGGACTCATAGGAGACTGCCGGGGTCAACTCGGAGGAAGGTGGGGATGACGTCAAATCATCATGCCCCTTATGTCTTGGGCTTCACGCATGCTACAATGGCCGGTACAAAGGGCGGCGATACCGTAAGGTGGAGCGAATCCCAAAAAGCCGGTCTCAGTTCGGATTGAGGTCTGCAACTCGACCTCATGAAGTCGGAGTCGCTAGTAATCGCAGATCAGCAACGCTGCGGTGAATACGTTCCCGGGCCTTGTACACACCGCCCGTCAAGTCATGAAAGTCGGTAACACCCGAAGCCGGTGGCCTAACCCTTGTGGAAGGAGCCGTCGAAGGTGGGATCGGTGATTAGGACTAAGTCGTAACAAGGTAGCCGTACCGGAAGGTGCGGCTGGATCACCTCCTTTCTAAGGAGCATCTGGCACTGCTGGCCTGGCCCGTTCGGGTTGGGGGTGGTGTCCAGGCGCCGGATCGAGACGAATGTTCTCGCCGGTAGCTCATGGGTGGAACATTGACAGTGGGTCCGGATGGATCTCGTGGATGCTAGTACGTCGGTTTCGGCCGGTTGGAACGGGTCTGTGGGTGAGGTTCGGGCCGTGCACGTTGTTGGGTCCTGAGGGACCAGGCTTCCCTGCTGCCTGTGTGGTGGTGGGGTTGGGGCTTGATGCCCCCTCGTTGGGCCAGTGCCAAGTCGACCGGTTGGTCGGGGCGGGCTGGTGCCGATCGTATGTTGAGAACTACACAGTGGACGCGAGCATCTTAGACGCTTGCTGATTCGTCGCCGGCTTTCGTGGTTGGTGGTGGGTCGGCTGGTGTCACAAGAGTGCGATTCGCTCCTGACGTCGTTTGGCGTTGGGACGAGTCAACACTGAGGCCGTGCATCGTTTTCGGTGCGCGGCAATCTTTGTGGTCAAGTTTCTAAGAGCAAACGGTGGATGCCTTGGCATCTGGAGCCGAAGAAGGACGTAGAAATCTGCGATAAGCCTCGGGGAGCTGATAATCGAGCTGTGAGCCGAGGATTTCCGAATGGGGAAACCCCGCCAGGCGTTTTGCGACCTGGTGACTCCCGCCTGAATGTATAGGGCGGGTAGAGGGAACGTGGGGAAGTGAAACATCTCAGTACCCACAGGAAGAGAAAACAACATGTGATTCCGTGAGTAGTGGCGAGCGAAAGCGGATGAGGCTAAACCGATCATGTGTGATAGCCGGCGGGCGTTGCATGGTCGGGGTTGTGGGACACGTCGCTCAGTTCTGCCGGACTGGGGCGGTTACAGCGCATCATAGTCGAACCGGTTTGAAAGCCGGGCCGTAGTGGGTGCCAGCCCCGTAGACGAAATGGTGTTATGGCCGGATGTGTATCCCAAGTAGCACGGGGCCCGAGAAATCCCGTGTGAATCTGTCAGGACCACCTGATAAGCCTAAATACTCCCAGATGACCGATAGCGGACAAGTACCGTGAGGGAAAGGTGAAAAGTACCCCGGGAGGGGAGTGAAATAGTACCTGAAACCGTTTGCTTACAAACCGTTGGAGCCTCCTTGTTGGGGTGACAGCGTGCCTTTTGAAGAATGAGCCTGCGAGTTAGCGATATGTGGCGAGGTTAACCCGTGTGGGGTAGCCGTAGCGAAAGCGAGTCTGAATAGGGCGATTCAGTCGCATGTCCTAGACCCGAAGCGAAGTGATCTATCCATGGCCAGGGTGAAGCGACGGTAAGACGTCGTGGAGGCCCGAACCCACTTCAGTTGAAAATGGAGGGGATGAGCTGTGGATAGGGGTGAAAGGCCAATCAAACTTCGTGATAGCTGGTTCTCTCCGAAATGCATTTAGGTGCAGCGTTGCGTGTTTCTTGCCGGAGGTAGAGCTACTGGATGGCCGATGGGCCCTACAAGGTTACTGACGTCAGCCAAACTCCGAATGCCGGTAAGTGAGAGCGCAGCAGTGAGACGGTGGGGGATAAGCTTCATCGTCGAGAGGGAAACAACCCAGACTACCAACTAAGGCCCCTAAGCGTGTGCTAAGTGGGAAAGGATGTGGAGTTGCACAGACAACCAGGAGGTTGGCTTAGAAGCAGCCACCCTTGAAAGAGTGCGTAATAGCTCACTGGTCAAGTGATTCCGCGCCGACAATGTAACGGGGCTCAAGCACACCGCCGAAGTTGTAGATTTCGTACCCAGACAAGCCTTCGTGGTTCAGTCGTACGGAGTGGTAGGAGAGCGTCGTGTGGCGAGTGAAGCGGCGGAGTGATCCAGCCGTGGACGCCACACGAGTGAGAATGCAGGCATGAGTAGCGAAAGACGGGTGAGAAACCCGTCCTCCGAAAGACCAAGGGTTCCAGGGCCAGGCTAATCCGCCCTGGGTAAGTCGGGACCTAAGGCGAGGCCGACAGGCGTAGTCGATGGACAACGGGTTGATATTCCCGTACCGGCGAACAACCGTCCCAGTCAATCCAGTGGTGCTAAGAGTCCTAACCCGGCTCGATCCTGATCCCTTCGGGGTGATGGACGTCCGGTCTAACGCTCGACCCCATGCTGGTGCGGCTAGCGTATTAACAGGTGTGACGCAGGAAGGTAGCTGAGCCAGGCGATGGTATCCGTAAGGTGAACCTGGTGTAAGGATGTAGGGCTGACGATAGGCAAATCCGTCGTCTGTACGCCTGAGATCCGATGCATACCCGTCATGGGGAATTCAGTGATCCTATGCTGCCGAGAAAAGCATCGACGCGAGGTTGCAGCTGCCCGTACCCGAAACCGACTCAGGTGGTCAGGTAGAGAATACCAAGGAGATCGAGAGAATCGTGGTTAAGGAACTCGGCAAAATGCCCCCGTAACTTCGGGAGAAGGGGGGCCGGAACCGTGAACGGACTTGCTCCGGGAGCGGGGAAGGCCGCAGAGACCAGTGGGAAGCGACTGTTTACTAAAAACACAGGTCCGTGCGAAGTCGCAAGACGATGTATACGGACTGACGCCTGCCCGGTGCTGGAAGGTTAAGAGGAAGGGTTAGCCTCACGGCGAAGCTCAGAATTTAAGCCCCAGTAAACGGCGGTGGTAACTATAACCATCCTAAGGTAGCGAAATTCCTTGTCGGGTAAGTTCCGACCTGCACGAATGGCGTAACGACTTCCCAGCTGTCTCAACCGCGAACTCGGCGAAATTGCACTACGAGTAAAGATGCTCGTTACGCGCAGCAGGACGGAAAGACCCCGTGACCTTTACTACAGCTTGGTATTGGTGTTCGGTGTGGCTTGTGTAGGATAGGTGGGAGACTGTGAAGCGGGCACGCCAGTGTTCGTGGAGTCGTTGTTGAAATACCACTCTGGTCACTCTGGATGTCTAACGTAGGACCCTGATCGGGTTCATGGACAGTGCCTGGTGGGTAGTTTAACTGGGGCGGTTGCCTCCCAAAAAGTAACGGAGGCGCCCAAAGGTTCCCTCAACCTGGTTGGCAATCAGGTGTCGAGTGTAAGTGCACAAGGGAGCTTGACTGTGAGACTGACAAGTCGAGCAGGGACGAAAGTCGGGACTAGTGATCCGGCAGTGGCTTGTGGAAGCGCTGTCGCTCAACGGATAAAAGGTACCTCGGGGATAACAGGCTGATCTTGCCCAAGAGTCCATATCGACGGCATGGTTTGGCACCTCGATGTCGGCTCGTCGCATCCTGGGGCTGGAGTAGGTCCCAAGGGTTGGGCTGTTCGCCCATTAAAGCGGTACGCGAGCTGGGTTTAGAACGTCGTGAGACAGTTCGGTCCCTATCCGCTGCGCGCGTAGGAAATTTGAGAAGATCTATCCCTAGTACGAGAGGACCGGGATGGACGAACCTCTGGTGTGTCAGTTGTTCTGCCAAGGGCACCGCTGATTAGCTACGTTCGGACCGGATAACCGCTGAAAGCATCTAAGCGGGAAGCCGTCTTCGAGATGAGATTTCCATGCCCCTTGTGGGTGAGAGGCTCCCAGTAGACGACTGGGTTGATAGGCCGGATGTGGAAGCGGGGACTAACGACCCGTGGAGCTGACCGGTACTAATAAGCCGATGACTTGATTACACTTCCCACCCGTTCGGGTGGGGCTCGCGTCCACTTTGTGGTTCCCGATATGCGATCGGGGATCATCCGCAGCAACTGCGGAACATGATCGTGAATATCGATGGTGTTCCGGTGGTCATAGCGAGAGGGAAACGCCCGGTCACATTCCGAACCCGGAAGCTAAGCCTCTCAGCGCCGATGGTACTGCAAGGGGGACCTTGTGGGAGAGTAGGACACCGCCGGACTCAACGT
>NZ_QKTU01000034.1 GCF_003234565.1 Curtobacterium sp. MCBD17_013 | reverse complement strand
GGGGACGACTGGGCGCGAGGGGGCGGGGGCGTGCGGCGAGCATGCGCTCGAGCGCGACCCGCGCGTCGGCCGCGATGTCGTCCGGGACCCGGACCTCGTTGAGGACCTCGCCGCGGACCAGCGCCTCGAGCACCCATGCGAGGTAGCCCGGGTGGATCCGGTACATCGTCGAGCACGGGCACACCACGGGGTCGAGGCAGGAGATGTCGTGCTGCGGGAACTCGGCCGCCAGCCGGTTCACCATGTTGATCTCGGTGCCGATCGCGAAGGTCGTGGGCTCCTCGGCCGCGGCGACGACCTTGCGGATGAGGTCGGTGCTGCCGGCGACGTCCGCGGCGTCGACGACCTCCATCGGGCACTCGGGGTGCACGACCACGACGACGTCGGGATCGGCGGCGCGCGCCTGCTCGATCTGCTCGACGGTGAACCGGCGGTGCACGGAACAGAACCCGTGCCACAGGACGACCTGGGCCGCCTGGAGCGTTGCGGCGTCGTTGCCGCCGAGCGGCTTCCGGGGGTTCCACATCGGCATGCGGTCGGTGCTGATCCCCATCGCCTTCGCGGTGTTCCGCCCGAGGTGCTGGTCCGGGAAGAACAGGACGCGCTGGCCGCGCTCGAACGCCCACTCGAGGACGGTCGCGGCGTTCGAGGACGTGCAGACGATGCCGCCGTGACGACCGCAGAACGCCTTGAGGTCCGCCGCCGAGTTCATGTAGGTGACCGGGATCACCGGCACGCGGCCGTCGGCGTCGGGCTCGGTGCCGTACAGGAGTTCGAGCTGCTCCCAGGCCGCCTCGACGCTGTCGATGTCGGCCATGTCCGCCATCGAGCACCCGGCGGCGAGGTTCGGCAGGATGACGTGCTGCTCGGGGCGGGCGAGGACGTCCGCGGTCTCGGCCATGAAGTGGACGCCGCAGAACACGATCGCCTCGGCGTCGGGACGGGTGAGCGCGGCGTTCGCGAGCTGGAAGGAGTCGCCGAGGAAGTCCGCGTGCCGCACGACCTCGTCGCGCTGGTAGAAGTGCCCGAGCACGACGACCCGATCACCGAGGGTGGCCTTGGCGGCCTCGATCCGGGCGTGCAGCTCGGCCTCCGGCGCGGTCCGGTACTCCTCCGGGATCACGCCCTGGCGCGGCGCCGAGGTGGGGATGAGGTCGGACATCGAGGACCCGGGACCGTAGCCGGGCCGGGCATCGAAGGTCCAGGTGGGGGCGGCGAGGTCCGGCGTGCAGGTGCTGCCGGCCGCGCGACCGTTCGAGATGAGGTCGATGGTGGTTGCGATGGACATCAGGTTCCCGTCGGTGGTGCTGGGGGCCGGTCGGATCCGAGGGGCCCGTTGTCGGCGAAGGCGAGGAGGGGGTTGGAGCGGTACAGGCGCGCCGGTCGGTGACGGCCTCCCGACGACACCTCGTCGGTCGCGACGATCGCGTCCGACTGGGCCACCTGCCGGCGGAAGTTCGCCGGGTCCAGGCGACGGCCGAGGATCGCCTCGTGGACGCTGCGGAGCTCGGCGAGCGTGAAGCGGTCGCCGAGGAACGCCTGGGCGATCCGCGAGTAGCCGACCTTGTTCCGCAGGCGCCACAGCGCGTAGTCGACGATGCGGTCGTGGTCGAAGGCGAGTCGTGGCAGGTGCTCGGCGAAGAACCAACGGACGTTCCAGTCGTCGGGCACACCGGGCGTCTCGTCGCCGCGGACGAGCGCCCAGTAGACGATCGAGACCACCCGGTCCGGCGATCGGTCGACGTCGCCGAAGGCGTACAGCTGCTCGAGGTACCGGGGCTGCACGCGGGTGGTCTCGAACAGCCGGGTGGCCGCGGACTCCTCGAGGCCCTCGTCGACGCCGACCCATCCACCGGGCAGCGCCCAGGACCCCTCGAACGGCTCGGTCACGCGGCGGACCAGGGGCATCGCCAGCGCGAGTTCGCCCGTCTCAGGGTGCCGTCGGAGCGCCACGATGACCGTCGACACGGCGACGCGGATGCCGTGCTCCGGTGTGGTCATCATGATCCTGGTCCATCGGGTTCTGGTCGGAGTGACCCGAACTGATGAGGTCAGTATGACCCCATCCCTCCGCCGACGCGAATCGGCAGAGGTGCGGCCGGATCGTCACCGCGACGAGGACGGGCCGTGACGGCCATGGAACGCACCGCTCCTACAGTGGGCGGCATGACACCGATCACGAGGATGCACGCCGTCGTGTCCGGATCGGTCCAGGGGGTCGGATTCCGCTACTGGACCGCACGGAAGGCGGACGGGCTCGAGCTCGCCGGGTACGCACGCAACCTGTTCGACGGGACGGTCGAGGTGGAGGCCGAGGGACCGGAGACCGCCGTCGACACCCTCATGGAGCTCCTCCACGTCGGGCCGCCGTCGGCCACCGTCACCGACGTCGCGGTGCGCTCGGTCGCGCCCCACGCCGACGGCGGGTCGTTCGACATCCTGCACTGACGCCGCCGAGTACGGTCGGACGGGTGCCCGGACTCGTCGCCGCCGTCTACGTCTTCACCGCCGTCATGATGGGGACGACCATCCCGACGCCCCTCTACCCGACCTACGAGGCGCACTTCGGGTTCGGCAGCGCCGCGACGACCGTGCTGTTCGCGGTCTACGCCGGCGGCGTGATCCTCGCGCTCGTGGTCGTCGGGCGTCTGTCGGACACGATCGGCCGACGACCGGCGCTCCTCGTCGGCATCGTGCTGTCCCTGCTCTCGGCGGGGCTGTTCACGGTCGGCACCCCCGAGTGGCTCCTCTACGCGGGGCGCGTGCTCTCGGGGTTCTCCGCGGGCATCTTCACGTCCACCGCCACGGTCGCGGTGCTCGAGGCCGCCCCCCGGGGCCGCGAGAAGCTCGCCGGGGCGCTCGCCACCGCGGGGAACATCGGCGGGCTCGGACTCGGCATGCTCATGGCGGGCGTGGTCGCGACCGTCACCCCGTGGCCCCTCCGCGCGCCGTACGTGGTGCACGCCGGACTGCTCGTCATCGCGGGGTTCACCCTGCTCGCGATGCGCGAGACCGCCGGCGAGCGGACGCCGTTCCGGCTGCAACCGCCGCGCGTCCCGTCGGAGACCCGGTCGGTCTTCGGCGCGGCCGCCATCGGGGCGGTCACGGGGTTCGCGGTGTGCGGGCTGTTCTCGTCGATCGCGCCGAACTTCGTCGGCACGGTCATCGGGGTGCACTCGCCCGCGGTCGTCGGGACCGTGACGTTCCTGCTGTTCGGCGCCTCCGCGGCGGCGCAGGTGTCGCTCCGTCCCCTCTCGAACCGGGCACTCGTCCTCGTCGGGACGGTCGGCCTCGTCGTCGGCATGGCGGTGCTCGTCGTCGCTCTGCTCGCCGCGTCGCTGCCCACCCTCATCGCGTCCGCAGTGCTCGCCGGGGCCGGGCAGGGACTCCTGTTCATGGCGGGCCTCCGGACCGTCACGGGCGCCACGGCGGCAGCGGACCGCACCGCCACGACGACCACGTACTTCGTGGTGGCGTACCTGGCGATCGCCGTCCCCGCCGTCGCGGCGGGGCTGCTCAGCCATGCCGTCGGACTGACCGCGACGGGCGTGGTGTTCGCCGCCGCGGTCGTCGTCGGGACGCTGCTCGGGTTGTTCCGGCTGCGGTCGTTCGACGCGGTCGCGCGCTGAGCGTCGCCGCGCTGGCCCCGGGCTCCCCGGACGTCCAGCTGACCCTGTCCGATGTCACAGGAGGCCGCTAGCCTCGGTGCATGGCCGATCCCGACGCCGCCACCGTCATCACCAGTGCTCGTTCCGAGCCGGCTGGGCCGTCGTCGACGTCCCCGGCGACCGCGCGCCTGGTCATCGGACTCCTGCTCGTCTCCGCGTTCGTCGTCATCCTGAACGAGACGATCATGGGCGTGGCCCTCCCGCGGCTCATGACGGACCTCGACATCAGCGCGACGACGGGGCAATGGCTCACCACCGGGTTCATGTTGACCATGGCGGTCGTGATCCCGATCACCGGGTTCCTGCTCGAGCGGTTCCCGACGCGGCCGGTGTTCACATGGGCGATGAGCCTGTTCTCGGCGGGCACCGTGATCGCCCTGCTCGCACCGGGGTTCCCGGTGTTGCTCGTCGGCCGGGTCGTGCAGGCGAGCGGAACGGCGATCATGATGCCCCTGCTCATGACGACCGTGCTGACACTCGTCGAGCCGCAGCGCCGTGGCCGCGTGATGGGCAACATCTCGATCGTGATCTCGGTGGCGCCGGCGATCGGGCCCACGATCTCGGGGCTCATCCTGCAGTCGTTCACGTGGCGGTCCATGTTCGGTTTCGTCCTCCCGATCGCGCTCGCGGCCCTGGTCATCGGGCTCCTCAAGGTGCGGAACGTCTCCACGCCACGACGCGTCCCACTCGACGTCGGGTCCGTCATCGTGTCCGCGTTCGCCTTCGGCGGGATCGTGTACGGCCTGTCCAGCATCGCGACGATCGGCAGCGGGGGCATCTGGACTCCCGTCGTCGCGCTCACGGTCGGACTCGTCGCGCTCGTGGGGTTCATCGCGCGGCAACGGTCCCTGCAGCGACGGGACCGCGCGCTGCTCGACCTGCGGACGTTCCGGGTGCGGACGTTCACCATCGCGATCGTCGCCATGTGCATCGCGATGATCGCCATGTTCGGCACGCTGATCCTGCTGCCGATCTACCTCGAGACCGTGCTCGGGCTGCCCGTCCTGCAGGTCGGTCTGCTGCTCCTGCCCGGCGGGCTCGTCATGGGTCTGCTCTCGCCGGTGGTCGGGCGGCTGTACGACCAGCACGGCGCGCAGGTGCTCGCGGTGCCGGGCGCAGTCCTCGTGAGCGTCGTGCTGTGGATGTTCACGATGCTCAGCCCGACGACGAGCGTGTGGTTCGTGCTCGCGGCGCACGTGCTCCTCAGCATCGGGCTCGCGCTCACCTTCACGCCGTTGTTCACCGCGGGACTCGGTGGACTCACGCCCGACCTGTACTCGCACGGGTCGGCGCTGCTCGGAACGGCTCAGCAGCTGGCGGGGGCTGCGGGGACCGCCCTCTTCGTCACCCTCATGGCGATCGGCACCGCTGCCGCGGGTGGGGGCGCGAGCTCGGCGGTCTCGGTCGATGCGACCGCAGCCGGCGTCCGGACGGCGTTCCTCGTCGGCGCGATCATCTCGCTGTTCGGCATCGCCGCCTCCGCGATGGTCCGCAAGCCGGAGCTCCCGCCGGGCCTCGTGCCGTCGGCCACGCACTGACCCTCGGTGCGACCGACGGACCGACTGACCGACCCACGCGCTGCGCTGCGCTGCGACCGAGACGCGACCGACACGACCCGTCTGTCCGTCTGACCGACGGGTCGGAAGCACCGACGCCTCCCCGTCGCATGAGAGGGTGACCCCCATGGGCGCGATGACGAGCGAGCTGAACTGGGCGGGCACCTACACGTACACCGCCGAGCGCATCGAACGCCCCACCTCGATCGAGGCCGTGCAGGAACTCGTGTCGGGAGCCGAACGGGTGCGCGGCATCGGCACCCGTCACTCGTTCAACGACGTCGCCGACGGACCGGGCGTGCTCGTGGACGTCACGGCGATCCCCGCCGACCTGGAGATCGCGCCGGACCGCCGGACGGTGACGCTCGGCTCCGGCACGCGGTACGGCGACGTCGCTCCCGCGCTCGACGCCGCGGGTCTCGCGCTCCACAACCTGGGCTCGCTGCCGCACATCTCGGTCGGAGGCGCCACCGCCACCGGAACGCACGGCTCCGGCACCCGCCTGGGGTCGTTGTCGTCAGCGGTCGCCGGTCTCGAGTTCGTCGGCGGGGACGGCACCCTGCACCGGATCGTCCGAGGCGACCCGGAGCACGCGGGCGCGGTGCTCCACCTGGGCCTCCTCGGGGTCGTCACCCGGATCACACTGGACGTCGAGCCCACCTACCGGATGCGCCAGGACGCATACGGCGCGATCCCCTGGACGGCGTTCCTCGGGTCCGTGCGCGAGGTCTTCACCGCCGGGACGAGCGTGTGCTGCTTCACGAACTGGGACGGCACCGTGCGCGAGGTCCTCGTGAAGACGCGGATCCCCGACGGCGCCGACGACGTCGCCGTGCCCGAGGTCATCGTCGGCGCACATCGCCTGCCGCCGCTACCGGGTGACGACCACCGCACGGCCCGCGACGGGACACCCGGACCATGGTGGGACCGCCTCCCCCACTTCACCGTGGGCACGGTGCCGTCGGTCGGGTCCGAGATCCAGAGTGAGCACTTCGTGCCGCTCGACCGGGCCGCCGAGGCACTCGACGCCGTCCACGCGCTCGGCGACCGCATCCGCCCACACCTCCACGTCGCGGAGCTCCGGACCACCGCTCCTGACGACCTGTGGCTCAGCCCCGGTCAGGGGTCCGCGACGCTGTGCATCGCGTTCACCTGGCGTCGTCACGTCGACGAGGTCGCCGCGCTGCTGCCGGACATCGAGGCCGCGCTCGTCCCGTTCGATGCACGGCCCCACTGGGGCAAGATGTCGTCCCTCGGGCCGGATGCCATCGCGGCGCTCTACACACGGCTCCCCGCGTTCCGGTCCCTCGTCGCCCGGATCGACCCGGAACGGCGGTTCGCGTCCGCGTTCGGCGAGCGCGTCCTCGGGGTCTGACGCGCCTCCCGGCTCGGCCTCGGTGGCCGGGCCGCACCCGTCGTCGCGGCGTCACGTGCCGCTCATCGGCGCCGCGCCTCCGGTCCCGTCGCGCCCGCCGCACCTCCGGTCGCGCCGCGCCTCCGGTCCGGTCGCGCCGCGCCTCCGGTCCGGTCGCGCCGCCCGTGCCGCGCCTCCCGCCCTGCCGGCACCGCGCCTCCCGTCCGGAGGCGCCGCGCCTCCCACCCTGCCCAGTCCCGTCCCGTCCCGTCC
>NZ_QKTU01000033.1 GCF_003234565.1 Curtobacterium sp. MCBD17_013 | reverse complement strand
CTCCCCCGGCGCCCTCCCCGACAGGAGCCCCATGTCCGCAGCCCCGGCACCGCAGCCGCAGGCCGTGCAGCCCCCGAAGCCGCGTGCGACCGTCCGCATCGGCGACCGCATGTTCTCCACCGCGACCGTCCTGGCCGGCGGGCTCATCCTCCTCGTCCTCGCCCTCGTCGCCCTGTTCCTCGTCTGGCAGAGCATCCCGGCGTTCTCCGCCAAGCCCGGGGACCTGCCGAACGACGCGACGGGCTTCTGGGACTACGTCGGTCCCCTCGTCTTCGGGACCGTCTGGGCGGCGCTCCTCGCGCTCGTCATGGCGACGCCGATCTCCATCGGCATCGCCCTCTTCATCTCGCACTACGCGCCGCGCCGGATGGCCGCCCTGCTCGGGTACGTGATCGACCTGCTCGCCGCCGTACCGAGCGTCGTGTTCGGCCTGTGGGGCGTCCTGGTCCTGGCTCGCTTCGTGCAGCCCTTCTACGTCTTCCTCAACCACTCCCTCGGCTGGTTCCCGCTGTTCTCCGGACAGGTGTCCGGCACGGGTCGCACGATCCTGACGGCGGCGATCGTGCTCGCGGTCATGACGATCCCGATCATGACCGCGGTCATGCGCGAGATCTTCCTGCAGGCGCCGCGCCTCAACGAGGAGGCCGCCCTGGCCCTCGGTGCCACGCGCTGGGAGATGATCCGGCTGTCGGTGTTCCCGTTCGCCCGGTCCGGCATGGTCTCGGCGATCATGCTCGGCCTCGGGCGCGCGCTGGGCGAGACACTCGCGGTCGCCATCGTGCTGTCCGTGTCGAACAGCGTCACGCCGAAGGTGCTCACCTCGCTCAACCCGAGCACCATCGCCGCGAACATCGCGCTGCAGTTCAGCGAGGCGTCCGGCGTCAGGCTCAACGCGCTCGTCGCATCGGGCCTGATCCTGTTCGCCATCACCCTCGTGATCAACATCGCCGCGCGGTTCATCGTCCGCAAGCGCGTCGCCTGACGGGAAGGCCAGAACCATGACCATCGCGCTCCGCCCCGCCCGCGGCAACGTCTACGCGTCGGGCAAGCTCCCGAAGCCGTTCCCCTGGATCCTGCTCGCCGGCAGCTGGATCGCCTTCGGCCTCGTCTTCGCCCTGCTCAACGCGGGCGGTACCGTCGCGGACTTCAACGTCGTCGGCGCACTGTTCCTCGGGACCGTCCTGTTCGACGTCCTCATCGTCGTGATCTCGCGGATCGTCGAGGGTGGCCGCAAGGCGATCGACCGGCTCGTCACCTCGCTCGTCGCGACCGCGTTCATCGTCGCCGTGCTGCCGCTCGTGTCGCTGCTCTGGACCGTCATCGCCCAGGGGCTGCACCGCTTCGACGCCGAGTTCTTCACGTACTCGATGCGCAACGTCATCACCGTGGGCGGCGGCGCACTGCACGCCATCGTCGGCACCGTCGAGATCACCCTGCTCGCGACGCTCATCAGCGTGCCGATCGGGCTCCTCACCTCGATCTACCTCGTCGAGTACGGCCGCGGCTGGCTCGCCCGCGGCATCACGTTCTTCGTCGACGTCATGACCGGCATCCCCTCGATCGTGGCAGGCCTGTTCGCCTACTCGCTGTTCGCGCTCATCGTCGGGCCGGGCACCCGCACGGGCGCGATCGGGTCGGTCGCGCTGTCGGTCCTCATGATCCCGGTCGTCGTCCGGTCGACCGAGGAGGTCCTGAAGATCGTCCCGATGGATCTCCGCGAGGCCTCGTACGCCCTCGGCGTGCCGAAGTGGCTCACCATCGTCAAGGTCGTGCTGCCCACGAGCCTCGCGGGCATCACCACCGGCGTCATGCTGGCGATCGCCCGCGTCATCGGCGAGACCGCCCCCCTGCTCGTCACCGCCGGCTTCACGACGAGCATGAACTACGACCTGTTCGGCAACCCGATGATGACGCTGCCCGTGTTCGCGTACACGCAGTACTCGCAGCAGGGCGCGAACCCCGTGCCGTTCGTCGACCGCGCCTGGACCGCAGCGCTCGTGCTCATCCTCATCGTCATGCTGCTCAACCTCATCGCCCGCTTGATCGCCCGCGTCTTCGCACCCAAGATCGGTCGGTAGCCACTCCCCCGGCCACCGGCACCCGACCACCCACCCCAGAAGGAACCAGCGTGTCCAAGCGCATCGAGGTCTCCGGCCTCAACGTCTACTACGACAAGTTCAAGGCCGTCGAGGACGTCTCGATGACGATCGAGCCGCGGACGGTCACCGCCTTCATCGGCCCGTCCGGCTGTGGCAAGTCGACGTTCCTCCGCACCCTGAACCGCATGCACGAGGTCATCCCCGGCGCGACGGTGCAGGGCGAGGTCCGCATCGACGGCGACGACCTCTACGCGCCCGGCGTCGACCCGGTGCTCGTACGTCGACAGGTCGGCATGGTCTTCCAGCGCGCCAACCCGTTCCCGACGATGTCGATCAAGGACAACGTCCTCGCCGGCGTCAAGCTCAACAACAAGCGCATCAGCCGCTCGGAGTCCGACGACATCGTCGAGAAGTCCCTGCAGGGCGCGAACCTGTGGAACGAGGTCAAGGACCGCCTCGACAAGCCCGGCATGGGCCTGTCCGGTGGTCAGCAGCAGCGCCTGTGCATCGCTCGGGCGATCGCGGTACAGCCCGACGTCCTGCTCATGGACGAACCCTGCTCGGCGCTCGACCCGATCTCGACCCTGGCGATCGAGGATCTCATCGAGGAGCTGAAGCAGGACTACACGATCGTCATCGTGACGCACAACATGCAGCAGGCGTCACGAGTCAGCGACAAGACCGCGTTCTTCAACATCGCGGGCACCGGCCAGCCCGGTCACCTCATCGAGTACGGCGAGACGGCGAACATCTTCTCGAACCCGACCGTGCAGGCCACCGAGGACTACGTCTCGGGCCGCTTCGGGTGATCCCACCGGCCACGCGCCGCGGGGCAGAGCGGATGACGGGAGGCGGTGCACCAGCAGGTGCACCGCCTCCCGTCCGTCCTGGACCTGGTCGTCAGGCGCTCGTGGGTACCGCCACGATCGGCTTCGTGGTCGGCTGCTTCGAGCCCCCGGCGGGTTCGACCGTGATGCCGATGGTGTCGCCCGCCGCCTTGGCGCCGGAGAGCACCGCGCTCGTCGTGCCACCGTCGACCGAGCCGACGAGTCCCGCCGGTGTGATCGAGGACCCGATGTACCAGAGTTCGTACGTCTTGCCGGCGGGCGCGGCCTTGACGCCCTTGAAGATCACGGCGGACTTGCGGAGCTGGTCGGACCACACGACCGTGGCCGTGCCTCCACCCTTGACCGTCGTCGACGCCCGCTGGAAGTCCGCGGCGGCGTAGATCTGGTCGAGCTTCGTCGAGGCCTGGACCTGCCCCTGTCCGGGTCCGGTCTCGTGCTCGGCGAGCGACTGGATCCCGAGGGTGCCGCCGGCGATCACGGCCACCGCGGCGGCAGCGGCCAGGACCACGCGAGCCGGACGCTGGAACCAGCGGACCCGCGCGGTCCCCGACGCCGTGCCGGCGGGGGCGGCGGTGACGTCCGTGACGGCCGCGTGCCGGGCCTCCCGGGCGACCGGCTGCGGCGCGACGGACTGTGCGGAGCCGGGCGCGGCGGCGGCGAGGTCACCCACGGACGAGCCGCCCTGTGCGTCCTCGACCGGCAGCGCCGGGAGCTGGGGCGTCGTGGCGATCTTCGCCATGAGCGCGGCCCGGAGGTCGCGCGGCGGCTCGACCGGCTCGACCGCGTAGGCCAGCAGCAGTGCGGTCTCATGGAGCGAGTCCACCTCGGCACGCACCGGGTCGGATGCGGCCATCGCCGCGTCGACCGCAGCGCGCTCGACGGCGTCGACCGCATCGGTCGCGTAGGAACCCGTCATGAGCGCCACGTCGTCGGATCGGATGGTCATGACCTCACCCCCATCTCGTCGCGGAGTCGGATCATCCCGTCACGGAGACGGGTCTTCACGGTGCCGATCGGGACACCGAGGATCGCGGCCATCTCGCTGTGCGAGTAGCCGCCGTAGTAGGCCATGGTGACGGCCTGGCGTTGGAACTCGGTGAGGCGGGCGAGCGCCCGGCTCACCCGCTCGTGCTCGATGCGGATCTCGACCGACTCGGTCACCGAGTCGAAGTCCGTCTCGAAGTCGCGGATGCCCACCTTCGTGTCCCGGTCACGCGAGGACTGTGCGGCCCGCACGCGGTCGACCGCGCGTCGGTGCGCCATCGTCAGGATCCAGCTCGGGGCCGAACCGCGCGCGGCGTCGAACCGGCTGGCGTTCTGCCAGACCTCGAGGAAGACCTCTTGCGTCACCTCTTCGGACTGGGCATGATCTCGGAGCAGCCGCGTGATGAGACCCATGACGCGGCCCGAGAGCTGGTCGTACAGGGCTCCGAACGCCTCTTGATCGCCAGCGGCGACGCGCGTGAGGAGTTCGTCCGGCGACGCAACGAGTGGGGACGAGGGGGCCTCGTAGCCGTTCGTGTCGCGTTCCACGAGAGTCAGCATCGCAGGTTTTCCTCCTCACAGGGCGTCGGAGCGCAGCCGTTGTCCACGACGCGCTGGTGGTTCCGGGTACGTCGATGACGGCTGGACGGCGACGGCACCGGACCCCGTGCGACCCGCAGGGAATGGGCCGTCGGCCCGGGTCGCACGGGGTGGTTCCGGTGGTGAGCGGCCGTCCCGCCGTCACAGCAGGGATTCGGCGTCCCCCGCGGATCGGATTGGGCGGGCTTCCGGCGGGGTGCCGCGGAAGGTCCGGGGCGGCAGAAGGTCCGGGGCGGCGGACACGACAGTGCGGAGGTCGAACGACAGCGGCCCCGTCGACACCTGCGCCCGCACCCGCACCCGCACCCGCACCCGCACCCGCACCCGCACCAGGCTCCAGCGGGACCGTCGTCGACACCGGACGCCCGATGATCCGGGTCGCGGGAACGACGACGGGCCCGGCGGAGGGAACCGCCGGGCCCGTCGTGACGTGGACGCCGGACCGCAGAAACGCCTCTCGGCGCGAGGCCGCTCGGAGCGGCGAATTTTGGAGCCCGGGGTTACTGCGGCCCGACGTGGACGAGTGTAGCGAAGGCGCCCTGGCCACCGTCGGGTGTTCACGCAGAGAGGACGTGCGCGCGCCCCGGGCGCGTCGGTGCGGTCAGTCGAGGCTGTCGCGGCGCCACAACCCGGCGGCCGCAGCGAGGTCCTCGGCGAGTTCGGACAGGCGCAACGCACGACGGGTGAGCTCGCTGGCTCGGTCCTCCGCCGTGAGGTCGGCGTCGTCCGCGACGCTCGTCGCTCCGGCGGCCGTCAGGCGGCAGAACGCCGCTCCGCGCTCGAGCGCGACCGCGAAGTCGCCGGTGTACAGGCCGCGGAGGATCTCGTCCGCCAGGGTGACGATCTCGGCCGGTCCGGTCGGTTGCTCCGCGCCCGCGACGGCCTGGTCGATCGTCGAGACGGCCTCGGTGCCGCGCTCGAAGAGGTACGCGACCTCGTCCGGGTTCTGCCGGATCAGGGTGCGGACGAGGTAGATCCGCCAGAGCGCACCGGGCAGGGTGTGTGCGCCGACCCGTGCCCAGAGCTCTGCGAGGGCGTCGATCCCGTGCACGTCCGTGTAGGTCACGAGGCGCTCGACGACGGCGGGGTCCGGATCGGTGCGGACGCGGTGCACCAACGCCGTCGCGGTCTCGTGCGCGACACGGTTGATGAGCGCCGGGTCGTTGCCGCCCTGGATGGCCTCGAACTCGGCGGCGGTGAACTGCACGGGTCGGTGGTAGTCGCGTGGCATCGGCGTCAGTGTAGGCGGGACCGGTGACACGGTGGTCAGGTGGGACGGCGCTCCGTCGGCCGATACGCTGGAGGGCGAGGGCCTCTAGCTCAGTCGGTAGAGCACCGGACTTTTAATCCGAGGGTCGTGGGTTCGAGCCCCACGGGGCCCACCGTCGCGAACGCGATCCGGGGCGCCCCTCCGAGTGGTGGCGGCAGCGGCGCGGGTCTCCGTCCGGGTGACGGGACCGTGACCCGCAGATGAAATACGCACATCCATCGGATCCACCGTCGCGTTGTCAGGCCGGATGCCGTAGGTTGGGCGGACAGTCGATGCGCAGAACAGACGCGTACCGCACCAGCAGAACAAGGAAACAACGCAGTCATGGCTACAGGCATCGTCAAGTGGTTCAACGCCGAGAAGGGTTTCGGCTTCATCGCTGCCGACGACGGCAGCGGCGACCTCTTCGCTCACTACTCCGCCATCCAGACGGGCGGCTACCGCTCGCTGGAGGAGAACCAGCGCGTCGAGTTCGACGTCGCGACCAGCCCGAAGGGGCTCCAGGCGGAGAACATCCGCGTCATCTGACCTCCCGGTCTCTGTTCGGAGCGCGGGTCCCTCATCGGGGCCCGCGCTTCGTCGTTCCCGGGGCGTCCGCTCGGGGGCACGGTCGGCGTCCCCGCGCCTCGGGCGACGCGCCCGAGGTGGGCGCAGCGGGGTACACGCGCTCCTCAGCGCTGTCACGGCTGATCTTGTCCACTGTTCAGCTGCCGCTCAGTGGTTCGAGGGGGAGGCGCCGATAGCGTCGTTCGCGGATCCACCACGTGGGTCCCGACACTGGCACCACCAGCAACGACGAACGGGGTACACCGTGACCGAACCCATCCACGACACGCACACCAGCACCACCGGCGGAGCGCGACGGGCGATGGCCCCGGCCACGGGGCGCCTCGCGCTCTCGGACGATCGTCTGCTCGACGAGCTCCGCCGCAACGCGCGGGTCTCGACGCGGCGGATCCGCGCGGACTTCGTCGAGGTGCACACGCCCACACGCGTGCTCGGGTACGTCAAGGGGCAGCGCAAGTCCTTCGTGGCGCTCCGCGGGGACGACCCCGCCTGGGCCGAGGAGATCGGCCGCTACCCGTCCGAGTCCCTCGCGGTCGAGGCCCTCCGCATGCGCCGAGCCTGAGCCGCTCCCGCGCCCGGTCGCGCCCCCGCTCCCACGCCCCCTCCCGCCCCCGCTC
>NZ_QKTU01000032.1 GCF_003234565.1 Curtobacterium sp. MCBD17_013 | reverse complement strand
CGCCGTCCCCACCGCCCCCACCCACCTGACCGTCGACGGCCTCAGCGCACCGATGGACGTCGACCCGAGCGTGCCCGTCCGGTTCTCCTGGCAGCCGGCCGTGCTCGAGCGTGCCGCCGCGGGCCTCCCGGCGGGCGCGCCCGACCAGCGGTCCTACCGCATCGTCGTCGCCGGCTCGAGCGCCGCCGCCGCAGCGGGGACCGGCGACATCTGGGACAGCGGGGTGGTGACGTCCGGCGCGAGCCAGAACGTGTCCTACGCCGGACCGACCCTCACCGCGGGGAGCCGCTCGTGGTTCTCGGTGCAGGTCGTCGACGGCGCGGGCGCGACCTCGCCGTGGGCGACGCCGGCGACGTTCGGCACCGCGCTCGGCGGCGACTGGGGTGGAGCCCGGGCGATCTGGTCCGAGACCCCGTCGAACACCTGGTCGAACTACACCCTGTCCGGGCACTTCACGATCACGGCGAGCGCCGCGACGGTCCTCCTCCGCGGGACCGACGCGAGCGACTACTACCTCTGGCAGTTCCAGGCAGCGAGCGACCGCCTGGTCGCCGAGGTCCGGCGGGCGGGCGCCTACCGGGTGCTCGGGACGGTCGATCTGCACGCAGAGGGCGTCGACCTGGCGGTGGGCCGGGACACCGCGTTCACCGTGTCGCTCGGCGGCGACACGATCACGACGACCATCGGCGGCACGACCGTGGACACCCGGACCGACGGGACGTTCGCGAGCGGGTGGATCGGCGTGCAGACCGGCACCCACGAGTCGGCCACCTTCCGATCGCTCGCCGTCGCGGACCGCACGGGCGCGACGCTCTGGTCGCAGTCGTCGTCGAGCACCGTCGCCGACCTCGGCTGCGGGCGGGAGTCGCACGGCGTCCTCACCGTGTCGACCTCGCGCTCGTGCCTGTTCGACCCGTGGAGCAACTACACGTTCACCGAGACCTACGTCGCGACGGCGCAGCCGACCGGCGTCGTGTTCCGGGCGAAGGACGCGAAGAACGGCTACCTCTGGCAGTTCGACACCGCCACGTCGAGCCTCGTCCCGCAGGTGCAGGTGGCCGGCAAGTACAGCAAGCTCACGACGAAGAAGATCCCGCTCGGCACCAAGGTCACCTCCGGGCACGCGTACGCGATCAAGGTCCAGGTGTCCGGTTCGACCATCCGGACGTGGTTCGCCGGCCGACTGGTCGACACCCGCACCTCGCACACGGACACACGCGGCGTCATCGGCTACCGGAACGGCTCGAAGGAGAAGACGACGTTCTTGGGCCTGACCGTGACGAGCCCGGGCTCGAGCGTCCTGTATCGGAACACGTTCACGAGCAACGCCGACGTCCCCTGCGGCACGGTGTCCGGCGGCAAGGCGACGTTCCCGACCTCGGCGGCCTGCCTGATCCGCTCCGGTGCCGTGTCGGACTGGCTGTTCGCCCGCGACGAGGTGACGCTGCCGGCCCGGACGATCGCGTGGGCGACCCTCTCGGCGACCGCGACCTCCCCCGCGCCGTCCCGCCAGTACGTGTACAAGATCAGCGTCAACGGGAGCTTCGTCGGAGCCGGTCCGACCCAGTCGGTCGGCAAGGAGGTCCGCTACGACAGCTACGACGTGACGTCCCTGCTGCACGCGGGGGCGACCAACGCGATCGGGGCCCTGCTGTACACGACGTCGGACCACCGGTTCCTCGCGGAGCTCGTCGTGCACTACACCGACGGCACCGAGACCCGCGTCGGCACCGGTCCCACCTGGCGGGTGCGCACCGGCACGGGCGTGTTCCCCGCCGCCGGCTCGGTGGGTACGTCCTACTACGCCGCTCCCGTCGAGGACATCGACGCACGCCAGTACCCGTCGGGCTTCGACACCGTCGGGTTCGACGACCACGCGTGGACGCTCGCCCAGGCACGCAGCGCGTTCGCGACCAGCACGCTCACCCCGACGCCGACCGCGACGATGCTCCAGGAGGACGACGCCCCGACGACGATCACGCGGCTCGGCACCGGGCACTACCTGCTCGACTTCGGCCAGACGCGGATCGGCGGGCTCCGGCTCGCGATGACGAGCCCGGACACGCGGACGGTGGACATCCGCTACGGCGAGGTCCTCGCCAGCGGTGGTGGGTCCGTCCAGTACCAGACCACCGCCGGCAACAAGTGGGAGGACCGCTGGACCCTCAAGACCGGCTCCCAGACCCTGCGCTCCTGGGGGATCCGGGTGTTCCGGTACGTCGAGGTGTCGAACGTGCCGCAGGCGGTGACGGCGCACGACCTGCAGGCCGAGGTGCTCCGCTACCCGATCGACGCGACGGCCGCGACGTTCTCGTCGTCGTCGAGCAAGCTCGACGCGGTGTGGCAGCTGTCGCGGAACACGATCATCGACGACACGCTGGACCTGTACGTCGACTCCTGGGAGCGCGAGCGTGGCGCGTACGAGGCCGACGCGTACATCGAGCAGACCGCGCAGGAGGCCCTGTCCGCGGACGGAGCGCTCGGCACCTACTCGGTGGACTACCTGCTCGCCCACCCGACCTGGCCGACCGAGTGGCGCCTGTACGACGTCCTCGCCGTGCACGACGCTTGGGAGGCCAGCGGTGACACGACGCAGATCCGCGCCGACTACGCCGCGCTCCGCACCATCCCGCTGACCGGGTCGATCAGCCACGCGACGGGACTCGTCGACCACGCGGACGCCGACGACATCGTCGACTGGCCTGCCGGTGAGCGGGACGGCTACCAGCTGACCGACACCGACACGGTCGTGAACGCGCTGACCTACCGGGACCTCGTCGACCTCGCCGAGATGGCGGCCGCGATCGGGAAGACCGCGGACGCGGCGAGCTACCGGACCCAGGCGGCGTCCCTCCGGACCGCGATCAACGCCCGGCTCTGGGACGGCACGAAGGGTGCCTACCGCGACGGCCTGACCACGGGGACGAACAAGCCGATCGCGCACGAGGCCGTGCAAGCGACCGCGTTCGCCCTGGCGTTCGGCGTCGTCGATCCCGCGAACGTCCCGCGGGCGGCGTCGTACGTGACGGGGAAGGGCATGGCCTGCAGCGTCTACTGCGCCGCGTTCCTGCTCCCGGGTCTCTACTCGGCCGGCGCCGGATCGGCCGCGGACGCGCTGCTCACGGCGACGGACAAGACGAGCTGGATGAACATGGTGCGCGTCGGCGCGGGCTCGACGATGGAGGCGTGGGACAAGTCCCTCAAGGCCAACACGACCTACTCGCACCCGTGGGCCGCGTCGCCGGTCTCCGACGTCACGACCGGCCTGTTCGGCATCGTGCCCACCGCGCCCGGGTACGCGTCGTTCTCGGTGGCGCCGCAGCCCGGCGCCGTCGACCACGCCTCGGTCACCGAGCCCACGGTGCGCGGCACCATCGCCGCGGCCTACCAGCAACGGTCGGGAGGCGCGGTCGACCTGGCCCTGCGCGTCCCGTCCACGACGACCAGCGCGGTCACCCTGCCCGTCGGGGCGGGGTCCGGGACGACGGTCTGGGTCGACGGCGTCGCGACCACGGCGACCCGCTCGGGTTCCGCGCTCGTCGTGTCGGGGCTGCCGTCCGGCTGCCACCTGGTCTCGACCGTGTCCGCGACGAGCGCGGGGTCGGACGCGACCCTGGCCGGTCTCTGCTGACCCAGGCCCGCCGCGCTCCCCGGCCAGGCTCCCTCCGCCTGTTCTCGACATGACCGCTGTCGAACGACAACGGCGCCGTCGCCCTCGGACGCGTCACCGCCAGGACGGCACGGACCAGGACAGCGGCGGCAGGACACCGCTGGCTCCGGCCGTCGGCCGGGAGGCCCGGGACGGCCCCGCACCGCCCCTCCCGCCGTCAGATGGTCGGCGTGAGCGGCGGTGCCTCGTCGGTGAGGATCGTGAGGAGCGTCGCGATGCGTCCCTCCTGGACGGTGATGACGTCGATGCCGCGGGCCACCGGGGCATCGACGGGTCCGAACGCCCAGGCGAGCGCGCCAGCGGTGCCGCTGAGGTAGCGCGGGCCGTCCTCGGCGAACACGAACTCGGCGGGTGCTTCGTCAAGCAGTCCCGCGGCCTTGCCGAGCAGGGCGTCGCGACCGGTGACCGAGCCCTCGGGGTCGGTGAACACGACGTCGTCGGCGTAGGCGTCCTGGGCGGCGGCAGCGCGGGCGGACGCGTCGCGCTGGCCGAACACGGCGTGCAGGTTGGCGGTGAGCAGGTCGTCGACGCTGGCCATGGGGGTCCTCCGGTCGGTGATCGGTGTCCGGTCAGTCTGGCGCGGAACCGGGGTGCACGCACCTGGGAAGGCGCAGTGCCCGTCCCCCGGGACTTTGGTCGATCGGGCTGGACCAACCGGCGGAAGGGCGCGCGGAACGGCACTGACGAGCAGGCCGCCGCCTTCCGGCACGGCTACGGGCTGATCGAGCTCGACGAGACCCGGCTCGTCCGGTACGCGTGCGTGCGGGCGCTCGAGGACCTCGTGGCGACCGCGCACGCCGCCGTGCTCGGGCCGGTCGAGTCCCGGGCGGAGGAGCTCCGGGTGTTCCGCGGGATCCTGTCGCCCGTCGGGTCGGCGTCGCTCGTGGAGCCGCGGCTGCGGGCGCTGCTCGGCTGATCACGGGCCGCCTGTACAGTTCGGGGTGCGAGTTGTACATTGTGCAGATGACCGTCGTGAGCGTTGCGGAAGTACGAAGCCACCTCTCCGAGATCATCGCCAGCACGCTCCACGACGATGTCGTGATCGAGCGTCGCGGCAAGCGTGCCGCCGTCCTCGTCAGTCCCGAACACTACGAACGGATGATGGAGGCCCTCGAGGATGCCGCGGACGTGGCTGCCTTCGACAGCGCCATGGCAGAAGAAGGACCGAACGTGCCCTGGGACGAGGTGAAGGCGGACCTGGGCTGGCAGTGAGCTACCGCGTCGAACTCCGTCCCGCCGCCGCTCGAGCGCTGAAGCGGATCGACCATCAGGACCGGTCCCGTGTCCGCGGTGCGATCGCACTCCTCGGTCAGGATCCTCGCCCGCCGGGTGCGAAGGCGCTCCAGGGACGCGACGGCTTCCGCGTGCGCGTCGGTGACTACCGCATCATCTACACGATCGACGACGGTGTCCTGCTCGTGGTCGTCGTCACACTCGGGCATCGGCGCGACGTGTACCGCTGACCTCCCGCTCATGCAGGCGCAGATCCACGACCATCACCACGTACCGGTCGCGGTCCGGACGACGACGATGGCCAGCCCCGAGAGCGCGAGAACCGCCCCCAACGCGCACAGTGGAAACCACACTCCGGCACGCCCTCGCCGCCGCGCCCGGAGCCCGGGGCGTGCTCCGACGAGCACCGAGGCGATCCCGCCGAAGAAGGACAGCGGCATGCTGACGAGGAAACCCGAGTTCGAACACACGCCGTGGGGCCGACCCGTCCCACAGACCCCGGACCCGTAGAGATAGCGATTCCTGTCGAACACAGCATTGGTTGGACAAGAGCACCGCGACGACGTCAAGCGCGATGAGTGCCCACATCGCGATCACGTCGATCCGTGACGTCTCCCCTCGTCGCGGGCTCTGCCTGACACGCACCATCATGCGAGCTGTCTCGGCCATTCCTCCATCGAAGGAGTCGGGTTCGCCGACGTCGCCATCATCGACACCGGCGACACCCCGTCCGCGGGAGTCGACCCGAACCCCTCGATCTGCGGCGACTTCGACGTGCTCTCCGGCAACGCGTGATTCCCCACCACCCGGCCTCCGCTCACGCATCACCTCGCCGCAACCGCCGCCCGGCCCGCTCCTCGAGCCACCGCGCCCCGAGCAGCTCCCCGAGCGCCGGCCCGTACCGCTCGAGCGCTGCACGCTGCACGTCCGCCGAGGCGTCGAGCACCGGCATCGCGACCCCGCCCTCGCGCCCGAGCCCCGCGACGGTATCCAGCTCCTCGACGACCCGGTCGACGCCGAATGTCGTCATGTCGTCCCCGTCGAGCAGGTGGTCGAGGTGCCGGTCCATGAACACGCTGCCCCCGGCGCTCGTGCGGAGCAGGGCGTGCAGGTGCTCGGGTTCGAGCCCCATCGCCTGTCCGACGAGCAGGGCCTCGGTCGCCGCCGAGGCGTGGGCGAACCACAGGGCGTTGGCGAGCAGCTTGACGACCTGCCCGTCCTCGGCCCGGTCTCCAGCGTGCCGGACGGCTCCGCGCACGGTGAGGGCGTCGAGGACGGGACGGGCGCGCTCGACTGCTGCGGGCCTCCCACTCGCGAACAGGGTGAGGGCTGCCGCCGTCGCGTCGTCGACGGACCCGCCCATGGGCGCAGCGACCACGTCGATGCCGCGCTCGGCCGCGTCGGCGGCGAGCGCCCGCGTCGTCCGCGGATCACCGGACGTCAGGTCCAGCCACAACGCCCCGGCCGGGAGGCCCGGCAGCGCCTCCGCCATGACGGCACCGAGCTCGGGTGGTCCGGAGAGCACGGTGACGAGGACGTCCACGCGGGTGAGGAGCTCGGCGAGCGTCGGTGCCCAGCGCGCCCCGGCGGCGAGGACGTCCGGCTCGCGGGCGGGGTCGATGTCGTGCGCGAGGACGGGCCCGAGCGCGACGAGGTGCGGCAGCAACGCCGCGCCCATCCGACCGATCCCGACGACCCCGAGCACCGGACCACTGTGGCACAGGGGGCGCGCGAACCGCTCTCACTGGCCGCGGTCGCCAGGGAAGGGCGCTCGCGAGAGGGCGCGCGCGGGAAGGACGCGCGCAGACGACAAGTGCGCCGTCGCCAGACCCCGCACTTCGTCGTTGGCTCGCGCAGTTGCCGAAGTGACACAACGACCTCAGGTCCGGGACCGCGCCAGGAGCCACACGAAGTACGGCGTCCCGATCACGGCGGTCAGCAGCCCCGCCCCGATCTGCGCGGGAGCGATCACGGTCCGCCCGAGCAGGTCCGCCAGGCACACGAGCACCGCACCGAGCAGGACCGCGACCGGGACGACGCGGGCGTGCCGCCGACCGACCAGGGCCCGGGCCGCGTGCGGGGCGACGAGTCCGACGAACCCGATGGTGCCGACGGCGGCGACGGCGGTCGCGGTGAGCACGACGCTCGTCACGAGGAACAGCAACCGGGTCGCGGGCAGCCGGAGCCCGAGCAGACGCGGGGTGTCCTCGTCGAGCGACACGAGGTCGAGCGCCCGGTGCCGCAGGCCGACCACCACCAGGCCGAGCGCCAGCGCGACGACGACCGGGACGACGTCGGGCATCGTCCGCCCGTAGGTCGATCCGGACAGCCAGGTCAGGGCCTTCGTCGCGCTGAACGGGTCGGTCAGGGCGATGAGCAGCCCGATGAGCGCCGTGGTCGCCGCCGAGGCCCCGATGCCGATGAGCACGAGCCGGTCCTGCCGGAAGCCCCCGCGCGCGGCGAGCCCGAACACGACCGCCGCGACCACCCCGGCCCCGGCGAGCGCCGCCCCCGCGACGCCCCACGAC
>NZ_QKTU01000031.1 GCF_003234565.1 Curtobacterium sp. MCBD17_013 | reverse complement strand
GCCCCGCCCCCGTGCGGCCCAGCGCCGCCCGGGCCGGCCGGGCCTGATCGGGCCGGTCTGAACGGGGCGGGGCGCCAGGCCGTCGCGCGCGTCGAGGTCCATCCGCGCCGACTCATTTGACATCCCCGCGGCGCTCCCCGTACAGTCGTGGAATCGATCCCATGGAATCGATTCCACGACTCGCCCCACGGAGTGCTCACCGATGAACACCGTCACCATCAAGGACGTCGCCGCGCGCGCCGGCGTCTCGGCGGCGACCGCGTCGCGGGTGCTCTCGGGCAACCCGGCGACGTCCGAGGACTCCCGTCGGCTCGTGGAACAGGCCGCCCGCGACCTCGACTTCCGGCCGAACCTGCAGGCCCGGGCGCTCCGCTCGACCCGCACGGACACCATCGGCCTCCTCGTCTCGGACGTGCGGAACCCGTTCTTCGCGGACCTCGCGCACACCGTCGAGCAGGCCGCGCTCGAGACCGGGTACGTGACCATGCTCGGCAACGCGAACGAGCGTGCCGAGCAGCAGAACCGGTACCTCGACACCCTCATCGCCCGGCGGGTGGACGGCGTGATCGTGGCGCCGCAGGGTGACGACACCGAGACGGTCCAGCAGCTGGTCGACCGGGGCATCCCGACGGTGTTCGTCGACCGCGTCGTCCCCGGCATCGACGTGCCGACCGTCACGACGGACAGCAGCACGGGCATCCGCCAGACGGTCGAGCACCTGGCCGCCCTCGGGCACACCCGCATCGGCTACATCGCCGGCCCGCAGAGCGTCTCGACCGGTCGCGAGCGGTTCGAGGCCTACCAGGACGCAATCGTCACGGCGGGGGTGAGCGCCGACCCGGACCTCGTCGTGTTCGGTGACTTCCAGGCCGCGTCCGGGTCGGCCGGGGTGAGCGCGCTGCTCGCCCTCGACGAACCGCCCACCGCGATCTTCGCCGCGGACAGCCTCATGGCGGTGGGTGCGATCGCGATCCTGAACCGGCTCGGCCTCCGCATCGGCGTCGACATCGCCCTCGTCGCGTTCGACGACATCGAGTGGTTCTCGCTGCTCGAACCGGCGCTCAGCGTCGTCGCCCACAGCGTCGAGGACATGGGCCGCGTCGCCGTCGAACTCCTGCTCGACGTCATCGCCGGCAACCACCCCGCCTCCGTCCGCCTGCCGAGCGAGCTCATCGTCCGGGCCTCGTCGGCCGACCCCATCGCCACCGATCGGCAGACCGCATCGCCGCGCTCCGCCGACGAACCGTCCCGTCCCGGGAGGAACTGACATGTCCCCGCAGCCACTCATGACGCTCGATCGCGTCAGCAAGTCGTTCGGACCGGTCCAGGTCATCACCGAGGTCACCCTCGAGGTGCACGCCGGGAAGGTGCAGGTGCTGCTCGGCGAGAACGGCGCCGGCAAGTCGACGCTCATCAAGATGATGTCCGGCATCCACCAGCCCGACGGCGGTCGCATCCTCGTCGACGGCCGCGAGGTCACGATCCCGTCCGTGACCGCGGCCGAGGAGCTCGGCATCGCCACGATCCACCAGGAGCTCAACCTGGTCGGGTCGCTCAGCGTCGCGGAGAACGTGATGATGGGCCGGATCCCGACCCGGTTCGGCCTGGTCGACCGGAAGGCACTCCGTCGTCAGGCCGAGGCGGCGCTCGCCACCATCGGGCTCGACGTCGACGTCATGACGCCGGTGTCGAGCCTGGGGATCGCGCGGCAGCAGCTGGTCGAGATCGCGAAGGCGCTCAGCCAGGAGGCCCGGATCCTGATCCTCGACGAACCCACCGCCGCGCTGACCCGCCACGAGACCGAGGCGCTCTTCCGCGTCGTGGCGGACCTCCGCGCGCGCGGCGTCGGCATGCTGTTCATCAGCCACCACCTCGACGAGATCGCCGAGATCGGGGACACGGTCGCCGTGCTCCGGGACGGACACTTCGTCGCCGAGGTGCCGGCCACCACGCCCGAGCAGGAACTCGTCGGGCTCATGGTCGGCCGGAGCATCGAGGAGCAGTACCCCTCGGGTACCGCGGTGATCGACACCGCGTCCGAGGTGCTCCAGGTCGAGCACCTGACCTCGGCCGGTCGCTTCGAGGACGTCAGCTTCTCCGTGCGCGCCGGCGAGATCGTCGGCGTCGCGGGCCTCGTCGGCGCCGGGCGCACCGAGCTCGTCCGTGCCATCGCGGGCGCCGACGGCTACGACTCGGGAACGGTCCGCGTCCGCGGTCAGGTGCTGCCGAAGAAGAGCATCGCGGCAGCGGTCCGCGCGGGCATCGGACACGTCCCCGAGGACCGGAAGGCACAGGGCCTCGTCCTCGGTGCGTCCGTCAACGACAACCTCGGGTACGCGACCCTCGCCTCCACCGCGCGCGGTGGCCTCGTCGACTTCGCCGGGCAGAAGCGCCGGGCCGAGGAGGTCGCGAACCGGCTGCGGATCCGGATGCACGACATCGGCCAGCCGATCGGCTCGCTGTCCGGCGGGAACCAGCAGAAGGCCGTGTTCGGTCGGTGGATCCTCGCCGGGTCGAGCGTACTCCTGCTCGACGAACCCACCCGCGGCGTCGACGTCGGCGCGAAGGTCGAGATCTACGAGCTCATCAACACGATCACGGCGGCGGGCGGCGCGGTCGTCATGGTGTCGAGCGAGCTGCCCGAGGTGCTCGGCATGAGCGACCGCGTGCTCGTCATGCGGGACGGCCGCATCGCCGGCGAGATCCCCGGGTCCGAAGCGACCGAGGACCGCGTCATGACCCTGGCCGCCCGCGACGTCGAGACCGTCTGAGTCCCGGGGCATCGCCCCACCCCGCCACGCCACGACCGCCCCGAGCGGACGGTCGCTCCTCCCCCCACGCGTACAGCGCAGTACCCATCAGAAAGCACCCGTCGCATGTCAACGACCACCGTGAAGGCCCCCGCGCGGTCCTTCTCCTTCAAGAAGTTCCTCGCCGACAACGGGGCGCTGGTCGGCCTCGTCGTCCTCTGCATCGCCCTGTTCATCGCGACACCGGACTTCCTCACCGGCCGCAACATCATCAACATCGGCATCCAGGTCTCGACCGTCGCGGTGCTCGCGTTCGGCGTCACGTTCGTCATCGTGGCCGGCGGGATCGACCTCTCGGTCGGCTCCGTGGCCGCACTGTCCGCGATGGTGTCCGGCTGGTTCTTCAGCACCGCGGGCCTCCCGGGCTGGCTCGCCCTGCTCGGCGGCCTCGTCGCCGGCCTGCTCGCCGGGGTCGTGAACGGCCTCGCCGGCGCCTACGGCAAGCTGCCCTCGTTCATCGCCACCCTCGCGATGCTCAGCGTCGCCCGCGGCCTGACCCTCGTGATCTCCGACGGCAACCCCGTGCCGACCTCGCCGCAGGTGTCGTTCCTCGGCGGCGACATCGGGCCCGTCCCCGTGCCGATCATCGTGCTCGTCCTCGCGGCGCTCGTCGCCTCGTTCATCCTCAACCGCACCGTCCTCGGCCGCTCGATGTACGCCGTCGGCGGGAACGCGGAGGCCGCGCGCCTGTCGGGTCTGCCGGTCAAGCGCATCGTCGTCATCGTGTTCGGCCTGTCCGGGCTGTTCGCCGCGCTCGCCGGGCTGCTGCTCGCAGGGCGCCTTGACTCCGCCCAGCCGCAGGCTGCCAGCGGGTACGAGCTCGACGCGATCGCCTCGGTCGTGATCGGCGGCGCCTCGCTCGCGGGCGGTGTCGGTCGGATCTCGGGCACCTTCATCGGCGCGCTCGTGCTCGTCGTGATCCGCAACGGCCTCAACCTGCTCAACGTCAGCTCGTTCTGGCAGCAGGTCGTCATCGGCCTCGTCATCGCGCTCGCCGTCGGTGTCGACGTGCTCCGCCGCAAGACGCGCAGCAGCTGACCGCGAACCGCCCCGGCGGGCGCCGGCGGACCGGTGGCCGCCAGCCGGTCGGGAGGCGACCCTCCCGGCACACCGACCCCCCATCAGTACGACTCCCTCATCCTCCCACCAGCACCACAGACAGACCAAGGACCCCAACGATGCAGTTCTCCTCCTTCCAGAAGGTCGCCACCGTCGGCACCGTCGCCGCCCTCGTCATGCTCGGCGCCTCGGGCTGCAGCCGCTTCGGCGGCGGCTCCGGCGGCGACCAGAAGGTCGTGCTCGCGCTCTCGACCCTCAACAACCCGTTCTTCGTCGAGGTGCGCGACGGCGCCAAGGCCGAAGCGAAGAAGAAGGGTGTCGACCTCGAGGTCGTCGACGCGCAGAACGACTCCGCGCAGCAGGCCAACCAGCTGCAGACCGCGTCCTCCGGCAGCGCCAAGGCCATCATCGTCAACCCCGTCGACTCCGACGCCGCCGGCCCGTCGGTCAAGGCGCTCAACAAGGCGGACATCCCCGTCGTCGCCGTCGACCGCACGGTCAACGGTGCGGACGTCGACTCGTTCATCGCGAGCGACAACGTCGCCGGCGGCAAGCAGGCGGCGGACGACCTCGCCAAGGCGATCGGCAAGAAGGGCGACATCCTCGTCCTCGAGGGCCAGGCGGGCACGTCGGCCGCCCGTGACCGCGGCAAGGGCTTCACCGAGGGGATCAAGCAGTACCCCGGCATCCACGTCGTCGGCGAGCAGACGGCGAACTTCGACCGCGCCACCGCGCTCGACGTCACCACGAACCTGCTGCAGGCCCACCCCGACATCGTCGGCATCTTCGCGCAGAACGACGAGATGGCCCTCGGGGCGATCAAGGCACTCGGGTCGAAGGCGGGCTCGAGCGTCGAGGTCGCGAGCTTCGACGGCGAGGACGACGGCCTCGCGGCGATCAAGGACGGCACGCTGAGCAGCACCATCGCCCAGCAGCCGGCGAAGCTCGGCTCGCTCGCGATCGACCAGGCGCTCAAGGCGATCGACGGCAAGGCCACGAAGACCGTGTCGGTCCCGGTGCTGTCGGTCACCAAGAGCAACGTCGACACCTTCAGCAAGTGAGCACGGCCGCCGGAACCGTGGTCGTCGTCGGATCGCTCAACGTCGACCAGGTCGTCACCGTCGACCGGCACCCGTCCCCGGGTGAGACGCTGATCGCCACCTCGATGACCCTCCTGCCCGGCGGCAAGGGCGCGAACCAGGCCGTGGCGGCCGCCCGTCGGGGCGCCGCCACGGTCATGGTGGGGCTCGTCGGGGATGACGGATCCGCGGAGGTCGCCACGGTCCTCCTGGCCGAGAGTGGGGTGGACGTCGCGCATGTCGGCGTCGTCGACCAGCCCACCGGGCTCGCGACGGTCACGGTCGACGCGACGGGGGAGAACACCATCGTCGTCGTGCCGGGGGCCAACGCCGCGATGACCGCGGAGGCCGTCGATCGCGTCGCGTCCGTCGTGGCCGAGGCGGCCGTCGTCGTCATGCAGGGCGAGATCCCGGCCGCCGGGATCGCCGCCGCGGCCCGTCACGCCCGTGGTCGCGTCGTGCTCAACCTCGCACCCGTCATCGACGTCGACGCCGCGGTCGTCCGTCTCGCCGATCCGCTCGTCGTGAACGAGCACGAGGCGGCCCTCGTCCTCGCGCGACTCGTGCCGGGAGGCGCGGTGCCGGCGGACGAGGAGGCGCTCGCGGTCGCGCTGCTCGCGCAGGGCATCCGCACGGTCGTCATCACCCTCGGCGCGCGCGGCGCGGTCGTCGCGGAGGCGACCGGCACCACCGCGGTGCCGTCACCCCGGGTCGACGCGGTCGACACGTCCGGCGCGGGCGACGCGTTCGTCGGCGCCCTCAGCGCGAGCCTCGCGGCCGGGGAGTCCCTGCTCGACGGCGTCCGGCACGCGGTGCGGGTCGGTGCGTTCGCCGTGCAGGGGGCCGGGACGCAGCCGTCGTACCCGACGCTCGACGACACCCTGCCGGAGGTGACCGCGTGAAGCGCGCCGGCATCCTCAACGCCGAGCTCAACGCCGGTCTGAGCCGCCTGGGACACGGGGACCTCGTCGTCGTCGCGGACTGCGGTCTGCCGATCCCGCCGGGCGTCCCGCTCGTCGACCTGGCCGTCGTCCACGGGGTGCCGCGGTTCGAGGACGTCCTCGACGCGCTTCTCGGCGACGCCGTGTTCCAGGACTGCACCGCGGCGGAGGAGGTCGTGGGCACCGAGGCCGAGGGGTGGATCACCGCACGGTTCGACGGCGTCCAACACGTGGACCACGAGGCGCTGAAGCGGATGTCCGCGGGCGCCAAGCTGTTCGTCCGCACCGGTGAGGCGACGCCGTTCGCGAACGTCGTGCTCGTGTGCGGCGTGCCGTTCTGACGCGTCCGGACCAGGGCGGCTCCGTCGTCCGCCGCGCCCGAACGGAACGAGCAAGCCGCCTACTGTTTCGTTGCGCGAGTAGTTCACGATGTGGCATTCTTTTGCCGTGCCCGACCCCCGGGCATCATCACCCCCATCGCGCCCGGCGACGCCGCCAGAAACGAGACCATGATGAGCATCGCGCAGCCCCACCCCCGGGTCTCCGGGACCTCCTTCATCGACCCGTCGAGCGCTGCGCTCGACCGGTTCCCGCCGACGCAGCCGATCGACATGCGGCCGCTGCTCGCCGATCGGGGTGTCTGCTGATGCACAGCACGTACCAGGCCTGGTCCGGCGCCGGCACGATGCGCGCGGGCGCGGGTCGACGCTACGGACTGACCGACCCGGCCGTCATCGACGCCTACGTCTCGCGTCGGGTCGAGGACCCGCGCCTGCTGTCCGGGCGGGGATCGGGCGCCGCGAGCGGCCCGAGCTACGCCGACTTCTTCGCGGCACCCACCGCGTAGCATCCACGCCACCGGAACGACCGACCAGAAGGACCACATCCGCCGATGCCGTTGACCGTCGTCCGCCGCGAAGCGCGGCACCTGTACGCACGAGAGCCGCGGAGCGCGGCCGCTCGCCAGGCCGTCGACGCGCTCCTGGGCGTGCAGAGCGCCGAGGAGCAACAGATCGAGCGCGCCCGGGTCGCGAGCGGCCTGACGAAGAACGAGTTCCACGCCATCCGCTACCTGCTCCAGGCGCAGCGTGACGAGCGGGCCATGGGCCCCAAGGACCTCGTCGTCATGCTCAACGTGTCGAACGCGTCGGTCACCAAGATCGTCGACGAGCTCGAGCGCAAGGGCGACCTCCGGCGGGTGGCGCACCCGAGCGACCGGCGCGCGCAGGTCCTCGAGCCGAGCGAGCAGGCCGCCCGCAAGATCGACGCCGCGTACGAGCGGTTCCACGAGTCCGTCGTCGACGTCTTCGACCGGCTGTCCGACGAGGACAACGCCGTCGTGACCCGTGTGCTGACGACCCTGACGACCGCCATGGCCGAGCGGGCCGCCGCGGAGACGGCCTCCACACCGGCTGTCCCCGCCGACGGATCCACCGAGCAGGAGCAGCTGAGCGACCACGCGGACGCCGCTCGATAGCGTCGACTCCTCCCCCTCCGAGCGACGGCCCGACCGTCGGGTCTCCGACGGGGCGGATCACGAGGAGCGATGGTGGCGACGCGGAGCACGACAGCCGGGGGAGCCGACACGACGGGGCGACCTGCACCGGGCGGACGGGCCCTGCCACCGCTGACACCGGGTCCGTACTCGCGACGGCTCGGGTTCGTCGCGGTCGTCGCGACCTTCGGCGGTCTGCTCTTCGGGTACGACACCGGCGTCGTCAACGGCGCGCTCGACTCGCTCACCGCGGATCTCGGGCTCACGCCCACGACCGAGGGGCTCGTGACGTCGGCGATCCTCGTCGGGGCGGCGCTCGGCGCGTTCACCACGGGTCGCATCTCCGACCACAACGGTCGGCGACCCACCATCCGCACGCTCGCCGTCGTCTTCTTCGTCGCCGCGCTCGCGTGCGTGCTGTCCCCGACGTGGGAGGTCCTCGTCGCGGCGCGGTTCGTCCTCGGCATCGCCGTCGGCGGGGCGTCCGTCACGGTCCCGGTGTTCCTGGCGGAGCTGTCGCCGACCGAGAAGCGCGGCGGTCTCGTGACCCGGAACGAGCTCATGATCGTGACGGGGCAGCTGGCCGCATTCGCGATCAACGCCGTGATCGGGTCGATCTGGGGCTCCCACACCGACGTCTGGCGGTACATGCTCGCGGTCGCGCTGATCCCCGCCGTCGCGCTGTTCATCGGCATGCTCCGCGTGCCGGAGAGCCCGCGGTGGCTGCTCGGCAAGGGGCGCGAGGACGACGCGCTCGCCGTGCTCCGCACCATCCGCTCGGACGAGCGCGCGGTGGCCGAGATGGCCGAGCTGCACGACCTCGCCGCGGAGGAAGCGGAGGCCCGCTCCGGCCGGATCCGCGATCTGTTCCGCGAACCGTGGCTCCGCAGGCTCGTGTACATCGGCGGCGGACTCGGCATCGCCCAGCAGGTCACCGGGATCAACTCGATCATGTACTACGGCACGCAGGTGCTGCAGGAGTCCGGGTTCAGCCAGCAGGGTGCCCTGATCGCGAACGTCGGCTCGGGGGTGATCGCGGTCCTCGCCGTCGTGATCGGCCTCCGCTTCATCAACCGACTGGGCCGGCGCACGTTCCTCATCAGCGGGTTCGCGGGCACGACCCTGTTCCATCTGCTGATCGGTCTGGCGTCGGTGGTCCTGCCGCAGGGCACCCTCCGCGCGGTGGTCGTCCTCGTGTTCATCATCTGTTTCGTCGGCATCATGCAGGGCACCATCGGGCCACTCGTGTGGCTCATGCTCTCCGAGGTGTTCCCGCTGCGCCTCCGCGGGGCCGGCATGGGGCTCACCGCACTCGTGCTCTGGCTCGCGAACTTCGGGGTCAGCCTGACGTTCCCCATCGCCGTCGCGGCCTTCGGGATCTCGACGACGTTCTTCGTGTTCGCCGTGCTCAACGCCGCCGCGCTCGTGTTCGTGCTCACGCTCGTCCCCGAGACCCGGGGGCGATCACTCGAGCAGCTCGAAGCCGACTTCGCCACGGGGGCGATCTCGATCCACGGGTCGACGAACGACGTCACGAACGCCCGGTACCAGCAGGACGGCGGGCCGTCACGCCCCTGATCACGCTCCGGCCCACGCGCCCCTGACTGCCTCCGGACGCCCACCCCGCCGACACGACCCCGCCAACTGGGGGTCTGTGAGGTCGCACAGGGGCTGTTGTCGGGCCTCCGCTCGGGCTAGCGTCGTCAGGTCGGCGATCGCAACCCGAATCGGCGCCGGGCACCCCCGACCGCTCAGCCTCCGAGAGTGACCATGCGCACCGTCCGTCTGCCCCTCATCGTCGTCGCCGCCGCCGCCGCCCTCACGGTCACCGGCTCGGCCCTCCCCGCGGTGGCGGACGAGCCGGGAGGCGCGACCACCGCCACGACGTCCGCAGCGTCGACGGCCACCCCCTCCGCCGCGGCGCCCGCGCCGTCGGCGGCCT